>DATIDV010000016.1:0-12730 GCA_035456105.1 Rhodocyclaceae bacterium | reverse complement strand
TTGACGAACTCGAGTCGTGCACTCATCCGAGAGGTCTCCTTCCACGGCATCGCTTGCTCCTTTGAGGAATCAAGCGAAAGCATAAAAGGTGTTACCTATCTCTCCCGACAACCGTTACCTATGTCTCCCGGCTAAACAGCTCCGCTCCGAACCCACCCTACATTGCGGCCTTCTTCTGCGCCGCCGAAGCTGCTTCGCGCGCGCGCTTGGCCTGATCGAGCAGGTAGACCTGATAGTCGTCCAGGTCGCCGTCGAAAGGTTCCACGCCACCATCGGCCACCAGCCAGAATTCGTCGCACACCGCACGCAGCAGTGCACGATCGTGACTGACCAGCATGACGGTGCCTTCGAACTCGTTGAGCGCGACGCCGAGTGCTTCGCGCGTCGAAAGGTCGAGGTGATTGGTCGGCTCATCAAGCAGCAACAGGTTCGGGCGCTGCCACACAATCATGCATAGCACGAGACGTGCCTTTTCGCCGCCGCTCATGCTGCCGACGGCTTGATGAATCATGTCGCCGCCGAAGTTGAAGGTGCCGAGGAAGTTGCGCAGACCTTGCTCGCGCCAGTCCATGCCGGCGGGGCGGGCGTTGACCGGCGTTTCCTTGACGAGACGGATCATGTGTTCGAGCGGGGTGTCTTCGGGGCGCAGCACGTCGAGTTCCTGCTGCGCGAAGTAGCCGATATTCAGACCCTTGCCCTTGGTGATTTCACCGGCAATCGGTGTGAGCGCGTCGGCGATGGTTTTCAC
Source organism: Rhodocyclaceae bacterium (assembly GCA_035456105.1). GTDB lineage: Bacteria > Pseudomonadota > Gammaproteobacteria > Burkholderiales > Rhodocyclaceae > Viridibacterium. Next base: position 11,982 of record DATIDV010000016.1, on the reverse strand, counting down.
CACGGTCGACTTGCCCTGGCCGTTGGCGCCCAATATGCCGATGCGCTGACCTGCGAGCACCGAGCGATTGATGTTCTTAACGATGACGGTCGGTGGCGTGCCCGCCGGGGCTTCGGCCAGCGGCGGGTAGCCAAAGCTGGTGTCGAGCATCGACAGCATCGGGTTAGGGATATTGGTCGGTTCCTTGAATTCAAACTGGAACTCGGCGTCTGCCAGCACGGGGGCGATCTTGACCATGCGGTCGAGTGCCTTGACGCGGCTCTGCGCCTGCTTGGCCTTCGCTGCGGAAGCCTTGAAGCGGTCGATGAATTTCTGCAGATGAGCGATCTTGTCGGCCTGTTTGGCGAGCGAGGCGGTCTGCAACGCCATCTGCTCGGCGCGCATGTCTTCGAACTTGCTGTAGTTGCCGCCGTAGCGCACCAGCTTGGCGTTGTCGATATGCAGGGTGACTGAGGTGACAGCGTCGAGGAATTCGCGGTCATGGCTGATGACAACCATGGTGCCTTCGTAGCGCTTGAGCCAGGCTTCGAGCCACACCAGCGCGTCGAGGTCCAGGTGGTTGGTCGGTTCGTCGAGCAGCAGCAGGTCGGACGGGCACATCAGCGCGCGTGCCAGTTGCAGGCGCATGCGCCAGCCGCCGGAGAAGCTGTTCACCGGATTGTTCAGTTCGGCCGTGCTGAAGCCGAGGCCGAGAATCAGGGCCTGGGCGCGAGCGGGAGCGTCATGCTCGCCGGCGTCGTGCAGCGCCATGTAGGCGTGGGCCATTTCCATGCCGTCGTCGCTGGCTTCGGCTGCTGCGACGGCAGAACGTGCTGCAAGCAACACTGCGTCACCCTCGATCACGAAGTCGGTCGCGCTTTGCTCGGTTTCCGGCATGTCCTGCGCTACTTGTGCCATCTGCCATTGGGCGGGAATGGAGAACTCACCGCCGTCTTCATGCAGGGTGCCGTTGAGCAGGGCGAACAGCGAGGATTTGCCTGCGCCGTTGCGACCGACCAGGCCGACCTTCTCGCCGGGATTGAGGGTTGCCGTGGTGGCGTTGAGCACGATCTTCGTGCCACGACGCAGGGTGACGTTCTTGATGGAAATCATGGGGGAGGGCTGAAAGCCGGACTCGAAACTTCGGGAAGGTCGCGATCATAGCGGCCCAAGGTTTCAAGACCTAGCAAAAACGTGTGCCTCACCCTATCAAATCGGCAAATTTCGCTGTGTGGCAAGGAGTTTGTGTCCTGAAGGGTGGTCATCGCGGCGCGAACAGGCTTTTCAATCGCCCTGGAGCAGCAATATCAGTGCCTTACATCAGGAGCAGAGGAGGATATTGACGGGGCCTTGATCGCGCCCCTTGTCGAGGCGGTGACAATCGTCCAGTCTTAGGGCGTGTTCACGTGCTGGCGCTTTCTTCGTCATGCACTTCCTGATTCTTCCGGAGTCCCCCATGCGCCCATCCGACCTGCCGTCGCCATCCCCATCCTCCGCTCAGGGGCCGAAGCCCAGACATTTTTCGATGATCCGGCAACTGCATCTCGCGGACTTCTTTACATTGGGAAATGCGGCGTGCGGAATGGCTTCCGTGTTTCTCGCGATGTCCTTCATGCGCAGCAATGACTCGGGGCTGATCATTGCGGCAGCCGTTGCGGCGATCGCCGCGTTGATATTCGACGTGCTGGATGGGCGTATCGCGCGCTGGCGTCACAAGCATTCAGCATTGGGCCGCGAACTCGACTCGCTGTCAGACATCATTTCCTTTGGTGTCGGCCCGGCCGCGCTGGCGTTTGCCGTGGGCATGCAGGGAGGTTGGGATCTGGCTGCGCTGATCTACTTCGTGTGTTGCGGCGTGAGTCGCCTGGCGCGCTTCAACGTCACGGCCGAGCTCCTGTCTGGCGGCGGAGACAAGGTGAAGTATTTCGAGGGCACGCCGATTCCGACCAGCGTGCTGTTGAGTGTCGTGCTCGCCGTCTGCGCCTGGCAGGGCAGCATTGGCGAGAGTCTTTATGGCGGCAGCATCATGCTGGGGCCATGGGGCTTCCATCCTCTGGTGCTGATGTTTGTGGTGTCGGGCACGCTGATGATCAGCCAGACCCTGCGTATCCCGAAATTCTGAGAAACGCAACATGATGGAGCGAGCGCGCAGCTGGCGGAATTTTTGTAAAAGAAGGCTCGCTCGCCGTGCGAAGCACTGCTCTGCGCGAGCTCTCAGTTGTCAAATTCGGCCAGCCGCGCGCTCGCTCCATCCTGTTGCGCTTCTTGGCACGTTCAGATCGGGAAATTCAGTGTGCGGGCGCTCTTGAAACTGCGCGCCAGTCCGTTGACAGGATCATTGAATGCGATGCTCTTTGCTAGCAGTTGCAGCGGCCTGGCGTAGTCGTCACTGCCTTCGGGATATAGCGTCGGATAGATCAGGTCGTTGAGGATGGGGATGCCCAGCGCTGCGCAGTGCGCACGTAGCTGATGCTTGCGGCCGGTAACGGGCGACAGGCTATAGCGAGCGAGGTCTCCGCGTACCTCAAGCACGTCGATGTGTGTTTCGGCATTCGCTTCGCCTTCGACTTCGCGCATCTGCATGAAACGCACAGCGTCTTCTTCAATACGACTGCGATAGGTGAGCGGCAAGGCCAGCTCGGGGCGCCATGGCGCAATCGCTTCGTAGTGCTTTCTGACCGAGCGCTCGCGAAACAGGTCCTGGTAGCGGCCACGCGTCGCAGGCTGAATGGTGAACAGCACCAGCCCGGCCGTTTCGCGATCGATGCGATGGATCGGTGCCAGCGTGTCGATGCCCAGCTTGCGCTTGAGGCGCACCAGCAAGGTCTCCTGCACGTAACGCCCCGACGGAATCACCGGCAGGAAATGCGGCTTGTCGGCGACGACGAGGTAGTCGTCCTGGAACAGCACGCTTTCCTCGAAGGGAATCGGCTCTTCTGCATCCAGCGAGCGGTAGTAGAAGATTCGCAGACCTGCCGCGTAGGGGCGCGCCACCGTAACGGGTATGCCATTCTCATCTACGACATTGCCCGCCTCGATGCGTGCCAGCCAGCCTTCGGCAGACACGGCAGGCAGACGGTCTGCAAGAAATGTGGCGATGCTGGGCCACGCGCCTGCGGGCAGCACGATGCAGCTCGGGCTCACGCCGTTGCGGGTGGGGAGCGGCGCTCCCACAGCGCGATGAGGTGCCGAGCCCGCGCGTGTCACGGTGCTGAGGGTCCTGCGGCGGGCTGAGAGACAGCCTGAGCAACAGGCTCCGCCGTGACCGCGACAGGTTTGGCCGCGCTGGTCACGCGCTGGATCCAGACGACGCCGAGCACGGTCAGCGCGGCGGCGCACCAGCCATTCATGCCGTAGCCAATGATTTCCGCGCCTTTGCCACTGCTCAGCAGGAGCCCGCCGAACCATGCGCCGAGGCCGGTGCCGATCGACTGGATGGCGGCATTCACGCTGAGAAACGCGCCACGCCTGGCGGGCTCCGGCACCGTGGTCATGAGCGCCTGCATCGGAATCGAGCGGCCCGATATGGACACCATGAACAGGGGGAAGAACGCGATGATCGACAGCAAGGGCAGATCGGGCAGGTGCGTTATGAACAGGATGGGCAGGATCGAGAACAAGGAAACGTAGCGGAAGACGTTGTGCTTGCCGTAGCGGTCCGACAGGCGCCCGATAAGGCGCGAAGTGAGCAGTGTCGCCAGCCCGCCCGCGAGATAGATCCACGAGACTTCCTGCGGTGCCACGCCGTGATTGCCGACCAGCACCGGCGATACGAACGGAATGACCATCATGCCGGAACTCATGATCATGCCGGTGAGGGCGAAGGCACGCAGATGTGCGGGCTTGCGGATGAGGGCGAACAAGTCCGGGAGGATCTCTGCAATGGGTGTCGGCCCTTTCGCCAGATGCGAGTTGAGCGCCGGCACCAGACGTGCGGCAATGGCCCAGATCACCACGGAGAACGCCGTCAGCAGGTAGAAGGGCGTCTGCCAGCCGAATTTCGCGCCGAGCACCACGCCTAGCGGCACACCTGCGATGGCGGCCATCGAGAACGAAGTCATGACCAGGCCGGTGGCAGCACCGCGGCGCTTGACGGGGATGACGTCACTGACGACGGCCATGACAATGGCGCCCAGCACGCCACCGGTGATGCCGGCAAAAGCGCGCGCAATCAGCAGCAGATGAAAGCTGCTCGCCATGCCGCAGATCAGGTTCGACAAGGCAAACAGGATGTACACAAACAGCAGCAGGCGTTTGCGGTCGAAGCGGTCGATATAGGTGGCGGCGAATAGCCCCGACAGACCCGCGCACCACGAATAGGTGGAGACGGCAGTGGCGAATGCTGCGGGCCCGATGGCGAAAGCCTGCATGATCTGCGGCCCAAGCGGCATCATCACCATGAAGTCCATGATGACGGTGAATTGGGTCAGCGCGAGAAGCCACAGCAGGGCGCGTTCGCGGCCCGCGGAAAGTTCGACTGGTGTTGCGGGTGTCATATCAGTTGAGGCCCTGTATTTCATTGGCGGCGCGTTCCAGGATGGCCTGGATTTGTTGCAGGCGTGCCGGGCTGGCCGCTTCGTCATGCGTACGTTCGATGACGACCGCCTTGAGCGCATGCATGCCGCGGCGGACTGCGCCGTGGCCACTGCGCCCGGCGGCGTCACCGCACGCGCCTGCCTGTGCAAAACGGGCCTGGATGGCGGTGGCCAGCGCGTGATTCTCGTCGAGGAAGCTCTGGCCCTCGGGTGTGATGGCGTGCAGCTTCTTGTTGCCCTCGGGCGTCACCATGACATAGCCCTGATCTTCGAGCAGGGACAGCAGCGGGTAGATCACGCCGGGGCTCGGGCTGTAGCCGCCGCCCACGCGGGTCTCGATTTCCTTGATGATTTCGTAGCCGTGGCGCGCCTGCTCGGCGATCAACTGCAATACGACGAAGCGCAGGCTGCCGGCGTCAAACATCTTCGGCCCACGCGAGCCGTGGCCATGGCGATGGTGGTGTTCGTGTGCGGGCGATTCGTAACGACGATGGCCGCGTGAGAAATGCGGGAACGAGAACATGGCAACTCCTTAAGATATAACTTATTAAGATATATCTTATGTATCGAATCGTGAATCCGCAAGGACTATTTGCAGTGACTTGAGACGGCTTGTCAGCTACTCGCTCTCGGCCAGTTTGCGGGCACGCTGCAGACGCCATTGCTCATCTGGATCTCCCGCGTAGACATCTTCCGCGCGCGTGCCGGTTTCCTGCAGATGCGTGTCGAGCGCGATGCGGTTGTCGAACACGAAGCATTCGCCCTGCCAGTCCTTTTCGGCGTCGGGCATGCTGGCGAAGTAGTTGAGGATGCCGCCTTCGAGTTGATACACCGGCATGTCCATGGCCAGCATCCAGGCCGCCGTCTTCTCGCAGCGGATGCCGCCCGTGCAATACATGGCGACGCGCTTGCCCTCGGCTTTCCACGTGGGCACGTTGTCTTCGATGTAGCGCGGGAAGTCGCGGAAATTGTTCACCAGCGGATCGACCGCGTTGCGGAACCGCCCAAGGCGGTACTCAAAGCTGTTGCGATTGTCTATGAGGACAACGTCATCGTCGTCGATGAGCTTGCGCCATTCCTGCGGGCTGACCGCGGTGAGCTGGTCCGCAACGGCGGGCACGTCGATCTCCGTATTGGTGACGACACCCAGCGGCAGGATCTCCGGCCGTGTGTGCACTTTCATGCGATGGAACGGTGCCGTCTTGCAGGCGGTGCGCTTGAACACGATGTCACCGAACGCGCCCGCGAAACGCGCGTCTTCTGCCAGTCGCGCGGTGAAGTCCGCCAGCGCAGTTTCATCGCCCGCCACCATGCCGTTGATACCCTCGTGCGCCACCAGGATGCCGCCCGTGACCTTGCTGGTGATGTCGCGCAAGGCCTCCGCGCATTGCTCGGGCTCGGCCAGATGCACGAATTTATAGAACGATAGGTGATACAGCGGAGCGGGAAGGGCGGCGTCTGACATGGGAGGTGATCGCGGAATTGCCGGAGGAGCGGGGCTGGGTTTTGTCGACCATCATTGAAGAGCGTTCGGAAGCGCACGGACAGCGAAGCGCCGCTGATGAATGATTGTCGACAGGGCTGGGATTGTAGCTGCCAGCCAGCGCTAACGCACCGCCCGCGCCGGCAGTGCGCCGGGAGGGTTGGCAAGGAAGGTTTGCAAGCAGGAGGACGTCATGTCGAACAGAAGCCAGGTCACAGGACATCAACCCGTCGAACCAGACAAGGGGCCGGGCGCGCCCTTGCCACCCCCTACGGACAAGCAGGGGCAAAGCCTGCCGCATCAGCGGCACCATGATCCCGAAGAGCCGGACGCTGACGAAGCGGATTAAGCCAGCGATCCAGTAGGAGGGGTACAGACAAAAAGAAAATGGGAGCTGGTGTGGAACGGATCGGGGAAAGCGTTGAGCAAGTAGAGATCGGGAACGGGGTGCCCACAGCGCAGGCTGGTGAGCCTCCGATTGCAGAAAAACTCGCAGACAAACCGGGCAAGCCCGCGAGGCTTCCGAAGGGCGACACATCGGTAGCGGTTAAAGGCTTGTTCATGCTGGCAGTGCTGTACACCGTCTATTTCGCACGTCCCTTCCTGTTGCCAGTGATGCTGGCGCTATTGCTCGTGATGGTCTTGCGGCCCATGGTGCGTGTGCTGGAGCAGCGACTACGCCTGCCGGCGCCGCTAGCTTCCGCGCTAGTGGTGCTGGGTTGGCTGGGCCTGGTCGGCGCAGGGGGCGCAGTGCTGGCGCAACCGGCAATGGATTGGGTGGAGCGCGCGCCGTCTTCACTGCGTGACATCGATCAGAAAATCAGCAGCCTCAAACGCTCGGTACTGAACATGCAGCGCGCCACGCAGCAGATTGACAATCTGACCAAGGTCGAGGCGCAGCCGCGCGTGCGCGAGGTGGCGGTGGCCCGTATCTCGTTCGGCAGCATGCTGCTGAGTGGTACGCAGAACTTCATGCTGAGTGCTTTCTCAGTGGTGATTCTCGTGTTCTTCCTGCTCGCGTCAGGCGACTCGCTGTTGCGCAAGATCGTGAAGATCACGCCGAGTCTGCGCGACAAGATCAAGGCGGTGGAAATCGCGCGCACGGTCGAGCGCGACGTGGGGCGCTACCTGCTCACGCTGACCGGCATCAACCTGATCCTCGGCGTGGTGACGACGCTGGCCATGTTCGCGCTAGGCATGCCCAACGCCATGCTGTGGGGCGCCATGGCCTTCGCGCTGAACTACATCCCGTATCTGGGCGCGACGATCACGATGACGGTGTTGACCGTGGTCGCGCTACTGACCTTCAACAAGATCGGCGAGGCCGCGCTGGTGCCGCTGGTGTTCCTCGGCATCACCACGCTCGAGGGGCAGATACTCCAGCCCTATGTAATCGGCCGCAGATTCTCCGTGACCCCCGTGCTGGTATTCCTGTCATTGCTGTTCTGGGGCTGGATGTGGGGCATTGCAGGCATGCTGATGGCCGTACCGATTCTGGTGACCTTCAAGATCGTGTGTGCCCACATCGAGAGTCTGGCCCGTGTCCATGAGTTCATGGAACGCTGACCCGCACAAACTCGTCATCCTGGCCCGATTCGTCATCCCGGTTTTCGCCGGGATGACGAAGTTTTGCCATTCGCGATGCTTGTATGAGAGGTATTCCCAGGATGTTTTACAAACAGTGGAGTTGCGCCTGGCAATGAGCGTGGATCGTTGAAGTTGGTACCGCCAGCGGGATGCGGCTTGGTAAAGCATCGATTGCTGTATAAAATTACAGTAACGATTTGCTGAGCCTGTCCGACCCTGAAGGCGACCCTGTTCTCGATGTCCGCCATTCCATTAGCGCTTGATGATGTATTGCTTCGCCCTGACATCTGGCGCGGCGACCGGCTGGCCGGGCTGGCCGCGGAATCGGTGGCGAGCGGTTTTGCAGCACTGGATGCCGAGCTGCCAGGCAGCGGTTGGCCGCGCGGCGCTCTGGTGGAGCTGCTGCCGGAGACGCGGGGCATTGGCGAGCTCTCCTTGCTGGTGCCGGCCTTGCAGCAATGCGTGCTGGATGAGTTGCCGGTGGTGGTGGTCGCGCCGCCCGGCATGGCTCACGCACCAGCCTGGGCGGCCAGATTTCCCCTGATTCATGTGTTGGTGGTCGAAGCCGAGAGCGGCAAGGGCCGGGACGACATCGCCTGGAGCGTGGAGCTCTTGCTGGCGAGCGGCGGCGTAGGCGCGGTGCTGGCCTGGCTGCCGGCGAAAATCAGCAACAAGTCGCTGCGGCGTCTGCAGCTGGCTGCGGAGGGCAGCCGCAGTCTGGCCTTCATGTTCCGGCCCCCATCGTGTGAGCAGACTTCATCGCCCGCGCCTTTGCGTCTGAGCCTGCATGGCAGTCGGCAAGGCCTGCAGGTCGACATCTTCAAACGCCGTGGTCCACCCTGTGAGAAGACCTTGCTGCTGCAGGTCGAGCGGCCTTTGCCGTGGGCACGCGTACGTCACGAGGCACCGCGCGTGTTGCCGCAGCGCCAACCGCAGTTGGCGGTGGTGGCGAAGGAGCTAGCCAAGTGAGCGGGCCGGCACCGAAGGATCTGTGGCTCGCCCTGCATTTCCACCGCTTTCCGCTGGAGGTATTCGACGCGATGGAGCAGCCCGCCGTGGTGGCGGAGCGCCATCTTGTCGTGTGTGCCAATGCGCAGGCCGAGACGCTGGGCGTGGTCGCCGGCATGCGGCTATCTGGCGCGCTGGGCTTGGCGCCGGGCCTGGCTGTGCACGATCGCAAAACGCAGCGTGAAGTGGAAACGCTGGATCGCCTCGCCTGCTGGGCGGGGAGTTTTTCCCCGCATGTGAGCCTCGCCGAACCCGATGAATTGCTGATCGAAATTGGCGGCTGCCTGCGCCTGTTTGGCGGGCTGGATGTCCTGTGCGGGCTGATCCGTGAAGGGGCTGTCACGCAGGGCTTCAGCGTGCACATGGCATTGGCGCCCACGCCGCGTGCAGCGCAATGGCTGGCGCGGGCGGGGCAGGAGATTGCTTGTCTGGATATGCAGGACATCAGGCGTCATGCGCAGGGCCTGTCTGTCGCGGTGATTGGTTTGTCGGCCGCGGAAATGCAGACGCTGGCCTCGCTGGGTGTGCGCCAACTGAAAGACCTGTTTGTGCTGCCATCTTCCGGACTGGCACGGCGCTTCGGCATTCGCCTGCCGCAGCAACTGGCGCAGGCGCTGGGCGAGGCAGCGGACCTGCGGCGCGAGTTCGTGTTCCCCGAGTCTTTTGTGCAGAAGCTCGAGCTGCCCGCCAAGGTCGAGCAAGCCACCATGCTGCTCTTCGCTGCACGACGCCTGCTTGCAAGCCTTGCCGGCTGGTTGAGCGTGCGTGCTTCCGGCGTGGCGGAGTGCGACCTCGTGCTGGTGCATGAAGATGGGATTGCCGATACGCATCTCGTCCTCGGCTTCGCGAGCCCGACACGCGAGCTTGCACGCATGGAGCGTGTGCTGCGTGAGCGGCTGGATCGTCTCGTGCTGAACGCCGCCGCGACCGATCTGCGCCTCGAAGCGGCTGCGCCCGTGCATCTGCCCGGCAACACGCTGGGCTTGTTTGCACAAGCCTCGGCGCAGTCCCTCGACCCGGTCATCGAGCGCTTGCGCGCGCGCCTCGGCAAGCAGGCTGTGCATGCCATGGAGATAAATGACGACTACCGACCCGAGTGCGCAACACAGTCCGTCGAACGCTGCGATGTGAAAGAAACAAAGGGCGGACCACCAAGGCCGCTCTGGCTGCTGCCAGAAGTGCAGTCGTTGCAGGAACGTGATGGCGCCCTGCATTACGGCGGCGTGCTGCAGCGTGTTGCGGGGCCGGAACGCATCGAGAGCGGCTGGTGGGACCGTGGCGAAGTAGTCGAGGAGAAGGCCTCTGTGGGCGATGTGCGACGCGACTATTACGTCGCCGTATCCGTGCGCGGCGAGTGGCTATGGATTTTTCGCGACCGGCAGGGCTGGTGGTTACAGGGGGTGTTCGCGTGACAGCCCGTGACTCACAAGTCGCAGTTCGCTTTTCGCCGTCATTCCCGCGAAGGCGGGAATCCAGTGTCGTTGAAGTTTTGCGAGCACGGCAAAGTCACTGGATTCCCGCTTTCGCGGGAATGACAGAAGAATTTTGTAGCCTGGATGCAGCGCAGCGGAATCCGGGACTCGTCGTGGATCAACGCGAAGCCCCCCGGATTCCGGCAGGCCTGCATCCGGGCTACATGGAAGCATTGCAACACCCCCGTGTTTTTCGCCGTCATTCCCGCGCAAGCGGGAATCCAGTGTCGTTGAATTTTTCGCGAACACGGCAAAGTCACCGGATTCCCGCCTGCGCGGGAATGACGGAAAGCTTGTGACATGGCCAAACTACCCGACTACGCCGAGCTGCACTGCCTCAGCAACTTCAGCTTCCTGCGCGGCGCATCGCAACCGGCCGAGCTGATGGCGCAGGCGCGACTGCGCGGCTACAAGGCTATTGCGATCACCGACGAATGCTCGGTGGCGGGTGTCGTGCAAGCCTGGCAGGCACTGAAAGACATCCCGGAAGAAGATGCGGAGGAGGCGCGTGAAGCGGAGCGGCAGGGACTGCCAGCGCCACCCGCAAAGCCACCGCTGCCGAAACTCATCGTAGGCAGCGAATTCACCTTCACGTGCGGGCTGAAGCTTGTATTGCTCGCGCAGAACCGCGAAGGCTACGGCAACCTCTCTGCACTCATCACGCTGGCGCGGCGGCGCTCACCGAAAGGTGAATACGAACTGCAGCGCGGCGACCTCACCAGCATCGTGCCGCGCGGTGCGGTGCCGGATTGTCTGGCGATCTGGCTTCCTGGCAATGAGCCCGCTGCCGAAGATGCGAAGTGGCTGGCCGCACGTTTTCCGAAGGATGCCCTCACGCAGAAGGACCGCCTGTGGATCGGCGCCGAACTGTTATGCGGGCCTGACGACGCAGCGCATCTGGCAAGCCTGCAAGCGATTGGCGACGCCTGCGATCTTCCCCTCGTGGCTTGCGGCGACGTGCACATGCATGCCAAGGAACGCCGCCCGCTGCAGGACACGCTCACCGCGATCCGCCTGCACACCACGGTGTTTGATGCGGGGCATGCACTCTTCCCGAACGCCGAGCGTCATCTGCGCACACGTGTGCGTCTCGGCCGGCTCTATCCGCATGCCTTGCTCGAAGAGAGCGTGCGCATCGCCGATCAATGCGATTTCGATCTGGGTACGCTGGGCTACGAGTACCCCGGCGAGATCGTGCCGCAGGGCCACACGCCCACTTCCTATCTGCGGCAGGAGACTGAGAAGGGCTTGCTTGCGCGCTACCCGAAAGGAATACCGGAGCAGGTGCGCAAGGACGTCGAGAAGGAGCTGACCCTCATTGCAGAGAAGAAGTACGAAGCCTTCTTCCTCACCGTGTACGACATCGTGTTGTTCGCGCGCAGCGAAGGCATCCTCTGCCAGGGGCGCGGCTCGGCGGCGAATTCTGTCGTGTGCTATGCCTTGGGCATTACGGCGGTGGACCCGACGCGTGCGCATCTTTTGTTCGAGCGCTTCCTCTCACATGAGCGCGACGAGCCACCGGACATCGACGTCGACTTCGAGCACGAACGGCGCGAAGAAGTCATCCAGTACATCTACCGCAAATACACGCGCGAACGGGCGGCGCTCGCCGCGACCGTCATCCGCTACCGCACCAAGAGTTCGCTGCGTGATGTGGGCGCGGCACTCGGCTTTGGCGAGGCGGAAGTCGCTGCACTGACACGTTCGCTGGCATGGTGGGACAAGCGTTCCGAGCTGCCCGAGCGGCTCGCGGAAATCGGTCTCAGCCTCAAGAGTCCGCGCGTCGCCAAATGGCTTGCGCTGGCTGCAGCCTTGCGTGAATTCCCGCGTCATCTCTCACAGCACGTAGGTGGCTTCGTCATCTCGCAAGGACCGCTGTCGCGTCTCGTGCCGATCGAGAATGCCTCGATGGCCGAAC
>DATIDV010000015.1:0-10001 GCA_035456105.1 Rhodocyclaceae bacterium | reverse complement strand
TTGACGAACTCGAGTCGTGCACTCATCCGAGAGGTCTCCTTCCACGGCATCGCTTGCTCCTTTGAGGAATCAAGCGAAAGCATAAAAGGTGTTACCTATCTCTCCCGACAACCGTTACCTATGTCTCCCGGCTAAACAGCTGCGCTCCGAACCCACCCTACGACCAGCACCGCAGCAGCTTCAGACAATCATTGATGACCACGACAAGACTCACCCTCTGTTTGATCGCAGCTGCGCTACTGGCTGGCGCTCCGTCAGTCCACGCCCAGGCCACCGCGAAACCCGGATCAGCACCCGAGGTGCAACTGCTGGCCGGCGATTTCGTGCGCGCGACCTATCTTGCGGAATTACGTCGCACTCACTCGCCCTATGCGAGCCATCAAAAGGAGACTGCCAGCCTGATGACCGTTAGCGTCCACAGAAAGAATGGGACGAGCTTCGCTTTTGGCTGGAATTTCCATGAGGGTGATGAAGTCAGGGTCTTGGCAATCGACGGCAAATCCATCGCTTATGCCGTCGGCAAGGACGAGCGCCCGGTGAGCATCCGGATCGAATCGCCGACCACCTTCACCCTCTCAGGCACGAAGGAAGTCTCCGGCCAGTTCGAACGTGTCGGCTCACTCTCCGCCTTCGTCAATAGCCAGACCGTCGCAGGCACATACAGGGACAAGCAAGGTGCGCGATACGTTTTCCGCCCAAGCGGCAACGCATCGTTTCCTCACGAGGATTTCAGATACTTCGTGGGGACCGACCACGTAGGATCGCCATATGACTGGATCAAGGCAGGCATGGAGACCTGGGGCTACAAGGTCACAGGATCTGAGTTGCACCTGTTCCGCTTTACGAAAGACGTTCCGGAGAAATATGAGGCGCGGCCTTTCCTGATCCTGTCCCGCGTTCCTGACTAGCAATAGCGTCGTGGCAGCAAGCAGGGTGCAATTGCGTTCATTTAGAGCCCCCCAACATGCATCGTCATCCCGGCGAAAGCCGGGATCCATCACGTACCCTCGGCCGCAGGGCCATAAGTTCGCAGTGACGAGACGAGCCACTGGATCCCGGCCTTCGCCAGGATGACGACCATTGTCAGGGGCAGTGAGTAGCCCGGATGAAGACCTTGGGCCGGGAATCCGGGACGCCACAGAAGCCCCGGATTCCGCTGCGCTGCATCCGGGCTACAAGGGGAGCCTTCGCCGGGATGACGACCGGTGTCAGAGGGCGCCAGCCAGCCTTTACTCGAACAGAGGCAAACATGCAGACGCACACGCGAGAAAGCCCCCAACCCATGAAACTCACCCAACTCGACGGCATGCTCGCCTTCGCCACGGTCGCGCAGACCCGCAGCTTCACCGCCGCCGCGGCAGCGCTCGACGTCACACCACCCGCCGTGAGCCAGGCCGTGAAGCAACTCGAAGACCGCATCGGCGTGCGCCTCTTCCACCGAACCACGCGCAGCGTCTCCCTCACCGAAGCGGGCGAACGTTTCCACGCGCGCGTCCGCCCTGCCCTCGTCGAACTCACCGAAGCCGCCGCCGAGCTCGACAGCTACCGCGAAGGCCCGACCGGCACCCTGCGCCTCAACGTCCCCAAAATCGCATGGCAGGTCCTGCTGCAACCCATCGTCGCCGGCTTCCTCGAAACGCATCCCGGCATCCGCCTCGAAGTGCGGCTCGACGACGGCTTCGTCGACATCGTCGCCGCAGGCTTCGACGCCGGCATCCGCATCGGCGAATCCGTACAGCGCGACATGGTGGCTTCCGTGCTGACCAACAAGGAACGCATCTGCCTCGTAGCCTCGCCCGACTACCTCGCAAAGCACGGCACGCCGAAGAACATCGAAGGCCTGCGCGAACACTCCTGCATCCGCTTCCGCTTTTCAGGCAGCGGAGCGATCTATCGCTGGGAATTGAAACAAGGCAGCAAGATGATCGAAGTCGAAGTGGACGGCCCCTTCACCACCTCCGACAGCATCAGCATGATCGAAGCCGCACGCGCAGGTATTGGTATTGCATATGTCTTCGAGCGTCAGGCGAAAGAAGACCTCGCCAGCGGCCGCCTGCTACCGGTGCTCCCCCAGAACTGGCACACCTGTGAAGGCTTCCGCCTTTACTACCCGAGTCGGAGGCAGATGCCGACGAAGCTGCGGGCGTTTATTGATTATTGCCGGGAGCACATTCTGTAGCGCAGAAACATGATTGCCCCATGGCCATTGAATGCTTCCCTCCCTTGAGCGAACGATGCAGGTAAGATGCGCCCGCCTTCGTCACAGCCCGTGATGAGGCTACATAAAATAATCAGGGGATCCTTATGCATCGTCATGCGACCTTGTCGCGTCTATCGCGATGGGCAATGCCCTCGCTCTTGCTCATCCTTTCGGCGTGCTCGTCGAATCCGGTCAATATCGCGCCACTCCCACCTGTCAAGTACGAGGTCCTCGGCAAGGCCAAGGGCGAAGGCTGTGGCTCGCTGGGCTTTCTGGCAACGGCCTACTATTTCGTGCCAATGGGAATCAACGGACGCGTCGAGAAGGCCTATCAAGCCGCACTCGACAGCGTTCCTGGTGCCACGAGTCTGGTCAATGTCGAAATCGATGAAATCTGGGCATGGTGGGTCATCGGCACGATGCGCTGCACGACCATTACCGGCGATGCGATCAAGGAAATCAAATGAAGAACACGCTGAAATCATCGCTGCTCGCCTTGGCAGCAAGTGCCTTGCTCGCTGCCTGTGCCAGCCCCACGGTCAAGATGGGAAACGCCACCGACACCTCGCAACTCGATCTGAGCAAGGGGCGCACGATCCACGGCAATGCGGCCGGCTTCCAGTTGCTGCTGCTTATTCCGATATCAGTCAATGGGCGCATGGAGCGGGCCTACCAGGACTTGCGTAACCAGGCGGGTGACGACGTCATCACCAACGTGAAGATCACGGAATCCTGGGGCTACGCCTTCGTTGGCACGATCTACAAGACCGAGCTTGAAGCAACGGTCTATCCACGTCTGAAGCCTGCGGCCAAATAAGCAACGCTTCTCCACGGCGCGAAGCGCCTACGCTCCGCGCCGTTTACTGCGCCACCGCTTCTCAGAAGCCATTCACGACCACAAAAACGAGCCGTCATCCCGGCGAAGGCCGGGATGACGAGGGCCTTTTTGAACACCTTTCACAGAAACAAAACCTCACGTCACGGACTTCCAGAAGCTTCTCAGGCATTCCGATGGCCGCTTCACTCAGAAAGCTACCCCTTGCTGCGCTTTCACGCCCCTGCTAGCGCGACTGCATCGGCTCCCGCAAGAATTTGCATTGGCGCCGCTGGATCAGTCACTGCACGCCATACTGCCTCGGCGACATCCTGTGCATGCGTCACTGGCGTACTGGTGTCTCGCACCGCGGCAAATACGCGTTCCCTGAAGTCCATATAGGCTTCGTGGGCGCTATTTGCCATCAGCCGGCGGGCGTTGTCGCCAAAGCTGGTGCCCGGTGCTCGTCCTGGCAGCACAAGTCTCACCCGAACGTCGAACGGGGCCAGCTCCAGCGCAAGTGATTCCGTGAATGCATTCACGGCGGCCTTGCTGGCCGTATAGACCGACAATAGCGGCAGTGACTTCAACGTCACACTTGACGTCACATTCACGATAACGCCTGCCCGTCGTTGCCGGAGCTGCGGTAGCACCGCCTGCGTCATTGCGATTGTGCCGAGCGTATTGGTTTCAAAGACTTCGCGAGCGCTCTCCATCTCAATGCCTTCGAGCGGCGCCAATAGTCCGACCCCTGCATTGTTGACCAGCGCGTTAATCGGCCCGGCAGCCTCGACGCAGCGGGCGATGCTTTCAGCATCGGTAACGTCGAGCGGCAGTATGCGAAGGCGATCCGAGCTGGGCAGTAGGTCTTCGCGCGGCGTGCGCATCGTCGCAATGACGTGCCAGCCTTTGCCGAGGAAAAAGCTCGCGGTTTCCAGACCGAAGCCGGACGAGCAGCCCGTGATGAGGACAGTGGATGATGCGGACATTTGAAACTCCTTTGGTTAGTACACCCCCACGATAGCTTTTTGCCAGCGGACTAATTACACTTAAAAATCCATTTATTTGTAGAAATAGTCCAAATTGACAGATCCGTTGGCGGAAGTCGTGGCCTTGTTGCAGCCGAGTGCGCCGTTCTCGAAGCTCGTCGTTGCATCGGCGCCTTGGGCTGTGCGCCGTGCCGATACGGGGCGTCCGGTCTACTTCGTTGTACTTGAAGGCAGCTGCCATCTCACAGTGGACGGTCCGGCGCACAGCGACACGATCACGCTAAGAGAGGGCGACTTTGCATTGATCCCTGCTGCGCGCTCTTTCGCGACCTGCAGCCTTGACCGACAACCACCCCGTGATGGAGAGATCGTCACCACCCCGATAGCGCAGATTCCCGGCGGCGCGCGCGTCGGCGATCCTGACGGCGCAGTGGACGTGCGCATGCTTGTTGGCAATTGCGAGTTCGGATCGCTGGATGCCGCACTCTTGGTGCCGCTGCTGCCGCACTGGGTGCATGTTCGGGGAGAACGCCGCTTGGCGACGCTGGTCCAACTGGTCGGCGAAGAATCGCGGACTGATCGGCCCGCACGTGAGATCGTACTAGCGCGTTTGCTTGAAGTGCTGCTGATTGAAGCCTTCCGTTCGACGGCAAGTACCGCATCATCGCCGGGCTTGGTACGCGGCCTTTCCGATCCAAGACTGGCACTGGCTTTAAGACGCATGCACGAACGCCCAGCAGAATCGTGGAGCGTTGCACAGCTTGCGCGCGAGGCAACAATGTCGCGCTCGGCCTTTTTTGAGTGCTTCAGCCGCGCCGTCGGCGTGCCGCCGATGGAATATCTGCTGACGTGGCGTATGGCACTTGCGAAGCAGCTGCTGGGAAAGCGAGAACTCGCGATGATCGAGATCGCCGAGCGTGTCGGTTATGGCTCGGTGAGCGCTTTCGGCGTTGCCTTCACACGGCACGTCGGCATGCCACCTGGACGCTATTCCAAGAGGGTAATTGATGGCATTAAGGAATGACGGATCTGCGATGAAGTAAGCGGATGATTCGCTCTTGTGGGATCTGCCCTGGGCAGCCCGGCCTGGAGTTGCGTTGCCTGGTGTCGGCGTCTTGTTTAGCCCCTGCAGGATCAGGATTGCAAAGGGGCAGAGCACATATTCGTGGCAACAACGGTGGCAGGCATTCAATGCAATCAGCGACTATCTGTTCACCTTTGAGAAACAGCCGCAGCACTCCTTGATCAGGACGGACTGCTGACCGAATAGCGGACTAACAGTGAGTATTAGCACCTCTCAGGTCTGATCCAGGCATTTGAGCAGCCATACAGCTCAATGAAAATCCCGACTCGTCGTCGCCAGTTGCCCCAGCCACGGCGTCAGGTCCACGAGCCGTTTCGCTACCAGCAAGACCACATTGTTTTCCGACTGTAATTGCCCGAACACACCGAGTAAGTGCGCGCTCAGCACCTCACGTCGCTGCCGCTCGACCAGCCAGGGATGGACGATCACGTTGATCACGCCGGTCTCGTCTTCGATGGTGATGAATACGCTTTTGGCCGAGCCGGGTTTCTGCCGGCAGGTGACAATGCCGGCTGCGCAGCCCGGCGCGCGATCGGCGCCGGGCAGGACATCGGCATTGCGATCGAAGCAGCCTGCATGCAGCCACCACGACAATCAGCTGCTGCAGCTATTGAAACGCCGCCGTATCGCCACCATCGCGATAGCCAATCGATCGCGTTTTTCGCGAATTTCGATATTGCGCCGCACAGCGCCAACGCTCCATTCATCTCTCTTTGCTGGACGCTGTGTCAATTCGCTAAAACCCTTGTGCTTGAAGGGCCGCATTTTCCGCTCGTTGTATGAGGAAAATTCGCGTCATCACATGTGACCGGGCCCACCAAAAATGGTGTCCGCGATTTTGGCGTTTAGCGCTGCGCTGCGGTATTTTGGCCCCGTCGAACTCCCTTGCTTTTGCGTGCTGCTTCAACGACATTCCACGCGGGTTCCGTGTCGGTAGGCGCATGGTGCTCGGCGTTGAACAAACAATACGTCCTACCTGAGCCGCTCAAAAGAGCTGCAAAAAAAACTACTCCAGGAGACTATCCATGCTTCACAGATTACTCGTCGGGCTCGCCCTCACGGCAGCCTGCGGCGGCGCTTACGCCGCGACCGACTATCCCAGCGGCTACACCAAGTGCGCACAAGTCGGCAGCGCCTGCACAATGTCCGGCACGCACAGCGTTGCTCTCGGCAAATCAGGTTCGTTCGTTTATGCAACGCTGACCGGCAACTTCACCTGCACACAGTCGTTATTCCCGTCGAACAGTTTCACGACCAGCGCATGGTGCTCGGTTGGTCCGGCAGCGACCAGCTCGTCTTCGTCAAGCAAGGCTAGTTCGAGCGTGGCATCGAGCGTTGCTTCAAGCGTTGCTTCGAGCAGCACGCCAAGCAGCAGCTCCTCTTCGAAGTCGAGCTCGTCTTCTTCCAGCAGCGTTGTCGCCAGTTCTTCGAGCAGCGCAACGTCGAGCACCGGCACGATCAGCGCCGCTTGCCGTGATCTCGTGAACAATCCCAACGTCAACTGGCGCGAGTCGGCGCTGCAGACCGATCAGGAAATCGTCAAGTGCCTGTCGGACACACTGGGCCGCGCCGTGGGCTATGGCGAGAAGGCAACCGGCGGTTACAACCCTGTCGGCGGCAGCAAGCTGACCGTCATCAACAAGGCCTCGTCGGTCGAGCAGCAGATCCTCAGCGCGATCTCGAATGACGACTACATCTGGATCGTCTTCGACAAGCGCGACTTCGCCACCAAGACCGAAGTGGGCATGTATCGCAATTTCTGCAGCGATTCGGCGGTGCTGAGCAAGCTGGGCGCGACGACCGCGCAATGTATCGACTACAAGGCGTGGTGCTCGGCAAAGGGCAAGGGCACCGGCCTCGCATGTGAGGACGCGTTCTTCAATGCGACGTCGACGCTCAATGACGCCAACCTGCCGATCCGCAATCCGATGGTGGGCTCGAACAAGACCATCGACGGCCGTGGCGCCAATGCGCAATTCATCTTCAGTGGCTTCAAGATCGGCAGCGACCTGACTGGTACGCCGGTCGATACCAAAAACAACGTGATCTTCGCGTACAACGACTTCCGCGGTATGGGCCACATCGAAGACCACAACCTCGACCCGGACATGATCCGCTCGACGGGTGCATCGCGTGATATCTGGATCCACAAGAACACGTTCGATACGACGGGTGACTCGGCCTTCGATGTGAAAGTCGGCGCGTACAACGTCACGATGTCGTTCAACCGTGTCATCGACGTGATCCGTACTGCCCTGCATGGCTCGAGCGACAGCCACACGATCGACACGCAGATCCGTACCACCATGCACCACAACCTCTTCGCCACGCGCGATGCGCAGTACGACTCCTACGGCAATACCGCCCGCCGCGTCCCGCTGATCCGCCACGGTCAGTCGCACATGTGGGACAACGCCTTCTTCAATTACCGGAAGGACGTCCTGAGTGTTCGCGTCGGCGCATCGCTGCTGTGGGAAGACAATATGTTCGCCGTCAATCAGACGCATCAGGAGAAGTCGGATGTGAATGCCGCGCTGACCGAACTGGCTGGCAACTTGACGAAGGACGTCTCCGGCGGCACCTATCGCGGCGATCGCGTGTTCCTGTGGTTCTCCGACGGCACCTGCCAGTTGAATGCAGCGACCAAGACGCAGCTGGCCAACGCCAGCGGCAGCGTGGCAGACATGAGTCAGTACTACTCGACGGCATCGCGCAGCACGATACTCGCGCAGCGTCGTCCAGCCGGTCAGAACCTGGTCGACTACATCAGCGCGACCGCGGGCAAGGCCGGCCAGTTGCCGTTCAACTCGCCGCTCGCCTTGACGCAGGAACAAGTGTTGGCATTGGGCCGAGCTTCCTGCCAGTGATGTTTTGATCCGGTCCACTGACCGGTTCAGCACCTTCGACCGGAGAGACGAATGTCTCTCCGGTTTTTTTATCCCACGCAATTCAATGAAAATCCCGACTCGTCGTCGCCAGTTGTCCTAACCACGGCGTCAAATCCACGAGACGTTTGGCCACCAGCAAGACGACGGGCGTCTTCTCCTCTTCCTTACCCTCCCCCTCCAGCGCTTCGTGCGGCGACTCGGAAATCTGCAACTGTCCGAACACGCCGAGTAATTGCGCGCTCAGCACCTCGCGTCGCTGACGCTCGACCAGCCAAGGATGGACGATCACGTTGATGACGCCGGTCTCGTCTTCGATGGTGATGAACACGCTTTTCGCTGAGCCGGGTTTCTGGCGACAAGTGACGATGCCAGCTGCGCGGCCTGGTGCACGATCGGCTCCCAACAGGACATCGGCATTGCGGTCGAAGCGCCGCGCGTGCAGCTTGTCGCGTAGCAAGGCCAGCGGGTGGCGGCCGAGGGTGAGACCGACGGTGCGGTAGTCGGCGACGATGTTCTCGCCCTCCTTCGGCGCAGCGATCTGCACTGCGACTTCGCGTGAAGGCACAGCGTCGAAGAGGTCGGCTTGCACCGGTGTGCTCTGTCTGTGCAGGCCACTCACCTGCCAGGCTGCCTGGCGACGATGGCCGCTCAGGGATTCCAGCGCATTGGCTGCGGCGAGGCGTTTCATGTCGCCTGCGGACAATTGCGCACGCGCGGCGAGGTCTTCCACGCTGGTGAATGCGCGCTCACCGCGCGCGATGGCGATGCGCTCGGCGACGTCCTGCGCGAAGCCGCTGATCTCGCGCAGGCCGAGGCGTACGCCGGGTCGCGCATCGCGGTGTTCATGCATTCGCCATTCCAGCTTGCAGCCCCAATCGCTCACGCAGACATCGACCGGCTCGACGCGCACGCCGTGCTTGCGTGCGTCCTGCACGAGTTGCGCGGGCTGGTAGAAGCCCATGGGCTGGCTGTTGAGCAAGGCGCAGAGGAAGGCTTCCGGCTCGTGGCATTTGAGCCATGAGGAGACGTAGGCAAGCAGCGCGAAACTGGCGGCATGCGATTCGGGGAAACCGTATTCGCCGAAGCCTTCGATCTGCTTGCACAGTGCCTCGATGAAGTGCTCGGGGACATCTTTGCGTCGCATGCCCGCGCGCAGCTTATCCTTGAATTTCTCGACATGCCCTTTCTGCTTCCACGAAGCCATCGCACGTCGCAACTGATCAGCCTCGCCCGGCGTGAAGTCTGCCCCGACTATGGAGAGCTGCATCACCTGCTCCTGGAAGATGGGCACGCCGAATGTGCGGTCCAGCACCGCATCGATTTCAGGATTGATGGACTGCACGGATTTCTTCTCGGCATGTCCTTTCAGATAGGGATGCACCATGCCGCCCTGTATCGGCCCCGGCCGCACGATGGCCACCTGCACGACGAGATCGTAATAGTGACGTGGTCGCAAGCGCGGCAGCATGGACATCTGCGCGCGCGACTCAATCTGGAATACGCCGACCGTATCGGCCTTGCAGATCATGTCGAAAGTCGGCACATCTTTCGGCGGGACCATGTGCATGTTCCAGTGCTCACCACGCCGCACCGAGACCCAGTTCAGCGCGCGACGGATCACTGTGAGCATGCCCAGCGCGAGCACGTCGACCTTGAGCAGGCCCAGCGATTCGAGGTCATCCTTGTCCCACTGAATGACAGAGCGCTCGGCCATCGAGGCGTTCTCGATCGGCACGAGGCGCGACAGCGGCCCTTGCGAGATGACGAAGCCGCCAACGTGTTGCGAGAGGTGGCGCGGGAATTCACGCAAGGCTGCAGCCAGCGCCAGCCATTTGGCGACGCGCGGGCTCTTGAGACTAAGGCCGATTTCCGCCAGCCGCTCGGGTAGCTCGGAACGCTTGTCCCACCATGCCAGCGAGCGTGTCAGCGCGGCGACTTCCGCCTCGCCAAACCCCAGGGCCGCGCCCACATCACGCAAGGAACTCTTGGTGCGGTAGCGGATCACGGTCGCCGCCAGCGCCGCCCG
>DATIDV010000014.1:0-32312 GCA_035456105.1 Rhodocyclaceae bacterium | reverse complement strand
GAAACCATCCGCAATGTTAACGACTTCTGTGAACTTCGCCTTTTGGGTGTAGGACTGGTATTGCGGCAGCGCCACAGCAGCCAGAATACCGATGATCGCGACAACGATCATCAGTTCGATCAAGGTAAAGCCCTGTTGGATACGCTTCATGTTCATGCCAAATCTCCTGTGATGAAACGGACGATATTCCGTGTGCAGAACAATAAGCGACTCCCGTGCCAAAACATCCACGATTTTTAATAATCAAAACATTCATTTAATATCAAACACTTAATGAAAATCATGAACACAAATGTGCCAACTTGATCACAACTCGCCTCAACCATCTGACAAATTCCGTCACCAAACCGCCGTTACTTGGCAATCACCTGCCTCTGCAACGGCAATGCAGAAAGGCGTCGAATCGTTTTGTACGTTTGCATCAAGCGACGATGGGCCCTGCTGATATCATTCAGCATCCAATGCATTGCAACACTTCTGCGATGCGACTTTCAGGGTTGCAAGGTAATGGCTGTTTTTGTTCTGGATGATCGGGCGCCGGTTCTCGGCGAGAACGCTTGGGTGGCGGAAAGTGCAACGGTACTGGGTACCGTACAGCTTGGCCGCAACGTCAGCGTGTGGTTCAACGCCGTCTTGCGCGGCGACAACGACCCCATCGTCGTCGGCGACGGGTCGAATGTGCAGGATGGGGCGATCCTGCATACGGATGACGGCATACCACTGACGGTTGGGGAACACGTCACGATCGGGCATATGGCGATGCTGCATGGCTGCTCGGTGGGCGATGGCTCGTTAATCGGGATCAATGCGGTCATATTGAATGGCGCGGTGGTAGGCAAGAACTGCCTGATCGGTGCGAACTGTCTGATTCCCGAAAACAAGGTCATTCCGGATCGCTCACTGGTCGTAGGTACGCCAGGGCGCATCATTCGCCAGCTGACGGATGAAGAAGTGGCTGGCATGCAGAAGAACGCCGAGATCTATGTAGAGAACGCTGCGCGCTTCCGTCAGGGCTTGAAGCGCATCGCCTAGCCAAGGCTTGAGGGAGATTTCAGCGGCAAGCAACGGGGGGCGGCTTGCCTTGATCCGATATCTACGAGGTATTTGCATGCAGACAGCAGCTTCCATCACATCTTCATTAAGTCGTGTTGTAGCCCTCCCCGCCCTGTTTCTGCTGGCTTCGTTCGGCGCAGCGGCGCAAATTCCGCCCAAACCTGATTTACCAACGCTCGAATTGAGTGCGGATGCCTCTCGCAGCCTGCCCAACGACCTCGCACGGGCACAGGCTTACGTCGAGCAGACGGATGCGACGCCAGTTGAGCTCGCAAAGCACGTCAATCAGCGCATCAGCGAAGCGCTGGCCCTGATCAAAACTTATCCGGCAGTGAAAGTCAGGACCTCGAACACGCAGACCTGGCCTGTTTATGCGTCAAATGTTGCCTCCAGGACGACAACTGGCCGTATCGAATCCTGGCGCATGCGTTCAGGTCTTAGCCTGGAGTCGCGAGATATCGCAGCGCTGTCTGAATTGCTTGGCAAGCTGCAGAGTCTCACGGCAGTCGATCAGGTCAGCGTAGGATTTGCGCCTGAAACGCGAGCAAAAGCCGCCGACGAGGCGATGGTCGACGCGCTCAAAGCCTTCCAGGCTCGGGCAGCTCTCGCTGCGCAAGCCTTGGGCAAACGCTGGCGCGTGAAGAACATCAATGTGTCACAGGGCGCAGTGCCTCAGCCGTATTTGCGCACTGCCAAAGCAGGCATGGCAATGTCTGATGCCGCACCCGCCCCGATTGAAGCGGGTGAAGGCCAGATCACGGTCACGGTCAATGGCAGTGTCGAGCTGATCGATTGATTCAACATACGACAACGGAGCGGCCAGGCACGTGATTGCCCTGATTCAACGTGTCAGCGAGGCTGCTGTGCGGGTCGACGGCGAAGTGCTGGGCGCAATCGGTGAAGGTTTGCTGGCGCTGGTTGCCGTGCAACCCGATGACACACAGAAGGAAGCGACTCGCCTGCTGGAGAAAATGCTCAATTATCGGGTGTTTGCAGATGAGGCGGGACGCATGAATCGCTCGCTGCGCGACACGGGTGGCGGCCTGCTGCTGGTCTCGCAATTCACGCTGGCGGCTGACACCACCAAGGGCACGCGCGCGAGTTTTACTTCGGCCGCAACGCCGGAAATGGCAGCCGCGCATTTCGACTACCTCGTCAGCACGGCCAAGCAAGCCCACAATGATGTAGCAAGCGGCCGCTTTGGTGCCGACATGAAGGTCAGCCTGATCAATGACGGGCCCGTAACCTTCTGGCTGGAGGTGTAATGAACAAGGTACGACTGCGCAGATTTGCATGGATCACCATACTCGCCGGGCTCGCCGCCTGTAGCAGCACGCCGCCCGCTTCTCCACCGTCTTCATCGCAGAAACCGTCTCAACGCCCGCCCTCCTCCGCAGCGTTTCATCTTGACCAGCCAGACCATGCCAACGAGATCGTCATCTTCTCACTGGGCCTGCTCGACACAGGCTATCGTTTCGGCGGGAGCAATCCTGACGCAGGGCTGGATTGCAGCGGCATGGTGAGTTATGTCGTCGACCGGGTCGCGGGCAAACGCCTGCCGCATAACGCGGCGCAGATTGCAGCGATCACTCAGCCGATCGAGCGTTCGGCCCTCAAACCCGCGGATCTGGTGTTCTTCAATACCAACGGCCAGACCTACTCGCACATGGGCATTTATCTGGGCGACGGCCGTTTTGTGCACGCGCCGTCAAGCAGGGGCGTTATACGTATCGAGCGGCTCGACAATGTCTACTTCGCCAGCCGTTTCACGGGCGCCCGCAGCCTCTTCTGAACAGAGGCCTACTGGCCGATGAATCCACGCAGGTCTGCCAGTACCTGCGCAGCGTGTGTGTCTGCATCGACGTTGAGATAAGTCTTGCGCACAATGCCTTTCGGATCGATCAGGAAGGTCTCGCGCTTGGCGAATTTCACCACCTTCCAGTCAGACAGCGCGCCATAGCGCTTTGCAACGCCTCCATCCGCATCGGCAAGCAAGGGAAACGGCAGTTTGTGCTTCTCTGCAAAGGCACTGTGCGATGACGAATCGTCAATGCTCACGCCAACCACTTGCGCACCCAAGGCACTGATCAACGCCTGCCCATCGCGAAAGCTGCAGGCCTCTGTCGTACAGGCTGGCGTGTCGTCTTTCGGATAGAAGTACAGCACCAGCCACTTGCCGCGAAAATCGGTGAGCTTGCGCTGCTTGTTCTGTTGATCTGCCAGCGTGAACTCCGGCGCCAGCGCCCCGACAGCGGGCGTCTGTGCGTGGGCCGCCAACGCCGACCCTGCGACACCGAAAGCAGCTATCCACTTGCTCACTCCACGCATGAAATTCTCCTGTTTCTATCCGCACCCATCACTTCCTTGTGTAGCGCTTTCCGGATGCTTCTTCAAGCGCTGGCGTAAAATCACCAATCCGACATGCATCCCCTGCCTCCCCCGATGTACGCTCCACCCCCTCACCACGGCCTTGATGTGGTTCATGACGATAACAGCGTGATCGTCGTCAACAAGCCGAGCGGCCTGTTGTCCGTACCGGGCCGCGGCGATGACAAGCAGGATTGCATGGCCTCGCGCGTGCAAGCCGATTTTGCGGATGCGCTGATCGTGCATCGGCTCGACATGGAAACCTCCGGCCTGCTGGTTTTCGCACGCGGCGCGACTGCGCATCGCGCACTGAGCCACGCGTTTGAAAGTCGCCAGGTGGGCAAGCAATACATCGCCGTTGTCGATGGTCGGCTCGACACATCGAGTGGCGAAGTCAACCTGCCGCTGATTTGCGACTGGCCAAACCGGCCGTTGCAGAAGGTCGATCATGAAGTTGGCAAACCCTCGCTGACGCGTTACACCGTGCTTGAGCATGATGCCGAGACGGACACGACACGGGTGGCGCTCGAACCCGTCACCGGGCGCTCGCACCAATTGCGCGTACACATGCTGTCACTCGGTCATGCCATTCTTGGTGACATGCTCTACGCGAGTGAAGCCGTGCAGAAAAAATCCTCCCGCCTGTTGCTGCATGCCTGCTTCCTGAGCCTGCCGCACCCCGCCAGTGGCACCCCAATATCTTTCTCCAGCAAGGCTGGTTTCTAGCCAACTCATACCCATGAAAATTACCTTCGCAATCCTGTCGCTAATTCTTTTGACTGGCCTGGCGTTTGCCGACACACCGCGCGCCTTTCCCAGTGCGACAGGTTTCGGATCGGAAACCGTTGCGGGCCGTGGTGGCCGCATCATCCGCGTCATCAATCTCGATTCACGCGGCAGTGGCAGCCTGCGCGCCGCGATCGAGACCGACGGTCCACGCATCGTCGTCTTCGAAGTCGGTGGCATCATTGATCTGGACAAGACCGATCTGCGCATTCGCAATCCATTCATCACCATTGCAGGACAAACAGCCCCCTCTCCCGGCATCACATTGATTCGCGGCGGCATGAAGCTGCAGACACATGACATCCTCATGCAGCATCTGCGTTTTCGTATGGGCGACGTCGGCTTGCCGAAGAAAGCGGGCTACGAGAGCGATGTCTCCGTGGAAAGTGGTAATGCCTGGAACGTCGTGGTCGATCACTGTTCGATGAGCTGGGGCACCGACGAAAATCTATCCGTCTCTGGCCCGCTGGATCAGGGCCCGAACAACACGGCGCATCGCGTCACCCTATCGAACAACATCATCGCAGAAGGCCTGTGGGACTCGGCCCACGGCAAGGGCAAGCATTCGATGGGCTCGCTGATCCATGACAACGTGCAGGACGTTGCCATCATCGGCAATCTCTACGCGCACAACAACGATCGCAATCCGTACATGAAGAGCAACACGACGGGCGTCGTGGTCAACAACCTGATCTACAACCCGGGTAGTTGCGCCATCTGTCTGGGTGGCTATCCACCAGAGTGGGTCGGGCGCGAGATGCCGCTACCGCCTCGCGCAAGCATCGTCGGCAATGTTCTTCAACACGGCGTGAATACCCGCAAGGGTCTGCCGCTGATACGCCATTCGAATACGGGCGTGACGGCCGATGCTTATGTCGAGGACAACATTGCACTTGATGCTGCCGGGCAACCCGCGTCAATCATGACAGACAGCATTCGTGTTCTGGCGGAGAAGCCCGTGTGGCCCACCGGCCTGCAAGCTTTGCCCGCCGCACAGGTCAGGGAAAGCGTTCTCGCCCACGCTGGTGCACGGCCAAGGGAACGTGACGGCGTCGATGAACGCATCGTGGCAGACTTGCGTCTCGGCAAGGGACGCATCATCGACAGCCAGAATGATGTTGGCGGTTATCCCACGGCGCAAAGCACGCACCGCGCACTTGATGTCCCGCCAACGGATATCGACGGCTGGTTGCGGCGACTTGCCCTGGCGCTCGAATGAACCCGAGCTCAGCGACTACTTGGAGCAGCCCATGATCTACAAGCGCAATGAGATGGTTGAAGAGCATCGCAGCAATGTCCACGGCGGCAGTGGCGACGTCACCCTCGCCTACCTTCTGCCGCGCAACACGCACCCCAATCTGCGACTGCTTACCTACATGAACGTCGCACCGGGCGCGACCATAGGCCCGCATCACCACCGTCTGGAGACGGAGTACTATCTTTTGCTCAAGGGCAGCGTCACGGTCGATGACGATGGCCATACCGATACTTTGCAGGCCGGCGATCTGCTGCAAACCGGTAATGGCCAGTATCACGGCCTGAACAACACCGGCAGCGAGACCGCCGAGCTACTGGTATTCGTTGTGACCCACGCTGGCCATCCACAAAACGTTCCGCCACAAAGCTGATCCACACAAGGAAAACACCATGAGCATCTCGATGTACCAGGCATTCATTCCGAGTGCAGTGCGCTCGCTGGAAAATCTGATCGACATCCTCAACAAGGTTGCAGCACACGCCGAAGCAAAAAAAATTGACCCTTCAGTCTTCGTTACCGCGCGTCTCGCGCCGGACATGTTCCCGCTGTCACGTCAGGTACAAATCGCCAGCGATACGGTCAAGGGCGGCGCAGCGCGCCTGTCCGGGGAAGAACCACCCAAGTACGAGGATTTCGAGACCACCTTCCCGGAGCTCATTGAACGCCTGCGCAAGACCATCAACTATCTGCAGACCTTCAAGCCTGCGCAGATAGACGGCAGCGAAGAGCGTTCCGTTGTCATCAAGACCCGTACCAGCGAGCTGAAGTTCAACGGCCAGAGCTACCTTACCGGCTTCGTCCTGCCCAACCTCTACTTCCACGTCACAACGGCCTATGCCATCGCACGCCACAATGGCGTGGAGCTCGGCAAGCGGGACTATCTCGGCAAAGCTGGCTGATCAAGGTCACATCATGCGCATCGCGGTCTTCGATACTCACAAATACGACGAGCGTGCGCTCAACGAAGCGAACATCGCGCACCAGCATGTGTTCGAGTTTTTCGAAGAGCGCCTGCATGACAAAACCGTCGAACTGGCGAATGGCTTCGATGCGGTCTGTCCATTCGTCAACTGCCGACTGACCGCGTCGGTATTGAAGCGGCTAGCGGAAATGGGCGTGAAGCTCGTGGTGCTGCGCGCTGCCGGTTTCAATGGCATCGACATCGCCGCTGCGCAGGAGCACGGCATTTGCGTCGCGCGCGTACCAGCCTACTCACCGGAAGCAGTCGCCGAGCATTGCTTCGCCCTGCTGCTAACGCTGGTACGCAAGACGCATCGCGCCTACAACCGCGTACGCGAGCAGAACTTCTCGCTGGATGGTCTGGAAGGCTTCAATCTGCATGGCAGGACCTTTGGCGCACTCGGTGCCGGCCGCATCGGCCAGTGTGCCTTGCGCATCGCACGTGGCTTCGGCTGCAAGATCATTGCCTACGATCCGTACGAGAACCCGCAGATCGCAAA
This sequence comes from Rhodocyclaceae bacterium, assembly GCA_035456105.1. Taxonomy (GTDB): domain Bacteria; phylum Pseudomonadota; class Gammaproteobacteria; order Burkholderiales; family Rhodocyclaceae; genus Viridibacterium. The sequence continues at coordinate 25,388 of DATIDV010000014.1, read as the reverse complement.
AGATGTCGGCTTCGACTACGTTTCGCTCGACACGCTGTTGCAGGATGCTGACATCATTTCACTGCACCTTCCGCTCAGCGAACAGAGCCACCACATCATCAACGCCAAGGCGCTGGCCCGCATGCGCCATGGCGCAGTGATCATCAATACCAGTCGCGGTGGCTTGATTGACACACATGCCGTAATCGCAGCGCTGAAGAGCGGCAAGATTGCGGGCGTCGGGCTGGATGTTTATGAAATGGAAGAAGGCGTGTTCTTCCACGACCTGTCCAACAGCCTGATCCAGGACGACATCCTGGCGCGGTTGATGACCTTCCCGAATGTGCTGATCACCTCGCATCAGGGCTTCCTCACGCGCGAAGCCTTGCACGCCATTGCCACCACGACGCTCGACAATGCCAACGCCTTCGCGGCTGGCGAACCGATGCTCAATCAGGTGAAGATCGAAGGCAAGGCGGGCTGAACGCCAAGCCTCCGTTCAGAACGACAGGGCCGGGGTCAGCCCTTCTTGTAAACGATCTTGCTCGCGCCACCGCCGCAGCTGCCAACGACCTTCTGATCCTTGACCTCGGCACTCGGCACGACGTCCAGCGTGAAGGTCTCGACGCCATGGCCTTTGATCTTGGCCTCTATTTCAGATTTCAGTTCGTCACAGGATTTGGCGGCGAATGCCGGCGCCATCAAGGCGGCAAGGCTCACAGCGAGAAAAGTCTTGATCATCGGAAACCCCCTGTTAGTTGAAATGACGGCTGCGAAAGCCGCCGTGCCAACCAGAACCCACGCCAAGCTGGCACAAACGGATTTATAGGCCACGCCCGCTCGCGAATCCACATTACAAACGGGTATCACCTCAGACCGCCTCGCTTTGTACGACAATTACGCAACAACGCACACGGACTTTCCGCAATGCCTACGGACAAACTGATCGACACGACAAACCTTGAAATCGTCCTCGCGGAATTCGCGCGCCAGCGTGACTGGGACCCGTTTCACACGCCGCGTAGTCTGCTGCTCGCCCTCACCGGAGAAGTCGGAGAGCTGGTCGAAATTTTCCAGTGGATGACAGATGCACAGGCCGACAAGATCATGCAGTCGGAAAAGGCCGAGCATGTAAAGCAGGAGATCGCCGATGTACTGCTTTACCTGATGCGCATCTCGATGGTGCTGAAGATTGATATTGATGAAGCGGTGCGTAACAAGATCGCGCTCAACGCGGTCAAATACCCCCCGTTGCACGACTGAATGAAAAACGCCCGCTGATGTCAGCGGGCGTTTTGTCTTGTGGTTGAACTCCTTTATGCCACCCACTTGCGCGCATTGCGGAACATGCGCATCCATGGTGAGTCCTCACCCAGCGATTCCGGCGCCCAGCTCATCTGTATTGCGCGACGGCTGCGCTCCGGGTGCGGCATCATGATCGTGAAGCGACCATCAGCCGTCGTCAGGCCGGTGATGCCATCGGGCGAGCCATTCGGATTCGCCGGATAGCTGCTCGCCACTGCGCCCGTGTTGTCGACATAGCGCGCGGACACCAGCGCCTTGCCCTGATCGCCTGCATTGGCGAACACCGCCCTGCCCTCACCGTGGCTGACCACGATCGGCATGCGGCTGCCGGCCATATCGCTGAAGAACACCGATGGCGACTCAAGGATTTCCAGCATCGCCACACGCGCTTCGAACTGCTCACTCTTGTTGCGATGGAAACGCGGCCAGGCTTCCGCACCGGGAATGATCTCCGCGAGGTTGCTCATCATCTGGCAGCCGTTACAGACGCCCAGCGCGAAGGTGTCACTACGCGAGAAGAAGGCCGAGAACTGTTCGCGCAGCTTGTCGTTGAACAGGATGGACTTGGCCCAGCCTTGGCCCGCACCGAGCACGTCGCCGTACGAGAAACCACCACAGGCCGCGAGGCCGTGGAAGTCGGTAAGACTGACGCGACCAGTCATGAGATCGGACATGTGCACGTCATGCGGCTGGAAGCCTGCTGCCTCAAACGCGGAAGCCATCTCGTTCTGCGAGTTGACGCCCTGCTCGCGCAGGATGACGACCTTTGGGCGAGCCTTCGCAATCGATGGTGCCAAATAAGGCGCTGCGATATCTTCAGCCGGATCGAACGTCAGCGACATCGACAGGCCGGGGTCGCTCTTGTCGGCCAGCACAGCGAACTCCTGATCGGCGCTTTCGACATCGTCGCGGATACGGGCGATTTCGTGGCTGACTTCGCTCCACACCTGCAGCAGCTCATTCACGTTCGCTTCGAACACCATCTTGGCGTTGCGACGGATGCGCAGATCGCCACGGTCATTCGGATAGCCAATGAAGTGCGTTTCGGCACCGAGGCCGGCTTCGCGCAGAACTGTTTGCACGCGCTCGCGGTCGGCACGCTTGATCTGCACGACGGCGCCTAGTTCTTCGGCAAACAGCGCACCGAAGATGCGGTCGTTGAAGCGGCCCTTGAGCAGGTCCGGGCGCTTCTCGCTGCCGTCGACGTCACTCATCATGTCGTCGTAGCAGACCGAATCGAGCTCGATTGAAAGTCCGGTGCGCGATGCAAATGACATTTCCGCCAGCGTGGCGAACAGGCCGCCGTCGGAGCGGTCGTGGTAAGCCAGCAACAGGCCTTCGCGCTTGAGCGCGGCGATACCTGCTACGAATTGCTTGAGCGTTGCGGCATCAATATCGGGCGCGTGCTCGCCGACCGAGTTGTAGGCTTGCGTAAGGATGGAGCCGCCGAGGCGATGCTTCTGCTTGCCAAGGTCGATCAGCACCAGCTCGGTCTCGACGCCATCTTCGATCTTCAGTTGTGGCGTGAGCGTCTTGCGGATATCGGCCACAGGAGCGAATGCAGTGGCGATCATCGAAAGCGGCGAAATCACCGCCTTCGAGCCCGCTTCGTCGCTCCACGTCGTGCGCATCGACAGTGAGTCCTTGCCGACGGGAATCGACAGGTCCGCGGCGATACAGAAATCGGAAACGGCCTTGACGGTCGCAAACAACGCAGCGTCTTCGCCGCGATGACCCGCTGCAGCCATCCAGTTGGCGGACAGTTTGATGTCGCCGATGTCGGCCACATCCGCAGCCAGCAGATTGGTGATCGACTCACCGATCGCCATACGGCCCGAGGCTGTCGGGCTGACGCATGCCAATGGCGTGCGCTCGCCCATCGCGAAAGCTTCACCGGTGTAGCCCTTGAAACTCATTGCCGTCACAGCCACATCAGCCACGGGCACTTGCCACGGGCCGACCATCTGGTCGCGTGCGGTGAGGCCGCCGACGGAACGGTCGCCGATGTTGATGAGGAAGGACTTGCTCGCCACGGCCGGCATGCGCAGCACGCGCAGCGCCGCTTCCTTGACGTCCATAGCGCTCACGTCGAACGGCGGCAGGAAGACCTGGCGCGTCGCCACGTCGCGCAGCATCTTCGGCGGCTTGCCGAGCAGCACCTGCATTTCCATGTCGACGGCGTGATTTTCGAAATGGCTGTCGGTGACTTGCAGGCGGCCGTCGGCCGTTGCCTTGCCCACCACAGCAAACGGGCAGCGCTCGCGTGCGCAGATGGCGCTGAACTCTTCGAGACGTTCCGGCGGCAGCGCGAGCACGTAGCGCTCCTGTGCTTCGTTCGACCAGATCTCGCGCGGACTCATTCCCGGCTCTTCGATCTGCACCTTGCGCAACTCAAAATGCGCGCCGAGCTTCGCCGAATCGGCCAGCTCGGGGAATGCGTTGGAGAGGCCGCCGGCACCCACGTCGTGGATCGCCTTGATGGGGTTCTTGTCGCCCATCTGCCAGCAGGCGTCGATGACCTCCTGCGCGCGCCGTTCGATTTCCGGATTGCCACGCTGCACGGAAGCGAAGTCCAGATCGGCCGTATTGCTGCCCGTCGCCATCGACGAAGCCGCGCCGCCGCCCAAGCCGATCAGCATGCCGGGGCCACCGAGCTGGATCAGCAGAGTGCCGGGCGCGAATTCTTCCTTGAAGGACTGCGTCGCCTGGATGTTGCCGACACCGCCGGCGATCATGATGGGCTTGTGGTAGCCGCGCACTTCGCCCTGTACTTCCTGCTCAAAGGTGCGGAAGTAGCCGGTCAGGTTCGGGCGACCGAATTCGTTGTTGAACGCAGCCGCGCCGAGCGGGCCGTCGATCATGATCTGCAATGGCGAGGCGATACGCTCGGGCTTGCCGTAAGCAACGGAATCCTTTTCCCAGGGCTGGACCGCGCCGGGAATCTTCAGATTGGAAACGGTGAAACCGGCGAGGCCAGCCTTCGGACGCGAACCACGACCGGTTGCGCCCTCATCGCGAATCTCGCCACCTGCACCGGTGGACGCGCCCGCGAACGGCGAGATGGCCGTCGGGTGGTTGTGCGTCTCTACCTTCATCAGGATGTGCGTCAGCTCCTGCTTGTACGACCACTTGCCATCCGCTTCCGGATAGAGACGCTCTACGTCGAACCCTTCGATGATGGACGCGTTGTCGGCATAGGCCATCACCGTGCCTTGCGGGTGTGCCTTGTGCGTGTCCTTGATCATGCCGAACAGGCTCTTGTCTTTCTTCTCGCCGTCGACGATCCAGTCGGCATTGAAGATCTTGTGGCGGCAATGTTCGGAGTTGGCCTGCGCGAACATCATCAGCTCGACATCGGTCGGATTGCGACCGACGCGGGTGAAGTTGTCGACGAGGTAGTCGATCTCGTCTTCCGATAGGGCCAGGCCCAGCTCGCTATTGGCGGCGACCAATGCTGCGCGACCACCCGCGACGACGTCGACGCTGCTGAGCGGCTTCGGCGAGTAGTGTGCAAAAAGCGCATCGACTGCTGCAACACCATCCAGCACCGATTCGGTCATGCGGTCGTGCAGCACCGGCAACACGGCATCGCGTGTCTCGGCATCGAGACTCCTGGCGTCCAGCGTGAACATCGTGCCGCGCTCGATGCGCACGACCTTGTCGAAACCGCAGTTGTGGGCGATGTCAGTGGCCTTGGACGACCACGGCGAGATCGTGCCGAGACGCGGCGTGACCAGCACGTTCGTCCCCGCCGGCAGCTCGGCCGAGGCCGGATGTGCAGCCAGCAGATCGACCAGACGCGCCTGCTCCGAGGCATTCAGTGGCGCATTGATTTCGATGAAGTACCAGTGTTCGGCAACCAGCCCCTTGATGCGACTGGCCGCGACAGAGACAGCATCGGCAATACGGGAGGTACGCACGACGGAGAACGCCGGTGCGCCACGAAGCTTGAGGATTTCGGACATTGAGGACTCGCGGTGGGGGCCAACAAGGCAGCAGCCGGGGGGCGCTGCCCGAGAAAGGCCTGAATTTTAACGAAAAACGCATCGCTTTTCGACTCAAATCTATCCCCGGATGACGAGTACGCACGGGTTTGAGCGCATTGCAGAATCATGAACGCGCACCCAAAGTAAGGAACCCGGCCGCTCGCCGGTCTATTCTTGTGCTCCCCGCCAACCAGGACATTCAAGGAGAAATGGCATGTCCCGCCCCGTAGACAAACCCGAATCCGAATGGCGCGCCGCGCTCACGCCCGAGCAATTCCGTGTCACTCGCCAGAAAGGCACCGAGCGTCCTTTTACCGGTGAGTACTGGGATGTCTGGGCCAACGGCACATATCACTGCGTCTGCTGTGGCGCCGAGCTGTTCCATTCCGATTCGAAATTCGACGCTGGCTGCGGCTGGCCGAGTTTTTTCACTTCGTCGGATCCGGACAATGTCGAGGCGGTCGAAGACCACAGCCACGGCATGATCCGCACCGAAGTGATGTGCCAGCAATGCGGTGCACATCTGGGTCACGTGTTTGAAGATGGCCCGAACCCGACCGGGCTGCGCTATTGCATCAACTCAGCCTCGATCAAGCTCGAGCAGGAGTGACGCAGCTACGCGCCAGACAACAAGGGCCGCAAATGCAGCCCTTGTTCTTTACCCTCATTTCGGCAATGCGATATCGCTTTGCAAGCGGAGCGCGCGCAACACCTCGGAATCGAACTCACGCCGCGCCAGCACGATGAAGATCAAGGTCGTCGCGACGATGAACAGGCCCGGCATCACCATCCAGGCAAGAATCGCCATGCCGAAGTAATAGGCACGAATGCCGCGATTGAAATCGTCGCCGGCGCAGGTGTTCACCGCTGCCGTGCGCTGGACATATAGCTCAAGCTCTTCCGTGTCGTGCTCCTTTGGCGGCACTGCCCCCAAGATGATGGACAGCACATTGAACTCGCGCAGCGACCAGGTGAACTTGAAGTAAGCCACCACGAACACCGCGATGAGCATCAGGAGCTTGATCTCCAGCGCCTCACGCGAGAGGGCGTGCGCGAAGGGCAGATCGGCAGCAGTCTCGATGAAGCGGTCCAGCGCACCCAGCGTCGCGAACAGGCCGGCGATGATGTAGATCGAGGTGTTTGCATAAAACGAAACGCTGTGCACGAGATTGCCGACCAGCCCGACATCGACGATGCGGTTCTCGCGTATCAGCATCTGCCGCGCCCAACTCAGACGAAGCCTGTGTGTTTCTTCAAGCAGGGTGATTCGCCCGCGCCACCCCTGCTCCACGATGCGCTCATAGCCTGCCCAGCAGAGCAGAAACCAGCCGAGACCCAGCCAGTCCATCCAGCCGAATTGAGAAAGAAATTGGTTAAAGAATTTCATGGCGTTCATCCTGGCCTAGTCAGCGAGCAGGAAACGTTTGACGATGTCGATCTGCGCCACATCCATCAGCATCGGCGCGTGGCCCACGTCGGGAATTTCGACAGCCTGGGCACGCGGGCCACGGCGTGTCATTTCGGCCACCGTGTCGGCGAGGAGCAGATCGGAGTTGGCGCCACGTATCACCAGCACCGGACACCTGATCGCATCGTAGATCGGCCAGATCGCCACGTCACCCACCGGCCCTACGCGGAATGCGTCGCCGATGCCCGGGTCATAGCGCATCTTCCACACGCCGTCTTCCTGCTTCATCGAGTGCAACGTGATGTGATGCCATTGCGCATCCGTGAGATTGCCGAACCCCGCGCACACGGCACGGATGAACTGCTCGGCCGCTTCCAGCGTCGGGAAGTCCGGCGCGCGCCCTACGTACTCGCCAATGCGTTGCAGCGAAACGCCGGTGATGAGCGGGCCGACATCGTTGAGCACCAGACGACGGATCGGATTGCCCGCCTGCGCTGCCAAGGCCATGCCGATCAGACCGCCCATCGAGGTGCCGACCCAATCCACTTCCTTGATGCCGCGTGTCTTGAGCATCATGAATATATCGGCGACATATTGCGGTATCTGATAGTCCAGCTTGTTGGGCAGCCAGTCGCTCTCCCCACGGCCTACCACGTCCGGGCAGATCACGCGGTAGTGCGTGCTCAGGGCCTGCGCCAGATCATCGAAGTCGCGCGCATTGCGCGTCAGGCCATGCACGCAGACCAGCACACGCGGATTTTCCGGATCGCCCCACTCCACACATGACATGCGATGCGTGCCGGACTTTCCCTGGCAATGCGCATCCCAGCGACGCAGTGGCTTGTCCGGCACAACCTGCGCCGGCCTGCGACGCACGAATAATGACTTGAGAAACTGCCAAAGCTTTTTCATAGACATCCTCACTCAACGCGGCCGACGACAGCGCCTCGACCCTTCCGGTGTTGTACCACTACTTGCCCTGCCAATAGCGCGCACGCAGCTGCCTTTCCCATACAGGCTCTGCGCCTTCTTCGAGTATTACAGCGCCATTCATGTCCGAGCGCAGCAACAACGCACCCGTCGCCGCATAACGTTCGACCACCTCAGGTGCCGGATGATGAAAGCGGTTGCGATAGCCGGAGGTGAAGATCACCATGCGCGCGCCGACCGCATCAATGAAGACCTGTTGCGATGAAGTCTTGCTGCCATGATGTGGCACGACCATCACGCTGCTCCGCAAGTGCGCCGCATCCCACGCGAGGATCTCGTTCTCCGACGACCCCTCGATATCGGCGGTGAGCAGCAGGCTCCATGCCGGGTCGCTGACTCTCAGTACGCAAGAGTGGTTATTGTCCTTCGTTGCGGCGCTGTCCTGCGCTGGGTGCAGCACTTCAAAGAGCACGCCATCCCAATCCCAACTCTCGCCACGCACACAGGGCTGCTGGCCACCGGACTGACGCACCAGGGCGTGGTCCGCAGGCAGGCTGCTCATGAAGGTCTTGACGGGCATCAGCTTCAACAACGAAGCCGCGCCGCCGCTGTGATCGAGATCGTCGTGGGAGACGATCATGCGATCGAGTTGTTCGACACCAACGGCGCGCAGATAGGGATAAATGACGCGCTCGCCGCTATCGCTTTCCGGCGTGTATTGCGGGCCGGTGTCGAACAGAAGATCGTGATGTGCCGTCTGCACATGCACGGCGAGCCCCTGCCCCACGTCAATGACGCCTGCATTGAAGCGACCCGCTTCAGGGCGCGGCGGCGTCCACATCAGCAGTGGCAGGAAGGCCAGCAACACCACACGCCGACCGGGTACGCCGCGCGGCAACAGCGCCCAGAACGCCGCGAACACGCCAATGACAACCAGCCAGGTCGGCGGTGCGGCCTGTTGCCAGATGGCCAACGGCAGCACCGCAAGCCATTCGAGAAAACACATCAGCAACGCCAGCAGCCAGTGCGCGAACTCGGCAAGGCTGGGAAGCGGTAACACGGCAAACAACAAGGCCAGTGGCGTGATCACGGCGCTAATCAGCGGGATGGCTACGGCATTGGCAAGCGGCGACACCAGTGAGAACTGCTGGAACAAGCCGAGCAGTATCGGCAAGGTCAGCAGGATGATGGCCCACTGCGCGCGTAGCTGGGCACGCATCCAGGAGAGGACTGAGCCCTCCGTGCTGACCAGCTCACTGCCTACCCAGAACAACACGGCAACCGCACCGAACGACAACCAGAAGCCGGGCGACAAGACCGCCCAGGGATCGTAGAGCAGGACGACCAGCAAAGCAGCCGAAAGACAGCGTACTGCACCCGTGCCACGCCCGAACCAGATGCCAAGCGCGGCCACCAGCAACATGTAAAGCGTACGCTGCGCCGGTACGCCAAAGCCTGACAACAGGACATACCAGAAGGCCGCAAAGGCACCGGCCACGATCGCCGCCTTCTGTGCAGGCAAACGCAGACACAGGCGCGGAAAGCGCGACCAGAAACGTCTCACAAGCCACGCGATCAGCGCGGCAAACAAGGTGACATGGCCGCCTGATATGCTCATCAGATGTGTCACGCCTGTCTGGCTGAACAGACGCCATTGCGGGGCCGAGACGGCGGACTGGTCACCGACGGCAAGCGCGCTCAACACCCCCACCCAGCGTCCTTGTGGCAGTGCGCGCTCGAAGCGCTCCCGCACCACTTGCCGAGCGTGCTGGATGTGTGGCGCGATACCGTAGGCAATCACTTCCATGCGCTGGCTCCGATCACGACTGCGCACATAGCCCACGGCACGGATGTCACGCTCGAACATCCAGCCCTCAAAGTCGAAACCATGCGGATTCAGGTTGCCATGCGGCCGCCGCAGCCGCACAGTGAGTCGCCATGCTTCGCCAGCACGCAAGTTCGGGATGGCTTGCTTGCCATCGGCATACCAGCTCAGTGAGAGATTTTCTGGCACGCCAGCCGGGCGCTGCAGGGCGCGAAACAAGAAGCGCGTACCGCGCTCGCCCCGGTCCGGCAGGTCGGCGATGTACCCGGAGATGACAAAGTCCTCACCCTCCATTGCAGAGGGCAATGCCTCGGCCAGGCGCAACCCGGCGCGCCAGTCAGCATAGGCACTGCCACAAGCGATCGCCGACAGGCAGACCAATATCCATGAGAGTTTCTGCCAGCGCAAACGCCACGTGAGCAAACAACCCAGGCTCAGCACTGCCGCGTAGGCGAGCAACTGCACAAGCGACGGCAAGACAGCCTGTTGCTGACACCAGCAGATCCCCAGAGCGAAAGCCATCACCCAAAAACGCATGGACGGGATTTAACCACGAGGAGCACGGCACTTCCTGCACGCGCGCGTGTCCGAGTGCAGCGCGCGGACAGTCCTGCCACGCGAAGCTACAATCAGAAGCAGAACAAGAGAGATCGCTGAATGCGCAAGTTTTTCAAACGCTATACGCCAGACCACGCGACACTCGGCAACAACCGTGTATTTGCCATGCTGGGCAAGCCGCTGACGCACCCCTGCCTGTGGCATCTGAACCGTCACTCGGCCGCGCGTGGGGTTGCCATCGGCATGTTCTGCGGGCTCATTCCGGGCCCATTTCAGATGTTCGGGTCAGCCATAGCCTGCATCGTCGCACGTGCCAATTTGCCGCTGGCACTGGTCACGACGCTCTATACAAACCCGTTGACCATTGTGCCGCTCTACCTCGTGGCGTTCACCATCGGCTGCTTCGTTACCGGTTCGCAGGCGCAGTTCGTCATGCCGCCGGAAAAGGGCGCGCACTCGTTGTTTGAGTGGAGCGTGGCGCTAATGCACTGGCTCGCAGGTCTCGGCAAACCACTGGCTGTCGGCCTGCTGGTGCTGGCGGCGCTACTCGCCGTGATCGGTTACTTCTCCGTCAAAATCCTCTGGACCCTGCATTTGCGACGCGTGATCAAACAGCGCCGTGCGCGCAATGCCACACACATACCAACATGATTAGCTGGCTGCAGACTCGCTCAGCACGCCGTCCTGCAGATTCAGCAACCGCGCGGCTCTCTGCGCGAGTTCGGGATCGTGCGTGACAACCACCAGTGCCGTGCCCAGGCGCTGATTGAGCGACAGCATCAGGTCGAACACCGTTGCAGCGGTGCGCCTATCGAGGTTCCCCGTGGGCTCATCCGCGAGAATGCATTTCGGTTCAGTCACCAACGCACGCGCAATCGCCGCACGCTGACGTTCACCGCCGGAAAGCTCCCCGGGGCCATGCTCCAGCCGATGACCAAGACCGACCGACGTGAGCATTGCTGCGGCACGCTCATGCGCTTCCGCACGCGGCATACGGCGAATGATCAGCGGCATGGCAACGTTCTCAAGCGCAGAGAACTCCGGCAACAGGTGATGGAACTGATAGACGAAGCCCAGCGTGTGATTGCGGATGTCGCCGCGCTCCGCTTCTGACAGTTTGTTCATGGCGCGCCCCATGATGGTCACGCTGCCCGTGCTCGGCGAATCCAGGCCGCCCAGCAAATGCAGCAAGGTGCTCTTGCCCGAGCCGGATGAACCGATGATGGCCACCGTCTCGCCGGGAGACACCGTGAAGTCGATGCTGCGCAGAACCGGTACGGCCGTATCGCCGCTGCCATAGGTCTTGCCCAGGCCGCTGCACGAAAGAATGCTGTCGCTGCCCATGATCGGATTACTCATAGCGCAAGGCCTCGGCAGGATTGATACGCGACGCGCGCCAGCTCGGATAGAGCGTCGCCACGAGAGTCAGGATGAAGGCGATGATGATGATGCCGATGAGGTCACTCCACAGCAGCTCGGAGGGCAGACTGGAAATCTGATAAACCTCGGGCGACAGGATGTGGAAGTGGAACAGGTTCTCGATGAAGGGCACGATGGTGCCGATATTGAGCGCCACGGTCACGCCGAAGACCACGCCGATGCCGAGGCCGATGAAGCCCATCAGCGCACCCTGCACGACGAAGATGCTCATGATGGAACGCGGGCTCGCGCCGAGCGTACGCAGGATGGCAATATCAGCGCGCTTGTCCTGCACGGCCATCACCAGCGCCGACACGATATTGAAGGCGGCGACTGCCACGATCAGCGACAGGATGATGAACATCACGCGCTTTTCGATTTCCACGGCACGGAAGAAGTTGGCATGGCTCTGCGTCCAGTCGGTGACGTAGGCATCCGGCGGCATCTGCAGGCCCAGCTTCATTGCGACCTTCGGAGCATCGAACAGTTCGGCCAGCTTGAGGCGTACCCCGCTGACGCCGTCGCCCATCTGATAGAGTCTCTGCGCGTCGTTCATGTGTATCAGCGCAAGGCCGACGTCATATTCATACATGCCGGCCTCGAACACGCCGACCACACGGAATTGCTTGACCCGCGGCAGCACGGCAGCAGGTGTCACCAGGCCCTGCGGCGCGATCAGTGTGACCTTGTCGCCCATCTGCACGCCTAGCGAGCGCGCCAGATCGATGCCCAGAATCACATCGAATTCACCGGGCACGAGGTCGGTCAGCTTGCCTGCCTTCATGAATTTGGCGAAGTCGGCGACCGAATCTTCCAGCGCCGGATCGATGCCACGCACGATCGCGCCCTTGACGGTCGAATCCAGCGAGAACATGGCTTGCTGCTGCACATAAGGCGCGGCTGCCGCAACCTGCGGCAGGGTTCGTGCCAGATCGGCGTACTTCTTCCACTCGTGCAACTCGCCTTGATAGGCCGAGATCTGCACATGTGAGGCAATGCCCAGAATGCGTGTGCGCAGGTCGCGCTGGAAACCGTTCATGACCGACAGCACGATGATCAAGGCGCCTACCCCGAGCGCGATACCGGCCATCGAAACGAAAGAGATGAAGGAAACGAAGCCGCCCCCACTGCGGCGGCGTTTAGCTCGCACATAGCGCAAGCCGACGGCAAGCTCGAAAGAGCTGAAAATTCTGCGGAAGATGTTCATGGCGGGCTGCATGCTACACCGCGCCGCGCCGCGATGCACAAAAGGCTGACGTGCCGTCGACACAAGTCCGGGTGCGAGTCCAACGGTCAGTCTTGGTACCATCGCCCCATGTCTGCACCCGAATCAACGCTCTGCGTCATTCCCGGTTTGATCTGGCCCACCACGGGCGTATCCGAAGCCCTGTCTGCGCTTACCCTGCCCGGCTTGTCAGCCTTGTTTGCCCAGGCGAAGGAGCATCATGCGCCGCCCTGCCCGCTGGATGTCTGGCTGGCAGGCCAGTTCGGCTTGCAGGGCAAATTGCCCTTCGCCGCGCTACGCCTTGCTGGCGAACAGGAATCGACACCTGATGATGAAACCCTGTGGGCGTGCGCCGATCCGGTCAGCCTGCGTTTTGCGCGCCAGCACCTGCTGCTTGATGCACCCGAAACGCTAGGTTTGCAGGCCGCAGAAATGGACAGCCTGCTGGCCGATCTGAACAAGACCTTCGCCGACATCGGCCGGTTTTCGCGCACCTCGCCCGAGCATTGCTACCTCGCGCTCAACTCAGAGCATGGCGACAAGCTGCCCGTCACGCTCGCAGCACTCGCCGATGTCGAGAGCCGACCCGTCGCGCAGTTTCAGGCGCAGGGCGAACAAGCGGCATGGTGGTCGAAGCTCGCCAATGAGCTGCAAGTCTTCTGTCACAACCATGCGGTCAATACGGCCCGCGAAGCACGTCGCTCACCCGCATTGAATTCCCTCTGGCTGTGGGGCTTGGGCCGCACACCACACGGGCTGACCCCGCCTGATGCCAACATGGCCGCTCGCCTGCTGGCGCCAAATGCCAACCTCGCCGGTCTCGCGCGCCTCGCTCACTCCAATATTGCGACTTTCGATGCGCAGCAGCCCGCCGCATGGTCGCTGATCGACGATCTGCATGCTCCGGCACAACAACGTGACGCCGCCGCTTGGTCGCAAGCCCTGCAGAGGCTGGATGACGAGGTGTTCGTGCCGCTCGCGCAACAACTGCGCAGCGGTCGCATCCAGCATCTGCGCATCGTCGCGCCCGGCGATACGGCGTTGGCGCAATTCAATATCTCGCCGACGCCACGCTGGAAATTCTGGCAAGGTGGCGCCAGCAAGACGCAGCTCGTCGCCGCACTAGGCAAACCTTCCGCATGACCTCTTACGAATGACACGCATCGTTCAACGCTCCGTCCCGCAACAAGCCGCCCGCCATTTGCACAACGCGGGCCAGCATCCACTGTTTGCACGCCTCTTCGCTGCACGGGGCGTCGCCAACGTCGACGAACTCAAGACCGACCTGACTGCCCTGCTGCCACCGGCGGGGCTCAAGGGCATCGAGGCTGGCGCACAACTCCTCGCCGATGCCATCGAAGCCGGTTCGCGCATGCTCATCGTTGCCGACTATGACTGCGATGGCGCGACGGCCTGCGCGGTCGGTATCCGAGCCCTGCGCAGCATGGGCGCCAATGTGAGCTACCTCGTACCGAATCGTTTCGAATACGGCTACGGGCTCACACCTCCGATTGTCAAACTGGCTGCGAGTATGGAGCCCGATCTGTTGATCACCGTCGACAACGGTATTGCCAGCATTGATGGGGTCGCCAAAGCACGCGAGCTGGGCATGGCAACGCTGATCACTGACCACCACCTGCCAGGCGATTCGCTGCCGGAAGCGGACGTCATCATCAATCCGAACCAGCCCGGCTGCGACTTCCCAAGCAAGTGCATCGCGGGTGTTGGCGTGATGTTCTACGTGGCGATGGCCCTACGCGTCGAACTGCGCGAACGTGGCTGGTTCGAGAGTAGCGGCCGCGCCGAACCTAAACTTGGCGACCTGCTCGACCTGGTCGCGCTTGGCACGGTTGCCGACGTCGTCAGGCTCGATGCGAACAACCGCATCCTTGTAAGTCAGGGTCTCGCGCGCATGCGTGCCGGGCGCATGCAGGCAGGTCTGCGGGCGCTTTTCGCCGTCGCCGCACGCGAGCCTTCGCGCGCCAGTACTTTCGACATGGGTTTCGCACTGGGCCCGCGCCTCAATGCGGCCGGCCGTCTGACGGACATGTCACTAGGCATTGAATGCCTCATTACTGATGACTTCGCGCGTGCCATGAACATCGCGCAGGAGCTCGACCAGCTCAATCGCCAGCGCCGCAGCATCGAGGAAGAAATGAAGGAGGCTGCGCTCGCCACGCTCGAATTCACGGAAGTCGGCGAACAGGCAGGTATCACGCTGTATGAGCAGGACTGGCATCAGGGCGTGATCGGCATCGTCGCCGGCCGCATCAAGGAATGCGCGCACCGCCCGACGATTGCCTTTGCTCCTTCGGGCGATGGTGAGCTGAAAGGCTCGGGCCGCTCGATCACTGCCCTGCATCTGCGCGACGCGCTCGATCTCATCAGCAAACGCCAGCCAGACCTGATCCTGAAATTTGGCGGGCATGCCATGGCGGCAGGGCTGTCGATCCGCGAGGCTGACTACCCGCGCTTCGCTACGGCGTTTGCCGAAACCGTCGCCGAACTGCTAACTCCTGCAGACCTGCAACGCTGCGTGGAAACCGATGGCGCACTGGAATCCGGTTATATGTCGCTGGAAATGGCACGCTTGCTCGAAGCGGCCATCTGGGGCCAGGGCTTTGCCCAGCCGATGTTCGACGATGTCTTCGAAGTGGAAAGCCAGCGCATCCTCAAGGAACGCCATTTGAAACTGCGACTGCGCAAGGGCGGCACCAGTTTCGAGGCGATCCAGTTCAACTGCGCAGAATCCGCCCCCAATCGTATCCGTGCGGCATACAGACTGTCGGTGAATGAATACAATGGCGTCGCCAGTGTGCAGCTCATGCTGGAGCATTTCGAGCCTGCCTGAGCGAGACAGGCTGGCAACTTGTTTTTTGCCATGAATCCGTGAATTCTGCGAACTTATTGTGCTCCGCCCGGCCATAGCGTCGGCCCATGCAATAAAGACCTCAACAAGCTCAACTCTTGATTTTCAGGATACTCAATGGACCTGCTCGCCGACCCGAACGCCTGGATTGCCCTTGCAACCCTCACCGCACTCGAAATCGTGCTGGGGGTCGACAACATCATCTTCATCTCGATTCTCGTCGGCCGGCTGCCGACAGCACGCCGCAATCTCGCACGGCGACTTGGGCTATTGCTGGCGATGGGCACGCGCATCCTTCTTCTGCTATCGCTGGCCTGGATCATGCGACTGACCGAGCCGTTATTCCACGTTACGACTCAGGGCGTATCGGGTCGCGACATCATCCTTATCCTCGGCGGCCTGTTCTTGCTATGGAAAAGCGTGCACGAGATTCACGGCTCCCTGCAGCTGCCGGAGTCGGAGGGTGAGCACGACGCCGCGAACACCCGCAAGGTCAGCTTTGCAGGCGTCCTGATACAGATCGCCATCATCGATATCGTCTTCTCACTTGACTCGGTGATCACCGCGGTCGGACTGGTCGATCAGGTCGAGGTCATGATCGCCGCGATCCTGATATCGGTCGCCGTCATGATGCTCGCCGCTAAAAGCATTGGTGACTTTGTGGACGCCAATCCGACCATCAAGATGCTGGCCTTGTCCTTCCTCGTGCTCGTTGGCGTAACACTGATCGCCGAGGGCTTCGAGACGCATATCCCCAAGGGCTATGTATACTTCTCCATGGCCTTCTCGGTCACGGTCGAAATGATCAATATCCGTCTGCGCAAACGCATGGCCATGCGCCTCACCAAGAACACCCCGGAATAATGACGATCACACTCTACGGCATCCCCAACTGCGACACCGTCAAGAAGGCCCGTACCTGGCTCAACGAGCAAGGCATCGAGTACGTATTTCATGACTTCAAGAAGGACGGCCTGACTGCCACGAAGCTGCAAAGCTGGTTGCTGGCGAGTGACTGGAAGGTGCTGCTCAACACGCGCGGCACGACCTGGCGCAAATTGCCAGAAAGTGATCGCGCTGCGCCCGATTCAGACAAGGCGAAGACCTTGATGCTGGCTCAGCCGAGCCTGGTCAAGCGCCCTGTCGTCGAGACCGGCAAGGGATTACTCGTCGGGTTCGATCCGGCGGCATGGCAAACAACGTTCAAGCAGTAATCAGATGACAGAAGAATACGCAGCACCCGGCCAGGATTTCATCCAGAGATTCCTGCTCGAAGACCTGGACATTCACGGCGCACACGTGCGTCTCACGAAAAGCTGGCAGCGCATGCGCGCCCGGCGCAACTACCCGCAAGCGGTGATGCAATGCGTCGGCGAAATGGCGGCCGTTACCGTACTCATCGGCAACAAGATGAAAGAGCCGGGCAAGCTGAGCTTCCAGCTGCGCGGCAACGGCAAGGTGCCGATGATCATTGTCGATTGCACCGACCAGTTGAATGTTCGCGGCTATGCCAGCATTGAGGGAGAGATCAGCGCGGAGGATGGTCTGCACGACTTGCTCGGCGATGGACGCTTGCTGATGACACTCGATCTGGCCAAGGCGGCAACACCGTTCCAGAGCTTCGTCCCTATCGAAGGCGATACGCTGGCAAAGGTGTTCGAGCACTACATCGCACAATCCGAACAACAGGCGGCCTGTCTGATTCTGAGTGCCAGCGAAACAAGCGCTTCGGGCTTGTTGTTGCAAAAACTCCCGGGCGCAGATACGCGTGATCTCGACGGCTGGTCACGCGTCACGCAGCTCGCACAAACCGTGCGCGACGACGAATTGCAGACCCTCGACTCACACAGCTTGCTGACACGCCTGTTCCATGAGGAAACCGTGCGCATCTTCGAACCGCGTGCAGTGACGCATCACTTTCCGCCAGATCCTGACAAGGTACGCGCCGTACTGAAGAACCTCGGACGTATTGAAGTTGAACGCATCATTGCAGAGCAAGGCAAGGTTGTCGTCGACGACGACCTGTCCAATAACCGCTATGAATTCAGTGCTGAAGAAGCGCTCGCGCTGTTTGCTGAAGAGTCCGAGATCACAAGGCCACCGACGCTGCATTAAGCAAACGCCTCGGGAAATTGAAAGAACGTAAAAAAAGGCGGCCGGTTTTCCCGGCCGCCTTTTTCATGTCCGACGCCCGCGCTTACTTTGGCGTAGAAGCTGCCGCGACAGGTGCGGAAGCTGCAGCTGCCGGCGGCAACTCGAGCGGTTTGCCCTTGAGGAAATTCAGCGCTTGGGCAAACTGGTAGTCGTCCTTGCTGCCGAATTCAATCGGTGGCGGAATCGGATCATCATCGTTACGACGCTTGGTGGCGGATTTGGGCGCAGACGGTGCCACATCCTTTTCCTTGTCGTTTATCAGATGACGTTCCAGATCGGCTTCGCGCATGAACACTGGCGCGCTGCCTTGCAGAGAGTCTTCCACGACGACGTCAGGTGTAATGCCTTTGGCCTGGATCGAACGCCCCTGCGGCGTGTAATAACGCGCAGTGGTCAGTTTCACAGCGGTGGTTTCAGACAGTGGAATGATGGTTTGCACAGAACCCTTGCCGAAAGTCTGGGTTCCCATGATGGTGGCGCGCTTGTAGTCCTGCAGGGCACCCGCAACAATTTCCGAGGCCGAGGCCGAACCACCATTTACCAGCACCACGATAGGCACATTCTTCACGCCAGCAGGCAAGGCCTTGAGCACATCATCCGAACCGCGTGCATAGTCCTCGGGCGAAGCAAAGTACTTGTGACGCGAATCGTCGACACGCCCGTCGGTATAAACAACCAGCGACTTGGAAGGCAGGAAAGCGGCCGACACGCCAACCGCCCCGCTCAGCAAACCGCCCGGATCGTTACGCAGATCGAGTACGAGGCCTTTCAGCTGCCCCGGCTTGTAGAGGCGATCGAGATGCTTGACCAGATCAACCGTCGATTGCTCCTGGAACTGGGTCAGACGCAGATAGCCATAGCCCGGCTCGACGAGCTTCGAACGCACGCTTTGCACCTTGATGATTTCGCGCGTCAGGCTTACGTCGAAGGGACGGTTCTCGCCCTTGCGCGCCACCGTCAGAACCACCTTGGTTTGCGGCTTGCCACGCATACGCTTGACCGCATCATTGAGCGCAAGGCCCTTGACCGGCGTGTCGTCAATCTTGACGATCAGGTCGCCAGATTTGATACCAGCGCGGAAAGCAGGTGTGTCTTCGATCGGGGAAACAACCTTGACGAAACCGTCTTCCATGCCGACTTCGATCCCCAGACCGCCGAACTCACCCTTGGTCGAGTCCTGCAAATCCTTGAAGGAATCAGCGTCCAGGAAATTGGAGTGAGGATCGAGCCCGGCGACCATGCCACTGATGGCATTGTCGAGCAGCTTCTTGTCTTCGACAGGCTCGACGTAGTTCTGCTTGATCGAGTTGAAAACTGCCGCCAGGCTGCGCAGCTCCTGAACGGGTAGCGTCGAAGCAGGCACTTCGCGATCGGCACGCGCCGCGAAATTCAGGCTGATGAGCACACCGATGCAGACGCCACTGAACACCAAACTGAACTGCTTGAACTTGCTACTCATCATTTCTCCGAATGGAATGCTGCCAGAATCCTGCAGACCTGCCGTAATGCTACTTTGCTGCTACCCAACGCGATGGATCGACCGGTTGCCCGCGATGCCTGATCTCGAAGTATAAACCCGATTCCTCCTGCCCACCGCTGGCGCCAACGCTGGCGATGGCCTCACCGGTCTTCACTGACTGGCCTGGCGTCTTGTATAGGGAATCATTATTGCCGTAGATCGTCATGTAACCATTGCCATGGTCAACGATGATCAGATTGCCGAAACCTCGCAACCAGTCGGCATAGGCAACCTTGCCATCCGCTACTGCGCGGACCTCGTTACCCTCCGCCGCACGGATAAAAACACCCCGCCACTGGCCGCCTTCACTCCTTGGAGCCCCGAAACGCCCAAAGAGTTCGCCCTTGACGGGCCAGCGCAGTCGGCCTTGCATTTGCGCAAAATCGACGTTAGGCACACCCGCCTCGGCAACTCTATCGGCGACACCGGCACGCTGCGGCACGGCCTCGGACGATGCCTGGGAGCCGCTGCGGGGCTCGCCATGCCGGCTCGACTGCGCGTTAGCTCGCGCCGACGACGAGGCAGCAGCCCGCGCTGCCGAAGCCGCCGCAAGCTCACGGGCGCGCGCCTCCTTGGCTGCCTGCTCGCGGGCAATACGCTCCAGGCCGACCAACAGCTTTTCCAGACGTGCCTGATTGCGTTGCAAGGTCTGCATCTCGCGGCGTTGCGCGCTGACGCGCTCGGCCACCTCGACCAATACCGACTTACGCTTGGCGCGCTCATCAAGCAAGCGACGTTGCTCGCTACCTCGCTCAGCCTCAAGACTCAACAACTCTGTCCGACGAGCCTCGGCGTCAGCCTGTATTTTCTGTAGGTTGGCTAGCGCAAGGCGTGCATCCTGAATCGCTGCAGCGCGCTCTTCCGCAATTTTCTGCAGGTAGTACGCATCGCGCGACATCTGGTTCGGGTCTTTGCCGCCCAACATGCGCCGCGCGCCGGCTTCGCCGCCTTCGACGTAAATCCGGTAAAGCGTCGTGCCAAGCTGCTTGCGAGCCGCTGTCAGCTCGCCCTCCAGGCGCTCGTGCTCGGCACGTAAGCGCCGCACTTCCGCTTCGACAGCCTGCTTTTCGCCCACGATTTCACGCAGACGCCGCTGCGCGCCGGAAATGGCACGTTCCGAGTCAGCGAGCTGGTCCGCCGCTTCGCCTCGATCTTCCTCGCCCTTGGAAATCTCGCTTTGCAGGCTGCGAATCTGGTCGCGCAGTGACTTCAGCTCGTCGCGACGCTCTTCAATGGGCGGTGCGGATACCGTACTCGATGCGGCGCCCACCAGCGGTGTTGCAAGACAAAACAAAAGGCTCGCGCCGGAAAGCGCGAGCCCTTTTTTCAGCCTCTTCCCCCGAGACAACGATGCAATCACGCCTTGGCTTTGCCCTGATTGGCAACTGCATGCATGGCGGCCGCAATCGCATCGGCATCGCCCAGGTAGTAGTTCTTGATAGGCTTCAGGTTTGCATCGAGTTCATAGACCAGCGGCTGAGCGGTTGGCACATTAACGCCAACGATCTCGTCGTCCGGCACATTATCGAGATACTTTATGAGCGCGCGCAGGCTATTGCCGTGAGCTGCAATGATCACCTTCTTGCCCGACTTGACCACTGGCGCAATGCTCTCCAGCCAGTAAGGTACGAAACGCGCAACCGTGTCCTTGAGGCATTCAGTGCGCGGGAAATCAGCCGCAGCAACATCGGCATAGCGCGGATCACTCAGATTCAGTCGCTCATCGCCTTCTTCCAGCGGGGGCGGCGGCACGTCGTACGAACGACGCCACACCAGCACTTGGTCATCGCCAAATTTGGCAGCCGTCTCAGCCTTGTTGAGGCCCTGCAGCGAACCATAGTGACGCTCATTGAGACGCCAGTGATGTGTCACTGGAATCCACAGCTGATCCAGCTCTTCAAGTACGACATTGAGAGTCTTGTTGGCACGCTTGAGCACGGACGTAAAGGCAACGTCAAAACTGAAGCCTTCCTTCTCGAGCAGCTTGCCCGCCGCGACGGCTTCTTCCACGCCTTGCTCGGTCAAGTCGACGTCGGTCCAGCCGGTAAAGCGGTTTTCCTTGTTCCAGGTGGATTCACCATGGCGCAGCAATACGATTTTGTACATGTCACGAGCCTGATTTTTGAGGTTAGGGGAATGTGCAGCAATACGCGCATCGTCGGCAACCGGCCTCCGCCGCAGGGTCACGCGCCGGCCGGGATTGATGATATTGTAGCGGATCATTTTTAACGGTAAGCGCATGCAAGCAAAACGTTTGCTGCGCTGTCCATACCGGGCATCGCAAGTCGCGTTGCTCGTCAGGCGTCAGGTATCCCATGCAATTCTTGCTGCAAAACTACAACTATCTCTGGCTCACGCTGGCCATCGTTTCCGGCGTCCTGCTGTTCATGCCGATGCTGCGCGGTAATCCCGACGCGGTGTCGCCGCAACAGGCCGTATTGCTCGTGAACCGCGAGAATGCCGTTATTGTGGACGTACGCGACGCAACCGAATTTGCCGCAGGTCATCTGCCTGCAGCACGCAATATCCCACTCAAGGAAATCGAAGCGCGCAGCAGTGAATTGAAAAAATTCGTCAAGCGTCCGCTGATCGTTGTTTGCCAGAGTGGCAGTCGCTCCCGCAGCGCATTGGAAACCTTGCGCAAGGCAGGTTTCGAACGAGTCCTGAACCTGGACGGTGGTTTTGCCGCTTGGTCGCAAGCGGGGCAACCCGTCTCGCGGGCCTGATCTGCAGACACGCATTGAGTTGTCCATGACTGCCAAGATCCTGATGTATTCGACCGGCGTGTGCCCCTACTGCGTTCGCGCTGAACAACTACTGCGTCGCAAGGGCATTGCCGAGATCGACAAGGTCCGCATTGATCTTGAGCCTGCGCGGCGCGACGAGATGGTGACACTCACTGGCCTGCGCACCGTCCCTCAAATCTTCATTAACGACAAGCATATTGGCGGCTGCGACGAACTGTATGCACTCGACCGTGCCGGCCAGCTTGACCCCTTACTCGGCTGAGCGGCAACTGTCTCGGCCCATCGACTGCAGCATTTTTACCAAACAACCTCACCAAACGGACTTTGAAAAATGGAACAGGGAAACAACAACCAACCCATCTTCAACATTGAAAAGCTCTACGTGAAGGACCTTTCGATCGAAGTGCCGAACGCGCCGCAGATCTTCCTGGACTCGCAAACGCCAGAAATCAACGTTGAATTGTCAACGAGCACAACGCCTCTCCAGGATGGCTTCTTTGAAGCGGTCTTGCGCGTCACCGTGACAGCCAAGTTGCCGGAAGATCGCACCGTATTCCTGGTTGAAGTCGCGCAAGCCGCCATCTTCCAGATCCGTAACCTTGGCGAGGCTGACCTGGAGCCCGTGCTGGCTATCGGTTGTCCGAACATCCTGTTCCCTTACGCTCGCGAGACCGTTACTGCCGCCGTAACGCGTGCAGGCTTCCAACCTGTGCTGCTGCAGCCTGTCAATTTTGAGGCGCTGTACCACGCTCGCCAACAACAACTGGCTCAGCCCGCGGGCAACGCCTGATCGGGGGAATGCGCATGCGCCTGCCTGCCCTGCTCATACTCCTCGCACCTGCACTGGCACCCGTGGCAGCGCAGGCACTGGACTATCGCTCACTGAGCGATAACACGCAGGTTCTTGATGCGGGCTCAGCCAAGGCTAATGCGCAATTCATTCTGCTAAAAGGTACGCCAGTCGAACTGATTGTCACGCTGGATCGCTGGGCAAAAGTCCGTGAGGCCAGCGGAGGGATTGGCTGGATCGAGCGCAGTCTGCTATCGGAGCGGCGCCAGTTGATCGTCACGGCCACCGCAGCCGAGGTCAGACAGGCGCCCGCGAGTGATGCGCCGGTGGTGTTTGCTGCCAGCAAGGATCTCTTGCTGGAACCCGTCGACAAGCCGGCAGGGAGCTGGATCAAGGTCAAGCATCGCGACGGCCGCACCGGCTTTATCGAACTGAAGGCTGTCTGGGGCTCCTGAGATGGCAAAAATAGCCGTACTCGGTGCCGGCGCTTGGGGCACTGCACTGGCAATGACCTATGCGGGGAGCAATCACGAGGTTGCTCTGTGGTCCTTTGAAGCCAGCCATGTCATGCAGATGCGGGAAGCGCGGGAGAATGCGCGCTACCTACCCGGGCTGCCGCTGGTCGCCGGCATCCGTATTGAAGACAGTCTGCCCCTCGCGTGCGAGGGCGCCGAACTCATCCTGATAGCAACGCCGGTTGCAGGTTTGCGCGAAACCCTGCAACGCCTGCAAAAAATAGCCGTGACCATGCCTGTCCTGTGGGCCTGTAAGGGCTTCGAGACTGTCAGCGGCCTTCTGCCGCACGAAGTCGTCTCAGATGTATTGGGCCCGGACTACCCCTGCGGTGCGCTGACGGGCCCCAGCTTTGCCCAGGAAGTTGCTCAAGGCCTGCCCTGCGCGATTACCCTTGCCAGCCGTGACGCATCGTTAGCCAGCCATTGGGCGCGCGAACTACATCACCCGCGCCTGCGCCTGTACGCAAACGACGATGTCGTTGGCGCCGAAACGGGTGGCGCGGTCAAGAATGTATTGGCTATTGCAGCCGGCATTTCAGATGGCCTTGGCTATGGTTTCAACGCCCGTGCTGCAATCATGACGCGAGGTCTGGCTGAAATTGCCCGCATGGCCGAGGCTCTTGGGGGACGCCGGGAGACCCTCATGGGCTTGGCAGGCATGGGAGATCTGATCCTCACCTGCACCGGCGATCTGTCCCGCAATCGACGTGTCGGGCTGGCATTGGCCAGCGGCCAGCCACTGGCCGAAATCCTGCGCACACTGGGACATGTTGCTGAGGGCGTGTTGACGACCCAGGTCGCGGTGCGCCGCGCCGAAACGCTGGGCGTCGATATGCCGATCACACGGGCCGTGCACGACGTTCTGGCCGGTCGCGTATCTCCACGCGGCTCCGTCGAGCAACTGATGGCACGGGACCCGCGACCCGAGTAGACCTAGACCTCACCTCTCTTGTCCGCCCTCTCCATTGCCCCCTGCGGACCTAGCGGCGCTACACCACAGGCCATTGCATTCCAGCGTGTCATTTTTCACGCCAGCCTGATTGACTAGCCCATTGATCGCGCGCACCTCTCCGCGCCTGATCCTTAAAAAAAAAAGAAATCCCCAATAACGACGGGAATTATCGACCGTTTGTTCGGCGCTCGCTCGCGTGTCACCCTGCAGCTCAGGTAACCCTGTTGAACTCCCCCGACCCGCCGTTTATGAACTCACAAGGCACGTGATTGAAAGCAAATTACAGCCTAAAAAAGGCTTCAATTTAAAGCTTCGCCAGTGTCGGTCGTTAAAGGGTCAGGCAAGTGAAAAACATTGCTGACCGCCTCGCGGCCAAAGTGAGAAACGCACATAAAAAGGAGTTACTGAAATGGCAATGACCATCAATACCAACGTCTCGTCGTTGAATTCGCAGCGCAACATGAGCGCTTCGCAATTCTCGCTGGCCACCTCCCTGCAGCGCCTCTCCTCCGGCCTGCGTATTAACAGCGCCAAGGATGACGCGGCCGGCCTGGCCATCTCCGAGCGCATCAACTCGCAAGTAAAGGGCTTCAATGTTGCGATCCGCAACGCCAACGACGCCATCTCGCTCATGCAGGTGGCTGACGGCGGCGCCGCTCAGATCTCGGACAACCTGCAGCGCATGCGCGAGCTCGCTGTGCAGTCTGCCAACGGCACGCTCAACTCTGGCGACCGTGACAATTTGCAACTGGAGTTTTCCACGCTTGGCAAGGAAATCGACCGCCTTTCGAAAGCCACCAAGTTCAACAACCTGGACCTGCTCTCATCCTCAGCCGCCTCTAGCCTCACATTCCAGGTTGGTGCCGGCACTGACGCCACCAATCAGATCTCCGTTGATACGGTCAGCCTGGGCGCGAGTACGTTGCTGATCGACTCGGGCTCAATCAGCATCGGGGGCACTGCTGGTGCGGCGGGTGCTCTGCTCGCCATCACCAACCTTGACACGGCGATCTCAAAGATCACGTCCGCACGCGCCGGTTTCGGTGCTGCGCAGAACCGTACCGAAGCCGTCATTTCCTCGCTGCAGATCGCCGTCGAGAACCAGTCGGCCGCTCGCGGGCGAATTGTTGATGCCGATTTCGCTTCGGAAACGGCCAACCTTTCGCGTAGCCAGATCCTGCAACAAGCGGGCACCGCCATGCTGGCG
>DATIDV010000013.1:0-58273 GCA_035456105.1 Rhodocyclaceae bacterium | reverse complement strand
GTTCTACTTCCGTACGACGGACGTGACCGGCTCGATCGCGCTGCCTGAAGGCACCGAAATGGTCATGCCCGGCGACAACGTGTCGATCACCGTCAAGCTGATCTGCCCGATCGCCATGGAAGAAGGTCTGCGCTTCGCGATCCGCGAAGGTGGCCGTACCGTGGGTGCAGGTGTTGTTGCAAAGATTGTTGAGTAAGTTTCGGCAAGTGGTTGTAAAGCAGGGCGGCGGAGCGTACACTCCGCCGTCCTGTTTTTTTGCAGGCTGGTAGCAGATTCGTTTTTATCGCTCTTTCGCTCTTTAGGAATCATCATGGCAAATCAGAAGATCCGCATCCGTCTCAAGGCTTTCGACTATCGCCTCATCGATCAGTCCGCACTTGAGATCGTCGATACCGCAAAGCGCACTGGCGCTGTTGTCCGTGGCCCGGTTCCACTGCCGACCCGTATCGAACGCTTCAACATCCTGCGCTCGCCACACGTCAACAAGTCGTCGCGCGACCAGTTCGAAATCCGTACCCACCAGCGCCTGATGGACATCATCGATCCAACCGACAAGACGGTTGATGCATTGATGAAGCTTGATCTGCCGGCTGGCGTCGACGTCGAAATCAAGCTGCAGTAAGACATCTGACGCTCCGGCGCAAAAAGACGGATCAAATGATCCGTCTTTTTTCATCGGGTGCTTGTCGAATGTGATTGCATTTGGTATGTCGACTGCGTTAGAATCGTCGGCTTCGCGCAATCGAGGGCCGTTTTGGTTCTGCGGATTGCGTGGTTCGTGTAGCAAGTTTCTGCAAGTAAATGGCGGCTGGGTCAATCGAAACCCGGCCATAGGAGAAAAAAATGAGCTTAGGCCTTGTCGGTCGCAAGGTCGGCATGACTCGCGTCTTCGCTGAGGATGGTGCATCCATCCCGGTGACGGTGCTAGACGTGTCGAACAACCGCGTGACCCAGATCAAGACGCCTGATGTGGACGGATATTCCGCCATTCAGGTTGCATACGGCACGCGTCGCGCTTCTCGCGTGAACAAGTCGCTGGCAGGACACCTCGCCAAGGCGGGTGTGGAAGCTGGTAGCATCTTGCGTGAATTCCCCCTGACGGCTGAACAAGTCAGCTCGTACAAGGCGGGTGATGTCATCAGCGTTGAAATCTTCGCAGCTGGCCAGAAGGTGGATGTGACGGGTACGACCCTCGGTAAGGGTTATGCCGGCGTTATCAAGCGTCACCACTTCTCGTCGAACCGTGCAACGCACGGTAACTCGCGTAGCCACAACGTTCCAGGTTCGATCGGTATGGCGCAGGATCCGGGTCGTGTTTTCCCGGGTAAGCGCATGACGGGTCATCTGGGTGACGTGAAGCGCACGGTGCAGAATCTGGAAGTTGTTCGCGTTGATGTCGAGCGCGGCCTGCTTCTCGTCAAGGGCGCTGTGCCCGGTCATGATGGCGGCGACGTGGTTGTTCGCCCGGCCGTTAAGAGCTGATCGGAGACGCCATGGAACTCAAACTAATCAATGACCAAGGTCAGGCTGCATCGACATTGCAAGTGTCGGACACCCTGTTCGGTCGCGAATACAACGAAGCGCTGATTCACCAGCTCGTCGTGGCTTATCAAGCCAACGCACGTTCCGGTAATCGCGCCCAGAAGGATCGCGGTGAAGTGCATCACTCCACCAAGAAGCCTTTCAAGCAAAAGGGTACGGGTCGTGCGCGTGCCGGTATGACCTCCTCGCCGCTGTGGCGTGGGGGCGGCCGCATTTTCCCGAATCGCCCGGACGAAAACTTCACGCAGAAGGTCAACCGTAAGATGTTCCGCGCAGGTATCGCTTCGATCCTGTCGCAGCTCGTTCGCGAAGACCGCCTCGCTGTTGTCGAAAACGTTGCTCTCGATTCTCCTAAGACCCGCGGTCTGGCTGCCAAGCTCAAGGGCTATGGCGTCGAGTCGGTTCTGGTGATTACCGATGAGCTCGACGAGAATCTGTATCTCTCGTCGCGCAATCTGCCCAATGTGCTGGTGCTCGAAGCGCACGAAGCCGACCCGGTTTCCCTGGTTCGCTTCCCACGCGTTCTCATCACTCGCGCTGCGGTCGCAAAGATGGAAGAGGTGTGGCAATGAGCTTCAGCCAAGAGCGACTGCTGCAGGTGCTGCTCGCACCGCAAGTCTCGGAAAAGGCTACCTACGTAGCCGACAAGCATGAGCAAGTGATCTTCCGTGTTGCGACGGATGCGACCAAGCCGGAAATCAAGGCCGCCGTTGAACTGCTGTTCAAGGTGGAAGTTGAGTCCGTGCAAACGTTGAACGTCAAAGGCAAGGTCAAGCGCTTCGGCAAGACGACGGGCCAACGCAAGGGCTGGAAGAAAGCCTTCGTGTCCCTCAAGCCGGGCCAGGAAATTCAATTTGATGGGGGGGCCGCGTAATGCTGGTCAAAGTCAAACCAACGTCCCCGGGCCGTCGTGGTCTCGTCAAGGTCGTCAGCCCGAATCTGTACAAGGGCCGTCCTGAGGCATCGCTGGTTGAAAGCCAGTCGAAGACTGCCGGTCGCAACAACAATGGCCGTATCACGACCCGTCACATGGGTGGTGGTCACAAGCAGCACTATCGCCTTGTGGACTTCAAGCGCAACAAGGATGGCATTCCGGCAAAGGTCGAGCGTATCGAGTACGACCCTAACCGTACCGCCCACATTGCGCTGATCTGCTACCGCGATGGCGAGCGCCGTTACATCATCGCCCCGAAGGGTCTTGTTGTCGGTCAGGAAATCCTGAGTGGTTCGGAAGCTCCGATCAAGTCAGGCAACACCCTGCCGATCCGCAACATCCCGGTCGGTACGACGCTGCACTGCATCGAGATGATGCCAGGCAAGGGCGCGCAGATCGCACGCTCGGCCGGTACTTCGGTTCAGCTGCTGGCGCGCGATGGTTCCTACGCTCAGCTGCGTCTGCGTTCCGGTGAAATCCGCCGTGTGCACGTCGAATGCCGTGCAACCGTCGGTGAAGTCGGTAACGAAGAAAACAATCTGCGCAAGATCGGCAAGGCCGGTGCACAACGTTGGCGCGGTATCCGCCCGACCGTGCGCGGTGTTGCGATGAATCCGGTCGATCACCCACATGGTGGTGGTGAAGGTCGTACGGGTGAAGGTCGCGTGTCTGTCAGCCCATGGGGTACGCCGGCGAAGGGTTACCGTACGCGCAGCAACAAGCGCACGGATACCATGATCGTTCAGCGTCGTCACAAGCGTTAAGGGGAAGTCATGTCTCGTTCTATCAAAAAAGGACCGTTTGTAGACGCCCACTTGACCAAAAAAGTGGATGCTGCAGTGAGTTCAAATGACAAGCGCCCGATCAAGACATGGTCGCGTCGTTCGACCATTCTTCCGGAATTTGTGGGTTTGACGATTGCCGTGCATAACGGCCGCCAACATATCCCAGTGTATGTGTCCGAAAATATGGTCGGTCACAAGCTCGGCGAATTCGCGCTGACACGGACCTTTAAGGGTCACGCTGCCAGCAAGAAGGCCAAGAAGTAAAGGGTGATCATGGAAACTAATGCCATTCTGCGCGGCGTGCGTCTGTCGGCCCAAAAGGGTCGCCTAGTAGCCGATCTCGTGCGCGGCAAGCCTGTTGATCAGGCCCTGAATATTCTTGCGTTCAGCCCCAAGAAGGGTGCTGTCATCATCAAGAAGGTTCTGGAGTCCGCGATTGCCAATGCCGAGCACAACGACGGCGCCGACATCGATGCTCTGAAGATCAAGACCATTTCTGTCGAGAAAGCTACTTCTCTGAAGCGTTTCACTGCCCGTGCAAAGGGCCGTGGTAACAAGATCGAGAAGCAGACCTGCCACATTTTCGTGACTGTCGGGGAATAAACATGGGACAGAAGATTCATCCAACCGGGTTCCGCCTCGCGATTACTCGTGATTGGGGCTCCCGTTGGTATGCAAACAGCCAGAACTTCTCGACGATGCTGCAGCAGGACATCAAGGTCCGCGAGCATCTGAAGAAGAAGCTGTCGCATGCCTCCGTCGGCCGCGTGCTGATCGAGCGTCCTGCCAAAAATGCCCGCATTACCGTGTTCAGCGCCCGTCCGGGTGTTGTCATCGGTAAAAAAGGCGAGGACATCGAGCAGCTCAAGAGCGACCTGCAAAAGATCATGGGCGTGCCGGTTCACGTCAACATCGAAGAAATCCGCAAGCCGGAACTCGATGCACAGCTGATCTCCGATTCGATTGCTCAACAGCTGGAAAAGCGGATCATGTTCCGCCGCGCCATGAAGCGCGCCATGCAGAACGCCATGCGTCTGGGTGCCCTCGGCATCAAGATCATGAGTTCGGGTCGTCTGAACGGCATCGAAATTGCACGTTGCGAGTGGTATCGCGAAGGCCGTGTGCCACTCCATACCCTGCGCGCCGATATCAGCTATGGCACCGCAGAAGCTCGCACCACGTACGGCATCATCGGTATCAAGGTGTGGGTTTACAAGGGTGAGTACGTCGGTCGTGGCGAAGCTGCTGTCGTGCCGGAAACCAATGACAACGAGGCCCGCCGCGGTCGTCGTCCCGCTCGTAACGAGGGTGACGGCAAGCCAGCAGCGCGCCGCACCGTGCGCAAGGCGCCAGGTGTGAAGCCAGCAGGAGCTAGCGATGCTGCAGCCGAATAGAAGAAAGTATCGTAAGGAACAGAAGGGCCGCAACAAGGGTGTCGCAACCCGCGGTGCAGCCGTCAGTTTCGGTGAGTATGGTCTCAAGGCCATCGGTCGCGGTCGTCTGACGGCACGTCAGATCGAAGCTGCACGTCGTGCCATGACCCGTCACATCAAGCGCGGTGGCCGTATCTGGATCCGTATTTTTCCGGACAAACCGATCTCCAAGAAGCCTGCTGAAGTGCGTATGGGTAACGGTAAGGGCAATCCTGAATACTGGGTTGCTGAAATTCAGCCGGGCAAGGTTCTCTACGAGATGGATGGCGTAGACGAAGTCCTGGCACGTGAAGCGTTCCGTCTGGCTGCTGCCAAGCTGCCACTCGAAACTGCCTTCGTGTCGCGGCATGTGGGGAATTGATCATGAAAGCTAGTGAAATTCGTTCGAAGAAGGCTGAAGAACTGCAAACCGAATTGCTCGGTTTGTTGAAGGAACAGTTCTCCCTGCGCATGCAACACGCCACGCAACAACTGGCCAGCAGCGCACAACTGCTCCGCGTTCGTCGCGACATCGCTCGCGTGCGGACCATCATGCGCGAGAAGGCGGTGACGCAATGAGTGAACAAGCACAAGTCCAGGCCACGGTGCGTCGCACCCTGGTAGGTCGTGTTGTCAGTGACAAGATGAACAAGACCGTTACGGTGCTCATCGAGCGCCGTGTGAAGCATCCGCTTTATGGCAAAGTCATCATGCGCTCCAACAAGTACCACGCTCACGTCGAAGGCGGCATTGCTGCTGAAGGCGACCTGGTTGAAATCGAGGAATGCCGTCCGATTTCCAAGACCAAGAGCTGGCGCGTGACCAAGGTTGTCGAGAAGGCTCAAGCAGCCTGATCAAACAGGGGCAACCATTTATCGTTGCCCCTTGCAATTGCTTTAAAACCGACCTATACTTGTCGGCTCAATTCCCCGCGGTGTTCGTGGGGGCGATTTCCCGAACGGGATCCAAGACTGGACGAGCTGCGAAAGCAGGGCGTGCCAAGTTGGATGGAGTAAATAAATGATCCAAATGCAGTCGGTACTCGACGTCGCCGATAACACCGGCGCGCGCTCGGTGATGTGCATCAAGGTGCTGGGTGGTTCCAAGCGGCGTTATGCCGGTGTGGGCGACATCATCAAGGTGAGCATCAAGGACGCAGCTCCGCGTGGGCGCGTCAAGAAGGGTGATGTTTATAGCGCAGTGGTTGTGCGTACTGCAAAGGGCGTGCGTCGTCCTGATGGTTCGCTGATCAAGTTCGACAAGAACGCTGCGGTGTTGCTCAACGCCAAGCTGGAGCCAATTGGCACTCGCATCTTCGGGCCGGTTACGCGTGAGTTGCGTACCGAGCGCTTCATGAAGATCGTGTCGCTGGCGCCTGAAGTTCTTTAAGGAGCTTGTGATGGACAAAATCCGCAAAGGTGATGAGGTCATCATCCTGGCAGGTAAAGACAAGGGTAAGCGTGGCACGATCGTTCGCCGCGTTTCCGCCGAGTTCGTGGTGGTTGATGGCGTGAATCGCGTCAAGAAGCACACCAAGCCGAATCCGGTCAAGGGTCAGGTGGGTGGCATTGTTGAAAAAGAAATGCCCATTCACGTGTCGAATGTTTCGCTGTTCAATGCAGTCACGCAAAAAGCAGATCGCGTTGGCTTCAAGGTGCTCGAAGATGGTCGCAAAGTGCGCTTCTTCAAGTCGAACGGCGAACTGGTGAGCGCATAAGGAATCGTCATGGCTCGTCTTCAGGAATACTACAAAGCGACGGTGGTGCCGGAACTGTTCAAGCAGTTCGGTTACAAGTCCGTTATGGAAGTGCCGCGCATCACCAAGGTCACCCTGAATATGGGTGTGGGTGAGGCTGTCGGTGACAAGAAGGTGCTGGAACATGCTCTGGGCGATCTGACCAAGATTGCTGGCCAGAAGCCTGTGACCACTGTGGCGCGCAAGTCGATCGCGGGTTTCAAGATTCGCGAAGGCTATCCGATCGGCTGCATGGTGACGTTGCGCGGTCCGCGCATGTTCGAATTTCTTGACCGTCTGATCACTATTGCCATGCCACGTATCCGCGACTTCCGCGGCATCCAAGGCAAGGGCTTTGATGGTCGCGGTAACTACAATCTCGGCGTAAAAGAGCAGATCATTTTTCCCGAGATCGAGTACGACAAGATTGATGCGCTGCGTGGTCTGAATATCAGCATCACGACAACTGCTAAGAACGATGACGAAGCGCGTGCGCTTCTGACCTTGTTCAAGTTCCCGTTCAAGAACTGAGGCTCACATGGCAAAACTGTCTCTGATCAATCGTGAAGAGAAGCGTCGCAAGCTGGCTGAAAAGTATGCGCCAAAGCGCAAGATGCTGACCGACGTGATGAATGACGCCTCGCGTTCCGACGAGGAGCGTATGGAAGCTCGCCTGAAGATCCAGGCGTTGCCGCAGAATTCGAATCCGGTGCGCCAGCGTAATCGCTGTGCAATCACGGGTCGTCCGCGTGGCGTCTTCCGCAAGTTCGGCCTGTGCCGCCTGAAGATTCGTGAAGCCGCATTCCGGGGTGAAATTCCCGGCATGACCAAGGCTAGCTGGTAAGGAGATCGAGATATGAGTATGTCTGATCCGATCGCCGATATGCTGACGCGCATTCGTAACGCCCAGATGGCGCAGAAAGGCACTGTAGCTATGCCTTCTTCGAAGCTGAAAGTTGCAATCGCCAAGGTGTTGAAGGACGAAGGTTACATTGATGACTTCGTGGTACGTGGCGAAGCTGCTTCGAGCGAACTGAAGATCGCGCTGAAGTACTACGCCGGCCGCCCGGTTATCGAACGCATCGAACGCGTAAGCCGTCCAGGCCTGCGTGTTTATAAGGGTAGCGACCAGCTGCCACGTGTCATGAACGGTCTTGGTGTGGCGATTGTGTCCACCCCGTCCGGCGTGATGACCGATCGTCGTGCCCGCGCCAGCAATGTTGGCGGCGAGGTTCTTTGCATCGTGGCGTAAGGAGAAAACCATGTCACGTGTTGCAAAAAATCCCGTTGTCCTGCCTGCAGGTGTTGAAGTTTCGATCGCTGGTGGTGAAGTGACTGTCAAGGGTGCGTTGGGTTCGCTCAAGCATCGTTTGAATGCCGCTGTCGCCGTTGAGCGCGATGGTGGAAACGTCGTGATCAAGGCGCTGGAAGGTGTTGAGGGTGCAGGCGCTCAGTCTGGTACCGCACGCGCTGTCATCAATAACATGGTGATCGGTGTGAGCAAGGGTTTCGAGCGCAAGCTCAACCTGGTGGGTGTGGGTTACCGCGCTCAGGCTCAAGGCGACAAGCTGAATCTGTCGCTGGGCTTCTCGCATCCGGTGGTTCATCAGATGCCGGCCGGCGTCAAGGTTGAAACGCCGACGCAGACCGAGATCATCATCAAGGGCGTTGACAAACAACAAGTCGGACAAGTGGCTGCTGAAGTGCGCGCCTACCGTTCTCCTGAGCCGTACAAAGGCAAGGGCGTGCGTTATTCCGACGAAGTCGTGGTCATCAAAGAGACCAAGAAGAAGTAAGGGCGAATTCCATGAACAAAAAAGAAGCACGTTTGCGCAGGGCCCGCAAAACTCGCGCCCGTATCGCCGAGCTCAAGGTTGCGCGTCTGACGGTTTTCCGTTCAAACACGCACATTTATGCGCAGGTCATTTCCGACTGTGGTTCGAAGATCCTGGCTTCGGCCTCGACCGTCGAGCCGACCGTGCGCGGTCAGGTTGCCAACGGTGGCAACGTGGCAGCAGCAACGGCTGTCGGCAAGTTGATCGCGGAGCGTGCCGTAGCGGCAGGCGTTCAGGCGGTGGCTTTCGACCGCGCTGGTTTCCAGTATCACGGACGCGTCAAGGCCTTGGCCGAAGCGGCTCGTGATAGCGGCCTCAAGTTCTAAGCGAGACACTCATGGCTAAGCAATCAACAAAGAAGGTTCAGGCTGAAGAACGTGACGACGGCCTGCGGGAGAAAATGATCTCCATCAATCGCGTCACCAAGGTGGTGAAGGGCGGCCGTATTCTCGGTTTCGCCGCACTGACCGTGGTAGGTGACGGCGATGGCGCAGTCGGCATGGGCAAGGGCAAGTCGCGTGAAGTGCCGGTTGCGGTACAGAAGGCAATGGACGAAGCCCGTCGCAAGCTGAACAAGGTTTCGCTCAAGAACGGCACCTTGCATCACACCGTTGTTGGCCGTCATGGCGCTTCGGTTGTGCTGATGCAACCGGCTCCAAGCGGTAGCGGCATCATCGCCGGCGGCGCAATGCGCGCTGTCTTCGAAGTGATGGGCGTTACTGACGTGAGCGCCAAGTGCCTCGGTTCGACCAATCCGTACAACGTCGTTCGCGCCACGCTGAACGGCCTGTCCAAGATCAACACACCTTCCGTGATCGCTGCCAAGCGCGGCAAGACGGTTGAAGAGATCCAGGGTTAAGCCATGTCGGACAAGAAGATTCGTGTAACGCTCGTCAAGAGCGTGATCGGCACCAAGGAATCGCACCGTGCAACGGTGCGTGGCTTGGGCCTGCGTCGTCTGAACCATACGGTGGAACTTGCTGATACGCCCGAAACACGCGGCATGATCAACAAGATTTCCTACCTGCTGAAGTGGAGCGTGTGATGGAACTCAACAAGATCAAGCCCGCCGAAGGCTCGACCCACGCCAAGAAGCGTGTTGGCCGTGGCATCGGTAGTGGTCTGGGCAAGACTTGCGGCCGTGGCCACAAGGGTCAGAAGTCGCGCGCCGGTGGTTTCCACAAGGTTGGCTTCGAGGGCGGTCAAATGCCTATGCAACGTCGCCTGCCAAAGCGTGGTTTCGTGTCGCTGACGGCTGCCCGCAACGTTGAAGTGCGCCTGTCCGAAATTCAGGACCTGCCAATCGACGAAATCGATCTGTTGTCGCTGAAGCAAGCCGGTGTGATTCCTGGCGATGCGTTGTCAGCAAAGGTGATTCTGTCGGGTGAGATCAGCCGCAAGGTTTCCCTACGTGGCGTTGGCGCCACCAAGGGTGCCAAGGCAGCGATTGAAGCTGCAGGCGGTTCGGTAGCCGAAGTGGCTGCTGAAGCTGCTGCGTAATATCAACCGAGATCGGGGCGCGGTACGTGGCTACTAACCAGACAGCAATGCTGGGCAAGAGTGACAAGTTTGCCGATCTGAAGAAGCGCTTGCTGTTCCTGCTGGGGGCTCTGTGTGTGTACCGCATCGGTGCGCACATCCCGGTTCCAGGCATTGACGCAGCGCAGCTTGCGAAGCTGTTCGATTCGCAAAAGGGCGGCATCCTCGGCGTGTTCAACCTGTTTTCAGGTGGTGCATTGTCGCGGTTCACGATTTTCGCGCTCGGGATCATGCCGTATATTTCGGCGTCGATCATCATGCAGTTGCTGACGATTGCTTCGCCAGCACTGGAGTCGCTGAAGAAAGAGGGTGAGGCGGGTCGTCGCAAGATGACGCAATACACCCGTTATGGCACCGTGGCATTGGCGTTATTTCAGGCCGTCGGCATCTCGGTGATGCTGGAACAACAGGCTGGGCTGGTTCTGACGCCAGGCGTGATTTTCCGCATCACGACGGTAACGACGCTGGTGACCGGTACGTTGTTCCTGATGTGGCTGGGTGAGCAGATTACGGAACGCGGTATCGGCAACGGTATCTCGATCATCATTTTCAGTGGTATCGCAGCGAATCTGCCGCACTCCATTGGAAGCCTGTTTGATCTGGTGCGTGTGGGTTCGATGAACCCGATCGTGGCCTTGATCGTATGCCTGCTGGTGGCGGGTGTGACGGCAGGTGTGGTGTTTGTTGAACGTGGCCAGCGCAAGATTCTGGTGAACTACGCCAAGCGTCAGGTCGGCAACAAGGTTTATGGCGGTCAGAGTTCGCATCTGCCGTTGAAGTTGAATATGTCGGGTGTGATCCCGCCAATCTTCGCGTCGTCGATTATCCTGTTTCCTGCTACGGCAGCACAGTGGTTCGGCAGTTCGGACAGCATGCGTTGGTTGAAGGATATTGCAGCAGGCCTGTCGCCAGGTCAGCCGGTTTATATCTTGTTGTACTCGGCGGCAATTGTGTTCTTCTGTTTCTTCTACACCGCGTTGGTGTTCAACTCGAAGGAAACAGCAGACAACCTGAAGAAGTCCGGTGCCTTTGTGCCTGGCATCCGCCCAGGCGATCAGACGGCGCGTTACATCGACAAGATCCTGATGCGTCTCACGCTGATTGGTGCGGTGTACGTGACGTTGGTGTGCTTGCTGCCAGAGCTGTTGATTTTGAAGTGGCAGGTGCCGTTTTATTTTGGTGGAACTTCGCTGCTGATTATCGTCGTCGTAACGATGGATTTCATGGCGCAGGTTCAGGCCTACGTGATGTCGCATCAGTATGAGAGTTTGCTGAAGAAGGCGAACTTCAAGGGTGGCGCGGCGTTGCAGAACAAATAAGTAGATTGTTTAGGAGTAAATAAAATGCGAGTACAAGCTTCGGTCAAGCCGATCTGCCGTAAGTGCAAGGTAATTCGCCGTAAAGGCGTAGTGCGTGTGATCTGCGAAGAGCCACGTCACAAGCAGCGTCAGGGTTGATAGAAACCCTGTTGTTTGATAAAATTTCGTGTTCTGCTTCTTGCGCGTCGTTAATGACAGCGTGTTTCGAAGCGGTTACGTTGACTTGTAGTTAAGTTCAAAGGTTAAAAGTTCATGGCCCGGATTGCAGGTGTAAACATTCCGAATCACAAGCACACGGAAATTGCGTTGACGTCCATTTTTGGCGTCGGTCGCACGCGTGCTCAGAAGGTGTGCGATGCCGCTGGTGTGGCGCGCAGCACCAAAGTAAAGGATCTCACTGAAGAGCAGATGGAACGTCTGCGCGATGAAGTGGGTAAGTTTACGGTTGAGGGTGACCTGCGCCGTGAAGTAACCATGAACATCAAGCGTTTGATGGACTTGGGCTGCTACCGTGGCGTGCGTCATCGCCGCGGCCTCCCGTTGCGCGGTCAGCGCACCCGCACGAATGCACGTACCCGCAAGGGCCCGCGCAAGACGATCGCCGGCAAGAAGTAATCAGGAATAGACATGGCAAAGACTGCTGCGAAGGTACGCAAGAAAGTCAAGAAGAACGTCGCTGAAGGTATCGCGCACGTTCACGCTTCTTTCAATAATACGATCATCACCATCACCGACCGTCAGGGCAATGCGTTGTCCTGGGCGACCTCGGGTGGTGCTGGTTTCAAGGGCTCACGCAAGAGCACGCCGTTTGCAGCGCAGGTTGCTGCCGAGGCTGCCGGCAAGGCCGCTCTGGAATGTGGCGTGAAGAATCTGGAAGTGCGGATCAAGGGTCCAGGCCCGGGTCGTGAATCTGCTGTCCGTGCGCTCAATGCGCTTGGCATGAAGATCACTTCGATCACCGACATTACCCCGATCCCGCACAACGGCTGCCGTCCGCCGAAGCGCCGCCGCATCTAAAAGGAGTTACAAGTGGCTCGTAATCTCGACCCCAAGTGCCGGCAGTGCCGTCGTGAAGGTGAAAAGCTCTTCCTCAAGGGCGAAAAGTGCTTTACCGACAAGTGTTCCATCGAGCGCCGTGCCTACGCGCCAGGTCAACACGGTCAGAAATCAGGTCAGCGTCTGTCCGGTTACGGTCAGCAGCTGCGTGAGAAGCAAAAGATCCGTCGTATCTACGGTGTGCTGGAACGTCAGTTCCGAAAGACCTACTTCGAGGCAGATCGCCGCAAGGGTCAGACAGGTGAAAACCTGCTGCAATTGCTGGAGGGTCGTCTGGATGCGGTTGCATACCGTATGGGTTTCGGCGTGTCGCGCGCTGAAGCTCGTCAAGTGGTTCGTCACAACGCAGTGCTGGTCAACGGTAAGCGTGTGAACATCCCGTCGTACATCGTGCAGCCTGGCGATGTCGTGCAAGTGACTGAAGCGGCTCTGGGGCATCTTCGTATCAAGGCTGCTCTGCAAGCTGCCGAAGGTCGTGGCTTCCCGGAATGGATCGAAGTTGATGCCAAGGCTGGCAAGGGCACCTTCAAGGCTTACCCGGTTCGCGCCGAACTGCCAGCTACGATCAACGAAAGTCTCGTGGTGGAACTCTACTCGCGCTAATTTTTAGCGCTCGAGTTTGTCCTGACAAGATTCACTGCAAGAAGGATAAGCAATGCAGAGTAACAGCCTGTTGAAGCCGCGCATTATCGACGTTCAAAACGTTTCCCCGGTTCACGCCCAAGTGGTGATGGAGCCGTTCGAGCGTGGTTACGGCCACACTCTGGGCAATGCGCTGCGCCGCATCCTGCTGTCGTCACTTCCTGGCCACGCGGCTACGGAAGTGTCCATCGACGGCGTGTTGCACGAGTACTCGACCATTGATGGTGTTCGCGAAGATGTCGTCGACATCCTGCTGAACCTCAAGGGCGTGGTGTTCAAGTTGCATAGCCGTAACGATACGGTTCTGCGTCTGTCGAAGTCGGGTGAAGGTGTCGTCAAGGCATCGGATATCGAAACGACGCATGACGTGGAAATCGTCAATCCGGACCACGTGATCGCTCACCTGGCGCCGGGTGGCAAGCTGGATATGCAGATTCGTGTCGAGCAAGGCCGTGGCTATGTGCCTGGCAATACTCGCCCCGTGTCGGCAGAGAGCAAGACCATCGGCCGTGTGATGCTGGATGCATCGTTCAGCCCGGTGCGTCGTGTCAGCTATCAGGTCGAAAGCGCTCGCGTCGAGCAGCGTACCGATCTGGATCGTCTGGTGATCGATATCGAAACCAATGGTGCAGTTGAGCCAGAGGAAGCGATTCGTTTCGCAGCACGTGTGCTGATGGATCAGCTGTCGGTGTTTGCCGATCTGGAAGGCACGCCGGTTGCTGCTGAAGCGCCACGTGCGCCAAGTATTGATCCAATTCTGCTGCGTCCGGTCGATGATCTGGAGCTGACGGTTCGTTCGGCGAACTGCCTGAAGGCGGAAAACATTTACTACATCGGTGACCTGATTCAACGCACTGAGACCGAGCTGCTGAAGACGCCTAATCTGGGTCGCAAGTCGCTCAATGAAATCAAGGACGTTCTTGCATCGCGTGGCCTCACGCTCGGCATGAAACTGGAAAACTGGCCACCAGCTGGCCTGGAAAAGCTTAGCTGAGACTCAGTTGAGATTTAACTGAACTCGGCCGAGCTGGGTTAGATAAAGGAAGAAGAAAATGCGTCACGGAAGCGGCCTGCGTAAGCTCAACCGTACCAGCAGCCATCGCTTGGCGATGCTGCGCAACATGACCAACTCGCTGCTGCGTCACGAGGTCATCAAGACCACGTTGCCAAAGGCAAAAGAGCTGCGTCGCGTTGTCGAGCCGATCATCACGCTGGGCAAGAAGCCTAGCCTCGCGAATCGTCGTCTGGCGTTTGACCGCCTGCGCGACCGCGACATCGTCGTCAAGGTGTTCAACGAACTCGGTCCGCGCTTCGCGAGCCGTAACGGCGGCTACCTGCGTATCCTGAAGTGTGGTTTCCGCGTTGGTGACAATGCACCGATGGCGTACGTCGAACTGTTGGATCGTCCGGATGGTGAAGCTGCTGAAGGTGAAGTCGTAGCGTAAGCTGTTTCTGAACGCAGTACGCAAGAATTAAAAAGCCCGCACTTGTGCGGGCTTTTTGTCGTCCATGCAAAACGCACCGATCTGGCCCGGCGCGATGTACTTCTCGATGTGTTTCTGACTCAGGCTTCTCTCCTTCCCCGGCTGCGTGTTGGTGATGTGCTCTTGGATTTGGTGTTTGTGACTTTGCTGGCGCTCGCTGTCGGGGCCAAATGCCGATTCAGGGCGCGCTGCAGGTAATGGCCGGTGTAGCTGCCTGCAGTCGCTGCAATTTGCGCGGGTGTGCCCGAAGCCAGGATCTGGCCGCCGCGGCCCCCACCCTCTGGGCCAAGGTCGACGATCCAGTCCGCCGTCTTGATCACGTCGAGATTGTGTTCGATGACGACGATGGTGTTGCCATGTTCGCGCAGGCGGTGCAGCACCTTGAGGAGCATTTCGATATCCTGGAAATGCAGACCGGTTGTGGGCTCGTCGAGAATGAACAGCGTCTTCCCTGTATCGCGCTTGGAGAGTTCGAGTGCGAGCTTGACGCGCTGGGCTTCGCCGCCAGATAGCGTGGTGGCGCTCTGGCCGAGGCGGATGTAGCCCAGCCCCACTTCCATCAGTGTGTCGAGCTTGCGTGCCACAGTCGGCACGGCGTCGAAGAAGCGCTGCGCTTCCTCAACGCGCATGTCGAGAATCTCAGCGATGTTCTTGCCCTTGTAGCGCACCTCGAGCGTTTCGCGGTTGTAGCGCTTGCCGTGGCAGACATCGCAAGGCACGAAGACATCGGCGAGGAAGTGCATTTCGACGCGGATCATGCCGTCACCCTGACAGGCCTCGCAGCGGCCGCCTTTCACGTTGAAGGAGAACCGGCCCGGCTCGTAGCCGCGTGCGCGGGATTCCGGTACGCCTGCAAACAGCTCGCGTATCGGCGTGAGCATGCCGGTGTAGGTGGCGGGGTTCGAGCGTGGTGTGCGGCCGATGGGCGATTGGTCCACGCTGATGATCTTGTCGAAGAAGTCGAGCCCTTCGATCTTTTCGTATGGTGCCGACTCGGTCGTTGCGTTGTTGATTTCGCGCGCAGCGATCGCATAAAGCGTGTCGTTGATCAGCGTGGACTTGCCCGAGCCGGAGACGCCCGTCACGCAGGTCAGCAGGCCGACGGGCAATTCCAGGGTGACGCTCTTGAGATTGTTGCCGCTGGCGCCACTCAGGCGCACGATGCGTTCGGGATTGATGCGCACGGGCTTGCCGGGCATCGCCAGTACGCGGCGGCCGGAAAGGTAGTCGCCGGTCACTGACGCATCGTTGGCGATAACGTCGGTTGGCTTGCCCTCGGCGATGATCTGGCCACCATGCTCGCCCGCACCGGGGCCCATGTCGATGACGAAGTCAGCAGCACGGATGGCATCCTCGTCGTGCTCTACGACGATCACGGTATTGCCGATGTCGCGCAGGCGTTGCAGGGTGCCGAGCAGCCTATCGTTGTCGCGCTGGTGCAGGCCGATTGAGGGTTCGTCGAGTACGTACATGACGCCGGTGAGGCCCGACCCGATTTGCGATGCCAGACGGATACGCTGTGCTTCGCCGCCCGACAATGTGTCCGCGCTGCGGTTGAGGCTGAGGTAGTCAAGGCCTACATCCATAAGGAATTGCAGGCGCGCGACGATCTCCCTGATGACCTTGTCGGCGATCTGCGCCTTATGGCCTTCGAGTTGCGCGTGCTGGAAATAGTCACGGCAGTCGCCGATAGGGATGGCGCTCAGCTCCGGCAGTGTGCGGCTGCCGATGCGCACATAACGCGCTTCAGCTCGCAGGCGACTGCCGCTACAGGTCGGACAGGTTTGGACGCTGCGATACTTTGAAAGCTCCTCGCGCACTACGACGGAATCCGTCTCCCTGTAGCGGCGTTCGAGGTTGGGAACGACGCCTTCGAAGCTGTGCTCCTTGGTGACCATGTGGCCCGATTCGGACAGATACTTGAACGGCAGTTTGCGTGAGCCGGAACCGAACAAGATGACTTCGCGCACGACGGGCTTGAGCGATTCGAAGCTCGCATCGACGTCAAAACCGTAGGCCTTGGCGAGCACCTCTAGCAGTTGGAAGTAAAACTGGTTGCGCTTGTCCCAGCCGCGAATTGCGCCCGCCGCGAGCGACAGATCCGGGTGTGTGACGACGCGTAGCGGATCAAAAAACTCGCGCGTGCCGAGCCCATCGCATGTCTGGCAGGCGCCAGCGGGGTTGTTGAAAGAGAACAAGCGCGGCTCGAGTTCCTGCACAGCGAAGCCGCAGATCGGGCAAGCATAGCGAGCTGAGAAAGCGTGCTCCTTGCTGCTATTCATTTCGAGGGCGATGGCGCGGCCTTCAGCATGGGCGAGTGCCGTTTCAAAACTTTCGGCGAGGCGCTGGCGCGAATCCGGACGCACGCGCAGGCGATCCACCACCACGTCGATGCTGTGTTTGGTGGTCTTGCTCAAACTCGGTACAGCGTCGATGTCGTGGATTTCGCCGTCCACGCGCAGGCGAATGAAGCCCTGTGCGCGCAACTCGGTGATGAGTTCTTCGTGCTGTCCCTTGCGGTCACTGACGACGGGCGCCAGGATCATTACCCCGATACCGTCTTCCAGCCCGAGGACGTGATCGACCATTTGGGAGACAGTCTGCGCTTCAAGCGGCAACTGGTGCTCGGGGCAGTGGGGCGTGCCGGCGCGTGCGAACAGCAGGCGCATGTAGTCGTGAATCTCGGTGACGGTGCCGACCGTGGAGCGCGGATTGTGGCTGGTGGCTTTCTGCTCAATGGAGATGGCTGGCGAAAGGCCTTCGATGAGATCGACGTCAGGCTTCTCCATCAACTGCAGGAACTGGCGCGCGTAAGCCGAGAGGGATTCGACGTAGCGCCGCTGCCCCTCCGCGTAGAGCGTATCGAAAGCCAGCGAGCTTTTGCCTGAACCCGACAGGCCGGTGATGACGGTCAGGCGATTGCGTGGAATGTCCACGCTGATGTTCTTCAGATTATGGGTGCGCGCACCGCGAATCCTGATCCAGTCCATGTGAGCTGCCACCGCGCCGTGAGTAACCCGCCACTATAGCTTTGGGGCCGAGGCCGACCAAGTCCCGTGTTGCGGCGCGCATTGGTGCTGGCCGTATCGATTCTTGCAGGAGAATGTCGCCTGGTGGGGGAGAGTGCGGCGCCTCTGCTAAAATCGCGGGCTGACCCAATCGGGTGTGTTGCTGCCACATCTAGCCGTTCCGGAATCCAGATTGCATTCATGAGCCGTTCTTCACCGAATCTCGCTGCCAAGCCTGCCGATACGCCAAACCCCGATCGCATGTCGGCGCTGGAGTGGCGCGTAGGCACCTCGCTCGCTGCGATTTTCGGTCTGCGCATGCTTGGCCTGTTCCTGGTGCTGCCGGTGTTCTCGGTGTTCGCCAGCGGCTTGCCGGGGGGAGACAATTTCCAGCTCGTGTCGCTGGCGTTTGGCGCGTTCATGCTGGTGCAGGCCTTTCTGTACGTGCCCTTCGGTTTCGCCTCGGATCGTTTCGGCCGCAAGCCGGTCATCGTCGCGGGCCTGCTGATTTTTGCTGCGGGCTCCGCGATGGCAGCCTGGGCGCCGAACATCTACTGGATGATTGCGGCGCGCGCCCTGCAAGGCATGGGAGCCGTGTCGGCGGCAGTAACCGCGCTGGCCTCCGACCTCACGCGTGAGCAGCATCGCACCAAGGTCATGGCCTTGATCGGCTCGACCATCGGACTGGCTTTCTCGCTGTCTCTGGTTGTTTCCCCCATGCTGTATGCATGGATCGGCATGCGCGGCATGTTTCTGCTGATCGCGTTGCTGGCGTTACTGGCTATTCCGCTGCTGTTGCGTGTCGTGCCCTCCCCGACGCATGCACCTGTGGCGCGTGAGCGTGTGCCTGTGACGGAAGTGCTCAAGGATGCGCAGTTGTTGCGGCTGAACTTCGGCATCTTTGCCCTGCATGTCCTGCAGACAGCGATGTTCCTGGTGGTGCCGCACCAACTCATCGCGCAGCATGGGCTCGCGCTTGGTCAGCACTGGTACGTCTATCTGCCGGTTGTGTTGGGCAGCTTTGTCGTGGCGATTCCGGCCATCATGCAGTCGGAGAGAAAAGGGCGCACCAAGCTGATGTTTGTCGCGAGCATTGGCGTGCTGCTGATCTCGCAATTGGGCCTGTGGCTCGGAACAGCAAGTCTGGCGAACGTGGTGGTGATGCTGCTACTGTTCTTTGCTGCTTTCAATGTCCTGGAGGCATCGCTGCCTGCGTTGGTCTCCCGTATTGCACCCTCGAGGGCAAAAGGCACGGCGCTGGGAATTTTCAACACCACGCAGGCCTTGGGCGTCGCGGCGGGTAGTGCCGCTGGGGGCTGGATTGCGGTACATTTGGGGGCTCATTGGATAAATGCCATGACAGTGGCACTGGCCCTTGCTTGGGGCTTGATTGCTCTGAGCATGAAAGTGCCCGCCAGGTTGACCGTGAAGACGGTTACCCTTGGACCGAATGCAAACATGGATTTGATGCGCGAACGCATCGCCAGCCTGCCCGGTGTGCGGGAGGTGGCAATGGAGCGTGAGCGCGGAATTGCGACACTCAAGATAAACCCCGAACGCTGGGACGAAAGCCGTCTCCAGCGCCTGATTGGAGGAGAAGCCTGATGGCCTCTGTAAATAAAGTGATTCTTGTCGGTAACCTGGGCAAGGATCCGGAAACGCGTTACGCCCCGAGTGGCGAT
The DNA here is from genome assembly GCA_035456105.1 of Rhodocyclaceae bacterium. Taxonomy (GTDB): domain Bacteria; phylum Pseudomonadota; class Gammaproteobacteria; order Burkholderiales; family Rhodocyclaceae; genus Viridibacterium. The sequence goes on along the minus strand of DATIDV010000013.1, from coordinate 39,300 downwards.
GCGTTCTGCACGATCACCGTAGCAACGACCGATTCGTGGAAAGACAAGGCGACCGGCGAGAAGAAGGAAGCCACAGAATGGCACCGCGTTGTCTTCAATGGCCGTCTCGCTGAAATTGCCGGTCAGTACCTGAAGAAGGGGCGTCCCGTCTATATCGAAGGTAGCCTGCGGACGCGCAAGTGGACCAACAAGGAAGGTGTGGAGCAATACACCACCGAGATTCGCGCAGACCAGATGCAGATGCTCGGTTCGCGCGATGAGGCTGGCGGCGGCGGTGCACGTGGTGGCGACGATTACAATCAGTCGCGCAGCGAAGCGCCGCAGCAACGCAGCGCACCGCCGGCGCGCCGTGAGCCGGCTCCTGCACCTTCGTCAAACGCCTTTGGTGGCGATTTTGACGACGACATTCCATTCTAATAATTCCAAGACTTCTGAGACTTTGAATTGGGGCATTGAGCATGAGTGAAGTATCGCAGGGCAGCAAAGCAGCAGATCGCGAGTATTGCAGCACCAGCGAGGCGGCACAGATGCTGGGTGTTTCGCTTGGTACGGTCCAGCAGATGGTCGAAAATGCCTTGCTGGATGCTTGGAAGACCGCGGGTGGTCATCGCCGCATCCGTATAACCTCTGTCGAGGCATTCCTGCGCAAGCGTCACAACGGGCCGACACCGAATACGGGCACTCTGCGCATCCTGGTGGCGGAAGATGATCTCGTCATGCAGACGTTGTATCAGCGCACGCTGGCGACCTGGGACATGCCGATCGAGGTCAAGATCGTGGGAAGTGGTTTCGATGGCTTGCTGGAGATCGGCCGCGAAATTCCCGACTTGCTGGTGTCCGACCTGGTCATGCCGGGTCTTGATGGTTTTGCCATGATCCGCAAACTGCGCAGCGAGCCGCAACTGGCGCACATGGACATCATTGCCGTGACGGGTTTGTCGGCGGAAGACATCGAGAAGGAAGGTGGCTTGCCGAATGATGTAATCATCTACAACAAGCCGATCCCGTTCCGCGAGTTGAAGGGTTACATCCAGGCGAAACTGGTACAGACGCAGAAGCGTAATGTCCGCGCCTAGTATTCCTGGCAGGATGATCGAAGAAGCGCCCCGCGAAAGCCGGGCGCTTTTTTATTGCCCGTTCAGATCTGTCCCAATGCGCTTTGCATGCGTGACAAGGCTTCGCTCAGCACGCTGCGACTGCAGCCGAAATTGAGTCGCAGGAATCCCGGTGCGCCGAAATCACGGCCGTCCGACATCAGAACCCCGTGTGCCTCAAAAAACGCCATGGCGGTCTGCTTTTCTTTCGTCAGCTCGCGGCAATCGAGCCAGGTCAGGTAGGTGGCTTCAACCCGTGTGGCGCGTATGCCCGGCATGCGGGCGATGCCTTGCTGTACGAGCTCGGCGTTGCCGCGCAGGTAGTCGATGAGGGCCAGACGCCAATCGTGGGCGTCGCGGTAGGCGGCTTCGGTGGCGATCAGTCCCATGATGTTGGTATGTGGCATCAGGCCGTCGGCAGCGCGCTGGAAGCGGCGACGCAGCGTGGCGTCGGTGATGATGGCGAAGGCGCTGGACAGGCCGGGGATGTTCCAGGTTTTGCTCGGTGCCATCAGGGTAATGGTGCGGCGCGCGATGTCCTCGTCGAGGCTTGCCAGCGGAATGTGCGGCGTGTCGGGATTGAGCACGAGGCCGCAGTGGATTTCATCGGAGCAGATCAGCATGTCGCGCGCCACGGCAAACTCGCCGAGGCGCTGCAATTCCGCGCGGCTGTAGCTACGTCCGACCGGGTTATGTGGATTGCATAGCATCAGCAGGCGTGTCTGTGGCGTGCAGCGCGCCGCGAGATCGTCGAAATCGCAGACCCAGCGGCCGCCGTTTGCGTCGTCCTGCAGCAGCATGTCGCTGCGGATCAGGTGTCGCCCCGAATTGCGTGGCGCGCTGAGGAAGGGCGGATATACCGGCGTCAGCGTGGCAACCGCATCGCCCGGTTCGCCTGCCAGCAGACAGGCCAGATTGAAGCCGCTGACGACTCCAGGTAGCAGCACGATCCAGTCTGGATCGATCTGCCAGCCATGGTCGCGCGCAAGACCATCGACGATCGCCTGCATGAGCGATGGCCAGGGATGGGCGTAGCCCATGTCGCCATGGCTGATTTGCGCCTGAAGCGCCTGCAGGACTGCGGGCGGCGCAGCGAAGTCCATGTCGGCGACCCACATGGGAATCACGTCGCGGTCGGCGACACGTGACCATTTCACGCTGTGTGAGAGGCGACGGTCGGGCGGGGTGTCGAAGTCGTAGTGGCTCATGAGGGCGGACGGGCTGCGAAAGTGGCGATTGTAAAAGCTCAACCCCCTTACGCGACGCTTTGCGCTTCGAGATGGCAAGCTTGGTTTGATGTCACGCCAGCGCAGGCGCGTTGTATCTGCTTCGCGGGATTCAGCTGGCACGCCATCTGCTTGTATGCCTTCTAGTATACAAGAGGATTCCATGTCCGATCTGCCTTGCAACCTCGCTGTCACGGGCTATGCCGTGTTTCCTCGCCGCCCGGCGAGGCGCCGCCGTGTCGGTGAGGCCCGCTTGCTGCCCACTACCTTGGTGCAGCCAGGCGCGATGTCTGTGCAGCGTTCAGGTCTCGGCCCTTCATCAGCCTTTCTCTTGTCCTTGTTGCCGCTTGCATCGACCTCTGATTCGCCTCGGGCCGCTGCACGCGCGTTGCCTGCCTCGCCAGCTCGCCTGAACCCTGACGCTTCCTTCGCGGGAGTGGCCTGTCCCGTAAATCCTCGCCTGTTTGCCCATTGGAGATCCGCATGAAACCTGTCACCCCCCAAACGCTTGCCACGACGTCGTCTGAAACCGGCGAAGCCGGCCCGGCTGTCTCGAACAAACGCCGCAGCCTGCTGGGCGGTGCCGTCGCTGGCGCTGCGTTCGCGGCCATGGGTGCGCCGGGCATCGTCAATGCACAGGCCACGCCGAAAATCCGCGTGGGCTTCTGGCCGGTCGCGTCTGCGCTGCCTTTCTTTGTTGCCATTGAAAAAGGTTACTTCAAGGAAGCTGGTCTGGATGTCGAGGCACTCAAGTTCCAGAGCGCCCAGCAAGTCATGGAGGCGATGCTGTCAGGCCGCTCCGAAGGCAGTTCCAACGGAACCGCATCGGCGGTGCTGGCGATTGGTGAAATTGCCCAGCCGGGCTTGCTCAAGGTTTTCTGCACCAACCCGACAAATGCGAAATACATACTGGATGAGTTCGTGATTGCCACGGATAGTCCGATCAAGACGCTGGCCGATCTGAAGGGCAAGCGCGTGGCGTCCGGCCCTGGTATCCAGAACGTGACGCTTGCCAAGGTCATGCTGGAGCGTGCTGGCGCAGGCACGGTGGCTGTCACCGAATTGCCGATTGGCCAGCACATTGCCGCACTTGTGGCAGGGCAGATTGATGCGGCTTACACGCTTGAGCCAACCGGCACGGTCGGTCGCCTCAACGGCACGACGCGCACGCTGGAAGCTGGCGTTGTCGCGAAGTACATCCTCGGCGATCCAATGGCGCCGTGGCATGGCGGTGCGGCCAGCTTGACCAGCGAGTTCATCAAGAAGTATCCGGATGTCGCCAAGAAGTACATGGCTGCCTACAAGCGTGGCGTGGATCTCGTGAAGACCAAACCGGACGAGGCGCGTCCATTCCTCAAGGGTTACACCGCCATCGAGGGGCCGCTGACCAGCGAAGTGCCGATGTCGGATTACATGTTCTTCAACGAGTTCAAACCCGCTGACGTGGCGCACTTCCAGAAGTTCTACGACCTCTTCTCCGACAAGGGGATTTTCGAAAAACGCGTGCTGGTCGACTCGATTCTGTTCAAGGGGTAAATCATGGGCGACTCTGCAATGACGACTGCTGTAGCGCAACCGGCGCCGGGCTGGACCGCGCCGGCGGCCACACCTGCTGTGGCCTTGCCGCGCAAGTTCGACTGGGGCAAGTTGCAGTCCTTCATCGGTCCGATCGTGCTGTTCATGATCTGGGACCTGGTGGTGCGCTTCGGTCTCATCAAGATGGTGTTGTTGCCGACACCGTCGGCGACGATTGGCAACCTCGTCAGCGGGTTGGCTGGCGGCCCACTGCTGACCGACTTCCTCGTCACGGTGATGCGCACACTCGAGGCGTTCGTCATAGCGGCCGTGGTCGGTGTGCCGCTCGGCGTGTTGCTTGGCAGTAACGAGCGCGCCTATCGCAGCGTCGAATTCCTCATCGACTTCTTTCGCTCGACGCCATCCTCGGCGCTCATTCCTTTGTTCCTGCTTATCTTTGGTGTGTCAGACATCAACAAGGTGGCCATCGCCGCCTTCGGCGCCTTGCTCATCGTGCTGTTCAACAGCGCATATGGAGTTATCAATGCACGCAAGCAGCGCGTCATGGCAGCACGCGTGATGGGCGCGTCGCGCTGGCAGATCTTCAAGGACGTGCTCATCTGGGAGAGCCTGCAGCCTACCTTCGTCGGCCTGCGTTCGGCAGTGTCGATGGCCCTCGTCATCGTCATCGTGGCCGAGATGTTCATCGGCTCCGACAGTGGCCTTGGTCACCGCATCATCGACGCCCAGCAGGTGCTCAACGGCAAGAGCATGTACGCAGCGATCCTCGCTGCAGGTGCGCTCGGCTATGCACTCAACATCATCTTTCTGATCATCGAAAGACGCACCGTTCACTGGAGTGGGAGATAAGCATGCGCCCCATCGACAGTATCGCCGAACTCGATCCGCCGAAGGCGCCTTTCAAGCCGGGCCCGGCCGGTACCCACATCACCATTCGCGGCTTGACCAAATATTTCGCCGGTTGGCCGCTGTACGAGAACTTCGACCTCAATATTCCGAAGAACAAGATCGTTTCGGTGTTTGGTCCGAACGGTTGTGGCAAGTCCACACTGATCAACATGATCGCCGGGCTGATCCCCATCGACTCGGGCGAGATCCTGTTCGACGGCAAGTCGCTCAAGGACACGAAGATCGGCTACGTTTTCCAGAACTATCGCGAGGCGATGTTCCCCTGGCTGCGCACCATCGACAACATCGCTTATCCGCTCAAGCTGGCGGGCAAGTCGCGCATCGAGATCAACCGGCGCATGGAGGAGCTGGTCGCATCCTTCGACGTGAAGTTCGACCTCAAGCGCTACCCGTACGAGCTGTCCGGCGGTCAGCAGCAGACCGCATCCATCATGCGTGCGCTCGCGCCGGAGCCTGAGGTGTTGTTTCTCGACGAACCTTTCTCTGCACTGGACTTCGAGATGACGCTGTTTATTCGCGAGAAGCTGCAGGAGGTTTTCATGCAGACGGGCACGACCATGATGCTCGTGTCGCACGATCTTGAAGAGGCGGTGTATCTGGCGGATGAGGTTCTGCTGCTGACCAAGCGGCCGACCAAGGTTGCCGAGATCCTGCGTTATGACGATGCGCGGCCGCGGACGGTGGATACCTTGTCGACGCCAAGTTTTGTCGACATGAAGAAATTGAGCCTGAAGATTTTCCAGCGCGAGGTGCGGCGGTAGTCCCGCTTGGGAGAAACGGGCAAGCAGCTGGGCGCAGTGACGAGCCGAGGCCAGCGTGGACGTACCGTAGTGGGTACTACGCGATGTGGATGAAGATCTTCTCGACGGCCGCGGCTTTCTTCAGCTTGGTGAAGAGCTTGTCCAGCGCTGCGCGGCTTGATCCGATGAAGTCCTCTGCTTTGGATTGTCCGACCAGGATGCAGCCGTCTGTGTCTTTGGACACGTTGCCTGCGTGGATGCGAATGCCGTCGAAGGAGGGTACGTTCAGAAGCAGCGGAAGTGGCCTCTGGAATCTTTCCGAAAACGTGATCACCACTTCGTATGAACCTGCGGGAATCGCGGTGAAGCCTTTTATCTTCACGGGCCTGACCTTGTCTTCCAGTGTGAAGCATTCGAACTTGCCGTTGATGAAAAGCTCGCCGATCGTGCTGTCGTTGGTGAGATCGGTACGGTTCAAGGTGAGATCCATTGTTATGCTCCGGCGGACGGTTGAGAAGGCGAGCCAATCCTGTTGGATGAATCACTCTAGTCCACCGATACGCGTTCGTCATTGATCGTGGCGTTTCGCCGGCCGCAGGAAAAATCGCCTGCAAGGCGGGCCATCAGGCCCGCCGCGCCCAGAGTCAGTTTGTCGTACGGCTCTGCATATAGGCACGCCAACCACCAAACCGCGTGATGTCTTCCGCGCCAGCCGTGACAAAGCCTTCGCAAAGAAAACCCTTCACCATCTCGCCGTCTTCCAGCGTCAGTGTGCCGATGCCGAGTGGGGCGGGGATGCGTGAGACGAAGTCGCCGAAGGCGGCGGGGGAGAGTTCCCACACTTCGAGCGCGATGGCTGCGCCGCCTTCACCAGTGCGTACGAGGCCGGGCTTGGGCGGCACGGTGCCGGGCAGGGCGTAGAGGCGATAGTGTGGCGTCGTATGGCATGCGCGTACGAAGCGGCCGGCGCGTTCGCTCATCTCGTGGTTGAGCGGCATGCCGGTCAGATGCGCACCGACGACGGCGATGCGGATGGCGCCTGCGCGCGGCGTCCATTGCAGGGGCACGCTGGAGGCGACGAGGGGATGGCCAGTTGCGCCAGCGCTGAGCTTCGAAGGCAGATGCAGCGTGTCGGCCAGTGCAGCGAGAGCGGCGTCGGTCCACGCGGGGGCGAACAGGGTGATGCCGAAGGGCAGCTTGTCCGGGCGGAATGACATGGGTACAGCCACTGCACACAGGTCGAGCAGATTGGCGAAGTTGGTGTAGTAGCCGAGGTGCGTATTGAGCGTGAGCGGGTTGGCTTGCACGGCATCGACGCGGTAGTGGGTTGGCGAGGTGGGCAGGGCGATGACGTCGACGGCGCCCCAGGTGGGCGCGACGCGTTTCTTCAGCGCTTCGAGTTTCGTCAGGCCCTTGTGGCTGTCGGCGGCGGAGTAGTTGAGGCCCTTGCTGATGATGCTGCGCACGGCGGGGTCGAGTGCATCGGGGTTGCTGGTCAGCAGCTCACCTGCGGCTTCGAGGCGTTCGGCGACCCAGGGGCCGTCGTAGAGCAGGGCGGCCGTTTCGTTGAAGGGCGCGAAGTCGATCTCGACGATGTCGCCGAGCGTGGCGAGGCGTTGCAGGGCTTCTTCGTATGCGCTGGCCGATGCGCTGTCGCCGAAGAATTCGCGCTGGCTCGCGCGCGGCACGCCAATGCGCGGGCGCTTGGGCAGGCCGCGCGGTTGCGGTGCGCGCGACCAGGGGTCGGCGAGGTCCTGGTCGCTGCCGGCGACGCGCAGCACCGCCCAGGCGTCGCCCGCCGTGAGGGCGAAGACGGAGACGCAGTCGAGCGAGCGACAGGCCGGCACCACGCCCTTGCAGGAGAGCCAGCCGCGCGTGGGCTTGGTGCCGACGATATTGTTGAAAGCGGCGGGCACGCGGCCCGAGCCCGCCGTGTCGGTGCCGAGTGCGAAGCTCACGCAGCCGGCGGCCACGGCGACGGCCGAGCCCGAGCTGGAGCCGCCCGAGACGAAATCCGGATTGAATACGCTGGCGGGCACGCCATAGGGCGAGCGCGCACCGACGAGGCCGGTGGCGAACTGGTCGAGATTGGTCTTGCCGATGAGGATGGCGCCTGCGTCCAGCAGGCGCTGTACGGCCGTGGCGGTCTCGGCGGGCGTGTAGGCGAAGGCCGGGCAGGCGGCGGTGGTGGGTATGCCGGCGACATCGATATTGTCCTTCACCGCAAAGGGCACGCCGTAGAGGGGCAGACCTTCCGGCCCCTTTGCTGCGAGCGCGGTGGCGCGGGCGAGCGCTTCGCTGCGTGGCACGAGGTGGATCCAGGTGGTCGGGTCTACGTGCTTCTCAAGATGGTCATAGCACTGGTTGATGATGCTGACGGGAGACCGCTTGGCCGCATAGCCCTCGCGCAGGGATTCCAGTGCTAAAGAAGGAGCGCCTGCGGTGCTGATGCGATCGTCGCTGAGGGGCTGGGTCATAGCATGATGGCCTGAGTTGCTTGTATACAAGAATGTATTCGCAAGCCGCATGCCAGCCCAACCGTCTGCGGGAAAACGGTTCAAGCTATTGATAACAGATGGAATGGCGAGCCTTGCGAGAGCCGTTGGCACTCTTTGGCGACTGTCTCTGCATTGTCGTGGGGCGGGCTTGTCGGGGCATGCACTGCTTTGAGGCGGGCTAGGGCAGAGGGGCTTACGGAGGGAGAAAGTCAGCCGGGCGCCCATATACGGGGCGATGCGTGGATCGGAACTTGCATGTGGACAATCATGTATGCAAGGCGTGGCCGTGTGGCTGCAAACAGCCCCAGGAACGGGAATGCCGCTCACTTGGGCGTCGTGAATAGCAAAACTTCGTCATCCCGGCCTTCGCCGGGATGACGAACCTGTTTTAGAAATTCCCTGACTGAACTGCGTTGCCCACGGAACGGACCCTGAGGATCAGGCATGGAACTCGAAAGGAATGACGTGAAGGATGTCGCGGCCGCTGGTGTGGCGGGGCAGTTGAGTAGCGCGGGCTGGCAGGAATACGCCAGCGTCGTTTCACGCGCACAGGGTTACGAGCTCGACGAGGCGCAGCTGGCACGCGTTGTCGCCCAACTGGAATTGATCAGTGCTATCGCAGCGCCGCTGCTAGCGCTGCAAATACCTGCCGAACTCGAGCCTGCGCCGGTATTTCGCCCATGAACAGCACCATCAGCAGTTCATCCAGCATTACCTCGTGGGAGCAATTGGACGCGTGTCAGGTGGCCGATGCGGTGGCGAGCGGCGAAGTGTCGGCGCATGAAATTGTTACCCGCGTGCTGCAAACGGTGCGTAGCCGCGACGCCAATATCAACGCCTACACCGATCTGACCGAACGGCGGGCGCTGCAGGAGGCCGATGCCATCGACGCGCGCCGCAAACGCGGTGAGCCGATGCCTGCGCTGGCGGGCGTGCCTTACGCGGTCAAGAACCTGTTCGACGTGGAAGGCCTGCCGACGCTGGCTGGCGGGCATCGCGGCCGAGCGGGCGCGCCGGTGTCGCGCGATGCCACCTTGGTCGAGCGCGCAGCCCGCGCAGGTGCCTGCCTCGTCGGCGCGCTCAATATGGATGCTTATGCCTATGGCTTTACCACCGAGAACAGCTTTCATGGTGTGACGCGTAACCCGCATGATCCGCTGCGCGTGGCGGGCGGCTCCTCGGGGGGCTGCGGCGCGGCGGTGGCGGCCGATATGTGCGCCTTCTCGCTTGGCTCGGACACCAACGGATCAATCCGCGTGCCATCGTCATTCTGTGGCGTGTTCGGGCTCAAGCCGACCTTTGGTGCTCTGTCGCGTGGTGGCAGTCGTCCCTTCGTGCACAACATCGATCATCTTGGTCCGTTTGCGCGCAGCCCGCGTGACCTGGCGCGAGTCTTCGATACGCTGGTCGGCCTCGACGAGCGTGACCACGCCTGCACCCGCGCCGCGCCACAGCCGGGCGAGGCGGGCACCGAAGCGGCTGTGCTGCGCGCTGCACAGGAAGGATTGGCCGGGCTGCGCGTGGCGCGCCTCAATGGCTATTTCGATCGTTGGGCAGGCCCTGATGCGCGCACTGCGAGCCGCTCGGTGGCGATGATGTTTGCCGCGCAGGAGGAACTGGACCTGCCCGATGTGGCGGCTGCGCGGGCATCGGGTTTCATCATTACCGCCAGCGAGTCGGGCGAGCTGTATCGCGCCGAATTGCAGGCGCATTACGAAGACATGGAGCCGCTCAACCGTGACCGCATGCTGGCCGGCAGCCTGCTGCCGGCAACCTGGTATGTACAGGCTCAGCGTTTTCGCCAACAATTCCTGCAGCAAATGCAGGCCCTGTTCGAGCGCTTCGATTTGCTGGTGGCACCCGCCACGCCTTGCGTGGCGACCGAAATCGGTCAACAGTGGCTGGAGCTGCCAGGCGGGCGCGTGCCGGCAAGACCTTCTATAGGTTTGTTGACCCAACCCATATCCTTTGTCGGTTTGCCTGTCGTTGTCGTGCCGTTGCCCACTGCCAACGGTATGCCGATTGGTGTACAACTGATTGCGGCGCCTGGGCGTGAAGACATCGCGCTTGCCGCCGCTGCCATGCTCGAAGCAGGCGGCCACACTTACATGCTGAAGCGGAGCCCCAGTCATGAAAATTGATGATCCACTCGTACTTGCTGAAGTTGAGGCTGCATCTGATCGCTATGAAACAGCGCTGCGGAGCAATGACCTCGACACAATGGATGCTTCTTTCTGGCAGGACGCGCGGGTGAGGCGTATCAGCGGCAGGGATGAGCTGCTGGGCATCGAAAACATCCGGCGCTTCCGCGCCGGGCGTGCGCCGAATGACGCTGCCCGCGACTATCTGTCGCGCGACATCACCTGCTTCGGTGAGCACACGGCCATCATCAACATCACCTTCCTGCGCAAGGCCGATGCGCGCGTGGGCCGCCAGACGCAGACGTGGGTTCATATGAATGGCGACTGGCGCATTGTCTCGGCCCACATCAGCTTTCGCGAGACACAGAATCCATGATCAAAGCAGACGATGCCGTCAGTGATACTGCTGTCGCACCTGAAGAGACTACCCCGCACATCGGCATTGCCGGATCGCGTGTCGATCACGTCTACAACCGCGTCAAGGAAGACATCTTCGACTTCCGCCTGCTGCCCGGCGATCGCTTCACCGAGAGCCAGGTTGCCGACCGCCTGAAAGTCAGCCGTACGCCGGTGCGCGAAGCCCTCTACCGGCTGGAGCGCGAAGGTTACGTGTTCGTGCACTTCCGCAATGGCTGGAGCGTGCGGCCGTTCGACTTCGTCATGTTCGAGAATCTCTACGAGCTGCGCCTGGTGCTGGAGATGGCGGCCGTGCGCAAGATCTGCGACATGCCGGACATATCGCGCCTCGACGAGTTGCAGAGCGTCTGGCTGGGGCCGGAAGCTGAACGCGAAACCGAAGCCATGCGCGCCGCCGAACTCGATGAAGCCTTTCACACCACCATCGTCGACGCCGCAGAAAATCCGGAGATCGCGCGCGTGCATAACGATGTCATAGAGCGCATCCGCATCATCCGCCGTCTCGATTTCACGCAGGGCTACCGCGTCGAGCGCACCTACGAAGAGCACGCCAAGATTCTGCAGGCGCTGCTCAGGCGCCGCGCCGATACAACCTGCTCGCTACTCAAGGCGCATATCGAGGAAAGCCGGGCCGAGGTGCGCAAGATCACCATTCATCGCCTGCAGGCAGCGCGGCAGAGCTGATCGCAGATCGCCAAGGAGACGTAGGGCGGAGTTTTCACTTCGCCCTACAGTCTGCCGAAAACGTCGTGCGCGGTGATTCATATTGTTGATGATGTTTGTCGCAGCCACTTTACTGGCGTGTGTCTTGCTAGGTTGTCGTTACCCCGCAGACAACCTCCAGCAGGCGCCCCATGACGACAGATCGCACGTTGCTTGGCATCCTCACTCCGTCTTCAAACACTTCGCTCGAACCGCTGACCAGCGCGCTGTGCGCCGCGGCGCCGGGCGTCAGCGCGCACTTTGCGCGTTTCCCCGTCACCGAAATCTCGCTCAAGCCGCAGGCATTGGGCCAGTTCGACGATGACAAAATCATTGCTGCAGCGCGCCTGCTGGCCGACGCGAAGGTGCAATGCATCGGCTGGAGTGGCACCTCCGCGGGCTGGCTCGGTCTCGCAGCCGATCATGTGCTGTGCCAGCGCATCAAGGATGCAACCGGCATTCCCGCCACGACCTCCACGCTGGCACTGGCCGAGATCATGCGCAAAACTGGTGCCGCCACGCTGGGTCTCGTGACACCTTACCTGGACGATGTGCAGGCGAAGATCCTGAGCAACTTCGCCTCCGAGGGCATGACCTGCGTGGCCGAACAGCATCTGGGCGTCAGCACCAGTTTCGATTTCTCTGAAGTAAGCGAAGCGGAATTGACCTATATGGTGGCCAGTGTGGCGAGCGCCAAACCTGCTGCGATCAGTACTTTTTGCACCAACCTCAAGGCTGCGCACATGGCCGAGCGCTGGGAGGCGTCCTACGGCATTCCCGTTTACGACACCGTCAGCACCGTCGTGTGGAAGATGCTGCGCATGCTCGATTACGACACCACGCAGATCAAGGGCTGGGGCCGTCTGTTTGCGGAGGTGAAGTGATGGCGGCGATGACTGCAGGGTTCGATCTCGTCATTCGCAACGGCCTGCACTTCGCTGCCGCCCCGCATTCTTGCGTGGTACGCCCTGTCAATGCCGGTGGAGAAACACTCGGCAGTGCCAGCGTCGGATTCACTAAATGACAATGGCGTGTGTTGCGCGGTCGTAGGGTGGGTTGCTTCGCGAACCCACCCTACCTGACGACTGAAACTTCAGCATCTACGGGCGTTCGTGCTACGGGATTGCTGATGCGATTACAGCGCCCCTGTTTCTCCAGCCAATAGACCGTGTTGCCTGTCACCACGATGCTGCCGGCAATGACGGCCGAAGCGGCGGTGACCGCGCCTGCGACCACCAGTATGCCGACGCACTCCGTGGTGTTCCTGCAGATGCCGAGAGAGGCGACCTCCGTGTGCTCAAGCACCATGTGCCGGGAATAGATCTGGCAGTTCGCGTCGTAGATTTCGTGCGTCCTCGTTGTGTAGACGCAGGCTGGCAGCAGCGCGGACAGGAAGGTGACCAACAGAAGCGAGAGGGGCTTGGGAGCCGACATGGGCGCTGACAGAGAATGAAAAATGCATTATGCGCAAACAAGGCCCATGGGGGAAAAGAAACGCTGCTCTGCGCCTCACCACCTAACGCTTCAAGGCCGCCTCCAGTTCTGCCTTGTTCATCGTCGAACGCCCCTTGATGCCGCGCTGGCTTGCCTCGTTGCGTAACTGCTGCAGCGTGCGGCCGCCGCTGCCCTTATGCGAGCGCAAGCCACCGCGTCGGCCCGACGAAATGTCCTTGATCGAAGACGCACTTGCCGTCACCGATTCACCGTGTCGTGCGCGCTCCTTGTTCACCACCCGCGCGGCAATCTCCTCGGCCAATGGCTCCGGCTTGCCTTGCTCCTGCAGGCTTTCCTTCACATGCGCGTATTGGCGCTCGCGCTTGGCGCTCCAGGTTTTTGATGGCATCGCAGCTCCTTGAGAGTGAGTTACCCAGCTTGCTCATGGGCGCGTACTCAGGCCCGGAATCAAGCCCGTGTTCGCCCGCCCTTAATGATCCAGCCGCACAGGCGCACGTCTGTTCTCCAGCGTACATAACCGTACCTGACTCGCTTTGCTGCCACGTTGGGCTACCATTTCCTCAGCCCTTGCCGGATACGACGCATGCCACTCATGGAAACCGCGACATGAACTCCCAGCGCTTCTGGCGCAGTACTGACATGCCCTTCATCGAGGCGCGCGATGTCGGTGACGGGCGTGCGGTCTGTTACGAGCGGCACTCACACGAGACCTTTTCCATCGGCGCGATCACTGGTGGATGCAGCACCTATGTGAACGGAGCCTTGAGCGAGCAGGTCGAGGAGGGCACTGTCGTCATCATGAACCCGGGCGAGGTGCATGCCTGCAATCCATGCGATGGACAGCCCTGGTCCTACCTGATGCTTTACGTTGATGCGCAGTGGCTGGCCGGCCTGCAGGACGAGTGCGGTGTCGGGCCCGGTTTCCGTCCGCTTCCTCTTGCGCTGTCACGCGATCCATCTCTCTACGCCGGTCTGTGCGCGCTCTATGCAACGCTTGTCGATACCGACACCGATCTGCTGTACAAGGAGAGCGCCGTCACCGCTTTTTTCGGCGGGCTTGTGGCGCAATCCGGCGCAGCGACAACGCCGCCAGCGTCGGAAAACCCGCGCCTGACTCGTGCAGCGGAATACATCTCCGCACATTGCACGCAGGCGCTGCGGCTTGATGACATATGCAAGGCGGCCGGGCTTTCGCCCTCGTACCTGATCCGTGCGTTCAAGGCACGTTACGCCATGACGCCGCACGAATGCCTGATCAATAGCCGCATCCAGTTCGGCCGCGCCGAGCTCAGGCGCGGCATGCCGATTGCCAGCGTCGCCGCAGCTGCAGGCTTCGCAGATCAGGCGCATTTCAATCGCGCATTCAAACGCCTCGTGGCTGCCACGCCCGGCCAATACCGCTGCCCCTCGCAACAAACCCCGGAGCGCGCCGCAGATGCCCATGCAGAAGACGATCCCCGCAGCAAACCCTGAGGCCTACCTTGCCGCGCTCGGCGGCTGGCGGCAGGCCTGTGTGCAAGCCCTGCGCGCAACCGTGGTGAGCACCGCGCCACTGCAGGAAGCGATCAAGTGGGGCCATCTCGTGTACTTCTCCAACGGGCCGGCGCTGCTCATCCGCGCAGAAGAGACGCGCGTGCTCTTCGGCTTCTGGCGCGGCAAGCAGCTGCGTGGCATCGAGCCGCGTCTCAAGCCGGGTGGCAAGTACGAGATGGCAACACTGGAACTGGTCGAGGGCATGCCGCTGGAGCGCGAGACGGTCATAGCGCTCGTCAGGGAAGCCGTGAGCCTCAATGCGACGCTCGGTGATCCGACAGACCTCGGCTGAGTCCTCAGCCTAGCACCAGTGCCAGCGCGCAAGCCGCCAGCAACACCGCCATCACGCGATTGAACAGGCGAATGCGAGCGGCATTGTTCAGGTGTGGCCGCAGGAAGCTTCCGGCTAACGCCCAGCACGCCAGCGACAGATAGCAGATCACAAAGTAGATGGCGGTGAACTGCCACACCCGCGCCGTTTCACCGCCACCTGCGAACGCGCCCATGCCCGCCACCGCAGCGAGCCACGCCTTCGGGTTGAGCCACTGCATGATCGCGCCCTGCATGAACGAGGGCTGTCGCTGAGTCGAGCCCGCACCCAGCTCGCCGCTATCCGTTGCCAGCTTCCACGCCATGTAGAGAAAGAACGCGATACCCGCCCAGCGGATGAGCTGCAGCAGGGAAGGCCATTGCATCAGCACCGCATGCAGGCCGGGGCCGGTGAGCAACAGGAGCAAGGTGAAGCCGATGGTCGCACCCGACACATGGCGCATGCTCGCGGTGAGGCCGTACTGCGCCGCTGCGCCAATGGAAACGATATTGACCGGCCCGGGCGATATCGACGCCGCCAGTGCGAACGCCGCCATGGAGTAGTAAACGCTCATCGATGTCTCGCGCATTGATTCGAAGCGCATAGAGTGTCGCGCAGGCGTGGCGATGTATTGAAGAAAATTGCTTTCGTGGCGAAATCCTTGTTTCTGTCCCTGGCGGGCCGGTCGTTAAGGGGGCGGGTCTTTCGCAGATCCCCTACGTACTGGCGCGCGGCTCCAAACTTCTTCTTCGTTCTAAGCGCCTGAAAATGTGCTGATGCGACGGGATGGTCCAGTTTTCTCGTATTGCGTCCTTCCTGCACGGTGTAGCGGCAGAGGGCGGCGCAGCGAAAAAAACGCCCGAGGATTTCTCCCCGGGCGTTCTCGTTCCGAACCATTTCACTGGCGCCAGAATGCGTTTCCGCCGCGCCGTGTAGTGGTAGTACGTCCAGCTCAATACGTCCAGTTTTCCTGGATGCGATTCACCGGTGACGGATCGGGTCCGTTGCCCGGGGCGATGCCGGTCTTCTTGCTGCCACCGGTCTTGTCGACCGCGGTGATGTCTGACGGAGCTACGGTGCAAGTCGTGGTGCTCCACTCGTCACCGGCGTCGCTCGACGAACCGTTGTGGTCGACCACGCCCTTGAAGGTGTGGCAGACCTCGATTTCACCATTCCAGCGCAGCAGGATCAGGTTGCGCAGGGTGGCGTGGTCGGGCGGCGTGGCGTTGGTGTAGGAGCTGTTAACACCGACAATGGTCTGGTGGTTGTGGATGCGCGAGTTCTCGATGATGACGGTGCGAGGGCCCTTGTTGCCCGTGCAGTCGCCGCATGAGCGGTAGAACTTGCCGCCCTTCGACTGCCAGTTATCTGCCACGAAGCGCGAGATGTACAGCGTGCCCTGGCCGTTGTGCTGGAAGGTCTTGTCGGTGCCGAGGAAGGAGCCGCCGCAGTCGACGCGCATCGTGGTACCGGGCGCGCCGAGTGCCGTGGCCGCATCTTCGCCAACGTCTTCCCACCAGGTGTTGAACACCGTGCAGCTGCCCAGGCAGTGCACACCGTCCGCAGCGAGGTTGCCGATGACGACATTACGCAGCGTTGCGCCTTCCTGCAGTTCGAACAGGGGTGCCTGGCCTTCGGCCTGACCGCCATTGCTCAACTGGAAGCGCTGACCGCCGCCGTCATACGTCTGACCCGCAAGGACGACGACGGTGCCGGTGAGTTGTACCGTGCTTGCCGCGGTCGGGTTCGGGTAGGCAGGGCAGCCTGGCCATGCCGACAGCGTTACGTTGTTGGCGCCGCCCGAGGAGGTGGAGCTTGATGACTTCGAGCTGCTGGATGAAGAACTCTTGCTCGAAGAGGATGAGCTCGGAACGGACGAGCTGGAGCTGCTCGATGGTGCCGTACTCGATTTGCTCGAGGAGGAGCTGCTGGGCGCCGTGCTGCTCACGGAGCTCGACGATGTGCCGGACGGCGCGGAGCACTCGTTGGTGCCGCCGGCAACCTTGGTGCCGGCGCCAAAGGTCACTTCGCCGCAGACGAAACTGCCACTCAGGACCTTGTAGGTGAATTTATCTGAACGGCCGTATGCGACATTGGTATTTGCCGCGACGGAACAGGTTTTTCCTTCTGTGCAGATGGTGGTGTAACCGGCAGGCCGGTTAGCCGCGCTGACGCTATACGTCGCGCCAGCAAGTAGCGCGAGCAGCGCTAGCTGTTTGACTTTCATTCTCGTCTCCTGGATTTGTATATTTCGACCGAACGGTGAGAACGGCCTCTTTTATTACCTGGCGACAGCAACGCCGTAGCCAGTGCTTCAACATCAGTGCGCAGCAAGAAGGTGTCGGGCTTTGAATACCAGCCGCTGCGGTTCAAGACTCCGCCGCTGTCATGCGCCGGGGCTACTACTTGCCCTGGCCCAGACAGCGTACGGGTGATGAGTGCGACGGCCGCCTCCTTTGCGCCCTCGCACTCACCCACCGGGCATCTTCCGCGCCCTTGAGCGTTCCGTCTTGTACAAATCCGACAATGCGCTGTGCCCCGCAGTGCTGTCACGTTGCGCTGCAACGATGCCGGAGGGTGCAGCGAAAACCTGGGGGTATTGCTGCAGGCATGCGCATTACTGGCCTAGGTGATTCATGACGCCGTGGCCTTTCGGTCCGCAGGCCCAATGCCGTGTTGCATCAAATTCGCGCGTCCTGATCTGAGCTACAGTGGAAAGTGCATGTTCGCCGTGTGCCCACGCGAATGGCGCAGGGGCATGCAAGCCCAACCACTGCAGGAAATTTCCCGTGAATGTCGACGCAATGCTGCAAGAGCTGGATGGCTATTTCCATCGCAAGGAAATAGACCGGGTCGAGCCTTTCCTGTTGGCGCGGCTGGGTGAGGCGTCTGCCGCGAATGATGGGGCGGCGGGGCTGACGATCCTGAATGAGCTGATGGGTTTCTATCGCGGCATGAGCCGCTTCGAGGAGTCGATAACGGTTGCCCAGCAGGCACTGCGGCTGGCGGAGATGCTGGGTCAGAAGGGCTCCGTGTCGCACGCGACGACATTGCTGAATGCTGCGACGGCTTATCGCGCGGGCGGCGAGACGAGCAAGGCCATCGCGCAGTATGAAGAAGTCATGGCCCTCTACCGGACGCTGAAAGTGGACGATGCTGCGCTGGTGGCGAGTCTGTACAACAACCTGAGTCTTGCCTGGCAGGAAGCAAACGAGCACCAAAAGGCCATCCAGTATCTGGAGATGGCCTTGCCTCTGGTGAAGGAGCTGAACAACAGTGACATGCTGGCGTCGACCCTGACCAACCTCGCCACGTCGAAACTGCGGTGTGGTCGCCAGGCGGAGGCGCGCGACGATCTGGTGGAGGCTGTGCGCCTGTATGAAAGTCAGGCGATCACCAACTCGCATTTCGGCGCCGCACTGGCGGGGCTGGGTGAAGTTGCATTCCGTGAAGGCCGACACCAGGAGGCGATCAGCCACTACGAACGCGCCTTGGCTGACATCGAGTCCCATTACGGCAGGAATGCGTATTACGAGGTGACCGCGCAGAGCCTGGCGCTGGTGCGCAAGGCGCAGGCCAGCGGCGAGGCATCGGCGCGCGTGTCGCCTGAAGCCTCATCCAAAGTGTCACCCGTCCTGTCTCCCGATGCGGAGCCTCGTGGGGCGGCTGCGGGGCCGGGGCTCGCGCTTGCTCGCAACTACTACCGGGCGCACAGCGAGCAGTTGTTCGCGCCCTATGCGCGCTATCGCAGCAGGATTGCTGCAGGGCTGGTCGGTTTCGGTTCGGAATGTTTCGGTTATGACGATGCGTTGTCGCGCGACCATGACTTCGGCCCGGGCTTCTGCATCTGGCTGAGCGAGGCGGACTACGCGAACTTCGGCGCAGCGCTGCAGGCCGACTACGATGCACTGCCCAAATCGTTTGACGGATTTTCCGCGCGCCGCGCCGGCCCGCGCAGCGGCAGGCGGGTAGGTGTGTTTGCCATTGGCGAGTTCTCCAGTCAGTTCCTCGGTGCGCCCGAGCTGGCTATCAGCGATGCGGACTGGTTACAGATTCCCGAGGAGCGTCTGGCCGCCGCCGTCAATGGCGAGGTGTTCGAAGACGGGCTCGGCGAGTTCACCCGCATGCGCAGCAGCCTGCAGCAGTATTACCCAAAAAGCATACGACGTCTGAAGATCGCCGAGGCGGTCGCGCGGATGGCGCAGAGCGGTCAGTACAATCTGCCGCGCGCACTGCAGCGCGAAGACATGTCGACGGCGCTGCTGGCACAAGCCGAGTTCATCCGCCACACCTGCTGTCTGGTGCATGCCATCAACGGCAAGTACGCCCCGTTTTACAAATGGCTGCATCGTGGCATCCGTGATGTGACGCGGCTGCCGGGGCTCCATGAAAAGATCGGCCTGCTGGGGCGAACGTCCGCGCGCGAGGCACCGCCCATCATCGAAGACATCTGCGCCGATGTATTGCATGAACTCATTGCACAAGGCTACACAGCGCCGGGAGACAGCTTCCTTGAGGCGCATGTCGATGCCATTCTCGATCAAGCGCCCGATAGATCGTGGCGCGAACAGGAAAGCAGGACATGACGAACATAGAAGCAATCATCTCCATCGAGTGGAGTCTGTTCAACAAGGTGCAGGGGGAGGACGGGCGCGCCGCCTGCCAGGACGACTTCGGCACCTTCGAGATCATGCGCAAGAGCCAGTTCCTATGCTGGGATACGGCGACGCTGGACAGCTACCTCAATGATCTGCAGATTGCGCGCCGCGACGGGCGCAACCTGATCCAGGAAAAGTACGCGCGGATGATGGCGTCTACCGCACCGGAGCAATACGCAAACTTTGCGCACACCTTGCCCGCACTGAGTCATGTGCAACGCGTGACGATAGAGGAGATCGTCGCGCAGCAGCTTGCCTGGCGCGACGTGTTCGCCGTGAAATATCCGCGCCTGTCCAGCCAGTCACGCCTGATCCGCAGCGAAGAGGACACGCCGCACGAGACCTCCTTCGAAACCTATCTGCGCGGCGAGCTGGGCACTTACTCGGCGGAGACCTTGCAGTGCTACGCGAAGATGATTGACCACTACGTGATTGCCGGAAAGAACATCACGATGGAAGCGATGAGCCAGACCGCCACGCTGTATGGCTATCGCGATCTGGCGGCGGCAGAAGAGAAGCAGTCTGGATGATCGTTCGGCGTTTTCAGGTGTTTTGAATCGGAGCGCGAGTCGACGGGTTCAGGGCGGCCTCAACGTGTGGGCTCGTGCCGATCAGCGTCGCAGCCCGTCAGGGGCCTCGGCATTCAGCGAGAGCCTGGGGGCGTCTTTGCGGGCAAGCACAAACATGTCAAAGCACACCGCCAGCGCAGCGCCAATTACGTACATCAGAAGATCTGCGAAGCTGGCCGTATTTCCCAGTGCAATGTGCAGGGCGCTACCTCTCTTCAGCCCCAGTAGGTCAGCGACATGGAAGTATTGCAGTGACTCTGCCGCAAGGCCCGCACACAGGCTGAGCACCAGAGCCGGCGAGCAGCTTGCTTTGCTAGCGCCGCGAATCACGAAATAGATCAGCGCAATCACCAGAATATCTCCGACGCTATTGCGCACGAATGCGCCCGGGATGTAGCCCAATGCGATGGCAAGCTCTACACAGAAGATCACTACGGCAGCGAAGAGGTAGACAGGGCGAAAAGTCATGGTTGTGGTGGATTTATGTCGAAGCAGTGCGTGTGCTTACGGTTGACGTGAAGGGGGCCCACAAGAGCAGCTTTTGGGCGATCCCTATCGACTGATTGGTTAGATGACCAGCTACTTAACAGAGTAAGCCTCTGCCTGAGAAAGCACATCTTCGTAAAAGCACAACCCAAGAGTTGCGACATCAACAACATTCGAAGAGTCAATAACTTTCCCGAGGTGTGACGTAGGAACAGGGTAAGTTCTTCCGCGATTTGTAACTGGAAGAAGCGAAACTTTACCGGGTAAGAAGTCAATCTTAAGCGGGGTGTCTGACTGTATGTCGAAAACCCCGTTTGCAGATTGGATACGCAAGTTTCTTATTTCAGTTCCGAATGCCGGGTTAATTCCGATTCCGCCGGGTTGCCTTGCGACGATCTCGCTAACGGAGTGTTCGTCAGCTCCCCGTGCATTGACGAGATAAACGAGAAGTGAGTCTTCTCTTCGTTTTTTTACAATTCTCCCCTGCCACGAATCCCACTTAGGGCTTTTCCCGTAGTGGTTGGAGGTCTTGTTCCAAGCTCTTTCAATGCGACGCAGATACTCTTTCCAGCACTCCTCATAAATTTCCATTGATGCCGCACCGAGCATGCCATCAATCGCGAGCTTTGCTTTTTTGAGTTCGATGCGTGAGGCGTCGGTACTCTGCATGGTTCAGCTACCGTGAAGTAGTCCTCAATTTGAGGACGTATTGGCTTATTGGTCTGAACGAGCAAACGACCAGCTATCGGGAATCGAGCATTTATTGTCATGCACGTTGATCGGCACGACAAATAAAACTGATTGCCTGATTCGCTGACGCGTCACTGCAACACATCGTTAAGCAAATGCGCCAGCCGCAATCCCGCATTCTCCATCTGCACACGCGCCACGCGAGCGGCCTGCTGCATGTAGGCATCGTCGACCATCACAGGCGTCTTGAGATGCGTATCGCATGCAAAGTCCGGCAGCGCCTCGTAGGCGGATTTCTTTGCGACGTCGCGTGCTTCCATCATCCACTTTGTAGGCGCGTCAGCGGGCAGGGGTGTGGTGTCACTGATCTTGCCCAGCAATGGGCCGCTACTCAGGGCGAGGACGGCGATGTCGGTGTCCCACAGTGAGTGGAAGGTGGTGCCGGGTTTGACGGTGCTGCCGATGATGCCGGCCGGTATGTTGCCCTTGTCGATGTTGGTGCCGGAGTGCAGAGGTTGATGCAGGTCGCCGACGAGGTGCACGACCCATTTGAGGGCTTCGTTGCGCGTGCGCGAGGACTGGCCACGGTCCTTGAGAATGGCAGCGTACTTGATGACGAGCTGGTCGGCGCAGTTGCCGTTCCTACAGGCGCCGAGCTTGTCGCTACACACATTGTTGGAATGGCTGTGCCAGCCGCTGTAGGCGCCGGGCGAGGCGATATCGCGAATCTCGTCGGCCCATGAAGCGATGGATGCCAGAGTCTTGCGATGCGAGGGTTGCTCGTAGCGGTCGAGATCGTCTGTGAGCAGCTCGTTGACCTGGGCGAGGGCGCTGGGCGTGAGCCTGGCTTGTGCCAGTGCGGCGATTGCCGCGTGCCCCTTGTGGCCCCAGGCGAAGGCAGAGGTAGCGAAGAGGTTGAGGCAGATTGCGATCAGGATGGGGCGCATTGCGCAGGTTTCCTTGTAACTGTGGATGCCTCGATGCTCGTGGCATTCTGTGTGGCGGCAACCAGGGCCGCCATTCCGGCCTTTGCCGGGATGACGGAAAGTTTCGGGCGCGCTGTTTACAGGTTTGGCGCAATCACCAGCATCACGTCGCCCGCGCGGACGATGCTGCGTTCGCCTTCCCAGAAGCCGATGGCCTCTCCGTCGCGATGCAGGCGCACGATCATGTCGGGGCCGATGTCGCGCATGCTCTTGCCGATCTCGGCGGCTTCCGGTGCGCGCTCGACGAGGCGAACGCGGCCACCGATACGCATCAGGTCGTTGAGGTAGTCGGCGGCGTGCGAGGAGTGCACGAAGTTGGTCATGAGATAGCCGCCGAGCATGGAGGGGGCGACGGTGGCATTGGCGCCCGCCTGTTCAATGAGCTTGATGTTCTCTTCTTCGTTGACCGAGCAGACGATGCGCACTTTTTGGCTGAGCTGGCGCAGGGTCAGCACGGCGAGGACGGCGGCATCGTCGCGGCCGAGGCAGATCATCACGGCACGCGCGCGGGCTACGCCTGCATCGGCCAGGTCTGACTCACGTGTAGCGTCGCCTGCCAGGCCAATGCAGCCGGCCTCTGCCGCGATGGCGAGGCGGGCGGCGTCACGGTCGAGGACGATGATCTGGTTGGCGGGCATGCCGCGCTCTATGGCCTCATGCGCGGCGGACTGACCGCCGTGACCGTAGCCGCAGATGATCAGGTGCTGATCGAGTTGTGCGTGGAGTTTTTTCATGCGTCGATTCTCCCACCAGCGTTGCAGTACGAGTTCATAAGCAGTGCCAAGAAAAACCAGCCAGATGATGAGGCGCAGCGGTGTCACCAGCACCGTGTCGATCAGGCGTGCGCGTGGCGAGACGGGCACGATGTCGCCGTAGCCCACCGTGGTGACTGTTACTGCAGTGAAGTAGGCGACGTCGCCGAAAGAGATCTCACCGTCGATCTGGTCGCGCAAGCCGTCGCGGTCAACCCAGAAGATCACAAGAATGGCGGTGACCAGCGCGAACAGCAGGGCGCAACGGGCGACGAGGACCTGTTCGGGCGTGCGGCTGCTCTTCATGAAGAGCCGGCTGCTGTTTGCGTTTCGTGTTCTGCGCACGAGCGTCCTCCTGGCGGTGGTCCGTTGTGTCTTGTGTCACCAGAAGATAGTCACTGGCGACTGCCGGATTGTGGCACGTCTCTTAGCTCTTCATTCCCACATCGCTTCGCCCGTTGCCTCCAGCCAGCACAGGTAGGCGCGTAGCTCGAATTCGAGCTGGTGATAGTCAGATTCCATATGACAACACAGCTGGTAGAAGGCCTTGTCGTGATCGCGCTCGCGCAGGTGGGCGAGTTCGTGCACGACGATCATGCGCAGGAATTCTTCCGGCATGGTGCGGAACAGGCTGGCGATGCGAATCTCGCGCTTGGACTTGAGGCGCGTGCCCTGCACGCGCGAGATGGTGGTGTGGGTGCCGAGTGCGTTACGGATCACGTGAATGTGGTTGTCATAGCTGATGTGCGACAGCGGTGGGGCATTGCGCTGGTACTGGTTCTTCAGCTCGGTCACGTAGGTTTGCAGGGCGCGTTCGTTGCGCACGGCGTGGGCCTGCGGGTAGCGCTGGCGCAGCGTCGGGCCCAGCTGACCGCTGGCGATGGAGGCCGTGGTCTGGGCGATCAGTTGCGGGGAGTAACCGCTGATGTAGCGCGCGGCGCCAGGCGGGATGGGGCTGGGAGGGGCAGACATGAGCAAATTGTACGTGTGCGCCGATAGTTGCCGGAAGGCGCGGCTTACTGGGTCAGATTACCGGGTCAGATGCTCGATTTTCTGCACCCGGTGAGCGTCGGGGCTGGCCGATCAAGCGCTGCCTCCTGTGCTCAAACCATGCCTTGAAACGCCCTGAAGAGGGGAGTCCAGTCCAGCGAAGGAAGTTCTAAAACCACCTCGTCATCCCGGCGGAGGCCGGGATCCAGCCAATACGCGTGGATCCGGACCCCGGCCTTCGCCGGGATGAGGAGGTTTTGCCATTCTCGAATGAACGGGCGTGCGTGATGAAATTATCAAAAAAAGCGAATTTAATGACTTTGGTCAATTTTCGGGGCCTATAGTGATTCACAGATTGCCGCCAAGGCAGCGCAGGTGGTGAAGAGGGCGTCAGGCGTCAAACCGCGCCAAAACGCCGTGGGTGCAGGACTCATAATCTTGTAAGGGGACAAAAACAATGTTCAGAAAGTCACTGATTGGCGCAGCACTTGCGATGACGGCAAGCGGCGCCTTCGCAGCAACCGATGCGCCAACCGGCTACACGAAGTGTGCCCAGCCAGCCGCCACCTGCACCATGAGCGGCACGCACCAGGCGGCCATGGGCAAGGCCGGTGTCTTTGCCTACGCCACGCTCACGGGCAGCTTCCTCTGCGACGCATCGGTCTTTCCTGGCGCGCCGAATCCGTCGGCCTGGTGTTCGTATGACCCAACGGCTGCAGGCTCTTCGTCGAGCGCGGCATCATCGGTGGCTTCCTCAGCTGCGTCCTCCGCCGCTGCCAGCAGCACGGCTTCGTCAGCCGCGTCGAGCGCAGCCTCCAGCACCAGCGGTTCGCTGCTGCCACCGCAGAACGCGGTCGTTCCGCCACTGGCTTTTGAAGACACGCACATCACCGTCACCTGGGAAAAGCCGAGCAGCTATAGCACGGTCACGGGCTATCGCATTTATGTGAATGGCACGCTCAAGGGCACGGTCAGCAATATCTCCTGGCCGGCAGGCATCACCAATCAGCAGCTCTACTACGACATCACCGGCCTGACGGCCAATACGGCGTACAGCATCAACGTACGTGCGATTGACGCTGCAGGTGCCGAGTCCGCCAATAGCAACACGGTGAGCCAGACCACCATGGCCACGCCGACGGTCATCAATGTCACGGCATCGCCTTACAGTGCAGTCGGCAATGGCACGACGCTCAACACTGTCGCCATCCAGAAGGCCATCAATGCCTGCCCGGTGGGCGGCAAGGTGCTGATCCCGAGCGGCACGTTCAAGTCTGGCGCGCTGTACCTGAAGAGCGACTGTACCTACCAGATCGATGGTGTGCTGCTGGGCAGTGATACCGCGGCTGACTATGAATGGGGCAGCAACCGCTTCCCGATTTATGGCACGAGCGGCTTCGGCACAGCCACGTATCCGACCAACTACAAGGCACTCCTCAATACCTGCGGTTACTACACCGACTGGACGGCACGTACGGGTTATGTTGCAGATAATTTGTGCGTCGGCATGAAGAACATCCGCATCGTCGGTGCGGGCACTGTTCAAGGCAGCAGTGGTAGTTCCGCGGACAGCGCCAATAGCGGCTACTACCTCTCCACGCTGGCACACAATCAGCGTGCCGCGCAGGGCGGTGACAATGCCACTGGCGACACGGCGCGGGCCGACCTGGTGAACCTCACGGGCGTCAATGGTCTCTACATTGCCAATCTGAAGTTCAGCCTGCCTGCCATGCACATGCTGTATCTGGCGCGTTCGAGCAATATCACTGTGGCCAACATCAACGCCAACTCCTGGCCAAGTGCCAGCAGCAAGGGCATCCACAATGGTGACGGTGTCGACTTGTCGACGGCCTACGCGACCGCGCTGACCGCCAGTGGCCCGACCGGTCTGCTGCCGACGAATGCCTACATCTTCGGCTCGACCTTCGACAATGGCGATGACTGCATCAACCTGAACGCAGGCACCAGTGCACCTGGCGTGACGGCAGCGACGCCGGTCAATGGCGTGAAGATCTTCAACAACTACACGCTGCATGGTCACGGTGGCGTGGTGCTGGGCAGCTTCACGGCGGCAGGCTTTAAGAACATCGCCATCACCGAGAACACCTTCAACGGGACCGAGATCGGTCTGCGTTTCAAGACGGGCGTGAATCGTGGCGGCGGCATTGCGCCGTTGTCCGGCAGCGACTTTGGCGTCAAGGCCATCGACAACAAGGTGAATGCGATCATCGATGATGCCATCATCATCATGGCGTCCTACCCGGATTCCACCTTCGCCGATGCCCCATCGCCGGGCTACTTCCACGACATCACGGTGACCAACCTGAGCGGTTCCGTCGGCAGCAGCGGCTACGCGATGGAAACAACGGGTAACAGCGGCTCCGAGCACACCAACATCAAGATGACCAACGTCAATATCACTGGCGGCAAGGGGTACTCGATCTACGGGCTGAAGGGGGCTTCGTCAGTGACGATGTTCACGACCTTGAAGAGCTCGGCCGGCACTTTCTACTACGACGGTAGCCTGTTGTCCGCGAGCAACTTCGCCAGCTGCTCACCAGCGCCGACGGCGAAGTAAGCATCACCTGAAGTAACAACCGCTTCGGCGGTCACCGGCCCGGCCCTGCAGTGCGTGAGCATTGCAGGGCCGGGTCTTTCTATTGCAGGGATTGGGCGTGGAACGGACGACCTGCCCCGGATTGCGTTGCACTCCATCCGGGCTACGCAAACCGTTCCTGCGGAAAGTGAAATATGTACTTCCCTTTTCGAACGCCACTACCAGGGCACCGGCTACTCCTGGTGACGAAGAAGGTCCTGGCTTGTCGAGTTGTTCAGCGCAGCCCTGACTTCGTTTCTCAGGGGGTTAGCTTGGCCATCTGCTGTGGCGGGCTGCCGATTAGCTTGGCGAGGGTGTCACGCAGGTCGCTGTCGACGCGCTTGCCATCGCGGAAGATGACGGCCGGTTCAAACACCGGCTTGGCATTGACGGCCATCTGCGCAACGTTGTCAGGGCTGATGGTGTAGCGCCCCAGGGTGCGGGCCAGCGGCCATTCGACGTCGGGGAAGACGACGTAGGCCAGCTCCGAGCAAACGATGCGTTTGTGCGAGTACACGTCGAAGTTGAAGTCGTATTCCTTGCCGACCTGATCCAGCGCGGTGAGCACGGCGGCACGACGGTAGATCTCATCGACCGGACGTTGGTCACGCAGGACGAGCAGGTCATCGATGTTGAGGAAGTGCTGCAGGGTGCTGATGGTGACGCCGCCACGCAGTGCTTCGACGATGCGCCCGCCCTTGCGGATCTGCTGCTGGTACACCGGTGATATCTGGTTCCACACACCGATCGCCTGCAGCTCCTCTTCGCTGCCAAGCCACACGGCCACATGACCATAGTGTCCCGGGATCATCTTGTCGGTCAGGCGGAAGGGGGTTTTCTCGAGGAGGATATCGAGCGGCTTGAGCTCTCCGGCCAGTTTCTTGACTTCGGCTTCAGGCATGTGCGCCAGCTTGCCGCGGCGTGTCTGCACCAGGCCGACGATGTTGCCGAAGCCCATGCTCAGGCCGTAGCTGAGCACGTTCTGGATGTATTGCCTTTGCATGTTCAGATCGGCGCCGAGGCTGCCCAGCGTATCGGCCAGGTTGCCGCCGCCGGACTCACGCAGGTCGGCATACCACAGTGTGCTTTGCGTCAGCGCGTACAGATATTCCTCGTCGGCATCGGCGGGCAACTGTTCGCTGCGACGCCAGGCCATGTAGTCGTCGACAAAGCGCGTGGCGCTGTAAAGGCGTGTGCGCAGATCGAGCGAGTGATAGTTGTGCGACAGGTCGCGCAAGGAGACCTGGCCATCGACGTCGTAACTCAGCGCGAAGCGCACGCCCGCATTTTTCTCGTAGGGCTCCACTGCGATACGGAAGCTGTCCATCAGCACCATCGCTGCCGCGAGCCCGCGCTGGATGTCGAGCATCTGGCGCTTGCCTGCTTCGTCGAGTGGATTGAGCCAGCGCTGTGGTGCCTGCACATCTTCCGACATGCCAGCCGGGGCTTGCGGCACGCGTGTGCCCGTCTTGAAGCTGGATGTCAGGAGCACTTCAACGCCATTGTGAAACAGGCCGCTGACGCGTTCCGCTTCCGGCAGCAAGCTGCTGCGCGCCCGCAGATACTGCCTGGCGAGGTCGCGCAGTTTGTTGGACTGTTCGCGTGTGAGTTTTGGCAGCCCTGAGTTGAGAATGCCATTGTCCTGCGCGAAACGGTAGGCCTTGGCACGCACCTCCAGTACGCCAGCCACGCGCTGCTGATAGTCGGCGAGATCGAACGCGGCCGCTGAAGTGTCGGCGGCCGCCAGCGGGCGGGCGAGGCAAAGGCTGCAGAGCAGGGCAAGCTGAATGGCGAGGCGTGGCAGGTGAATGCGTGGCATGAAAGCTCTCGTTGGTGCGGTAAGGGATGCGCTAGGGGGGCTGTATCCGGATTGCGGGCATGATGCATGAATCCTGCATGCCCGCAAACTGCCCTCTGCGGCATGTACGCCCGCGCCGACGGTGCCGTACGCGAGCACCGCCAGTATTCAGTACGAGCGTCAGTGCAACCTTGCCCGCGAGCCCGCCTGTCTGAATGCGAGTGTTGCGGGCCGATCAGGTGCTCGCGGAGATGGCGGCAAGTTGCTTCTGCCGCGTCCCCAGCCACACTGCATTGATCACCCAGAGTACGGACAGGGGAATGGCTGCCAGTGCCACACCTGCCGTGCCAAGCCCGAGCGCACCGAGCACCGCGTAGGACCAGCTGCCGGCCTGATCGCCTGCGCGATAGACGATGGTGTCGATGACGCTCTTGGCCTTGTACTTGTCTTCGCGCGACACGACGGTGAACAGCACTTCGCGCGTGGGCTTGGCCAGCGCGAAGTTGGCGACACGCCGCAGCACCTGCACACCGACCAGTACGCTCACCGTGGGCAACAGCGCCAGCACACCGAAGCCGAGCACGCTCAAGGCAGGTAACAGCGCCGCAGCGATGGCGACACCGAAGCGGCGCAGGAAACGGCCCGTCAGGAACAGCTGCATGAACAGGGTCAGCAGGTTCACCGCGAGGTCCACATTGGCAAAGAAGGCGGTGCGTGCGCCGCGATCTGCAAAGTAGTCGCGCACGATGCTTGCCTGCTGGAAGTACAGGAAGGTCGAGGTGATCGAGTACAGCAGGATGTAGAGGCTTATGCCAAGAAGATATGGCGAGCGCAGCGTGTGTGTCAGCCCGGTGATGATGTGGCCACCAATGGGGCGATTTGCTTCGAGCGCGGCTTCACGCCCGGCCAGGTCTTTCTCAGGCTCATCCGGTGTCGCTGAAACCTTGTGCAATTGCGGCGCGAGTTGCGACAGACGTCGCACGCTGAATACGGCGACCAGCAGCAACAACGCCGACCCGCTTAGCAGCCAGTGCGCCTCGACATTGCGCGCCAGACCGGAGGCTAGCGCCGAACCGCCGATTGCGCCCACGGTCGCACCGGCCGAAATGAGACCGAACAGGCGCTTGGCCTGTTCCGGGTTGAACACGTCCACCATCAGCGCCCAGAACACTGAGACCACGAAGAGATTGAACACCGACACCCAGATGAAGAAGGCGCGGCCGATCCATATGCGTTGTGCATCCGAGGCGCCGTGCAGCAGGAAGATGAACAGCAGCAGATTGGCGACGAAGAACAGGTAGGTGATGGTGATGAAGCGCACACGTGCCAGCTTGCGCACGAGCGCCGCATAGGGCGGATTGATCGCTAGCATGACCAGCAGGGTGCCGGTGAATAGCCATTGCAGGTTCTCGACGCCGCCCTCGACGCCCACGGTGTCGCGGATCGGGCGGATCACGTAATAGGCGGCCATCAGTGCCAGCACGTACAGCCACGCCCAGCCCAGCACCACCATTTCGCCCGCGCGCACGTCCACGACCTTTTGCAGGAGTGCCAGACCGTGCTGGCCGCCTGGCGGCGAGCCCGGTAAGCCCGGGACTGCCGCGGGGCTTTCAGAGTCCATCGATGTAAGCCTCCATGCGCCGGCGCATCGCCGCGTCCGGCAGGCGACCCATTGCCGCGCCAAGGTTGTCCACCACGTATTCGGGTTTGGCCATGCCCGGTATGGCGCAGGTGACGGCCTCGTGCGAGACCAGGTACTTGAGGAAGAACTGCGCCCAGCTCTTGCAGTCGAATTCGGCTGACCAGTCCGGCAGAGTCTTGCCGCGCACAGTGTTGAACAGACGACTGCGCCCGAAGGGCAGGTTGATCATGACACCCATGCCGCGTTCCTTCGCCAGGGGAATCAGGCGCTGCGCCGCATTGCGATTGTCGAGCGCGTAGTCGACCTGCACGAAGTCCAGCGTCTCGCGCTTCATGAAGTCCTCGAAGGCCGGGTACTGGCCATCAAACGACGTTGTCATGCCGACGTAGCGGATGCGGCCGGCCTGTTTGAATTCGCGCAACAGGGCGAGCTGGTTGCTTGTGTCCTGCAGGTTGTGCACCGAGACGACATCGATCTTGCTCGTGCGCAGTTGCCTGAAGGAGTTCTCGAGTTGCGCCAGGCCCGCACTGCGCCCGCTCGCGCCGATCTTTGTCGCCAGGAATAGCCCGGAGCGGATGCCAAGCCCTTCGACGAGGCTGCCGACCAGTGACTCGGCCTTGCCGTAGGACGGGGCCGTATCGATGACCGCGCCACCCAGGCTTGCGAAGGTCTGCAGGGTTGCACGCAGCGGCGCCAGTTCGGCCTCGCCGCTCGCGTCTTCATAACTGCGTGCAGTACCTACGCCAATGATGGGGATCAACTCACCGGAAGACGGGATGGGCTTGCGCAGCAGGGCAGGCGTATCTGCTGCGGCGAGCCTTGCAGGCAGACCCGCTGCGAGCGCGCCAAGGGCCGGAAGCTGCGTGAGGAAATTGCGACGCTGGTTGTTGCCACGGCCACGAGAGGTCATGTTCATGCTCCTTTCCTGAACAGCGTTCGATGTTGCGAGGCGCCCTGGCATCCCCGGGTCTGTTCACAGTAGCCAATGCGCCTGGCTGCTGTGAACAGACTCTGATCCTGAGCCGCCGAAGCGACACGGCTTGATTTCCATCTATTGCCGTATCAGGAAGTTAAATCAACTGTTCTGTCTGTCGACATTCAGGAATGGTGGTAACGGCCGTAGATAACTGATCGCGCGTTGCTTGATGTGCCTTTGTGCGCCCTGACGGTTTTGGGCAACGCAGCCAGATTTCCTCTTCCCGGAGTCACAAAAAATGAAACTCTCCCATCGACTGGGCCTTATTGTTGGCTCGGCAGTGCTTGGCCTCGTACTCATTGCGGCCTTCTCGCTGAGCGCCTTGCGTTCCACCATGCTCGACGACCGCCGCGAGCAAATCCATGTCGTGCTCAATCTCGCGGCGAAGCAGGTGGCCTATTTCCAGGATCTGGAGAAGAGCGGCAAGCTCAGCCATGAAGAGGCGCAAACCAAGGCTGTCGAGGCGCTGGCCAGCCTGCGTGATGGCAAGAAATCCTACATATGGGCGCGCACCCGTGGGGCGCTGGGCCTCGCGCATCCGAATCCGGATGTGATCGGCAAGGTCGATTTTGGCGCCACTTTGCCCAGTGGCAAGACCAACTGGCAGAACTATCTCGACAATCTCGTCACCACCGACTTCGCCTACTTCGATGACATCGTCAAACGGCCGGGAACGGACCAGATGGCGCCGAAAATCAACGGCGTGAAGCGCATCGACGGCTGGGACTGGATCATCGGCTTCGGCATCTTCGTGGACGACATCAACGCGGCCTATTGGTCGCTGGCGTGGAAGTTCATCGTCATCGGCGTCCTCGTGCTGGCAGCGGTGGTCGGCCTTGCCGTGAGCATGTCGCGCAGCATCTATCGCAGCCTCGGCGGCGAGCCGGAATATGCGGCGGAAGTGGCGCTGGCAATTGCCAATGGTGACCTCAGCCGTCGTGTTGAAGGCAAGGTTGGCGAGCGCAGCCTGCTGGCTGCTGTCGCGCAGATGCAGACTAGCTTGCGCCAGATCATCGAGGGCATTCAGCAGGGTGCAGGGCAACTCGGTCAGGCCGCTTCCGGCCTGACGCGTCAGATGGATCAGATCAATCAGGCATCGCGCCAGAGTTCGGATGCAACCTCTTCGACTGCCGCAGCAATTGAAGAGTTGTCCGTAAGCATCGATCATATTTCGGCAAGTGCCCGCGAGACCGAGCAGAACTCCTCGCGTTCGAGCAGTCTGGCTGCGGATGGCGAGAAGCTGGTGAACCAGGCTTCGGAAACCATCCAGAACGTGTCGACCCGGATCGTCGATGCATCGACGCTGATCGAAGGCCTGCTGCAACGCTCGCGCGAGATCAATGGCATCGTCAGTGTGATCAAGGAAATCGCCGACCAGACCAATCTGCTGGCGCTTAACGCGGCCATCGAAGCGGCGCGAGCCGGTGAGCAGGGCCGTGGTTTCGCGGTCGTGGCCGATGAAGTGCGCAAGCTGGCCGAGCGCACCGGTCAGGCAACGGGGCAGATCACCGAAATGATCGGCGCCATCCAGACCGACACCGGTGCTGCGGTGGATAGCATGCATCAGGTGACGCCGCAGGTTGCACTGGGTGTGGATATGGCAGGCCAGGCTGCAGCCGCATTGCGCGAAATCAATGCCGGCGCTGCCGCTACGCTGGACAAGGTACGTGATGTCGCCAGCGCCACCTCCGAGCAAAGCCAGGCCAGCGCCAGCGTCGCGCGGAACGTCGAGCGCATTGCGCAGATGGTGGAGGAGTCCGCCGAGTCGGTGCGTGCCGCGAACAGCAATGTGCAGTCGCTGGAAAGTCTGGCCGGCGAGCTGCGGGCGTCGGTGACGCGCTTCCGCCTCTAAATCTGGTTGCGGGCGACTGCCCGCTTGCCGGACAAAGCGCCATCGTTAATGCCAAAAGCATTCGCGGTGGCGTTTTTCTTTGCATTGAGGGGCGCGGCCGCATGGTGCAGTGCGTGCAACGAGCGGGACGTTCGCGCGCTAGAATCCGGCCTCGCTGGATAGCCCTGATTGCGGAGGATGCATGAGACTGACTGCCTTGGTTCGCCCCTTGTTTGCGCTGGCGTTTGCCGCCGCCTTGAATGCCTGTGCCTTGTTCGAAACACAGCCGTCGCAGCCCGTGCGCAGGGTAGGGCCCTACGAAGCCATTTCATTGAAGGGCATGTCCGACAGCATCCAGCACTGGCGCAATCGCTACGGCGACAACTACGCGAAATATTCCGAAAACCAGATCGTGCAGATTGCCGATAACGTGCTGCTCTACCAGCGCGATAACGGCGGCTGGGTCGAGAACCGCGACCCCTCGCGGATCCTGAATGCAGACGAGATCAAGGCGATCACGGCAGAGAAAAGCAACGAGACGGGCAGCTTCGACAATCGCAATGTGTATTCGCAGGTGGAGTATCTCTCGGAGGTGTACCTGCAGACGGGTGACATGCGCTATCGCGAGGCGGCGCTGCGCGGTATCGATTACACGCTGAGCATGCAGCACAAGCGCTGCGGCGGCTGGCCACACACTGTGCCGGGCACGGAGCGCTATCATCCCTTCGTGACGATGGCCGACGAGGTGACCTCCGGCGTGCTGCGCACCTTGCGCAAGATCAGCGATGGCAGCGAGCCGTTTGGCTGGACTTCGGGCAGCACGCGCAGGGCCAGTGCCGCTGCCCTGCAGAAGGGGGACGAATGCGTGCTGCGTCTGCAGGTGCGCCAGAACGGCAAGCTGGCGGGCTGGGCGGGTCAGTACGATCCCGTGACGCTGGAGCCTGCGATGGGCCGCACTTTCGAACTGGCTTCGATGGTGTCGCAGGAGTCGGTGGAAATGGTGCGCTATCTGATGGGCATACCGGATCCATCGCCTGAGCAAATCGCCGCGATTGAAGGCGCTATCGACTGGTTTCAGCGCTCGGCCATCACGGGCTGGAAGATCGAGACCTTCAAGATCGACCCGCCCATCAAGTACGAATACCACACGGCGAGTACCGACCGCCGCCTCGTGCAGGATGCCAGCGCGCCGCGTATGTGGGCGCGCTTCTATGACATCCATGACAACAGCGTCGTGCTTGCCAATCGCGACAGCGTGCGTGTGAAGCAGTACAGCGAAATCACGCACGAGCGCCGCACCGGTTACGGCTGGTACGGGCTGTGGCCGGAGAAGCTGTTGAGCACGGAATACCCGGCCTGGCAGGCGCGTGTGAAGGCGGATCGCTGATCGCTTCGCCTGTTCAGTCGCGCTAGGGCGGAACGCAAGGCGGTTCCGCCGGATCGGTACGGCGCGTAGCGTGTGTCTGCGTGGCAGCTGACGAGCGATGACATGAGGCAGTGCCGTCCCGTTCGGGTTCGTCAGCAGCAGCGGCATGCTGCTTTTTTTCCGGGGAATCGATGATGACAAAACAACTGGGAGTGGCTTCCGATCATGCGGGTCTGGAGCTCAAGCGCGCTTTGGTGGCGGAGCTCGAGAAGCGTGGCGTCGTCGTGCGCGAGTTCGGCACCACCACGAGCGACTCGTGTGACTATCCTGACTTTGCGCACACCGTGGGACGCGCCATGGCGGGTGGCGAAATCGAGCGCGCGATCCTGATTTGCGGGACGGGCGTGGGGATGTCCATCGCGGCCAATCGGCATGCCGCGGTGCGTGCAGTGGTGTGTAGCGAGCCCTTGAGTGCGCGGATGGCTCGTCAGCACAATGATGCCAATGTACTCTGCATCGGTGCACGAGTCGTGGGCGCGGGCACGGCAATCGATATCGTGGACGCATTCCTCGGCGCTACGTTTGAAGGCGGGCGGCACGCGGCGCGTGTTGCGAAGATCAATCCTGCATGATCCAGCTTGCGTGTCTGGTTTTCAAAGAACAGCGTCAGAATTTCGCGAATCGCTGAAGTCGTTTTGCATACTAAAAAATTAGAAAGTGCGGGTCATGCGTCTGATAAAACTGGGGTTGCTGGCTGCCGCCATATTCGCCGCGTTACTGTTTTCCTTTGATCAAACACCGAAAGGCGTGCGCCACGAAATCGAGGATTGGATTGCTCGTTGGACGGCTCCCGATTTCGACTGGCCGCCGGACGACATCACCGCCCGCGATCAGGCCGGCCTCGTGGCGGAGATGGGACGCCGAGGCTACAAGCTGACGTGTTACAGCGGTCTGCAGCCGGAGGAGAAGATCGGGCCGAATGATGACTATTTGTGTTGGGCCATCATCAAATCTGCCTACGACAACGTGCCGGCCCGGATGGTCTCGTTTTCATTCACCAACAAGAAGCTGAGCAGCGTCAAGCTGGAGTTTCCCGAGTCTTCCTTTGAAGCGCTGCAGAGTTACTTGTCCCGCAGATTGCAGCAGTATCCTGGCGGTCCTTCCTCGCGTCATAAGGACATATTCGGCAAGCCCATATTCGTCTGGGATGTGAAGGACGCGCAGATCATGACCAGCGAGCCCACGTCGGGAAAGCCGATCACCTTGCTGTGGTCGGCCGACGAGCAGTGGGTGAAGTCTCGCTAGTCCTGCACCGTATCGGGTGAGGAGTGCGGTGCCGGATGCCTGCAGGTTCGTGAGCCGCTCACCTACGTGCGTGGGGCATGAGATCAGCGGCCCGGTATCACAAGGCGTTTGCCTTGCGATACCGGGCCGTTTTCATTGGTACTGCCAACGCCGGCTTGTGTTATCCAGGAGGCGGTGGTCAGCTGCGGAAGTGGCTTGCCGTTTCGATCAGATCTGTTGCGAGTGCGTTGAGGTTGCTGGCCGCAGCTGCAGCGCCTGAGACGGCGTGCAGGTTTTCCTGCGCGATGCCACTGACTTGCTCCATGCTGCGCGCGACGTCGGTGCTGGCCGTGCGTTGCTCGTTGACGGAGAGGGCAATGTTTTCGACTTCCACCGCCGAGTCACGCACCGACTGCTGCGCTTCGGCGAGCACATCCTTGAGATCCTTGAGTGCGACTGCACTGGTCTGCATCGAGGCTGAACTCTCGTCCAGCGAGATGCTGACGAGCTTGGCGCGATCCGAGAGGGCGGAGGTGATGTCCTGAATCGCCATGGCAGTCTGGCGCGAGCGTTCGGCGAGCTTGCGGACCTCGTCGGCGACCACGGCAAAGCCACGGCCTTGTTCGCCCGCACGAGCGGCTTCGATGGCCGCATTGAGGGCGAGAAGATTGGTCTGGTCGGCAATTTCGCGAACCTGTGCCGATGCTTCGGTAATGCGTGTGGCATCGCTGACGAATTCGCCGATGGCCTCGCCTGTCTGGCGCGATTTCGCGTCGACATCGTTCATGCGCGCCATCATCGTCGTGACGCTATGCATGCCTTGAGAGGCGAGATCCGCCGCATGCTGCGATTTCTGGCGCACGCCTTCGGCGTTGTCGGCCACTTCGGCAATCGATACGGTGAGTTCCTCTACCGCGGCGGCGACATTGCTCGATGAATCGACCTGCGATGAGGACGATACCTCGATCGAGCGTGCCGTCGTGTCGAGCTGACCGGCGTTCTCGCGCAGCGAGCGGGCCGTGCTGTTAACCTTGACCATGGCCTCATTGATCGCCAGCGCGAAGCGTTTGAACGCCCGCTCGGTATCGCTGATTTCGTCGCTGCCGCTGATGTCGCCGGCATGTATGCGCAGATCGCCCGCCTGCATGCGCAGGGCTGCGTCGCGGATGCGGAAAATGGATTGGCGGATGGCGCCGCTGATCAGCATGGTGACGGCCAGCGAGACGATGAGCGAGATGCACAGGGCGATGCCCATGCCCCACTGCATCGAGCGCGACGAGCTGACGGCAGCCGTGATGGCCGCGACCGATTTGTCTGTCTGCTCGGTGTTATAGGCCTGCAGGTCCTTGACCATCGCCTGCCACGAGGCTTCGCCACGCAGCATGGTGGTGGTAGCGATAGTGTTGTCTTCTTCAAGCATGTCCAGTGCGCTGGCCATGCGCTTGCGGTAGGCCTCCACGGCGGGCTCCAGGCGTTGCAGGATTTCCGTATCCGCTGCCTCGTCCGAGGATTTGAGCAGGGCGCGCAGACGTTCGGCCACCTTGTCCATGCCGCCGAGGGCTTTCGCCGTTACTTCCTTGAGCGCCTTTTCCGGATAGGACGCGCTGGCCATCGACAGAACCTGGAAGGTCGCGCGTTGTGCATCCTGCGCGTCGCGCAGGATTTCTCCTGCTTCGATCATCCGCGCCTGCCTGACGTTGGAGACGTGACTGAGCGCATCGGTCTGGCGTGACAGGCCGAAGATGGACAGTACGCAGACGAGGGCAAGCATTACCAGCACGACACCGGGGGCCAGAAGCAACTTCGGGCCGAGTTTGAGCTTGCCGAGCAGTCGGCCAAGGGAGTGGTTATTCATGGTCAGGTCTTGTTGGATGGGCTTCGTGCCCCCGGGAGATGCCACTGCGCAGGCCACGTGGTGCCTGCGCAGTGTCTTGGGGGCCGGGAATCAATGCGCTGCGCGCGCAGTACTGCAGATCAGCGCGTATAGATACCGGCGACGGCGTAGATGTTGCCGGCCTTCTCGACGTAGCTCTTCTTGCGCGCCACCTTGTTGGTGACCGGATTCTTGAACATGTAGTTCACCCAGCCCTTGCCCGCGCCGTTGGCCATTTCCAGCAGGTCCTTGCCGAACTCGTGGCCGTCGACGTCCTGCATTTCAGCGGTATTGATGCCGACCAGTCGCTGGTTGAAGGGGTGGGCCAGGTGGATGCCGTTGCTGGCATTGACGATGACCACGTACAACTCCCCTTGCACAAAGTCAGGGTTCTTGGCGTTCACTTCGGCGACCAGCTTGTCTGTGCCATTGGTCTTTGCGTAGGCCAGTGCTTTTTGCACCATGGCGACGGCGTCCTTGTCTGTCAGTTCGGCCGCGTGGGCAAAAACGGGCAGGCAAAGCGCCAACAGGGCCAATCTCAGGAATGATTTCATCGTCGTACCTTTTCTCTTTTTTAGGTGTGGGAAAGGAGAGGTCGTGCTCCCATTGACCTCGCCTGTGCAATAGCGACGCATACGCAGAAACCTGTACAGAGCTTCACAGTTGTTTGCATTTTTCTGGCTCTGGGGCGCCTGTTTTTGGCGCGGCGTACATCCCAGAGTAGTCGCTTGTTTGTCACGAAAGCCCCGTCGGCGCAGCGTTTCGATCCCGGTGTCGGCGATGACATATAGATTGCTTTTGTCTTGTGTGAAAAATCGTGCACAGGAAGTCGAAAGCCGTCATCTCGCAGGGGAGAACGCATGGCCAGACAGCAATTTGATTGTCGCAATTTGCAGAAAACCGCCGCCAATTGGGGCGCGTTGGCGGCGATTTCGAAGTCAGCCCTGGTGCAGGGCAAGCCGCTGGTAGCGGGCTTCATCTATGTCAGCCCGCGCGACGGCCTCGGCTACAACCAGGCACATGCTCAGGCAGTGGCGCTGATCAAGAAGATGCCCTGCGTGGAGGTCTCCATGCGGAAAACGCACCGAAGCGGCCTGAGAAGTTCGTTATGGGAGGTAGAGATCAGCGCAGACGAAGCGTCGGATTTATTTACAACAGGTCTGCCGTTTTTTATTAGTTTTGGCAAATTTCCTTATTGCATAGTCTCTTGCGCGACATGGCGCGGTAACTGCTTTAAGCGAAAGACCTGAGGCATCAGCATCGAACTTCGGGCTTATAAAACGGTGGACGGGGAATTAACAATGATCAAACGCACGTTAGTTGCAGCTGCCTTGGCGTTCGCCTTGGCTTCCGGTGGCGCCCAAGCTACCAATATTGTCGACACTGGCACTCCGGGCGGATGGGGCCTTACCTTCGACAAGACCCAGTATTTCGCAGGCGAGTTCTCCCTGCTTGATGACTCCAGCATTAACGGCATTCAGGGCTATTTTGCGACTGCAGCCGGCAATGTCGGCATCAGTGTGCTGTCGAATTTTGGTGACTTGCCCGGATCCGTTCTGTATTCGACCAACCTGGTCACCACTGCAGGCGCCGCCGCCTGGCGTGGCGTGTCTGGCCTTGACTGGTCGCTTGCTGCCGGAACTTACTGGGTCGCATTTACGCCCGATTTCACGTCGGCCTACAACGAAATCGTGGTGGGCGCAGCAACGCCTCTGCTTGCCTACGCACAGCACGGCGGGAGCGGTGACTGGCAAGCGCCTCTTTACAATCTGGGGCTGGGCGTGCGCATCGATGGAGTTGCTGCCGTGGCCGCAGATGTTCCCGAGCCCACCAGCATCGCGCTGTGCGCCCTCGGCCTCGCAGGTCTGGCCGTTGTGGCGCGCCGCCGCACGAAGGCCTGATGCGGTTCTGCGCCTTCGCGCTGTTCAGGTAAGCATTTGTTCCGTGACCCGTCCTGAATTAGGTTGACACCATTGAGCGCGGAATTGCGCGCTGTTTGATAGCAGTAATAGACGCCCGATGAACTTCATCGGGCGTTTTCATTTTCAACGATGTATGAGGTCTTTGCTCGTTGTAGATGCGCACGGACTCTCTGACCATACGCCTGGCCTCTTCGAGGTTGGCCGGTCGGTGAATCAGAAACTCGTTTTTGAGAATGCCATTGATCCGCTCGGCCAACGCATTCTGATAGCAATCGCCGCCATCGGTCATCGAGCAACGCACGCCGTGCTGCAGCTGCAGC
>DATIDV010000012.1:0-116860 GCA_035456105.1 Rhodocyclaceae bacterium | reverse complement strand
CCCTGCAACGCGACAAACAGGACATCGGCTCACGCATGGAGGCGCTTGAAGTACTGCAGGATCGCCTGCAGCAACTGCAAACCTATCGCAACGACAAGCCAATCTCGCTCGGGCTGGGCCTGTATCAAGGCGACAAAATCGAGCAGCACCTACGCAAAGAGTATTTCAATGGCATGCGCGCCCTGCTCATCGCGCCAGTGACCGAATCGGTGGAAGCCTATCTGACGGAGGTGAATGCCAACGGTGACAAGCTCGCCCAGCAAGGCGCGTTGAAAGTCGGCGGGACGGATGCACAGAGCGCCCCTGTCGCGCAGCCAGCGGTGTCCTCCTTCACGCTCTACAAGGATGTCTCGCCGACCAATGTCGAAGACGCCTACAACGCACTCAAGACCTACCTGATGCTGGCCAATCGCGAGCGACTTGAGACAGGCCACCTCAACGACCAGCTGACACGTTTCTGGCGAGTCTGGCTCGACGCCAATCGCGGCAGCATGCCGCGTGAGCAGATGGTGCGTAGCGCCGAGCATCTGATGGGCTTCTTCCTCGGTCAGGCCGCGCAACCCGACTTCCCAACCATCGACAACAAGCTCGCCCTCGTCGATAGCGTGCGCGACAACCTGCGCCGCGTCGTACGCGGCATGCCGGCCCGCGAACGCGTCTATGCCGAGATCAAGGCACGCGCTTCGACACGCTTCCCTCCGCTGACCGTGGCACGTCTGGTCGGTGACGAGGACAGCAAGCTGGTGGCAGGCAGCTATGCGATTTCCGGCGCCTTCACGCGCGATGCCTGGGAGAAGTACATCGAGCCGTCGATCAAGGATGCGGCCAACAAGGAACTGCAATCGAGCGACTGGGTGCTGAAGGTTGCCACACGCGACGACCTCACCCTGCAGGGCAGCCCGGAGCAGATCCAGAAGGCCCTTGTCGACATGTACAAGAACGAATACGTCGCCGAGTGGAAGAAATTCCTGCAGGGCGTATCGATCACAGGCTTCCAGAGTTTCGATGCAGCCGTGCGCGGTCTCAATCGCCTCGGCGATCCGGTCTCATCGCCAAGCAAGCGGCTGATGGAAGCGCTCTACCGCGAAACATCCTGGGACAACCCTTCGCTGGTCGACAAGGAACTGGGTAACGCCAAGCGCGGCATCGTGGCGTGGTTCAAAGAAACCATCCTGCGCCAGTCACCGTCCGGCGTGAACGTCAACGTGAATGTCGGCAGCATGATGGCTGGCTCGCAGATGGGACCGGTCGGCCGTGAGTTCTCGGCCATCGCCACACTGATGATGCCGCGCGGCGAAGCACGCGACAAAGCCTTGTTCACGGGCTACCTCGAGCAGCTCTCGAAACTGCGCACGCGCTTCAACCAGATGAAGAATGCGGGCGACCCCGGCCCTGCTTCGCGCCAGCTGATCCAGCAGACGCTCGATGCCAGCGGCTCGGAGCTCGCCGATGCGCTGCGCTATGTCGACGAGAACATGCTGGTCGGTGTGCCGGATACGGCCCGCGCCACGATCAGACCACTGCTCGTTCGCCCGCTGATGGAGTCTTTCGCCGTCATCATCAAGCCAGCCGAAGCGGAGCTCAACAAGATCTGGGTAGCGCAGGTGTTCGAGCCATTCAATCGCACGCTTGCCACCAAATATCCATTCCAGGCTGACTCGCGCATGGAAGCGACGCCGAGCGAAATCGCTCAGTACTTCGGCCCGGACGGCGCAATTTCCAAGTTCGTGACGGGCTCGCTCGGCACACTGGTCGTACGCCGCGGCGAGACTTTCTCCGCACGCACCTGGGCAGACATCGGCGTCACGCTGAATCCGGAATTCGCAGCCAACTACCCACGCTACGTGGCCGCTGCCGGACAAGCCAGCACCAACGCAGGAGGAGGCGCTGCGCCTGCGCAGGAAGCCCAGACGGTATTCCAGATCCTGCCGCAGACGACGCCGGGCCTGCTCGAATACACCATTGAGATCGACGGCCAGAACATGCGCTATCGCAACGCTGCGCCAGAGTGGAACCGCTTCCGCTGGCCCGGCGGTGGTCAGCCGGGCGCACGCATCGTCGCCGTCGGTTATGACGGGCGCACCACCGAGCTGGTCAACTTCCCCGGTCGCTTTGGCCTGGAGAAGTTGCTCGGCGCAGCCCAGCGCAAGCGTCGCGACAATGGAGATTTCGATCTGACCTGGAGCAGCGGCCAGCAGTCCGTCACGGTCACGCTGCGCATCATCAGCCAGCAAGCGCCGGCAGACAGTGGCGGCGGTCCGGCCCCAGCGCAAGGTCTCAAGGGCCTGCGCCTGCCGCAGTCCGTCGTCGGTACTGGTGAAGTTGCCGCGCCTGTAGCCATGGATGCAGCGGGCGCGCTTGCTCCGGTTGCCGTGGCAGCGACGGGGCGTTGAGCGATGAACCAGCCCAGCACAATGATGCAGATTCACGACGCCCAGGAACCGCTGATTTACTTCGGCAAACTCCCTTCGCGCGGCGACTTCGTACGAAGCAACCGCGACGGCAATCTCACCCAGACGCTCGACCGCTGGATCAGCAACAGCCTCGAACAGCTCGCCGTTGCTCCTGACTGGAAGCAACATTTCGACGCCCTGCCCGCCATCGAATTCATCATCGCCGGCTCGCGCTCCAGCACCATCCTCACCGGCCGCATGGTGGCCAGCCGCGACAGCTCGGGCCGCCGTTACCCGTTCCTGATCGCCCGCAGCGTGCGCAGTGACATGCCGCTGGAGGTTCTGCCCAGCCTGCCACTGTGCCTGCTGCCGGCATGGGTTGCCATGGAGCAGCTGATCCAGTCTGCACAGAATGCCACGGACATCGAAGAGGCACTGGAACGCATCGACCTCGCGCAGTTGCAGATTGAAACGGACCTCGCAGGCATCGACGAGCGACGCAACGAATATCTGCAGGCCACTACGATCGGCCAGGTCCAACAGATGCTCAACGCCGCGGGCAACACCACCAATCTGCGCCAGAGCATCATCGCGCTCGGTTTGTTGCTCCTGCCCCTGCTCACCAGCGGCCCGGGCGGAGCGACCAAGGGCCTCGCGCTGCCCTTGCCGGGGCCAGCCAGTGCTTCGGCCCAGATCGCCTCGTTCTGGCTCAGCCTGGTCGCACCCTTCCTCGCACGCGCTGATCACGAAATCAGCCTGCTGCGTACCAGCCTTGCGGGACGACCGACGCTGCTACTCAATCTGAATGGCGTCAGCGCCAGCTCGCTGGAATCCGTATTCAACCCCGCTCAGGCCTTCGAATCCAACATTGATCTGTGCGAAGCGGACTGGACAGAGGACTACATCGCCGGCGAATACCCGATCAACAAACTCTCCAGCTACCTCGACCATCCGGATCTGTCCCTTGCCCGGGCATTGACGACATTCCAGGAAGTCTTCCTCGGCGCATGACACGACAACACCCAGACCAGAATATGTCATTCCAATTCATTCGCACCCTCGCCCTGAGCGTTCCGCTACTTGTCCTGTCGGCAACTGGCATGGCTCAGGTTCCAGTCACGAAGCCCGTCATCGTCAGCGGCACGGTACCCGACGAAACGACGCGACAGGCCATCCTCGCCAGCGTGCGTTCCGTGTATGGCCCCGAGCACGTCATCGACCAACTGGGCGTGGGCAGCGTCGTCGCACCGCCGAACTGGACATCCTATGTACAGAAGCTCATCACACCGGACCTGAAGCAGATCAGCAGCGGTGGTCTCAATATCGACGGCAACAACGTCAACGTGCGTGGCGAAG
Organism: Rhodocyclaceae bacterium; assembly: GCA_035456105.1. Lineage (GTDB taxonomy): Bacteria > Pseudomonadota > Gammaproteobacteria > Burkholderiales > Rhodocyclaceae > Viridibacterium. The sequence goes on along the minus strand of DATIDV010000012.1, from coordinate 113,111 downwards.
TCCCCAATGAAGCGCAACGCCAGCAACTGGTCAGCGATTTCTCCATGCGCCTGAACCCTACGTACGTCGTGAAGAACGGACTACGCGTAGGTGCCGGTGAGCAGCAATTGCTCGACAAGACATTGGCCAACCGCATCGTCGAGTTCGAATCCGGCTCCAGCAAGCTCGCACCGCAAGGCGCACAGCTTCTCGATGAAATGTCCGCAGCGATCCTGCGCGTCGGCAAGCACCGCATCCAGATCGTCGGCCACACGGACAGCTCCGGCCACCCCGATGCCAATCAGGTGCTGTCGCAATCGCGCGCCGAGTCGGTACGTCGCTACCTGATGGGCAAGGGTCTCGATGGCAGCTCGCTGGAAGCACAAGGCATGGGCGCCAACGAACCCATCGCCGCCAACACCACGGCCGATGGCCGCGCACGCAACCGCCGTATCGAATTCCGCATCGTCAACTAAAACAGCTCACAACTACGCGATGACCGACCTCCATCAGCCTCCAAAAAAATCCGCGCGCCCCAACCTCTTCGCGCCCAAGGAAGCAACACGCATCATCGATGAGCGCATCAGCGTGCTCGCCTCGCTGGACGCCAACCCACCGCCGAAAAAGAAGAAAAAACGCGGTCTGGCGGGCAGCACTCTCGTTGTGCTGGGCGTCACCGTAGCGCTGTTTGCGGGCGTCATTTCTCTTGCGCTCACTCGGCCCGAGCAAGCGACCAACGACGCCATTGCCGCTACATCCGCACCGCCGCAAGCCACCTCTCATGAGCAGACCATAGCGCCTGTGAGCCACGGAGCGACTAGCGAAGCCCCCAGCCTGTCGCTGAGTGAGCTGGCCGCCAGCGCGCCTGCCAGCGCCACGATCGAGAACGAGGCTGCGGCCCCCGCACGCGACCCCATCGCCATTCTCGAAAGCACGAATGGCGCTGGCGCCGCAGATGGCGCGCCAACGGCAAAACCCGGCACGAGTACCCCCGCCGCGCCATCAAGCCCGCTCAAGGCGCTCAATGCCACGACACAAAACAAGCACTCACCGAAGGACAACACGGGGCTCGCACAGTCTGTTCCCGTCGCTGCCACCAAGTCGTCGACCCGAGCGGCCAGCGCGAAACCGGCCGCCGCCACACGCTCATCCAACCCCAAGGCAAACCCGGTCGACAACGACGTAACCCTGCTTGAAGGTCTGCTCGCTTCCGCGAACCGGCAGGAAGCCAAGGATCGCGCTGCAGCGAAGGGCAAAGAGAAGCCGCTGGAAGCTGTCGTAGCAGAACCCAATCGCGAAGGGTCGGCAGCCAAGCCGCAGCAATGAGGACATTGCCATGAGCACATCCAGTGTTGCCAACGCTTTGACCGGCGCGCGCGCGCCATCGCTTCCGGCGACGCTCGGCTCGCTGGCGCAGCTCCTTGCGCTGGACTCGGCCACGCGCCTGTATGACATCGAGATTGACGGTCTCAGCCAGGCAAGCACCCCGCTGCAACTCGAAGCCTTCACTGGCGAAGAGGCCCTGTCGACGCTGTACCACTTCGACCTTCTGCTGCTGTCGACGAATGCACGCATTGATCTTGGCGAGCTCGTCGGCCGTCAGGCACGACTGATCACACGCCTCTCCGACGGTTCGGACTTTCCGCGCAGCGGCTACATCAGCCGCGCTGAACGACTCGGCGCTGATGGCGCGCTGTCACGCTATCGAATACGCATCGTGCCCTGGCTATGGCTCGCCACGCAACGCACGGACTGCCGCGTCTTCCAGGAAAAGTCCGTCCTGCAGATCATCGAATCGGTCTTCAGCGCCTACGCGCCGCGCGCGCACTGGCAACTCGCCGAGGGCGTCGAATCCTTCATGGAGTCCGCACCGCTACGCAGCTATTGCGTGCAGTACCGCGAGAGCGACTACGCCTTCGTTGCACGACTGCTGGCAGAGGAAGGTCTCGGATACTGCTTCGCCGAGCTGGCCGATGACGATCTCGGCGACCAGCCTTGCCACAGCCTGCTGATCTTTGCGAACACTGATGCCCTGCCTGAGGATACGGTCTCGGCGCATGCCCTCGGCGGAGCTGGCGTGCGCTTCCACAAGGCCGGCTCGCAAGAGTCACAGGATGCAGTCACTGCCTTCGGCGCACAGCGCATCCTGCAAGCTGCGGTTTCGGCCACCCTGTCCTGGGACTACAAGGGCAAGCGCAGCGTCAGCACCTCCGTACCGACCGATCAGGACTTCGGCTCGAAGGACGCGCCACAACTCGAAACCTATGACGTGCCGGGCGCTTACGCCTTCGCCGACGGCGGCGCTGCCGAGCGCTACACCCGCCTCGCCCGAGAAGCCCTCGAAGCACGCAACAAGCACTTCGCCGGCTCCGCCAGCGTTCGCAGCTTCCGCCCCGGCCACCGCTTCGTGCTCAGTAACAGCCCGCTCGACAAGGAAGCCCAGCTGCGCGGCGAAAGCATCGACCCGAGCGCCGCAAACGCTTCGCGCCATTTCTTCCTGCTCGGTGTGCAACACGCGGGCATCAACAACCTGCCCAAGGGTGTTACGGAGACCGCCACATCGATGGGCGATGTTGCGTCCGCACTGGGTCAGAGCGGAGCGCACAACGCCCTGCTCGAACAAGCAAAGAAGCGCGGCTACGCCAATCACTTCACGGCTCAACGTGTCGTCGTCCCCTGGCGCCCGGCCCTCACCGATGAGCATGGCATTCGCATCAATCCACGCCCAACGGTCGCGGGTGTGCAGAGCGCCATCGTCGTCGGAGCGGAGGGCGAAAGCGTCGCAGGCGCCGCAGGTGAGATCCACACCGACGCCCTGCACCGCGTGCGCGTGCAATTCCATTGGCAACGTGGCCGCTCCGGCAGCGAAGACGCGTCCCCGCACACAGCTTGGCTGCGCATGGCCAGCCGCTACGCAGGCAAGGGCCTCGGCGCGCAATTCGTACCACGCATCGGACAGGAAGTCCTCATCGGCTTCATGGACGGCGACATCGACCGTCCGGTCGTGCTGGGCAGTCTCTACAACGGCAAGGGCGATGGCGGCATTGCACCTACACCCGGCGGCGCGGGCAGCGACAAAGAAGGCGACGCATCATCGCCCTTCGCACAGGCCGCCGACCATCGCCCCGCCGCCCAAGGCAACCTCGCACAAGGCAATAGCCCGGCCTGGCACGGCGAAGCGAGCGCCTACGGGCCGCACCGCAACCGCGCCGCGCTCAGCGGCGTGAAGAGTGCGGAGTACGGCAACACCTCGGGCAGCGCTTACAGCCAGCTCGTCTTCGACGACAGCGACAACCAGCAACGCATCCAGCTCGCCACCACACAAGCCGCCAGCCAGCTCAACCTCGGCCATCTCGTGCATCAGGCCGACAACTACCGCGGCACACATCGTGGCGACGGCTTCGAGCTGCGCACCGACGGTTACGGCGCGATACGCGCGGCACGCGGCGCGCTATTCACGACCTGGCCCATCCAGACCAACCCGGCGCAAGCCAGCAGCGAGCCAGCGGGTGACGCCACTGCACCCACTGCACTGCTCAAACAAGCTGCGCAACTGGTCAGCAACACCAGCCAGATCGCCACCACCCACAAGACCGTAGCCATCGCCGCCCACACAGGCAGCAGCAAGGCCAACACCAGTGCGCTCGACAAGGAAAAATCCGCCGTCGCCGCGCAACAGGTAGCAGCCAGCGGCATGCTCGACGTGAAACTCGACGGTGCATTCGACGACGCAGGCAAAAAATCGACTACCCCCAACCCCAAGAAAATCCCGCACAGCACCGACGCCCTTCTCACCCTCGCGGCCAAAGGCGGCCTAGGCCTCGTCGCCGGTCAGAATCTGCAATTCGCCAATGGCGAATCCATAACCTTCGCCAGCGGCCAGGACAGCAACTTCGCCCTCGCCGACAAGCTGCGCATCCACACCGGTCAGGCGCTCGGCATATTGGCCTCAGCACAAGGCAAAGGCTCGCTCAAAGCCATCGCCGCACAGGGGCCCGTGCTCGTGCAGGCACAGGCAGACGCGATGACCATCGCGGCGAAAGAACAGCTCAAGATCGTCGCTGTGAATGACAAGCTCGACCTCGCCGCCAGCACGAAGATTCACATGGCCACCGCAGGTGGTGCAGCGATCACTATCGAAGGCGGGAAGATCTCCGTGCAATGTCCGGGCACGCTGACGGTGCATGCGAGTCAGAAGAGCTTTGTGGGGGGCGGAAACGTCAGTGCAAGCCTGCCGGTAATGCCGATCAGCGAGTTGAAATCGGATCCACCCAAGACATTCAGAATCAGACTTCAGGATCTTCCAGGAGGCAGCCGTCGATCCGATGCTGCGAAGCCATATCGCATAGTGCTACTTCCTCAGCCGCTTCCTGCGGCCGATGAAATGCCGGCTGAGCTCTTGCTGCTGGCACACCAAGCTGGCTTCGCGAAGGAAACGCTGGCAACAGGGATCAGCAACGCTGATGGTGTGATCGAACCTACGGCGGCCGAGTGCGCACGCATTGGTGAAGCTTCCCTTCTTCACCCAGGCTGTGTCGTGTTGATCCACGACTCCCACGTCGTGAAACTCCAACTGGGACTTCACATCGCAGAGGCAGGTACGAACGCGGACATTCGCACTCTTGATGCGCATAACTTCATCCAGCAAGCCGACTCAATATCTGAAACCGGGCAGATGTCATTCAGTACATGGCTAGCCATGCGCGAATTCGACGCCAGATCGCTCGCGCCGGTAGCAAGCATCATCAAAAAATAACCCGAAAGAACGACATGGCAATTGGAGTCTGCTCCGTGTACGACGCGACCGAGAGTCGCGTCACCAAGAACTACTTCGCGACAAAAGGTGCATTCGCGCCTCCGCGCAAAGGCAACAAGGTTCAACCATTGATCAATGGTGCCGAAGTCCTGGCCGCGATTGCCGCTGCATTGAAAAGTGCGCAGAAATTCATCTTGATCGCCGACTGGCAGTTTGCATTTGATGTACAGCTCGAACGCAATGATCCCAATGACTTCACTGGCCGCCTCTCCTACATCTTGGGTGAATGCGTCAGGCGCGGCGTACACGTCCGAGTTCTCGTTTACGACGGTGCGGACAGCACACCTGCGACGACCTACGACGACTTGGTCACCCGACAATTTCTAGAGTTCGCGGCCACGCTTAAAAAGCAAGGAGCGAAGGGCTCTCTCGAAGTCATCCAGCATGGTCCCACAACCACGCAGCTCGATAGCTGGGAATACTCGCATCACCAGAAATTCGTCGTCGTCGATGGTTGCACCGCTTTTATCGGAGGCATCGATCTGACCTATGGCCGTTGGGATACGAATGCTTTTGACATCGTGATTGATCCGACCAAATATCGCATCAATGAGATGTATAACCCTTGCCTGAGTTACGTGCGTCGCATGACCGCGACCGAAAAGCGCTTGACGACTCATGCTTGCGGGAGCCCGGAAACAGCAGACCAGATTCACAAAGAATGGCCCGGTTTTGCGCCAGCATATCTTCGAAAAAGTGACCCCAACTACCTGGAGCTGCTGTCACTCAGTTCGACTTCGAAAACATCGAATTTCGGCAGTTTGCTGGACGAAGGATTCCAACCACGCATGCCCTGGCAAGACGCCTATGCGATGATCGAAGGCCCATCCGCTTTCGATGTTTACAAGAATTTTGCGCGTCGCTGGAATATGGCCAGAAAGCACTGGCGGAACACGGAAGAAGCCCTGCAAGCCAGAAGCATGCAACTCTCCCCCATCCTACTCACCGCCGAATTCGTCGCAAATAGCATTGCCGAAGGGTACTCGACCAAAGCGTCACCAACCCACAAAATAGGTAAAAAGTGGCTAAATAAGATCGGCGCACTTAAGCTAATGCAAGCCAATCTCAATAGGCAGGACAGCCAGATCGGCTGCGAAGTACAAATCGTTCGCTCGGTTTCTACTGGTCACATCGAAGCTGAGAACGCAGTCATCAAGGACGACGTCGCAGAGTCCGACATCGGTATGGAACGCTCTGCCGAAATCAAGATCGTAGAGCAAGGCCTGGATTATCTGCAGCCGGACACCATTCTTCAAGCCATGATCGACAGCATCAAGAGTGCCAAGAGCTACATCTATATCGAAACGCAGTTCTTCAATTCAAACTACAAAACCAGCGGCGCCAAAAACAAGCTGCTCGCAGCACTCAAGGACCGACTTGCCCAATCCATCGGTAGCGGAACCCCGTTTCACATATTCATCGTGCTTCCCGTCCACCCTGAGGGAACGGCCAATGCCGAGGCCACAATGTTCCAGCATCAGGCGGCTCAACGCGCAATTTTCTGGGACGACGACGGCCTCGTCGACTCAATCTGCCAGTACCTTGTCATAAAGAAAAACCCCACACTAAACCCCTGCTACAACCCGATTATTCGAGCAGAGAAAACGCCAGAGAACCGCATCACCAAACTCACGATAAGCGACAGAAAAACAGGAACACCGATATCGTTCCCAAGCTTCCTGGCCCGCGATCAAGAACTAAACAAAGCACGTCTGGCCGAGCGCAAAAGTGGTGGCTGGAAGAGTTACCTCACCGTACTCAATCTACGCAATGTGGGTGTGGTCTGTGACTACAAGCGTCACGTGACCAGCGACTCCAGCAAGCTTCGCAAGGGCATTGTATTTGCTGATACCAACGAACAACTGTTCGCGAACGAGATCGGCCGCTATCTGGTCACCGAACAGATCTATGTGCACTCAAAACTCATGATCGTGGACGACGCAGTCGCCATCATCGGCAGTGCCAACTGCAACGATCGTAGCCTCTCCGGCAATGGCGATACAGAGATCGCAGGGGTATTCGTCGATGGAGACATAACGCCCGATCAGGACTTGGGCAATGGGCTCAAAGTTAACGTACGCAAGTTCGCCCGCGACCTGCGCTGGCAGTTATGGCAGAAGCATTTGGGCTTGTTAATCAGCGACGACCCGGAGAAAGACTATTTCAAGGCAGACTCCATTGCCAGGAACGAGAACAACACACCCGAAATCGAACGCATATTGCAAGGTCCCCCGGTGCCCGGCGACAACAAGAGCCCGAATGCTAGCGTGCCCCACCCTCCTCGTTTCAAAACAAAATCAAGCTGGCTAGACGACTTCGGAATCACGCAGGATGAACTGCGCACCAAACCCGTCTCCGCAAAAACCATCAAAGCATTGCAAAGCATTGCGACGCATAACACAGCGCTGATTGAATCAGTGTTCGTGCACACGCCGCGCAACGAATTCATCCACCCGGATACCCACGAGAAGCTCAAGAATACCTATGGCACGGGACTGGACTTCTACCCTGAGCGTCTGTCAGAAAAGCGCACCATCACCGTGCCTCATACCGTCCTAAAGCGCAATGACGCGCCCGACGGGCATATGAGTGCCGTCTCGGAGACGACGCAAGTCGAGATTCATATCCTGGTTGATCAGGGCGTCAACCTGGGTGGCAAACCGCCCCCGCTGGCCCCGCTATTCATGAAAACGCCAGACGAAGTCTTCCAGAAGGCTCATGGCTATTTCCGCTACCAGGCTAACGACAATCTATTTCGCGACAAGCAAGGAAAAATCAAGTACGCCCCACCATTCAAATATGCGTACGGCAAAGTTCATGACCTGAAAAAAGCTGTGGCGTTTTTAACGCTCGGTTCAGATAGCGCCAGCCGCATTCCGGGGCTCGGAGGCACCCCGTTTCCCATTGAGGTAGAAACGGCCCGGACACATGGGCTCATCGGATTTATCCAGGCCTTTCCAGAACGATGGGGGCATGACCAACCCTTCACCCAATCAGAACTGGACGCAGTGACCCTTTTAAAGGTGGACATGCGATGAGCGGTCGAAAGAACGTTTGGATGTCGGGCACTCACCTGACGTTAGCTATTGTTTTCGCCTTGGCTAGTACCACGAATGCACGTGCCCAGTGCAACACTTTCACGGACCTGAGCATTCGTCCTAGCAAAGGCGTGCTCGCTTTCAATGAAAAAATTGGGGAAAACTTAAAACTTCCGATCTTCCCCTCTCGAACTAGTTTCAACCCGCAAGAAGGGGAATGGAAAAACGAAAGTAGACCGAAGCCTCTGACCGCAGCACAAATCGCAGCAGGCACAGATTTTGATGTCCCAAAAATAGAGAGTCAGACCTATTTTTTTGAGCCTGACGGTCAAGGCAATTGGCGCGTCTGCCGCGAGGAAATCTGGGCCAAGGAACGCCCTCTGAACGACTACACGGATAAAACAGAAAACTCACCTTGGCCCCTTGTTCTAAAGCACGTCTCTATCTACCGCTACGACAACAAGGGACGTAGTGTTGAATACGCCAGACAGAATTTACGTTTCGAAGGCGCCAAACTATACCCAAATCAATGTTTGTTCTGGGACAAGCTGGATCGACTCGTGGGAGAGACCATGGCTGAGAAATCTCAGCAATGCCAAAAGCTGGACCCGCGAGACAATTACTTTATCTACAAGTACGCGGGCGACACCAGACACCCTGTCTTGCGTATTCGCAACGGAGCAGCTTCAGAAGAGGCACTGGCAAAACTTAAGGCCAATCCTAAATCTGACGTCGCACATCTGACGATCGACGCTTTCTGCCCACCCGCGTCCTTGCCCGGAAAAACACCAGACCCTATCTGCGATAGCCGTCCGCCATACTCCCAACGCGCCGTCGGCGATGTTGAAAATGGCCGCGTCATTTCGATTTCCGCAACACTTTCGCTTGCCGATAGAACCGCTGATCTGCAGTCAGTCAGGACAAGTGGCTATCTCTATTTTTTCCCCGGCGAAAAAGCTCCGGGAGCGGAGCTTTTCGAACGTCCGTGGGAAGGCGTTAACTACGAGCGGGTGCTGGAGTACGGCATTGCGGGCAATAGCATCACGGCCTATGAGACCTTCCCCGCAAAAGGGAAGGCGACCGCGCGCTATGTCGTCGGTATGGGTACGCAGATCGCTCAGGATCTATACCGCGATGGAAAGCCGTATCGCACGCTGATTGCGGCGCCGCTGGACACTCCGGACTTTGATGCAATATTCCCCCGCGAAGACCGTGCCGCCGCCATTGCCCAGATCACGGTCAAAGGCGAAGTAGTCTCGCGCGCTTACGAATACGACGCGCAAGGCAAAGCCAGGCTCATTGGCATTGCCTGGCGTGAGCCGATCAAGCCAGAGGGTGCGGCGCGTACGCTGACAAAGAATATTCGCGGCGAAGAAGCCGCGCCGACAACAATCCTGCGCTACGGATTACCCGACGGAACCATCAAGTGGAAAGATTTCGCCGAGTTCGGCAAGCTCGTTGACTGGGCCGGCGATACAGGCTGGTTCAAACGCGTGTACCCCAACGGCAAACCTCGCCTCAAATAGTCATGTCTTTGCGGCACGCGTGGCGGCGCTCGCACGCCCATCCGGAATTCAACGACCGCACGTCTTGTATCTCATCATTACCGCCTTCAGTCTGGCCAGCGCGCTCGCCGTGGCGGCCTGCCAGCGAGGCCTTCGAAATGGTTACCAACTACAGATACAATTTTCTTAATTTGGAATCTATCCAAAGCTCAAGCGCCTGACGCAAGCAACACGAATGCTGTAGCGAGTCTGCTCTGTTGTGGTACTTCCGCCCATGAGTAAAGGGCAAGATTGCTTGAGGGGTATTCGGCATCAGCCGATAATGAAGGATTGGCATATCGGCAACAGTCCACGTGTCCCAAACTCACCACATTCCCCTCTCTTCATTGCGTCGGCTCGCCCATGGCGATGCGGCCACGTCAGGCGATACGCCGCGCGACAGGCTAGGGCGTCCGCTGCGTGATCTGCGCATCTCGATCACTGATCGCTGCAATTTCCGCTGCACGTACTGCATGCCGCGTGAGCGCTTCGGTCGTGACCATGCCTTTCTGCCACGCGAATCGCTGCTGTCCTTCGAAGAGATCACGCAACTTGCGCGAGTATTTTCCGAACTTGGTGTCGACAAGATTCGTATCACCGGTGGCGAGCCCTTGCTGCGCAAGGATGCGCACAAACTCGTTGCCATGCTCGCTGAAATACCTGACCTTGAACTGACACTGACAACGAATGCCGCCCTGCTCTCACGCCAGGCTCAGGCACTGAAAGATGCGGGGCTGCATCGCATCACGATAAGTCTCGACTCACTCGACGACGCCGTATTCCGCCAGATGAGCGACAGCGACTTTGCGCTAGGTGAAGTTTTGCAGGGCATCGAAGCGGCCGAGGCAGCGGGTTTCACGCAGCTCAAGATCAATATGGTGGTGAAGCGTGGTGTAAATGATGATGGCATTCTGGATATGGCTCGCCACTTCCGCCATAGCGGGCACATCCTGCGCTTCATCGAGTACATGGACGTTGGTGAGACCAATCGCTGGCGCATGGACGAGGTGTTGAGTGCGCAGGAAATCGTCGCGCGCGTCGACGCCGAGTTTCCGCTCGAGGCGCTGGATGCACACTACCCGGGCGAAGTCGCCAAACGCTGGCGTTACAAGGATGGTGCGGGCGAGATTGGCGTCATAGCCTCGGTCACGCAAACCTTCTGTCACGAATGCACGCGCCTGCGTCTGTCCCCGGAAGGCAAGTTGTTCACCTGTCTGTTTGCCACGCAGGGCCACGATCTGATGACGCGTCTGCGGGGCGTGAATGGCAAACCGGGTGACTCACCTGAGCAGCTTGCGGCGTGGATCGCCAGCATCTGGACCGATCGCAGTGATCGCTATTCGGAGCTGCGTAGCGCAGGACTGGCTCCCGAAGGGGAGAAGATCGAAATGTCCTACATCGGTGGCTGAAGCCATGTCCGTCACAGCCCTGATCCTTGCTGGCGGACAAGGCAGCCGCATGGGCGGCGCAGACAAAGGCTGGGTCGAATGGCAAGGCAAGGCGCTGGTTGGGCAGGTTCTGGCACAGCTTGCGCCGCAGAGTACACAGCAAATCATCAGCGCCAATCGCAATCTGGAACGCTATGCGCAGCTTGGGGTGCCCGTAGTGCAGGATCTGCGCGGTGGCTTTGCAGGCCCACTGGCTGGTATCGAGGCGGGGCTTGCAGCCTGCAAAACAGACTGGTTGCTCACCTGTCCAGTGGATACGCTGGACATCCCGCCAGATTATGCGGAGCGCATGCTGGCTGTGCGACCCTCGGTTGCAAGCAAGGCCGGTCGGCTGCAGCCTGTCTTCATGTTGATCCACAAAGACAGCTTGCCGAGCCTGCGTGCATTTCTCGACGCGGGAGAGCGCAAGGTTGGCCTCTGGGTCGAACGGCAAGGCTTGCGACATGTGAGCTTTGACGACCAGTCGAACGCGCTGCTCAACCTCAACGACTGGCAGGCCCTGCAGCAGGCGCAGCAGTAAGCGCGAGTTACTCCTCTGGTGCCTCATCAGGCGCATCAAGCAGCTTCGCAACATCTTCAAGCTGCACGGATTCGATCTTCTCGAAATGGCTGCTGATCTTGCGGCTGGAGATGTGCACGGCCTGAGTTTCTTCGTGTGCTCGGCGAATCTGATCGGCAAGTTTCTGCATGCGCTCGTCAAAGCGACCAAAGTCTTTCGCGAGCTTGCCCAATGCATCCTTGATGACGTGGATCTGCTTGCGTGTCTCCACATCCTTGAGCACGGCGCGCGCGGTATTGAGAACCGCCATCAGGGTGGTGGGAGAAACGATCCACACGCGCTTGTTTTGCGCGTAGCTGACGAGATCCGGGTGATAGGCGTGAATCTCGGCGAACACGGCTTCGGCCGGCACGAACATGACGGCGCCATCGGATGTCTCGCCAGCCACAATGTACTTGCTCGCGATCGCGTCGACGTGACGCTTGATGTCCTGCTTGAACAGGCTCTGGGCCGCATTGCGTTCCACTTCGGCAAGGCCGGGCTCGAACATGCGGTGGTAGTTTTCGAGCGGGAATTTGGAGTCCACGGCAACACGGCCGGTCGGGTCGGGCAGCTTGAGCACGCAGTCGGCGCGCACGCCAGATGCGAGCTGACACTGGAACTCGTAGGCATCCGGCGGCAAAGCGTTGATCACCAGCGCTTCGAGCTGCACTTCGCCGAATGCGCCACGCGCCTTTTTGTCTCCCAAGAGCTCCTGCAGGCTCACCACATTCAGCGTGAGATCGCCAATCTTCTTTTGCGCTTCATCGATGGTCGCCAGACGTGCCATGACATTGGCAAAAGTCTCGTTGGTCTTCTTGAAGCCCTCGTCGAGTCGCTGATTGACCACGCCAGTGATGGCATCGAGACGTTCGTTCATGGTGCGTGTGAGTGTTTCGGTGGTCGCCGTCTGCTGCATGGCCGCCTTGCGCAAACCATCCTGCAGCAGCTCGCGGTCGATACGTGCCGATTCGCTGAGCTTTTCCAGCGTCTGCGTGAGCATCTCGGTCTTGAGTTGCTCCTGTTTCTGCATGAGCGTGGTGGATAGCTCGGCCAGCTTTTCTGCTGTGTGACTACCTTGGGTGTTGATGAGCGTCTGCATGGCGAGTTGCAGGGCCTGCATGGCTTCGCGCGTGGCACGCAACTCATCACCCACCAGTGCGCGCAGACGCTCGGCATTGTCGGTCTGTGTGGTCGTCATGCGATCGCCAAGGCGATCCAGCCCGGCGTGCAGATCGGCCAACATGGCACGGTGGCCTGTGCCCAATTCGGCGGTCATGCGCTGCATGAGCTCGTCGAACTGCTGCGGTTGCTGCGCGCCGACCTTGCCAAGCCTTAGCCCGAGCCAGATGACGGCCAGCGTGAGAGCGACGAGGGCAACAGCGACAATGACAAGACTCACGGCAACTCCGGGATTGAAAATTTATTGCGAACTAGTCTGAGGACCTGACGCTGAAGCGCCCTCTTTCTGTACGCGCTTGATGTGATCAAGATCGCCCAGGACCTGCCAGGTCAGATGGTCGATGCGCTTATGCAGATCAGCTATCGACGACTCGGCTTTCAGATTGACTTCGAGGTCGCGAATCATGGTCAGCCGGTCACGTGCTGCCTGACGGTTCTGCGACATCATGATGATGGGGGCCTGCAGGGCAGCCGTCATCGACAGCACGAGATTGAGGAAGACGTAAGGGTAGGGATCGAAGGCGTGGTTGCGCAGCACCTCGGTATTGAGCAAGGCCCAGCCAATCAGCACGCAACAGAACAGGATAATGAACTTCCACGAACCGCCGAACTCCGCCACACGGTCAGACAGACGCTCACCAAAGGTGATGCCCTCTTCCACCAGCGGATTGGCGTTGGGATCGGAATTGGCAGCCTGAATACGGCGCGCAATGCGCGTCAGCGCACGACGCTCCTGTTCGCTGAGTCCGCCCACACCGGAGTGCAGCAGGTGTTCCGCAAAGTGGCGGATCTGTCGGTCGTCGCGCTTCATTCGAATCTCCCCAACTGCTTGCTGGCCTACCGGCCCGTATCTCTATTCCTCACTCCACTGTCAGCTTTTGCACCTTGATCGTAATCGTGTCGCGCTCGGCGGCAATCATCACCTCGCCATCCTGCAAGGTGCATTGCAGCTTCATGCCACGCTCCACGAGGGCGACCATCGCCGCGCAATCCTCGGCAGGCACGAGCCACACTTCCAGCTTGTCCTGCTTGGCAAAAGCCTTGGCGTTCTGCTTCCACCACATGTCGACGGCGCGACCGTACGCGTAGAGCAGCACCTTGTCGGCGCGGCCGCAGGCTTTACGGACGACGCGTTCTTCGGGCTGCCCGACCTCGATCCATGTCCTGATCAAGCCGGTCAGATCGCGATCCCAGAGCGCGGGCTCGTCGTCACTGGACAGGCCTTTGCCGAATTCCAGTGATTCACTGGCATTGAGGATGAAGGCCAGCAGACGAACCATCATGCGTTCATCCGTCTCAGACGGATGTCGCGCCAGCGTCAGGACATGATCCTGGTAGTAGTGACGATCAAGATCGGCGATGCCGAGTTCGGCTTTGAAAACAACTGAGCGGAGTGCCACCGGCTTATTTCCGGCGGATCAGGAAAACGAATTCACCAGCAGCACCTTCGGCCGATTGCTCGCCACTGGAAAGAAGCTCATGCCCCGTCTGACGCGCAAAGGCAGCGAAATCCTTGACGGTGCCAGGGTCGGTCGCCACCACTCGCAACACCATGCCCGTCGTCATTTCGGCCAGCGCCTTTTTCGTGCGCAAGATGGGTAGCGGGCACTTGAGACCACGTACATCGAGCTCTTTATCGTTGATATGCATGGCGCAGCGCTTCCAAGTGTTCTGATCCTTCTATTCTAACTTGTTCAACTTCTGTTCCTTGAGCCGCGTACGCAACTCGCGCAGGCGCGCGTCAATCGTCGCCTGAGTAATGTGATCCCCACCACCACCACGCTGCGCCAGCTGGAGTTGTTCCACGGCCGCAATCAGGTTGTCACGCAGTACAAAAACTTCGGCTTGCGCCAGTTGCTGGTCCGCCGTCTTGCCCTGCGCCGCATAGGCCTTGCCCAGCAAGAGATACAGCCGTTCATTGCGCGGATCATCAACGAGCGCGTCGCGCGCCATTGCCGCCACCTGCTCGGGCTTGCCGTCCGCCAGCAATGCGTCAGCCTCGGCGAGCCTCAGGTAGCGCGCTTCCGGATAGCGCTGCGCGCCCTCCTGACAGATGCGAGCAGCTTCGGCATGCTTGCCTTGCTCACTTGCAAGCTCGGCCGCCAGCCTCTCGACGAAGGGCGATTCAAAATGCATATCCCGCAGTTGTGCCAAGGCTTTGCTCGACTCAACAATGTTGTGGTCGCGCAAGGCCGCATGCGCGATGCCATACCAACGTGCGGCCTGATCCTGGCGCCGCGTGGCCGCTCGACTTTGCAACCGTACCAGGGCATCGCGTGGCTGGCCGGTCTCAGCGTCAAGCTTGGCACGCAGCAACACGAAATCATTGGAATCCGCCACGATGCGGGGCGGCCCTTCCTTTACTCGCCCCTGCATGTCGGCCATACGCTCGCGCGAAAGCGGGTGAGTCCGCAGGAAGGCCGTATCAGCACGTTCGGTGCCAGAAGCCTTGCCGAGGCGCTCGAAGAAACTGACCATGCCCTGCGGGTCGAAACCCGTGGCCTGCATGGTCTGAAAACCTACACGGTCGGCCTCGCGCTCGAAACCTTGGGAAAACGTCAGCTGGCGCTGCATCGCCGCGGCCTGCCCACCCACCAATGCAGCTTCGGCAATCGCGCCACTGCTGGCCCCACCACGTGAGCCAGCCAGGATTGCCAGCAACATGGAGGCTAGAACGGTTGCCGTGGCCGTACCGCTCTGATCGACCGAGCGCGCAATGTGATGCTGCTGCACGTGACCGATTTCGTGGCCGACCACCCCGGCCAGCTCAGACTCGGTCTGAGCGGCAAGTACCAAGCCGGAGTGCACGCCAATGTACCCACCCGGCATAGCGAAGGCATTGAGCGTCGGATCACGCAAGGCGAAAAAATTGAAATCTTCAGGTACAGAGCCCCCCGCAGTGGCCAACCGTCGCCCCAGCGAATTGAGGTAATACTCCACCTCGGGGTCATCGATATAACTGATTTCGTTAAGACGAATGTCACGCATGGCGATCTCGCCAATACGCTTCTCCTTTGCCGCAGACAGCCCCGCCCGTGCCGGGTCGCCCAGATCCGGCAATTGCGCGAACGCCGGCTGCAGCGTCAGGCTTCCGACGAGGGCCAGAACCAGAGTATGGCGAGAAAAGCGTAGTCCATTCATGCGGGTATGATAGCTGTCCGGTGCCGCCGTATCGCGCCGCCGGCCTGTTCCAGTTGTAACAAAACACGACTTTACATTCAGTCCGACTCCATGACATCCAAGCCGACCTCCAAACTCTCCCACTTCGATGCCAGCGGCCAGGCCCACATGGTCGATGTCGGCAGCAAGGCAGAAACCGCCCGCCGTGCCACGGCCAGCGGCCGCATCCGCATGCAACCGGAGACGCTGGCGCTAGTGCAGGGCGGCACCGCCAGGAAGGGCGACGTCATCGGCATCGCACGCATCGCCGCGATACAGGCATCGAAACGCACCAGCGAGTTGATTCCGCTGTGCCACCCCCTGCCCCTGACGCGCGTGGCCGTCAAGTTCGACATAGATACCGACCAGAGTTCCATCGCCTGCACGGTTACTGCAGAAACCCTTGGCCGCACCGGCGTCGAGATGGAAGCGCTGACGGCGGTGAGTGTCGGCCTGCTGACCCTCTACGACATGCTCAAGGCAGTCGATCGCGGCATGTGCATCGAATCCATCCGCCTGCTGGAAAAGGAAGGCGGCAAGTCGGGCACATGGCGTGCAGAACAGGCCTGATGCACCCCAAGGAAGCACGCAGGCGCAATAGATGAATATGTCATAGCTCGCTACACTCGCACAACTCCACACCTGTCACCCAATATGGCCCGGGAAATCGAACTCAAGCTGGCCTTTCCGCCCGAAGCACTCAAAGCCATCAGCCGCCACCCGCTGATTGTCGCCACAACGCGTGTCGGGCGCGCACAGACGCTTGAAAACACCTACTACGACACGCCAGATGAAACGCTGGGCAAGGCATTGATCGCCGTGCGCACGCGCCGCATCGGCAATCGCTGGCTACAGACCATCAAGAGTGCCAATACCTCCGCGGGCGGGCTCTCGTCCCGCCCGGAATGGGAGCAGCCCTTCGACCACAAGGCGAATCGCTTCGACTTCTCGGTCGTCGATGACGCAACTACCCGCGAGTTGCTCGAGCGAAATGCTGAACGCATCTCGCCACTATTCACCACGAACTTTCGCCGCGAGACGCGTGAATACTCGCCGCGCCCCGGCGTGCGCATCCTGATGATGATCGACACCGGCACGGTCAGCAGCGGCAGCGCGGAGCGCCTGCGCACGGCGCCCATCTCCGAACTCGAACTGGAACTCGCCGAAGGCGAGGCCGCAGACCTGCTCGACTACGCCCTGCAACTTGGCGCCGATCTTCCCTTGATGCCGGAAGACATCAGCAAAGCCCAGCGCGGCTACCAGATACTGCACGACGAACCAACACGCGCACTGCGTGCCAGGAGCGTTACGTTAAACGCCAGCATGACGTCGCGCGAGGCTTTCCTTGCGCTCGCGTTCGAATGCCTGCAAGCCTGGCAAGCCAACGCACTCGGTGCCTTGACGCATGACGACCCGGAGTTCATCCATCAGTTTCGCGTCGCGCTGCGGCGCCTGCGCACCCTGCTGAGGATTTTCACGACGCAACTGCCAGAAGGCTTTGCAAAAAACTGGCAACAGAAACTGGGGCAACTCGCCAATGACGTGGGCCTGGCGCGCGATCTGGATGTCATGCACGACAGCCTGCTCGAAGAGCCCGCCAAGGGGCCGGACGCACCAGCCTTCGAAGCGCTGATCCAGTACCTGCGCGAGGCGTCACAGGCTGCACGGATACAAGTGCGCACCGTGCTGCACTCTGCCGACGCGCGCATCCTGCTCCTGCAATTCAGCAAGGCGTTGCACACACTGCCTGGCACCAGCGGCGCACCTGATCTGAGCAATTTTGCCAGCGACAGCCTGCACAAATTGCGTAAGCAGGTCGCCAAACGCCTCAAGCATGCTCAGGAAACAGGCGCCCGCGAGGACCTGCATAGCGTGCGCATCGCAATGAAGCGGCTGCGCTACGCTCTCGAATTCTTTGCCTCGCTGTTCGACGAAAAATACGCCAAGCCCTATCTGCGCAAACTCGGCGACGTACTCGGCGAACTGGGCGAACTGAACGACATCACTGTCGGCCGCAACACCTTGCGGCAATGGGCACAAACGCAGGAAAATCTGCGCGAAATCAGTATCTGGATTGCAGGCTGGCATGCCGCGCACGAACAGCGCCGCAGCCGCCTCGTTCTGGAAGACACTGCAGAATTGCTGGACATGCCGGCCCCATGGAAAAAATTCCGTAACGAGAAAGCCTCAAAATAGCTGTCTTTGCTGCCACAGCCGACGCCCCACCCAACAACGGCCCGCGGCAGACTTACCCGGAAAGCATTTCGATGGATCTTTTACTCTGGCGCCACGCCGAAGCGGCCGACGGTAGCCCCGACGCCTCCCGCCCTCTCACCGCGAAGGGCCTGCAGCAGGCACAACGCATTGCGCGCTGGCTCGACGAGCACGCACCGGGCGACCTGCGCATCCTCGTCAGCCCGGCCCTGCGCACACAGCAAACCGTGCGCGCCTGGACCAAGCGCTTCGAAACTACCGATGAAGTCGGCACCGACGCCGAAGCGCCGCAACTGCTGGCCGCAACCGGCTGGCCGAGCGCCGGTGGCGCAGTGATGGTGGTTGGCCATCAGCCCACGCTGGGTCGCGCGGCGTCCCTGTTGCTATCGGGCGTCGAAGAGGACTTGAGCTTCAGAAAGGGCGCGCTATGGTGGTTCAAGCTGCGCCAGCGCGATGATGAAGAACAGATGGTGTTGCGGGCCGTTGTGTCGGCGGACATGCTCTGACCGCGCACCTGATTTCGTAGGTCGGAAAACCAAAGCGCCTTCCGACACTCCACACGTAAATCAGCGCACGGGCTTGTTCTGCGTGGTGATGTCGGAAGGCGCTTCGCCGCCTTTTTGTTTTTCCGACCTACACTCGCGCTACGTTTTTTCGCGCGTAACTAGCCAGATCCCGCCACACACCAAAACCAACGCCACCGCGTTCTTCCACTCCATCACGCGCTCGTTGAGGAAGATCGCCGACAACACCGCGCCAAACACCGGCACGAGGAAGTTGAACACTGTCACCAGGCCAACGCGGTTGTACTTCAGCAGCAAGCTCCACAACGAAAAAGCCGCAGAAGACAGCACGACGAGGTAGGCGAGCAGCGCACTCGACAGCCAGGTAAAGCCGTGCAGCGTACCGCCGAAGGCATAGCCCGCGAGCACCAGCACGACACCGCCTATGAACAGCTGCCAGCCCGTCATGAGCACGCTATCCATGTGCTGCGAAATACGTTTGCCGTAGATCGATGCCGCCGCCAGGATGAAAGCGGCGATCACCACAAAGCCCTCGCCCAGCAACGTGAAGTTGAAATCCATGAGTTCGGGTTTGAAATTCACCACCATCACCCCGGCGAAGCCGATCAGGCAGCCCGCGATGCGTCGCGCGTTGAGCTGATCGTTGTGATAGATGAAGTGCGCCAACAGCACGCTGAAGAAGGTGCCGGTAGCATTCATGATCGAGCCCTTCACGCCGGTCGTGTAGGCCAGACCGACGTAGAAGAAGACGTACTGGATCGAGGTTTGCGTAAGGCCCAGCAGAGTGATTTGCCCGAACTGTCGCGAGGTGAAGTTGAAGATCCGCTTGCCGCCGATAGCTGACATCACCAGCAGCAACAGGCCCGCAAAAATGAAGCGGTAACCCGCGAAAACCATCTTCGAGGGAATATCCGTTGCTTCGATATTGAACAACGCGTAGCCGTTCTTGATCGCCGGATAGGCACTCCCCCAAAGCAGGCAACACAGCGTCGCCAACGACACAACAACCCACGGCTTCGTGAAAAAGCTTGCGTTCACTTACTGTCCTTTGCTTTATTCACATCTTCCAGAACTATCTCTTCCTGCGGATCAGGACTGTTGTCGTCCCTCACCGGCAGCGCAGCTCGCGCTTCAGCAATCATCGCTTCGCGCGATTGCGGTGTTTCCAGACTGATATTCCCGGTCACGCCCGTGCGGTAATCCTTGAGCAGCGCCATCGCAGCCTTCTCGATATCCAGCGCGCCGCCCTTCTTCCGCCAGGCTCGCTTGGTCGCGATTTTCTCGACCAGACCCACGCCATCCAGACCGGCTATGTCGAACCCATAACGACTGGCGATCAGTGCCGGGTAGCGCTTGAGCAACAGGTTGCCGAGGAAGTACGCAACCTCATCCTCCACCACCGCATTCGTGCCGATGGCGTGGCTCGCGGCGAGCATGTAGCCATCGCTCGGGAACTCGATCTTCGGCCACATCAGGCCCGGCGTGTCGAGCACCACATTGCTGATATCGATCTCGATGCGCTGCACGCTTTTCGTAACAGCAGGTTCATCACCCACTGCGGCCACCTTGCGCTTGAGCAACCCGTTCATGAGCGTCGACTTACCCACATTGGGTATTCCCATGATCATCATGCGCAGCTGCTTGTCCGGCAAACCACGGCCCGGCGCCATCGCCTGGCACCAGCCAACGACCTTCGCCATATCGGCCTGACGCTTGAAGGACACGGCAACCGCCTTGATGCCCGGCACATTGTTGTAATGCGCCAGCCAGGCTTTCGTAGCGACCGGGTCGGCAATATCAGCCTTGTTGAGCAGCTTCAGGCACGGGCGCTGACGGAACTTGCGCAGCTCCTCGATCATCGGGTTGCTGCTGGCTTGCGGCAGGCGCGCATCGACGACTTCGATGATGACGTCCGTGACCGCCATGTTCTCGGCCGCTTTCCGGCGCGCCGAGTTCATGTGTCCGGGGAACCACTGGATTGATGCCATCAGGAAAACTCTATCGATACTGCAATGAATGAGAAGGACACGTGTTGTCGTGTCTCAAAGAATGATGCCGCCACCGAGGCACACGCGGCTTTCGTACACGACGACCGACTGCCCCGGCGTCAGCGCCCACTGCGGCGCGGCGAAAGCGATCTCCGCTTCTGCGTCCGATAGCGCATCGATCTCGCAAGGCGCGTCCGGTGTGCGATAGCGCGGCTTGGCGGTATAGACCCAGTTGGTACGCGGCGCGCGGCCAGCGATCCAGTTCAGATCAGCTGCTTTCAGACGCTCGCGCGTCAAAGCCGGATGCGCATGGTTCTGCACGGCATACAGCACATTGGCCTGCATGTCCTTGCTGGCGACGTACCAGGCATCGTGATCGCCCGCCGTGTCATTGCCCTTGATGCCGCCGATGTGCAGGCCCTTGCGCTGGCCGATGGTGTGATACATCAGGCCTTGGTGTTCACCAATTACGCGATTGTCATCCAAGGAGCGGATTTCGCCCGGCTTGGTCGGCAGATAGCGCATGAGGAATTCGCGGAACGGACGCTCGCCGATAAAGCAGATGCCGGTCGAATCCTTCTTGTCATGCACGTGGATGCCAGCCTTCTCGGCAATCGCGCGCACGTCGCGCTTGTAGACATTGGCTAGCGGAAAGAGGGTCTTCGACAGCTGCGCCTGATTGAGGCGATACAGGAAGTAGCTCTGATCCTTGGTGCCGTCCTCAGCTTTGAGCAGCTGGAATTCCGTACGGCCATCACTGGTCCATTCACGCACGCCGGCGTAGTGGCCGGTGGCGATCTTGTCGGCGCCAAGCTGCATGGCGTGGTCAAGGAAGGCCTTGAACTTGATTTCGCTGTTGCAGAGGATGTCCGGGTTCGGCGTGCGGCCGGCTTCGTACTCGCGCAGGAAGTCGGCGAACACGCGGTCTTTGTATTCCTTGCTGAAGTTGACGACCTCCAGATCCATGCCGATGACATCGCACACGGATGCGACGTCGACCAGATCCTGACGCGTCGAGCAGTACTCGTCGTCGTCGTCGTCTTCCCAGTTCTTCATGAACAGGCCGGTGACCTCGTAGCCCTGCTGCTTCAACAGCAGCGCCGCGACCGACGAGTCCACGCCGCCGGACATGCCGACGACGACCTTCATGCCATTTCCTTCTGTGTTCATCAAAAATCTTTACTCGTAGTGCCGTATCAAATCGAGCGGATACGAACGCCCAGCCAGAAAATCCGTTACGCACTGCATCACCAGCGGACTGCGATGGCGCTCCACCTGCGCTTCGAGCTCGTCCGGCGTCAGCCACACCGCGCCGATGATGCCGGTATCCAGCGCCTTGCCGGTCGCGACGCCCGTGACGTCCGCGATGAACGTAAAACGCAAATAGGTAAGGTCGCGATCCGGCGGGCCCCACTGGTAAATCCCCAGCAGCGCGGTCGGCTCGACCATGTGCGCGGTCTCTTCCATCGTCTCGCGCACGCAGGCAGCGAGCAGTGATTCGCCGTCCTCAAGATGGCCGGCAGGCTGATTCAGCCTCACGCCCAGATCGGTATGCTCTTCCACCAGCAGGAAGCGCCCTTCGCGATGAACCATCGCTGCCACGGTCACATTCGGTTTCCACACCATGTTGACCTCCGTTGGGGCAAAACCAACATTCTACCGCGCCAGAGCCGAGCCCTCCCCTCCGATGTGGCCCTGCACCAAAGGCTTACATTCATTCCCGTGGGAGCTTTGCCTCCGCATGCGCTAAAATCCCGCCTTTCCGCAATTTTCATCAAAGTTCATAAAGGGGTTTGGTTCATGTCGATGGCTGATCGCGACGGATTCATCTGGATGGATGGCAAGCTGGTGCCCTGGCGCGATGCGACCACGCACGTTCTCACCCACTCGCTGCACTACGGCCTGTCGGTGTTCGAAGGCGTGCGCGCTTACAACACCAATCGCGGCACGGCGATCTTCCGCCTGAAGGAACACACCGACCGCCTGTTTAACTCGGCCCACATCTACATGATGAAGATCCCGTTCTCCAAGGACGAGATCAACGAAGCGCAAAAGGAAGTCGTGCGCGCCAACAAGCTCGAGAGCTGCTACCTGCGCCCGATCGCTTTCTACGGCTCGGAAAAGATGGGCATCTCGACGCGCGGCGCCACCGTGCACGTCGCCATCGCTGCCTGGCCATGGGGTGCTTACCTCGGCGCTGACGGCTTGGAAAAAGGCATCCGTGTGAAGACCTCTTCCTTCGCCCGCCACCACGTCAACGTGACCATGGCGCGCGCCAAGGCCGCTTCGACCTATGCCAACTCCATCATCGCCAACCTTGAAGCCACACAGGACGGCTACGACGAAGCGCTGCTGCTCGACACCGACGGCTTCGTCGCTGAAGGCGCGGGCGAAAACCTGTTCGTGATCAAGGACGGCGTGATCTACGAACCGGAAATCGCGTCGGCACTAATGGGCATCACGCGCAACACCATCCACACGCTGGCCAAGGAACTCGGCTACACCGTACAGACACGCCGCCTGACGCGTGACGACATCTACATCGCCGACGAGGCCTTCTTCACCGGTACGGCCGCAGAAGTCACGCCGATCCGCGAGCTGGACAACCGCCAGATCGGCAGCGGCTCGCGCGGCCCGATCACGCAGAAGGTGCAGGCACGTTTCTTCGATCTGGTGAACGGTCGCCTGCCCGAGCACGACGGCTGGCTCGCTTTCGTCTAAGGAGTTTTGCAGATGCCCGAAAATCACGACAAGGCACAAGTCATCGCCGTCGAGGCCAAGGATCTGCCACTGCATTGCCCGATGCCGGGCGCACCGCTGTGGGCACGGCATCCGCGCGTCTTTCTCGATGTGACCAAGACCGGCTCGGCAGCCTGCCCGTATTGCGGCGCGAAGTACGCGCTGCATGGCGATGCACCGAAAGGTCACTGAGTCTGCTGCACTGATGCACAAAGGGCCGCTTGCGGCCCTTTTTACTTGATGAGCCACGGACCGGACATGGCACGAAACATCGAAATCAAGGCCCGCATTGCCGCTCCTGAAGCGTTGGCAGCCAAGGCTGCCGCCCTCGCCGACGAAGGCCCTATTCCCATATCCCAGGACGACACGTTTTTTGTCTGCAGCACGGGTCGGCTCAAGCTGCGCGATTTCGGCAATGGCACGGGCGAACTGATTTACTACCGTCGCCCCGACCAAACGGGGCCGAAGGAGTCCTTCTACCTGCTGTCGCCAACTTCGTCGCCGGAGAACTTGCGCGAGTCGCTCAGGCTTGCAAACGGCATTGCAGGGCGTGTAGTCAAACATCGCACGCTTTACCTCGTCGGTCAGACACGCGTGCATCTCGATCTTGTCGAGAATCTCGGACACTTCATGGAACTGGAAGTGGTGCTGAGCGACACGGAAACCATTGCAGACGGCACACGCATCGCCGAGGAATTGATGGTGCGCCTTGGCATCGAATCAACGGCGTTGATTGAAGACGCGTATGTCGATTTGTTGAATCGCGAGCAAGCCGGAGTACACGCGTGAGCCAGCGCTTTCTCATCATCGCCCCCTCCTGGATTGGCGACACAGTCGCCGCGCAGCCCCTGTTCATCCGCCTGCGTGCGCAGCACCCGGATGCGCGCATCGACGTGTTGGCGCCGCCCTGGGTGGCCGCAGTCCTACATGCCATGCCGGAAGTGAATGGTGATGTCATCAACAACCCCTTCGCGCACGGACAACTGCGACTGCGCGATCGCTGGGCGCTGGCCCGCGCGCTGAAACGCAACAAATACGACGCGTCCTACGTGCTGCCGAACTCGCTCAAATCGGCACTGATTCCGCTCTTTGCAGGCATCCCGAAGCGGGTCGGCTTCACCGGCGAATCGCGCTACGGCCTCATCAACGTGCGTCACACACTCGACGAAAAAGCCACGCCGCTGCAGGTCGAGCGCTACGCGATACTCGCCGAAGAACCTTATCAGCCCCTGCCGCGACCACTGCCCAACCCGAGCCTGAGTGTGGATGCGGCTGCCGCAGCAGGCAGTCTGCAAAACCTCGGCCTGAATGCCTCCCCTTCTCCCGTCATTTTCTGTCCAGGTGCCGAGTACGGCCCAGCCAAGCGCTGGCCCGAGCAACACTTCGCCGAACTGGCGCAGAAGCTCGCTGCGCAAGGCACGCCGGTTTGGCTGCTCGGCTCGAAGAAGGATGCACCGGTAGGTGACGAGATCGTGCGCCTCTCGCAGGGTGCCGCGCGCAATCTGTGCGGCGTGACCAATCTTGAGCAGGCGGTCCACCTGCTTTCCATCGCGCGCCATGTGGTCACCAACGACTCCGGCCTGATGCATGTCACCGCCGCGCTCGGCACGCCACTCACGGCGTTGTTCGGCTCATCCAGCCCGGGCTACACGCCGCCGCTGTCGGTGAAGGCACAGACCATCTGGCTCAAACTCGAATGCAGTCCATGCTTTCAGCGCGAGTGTCCGCTGGGCCATCTGAATTGCCTGCGCGGCATCTCGGCGGAACGCGTTGCCGATACCGTAAGCTGAGCTTGGTGTAGCATCCGCAGCCTGTACTGCCCACTGACCAACCCCCACATGCCCAGAACCATCTACGCCACGCCTGATGATGCAGAACAAGCCTTTTACGAGGCGCTGTCGCGTGGCGATCTGGAAGCGATGATGAATGTCTGGTCGGAAGACGAGGAAGTCGTCTGTGTGCAGCCCGGTGGCTCGCGCTTCACCGGCCTCGCGTCGATCCGCGAAGCCTGGCGTCAGCTCTTTGCCACTGGCATGAAGATCAAGGTGCGCATCAGCCACCCGATCAAGACGCAGGCGATGCTGCTGTCCGTGCACTGTGTACTGGAACACGTAAACATCGAGGGCGATGACACGATTGCGCCGCCGATGATCGCCACCAATGTGTTCTCGCGTGGCGCACTGGGCTGGCAGATGATCCTGCATCACACCTCACCCGCTCCGGATACTGAAGGCCTGTTGCTGCAGGACACGCCGCGCATCGTGCACTAGCGGCCGGCAGCGCCGCCGGGTGCCCTCCCGCAGAACGTGACGATTATTATCTGCGACTGCCGTTTTTCGTCACATTCTGGTCGGGACCACATCATGCGCTACGAATCACCGGGCTGGCTGCCCAATGCCCATCTGCAAACCATCTGGCCATTGAGCATCAAGGGCAAGAGACCCAGCCTCAAGCGCCGCCGCTGGGACACGCCGGATGGCGACTTCATCGATGTCGACTCCCTGCCCAAGCAAGCCAAGGCGCCCATTGTCGTACTCTTTCACGGCCTCGAGGGCTCCAGCGACAGTCACTACTCACGTGCCTTGATGCGAGCGGTGGCTGAGCGCGGCTGGAATGGCTCGGTTGTGCATTTCCGCGGCTGCTCAGGCGAGCCAAATCGCCTCGGTCGCGCCTATCATTCCGGCGATGCTGACGAGATCGACTGGATCCTGCGCCGCTTCGCGGCCAAATTTCCAAACGTCCCAATTTACGTCGTCGGTGTCTCGCTCGGCGGCAACGCCCTGCTCTGCTGGCTGGGCACGCGCCGCGAAGCGGCCTACAAGCTGATTACCAAGGCTGCTGCGATTTCCGCGCCGATGGATCTGACCGCTGCGGGCCCGCATCTCGCGCAAGGCTTCAACAAGGTCTACACGCGCCATTTCCTGAGCAGCATGCGGCGTAACGCGAAGCAGAAAGCCGACCAGTTTCCCGGTCTGTTTGACGCAGCCCGCGCCACGCGTGCCAAGACGCTGTTTGATTTTGACGATGCCTATACGGCGCCGGTACATGGCTTCAAGAACGTGCACGACTACTGGTCGCGCGCCTCGTCAAAACCCCTGCTGGCCCATATCGCCGTGCCAACACTGATCCTCAACGCCAAGAACGACCCGTTCCTGCCGCGCAAGGCTCTGCCGAAAAAGCGCGAGGTGTCGCCCGTCGTAACACTGGAGCAGCCCGAACATGGCGGTCACGTGGGCTTTGTGAGCGGGCGCTTCCCAGGCCATCTGGACTGGCTGCCGCAGCGAATCATCAGTTATTTCGACGCACTTTGAGCATGAAAAACGGGGCCTTGAAGACCCCGTTTCCATTACGTCACCAAGCAGTCTCACGCCTTCGTATTGATGATGCCGCCGGGCTGACCGGGCGATACCGGACGCGGCAGCGCCTCGATCAGCTGTTGCGCCTGTTGCGCCTCGATATCGATGGCCTTCTTGACCATTGAAACCTGCGCCTGGCCCTGCACATCGGCCATTTTCTCAGTGGTCAAACCCCGGGTAATGCTGCTGATTTCATCCATGGTGGTGCTCCTGTGCAACGCCCACCTTGAGTAGCGAGCGCTTATTCGCGGAAGTTGCCGAACTGCAGCGGGAAGTCGTCGATCGACTTCTTCAACAAGGCAATGGCTTCCTGCAACAGATCGCGCTTGGCGCCGGTCACGCGCACCTCGTCGCCCTGAATGCTGGCCTGAACCTTCAGCTTGCTGTCCTTGATGAGCCTGACGATTTTCTTCGCCAGTTCGGCATCAATACCAGCCTTAACGACAATCGTTTGCTTGGCTTTACCGCCGCCAATCGTCTCGATGTCCTTGCGTTCCATGCAGCGGATATCCACGTTCCGCTTGCCAAACTTCAGGCGCGCCACATCCCAGGCCTGACCGAGCTGAAACTCACTGTCGGCGTACAAAACGAGGGAACGCTCCTTGTCTTTGCCGGTAATTTCGAGGCGCGCATCAGAACCCTTGAAATCGAAACGATTTGTGACTTCCTTGTTCGTCTGGTCGACGGCATTACCCAGCTCGACCCAGTCGACTTCGCTCGTTACGTCAAATGAAGGCATGGTGATTCCTTTTACAAGCCGGGAAAAATGCGTCGGTGCGCGTAGCGAGCCAGTGGCTGGCAAGGCGGCGCGCACAGACGTACATAAGTACGTCGAGCACGCCAACGCGGCAAGGCACTGGCGCAGTAGCGCAACGAGGTATTTTTAGCCGAAGTGGCAAACGTAGTGATAGGCCTCTGTGACTTCGATATCGAAGCTCGAGTTCGCTGGCACATCGAAGGACTGGCCCTCGCCATAGCTCTTCCACTCGGTTTCGCCCTTGAGACGCACCTTGCAGCTGCCGGACACGGTTTCCATGACTTCCGGCGCGCCGGTGTTGAAGGTCAGCGTGGCGGGCAGGATTACGCCGACAGACTTCTTCGTGCCATCAGCGAACACGATGGTGTGGCTGACACACTTGCCGTCGAAGTAGACATTGGCTTTCTTGACGACCGAAACATTATCGAACTGGCTCATGGCGGCTCTCGTAAAAATGGAGGGGAATAAAAATGGGCCCCGGATTATACCCGGAGCCCTTACTTCCCTTCACCCACGAGGCCCCGACGGCGCTCGCCGGGCATTACCCTGAGCCTGCTCAGCTGAGCAGACTCACCGCGACGGCAATCGTCGCCAATACCACCATGACAGTCAGCCTGCCTCGCGCTCCAGACAACTTGTCTGCACAGCCAAGACGCACTCTCCTTGTTTGACCCATTGCCCACTCCATCCGGCTATCCCCTATGAAATTTCAATATGAACCGACTTGCATTGAGTCGTTTCTTGTTCAGGAAAAATAGCATCTTGAAGCCGACAAAAACATGAACCGGCAGTCGGTCCGACAGAAGCGCCCACGGGCCGTTTATTTGTGGAATTCACCAGATCCGGCAGCCCGTAAAACCGCCCCCGCCCTCTTACCTGCCCGGAAAACCCCTGATCGCCAATGCGTAATCCTGCGTATTACGGCTGACACCTCGCTGTATGTATCTTCGCCTTTCCGTTACTCTTGGCCGCAGTTTTGCTTACTCCTGAAGCAAACCCCTCCACGCCATTGTCGTCCGCAGTCGAGCCGTCGCCCCCCATGCCTTTGCTGGATCGTTACACCGCACCTGCCGACCGCTACGACGAACTGCTCGCCAGCAACGGCAAGCCGCGCGCACATTGGGAAGGCGTCATCCAGCATCTGGACTGGCTCGGCCCGCGCGCCTTGCGCGAAGCGCGGGAGTCGATGCAGCGGCAGATCGCGTCGAACGGGGTCACGTACAACGTCTATGCCGATCCGCGCGGCGCGGACCGCCCCTGGGATCTGGATCTATTGCCGCAGGTACTGCCTGCAGAAGAGTGGCATGAAATTGCGGCAGCCATCCGCCAGCGTGCCACCCTGCTGAATGCCGTTTTGCGCGATCTATACGGCTCGCAAAAACTCATCGCGGATGGACAACTGCCGGCCAGCATCATCCAGGGGCACCCGGGCTTCCTGCGCGCCTGTCACGGGATCAAAGCGCCAGGCGGCATTCACCTGCATCTTTATGCCGCAGACATCGCACGCTCACCAGATGGTCACTGGTGGGTCGTGTCAGACCGCACGCAGGCGCCCTCCGGTGCCGGTTATGCACTTGAGAATCGCGCCTTGCTCGGTAGCCAGTTCCCGGAACTGCTACGCAAGCTGCGCGTCCAGCCCCTCAGCCCGTTCTTTCAGACATTGCGCGACTCGCTGGCACAGTGGGCGCCTCGCGATGACGAAGCCCCGTTGATCGTGCTGCTGACCCCCGGCGCGCTCAACGAAACCTATTTCGAACACGCTTACCTCGCCCGGCACATGGGTATCCCGCTGGTCGAGGGGCAGGACCTGACGGTGCGCAATGGCGCGGTCTTCCTGAAAACCCTGGCCGGCCTGCGCCGCGTGCATGCCATCATGCGTCGAACCGACGATAGCTGGTGTGACCCGATGGAGCTGCGTTCGGAGTCGGCCCTCGGCGTACCGGGCCTGGTCGACGTGGCGCGTAAGGGCGGCGTACTGATTGCCAACGCGCTCGGCAGCGGCCTGATTGAATCCGGCGCCCTGCTCGGCTATCTACCCGCGGTCTGCGAACACCTGCTCGGCGAAGAACTGGCCATGCCGTCGGTGGCCACATGGTGGTGCGGTGAAGAAGAGGCGCTTGAAGAGGTGGCCGAACGCATCGATTCTCTTGTCATAAAGAACGCCTACGGCTTTGCCGCAGAAGGCCCGGTTTTCGGTGGCGATCTTGATGAGGCGGCGCGCGAGGCCCTGATCAGCCGCATCAAGGAGCAGCCCCGCAACTTTGTCGGCCAGGAAATGGTGCACCTGTCCCGCTCACCGATCTGGGGCCCGCTGACCGGTTCGCTGGAGGCTCGTCTGACCGGTTTGCGCGTATATGCCGCAGCCACGCCCAATGGCTACATCGTCATGCCCGGCGGTCTGAGCCGGGTTGCCGGGGTAAAGGACACCCGCGTCATCACCATCCAGCGCGGCGGTGGCAGCAAGGACACCTGGGTGTTGGCCGGCGCCCAGGAGGAGTTGGCGCTGCCAACGCAGCCTGCGGATAATTACCCGACCATCATTACCGAGCACGATCACGGCACGCTGGCCAGCCGTACCGGCGAGAGCATGTTCTGGCTGGCCCGCCATGTGGAGCGCGCAGACTGTGCCCTGCGGCTGCTGCGCTGTGGCTTGCGCCAGCAATTGTTTGCCGAAGACACGGAATGGCCTGCCCTGTATGCCGCCGGGCTGCGCTGTGGGGTGATTCCTCGCCGACTGGCTACGGACAAGCCGCTCAGCCCGCAGGCGACCTTGCTCAACGCACTGATGGATGAGAATTTCGCTGGCGGGCCGATCAACAATCTGCGCAATGTCATTCGTCTGGCGCGCAGCCTGCGTGATCGCCTGGCGCCCGACAGCTGGCGCATGTACGCCCGCCTCGAACGCCTGACGGCCTCGTGGATGCGCGGCGCACACACGCTCTCCGATGCACTGGAATTTCTCGACCAGTCCCTGCTGGCACTGATCACGCTGGCCGGCTACAGCATGGAGCACATGACGCGCGATGCGAGCTGGCGCTTCCAGTCGATCGGCCGTCGCGTGGAGCGCATGCAGTTCCTTGCAACCGCACTGGAAGTGTTACTGGTGCCGGACAAAGGCTCGCCCGCGCTCGCCAGCCTCATCGACCTTTCGGATGCCGTGCTGACTTACCGGCGCCGCTACCAGCGCGCACCCGAACGCGGCCCAGTGGCCGAGCTGCTCCTGACTGATCGCGACAACCCGCGCGCCTTCCTCTACCAGCTCGAATCGCTTGCCGACCACGTCGGGCAACTCCCCGGTCAGCTACCCGCCGACGTCAGCACACCACTGCGTCTGCTGGTCGAAAACCTGTTGGCGCGCAAGCCGGAAGACTGGGTCAGCTCAAGCGCCGAAACGGCTGCACTGCGCGGCCTGCTACAGGCCTCCTGGCTGGAAGGCAATGCCCTCGCCAACGCCTTGCAGAACCGCTACTTCAGCCACCTCGACGTGCGCACCACCGTAAGCTGACGGCAAGCGTCTCCAAACCCCATGCGCTACAAGATCGAACACGTTACGCGATATACATACAGCAGCCCGGTGGGGCTGAGTTTTCAGATCGCGCATTTGCAACCTCGAGACGATGACGAACAGATCTGCCTGGCGAGCAGTTTGCAAATTGATCCGGCGCCTGAGCGCGTCGATGCGGGCAAGGATTATTTCGGCAATGACGTAGCGCGCTTCGAGCTGTCCAGCCCACACAAGGCGCTAGCTATCATCGCCACCAGTGAAGTGGATGTCAGCCGTGATCCGGAGACGCCGACCGAAAGCGAACCCTGGGAGAGCGTACGCCAGTACTTTGCGGAGACCCTGTGGGGGCAGGACGCCGACAGCGCCGCAGCGGAATTCCTGTTCCCGTCCCCTCTTGTGCCACACAGCCCTGCCCTGCGCGAATATGCCCGCGCCAGCTTCACGCCTGAGCGGCCGATCGTGGAGGCGGCACTGGACCTCATGACGCGCATTCACGAAGAGTTCGAGTTCGACCCGACAGCCACCCACGTCACCACCTCGGTGGAAACGGTGCTGCAGATTCGTCGTGGCGTCTGCCAGGACTTTGCTCATCTCATGATTGGCTGCCTGCGCGCACTGGGCCTGCCCGCCCGCTACGTCTCGGGCTATCTGCTCACCGAGCCACCGCCGGGGCAGCCGCGCCTCATTGGCGCCGACGCATCGCATGCCTGGGTCGCGCTGTACGTTCCGGAATTCGGTTGGCTGGCGCTGGACCCGACCAATGACATCGTGCCCGGCGACAAGCACATCATGCTGGCCTGGGGACGCGACTTTGGCGATGTCTCGCCCTTACGTGGCGTAATCCTGGGTGGGGGTGAGCACGACGTGGACGTGGGCGTGACGGTTACACCTCTGGACGACGAGATGGCGACCGATAGTGAAACCGGCGCGGAAGCCGACTCCGAAATCACGGCCGAAGCGACGCTGGTGGCAGGCTCAACACCGGACAAAGCCTGAAATCAGTTCAGGCTCTTGGCGCACACGCGCCGCAGTGATTGATCTCGACACTGACGTGATACAGCGCGGGCAACGCCTTCAGCCAGCCACGAACCTGTTGCGGCTCCAGGTCAGCACGGTGTGTCACCAGGCCCACGATGCAGGCATAGCTCGCACGGCCGACACGCCACACATGCAAATCGGCAATCTCGATATCTCCACCATTGGCAGGCGCCAGCAAGGCGGAGCGGAGTTGTTCGACGATGGGCCCCTGCATTTCCCTATCGAGCAGGACAGCGCTCGTGTCACGCAGCAGGCTGACAGCCCAGGCAGCGACCACCAACGAGCCGAACAGCCCGATCACCGGGTCCAGCCACTGCCAGCCAAACAAGCTGCCGCCAGCCAGCGCAGCGATCGCCAATACGGAAGTCATTGCATCGGTCAGCACATGAACGTAGGCCGACTGAAGATTGACGTCCTGATGCTCTCCGTGCCCGGCGCCGTGCGCATGCTTGCCTAAGTCATGAGCGTGTCCGTGATCATGCCCATGATGATCATGATGGCCATGCGCACCGTGACCGTGATCGTGGGCGCCGTGCAGAATTTTCGCGCACACCAGGTTCACTGCCAGCCCGATGGCCGCCACCCACATCGCCTCTCCGTACTGGATCGGCAGCGGCGCATACAGGCGCTCCACCGAGCCCCAGGCCATCAGGCCCGCCACGCCAACCAGCGCAAAGGCACTTGCGAAACCACCAAGCACCTCGATCTTCCAGGTGCCCCAGGCATAGCGCACATCGTTCGCATGGCGACGCGCCATGGCGTAGGCCAGCGCGGCCATGCCAATGGCAATCGCATGCGAACTCATGTGCCAGCCGTCGGCCAACAAGGCCATGGAATTCGTGAGATAGCCCACGACAATCTCGACCACCATCATCACCAGGGTAATGCCGAGCACCCATCGCGTGCCGCGTTCGGCTGCCGGATTGCCCGCATCAAACTGATGCGGCATGGCCCAATCACCCGCATGGTGCGAAGAGGACGCGAGATGCCCATGGACATGACTGTCAGTATGAGAGTGGGAATGCATGACGCAGCTCCGGTCGAAGACGCTTGATCAAGAGAGGAAGATCAAGACAAGAGAAAATGCGGATGGGAAAAGACGGAAAAGCAGGACAGAAAATCGGCGGTCAAGGCAACCGCGCGGTAGCACTACTTGATGATGCGCAGATGCGGCCGCCCGGTCACGCCGGGTTTCGGTGCGGGAGGCACGGGCTCGTCGTCTGCATCACCGCTCGCCGCATCCGGCTCGCCCATGCTGTCGTCATCGGCCGCCTGAACATCGGGATCCGCGTGCAACTCGACTCCCACATCGTTGGCCTCGGCGCCGACTTCGAATGCCATGCCCTGCCCGTTCTCACGCGCATACACGGCCATCACATTGGCCATCGGCACCAGCAGGGATTGCGCTACGCCACCAAAGCGCGCCTGACACGTGATCTCATCGTTGGCGATGGACAATTTGTGTGTCGCGTACGGCGCGATATTGAGCACGATGCGCCCATCGCGCACGAACGCCATCGGCACTCGCGTGTGCGCATCCACCGACACCATGATGTGTGGCGTATAGCCGTTATCCACGCACCAATCAAAGATGGCGCGGATCAGATAAGGCTTGGTGGATGGAGTATCGCTCATGCAGTTACTACAGACTCAGAAGACTTTGTTCTTTTAGCTTAGCCCACAGGGAGAGAAGCGTGCAGCGGCCGTAGCGAGCGACCCGCGATTGAAACGAGAAGCGGAGCTGTACACACAAGTACAGCGAGCATCACAGTTTCAAGCCCGGGTCGCGTAGTAGGCCGATGTGCGCTTATCTCCGCATGGCGCGTTCGGAGGGAGTGAGCGCGTCGATGAAACCCTGGCGCGAGAAAATCCGTTCCGCATATTTCGCCAACGGTGCAGCCGTCTTCGGCAGCTCGATCGCGTAATGCTCCAGACGCCACAGCAGCGGTGCAATCGCTACGTCGAGCATCGAGAACTCATCACCCAGCATGAACTTTTGCTTGGCGAAGATCGGTGCCAGCTGGGTCAACTGATCACGCACATGCG
This sequence comes from Rhodocyclaceae bacterium, assembly GCA_035456105.1. Classification (GTDB taxonomy): domain Bacteria; phylum Pseudomonadota; class Gammaproteobacteria; order Burkholderiales; family Rhodocyclaceae; genus Viridibacterium. The sequence continues at coordinate 79,240 of DATIDV010000012.1, read as the reverse complement.
CACGTGGCTTGTCGACACCCTTCTGGTTCTTCTCGAGCGCCTCAATATGCGAGAACAGTTCAAGCTCCAGCGTGTGCAACAACTGACGAGCACGGGCGCGCATCAGCGGGTCCGGCGGCATCAATTGCGGATGCGGGAAGCGCTCATCAATGTACTCGTTGATGATGTTGGCCTCGTACAGCACGAGATCACGATCAACGAGAACAGGCACGCGGCCATAAGGGTTGGTAACGGCGATATCTTCGGGCTTGTTGAACAAGTCGACGTCTACCACCTGAAAGTCCATGCCCTTTTCGAAGAGCACGATCCGGCAACGGTGAGAGAACGGGTCCGTTGTTCCGGAATAGAGATTCATCATTGCGGAATTACTCCAGGAATACTCAGTGTCGCGCACGATGCGACGCGAAGGCGTTACATCATGCTCGCGACTGGATAACAGCATCATTTCGGCTGCGACCTGATTAGTTGCGGGGTTGATTACAAACTGCATTGCGCATTTGACTGCACATCTCAGTGAACATCTTTCCAGAATGCTCGCTTGAGCATATAGCTCAGCACTGCCAGTACAGCCAGTACAGCCAGTACGTACAGACCGATCTGTTGGCGCATCTCCTGAGCGGGCTCTCCCATCCAGGCAATGAAGGAGACGAGATCGGCGACATCCTCGTCAAACTCCTCCTTCGACAACTTACCTGGCTGAGAAAGTTCCAGCTTTTCGAGATGCTTTGCGGTTACACCATGCTCATCCGTCTTGTCGACGAAATGCGCGACTTGCTGCCCTTGCAGCGTCCACAGAACATTAGGCATACCCACATTCGGGAAAACCGTGTTGTTCCAGCCGGTCGGCCGCGAATCGTCGCGATAGAACTTACGCAGATAAGTGTAGATCCAATCTGCGCCCGTGCCGAACTCACCACTGCGAGCGCGAGCAATGACCGACAGGTCTGGCGGCGCCGCACCGAACCACTGCTTCGCATCCTCACGACGCAGCGCGACCTTCATAAGATCACCCACCTTGTCAGCGGTGAACAACAGATTGTCGCGAATCAGCGGATCAGTCAGGCCGATCTGCTGCAGACGGTTGTAACGCACATAGCTGGCGCTATGGCAGTTCAGGCAGTAATTGACAAACAGCTTGGCACCGTTCTGCAACGAGGCGTTGTCAAACTGCAGCGGAGCTTTGTCCAGACGCAGTTCGGCACCGCTCGCATTGGCGGCCACAGGGACTGCAGCAAGTACTGCGGAGAGCAGTGCCGATGCGACGAAGCGGAAGGTCTTCGGGAACATCATTTTCATGGAGCTCATTCGGAGGTCACCCTTTCCGGCACGGGCAAAGTCTTGTCCATGCGAGAGAACCACGGCATGAACGCAAAGAACGCGAGGTACAGGATCGAGCAGACTTGCGACACGATCTTGCCCGTCGGTGACGGCGGCAATACGCCAAGGTAGCCAAGGATCAGGAAGCACACCACCCACACGGCGAGAATGCTCTTGAACAGAGAGCCCTTGTAGCGAATCGACTTGACGGGACTCTGATCGAGCCACGGCAGCAGTGCGAACAACATCACCGAGCCGCCCATCATGACCACGCCCCAGACCTTTGCCTCCAGTGTCAGCAAAGCGATCAGCACAACAATCGAGAGCACTGCGGCGATGATGCGCACCAGCGCATTACGTGCGGTCAGCACCGTCAAACCGCCGGTCGCTGCAACCAGTGCCATCAGCCAAGGCAGGAAGTCCGAAGTCGTTGCACGCAGGATCGAGTAATACGGCGTGAAGTACCAGACCGGTGCAATGTGTGGCGGCGTCTGCAACTGATCGTAAGGCACAAAATTGTTGTACTCGAGGAAGTAACCACCGCCTTCAGGCATGAAGAAGATGATTGCCGAGAACACCATCAGGAAGATCACGCAACCGAAGATATCCTTCACCGTGTAGTAAGGGTGGAAAGGAATGCCATCCAGCGGAATGCCATTTGCATCCTTGTGCTTCTTGATCTCGACACCGTCCGGATTGTTCGAACCAACTTCGTGTAGCGCGATGATGTGTGCAGCCACCAGACCAATCAGCACCAGCGGAATGGCGATAACGTGGAAGCTGAAGAAGCGGTTCAAGGTTGCATCCGACACTACGAAGTCGCCACGAATCCAGATCGACAGATCCTTGCCGATGACTGGAATCGCTTCAAACAGATTCACGATCACCTGCGCGCCCCAGCCAGACATCTGCCCCCACGGCAGCAAATAGCCGAAGAAAGCCTCTGCCATCAAGCACAGGAAAATGCCGACGCCGAACAGCCAGATCAACTCGCGCGGCTTGCGATACGAGCCGTAGAGCAGACCGCGGAACATGTGCAGATACACGACGATGAAGAACGCCGAAGCGCCCGTCGAGTGCATGTAGCGAATGATCCAGCCGCCCGGCACGTCGCGCATGATGTATTCGACGCTGGCGAATGCCACCGGAATGCCAGAAGCATTCAGCGAAGCATCTGGCTTGTAGTGCATCACGAGGAAAATACCCGTGACGATCTGAATCACGAGCACCAGCAGTGCCAGCGAACCGAAGAAGTACCAGAAGTTGAAATTTTTCGGTGCGTAGTACTCGGAGAGATGCTCCTTGTACATCTTTGTCGCAGGAAAGCGCTCGTCGACCCATCCCATCAATTGTTGCGCCAGCTTGTTCATCCCTTAGGCTCCCTTGCTGTCTTCGCCGATCAGGATCTTGGAATCCGACAGGTATTTATGTGGCGGAATCGGCAAGTTGTCCGGCGCCGGCATGCTCTTGAGCACTCGACCGGCCAGATCGAACTGAGACCCGTGGCAAGGGCACAGGAAACCACCGTGCCAGTCTGCACCCATGCCGCCTTCGGCACCTGGCGTCAGCTTGTCACTGGGCGAGCAGCCCAAGTGAGTGCAGATACCGATACAGACCATGTACTCGGGCTTGATTGAGCGCGCATCCCCCTTTACGTACTCCGGCTGCTCAGAGCGCTTGGAGTCCGGATCAGCGAGCAAAGAGTCAGTTGCTTTGAGCGAAGCCAGCATTTCCGGCGTACGGCGAATGATCCAGACCGGTTTGCCGCGCCATTCGACCACCATTTTCTCGCCCGGCTTGAGGCCGGAGATGTCCGCTTCGACCGGTGCGCCTGCAGCTTTGGCACGCTCTGACGGCGTGAAGCTGAGTGCGAACGGTACGGCAGCGCCGATACCGGCAGCACCACCGACCACGGCAGTCGCCGCGATCAGATTGCGGCGGCCGCAATCGCTGCAGCCCGCGTTTTCGGCGCCGGCCTCAGCGTTTTTGTCATCGCTCATTGAAAACCCCGAGTTGTAAGGAATCTTGAAAACTGCGCGAGTATAGCGAAAAGCACATAGCGAATTAAAGCCTTGCGCCATATCAAACCACGCAAAGCCGCGCCGGCATTGGCTTTGCGGGCCGCAGATAATTTATGCAGGGCATCAATCGCACCGTCGAAAAGGGGCTCGCGCTACACTCAAAGCCCCTCAACAAGACGAAAACGCAGGCTGCCATGATCAAAGGTGTCATTTGCGATATGGACGGGGTCATCTATCGCGGCAAGAAGCTCATCCCCGGCGCGCTCGATTTCGTGCAGCGACTGCTTGCCGCCCAGACGCCGTTCCTCTTTCTGACCAATAACGCCGAGCAGACCTCGCTCGACCTCAAGCTCAAGCTTGAAGGGCTCGGCATTCACGGACTCACCGAGGACAATTTCATTACGGCCGCCATGGCCACTGCGATGTTTCTCAAAGCGCAGAAAGACCGTGCAACGGCCTATGTCATCGGCGGCGGCGGCATCATCAGCGAGTTATACAAGCTCGGTTTTTCGCTCTCCGAAACGAACCCCGACTATGTTGTTGTCGCAAAAAGCACCTCGTTCAATTTCGATCAACTCAAGAAAGCCGTGCGACTGATCGATGGCGGCGCCAAGTTCATCGGCACGAACCCGGACATGATCGACCCGGTCGAAGGCGGCAATGAACCCGCGGCAGGCACCCTCCTGGCAGCCATCTCAGCGGCCACCGGGAAGAAGCCCTACATTGTCGGCAAACCCAACGCCCTGATGATGACCTTGGCCACGCGTAAGCTCGGCGTGCATCCAGACAATGCCGTCATGATTGGCGACCGCATGGACACTGACATCGTCGGTGGCATGGAAGCCGGCATGAAGACAGCGCTTGTTCTGTCAGGGGTGACCACTCCGGAAATCATGGGCCATTTTCCCTACAAGCCAGATCATGTTTTCAATCACGTAGGGGAAATCGAGATCAGCTCGCTGTAACTGGCAAACCCTTGATTTTGTCGACTTTCTTTACATTGAAGTTTTCACCGCGGGTTATCCGCTTGTTCCAAAAGGGTATTTGATACAGGCATTGAATTTGCTTATCGCCTCGATTGATGTGACCGGTTTCAGCCGGCTCGTCTTTATCCAAAAAATCGAGGTGGAGCATGATGATAAGAAAAGCACTATTGGGGGCTGCGATTGCGGCATCGATGTTTGCCGGAGAGACTTGGGCCCTGCCACTCGCCGGTACAACGGTCACAGCGAACCTGAACGGATCGGGTAGTGAAGTGGGCACGGTCGACGGCCCAGGAAACAACACAATAGCGGTCACAGACGGTATCGACCCCGAGTTCGTTGCAGGCTATGTCGACGGAGCTCTGACTGCCATGTATGTCGATATCGGCTTGGACGGCGTCTTTACCTTCTACGCAAACCGCGTATTCACCGGCCCTTTCTTTCTGACCTTCGACTTCACATCACTCAATTCCGAAATCACAGGCTTTGTGCTCGATGATGCCAGCACTGTAAGTGGCACGCCCGCTTTGTCGGCGATTGACGGAGATTCCGTCAGCGCAGATCTGAGCACAGTGACGTCCAGCGAATTCGGCACCGTCACTGGTCATCTCACTTTCGCGGCTGAAGTCCCCGAGCCAAGCTCCATCGCTCTGCTGGGTCTGGGCGTCGCCATGCTCGGCTTACGTCGCCGCAAGAGCTGATTTCGCTACGGGCCTGTCGGCATGATCATGCCGAGCATACGAAGAGCTGGCGCCAAGCGGGCCGTGCATGAGGCATGGCCCGCATTCATTCGACATCAAGGAGAGCGTCGCAAATGAAAACCCTTTTTTCTAGAAACGCAATTGTGACCGGCGCCATCGCTGCCGCCGCATTTTGCGCCCAATCGGCAAGTGCGATTGACGCTGCCCTGCAGGCGGCGCCAGCGGACGGCTGGGCAGCACAGGCAGGTGGCACCGTCGGCGGCTCAGCCGCCGCGGCGGCCAACATCTATACCGTCAGCAATCGCTCGCAGCTGCTCGGCGCCATTGCCAATGGCGGCACGAACCCGAAGATCATCAAGATCGTGGGGATGATCGATATGAGCGAGGGCACGGCTTTCGCCAGTCACGCAGACCAGAAGCTGCGCGCCGAGATCAAGCTCAAGAGCAACACTTCGCTGATTGGCGATGGCACCAATGCCGGCATCATCAACGGCTTCATTACGGTCTCCAGCGTCTCGCAGATCATCATCCGCAATCTGAAGATCGTGAATCCCTGTGATGTCGAGCCGGTTTTCGATCCTGCCGATGGCGCGACGGGTAACTGGAATTCCGAGTTCGATGGCGTCACGGTGCAGAACTCCCAGCACGTCTGGATCGATCACAACAGCTTCACCGATTCGCCTCATACCGACGATATGGATCCCATCGTCAACGGCCACCGCAAGCAGTGTCACGATGGCTCACTCGATATCAAGACGGCCTCGGACTATGTGACGGTGTCGTACAACCTGTTCGATCAGCACAGCAAGAACAATCTCATCGGTTCGTCAGATACGGCGACCGGTGACGAGGGGCATCTGACCATCACGTTCAGTAACAATATCTGGCGCGAAATCGCCCAGCGCTCACCGCGCGTGCGCTACGGCATGGTTCACCTGTTCAACAACTATTACAGCGGCAGCAAGTCGCACCCGGTCTATCCGCACCTGTACAGCGTGGGCGCAGGTATCAATGCCAAGATCATTTCGCAGAACAACAACTTCGAAATCGCTGGCGCGGCAAGTTGCGATGATGTGGTCGTCAATCCGAACACGGCAGCCGCTGTCGGCGCGTTCAAGGACAGCGGTTCGGTGCTCAATGGCAAGGCGCTGGGCGCTTGCAGCGTTCCCGGTACGGTCAGCTGGACCATTCCTTACGCCTACACGCTGCGTCCCATTGCGCTGGTCAAGATCAATGCGGTGAACAATGCCGGCGGCGGCAGGCTGACCACCGCCGTCACAGGAACAGGTAACACCTCCTCTTCCTCCTCAAGCTCCTCGTCCTCCAGTTCCACCAGCTCAAGCAGCTCCTTGTCGAGCACTGCTTCGACACTGCTCTGGACAGAGCCCTTCTCCGCAGCAACCAGTGCGGAGTTCTACTCTGCAGCGTATGCGGCACAACCCGGCGGCGCCCTCCCGATGTATATCAACATGGGCGGTTCCGCTTCTGCTTTCAGCGGTAGTGCAATCACCTTGCAAGCGGGACGCTTCACAGTTGGCGCAGCCACCAGCACACCAGCGTCGTCGGCTTTGAGTGCGCCAGTCGGTATTTTCGATCTGGCAGGCAAGACCTGCTCGTTGACCCTGGAGGTCACTGCCGCAAGCGGTACGACAAACTTCCAGGTGCAGGTGAATAACAACACAACCGGCGGCGGCAACTCACCTTTGGGCACTGCATCACGTATTGTCAATAAAGCTGCGGGAACCCTCGCCATCGGCACCAACGTGTTCACGTGGAGCAATATTGGCACCAGCACTTCGTTCCTGATGCTCCGTACCGAATCCGGCGCTTCCGTCACGATGGACAGTGCAAGCCTGAGCTGCTCTGGTGGTGCTGTTTCTAGCAGCAGCTCGGTGAGTAGCTCCAGTGCATCTTCCGCGAGTTCGGTTGCGTCCTCGGTCAGCAGCTCCAGCTCTTCATCGTCCATCAGCTCGGCTTCGAGCAGTAGTTCGTCAGTTGTCGCAGGGCCTACTAATTCCAGAGGCTTTGCTACCGCAGACGGCGGCAACCTTCCTGGCGCTCGATCTTTCACGGCATCCACCTATCAGGAAATTGCCACCATCATCGCCAACGCCCGATTCAATGATGCGGGCACGAAGGTCTCGACGGGTGCCTACCCGCTATTCATTACGTATAACGGCAATGAAGATGCACTGATTGACCAAATCGCCAAGGATTCCACGATCGACGCTAATCACAATTGCCCGGCTCCGCACTGGAGTGACGCATACCGCTATGTCGAGGTCAAGAATTACACCGCCGGCATCACCATTCAAGGCGCAAACGGTTCGTCGGCCAACTTCGGTATCGTGATCAACGGCGGCTCAAACAACGTTGTCATCCGCAACATGAAGATCGGTGCCTTGGGCGGCGCCAGCAACGATGCCGACATGCTGCGCATCGACAGCGCATCGAACGTGTGGATCGACCACAACGAACTGTTCGCTGTGAACAACGAGTGCAATGGCTCGCCCCAAGGCGACCTGACCTTCGAGTCCGCGATGGACATCAAGAAGGATTCGCACAACATCACCGTGTCGTACAACTACATCCACGACAGCAAAAAGGTCGGCTTAGATGGGTCGTCCGCAGACGACATCGCCGGTGGCCGCGAGATCACTTTCCACCACAACGTTTACTACAACGTGAATGGCCGTTTGCCGCTGCAACGCGGTGGCTGGACGCATATCTACAACAACTTTTACTCCAACATCACCGAATCTGGCATCAACGTGCGCACGGGCGGCTATTCGCTGATCGAAAGCAACTGGTTCGAAAACGCCAAGAACCCGGTGAGCTGCCGCTTCGATACGGTGAATTGCGGAAAGTGGGATCTGCGTAACAACAACCTGACCAGTGCTGCCGACAATGCCACCTACAACATCACGTGGACCTTGTCTGAAGCCACCACGGTCAATGCAGACAGCTGGACCACGACCGGTGCATTCCCGATCACCCTGCCCTACACCTACGCACCCGCAACCGCAGCATGTGTGAAGGCCAATCTGCCGGCGGTGGCTGGCGTAGGCAAGGGCTTTGCGACGCTCACCTGTGACTGAGTTGTGCCTCGGGTCGTGATCGAACGATCACGATCAACAGAACGAATTCAAGGCCACCTTCGGGTGGCCTTTTTTTGTGTCCGGCTGCAATCCTTCAATCCGCCGCCGGATACCCAGGGAGACTACGCGCCAAGTGAGGACACAAATGAAAAATGCCCGATCGCAGCATCGGGCACTTATTTAAGAAACGATAAGCGAACGTGTCACACGCTCATCAAAGCGAACGCCGCTCCACCATCGCCTGTGCAAGCGTACCAATGTCAGTGTGTTCGAGTTCTCCGCCCACCGGCACACCGCGCGCAATACGGCTGACCTTCACACCACGTGCGCGCAGCACTTCACCGACATAGTGAGCAGTCGCTTCGCCTTCGTTGGTGAAATTCGTCGCCAGGATCACCTCACGCACCACACCATCGGATGCTCGCGTCATGAGCTTTTCGAGATTGAGTTCGCGAGGCCCGACGCCATCGAGCGGCGAGATGCGCCCCATCAGCACGTAATACATGCCTTGATAGCTATGCGTCTGCTCCATGATGGCCAAATCAGCGGGCATCTCGACCACGCACAGCAGGCTGGCATCACGTTGCGGGCTGGCACAGCGCTCGCAGATATCAGCTTCGGTGAAGGTATTGCAGCACGAACAATGTTGCAGGCGCTCCAATGCCAGACCCAGCGACTTTCCAAGACGTGCAGCACCTGCCCGATCTCGCTGCAGCAAGTGGTAGGCCATGCGTTGGGCAGACTTGGGGCCGACACCCGGCAGGGTGCGCAGCGCTTCGATGAGTTGGTCGAGGGGATTCAAGGAAGTGAGGAGTGAGGAGTGAGGAGTGAGGAGTGAGGAGTCAAGTGCACGTCTTGGACGTTTACTCATCACTCCTCACTCTTCCCTCCTCACTGCATGTAAATCAGAAGGGCAGCTTCATGCCAGGCGGCAGATTGAGACCAGCCGTGAAGCCGGACATCTTCTCGGTGGTGGTTGCTTCGACCTTGCGCGATGCGTCGTTGAGCGCAGCGACGATCAGGTCTTCCAGCATTTCCTTGTCGTCCATCACCGAAGGATCGATGACCACACGCTTGGCTTCGTACTTGCAGCTGATGATTACCTTGACGGCGCCTGAGCCCGCCTGGCCTTCGACGTCGACCAGCGCCAGGGCGTCCTGCGCCTTCTTCATGTTTTCCTGCATCTGCTGGGCCTGCTTCATGAGGCCTCCCAGTCCACCTTTCATCATTGCAATGCTCCTTGGGCGAGTGGGTGAAAGAAAAAGAAATCAGTAATCAGAGTGGTCGAACCGATGTCTCGACCAGTGTGGCATCGAAGCGCTCGATCATTTCCTGCACGAACGGATCAGACTCGAGCGCAGCCACCGCGTCGGAATGACGCTGCCTCTGCGTCTCGGCATTGCGTTGTGCAGGCGTTTGCGTGCCTGGCTCGCCAATGTCGACGTTCAGGCGCACACCGCCACCAAAATGCTTGACCAGTGCCTCCTGAAGCTTGGCTTGCGTACCGGGCATGGCAAGCAGATGCTTGTGGGTCGGCGCCAGACGTAGCTTGATCGCCCCGTCTGACACTTCAATCAACGCACAGTTCTGTGCGAGCTCACGCACCAGACCACCGAGCTGCATGGCCCCGATCAACTCATGCCAATCAGGTATTCCGTCAGGAAGCGAGGCCACCACTGCGGCAGATCGGCTCTCTGCATACTGCGTCGTGGGAGCAGGCTCAGCAGCGGCCTGCGCGGATGCTGGCGGCGGCGCACTGACGCTCGGGCGCGGTGCGCTGGCCTGCACCTCTGGCTTGAGACTGGGCATGGCAGGCTTCAGCGAGGGCGCGCCTTGCGCGCTTGCACTCGTTGTCGGCCCCGTGGGCATGGGGCGAGCATTGCCTGTCCCGGAACCACTGGAGACGGGCCCACTACCCGCACCCGCCGCGTCCGGCCGGAAGGCGTGCAGGCGCAACAAGGTCATCGAGAAACCCGTGTGCTCGTCCGGTGCCAACGGCAGTTCGTCACGACCATGCACGACGATCTGGTAAGCCAGTTGCAGGAACTCTGCCGAAAACTGTCTGGCATAAACGCTCAGTCGTTCGCGCTCGATCGAATCACCAAACGCCTGCGGTGCAAATTGCAGCAAGGCAATGCGGTGCAGCAGGCTGGAGAAAGTCTGCAGTGCATCGTCGAACGACAAGGCGCGCGCTTCCATGGTGTCCGCTGCGGCGAGCATTGCATCGATGTCCTGCGCGGCAAGCGCATCCAGCAATGCATACAGATGGTCTTCTCCAACCGTGCCGAGCATGTCGATGACCTGCTCTTCTTCAACGCGGCCTGCGCCATGCGCGATGGCCTGATCAAGTAGGGACAGCGCATCACGCATCGATCCACTCGCACCCTTGGCGATGTGTCGCAGAGCGCCCGGCTCAAATTGCACGCCCTCGTCACCGAGCACGCGCGACAGATGATCGACGATGTGTGTCATCGGCATCTGTTTGAGATTGAACTGCAGACAGCGGCTCAGCACGGTGACCGGGATCTTCTGCGGATCCGTCGTGGCGAGGATGAATTTCATGTGCGCTGGCGGCTCTTCCAGCGTCTTGAGCATGGCGTTGAAGGCGTGCCCGGTGAGCATGTGCACTTCGTCGATCATGTAGACCTTGTAGCGGCCGCGCGCGGGGGCATAGGCCGCTTTCTCGAGCAAGGCAGCCATGTCGTCGACACCGCGGTTCGAGGCGGCGTCCATCTCGATGTAGTCGACGAAACGACCAGCGTCGATCTCCGTACAGGCCGAACAGACGCCGCACGGCGTGGCGGTAACGCCCGTTTCGCAGTTCAGGCTCTTGGCCAGAATGCGCGAGATCGTGGTCTTGCCGACACCACGCGTCCCGGTGAACAGGTAGGCATGATGCAGGCGGCCCGTCTGCAGCGCGTGGCTCAGCGCCCGCACCACATGCTCTTGACCAACCAGGGTTTCAAAACTGCGCGGACGCCACTTGCGGGCGAGAACTTGATAGGACATGGCAGGATTGTAGCCCGGATGCAGCGCGACGAAATCCAGGGTTTGGCATGGTTTAGCGAAAGGCCGAAACAAAGAAAAAACGCACCGCCTCAGGGAGGCGATGCGTTCTTCAGAATCAGGGTGGCGAGCCTGACCCCCGGCACTTACAGGACGCGGTTATGGCTGCTTCCTTCCGGACCTGACCAGATTCCCACACTGCAATGCGGGGAGACCCGCCACGGCGAATTCTATCACGGCGAAGACGGTTCCTTCGCGAGCAGGCATTACTCGCTCATCAAACAGCTTCCGCGGCCGCCTCCTTCATCGCGCCAGCCAGCGTCGTGTAGGCGACCGTCCAGGCTTCCTTGACCTCGGCCGTGAAAGCCTCACCAAGTCCCTTGTCCAATGTCCATAGCAGCGCCGCACCCACCGTATCGTATTGGTGCGACTCAACGCCATAGGCGACGTGGCGACGACCGAGATCCTGCACGGCAGGCACGATGTCACCGAGTGAGTCCAGCTTGGCCACGACGGTGTTGAGCATCGTCGTGAGCTTGCGGCCTTGTTCGGAGAGATCGCTTTTGAAAAGGTGCTTGAGCTCCGGATCGAGCTCGAAGAGGCGAGCATAAAACAGCCCGGCCGCCGTGTCGGCGATGGGCACTACCTTTTGCCAGGATGTCTGGACCAACGAAACCTGTTGCGGACTCATGTGTATTTCCCCGTCGAACTCACCGTGATGGCTCATGGTGATTGATTGCAAAACGCGCAAGCCTACGCGCCAGGCAACCACGTCGACGGGGCTCCTGCCCCGAAGGACAAGCTCACATCGATCAGGCCCCGCCGCGCTGACGCCGCGCTTCGAACAGGCAGATGCCGGATGCGACCGACACATTGAGACTCTCGACCGAACCCAGCATCGGGATCTGTGCCAGCTCGTCACAGGTCTCACGCGTCAGACGACGCAAGCCGTCACCTTCCGCTCCGAGCACCCATGCAATCGGCTGCTTCTGATCGATCTGGTAGAGCGATTTTTCTGCCTCGCCCGCCGCACCCACACACCACACACCTGCTTCCTGCATCTCACGCAAGCTCCGCGCCAGATTGGTGACGGTGACATAGGGCACGGTGTCGGCTGCACCGCTGGCGACCTTGATGGCCGTGGCGTTGAGGCCCACAGCCCTATCCTTCGGCGCGATCACTGCATGCGCGCCCGCCGCATCGGCAACGCGCAGACAAGCGCCAAGATTGTGCGGATCCTGCACGCCATCGAGCACGAGCAGCAGCGCGTTTTCCGTCAGCGTATCGAGCACGTCATCAAGATGCACTTCCTTGCGCTGCGCACTAACGCGCGCCACAACACCCTGATGACGATGCGTGCCAGCCATGCCATCAAGGCGCTGTGCATCCATCGGAATGACGCGCACATTGGCCGTCTCGGCACGTTCGACCAGATCGCGCGCCCGCGCATCATGGCGACCTGCGGCAATGAAGATTTCCAGCACGCTATCCGCGTCATGACGCAACTTGGCTGCCACCGCGTGGAAGCCGTGCACGAAGCGTCCGCTCTTGATCTCATCCGCCATGGCGACCTCCCTTCGAGGCGACCGGCTTGCGCGCAGTCGGCTTCACCGTGCTGGCTTTGCGGGGCGCTGCAGGCGTTACCTTGGGTTGCGCCTTGGCTGGCGTTTTCGGTTTCACTTTGGTTTTGGCTTTCGGTTTGGGGACGCTCTTATTCACAGCTGTCTTGCCCACAGGGCGTGAATCAGCCGACGACGACCTGCCCGACACAGGCGCCCTTCCCTTCGCGCCCGTCGCTCCGCCTCGTGGCTCGCGCTTGCCGACCACTTCTACGGCAATGGCGTGCGGGCCCTTGCGATCCGGCAGACCGGCCAGCTTGCGCCAGCTGACAACACCATCATCGTCGTCATCCAGGATGGCTGGGCGTGCCGGTGTGGTAGCTGCGCTACGGCTCGGGCGCGCCACTTCATCACTGACAGGCTGAGGCAACAGACGCTTCGGCTTGGCGTGCTCGCGCACTGGTGTCTGCTTCTGTTTGGCCGCAATCGGTGCGGGCATTTTCTCAATGACTGGCGCAGCCACCTTGGTGTTGGCCTTGGCACGATCACGCTCGGTCTTGCCGGTGCGAGTGGTTGCGCGCTCTTCGGCTTCGAGCAATCTGAAGTCGATCTTGCGCGTTTCCAGATCGACGCGCACGACCTGCACGCCTACGCGATCCGACAAGCGATAGCGCTGACCGGTGCGCTCGCCAAGCAACTCGTGGCGCGCTTCGTCGTGGTGGAAGTAATCCTTGCCAAGTTCGGAGATGTGCACGAGGCCTTCGACGAACAGATCATCCAGCGTCACGAAGATGCCGAACGAGGTCACCGCCGTAATGCTGCCTTCATACGTCTCGCCGATGCGATCCTGCATGTAGAAGCACTTGAGCCAGGTTTCGACATCGCGGCTGGCTTCATCGGCCCGGCGCTCGGTTTGCGAGCAATGCACGCCGATCTCTTCCCAGATGCCGGTCTTCTTGGCTTTTTCGGGTACCGGTGGCGTTGCAATTTCGTCGCGTTGATTCTTTCCGCGCGCCGGCTTGCCGTCGCGACCGGATTTGCTCTTCGTGCGCTTGCGGCGCGTGTCCATCAACAGCTCGACCGGACCGGCGCTCGGCTGATACGGCTTCTTCGCCAGCACCGCCTTGATCGCACGATGCACAAGCAGGTCGGGATAGCGACGGATCGGTGAAGTGAAGTGCGTGTAGGCGTCGTAGGCCAAACCGAAGTGGCCGACGTTGTCCGGGCTATACACGGCCTGCTGTAGCGAGCGCAGCATCACCGTCTGGATCAGCTGTGCGTCGGGACGCTCCTTGATCTGCGCCACAACCTTGGCGAAATCACCGGCACGTGGTTTCTCACCACCGGCCAGCGTGATACCGAACTCGCCGAGAAATTCGCGCAAACGTCCGAGCTTCTCTTCGGTCGGGCCTTCGTGGATGCGGTACAGCGATTCCTGACCACTCTCCTGCAAGTAGTTCGAAGCGCAGACGTTGGCAGCCAGCATGCACTCCTCGATGAGACGATGCGCGTCGTTGCGATGCTCGGGCACGATGCGTTCGATCTTGCCGTTCTCGTCGAAGACCATCTTGGTCTCGACGGTCTCGAAGTCGATCGCACCACGCTTGGCACGTGCCTTAAGCAGCACGCGGAACAGTTCGTCGAGATGTCCGAGATGCGGCAGCAGATCGACCAACTCGTTGCGCAGCGCCGTGTCCTTTTCATACAGCGCGGCGGCCACCTTGTTGTAGGTCAGGCGCGCGTGCGAATACATGACAGCCGGGTAGAAGCGATATTTCTTGATCACCCCCATCGGGTTGATATCCATATCGCAGACCATGCACAGACGCTCGACCTGCGGGTTCAGCGAACATAAACCGTTCGACAGTTTCTCCGGCAGCATCGGAATCACGCGGCGCGGGAAGTACACCGAAGTGCCGCGTGTCAAAGCATCTGCATCCAAGGCAAAGCCAGGCGTGACGTAATGGCTCACATCGGCAATTGCCACCAGCAGGCGATAGCCCTTGCCCTGTTTCTCGCAATACACGGCATCGTCAAAGTCACGCGCCGTTTCACCGTCAATGGTCACCAGCGGCAGATGGCGGATGTCTTCACGACCAGGAGTCCAGTCTTTCTTGCGCACAACATCGGGCAGCTTCTTCGCTTCAGCCTGACCTTCGGCCGAAAACTCGAAGGGCAGATCGTGCTTGCGCAACGCGATCTCGATTTCCATGCCGGGGTCGGCGTAGTTGCCGAGCGTCTGCACGATGCGGCCAATGGCCTGCGTGTTTGCCGAAGGCTGTTGCGTGATCATCACGGTGACGATCTGGCCCGCTGCGGGCGGTGTGCGCGTAGTGTCGGGCGCAAGCAGGATCTGGTTGCTGATGCGGCGGTTCTCGGCCTGGATGAACACCACGCCCTGCTCCACCATCACGCGGCCGATCACCTGCGTGTTAGCGCGCTCCAGAATCTCGATGACTTTGGCTTCACGACGGCCGCGCTGGTCGACGCCCATGGCGCGCACAAGAATCTTGTCGCCGTGCATGACCTCGCGCATCGCGCGCGGGCCGAGGAACATGTCGTCAGAGCCATCATCCGGCACGAGGAAGCCGAAACCGTCGGGATGACCCTCCACGCGCCCTTTAACCAGATCGGCCTTGTCTGGAATGATGTAGTCGCCGGCGCGATTGCGCATCAGCTGACCTTCGCGCTCCATGGCGAAAATACGCCGTGCGAAATGGTCAACTTCTTCAGGCTTGATATCGAGCTGCGCGATCAGTTCCTCACCGGACATCGGCCGCGCCGTGTCTGTGAGAATCTGCAACACGTATTCACGTGATGGCAGCGGATTTTCGTACTTATCCTTCTCGCGTTCGTAGAAGGGATCAGCCAGGCGCACCGAGGAGACACGCGCTGCGCGAGGTTTTTTACTGCTTGTTTTGGGACTGATGTTCTTTTTCTCTTGACTCATTTAATTCTTGCTTTAGAATGCACGCCTCTTGCCCAGGTGGCGAAATTGGTAGACGCGCTAGTTTCAGGTACTAGTGCCGCAAGGTGTGGAGGTTCGAGTCCTCTCCTGGGCACCAAATTCGGTAAATCAGCCGGTTCTTCGGAACCGGCTTTTTTATTGCCTGCTGCATCCATGCAGCCCTGACTTACCGATACATTTGCTACTTGATCTTGCTACCCACGGGCAGCCAAATATCTTGCCCACAGGTTAAAACAAAAGGCCGACATGCTTCGTCGGCCCTTTTTCATCACACGGCGAACGGGTGCCTTTTCAGGATCGTCTCATCACGCTCCGGCCCGGTCGATACGATATCGATCGGCACTTCGCACAAGGCTTCCAGACGGTTCAGATAAGCCCGCGCATTTGCTGGCAAATCCTCCCAGCGCTTTACGCCGAAAGTCGTCTCCGACCAACCTGGCATGGTTTCGTAGATCGGCACACAGGCCGCCACATCATCGGCACCGATAGGCAATAGCTCCACAACTTTATCGCCCAACTTGTAACCCGTGCAGATCTGCAGCTCTTCGATGCCGTCGAGCACATCCAGCTTGGTGATGCACAAACCGGTCAGGCCATTGATACGCGCAGAACGACGCAGCGCGGCCGCATCGAACCAGCCGCAACGACGCTTGCGCCCCGTCACCGTGCCAAATTCGCGACCCACGGTCGACATCTGATAGCCCGGGCAAGCGGGCGTTTCGATATCCAGCTCGCTCGGGAACGGGCCACCACCGACGCGCGTGCAATATGCCTTCGTAATGCCCAGCACGTAATGCAGCATGCCGGGACCAACGCCCGAGCCGGCAGCAGCCTGACCCGACACGCAATTGCTCGACGTGACGAACGGATACGTACCATGGTCAATATCCAGCAGCGTGCCTTGCGCGCCTTCGAACAGCAGGTTCTGGCCGGCCTTGTGCGCGTCGTAGATCTCAGCAGAGACATCAACGACGAGCGGACGGATCTGCTCGGCATCCTTCATGACTTGGTCATACACCGGCTGGAACGCGACCGGTTCGGCACCCAGATACTGGGTCAGCACGAAGTTGTGATAATCGAGCACTTCACGCAGCTTGTCGGCGAAACGCTCTGGGTAGAACAGGTCATAGACGCGCAAAGCACGGCGCGCGACCTTGTCGGCGTAGGCAGGGCCAATGCCCTTGCCCGTCGTGCCGATCTTGTCCTCTGCGCTTTTCTTCGCTTCACGCGCCTTGTCCAGCGCCGCATGGTACGGAAGAATCAAGGGGCAGCCTGGACTGATTTTCAGGCGGGAGCGCACATCGATGCCATCCTTCTCCAGCACGGCGATCTCGGACAGCAGGTGATGGATATCCAGCACCACGCCATTGCCGATGTAGCACTGCACGCCTTCACGCACGATGCCCGATGGCACGAGATTGAGCTTGTACTCTTTCTCACCGATGACCAGCGTGTGGCCTGCATTGTGACCGCCCTGAAAACGCACCACGCCTTGAGCGTGATTGGTGAGCCAGTCAACGATCTTGCCTTTGCCTTCGTCACCCCACTGGGTGCCGACGACGACTACATTCTTGGCCATACCTTCTATTCCTCCAAAGGAACGACGCGCCATGCGCCGTCCTGCAAAACCAGTCGCCGGTTGCAACCGGCCTCACGCCAGGCACCTTGGTGGCCCGGCAATTCAAGCATTACGATTTCATCCGCTGCGCGCTGCGCATCAATGGCCGCAGCCAGCGATGCATCGCCCTGCGCTGGCGCCAGAATGGCGCCACTGGACAGCTCCGTCTCGCCCGAAAGCGCGACGAGATCGCGTAGATCCATGCTGAAGCCGGTGGCCGGTCGCGCGCGTCCGAAAGCCTTGCCCACTTCGTTATAGCGTCCGCCCAACGCAACCGCTGCCGGAGATGTGCCACAGTAAGCCGCGAACACAACACCGGTGTGATAGTGATAACCACGCAGATCTGCCAGGTCAAATGACAACGGCAAATCGCTGAGATGTTTGACCAGATGCAGCAGCTCGTCGATGGCCGCCCGTACGCCCGGCACATCCGGCAACTCCGATATCGCGCGCACCAGCACTTCCGGTCCGCCATAGAGCCCCGGCAAGGGCAACAGCGAGTCGGCGACGATCTGCGGACGCCCCGAGACGAACTCGCGCAACGCCGGCACGTCCTTGTTCTGCAGGATGCCGTACAAAGCCTCTTCAGCCTCGCTATTGAGCCCGGCATACGCCGTCAGCGCGCGGAACAGGCCCATATGACCAAGGTCGATACGCGACGTTGTCGCGCCTGCCAGCTGCAGGCTGCGCGATAGCAAGCGTACGATCTCAACGTCAGCCTCGATACCCTCGTGGCCGTATATCTCGGCACCGAGCTGAATCGGCTCACGACTTGATGTCGTCGTACGCGGCATGGTTCGCACCACGGCACCACAGTAGCTCAGGCGCGTAACGCCCTGACGATTGAGCAAGTGGGCATCGATACGCGTCACCTGCGGCGTCATGTCGGCGCGCAAGCCCAGCGTACGCCCGGAAATGCGGTCAACGAGCTTATAGGTGCTGTCGTCCATATCATGGCCAGCGCCAGAGACCAGTGCGTCCAGAAACTCTACACTGGGCGGTATGACAAGCTGGTAGCCATGCAGGCGGAAGTCGTCAAGCAGACGGCGGCGCAGACGCTCCATGCGCTGCGCCGCGATGGGCAGGACGTCTTCGAAGTATTCGGGCAGGGCCCAGCGTGGCAAAGCCATGATGTGAAATCGTTGGAAAATCAGTAAAACAGGACAAACAGCACAAGGCCGACGACGATGGAAGTCAGCCCTATGAATCGAACCTGACCATCGGCCAGACGCGTCAGGCGCTGAAACGTCTCGCGCCAGACCGTCGGTGCAATGAACGGAAAGAGGCCTTCAAGCACCAGCATCAGAGCCAGAGCGGAGAGGAAATACCGAAGCATGCCGGTCCCGATTATAAATTGTCTGCGATGCCAAGACGAGTCTAAATGCGCTGCATCCGTGCAAGACGAGCGCACAGGCAACAACCGGTGAAGGGCACGACGACCCTGTCACCGGTTGCGTCCTTTGAAATTACTTGCTGTCGCGCCCGCTGCCCTTCAGATACTTGAAGAACTCGGAGCTTGGATCGACCACCAGCACATCGTTCTTGCTGCGGAAGCTCTGGCGATAGGCGTCAAGACTGCGATAGAACTTATAAAACTCCGGATTCTTGCCAAAAGCTTCGGCATAGATCGCAGACGCCTTGGCATCACCTTCACCCTTGATCCGTTGCGCGTCGCGATAGGCCTCAGCGACGATCACTTCACGCTGCCGCTCGGCATCAGCCTTGATCTTCTCGGCTTCGGCACCGCCGGTCGAACGCAGTTCGTTGGCCACGCGCTTGCGCTCGGCCTCCATGCGGCGATAGACCGAATCACTCACCTCGGATGGCAGATCGACGCGCTTGACGCGCACGTCGATGATTTCCATGCCGTACTTCTTGGCATCGTCCTCGGCCTTGCGACGCATATCCTCCATGATCTGCGCGCGCTCGCCCGACACGACTTCGTGCACCGTGCGCTTGCCGAATTCTTCGCGAAGACCGGACGTAACCGTCTGCTCAAGACGATTGGCTGCCTTGGCTTCATCGGCATTGAAAGACTTGTAGTACAACTCCGCATCAGCAATGCGCCACTTGACAAAAAGATCCACGAGCACGTTTTTCTTTTCCGAAGTCTGGAAAAGTTCAGGCTCGGGCGTATCCAGCGTCAGGATGCGGCGATCGAAATAGCGCACATTCTGGATCATCGGCCATTTCAGCTTGATGCCAGGCTCGGTGATGACGCGCTTGATTTCACCCAATTGAAATACCAGTGCGTACTGGCGCTGATCGACCGTATAGAGCGACATCGACAAAACGACGACGACAAACAGAACCAGTCCTGCGATCAGAGGCAAACGATTGTTCATTATCTATCCCCCCTTTCGCGCGCCCGTGGATCTCGCGAGCGACTATCGTTCGTGTCAGTGTGCGGGGGCGTATCCGGCGCCACCGAATTGGCTTTCGGTGCAATTTGCGCTTGAGAGTCCGGCGAAGCACCGCTCGCCTGAATCAACTTGTCGAGAGGCAGATACAGCAGGTTGCCATTGCCCTTGGTATCAACCAGCACCTTGGACGTATTGCTGTAAATCTGCTGCATGACATCCAGATACATGCGCGACCGCGTCACTTCAGGCGCCTTGGCGTACTCGGCGTAGACCTGCTTGAAGCGACTGGCATCACCTTCCGCTTGCGCTACCACACGACCTGAATAGCCGGTAGCCTCTTCCAGCAGGCGCGCTGCGGTCCCGCGTGCTTTCGGGATCACATCATTGGCATAAGCCTGGCCTTCATTCTTGAGTTGCTCGCGGTTCTGTCCTGCCTTCACCGCATCGTTGAACGCATCCTGCACCTGCTCAGGTGGCTGTGCATTTTGCAAGGTCACCTTGCTGATCTGGATGCCGGTGTCGTAGCGGTCGAGAATTTTCTGCATCAGGAGCTGCGCCTTCTTGGCTACATCCTCACGTCCTTCATACAGCACGTAATCCATCTTGCTCTTGCCGACAATCTCGCGCATTGCCGTCTCTGCGGCTTGCTTGACCGAGGCCTCAGGATCGCGATTATTGAAGAGGTAGGCACGCGCATCATTGAGCGTGTACTGCGCAGCAAATTGGATGTTGATGATGTTTTCGTCATCGGTAAGCATCAGCGCCTCACGCAGATCCTTGGCGCGCTCATTACCCCGATAACCCACCTCAACCGTGCGCACCTGGGTGACATTCACAACCTCATGCGATTCGAACGGATAAGGCAAACGCCACTGCAGGCCTTCGCTGGTGATTTCCTTGAACTTGCCGAAACGCAGCACGACACCCTTTTCGCTGGCATCGACCGTGTAAAAGCCCGTGAGCATCCAGAGAACAAAGGCAGCGCCAAGGATCAGTGCAACACCGCCGCCAATTGCACCTGCACTCGGGCCATTACCATCGGAGCTTCCCCCGTTGCCACCACCCCCAGCGGATTTTCTGCCAAACGCGCCCGACAGCTTGCGATTGAGATCGCGCCAGATTTCCTCGAGATCGGGAGGACCGGACTCGCCGCCACTGCGCTTGTCATCGCCCTGCTTGTCGCCACCCCAGCGGGGATCGTTCAAAGACATGAAGATTGCTGTGATCACTTGGATTCGCTCAGGGTTTCAGTGACTTGTTCGGACGATGCAGGCTCTGCACCATCACTGGAATCCATGCCGGATTGAGACAATGGCAAGGACGAAATATCTGATACTGAAGCTGGCACTTGAAATATCGTTTCGGCCAACGCGGTACGCAAGGCATCTAGCCCATCGCCCTTACGAGCACTCAACAATACGCGTTGAATATTACCACACGCGTCCCTCTCGACTCCCGGCACACCAGCCGTAGCATCAATCTTGTTCCACACCAGAATTCGCGGCACGGCCCCCGCTCCGATTTCATCAAGAACACGGTCTACGACCTGAACTTGCGCTTCGCGTTCCGGAGAAGAGGCATCCACTACATGAAGCAGCAAATCGGCATTCGCCGTCTCTTCCAGCGTGGCATGAAAAGCGGCCACCACCGAATGCGGCAAATCGCGAATGAAGCCCACCGTGTCAGACACGATCAGGCTGCGCTCGGCATCGTTCAGATAGACACGGCGCAACGTAGTATCGAGCGTTGCAAACAACTGGTCAGCAGCGTAAGCACCCGCCTTGGTCATGGCGTTGAACAAGGTGGATTTGCCAGCATTGGTGTAGCCCACCAAGGCGACCACCGGCATTTCCTGGCGCTCACGCGCGCGGCTGCGCACGCGGCGCTGTTTTTCAAGAGCCTTGAGACGCTGCTTGAGCAAGGCAACACGATTGCCGAGCAGGCGGCGGTCTGTTTCAAGCTGTGTTTCGCCCGGGCCACGCAGGCCGATACCACCCTTCTGACGCTCAAGGTGAGTCCAGCCGCGTACAAGGCGTGTAGCAAGGTGCTGCAACTGGGCTAGCTCGACCTGCAACTTGCCCTCATGGCTCTTGGCACGCAGGGCAAAAATATCGAGGATCAAGGAGTTGCGATCAACCACGCGGCGTTGCAGGACGCGCTCAAGATTGCGTTGCTGGCCGGGGGCTAGTTCGTGATTGAAGATGACGATGTCGGCGTCCGACTCGCGTGCCGCTTCGGCGATTTCCTCTGCCTTGCCCTTGCCAACAAACAAAGCTGCATCGGGCGCCTGGCGCTTGCACTGGATCAGAGCAACGCACTCTGCCCCCGCTGAACCTGCCAGCAGGCCCAATTCGGCAACGCGATCGACCATGCTGGCGTTGCCGAAATCGACCTGCACCAGCACGGCACGATTGCCTGTTGCCGGGCGATCAAACATGACGCCCGTCCTTCATTTCAGACATGCCACTCCAGCTCAAGAATGCAACAGGTGCGCAATCGACGCCGCAGTCACTTACTCTTTGGCGTCCGGCGCATCATGCGGAATGGATACCGGACGGGCTGGCACGACAGTGGAGATCGCGTGCTTGTACACCATCTGGGTAACTGTGTTTTTCAGCAGGACGACATACTGGTCAAAAGACTCGATGTGTCCCTGCAGCTTGATGCCGTTGACCAGGTAAATGGAAACCGGCACGTGTTCCTTGCGCAAAATATTAAGGAACGGATCTTGGAGCAATTGGCCTTTGTTACTCATGTTGGCCCTCGTCTTGTTATTGGTGAAAGGAGATTGTGGCTTTGCCACGCTTTATTGTGCACCGCCAGCATAACGCACTTTGCATCGTGATGCAGTGCCTTACCAATCCTTACAGGAATGCCCGCATGGCGGCTGCCCACGAGGAAAAGTGGCTGGCGGAGTCGCCATTCGCCGGAGGCTAAAGAGCAAACCGGTGTTAGCGCGTCAGCTGTCGCCTTTGGCGAATGGATTGTTCGTCGAGCGAAATTCCACGCGCATTGGTGTTCCCTGAAGTTGGAACGCCTCCATGAAGGAATGCTCCAGGAAACGCTTGTACGAGTCCGGTACATGCTCTAGTGCATTGCCGTGGATGATGACGATGGGCGGATTCTGACCGCCCTGATGGGCATAGCGCATCTTCGGGCGAAACACACCATGGCGCGGAGGCTGCTGTTTGGCCAGTGCGGCCATCAGAACCCGCGTCAACTTCGGCGTTGGCAGCTTCGACATGGCAGCGGCATAAGCGCTGTCGACTGACTTCAGTAGCCCGCCGATACCGGTGGCGTGCAACGCCGAGATGTAATGGAAACGTGCAAAACTGAGGAACTGTAGCTTGCGCGCGATATCAACCTTGACGCGCTCGCGGCGATATTCATCCACGTCGTCCCATTTATTGATTGCTACGACGAGGGCGCGCCCTGCTTCAAGTGCGAAGCCGCCGATATGCGCATCCTGATCGGAAATGTCCTGGCTAGCGTCCAGCACCAGCACGACGACATTAGCCTCCTCAACGGCCTGCAAAGTCTTGATCACCGAGAATTTCTCGATGGTCTCGAAGACCTTGCCACGACGCCGCAGGCCAGCCGTGTCGATCAGTGTGTATTCGCGTCCATTGCGCTCAAAAGGCACAGCAATCGCATCGCGCGTCGTGCCCGGCATGTCGAAAGCAATAACGCGATCCTCGCCCAACAGGGCATTGATCAGGGTGGATTTACCAACGTTCGGTCGACCAACAATGGCAACCTTGGGACCCCGCGTGTCATCTTCGTCATCCTTCGCATCCGGGAAGGTATCGAGCACCAGATTGAGCAGAGCCGTAACGCCATCGCCATGCGCCGAAGAAATTACGTAAGGCTCGCCACAGGCGAGTTCATGGAATTCGGCGCTGAGCATGGCGCGGTTGGCGCCCTCGCCCTTGTTCACGGCCAGGAAAATCGGCCGCCCAGAGCGACGCAAACGGTCAGCAATCTGCTTGTCGTGTGGCGTCAGACCCACGCGGCCATCGACAATGAACAGCAGCGCATCGGCCTCTGCAATAGCGGATTCTGCCTGGCGTGCCATTTCGGCAACGATGCCTTCGCGCGCGGTCGGCTCGAAGCCCCCCGTGTCTACGACCAGATAGGGCTTGTTGCCACCGCGACCGATGCCGTAATGGCGATCTCGCGTGAGTCCGGGCATGTCGGCAACCAGCGCGTCACGCGTGCGTGTCAGCCGGTTGAAGAGTGTGGATTTGCCGACGTTCGGGCGTCCAACGAGTACAAGGGTAGGTTTCACTTGGTTGCTTCGGTAATGCTTAACTGATGAACCGTGCCGTCAC
The DNA here is from genome assembly GCA_035456105.1 of Rhodocyclaceae bacterium. Classification (GTDB taxonomy): domain Bacteria; phylum Pseudomonadota; class Gammaproteobacteria; order Burkholderiales; family Rhodocyclaceae; genus Viridibacterium. The sequence goes on along the minus strand of DATIDV010000012.1, from coordinate 55,275 downwards.
GTGCTTGCAGGACGAAGCCCTTGCCCAGCAAGGCCATCGGCGCGTCGATGCCGGAGCTATCGACATCAAGACGGCCCATGAAGTTACCTTCCTTGCGATCAAGAAGATGCACCCAGCCCATCGTGTCGGCCACGGCGACATAGTCGCCCACCACGAGTGGTCGGCCAACGCCGCGCCAGGCCAGCTTGTCCTGTTTCCAGACGGTCGCGCCGCTCTTGATGTCGAGCGCATGTACCGCGCCGGTCGTATCGGTCACGTAAAGATTGTTTGCATCAGCATCCGCGCCGACGCCCGAGGAAATATCACGCGTCCAGCGCACACCGCCTCTGGTGGCGTCAACACAGGCTACGCGCGCCTGATAGGCAGCAACGCAGACCCCATCGGCTCGCACGACAGGCTCGCCAACCAGATCTGTCATGCGCTCCAACTCATTGGAGCCGCGCGACGACGCTACGGTCGCCTCCCAGCGAGGGAAACCACCAGCTTGCGACAGCGACACCAGTTTGCCGCCGGAAAATCCTGCCAATACAGAATCACCCAAGCGCCCAAAGCCTGCATGCGCACGCAGGGTCAGCGCGGACTGAGTCCGCTGGTAAATCCAGCGTTGCTTGCCATCGGCGGCGTTGAAAGCCAGCACTTGGTTGTCGCCAACCCGCGCGACCACAATATCATCTGCAATCAGCGGCAGGCCCGAGACCTCACCACTCAGCTGCACACGCCACAACTGCTTGCCCTGCTCCGGATCGAAAGCCAGCAACTCACCCGCAGCGCTAGACACAACGACCAGCTTGCCATTGGCAGCCACACCACCCGACAAGGCCTTGCCCGCGCGCACGCTCCACATCTCGCGGCCGGCCTCGTAACGCGTCAGCTCGCCATTCGCAGCGGCGGCGAAAACGGAAATGCCCACGACGGCCGGGCGCAGCACGGCTGGCGAGAGCGTATTGGTCCGCTTATGCCAATCCGAATGCAGCTTCACGGTGCCTGACAGTTGCGGCAAGGGCGAAGGCTTTGGCCCGGGATCATCCGACCACAAGAAGCAGCCGCTCAGGGACAGGCCCAGCGACGCCAGCAATACAGCCGTTCGCAGGCCGCGCATACTCGCCAGACTCGGTGACATGCGGGGCATATCAATTAGCTCCCAGCGCATCCAACTTGGCTTGAACGATGGTTTTCAGGGTGCTGGCATCAGCTCCGCCGGAAAATTTTTCCAGAGCTTGCTTATAAGCTTGCCTGGCTGCATCGGGCTTGTTCTGCTCAACCAGCACGTCGCCACGCATCTCGGCAAAGCGCGCAGCCAGTTCCGGCGTCACGCCGCTCTCCAGTTGCTTGAGCGCTTCGTCATAGGCCTTTTCATCGAGCAGCAGCGAAGCCAGACGCAGGCGTGCCAGATCCTTCACCATGACTTCCTTGGTGTGCTCGATGACCCAGGTCAGCTTGACGCGGGCACTCTTCTCGTCCTTCTTGTCAATGTCGGCCTTTGCTGCCAGCAAAGCGCCCAGCGATGCTTGGAGGTGACCGGGAAATTCGGTCGTGAGCTGACTGGCCGCCTGCTGCAGCTTGGCCGTATCACCAGCCTGCGCGGCCAGAAAAACCTCGGAATACATTGCGGTCGCCTTGTCGTTCTGCGATCGCTCGTGCCAGCTCCAGCCCTGCCAGCCCAGCACGCCCAGTGCAATCACCGCCACTACCGTCGTGATGATGTTGCCGTACTTGTCCCACCACGCCTTTATTGCGGAGAGTTGTTCTTGTTCTTCGAGGTCGTAAACGGCCATGTTTTACTCTTTCCAGATGGTTGTCAGTACGCCTGCTAAGCAGGCTTGTTAGTTGTCTTCTATGCCGTAAAGCTGGTTCGACAGGGTCGGAGCCAGGTCACTCAGCGCTACCTTGCGTTGCTCGGCACGCTGGCCATCCTGCTCGCGCAGGGGTTTGAGCATTACGGCCTCGGCGGCCACCTCGTCATCACCGATAACGATCGCATAGGAAGCGCCGCTCGCATCAGCTTTTTTCATCTGCGATTTGAAATTGCCGCCCCCGCAGTGGTAGATGGCGGCGATACCTGCCGAACGGACGTCTTCCGCCACGCGGAAAGCCAGACGACCGGCCGCCTCGCCTTGGTGCACGATGTACACGTCAGGACGCGACAGCGGCCCTTCTTCCATGCCCTCGGTCCAAAGCATCATGACACGCTCGATGCCCATGCCAAAACCACAGGCCGGCGCAGGCTTGCCGCCAAGGCTTTCGATCAGAGTGTCGTAACGGCCGCCAGCGCAAATGGTGGCTTGTGAGCCTAGACGCGTGGTCGTCCATTCGAACACGGTACGGTTGTAATAGTCCAGTCCTCGCACGAGGCGCGTATTGAGCTTGTGTGGCACACAGGCTTCGCGCACCAACGCGGTCACACCTTCGTAGTGCTTGAGCGATTCCTCGCCGAGGAAGTCCATGAGCTTCGGCGCGGCTTCGACCAACTCGAACAGCGCAGGGTTCTTGGTGTCGAGCACTCGTAGCGGATTGGTCAGCAGGCGACGCTTGCCATCTTCATCCAGCGAAGTCTCGTTTTTCTGCAAATAGGTAATCAGCTCAGCGCGGTGCGCAGCCCGTTCAGTCGCATCGCCCAGCGAATTGATTTCGAGCGTGACGTCATCAAGACCAAGGTCATCCCACAGTCGCGCGCACATCACTATGTGTTCGGCGTCCACATCCGGTCCGGCAAAGCCCAATGCCTCGACGCCAAACTGGTGGAACTGACGGTAGCGGCCTTTTTGCGGCCGCTCATGGCGAAACATCGGCCCGGAGTAGTACAGGCGCTGTGCCTGCCCGAACAACATGTTGTGCTCAGTAACGGCACGCACGCACGGTGCCGTACCTTCCGGACGCAGCGTCAGTTGTTCGCCATTGAGACGATCCTCGAAGGAGTACATCTCCTTCTCGACAATGTCCGTGTGCTCACCAACGCCACGCACGAACAAGGCCGTAGGCTCGAGGATGGGGGTACGGATCGGGCGATAGCCGTAGCTCTTGAGCCAGTCGCGAACGATCTCTTCAAATGCTTCCCAGCGCTCCGCTTCATCCGGCAGCAGGTCGTTCATACCGCGAACGCCTTGAATCTTGTTTGATGCCATTTTCTTCTTGTAGTGCTCGCAGCTTAAGCGGCGAGGCCTTTCTTCGGATATTTCGTGGCGACGTAATTGTCGAGAATGTCGCGGAACTCCGCAGCAATATTGTCGCCACGCAGGGTCATGGCTTTCTGCCCGTCAATGAAGACCGGCGCAGCAGGTGTCTCGCCTGTCCCCGGCAAGGAAATGCCGATATTGGCGTGCTTGCTCTCGCCTGGACCATTGACGATGCAGCCCATCACAGCCAGCGTGAGATTCTCGACGCCGTCGTACTGGTTGCGCCACACCGGCATCTGGTCACGCACGTATTCCTGCACGGATTGCGCGAGCTCCTGGAAGAACACGCTGGTGGTGCGACCACAGCCAGGGCAGGCCGTCACCATTGGCGTGAACGCACGCAGCCCCATCGTCTGCAGGATTTCCTGCGCGACGATGACTTCGTCCGTGCGCTTGCCATTCGGTTCCGGCGTCAGCGAGATACGGATGGTGTCGCCGATGCCCTCCTGCAACAACACCGAGAGCGCCGCCGTCGAGGCAACGATGCCCTTGCTCCCCATGCCCGCTTCCGTGAGACCGAGGTGTAACGGGTAATCGCAGCGACGCGCGAGTTCACGATAGGTCGCAACGAGATCCTGCACGGAGGAAACCTTGCACGACAGGATGATGCGATCGCCCGCGAGGCCAACATCTTCCGCTGCTGCAGCCGACTCGAGCGCCGAAACCACCAGCGCTTCGCGCATCACGGCGCCCGCATCCCAAGGCTCGGTGCGCTTGGCGTTTTCATCCATCATGCGCGCGAGTACAGATTGATCAAGACTTCCCCAGTTCACACCGATGCGCACTGGTTTGTCGTAGCGGCAAGCCATTTCGACGATGGCGCCGAACTGCACGTCACGTTTCGCGCCCTTGCCGACATTACCCGGGTTGATACGGTACTTGGCCAGCACTTCCGCACAGGCCGGGTTGTCCTGCAACAAGGTGTGTCCGTTGTAGTGGAAGTCACCGATCAGCGGCACCTCCATATTCATTTTGAGTAGCTGCTCGTGAATTTTCGGCACAGCCTTCGCCGACTCGTCGTTGTTGACGGTGATGCGCACCAGCTCCGAACCGGCACGCGCAAGCTGCGCAACCTGCAGGGCCGTCGCGATATGGTCTGCCGTGTCGGTATTGGTCATTGACTGCACGACGATGGGCGCAGACGAGCCAACCGCCACCTTGCCAATGCGCACCAGACGCGTGGCATGACGTTGCAGGGCTGAAGCTGTTGTACTCATTGCTGGCTACTCATGCTGTGATAGATCAAGGCAGGCTCAGGCGTGCCACATTGGAACTAGTGCGCGAACCAAGTTCTATCGCCTTGCCATCGACACTCAGGCGTACTTGCGGTGCATTGCCAATCACCACCTGCAGCGGCGCTTCGCCTTGCACATCCTGTTCGGAACCTGCCGGATTGAGGCGCGAGAAAACGATCTTGCCATTGGCATCGCGCACCTCCACCCATGCATCCGCGTCAAAAGCGAAATGCAGGCGATGCGAGCCCTTCGGAACCGGGCCAGACAGCGCGGCGGATTGTGCCAGCGGCGCAGAAGCCGCCTTGGGCACAGCGGGCGTGGCAGGAATCGCAACCACCGAACCCGCCGCGGCGCTTGATGTCAAACTCGACGCAGCAGCGCGCGACACAGAAGCTACTGACGAAGCTGCCACAGGCGCCGAAGCCACAGGCGAAACAGTTGCCGCCGGGGCGGAAGCCGCGACAGGCGCGGTTGGTGCAGCAACGGCCGCGGAAGCCGCCGAGACATCCACCACGGGCGCACTTGGTTCAGACTGAGCAGGCATCGCAACAGGCACCGAGCCCAATGGAGCAGATACCGGCTCAGCCAGCGCCGCTGACTGAGTCATCATGTCGGCAAGATATTGCTCGTCGCGTGGCTCGAACCAGCCGTAGTACCAACCGGCCACTGCAAGCGCCAGCAAACCGCCGGCAATCCCTAGTGCAGGCAGGGCAGAAAAGCGCCAGCGCGCGGGTCCGGGCATACGCCCCAGCGGCAAGGCATTGATGGGTGCAGGCACGTCACGCACGGCCTCAAGCACATGATTGAAGTGCGCCGGATCAATGTGCAGGAAACGCGCGTAGTTACGCACAAAACCGCGCGCAAACGCAGGCCCCGGCAAATGGGCAAGGTCGCCCGCCTCCATTGCCTCAACCTGACGTGGTGTCAGCTTCAAGTGCTGGGCGACTTCTGCGATCGTCAAGCCACGTGCTTCGCGTGTCTCGCGCAGCATGTGCCACACACTCAAGACCGGTGCGGCAGGGCTCTCTTCGGTAGGGGGTTCAAACTGCTGACCGTCACTCACTCGAACTTTCCTTGCTGATAGGCCTGGTTTTCATTAGAAGCCGGAAAGCTCCGCTTCAACTGACTCCCATAACGCTGCTCTCCGTCGCGGTTGCCGAGCTTCCGCTCGACGCGCAGGGCAAGCCATATGGTTTCAGCGGTCTGCATCTCAGGCCTGCGATTCAGGGCATTGATGTACTCGCGCGCACGATAAAAATTTCCATTGCGATATGAAATCGCAGCGATGTGGTATTTGGCCTGCACATTGTCCGGATCTGCCTGATCTGCGCGCAGGAAAGCCACCTCAGCTGCGACATCATCCTTGACCTGCAAATTACATAGACCGAGGTTCATCCAGGCCCGTCCCGGCGTACGGTAGTACGGATTGCGTGCCGCCTGCTCCAGACGAGCTACACCTTCTTTCTGCCGATTGCGATTGCACAGAAACCAACCGTAGGAAGTATTCACCTCGGGGTCCCCGGGCGCCAGACGCAGCGCCTCCTCGAATGCCTCCTGCGCCTGCGGATATTGCTCCAGCAGGGCATACACCTGCCCCATCAGCAAATAACCGGGTGCATAAGTCTTGTCATAGGCAACTGCAACGCGCGCCTCGTCCAGCGCAGCCCCAAGATTGCCTTCCATGTAAGCCGTTCCCAACTCGACATGTACCTTGGCCTTGTTGCGCCCCTCGGTCAGCGAGGGCATATCGGATGCGGAACGATCCGTGGCGGCAGGGGCAGAGAATGCAGAACCCGCACTGGGAACTGAACATCCTGTCAGCAGACATGCCAGAGCAATTGCAGCATGTGCGCACGCGGTATGCGTGAAATTCATTGATTCACCTCATGGATGGGCACAACAAGACGTTGTGTCCGTTTGGTCTTGTCCTTCACTTGCCCAGCAAGCTGCCCACATGCAGCGTCGACATCTTCACCACGCGTCTTGCGCGTCGTGGTGATAATGCCTGCGTCCTGCAGTATCTGGCTGAAGCGCTTGATCCGGGCTGACGATGAACGACCGAAACCCGAATTGGGAAAAGGATTGAACGGAATGAGATTGAACTTGCAGGACACCTGACGCGCGATGTCGATGAGCTGCCAAGCGTGTTCATCGTGATCGTTCACACCGTCAAGCATCACGTATTCGAACGTAATGAAATCACGCGGCGCCTTGACGAGATAGCGCTCGCAGGCCGCCAGCAATTCTTTCAACGGATACTTCTTGTTGATCGGCACCAGCTCGTCGCGCAGCGCATCGTTCGGCGCATGCAGCGATACGGCGAGCGCTACCGGACAGGCATCGCGCAGGCGATCCATGGCAGGAACGATGCCCGAGGTCGACACGGTCACGCGACGACGCGACAAGCCATAAGCATTGTCGTCAAGCATCAGGTTGAGCGCCGATACAACATTGTCGAAATTCGCCAGCGGCTCGCCCATCCCCATCATCACGACGTTACTGATGATGCGCTCGCCGCTTTGATCGGCACCCAGCAGGCGGTTAGCCAGCCACAGCTGGCCAATAATTTCGCCTGCGCTCAGATTGCGATTGAAGCCTTGCTTGCCGGTCGAGCAGAACGCGCAGTCAAGTGCGCAACCGGCCTGCGATGAAACGCACAAGGTGCCACGCGTGGTTTCGGGAATGAACACCGTCTCCACCGCATTGGCATTGCCAACATCCAGCAACCATTTGCGCGTGCCATCCGTCGAGATGGTGTCGCGCACCGCCGTCGGCGGTACTACGCATGCCGAATCCTTGAGCTTGAGACGCAGGCTCTTGGCCACATCGGTCATGGCATCGAAATCGGCCTCCCCGAAACGATGCATCCAGCGCAGCACCTGACGCGCACGAAAAGGCTTCTCGCCTCGTTCAGCGAACCATTCAGTCAGTGCAGCAGCATCGAAATCGAGGAGGTTTTGCATGATTTGCCGTGCGGCCTCAATGACCGCACGGATAACTCCATCAACGCGAGTAAACGTTCATACCAGGGAAGAAGAACGCGATTTCCACAGCAGCCGCTTCAACGGCATCGGAACCGTGGACAGCGTTTGCGTCAATGGATTCAGCAAAGTCAGCGCGGATCGTGCCGGGCGCTGCTTTCTTCGGATCGGTTGCGCCCATCAGGTCGCGATTCTTCAGCACGGCGCCTTCACCTTCGAGAGCCTGGACCATCACCGGGCCGGAGGTCATGAATGCCACCAGATCCTTGAAGAAACCGCGCTCCTTGTGCGCTGCGTAGAACTCGCCAGCTTCAGTAGCGGAGAGGTGCACCATCTTGGCGGCAATAACCTTCAGACCTGCCTCTTCGAAGCGCTGGTAGATCTTGCCGATAACGTTCTTGGCAACAGCGTCCGGCTTGATGATGGACAGGGTACGTTCAATAGCCATGAAAAAACTCCAGTTTAAGGATGGTGGTCGAAGATAACTTTTAATTTTATCAGGACTTTGCTGCATTCCACAGCCTTTGCTTGCGCCATTCCGGTTTTGATGTCGCAGCGCACCACCCAAGGGCCGACCGGGGTAAGCTTGGAAGCCTCGCCGTGAGAGGCAACAATGCCCGCTCAGCCGCACCAATCTTCACTCTCAGCCTGATTGCATCGTGAAAAGCACTCCCCAGACAGATTTCCTGACCGGCTTCGTTGGCCTCATGGTTTACTGGCTGGCAGGCGAGCTCATTGTCGGCCTGCTGGGCATCAGCCTGCCTGGCGCAGTCGCCGGCATGTTACTGCTGCTCGTCGTCAGCCTGACCCGCAAGCATGTGGCGCCAAGCGTGTCACACGCCAGTAATGGCCTGCTTTCAAACCTCGCCCTGCTCTACGTCCCGGCGGGGGTCGGCATCGTCAATCATGCGACTTTGCTGACAGAACACGGGCTCGGCATGCTGGCCACCCTGGTGCTATCCACCGCCGTGACCCTGTCGGTCACGGCGCTCACGCTGAAATTCCTGCTGGCGCGTCGCAGGACTGAACCATGACCCTGTCCATGACACCGCTGCTTGGCAACCCCGCGCTCTGGCTGACGCTGACGATCGCCGTCTACCTGTTGGCCGCCCATATCCATCGGCGCAGTGGCCACAGCGCCCTGAGCAACCCCTTGCTGTTATCTGTCGCCATGTTGGTGCCTCTGCTGCTCGTCACCCGCACGCCGTATGCGACGTATCTGGAAAGCGCACGTTTCATCCATCTGCTGCTGGCGCCTGCAACGGTCGCTCTGGCAGTCCCCTTGTTCGCCAACATCGCGCATATGCGCGCCATGCTGCGCCCGCTGTTGGTAGCGTTATTCGTTGGTGGAACGGCTGGCGTCACCTCCGCGCTACTGTTTGGCAAGCTGTTCGGCCTGCCGCACGACGTGCTGGTGAGTTTCTCGCCCAAGTCGGTCACCACGCCAATTGCCATGGCGCTGGCTGAAAAACTGGGCGGCAACGCCTCGCTTGCGGCGGCAGCTGTGCTGGTTACCGGCATCCTCGGTGCGGTCGGTGCCGAGCACGTGTTCCGCTGGTTACGGGTACGTGACGAAGCTGTTCAAGGCTTTGCCATGGGGCTCGCCAGCCATGGCATCGGCACGACGCGCGCCTTGCACATCTCGCACAAGGCAGGCGCCTTTTCCGGGCTGGGGATGAGTCTCAACGGGATTTTCACCTCGTTGTGCCTGCCTGCCCTGCTGGCAATCTGGCCTCTTTGAGCGTCTCCTCGAAAACGATACCGAGCGCATCGGCTTGTTACCGAAAACACACCAAATTCATCAATTTACACAAATAAAAACAAACACTTGAATGCTGCCACGCTGCTTGACACCTCGACTCCTGACGCCCAACTTGCGGGCGGGCCACCCGCTTGACCGGGCGGTTCATACAACCAAATCAAGGAGACACGAGATGATGTACAAGCTCACGGCCGGGCTAATCGCCTGCATGCTGATTGGCGGCGCCCACGCCGCAACAGACTATCCCGCCGGATATACGAAGTGCGCGCAGATAGGCGGAACCTGCTCGATGACGGGCACACGCCAGACAGCGCTCGGCAAGGCTGGCTCATTTGTCTATGCCACCAAGACCGGCAGCTTCGCCTGCACTAACGCCGCATATCCGAGCAATAGCTACCCGACGTCGGCCTGGTGTTCTTACGCAGGCACGACCACCAGCTCTTCGTCGAGCACGGCTGCATCGAGTGTCGCTTCCAGCTCTTCCTCGAAGTCTTCGTCGACCTCCTCGGTTGCGTCTTCAGTCGCCTCCTCGGTCAGCTCTTCCGTTTCGAGCGCAAACCAAGGCAACGCGGCTGGCGTCATCGGCTTTGCCAGTTTGAACAAGGCAGGTCGTAACGGCACCAATGGTGGCGCGGGTGGATCGACGGTGACAGTCACAACCTATGCCGCGCTGGTCGCAGCAGTGGGCGACAACACGCCACGCACCGTTCTCGTGTCCGGCACCATTAGCGGCGCAGGTCCGATGATCCGCGTCGGCTCCAACAAGACCATCCAGGGCGTCGGCGCAACAGCCACCATTAGCGGCTTCGGCTTCAATGTCAGCGGCTTCATCCCGCCAAACGAGGGCGATTCCTGCGATCTGGCCGACAAGGGTACGTTCACACCCGCAGAGAACGTCATCATCCGCAATCTGAGCTTCAAGAACTCCTCGGATGACAGCGTCAATGTGCAGCGCTACTCGCACCACGTGTGGGTCGACCACAATACCTTTTACGTGTCGTATGACGGTTCGGTCGACGTTAAGCGCGGCGCTGACTGGGTCACCGTTTCGTGGAACCGTTACATCGGTACCGACAAGAGCATGTTGCTCGGTCACAGTGATGACAATGGCGCACAGGATCGCGGCTACCTGCACGCTTCGTATCACCACAACTGGTTTGACCATAGCAATACGCGGCATCCACGCGTGCGCTTCGGTCAGGCCCATGTGTTCAACAACTATGGCAACGGCATCACCGACTACTTCGTCGGCGCTGGTACGGAATGCGACATCACGGCTGAAGGCAACTACACCGATGCCATCAAGCGTCTCATCACTTACTGGAGCGGCGTGAAAGTCACCTGGAACAGCACCAACGTGCAGGAAACACCGCCGCATGCGGATGACGGCCTCGTGCAGAACGGCCAGGGCTTCAACCCGAAGACCTACTACAGCTACACACTGGACCCGGCAGCAAGCATCCCGACCATCGTCAAGAACGGTGCGGGCGTAGGCAAGATCTGATGTGCTGAAATGACAGTCCGCATTTACGCGGACTGCAACAAAAAAAGCCCGGCGAATTCGTCGGGCTTTCTTATCTGTTACTGCTCCATTCCACCCGCCAACCCGGCTCGCCCTCGGCACAGCGCCAGTTCGAATTCGAACCAAGCCCTGCAATCCAGATCAACTCGCCGCCCTGCCACAAACACGGCAGAAGCTCACGCTGCCAGGGCGGAATCCCCGCCTCCTGCGCCAGTTGCTTGAATGCGCGCGACGGACCATCGGTACGCGGACGCAAACGTTCGCCACCTTGACGCCCAATAATGCGCACACCGCCATCGGGACTCACTCTCAAGGCATCGGGCCCATTCGCTGCCGCAAAACACAGCACGCGGCCGGCCCAGGGCAAGCAAGCCTCACCGTACCAGACCAGTTCCCGAACAGGCTGCGCGACTTCCGCCTCGATCCAGAAAACACCCCGCCATACACACAAGGCCTGACCCTCAAACACCAGCCGAATGCCCTCTTCCGCCTCGTGCAATTGGCGCAAAGCTTCAACCAGCCTGTCCATCGCGGGCGGCTGTGCGCCTTGCTCGACCAGCAGATAGCGCAACAAATTGCGCGCACGCGGAGCATTGAGTTGACGCAAGCGCGCCAAGGAACCCTCCGAACCCGGTGCGATGCGTGCAGCATCTTCACGCGCCATCTCATCCAGCAATTGCGCAGACTCACCGAACAGCTCAGCCGCACGCGCAAGGTTGGCCTCCACGCCTGCCTGCCTCGTACGCAGCAAGGGCAACACCTCGCCACGCAGGAAGTTACGCGTGAAACGCGTATCGGCATTGCTCTCATCTTCGATCCACGTCAGCGCGTTCGCTAGCGCCCATGCGAGCAAGGCCTCACGTGGCTCATCGAGCAAAGGCCGCAACAAGCGACGCGATGCATCCATCACGCGCATACCCGCCGCACCATGTACGCCCGTGCCACGCATCAGGCGATGCAAGACCGTCTCTGCCTGATCGCCACGGTGATGCGCGAGTACGATCCAGTCACAATCCGTCGAAGCAAAAACGGCGTGGCGCGCGCGTCGCGCCGCTGCCTCCAGCCCGTCCGCGCTTTGACGCTCGACACTGACGCGATGAATCGTGATCGGAATATTCAGCGATTGCGCAAAGCGCTCGCAATGGTCCGCCCAGGCATCAGCATTCGGGCTGATGCCGTGATGCACATGCACTGCAGAGAGTTGAAAACGAAGACGTGGCGCGATCTGCGCCAAGACATGAAGAAGAACGGTGGAATCCAGCCCGCCACTCAACGCGACGCGAAAGCGCAGGCCGGAAAGATCAGAACCAAGAAGTGACTCAAGGCGTTTGGTGAGAGAGGCATCCAGCGACACAAGAGCTCCCGTTTCTGAACCAGGCTTTTACTTACACACCCCATTACCGCGAGTGAAGGGATGGGGAAGCGTAGCGAGCCGAGTCGAGGTTGAGACAAGGAGCAGAGCTGTACTTGAGTACAGCGAGCACCGGAATCTCAAGATCGGCCGGCGCAGTCGCTTCATCATCCCTTCAGGTCGTGAGCTCCTTGAACTTGCCGTAACTCATCAGGCGCTCAAAACGCTTTTCCAGCAACACGTCCGTCGAGTGCTCGGTGAGCTGCTTCAAGGTTTCCTGCAAAGCACGCTTAAGCGTCTGCGCCGTCGCACGCGGGTCGCGATGCGCACCGCCAATCGGCTCGTTGACGATCTTGTCGATGAGGCCCTGCGCCTTCAGACGCGCGGCCGTGATGCCCATGGTCTCGGCCGCTTCGGAGGCCTTGTCGGCGCTCTTCCACAGAATCGACGCACAACCTTCCGGCGAGATCACCGAGTAGGTCGAGAACTGCATCATCAGTTGCTGGTCGGCCACGGCAATGGCCAGTGCGCCGCCGGAGCCACCTTCACCGATGATCGTGGAGATGATCGGCACGCGCAGCTCGGCCATGACATACAGATTGTGACCAATGGCTTCCGACTGGCCGCGCTCTTCGGCATCGATACCGGGATAAGCACCGGGCGTATCGACGAAGGTGAAAATCGGGATGGCGAACTTCTCGGCCAGCTTCATCATGCGCAAGGCCTTGCGATAGCCCTCCGGACGGGGCATGCCGAAGTTGCGCAGGATCTTTTCCTTGGTGTCGCGGCCCTTCTGGTGGCCAATGACCATGCAGCTCTGGCCGTTGAAGCGGGCCAGACCACCGACGATAGCCTTGTCGTCGGCAAACGAGCGGTCGCCATGCAGTTCCTGAAAGTCGGTGAACATATGCTCGACGTAGTCGAACGTGTAAGGGCGCTGCGGATGGCGCGCGACCTGGGCGATCTGCCAGGGTGTGAGCTTGGTGTAGATTTCCTTGGTCAGCGCCTGACGCTTGACCTCAAGACGCGAAATCTCTTCGGAGATATCAACCGCAGACTCGTCCTGGACAAAGCGCAGCTCTTCGATCTTGCTTTCCAGATCGGCAATCGGTTGTTCGAAATCAAGGAAGGTTGTTTTCACTGGCCTGGTGGCCCCCGCATACCTGGGGCTGAGCAACAAAACGCGGATTGTAACCGATTGACCATGCAGGCCAAAACCGGCTACTTGCTACGCTTCACTCAACCCTTGCGCCGGTGCAAGGCTAGTCCGCATAGAGATACATGCGGATTTCGTGGTCCGCGCCGTATTCCAGCGTGCTCAACGGACTGAGCTTGACCGGCACGGTGCCGTAAAGCAGGTAGATTGTGCGACCGGCTTTTGGGCCCGGTACGGGTACGAGAACGCGCACCGGGTGGCCGCGCTTGAGAGCGTCGAGCACGATGACGTCCACCTTGGCCGAGCCGTCATCGACGGAGGCGGCCGCAGGCGTGCCGCCAAGCAATTCGACGCCAACACGGCCGATCGGGCCGATTGCGCTGGCACTGCGCCGCAAGCGCCGCACGGCACCAACGCGCCAGCCAGAACCCTCAGGCAGATGCATGCCGACGAGGGTGCCAACCGCCAGCTCGTTGCCCTCATCCAGCAAGGCTTCGGCGCCAACGCCATGCAGGCTGGCGTCCTGCATCTGCCATGTACGGGGCTCGGCAGCTGTCGGGTCGCCTGCCAGACGGCGTGCAAATTGCAACAGGCCTTCGACCACCAGCATGCGTCCGAGCAAGGCATGCCGACGGTGACGACGCACTGGGGGCTCGTTCGACCAGCAACGGATCATGTGCGACAGCACGCTGGCAACCTTGCCATGGGCTTCGCCGGCAACAACCAGATCGAGCATGTCCTGCAACGGCTGGGCCGCCACGACGCCACTGAAAAAACGTGGCGTGCCCGCATTGCTGGGTGCGCGCACCAGGCGCGCCGGTGGCTGTGAGCCGCAGACATCGATCCAGTGCAAGCTGGCCGCGTCGGGTGCTTCGGTCAGCTCCAGATAGGGCAATACATATTGAATCAGGCGCGAGGCCAGCTCCAGCCGATAGGCATCGAGTTGGTCCACGCCCAAGCTGTGCAAGGCAACCGCCCGCAGGTATTCACGCTCGGCCGTGGTTTCGGTGGCGCGATCGGCGCGCAGACGCATATTGCGGCGCGTGACACCTTGTGCGGCGGCCAGCCGGTAGGCCAGATTGAGCCGTGCCCAGATGGCGTCGGTAATCGGGCCGCGGCGGAAGGCATCCCACTTGGCGCACTGTGAGCCCGCACGGATGGCGCGTGTGCTCAGCTCTGCCAGCAAGGCCATATCCTTGTCGCCCGCGTTCCTGGCGTTTTGCGCCGCCATCATGACGAGGCTCTCACCATAGGCATCGAAGACCAGCGCCCAGTGGTCATGCGCGCACTTCCACAGACTGTTGCGCGCAGGAGAACCGGCGGAAACCGCCGCCAGGTAGAGCTCAATGCAGGCACGCGCCTGACGGTGCACGGCTTGATCCAGTGCAAACAACGCGCGCAAGCGCACGGTAATGGAGATATCGGAATTACCGAGCAGGGATTCGATCCACTGCGCAGCCTCGGACAGAGCTTGCGCGGGCTCCAGACGGCTGAGTTCGTCAATGGCTCGCTTGAGTGCGCGCTCGTCGGGGAGCGTGTAGGGCCGGGTCATCGACAGCAAGCTAATCCCCTGAATTCTTTGAATTCGACGAAAAACATTTTACCCGGCGGACCTGCCGAGCCAAGTACGGACGGAAGTCCGACCGAGACAAAGTGCCGTCTGGTGATCCGCGATAGAATCACGGCAAAGTCGCGGCGACATCGCGACGCCCTCACAAATATTAATCACGCTTCACCAAGACTCTCCATGCGTCAGTATCACGAACTCATGCGCCACGTGCTCGAACACGGGCATCGCAAGACCGACCGCACCGGCACCGGCACCCTCTCTGTCTTCGGCTGGCAAATGCGCTTCAACCTGTCGGACGGCTTTCCCGTCCTGACCACCAAAAAGCTGCATCTGCGTTCCATCATCCATGAGCTGCTGTGGTTCCTGCAAGGCGATACCAACATTCGCTACCTGAAGGAAAACGGCGTTTCGATCTGGAACGAGTGGGCCGACGAGAACGGCGATCTCGGGCCGGTGTACGGCAAGCAATGGCGACGCTGGGAGACTCCGGATGGGAAAGTTATCGACCAGATCACCCAGCTTGTTGAGGGGCTGAAGAAAAATCCTGACTCGCGCCGTCATCTCGTCTCGGCCTGGAATCCATCGGAAGTCAGCAAGATGGCCCTGCCGCCCTGCCATGCACTGTTCCAGTTCTATGTCGCCGACGGCAGGCTGTCCTGCCAGTTGTATCAGCGCAGTGCCGACATCTTCCTCGGCGTGCCTTTCAATATCGCCAGCTACGCCCTGCTGACCCTGATGATCGCGCAGGTCTGCGATCTGCAGCCGGGCGATTTCGTTCATACCCTCGGCGATGCGCACCTTTATCTCAATCACCTGGATCAGGCGCGCCTGCAACTCAGTCGCGAAGCACGCGCCCTGCCCACCATGAAGCTCAACCCCGAGGTACGCGACATTTTCGCCTTCCGCTTTGAAGACTTCACGCTAGAGGGTTACGACCCGCATCCGGCCATTTCCGCGCCGATCGCCGTATGAGCCGCCCGAAAATCGCCATCGTCGCAGCCGTCGCAGAGAACGGCGTCATCGGCCGCAACAACGCCCTGCTGTGGCGCCTGCGTGACGACCTGCGTCATTTCAAGGCGCTTACGCTGGATCACGCGGTCATCATGGGTCGCAAGACCTGGGAGTCGTTGGGCCGTCCGTTGCCGCAGCGACGCAACATCGTCATCACGCGTAACAGCAACTACGGTGCCCCCGGTGCCGAAGTCGTGCATTCGCTGGAAGACGCTCTGGCACGTTGCGCCGGTGACAGCACCGTTTTCGTCATTGGCGGCGCGCAGATCTATGCCGAAGCGCTAACTATTGCCGATGTGCTGTACATCACCGATGTGCGCTGCGCACCGGAAGGCGACGCCTCCTTCCCGCCCATCGACCACGCCCTGTGGTACCAGACGCAGCGCCAAGCCCATCCTGCCGACGAGTTCAACGAGCACGATTTCGACTTTGTCACGCTGAAACGTCGCTAAGTTGCGGTCAGCCTCGCGCACCTGACAGCCATTGCCCTTCCCCGCAGGTTTCGGCACCGCACGGACCAATGGGTACTCCTCGCGAAAGACCAAATAGTCTGTCATAAGCTGACTGCAGCTTGCGGCAGGCGGGTCGACTGTTGCTGCCACTCCAGACAACAACAACGAGGGAATATCAAATGAAGAGTCCAATGCGTGCGAAGCTGCGGGCCGTCGCCCTGCTTGTCACCTGTCTTGCCGCCAGCCAGGCAGCTCACGCCGAGATCTGGGAGCGCGGGCGCCTGATCATCAGCAAGACAATCACCGTCGTGCCGAAAGCTGCCATCGATGCAGCCCTTGCCGCGCAGGGTCCACAATTTGCAGCGCTGGTCGGCCCGGCGCAGTGCGATGTGCGTGTCGATGCCATCGTCTTCCAGGCCCGTGGTCCGCGTAACGAACCCATCACCTCATCCGGCGCCGTATTCACTCCGATAGGTGATGCAACCTGCATCGTGAAAGCCAATGCGCCCGTGATCGCCTATGACCACGGCACGGAATTCCGCCGCAGCTTCTCGATGGCCAACCCAACCAACGAAGAAACCCCGCCGGCCATTGCCTGGTATGCCGCCAAAGGTTATGTAGTGGTCGCGCCCGACTATCACGGCTACGGCGCCTCGACCCTGCCCTATCACGCCTATCTGCACGCGGATTCGGAAGCCGATGCCACCGTCGATGCCTTGCGCGCTTCGCGCAAAGTGCTGGGCAAATATGGGCTGAAGATCGGCAAGCTTTTTGTCACGGGATATTCACATGGCGGTCATGCGTCGATGGCCACGACACGCGCGCTCGAAACCCGCTATCGCGGCGAGTTTCCGCTGACGGCCGCTGCACCGATGGCCGGCCCTTACGCTCTGGAGGAAACGTTTGTCTTCGGCGTCAGCAACGCCACGGTGGCTGGCACGGCAGTAGGCTCCTACGCAATGATCGGTCTGAACCACGTCTATCACTCGATCTACAGGAACCCGGCGGAGATTTTTCTGCCTGCCTACGCGCCAACTATCGAGTCATACTTCCCAGGACCGCTTGCAGCCGGCGACCTGTATGCCAAGGGGGTGTTGCCACAAGCACTTGGCGACCTGTTCAAGGCCTCATTCCTCAATACCTTGCGCACGGACCCGAACAGCGCAGCCCGCCGCATATTGCGTGAAAATTCGCTGATTGATGGCTGGACGCCGACGATACCAATGGTGCTGTGCGCGGGCGCACGTGACCCATTGGTGCCCTTTTTCAACACACCGCGTGCGCAGCAAGCCTTCAATTCACGTGGCGCGCACGTCGCCGTAATTGAAGCCGACCAGGCATTCGGCTTGCCGCCATTCGAGAGCGAAGACGACTATCGCAACTATCACGCGAGAACCGTATTCCCGCTCTGCGCCATTGCTACGCGCAAGCAGTTGTTCGACCCGCTGAAGTAATCGCCTCAAGGGCCCGGCGAACACCGGGCCCACCTCGCCTTTCGTCGCGGAGAGACCTTATTTCCGTCTCTCAACCGCGAGAAACACGCTTCTCACCAAGCGCCAAATAGACCTGCCGCAACCGCAGGACACGGCGATCATTGGCGTCATGACGCTTATCACAAAGCCCATAGCAACGGAAGAGTGAAGCCCCGTATTCCTCCGCCACGCGTTTAGAGATCGAATGAGGCCCGTTTGCCGTTAGGGCGCCAGCATTTCGAGCTCCCGCAGCAGGCACCTCGCCCAATGGCGAGGCTCATTCACCAAAGGAGTAAGCAATGCCAATCTCTTCACTATTGCGTGGCTTCATGGCCGCACTGACCTGTGTCGCACTGAGCGCGCACGCACAGGTCGATACCATCAAGATCATGGCACCAGCCAATCCGGGCGGTGGTTTCGACACGGTGGCACGCGTGCTTGCAGATGCGCTGCGCGCCTCGGGCCAGGCCAAGTCGGTGTCAGTCGAGAACAAAGCCGGTGCGGGTGGCGCGATCGGTCTGGCGCAATTCATCAACACTGAAAAGGGCAACCCGACTTCGCTGATCGTCGCGGGTGCAGTGACGGCGGCCTCGATCGAAGCCAACAAATCGCCCGTGAATCTATCGATGGTCACACCGATCGCGCGTCTGATGGGTGAGTACAACGTGATCGTGGTACCGCCCGCTTCCCCGATCAAGAACATGAAGGATCTGGCAGCAGCGCTCAAAGCCAACCCCGGTGCCGTAGCCATCGGCGGCGGCTCGGCTGGCAGTGTTGATCACGTCATGGTGGCGCTGATCGGCGAGACAGTCGGCGTGCATTCGGAAAAGATCAACTACGTGGCCTTCGCCGGCGGAGGTGAAGGCAAGGCAGCGATTCTCGGTGGACAGCTGGCCGCTTACGTCAGTGGCTATGGCGAGCTGGTCGACCTGATCAAGGCAGGCAAGCTGCGCGCCATCGGCCTGTCGGCAGATACGCGTCAGAAGGACATCGACGTGCCGACCATGAAGGAACAGGGCGTGGATGTGGTGATGTACAACTGGCGCGGTGTGTTTGCCCCGGCAGGCATCACCGAACCGCAGAAGCGGCAGCTGGTCGGCATGGTCGAAGCTGCAATGAAGGACGCCTCGTGGAAATCAAAAGCCGAGAAGCTTGAATGGCTCGAGCTGTACCAACCGGCTGATACCTTCAAGGCCTTTGTGGATAGCGAATCCAGACGCCTCAAGGACGTGATCGGCAAGCTCAAGCTGAACTGAGCGCGTCTCACGACTTCTAGCGACTTCCCACCCTTTCCTTATCAATCCCGAAAGCGCCTCGCTGGCTCACGCCGGGGAGGCGCTTGCGCGAATGGCCTACGCATACAAGCCCGTCACAAAATGGAGCGCGCGCGTGGCTAGCCAGGTGCGTAGTCCATTTTGTGGCGCGTTTTAAGACAAACACGGGGAGACTCTTACCATGACTCAATGGCCCGGCCGACATCAGGCTTACCTTGCCATCGGCGTAATCATTCTCGGCCTCATCATGGCTTTCCAAATCACCGGCATGTCGGCGGGGGCTGGCTACGCACGCGTGGGGCCGCAGTTTTTTCCCTCACTGATCGCTGCGGGGCTGATCATTTCCGGCGGCGCCCTGCTGCTCAAATCCACGCGCTCGCTCGGTCACGCAGATCCGACCGACACGCAAGGCGATGAGGATGTGCCAGCCGTACCCGAAGCCGAATGGCGCGGCTTCGTCCTCGTTTCGGGCGCGCTGATCGCACACATGGCACTAATCGGCCTGATCGGTTTCACGCTGGCCGCCTGGCTGCTGTGTTACGGCGTGTGCCGCGCACTCGACACGCAGCACCGCGTACGCGACCTCTTCCTGTCGCTCGGGCTGGGGCTGACCTTGTTCCATCTGTTCCGCCTGCTGGGTGTCGCACTGCCCGCCATGATTCCTGGAGTACTCTGAGATGGAAGCACTTAACGCCCTTTTCTCGGTCGGTTTCGCCACCGCGCTCACGATGAGCAATCTGCTGTGGGCGCTGATCGGCTGCACGCTTGGCACGGCCATCGGCGTGTTGCCCGGCATCGGCCCTGCCGCCACGGTGGCGCTTCTCCTGCCCATCACTTCGCGCATTGACCCGACCGGCGCGTTGATCATGCTGGCCGGCGTTTATTACGGCGCCATGTTCGGTGGCTCGACCACTTCGATCCTGCTCAACACGCCGGGTGAAGCCGGCAGCATTGTCAGCGCCCTCGAAGGCAACAAGATGGCGCGCGCGGGCCGCGGTGGTCCAGCGCTGTCGACGGCTGCCATCGGCTCTTTCCTGGCTGGCACGGTCGCGACCGTCTTGCTCACCTTGCTGGCGCCCATCGTTGCCGATCTCGCGCTCAAGCTGGGCCCAGCCGAGAACTTCGCCATCATGGTGCTGGCCTTTGTCGCGGTATCTGCCGTGGTCGGCGACATCCCGCAAAAAGGCTTCGTCAGCCTGTTTGTCGGACTTGCAATCGGCATGATCGGCATCGAGGAACAATCGGGTCAGGCGCGCTTCACGATGGGCGTTCTCGAACTCACCGATGGCATCGATATCGTTGTGATTGCCATGGGTCTGTTCGCGGTCGGCGAGACGCTTTACACAGCGACTTATGAGAACAAGCTGTCCGCCCGCGTCGAAGGCATCGGGAAATCGATCTGGATGACGAAGGAAGACTGGCGACGTTCGTGGAAGCCGTGGCTGCGCGGCACGTTGATCGGCTTCCCCTTCGGCACGATCCCGGCAGGCGGCACCGAGATGCCGACCTTCCTGTCGTATTCCGCGGAGAAGAAGCTGGCCGAACACCCGGAAGAATTCGGCAAGGGTGCCATCGAAGGCGTCGCCGGTCCGGAAGCAGCCAATAACGCGGCCGTCACCGGCACGCTGGTGCCGCTGCTGACACTAGGCATTCCCACGTCGGCCACTGCGGCGATCATGCTGTCGGCATTCCAGCAGTACAACATCACGCCGGGCCCGTTGCTGTTCGACACCAATCCGGAACTGGTCTGGGGCCTCATCGCCAGTCTCTATATCGGCAATGTGATGTTGCTGATCCTCAACCTGCCGCTGGTGGGCATCTGGATCCAGCTGCTGCGCATTCCGCGCCCCTTGCTCTATGGCGGCATCGTCGTGCTGGCCACCATGGGTGCCTATTCCCTGCGCCAGTCCTGGTTCGACCTGATGCTGCTCTACATCGTCGGTCTTGTCGGGTTTGCGATGAAGCGCTTTGACATCCCGATCGTGCCACTGATCGTCGGGCTGATTCTCGGCCCCATGGCGGAGAAACATTTCCGCCGCGCCATGACCATCAGCCAGGGCGACGCGACGGTCTTCCTCACACGCCCGGTTTCGCTGGCCATCCTGTCCGTGGCAGTCCTGCTGCTGATCGGCCCGCCACTGCTGCGCAGCTGGCGCAAGATGCGGCGTCAGGCCGGGGCCAAAGTCATGTAACGCAATAACCCGGGGACTATTCGGCACCGTCGGGAAGGTCGCGGTTGCCGCGTCCGAAGCATCCTGTCAGCATACATCGCTCGCAAAAGCGACAGCCCGCAGCAGGCAGACAGGCCTGCTGCGGGCCTTTCCAAAATCGCTGCAGGATTCTCACCGCAAGGCCGCCCTACCATGTTGCGCATCCGTCACTGTCTGCTTATCTGCCTTTTTTCCATACTCAGCGCTTGCGGAGGTGGCGGCGGCGGCAACAACACGCCGGCCAGCCCTGCGACCCCTGCGCCTGTCGAACCACAGACCTACACACTCAGCGGCACGATCACGCTGCCCGACACGGCCGCCGTCGACAGCGACACAAATGACACAGGCCAGAACGGTCGCGTCAGCAATGACAGCATTGCGGCTGCCCAGACGATTTCCACGCCGGTGCAACTGGTCGGCACGGTGAACGTCGCAGGCACTGGTCCGGTCGGCGCCACTTACACCGCGGGTGACGTGAACGACTATTTCAAGACGCCGCTTACACAAGGCCAGGTCGTCGAGATGTCGTTTGTCGGTGGCAGCGGGCCGGACGATGTCGACCTCTACCTCATCGACAATGGCAGCGGCCAGCTGGTCGGCAGTTCGACTTCTGCCGCAAGCTCCAAGTGCATCCAGGTCGGCCGCAGCGGCAGCTACTACGTCCGCGTGCAGGCTTCATCGGGATCGGCGCTCTACACCCTGCGCATCGGAGCGCCAGGAGAGGCAACGTGTGCAATTACGTCCACGAGCACCGAGGCCATCATCGCGGGCGAACTCGTCGCCAAGTTGTCGGCACGGGCTTCGGTCACGACGCAGAACGAAGTCATGCTGAGCACGGGGCTGCAGACCGTCGAGGGTGGCGGCCGCGAACGCGCCCACTTGCTGCGCCTGTCCCAGAACGACACGCAACGCGCTCGCGGACTGGAGCGCCTCACGCGCTGGGGTAAACCGGGCGCAGCCCGCCCGATACGCGATGCGGCGCAAGATTTTCCTGGCCGCTTCCGTCGCGCCCAGCGCGCCATGGATACGCTCGAATATGCCAAACGCCTGATGGCCACCGGGCTTTACGATTACGTCGAGCCAAACTTCCAGGTGCAACTGTTATCCACCACCGCCGCCCCCTACACCCCGACTGAGCCGCTATATCTTGCTCAGCGCTGGAACTATCAGCAAATCAACCAGCCCGCCGCGATGGACCGCATCCTGGGCCTGTCGCTCCCGCCCACGACACCGCGCCCCATCGTGGCCGTCATTGATGCCGGCCTTGTCGACGACCATCCTGACCTGCAAGCGCAGATCTTCACGGGTCGCAGCTTCGTCACCCTCAGCACGACCGGCGACGGCGATTCGGCGAGCGCGAACGACCCAAGCACCAGCGGCGATACGCCAGACTGGCACGGCACCCACGTCGCCGGCACGATTGCCGCGCTCGACAACAATGGCAAGTTCGGCGCGGGTGTCGCACCGCAGGCACTGCTGATGCCTTTGCGCGTTTTTGCCCCCGGCAAGAATGGCTCCTCCTTCGACGTCGTGCAGGCCATCCGTTATGCGGCGGGCCTGTCGAATCGCTCCGGCACCTTGCCAGCACGCAAGGCCGACGTCATCAATATGAGTATCGGTGCGACAGGCACCTGCCCGGCGCAGTTCTCAACGGAAATTGCCAATGCCCGTGCGCAGAATGTCGTGATCGTCGCTGCAGCGGGCAATCATGAGCGCGGCAGCTCTGCTGACATCAGCAACCCGGCCAACTGCCCAGGCGTGATCGCCGTGGGTGCGCTGGATGCACGCCAACAGCAAACCTATTACTCAAACGCTGGCGCCGCGCTACGCGTCATGGCGCCCGGCGGCGACGCCTACCAGTCGACCACCGGCACCGGCTACGTCGATGCGATCTACAGCACGCTCGGCAGTTTCAACGCATCACTGGCACGCATCCCCAGCTTCGGCCCACTAACCGGCACCTCGATGGCCTCGCCACATGTGGCTGGCGTCATCGCCCTGATGCGCTATGTCGACGCCAACATCACGCCGTCCGACATCGACACCCTGATTGCCAACGGCCAGATCACCGACGATCTCGGTGCAGCGGGTCGTGACGATGCCACGGGCTACGGCCTCATCAATGCGCGCAAGGCGGTCGACCAGGCCATCGCCCTCGGCAGCGGTGGCGGCTCACCGTCCGGCATCATCGTGGCCTCGCCCGCCTCGATAAGCTTCGGCAGTGTTGGCGGCAGCGCTACGCTGGAGCTGAAACTCACGGCCGCCAGCAGCGAAGTCGTCACCAGTATCACCAGCAGCTCGCCCGCCGTAAGCGTTGCGGCCAACAGTGGCGTCGATGCCACGACGGGGCTGGGTGTGTACACGGTCAGCGTTGATCGCACCACCTTGCCGCTTGGCAGCAGCTATCCCTACCTCACCGTCACGACCACCCAGCGCAGCTTCAAGGTTCAGCTCACCATCATCAAGATCGCGCCAGGCACCAGCCCGACGACCAACTACGGGCGCATGATCGTCGCGATTGCCGACGCCGGCACCGGCGCACGCCTGGGCATCACCAGCGTCTATGCAGCCAACGGCAAATATGCATGGAGCATTTCCGGCATCCCGGCCAGTGACATCCGCGTCATTGCCGGCACCAACCTCAACTACAACGGCTACTTCTGTGACCTCGGCGAAGTCTGCGCGATCTATCCCGAAGCCTCCCGCAGCATCAAGGTGAGTGCGGATACGAGCGGGCTGGATTTCGCTGTCGCACCGACAGGCATCACCTCATCCGTCGCACTCTCCGGTGCGGGTGAGCTGGCGGCAGCGCCCAAAACGGGCGGCCTGCCTGACACGCCATGATGCGCAGGCTGGGTCAAACCTTGCTGCCTGCCTGGATGCTGCTGGCACAAGCCTTGGTACCCACGCCAGCCAGCGCCAATGCCGTCGCCCCGTCACCCTCCTGGCCAATTCTGAAAATTGCCAGCCAGTCTCGCTGCGCCTGGCCAATGCACGAACCCACTGCACGAATCTTTTCCAGCGAGGTTGAATGGCAAAGCGCGCTTCCGACCGGGCAGACCGCCGTGTTCGCTGCGCCGCCAGACTGGACGCGGCAGCGCGTCATTGCCCTGACGCTGGGTGCTCGCCCGACGCCGGGCTACAGCATTGAGCTCGACGCCCATGAGTTCGCGCTGAGAAAGGACAGCCTGTTGCTGGACTTCCACGAGCGCGCCCCGGCGCCCGGCGAAATGCTGCAACAAGTGATGACCCAGCCCTGCATTTTCATCCTCGTCGAGCAAGGCAGATGGCGCGGGGTAGTGCTGCGCAATACGCAGACCGGCGCGGAGCTTCGCGCTGCGCCCGCCACACCGAATGTCAAGACAAATCCCCGCTCCGGCAGGAGATTTTGAACGCTCGCAACAGGCCTTCGCGGAGGTACGGCGAAGGTAGAATGGCGGTATGGATTCCGCCGCACCCGCCCCCTCTTCGCCTGACGCCGTAACCTCGTCGCAGCCCGCTTTTGTCCACCTGCGCCTGCACACCGAATTCTCGATCGAGGACGGCATTGCGCGCATCGATGACGCCATTGCGGCAGCGACCAAAGACGGCATGCCCGCACTGGGCATCTCCGACCTCGCCAACCTCTTCGGCATGGTCAAGCACTACAAGGGTTGTCGCGGTGCGGGCATCAAGCCGATCATCGGCGTTGACATCTGGCTGACCAATGATACCGAGCGCGACAAACCCAGCCGGGCGCTGCTGCTGGTTCAGCACCGCGAAGGTTATCGCCAGCTCTGCGAGCTGCTGACGCGCGGTTTTCTCGAGAACAAGCATCGCGGCCGCGCCGAACTGCGCAAGGAATGGCTCACGACGGAGTCTGCCGCCGGCCTGATCTGCCTCTCCGGCGCCATGCACGGCGATATAGCCGCAGCCTTCGCGGCAGGCAATTTCAAGGCCGCCGAAGCGCTGGCGCAGGACTGGTCAGAACGCTTCCCGGAACGCTTCTACATCGAGCTGCAGCGCGCCGGCCAGAACGGGAACGAGCGCTATATCAGCGATGCGATCCAGCTCGCCGGGCAGCTTGGCTTGCCGGTGGTGGCAACACATCCGATCCAGTTCATCAATCGCGAAGACTTCAAGGCACACGAGGCCCGCGTGTGTATTGCACAGGGCCATGTGCTGGCCGACACGAGACGTCCGAAGCTATTCACCGAGGAACAGTATTTCAAGACGCAAGCGGAGATGGTCGAGCTGTTTTCCGACATCCCGGAAGCCCTCGAAAATGCCGTTGAAATCGCGCGCCGCTGCTCGCTGACGGTCACGCTCGGCAAGAACTATCTGCCTCAATTCCCCACGCCGGAAGGCATGACGCTCGACGACTTTCTCGTCGTCGAAGCCAAGCGCGGCCTGGAAACGCGTCTATTGCAGCTCTACGCCGACCCGGCTGTACGCGACAAGGAGCGGCCGCGTTACGAAGAGCGCCTGAAGTTCGAGACGGACACCATTATTCAAATGGGATTTCCGGGCTACTTCCTCATCGTTGCCGACTTCATCCGCTGGGGCAAGGCCAACGGCGTGCCGATCGGCCCGGGACGTGGCTCGGGCGCGGGTTCGCTGGTCGCGTACTCGCTAGACATTACCGATCTCGATCCGACTGCTTACGCCCTGCTCTTCGAGCGCTTCCTGAACCCGGAACGCGTGTCGATGCCCGACTTCGACATCGATTTCTGCCAGGAAAAGCGCTACATGGTCATCGACTATGTGCGCAATCGTTACGGCCATGACGCCGTGTCGCAAATCGCCACCTTCGGCACGATGGCGTCGAAGGCCGTGGTACGCGACGTCGGCCGCGTGCTCGACTTGCCCTATGGCATGTGCGATCGCCTGTCGAAACTGATCCCGGTGGTACAGAACAAGCCGCTCGGTCTCGAAGATGCGCGCGAGCAGGAGCCGGGCATCAACGAGATGATGAACGACGAAGGCGACGGCGAATCCGTCACCGAGTTGTGGGAACTGGCGCTGCCGCTCGAAGGCATGACGCGTGGCGTCGGCATGCACGCCGGGGGCGTGCTGATCGCGCCGGGAAAAATCACGGATTTCTGCCCGTTGTATCTTGCCGATGGCTCTGAAGCCTCGACCGTCTCGCAGTTCGACAAGGACGACGTCGAAGCCATCGGCCTCGTGAAGTTCGACTTCTTGGGTCTGCGAAATCTGACGATTATCGAGCTGGCCCTCGAGTACGTGAAACGCCTCACCGGTGCCCGCCCAGATCTCATGTCGCTGGGCTTCGCGGATCCGGCCGCGTACCAGATCCTGAAGGACGCCAACACCACCGCGATCTTCCAGGTTGAATCGGACGGCATGAAGAAGCTTCTGAAGAAGCTCGGTCCCGACCGTTTCGAAGACATCATCGCCGTGCTGGCGCTCTACCGTCCGGGCCCGTTGGGCTCCGGGATGGTGGACGACTTCATCCTGCGCAAGCAGGGCAAGCAGGCCATCGACTATTTCCACCCCGACCTGACCGCGTGTCTCGAGCCAACCTATGGCGTGATCGTGTATCAGGAACAGGTGATGCAGATCTCGCAGATCATCGGCGGCTACACGCTCGGTGGCGCGGACATGCTGCGCCGGGCGATGGGCAAGAAGAAGGCCGAGGAAATGGCCGCGCACCGCGCGACAATCGCGGAAGGCGCCAAAAAGCTTGGCTACGACCCGGCTCTGGCCGAACAGCTCTTCGACCTGATGACCAAGTTCGCGGAGTACGGCTTCAACAAGTCGCACACCGCCGCCTATGCCGTTGTCACTTATCACACGGCCTGGCTGAAGGCACACCACTGCTCGGCCTTCATGGCCGCAACCCTGTCGTCCGATATGGACAACACGGACACGGTGAAGATCTTCTTCGAGGATACGATCGCCAACAAGGTCGTGGTCCTGCCGCCGGACGTAAATCACTCCCACTACCGCTTCGAGCCGACGGACCCGAAGACCATCCGCTACGGTCTGGGTGGTGTGAAGGGCGTCGGCGAGCCGGCCGTGAAATCCATCGTCGCTGCCCGCGAAGCAGGTGGCCCGTTCAAGGACATCTTCGATTTCTGCCTGCGCGTGGATCGCCGTGCGGTCAATCGCCGCGCCGTCGAAGCGCTGATCCGCGCCGGCGGCATGGACAGCATCGCCCCGCTCACTGCTGCTGGCAAACCCCACCGCGCCAAACTGCTCGCTACGGTACCGGTCGCCATGGAAGCTGCCGATCAGGCTGCAGCCAGCGCGGGCCAGGGCGGCCTGTTCGACGCGCCGGGCGAAGTCAGCGCGATTGCGCCGGAATACATCGAGGCTCGCCCCTGGGGCGAGCGCCAGCAGCTCACGGAAGAGAAGACCGCCATCGGCTTCTTCCTCTCCGGCCATCCCTTCAACACCTTCCGCGACGAAGTACGCCGCTTCGTGCGCACGCCATTGGCGCGTATCGAGCCCAAGCGCGAACCGCAGATGCTGGTCGGAGTGGTCTCCGGCATGCGCATCAAGATTGGCAACCGCGGCAAGATGTGCTTCGTCACACTTGATGACGGCAGTGCCCAGATCGACGTCACGGTGTATTCGGAAACGCTGGATGCCAACAAGGGCAAGATTCAGCCGGACGAAATCCTCATCGTCGAAGCCAAGGTCAGCAATGACGACTTCAGCGGCGGTTTCCGCGTCATCGGCGACAAGCTCATGACTCTGGCTGAGGCGCGTGGTCGCTATGCCCGGGGACTGGCGGTCCGGATCAATGGAGAAGTGGCGGCCAGTGGCGGCCCGCGGGCGGCCGCCGACCGCTTGCAGAACCTTTTGTCGGCTTATAGGGTAGGCCCCAGCGACGGAGCTTCACCCGTTCGACTAAGATACAGAAACGGACAAGCCGAGGCAGATTTGCCCTTCGGAGATGACTGGTGCGTGCGGATCGATGACAAACTCATCGAATCACTGCGCGACTGGTTGTCGCCGGAAAGTGTCGAAGTCATATACAGCTAGCCGGATAGTTAAAAACCGGAGGTGCGGAGATATGGTGCATTCATTGCATTCGCTACGTTTGCTTGCGTTGGGGGCGCTGCTTGCAGGGCTCGGAGCATCCGCATCCGCCGAAACCATTGGTCTGCGCGTCTCACCTCGTGACAGTACCGACGGTGCTGACACCGCGCGCGCAGCAAGCCTGCGCTTCAACGCCACCACCTACGACAACAGTTTTCTCGACAATACGCCTGCGGCTCCTGCCGCTCCGCTCATGTTGTCCCTGCCGCAAAGCACCTCCAATGTGCGCGGCAATGCGTTATGGGCCGACTGGTTCCCGTTCAGCAGCGGTTTGCGTACCTCGGCTGGCCTCGTCTGGGGCGACAGTCGTCGCAGCGGCAATGTCTTCGACACCGACAACTCGATGCACTCGCAGGCCTTTCTTGGCTTGGGCTGGACCAGCACCGCAAGCAACTCCAGCCGGGGCAGCAGCTGGCGCCTCAATGCCGATGTCGGCCTTTCGGTAACATCGCCACGAGACTGTTTGACGCCCGGCGGCCAGTGCACGCCCGGCCTTGGCCTGAAACCCAGCTCGGGGGGCGATGGCATCCGCTGGAATCCATACATCAGTATCGGCGCCAGCTTCCAGTATTAGAAATGCAATTCCGGCTTTCCAGTCCGGCCGCGCGAACACTGATGATTCTTGCAGCGCTGTTTGCGGGAACGACACTCAGCGACGCGGCGCATGCGTCTCCCTCCCCAACCCCTGTCACTCAGGCCCATGCTGCCGGGCCGGCATCCGCACCCAAGCGACGCCCCCGCAAACCTGCTGCATCGCCAAGCCATCGCGTGCAGACCACCACGCTGCGTTACACCGACTTGTCCAGCCTGCCGCGTTTGGCTCGCAGTGAATTTCACGGTATTCCGTCGCCAGCAGCTGAAACCCGGGATAGCGCTGAAGCGCTCTGCGTCCGCACGACGTCCGGCAACAGCAGCGTTCCTCCCTGCCTTGGCCTTTCGCGCAGCGGGGAAGCACGCAGCCCGGTCACGTTCAGCTTCGAGCTGGCACTCAAGAGCCTTGCCGCCCCGAAAGATATTTTCGTCGGTCAGTGCCCTGTCGGCAGCAACAATGCCGCCTGCAACAATGCGCTCGCGGACGCGCGGGCGGAACAGGAGCGCCTGGCCAACACAGTCGACCGACAACGGCGCTCACCCGTCGGGACCTTTGGCATCGCCGTTGATTTTTGACAGATTGCCTGCGGGGGGCGGCATTACCCGCAATGCTAGAATCGGCCCCAAATCCATCATTCCAGCCGATTCGTGAGCACCGAGCCCGCATTTTCCTTTGCCAACAACGTCACAGATACGTCAGCCGAAACGCCCGCTCAGAGCGCAACGAAACACGTACTGGTCATCAACTATTCGCAGAGCGGGCAGCTTTCACGCATTGTCGAACGCATCCTCGCCCCCTTGCAGGCCGATGCACGCATCAGCGTTCATGTAGAAAATCTGCAGCCGCGCACACGCTTTGCCTTTCCTTGGTCCATGCGTGGCTTTCTCGATGCCTTTCCCGAGTCCGCCCTGCAAATCCCAGGCGAGCTCGAGCCCTTGAGCCTGAGCGGCGACGAGCATTTCGATCTGGTCATCCTGCCCTACCAAGTATGGTTCCTCGCACCGAGCCAGCCTGTCGTCGCATTCATGCGCCACCCGGTGGCGCACAAGCTGCTGCGCGGCAAACCGGTCGTAACCGTCATTGCATGCCGCAACATGTGGCTGCTGGCGCAGGAAAAAATGAAACTCCTGATCTCCACCGCAGGTGGGCATCTGATCGACAACGTCGCGCTCACTGACAACGCGCATACGCTGGCGACGCTCATTACGACACCGCTGTGGGTGCTCACGGGCAATCGCCAGGTTCTTAAATCGCTGCCACCTGCGGGTGTCAGCGAGCAGGACATTCAACGCACCGTACGCTTCGGCAAAGCCCTGCGTAATGCGCTGCATAACGATGATGAAAAACGGACTGCGCCATTGCTGAGCGGCCTGCAGGCGGTGAGCGTAAACCCACGACTCATCGTCAGCGAAAAGGCCGGGACACGAAGCTTCTTCCTCTGGGGGCACCTCCTGCATGCGGCAGGCCCGGCCGGCTCCGCCAGACGTGTGCCACTGTTGGCAATCTATGCGCTTTTTCTCGTGGCCATGGTGGTCACGGTTGTACCATTGAGCCTTGTACTTCAGGCTATTCTGCGCCCGCTGCTGACGCCTCACCTGATCCGCCTGAAGCAGTCATTCGAAGAGCCTTCGGGTTCGGATTCAGGCCGCATGTCCCTTTATGACCTCTGAAGTTTTCATCACCCGAACAGCCGCCTTCCTGCCTCACGACCCCGTTTCGAACGACGAAATTGAAGAGGTGCTCGGCATGGTCGGAGGCAAGCCGTCGCGCGCACGCCGCCTGATCCTGCGCAGCAATGGCATCCAGACTCGCCACTACGCGCTGGACCGCACAACACGCGTACCCTCGATGAGCAATGCGCAGATGACGGCCAATGCCATCCGCGCACTCGGCGATATCGGGCAAGTTGATTGCCTCGCGACCGGCACGTCGATGCCCGACCAGTTGATGCCAAATCACGCGGTAATGGTGCACGGTGAGCTTGGCTGGCCGCGACTTGAAGCCGTGGCTTTGTCAGGCATCTGCGTGTCAGGCGCAGCGGCGCTCAAGCACGCGTGGCTAAGCGTCAGGAGTGGCGATTCCCGACGCGCCGTCGCCAGTGGCTCGGAGCTATGCTCTCCCGTTCTGCGGGGCGAATTCTTTCAAGCTGAAAACGAGCATCAGCTTCGTGCGCTGGAAACTGCGCCGCAGATTGCATTCGAAAAGGATTTTCTGCGCTGGATGCTTTCCGACGGCGCGGGTACGGCATTACTCGAGTCTCAGCCTCGCGGCCCTCTGTCACTGCGCATCGACTGGATCGACTTGTCTTCGGCTGCTCATCAGCTGCCTGCATGCATGTATCTCGGCGCCGAGAAAAACACAGATGGCAGCCTGAGTGGTTGGCTCAATTATTCGCCGGCTGAATGGGCCGAGAAATCGGTGTTTGCTGTCAAGCAGGACGTGAAGCTGCTCAATGAACACATTGTCCGCGCCACGCTCATCGAGCCACTGTCAGACATCATGACGAAACGTGGCCTGCGCGCGGACGACATCGACTGGTTCCTGCCACATATTTCGTCGATGTATTTTGCAGAACCCATCGAGAACGCCCTGAAAAAAATCGGCCTGCCTATTCCACGTGAGCGCTGGTTCTCCAACCTGACGACGCGCGGCAACACCGGCTCGGCTTCGCCCTACATCATGCTGGACGAATTGTTCCGCTCCGGCCGCATCACTCGCGGGCAAAAACTGCTGATGTTCGTGCCCGAAAGCGGTCGATTCTCCAGCTGCTTCATTTTTCTGCAAGCCGTCTGAGCCGCGACCGCCGATGGATATCAACGAAGTCCCTCAGGACAATAACCCCCTGCTCGGCGGCCACCGCAAGGCCATGTACGCGCGCGATGCTTCCGGCCGCATGGTGCTGGTGCCCTCCAGCGGCTGGGAAGTCGAAGAGATCGTTACCTCTGATGCTGTGGAACAGTTGAACGAGCAGGCTGCTGCCGCACGCGCGCGAGTCGAAGCCGGTCTCTCGGTGCCGCTCGAATACTGGATGTATGCACGGCGCATGGATCTGCCCCTGCTCGCCCAAAGCACCGGGCTGTGGCGCTGGCGTGTGCGCCGCCATCTGCAGCCAGCGCATTTCTCGAAACTCCCGACTGCCTTGCTGCAACGCTATGCCGACGCGCTGGGCATCAGCCTCGACACCTTGATGAAGTTGCCATGAACGCCCCTGCACCCGACACCGTCGCAGCGCCCTTCGAGCACCGGCATGCCGCGCATTGCGAAAGCGGCGTCATGGCCAACCTGCTGCGCCACCATGGCGTGCACGTTTCCGAGCCACTCGTGTTCGGCCTGTCATCCGCCTTGTCATTCGCCTACCTGCCCGTCATCAAGCTTGGCGGTCTGCCACTGGTGGCTTACCGCATGCCGCCCAAAGCCATCATCAAGGGCCTGCAAAAACCGTTTGGCATAAAATTTCGTTTCGAAACCTTCCGCTCGCCGGCAGCGGCTCAGCAGCGGCTCGACGCCTTGCTGCAGGAACAACGCATAGTTGGCCTGCAGACCTCGGTGTACTGGCTGCCGTATTTCCCCGAGGACATGCGCTTCCACTTCAATGCGCACAACCTGTTGGTGTACGGCAAGACCGGCAATGAATACCTGATCAGCGATCCCGTCACCGAAGACCCTGTGCGCTGCGCCACAGCCGACCTGAATCGCGCGCGCTTCGCCAAGGGCGTACTCGCACCGCGCGGTCTGCTCTACTACCCGGAAAAAATTGCACGCACCGAAGTTGCACCAGCGGACGTACTCAGAGCCCTTCACAAGAGTGCACGCATCATGCTTGCGCCGATTCCGCTGTTCGGTGCGCCCGGCATGCGTACGCTGGCACGTGCCATCGAACGCCTCAAGCCCGAAGCCGAGAGCACGGGGCATTTCATCGGCCATGTCGTGCGCATGCAGGAAGAAATCGGCACGGGTGGTGGCGGTTTCCGCTTTCTCTACGCCGCCTTCCTGCAGGAGGCCGCTGACATCACGCAGCGCCCAGCGCTGGCCGGCTTCGCCGAGCAGATGCTGGCCATCGGTGATGACTGGCGCGCCGTTGCCCTCGCATCCGCCCGCATGCTGCGCGGTCGCGACCCGATGCAGCCGCGCGCCATTGGCGCCATGCTGCGCAAACAGGCGGATGCCGAAACACAATTCTTCCGCGAGCTGAAGAAGGCTGCCGCCTGATGCTGCAGATCAGCGATCTGGGCTATCAGTATCAGCACAGCAGCAAGCCCGCCCTGGACGGCATTTCGCTCAGCGCCCGGCGCGGCGAGGTGCTCGGCCTGCTCGGCCCCAACGGCGCAGGCAAGACCACGCTCATTTCGCATCTCGCCGGACTGCTGGCCATCCAGCGCGGCTGCATCCTCATCGACGACGTGCCGCTTGCCGAACTACGCGCCGAGGCGCCAACGCGCATCGCCGTCGCGCCGCAGGAATACGCCTTCTACCCAACACTCAGCGTGCGCGAAAACCTGCAATGCTTCGGCGCAGCTTCACGCCTCGCCGGCAAGTTGCGCGAGGAACGCATCGCGCAGAGCCTCGCCTTCGCGCAACTCGAGCGTTTCGCCGACACACGCGCCGAGCGCCTTTCCGGCGGACTGAAGCGCCGCCTCAATCTGGCCATTGCGCTCCTGCCCTCGCCCGCGCTGGTGCTCTTCGACGAGCCGACCGTGGGCGTCGATCCGCAGTCGCGCGCCTTCATCCTCGAAGCGGTGAAGACACTGGCCCGCGAAGGCACGGCCGTCATCTACACCACGCACTACATGGAAGAGATCGAAGCCATTGCCGATCATGCCATCATCATGGATCACGGCAAGGTGCTGCGCGATGGCACACTGACGGAACTGCTGTCGGAAGGTGCGGCACGCCTGCGCCTGATCGTCGGCAATATGGCCGCCACGGAAGCTTGCGCGCTACTCACCCGCTTCGGTACAGCGCACAGGGAAGGCGAGTACATTGTCGTGACGCTCAACCCCGGCGTCTCGCCCACGTCGGCCATCACCGCGGTGGAGAACGCTGGCGCGCGCATCGAACAACTCGACTACGGCCACTACAATCTCGAACACCTTTTCATGGCGCTGACCCAGCGTTCGTTGCGGGATAACTGATGCAAGCGCGCATGCAACTGCTCCTGCTCGGCGCCCTGATCCGCAAGGAACTCACGGTGCTGCTGCGTGACGTACACGCACTGGGGGCGCTGTTCCTGATGCCGATCATGTTCATCGTCATCATGTCGCTGGCCCTGAAAGACATTTACGACCCGCCACAGTTCGGCCGCGCCTACGCTGTGAATGTGCGCGACAAGGGGCCGCAGGCGGGCGAACTCATGCAGCGCTGGATCAAGATGCACGGTGAGCCGCAGGCACTCCCCGCCGATCCGACCGAGGCCTTGCGGCGCGGCGACCTTCGATATGTCATCAGCATCGAACCGGATTTCTCCGAAGTCGTCTCTGCCCCCGGCTCGCCCTCCGGCGTACAGGTACGCCTGATTGCCGATCCGGCGCTGGAGATCAGCCTGTTCCGCGCCACCGAGGCAGAGCTTTCGGCCCTCGTCGGCGAGATTCGCGCCGAGGCGCTGCAAGACCGCTTCACCGGCCTGTCCACCAAGGGCGGCCAGGCGATCCGCCTGCTGGTCAAGACCGAGCGCCTGACACTGGGCCTGCACCCGACTGCAGTGCAGCAGAACGTACCCGCCTGGCTGGTCTTCGGCATGTTCTTCATCGTCAACGCCATCGCCAACCTGCTGGTCCAGGAAAATGACAACGGCACACTCTCGCGCCTGCTCACGCTGGGCGTCTCGCCGGGTATCCAGCTCTTGTCGAAGGGCCTGCCGTACCTTTTCGTGAATGGCCTGCAGGCGGCACTGATGCTGGCCGTGGGCGTGTGGCTGATGCCGCTGCTGGGCGGGGACGGCCTGTCCCTTGCACACATCCACAGGGGTTCGCTGCTCCTGCTGCTGACGGCGCTGAGCATGGCCGCCGTGGGGATGGCATTGGCGCTGGCCAGCCTGATCCGCACCCATGCACAGGCCAGCACGCTCGGCCCGATCATCAATGTGCTGATGGCTGCGCTTGGCGGCGTGATGGTGCCGACTTCCATCATGCCGCAGGCCATGCAGACCCTCGCCGGCTACTCGCCGATGAACTGGGGACTGGAAGGCCTCCTGGCTGTGCTGCTGCGCCACGCCAGCCCCGGCGAAATCATGCAGCCAGTGCTATGCCTTGCTGGCTTCGGTAGCATCATGCTGGTAGCTGCCGTCATTCTTTTCAAACGCCGCACCCGTCAGTAAAGACGCACGCTCCATGTCGACCGACCTCGCCCCTTTCGTCTCAGAACTGCTCGCCCTGGTGCTGGATGCCAGTGAAAAACCCGTGCCCAATGGCGGCGTCACGCCAACCGAGGTGCTCTTCGGCAATGCCTCGCGCCTGCAACTCGATTCGCTCGACGCCCTGCAGATTTCCATGGCCATCCAGAAGGCATACGGCATCCGCCTCGCCGACAGCAAGGACACGCGGCGCGCCATGATGTCTCTGGAAGGCCTTGCCAGGTATCTGCTCGAACGCGGCGCCAAACCAAAGGCAGCAAGCTAGCTGGCCATGCCACGCGTCAAGCTCGTCCTGCTGCCGGGGCTGGATGGAACGGGCGTCCTGTTCCAGCCGCTGCTGCAAGCCTTGCCGCCAGACATCGAGCCCCTCGTCGTGGCCTACCCTGATCGTGAATGCCTCGGATACGACGAACTGCTGCCACGCGTGCTGAGCGTGCTGCCACACGATGAACCCTTTGTACTGCTCGGCGAATCCTACGGCGGGCCGCTGGCCCTGCAAGTCGCTGCAACGCGTCCGCAAGGTTTGCGTGGCGTGATACTCAGCGCCTCCTTCGTCACCGTTCCATATCGCTTTGTGCCGGGCTGGGCCGCGCATCTTGTCGCGGCGCTGCCCTTCCGCAGCTTTCCGCTGTATGCGCGGATCAAGAGATGGCTGGGCGCCTACGCCACGCCGGAGTTCGCAATGCTTTCTGCGCAAGCCCTGTCGCGCCCTTCAGCCGAAGTCTTCGCGCATCGCGTACGAGAGATCGTCCGTCTCGATGCACGCAGCATTCTCGCTTCGCTCGCGCTACCCGTCCTGTACCTGCAGGGCACACGCGACCACGTCGTGCCGGCGCACAATCTGCAGGCCATCCTGCGCATCAAACCGCAGGTGCAAACTCGGCGTTTTGATTCACCGCACATGCTTCTGCAAACCCGACCCATGCTGGCAGCGAAGGCCATCGCAGATTTCATCGCCGCCACGGCGAACACGACGATATGACTCTTCGCAACAAGGAATCCGTCCACAACGCGGCTAGCGGGCATATTTACATCGCGGGTAGCGGCTTGAGCTGCGCACTTGGTGACAGCCTGACGACAAGCGTTGCCGCGCTGGCCAGTGGCACGGCAGGACCACAGCGCCTGCTGGAAACGCCCGACGGTGCGATCCCCTTTTTCGCCATGGAACCCGCAGCCCCTGCCGATCACGTCGCATGGCTGGCACGTGCGCGCACGATCATCTGCAAGGTCGTGCAGGAAGCGACGGGCGATGCAATCCGGCATGCGCCCCTGTTCATCGCGAGCTCATCTCTCGACATGGGCGCCATCGAGCGCGGTCTGGCCTACCGTACCGACGCACATGCCGGCACGGAAGAAATTGCCAGCTGGCTGGACTGGCAGGGGCCGGTGTACTGGATCTCGACGGCCTGCACCTCGTCGATCAACGCACTCATCACCGCCTCGCAAATGATGCGCGCCGGCCTTTGCGACGATGCGCTGGTGCTCGGCATTGAACTGGCCAATGACTACACCCTGCGCGGCTTCGCAGCCATGCAGTTGCTCTCGCCCAGCGCAGCACAACCCTTGGGCGCAGATCGTGACGGACTGGTGCTCGGTGAGGCCGTGGCGGCATTGCGCCTGACCATCTCAACACAATCGGGAGCGCAACGTTGGGCGCTACTCGGCGGCGCCAGCGTGGTCAGCAACAAGGATGCCACCGGCGCCTCGCATGAGGCAGTCGTCTCCTGTTGGCAACAGGCCCTGCAAGACGGCGGTCTGGGCAGCGATGGCGCGATCGACCTCATCAAGCTACAGGCCGCAGGCAGCCCGGGCAGCGATGCCATTGAGCTCGCGGCTGTCGACACCGTATTTGCACGCACGCCCGCGCTGACCAGCCTCAAGGCGCACATCGGTCACACCCTCGGCGCTTCCGGCGCGGCGGAAATTGCCCTGCTCACGGCCAGCCTTGAAGCGGGTGTCTGGCCTGCGGTTCAGCACACGCAGGACGCTACACTGGCGCACGGCCTGAACAACACCGCTCCGGCGCATTGCGCGCGCCTGCTCGCCAGCATCATTGGCTTTGGCGGCAGCCATGCCTGCGTCGTTCTGCAGGACAGCCACGCGACACGCGAGCTGCCGACAAGCGAAGTCACAACAACACCAAGCGTGTGGGAAATCGTCGGGCGCAGCGGACCGCAGCTGGCGGAGAACTGGCAAGCGCTGCTCGCCGCGCGCCTCGGACAGCGCCCGCGCCGCATCGGAACCTGGGCTGAAATCGGCCTGCATGGCGCCCTGCAATGCATGGACGCGGCAGGCGAAGCCGTGCTGCCAGCGGGCGCCATCCTGCGCATCGCCAGCCTGCACGGCCCGATGGATGCCATCCGCCAAACCCTGCAGGCCATCCGCGAAGACGGCATTGCCATGCCTTTCGGCTTCCTGCAGAGCCAGCCCGGCCAGTTGCCCGCCATTCTCGCCCAGGCCCTGCAATGGCAAGGCAATGCGCGCTTCGTCAACCAACGTTCACCTTTTGCCCTCATTCAGACCGCCTGTTGCGAGGCCGGGCCGCAAGGCGTATTGCTCGGCTGGCTGGAAGAAAGCCAAAGCGCGGATGAAACCACGCAAAGGTCGGCAAGCAGCTTCTGGCTGCGTCTGCGCCCGGTCAGCACAAGCGTGAACGCCAGCTTCGCCAGCGCCAGGCTCAGCGATCTGCAGGATTGCCGCTACCTGCGAGTCACCATGACGGGCATCGAAAGCGCATTCGAGTAAGTGACGCCGAGAGGTTTACGCCGTGAAGGCGTTAGTATCCCTGCGGTGCAGCCTGTCGCCCCCTTTTTGGCAACGCCCCGCTTCGGGAGCCTTCGGCTCCGGAAGTCAGCCCTGTGGCGCCAGCCGTAGGCGACGAGGCGGGTTTCCGACGAACGCGCACCTAAAATGGTCAATTCCCGCGCCGCACGGCCGTCTACTGAACGGACGCCTAGTTGAAGGAATTCAGAATGATTGTTTGCACTGCCTGTAATGCGGAAAACCTGAATGGCGAAACGATTTGCCATCAGTGCGACGCCAAGCTGCCGACGCCAGCCACGGCCGATTGCGTCTCATGTAAAGAGCCCGTCAAGTTCGGCGCGAAATTCTGCAAACACTGTGGTGCAGCTCAGCCGAACGGTAAATCAGCCGCTGAAGACGACAGCGAGCAGGCAGCCATGCCTGCCTCGCAGGCCCGCGAAGCCGTGATCGCTCAGGCCAAGGTCGCCACGCGGCAGCACGCACAGGCATCGCCGCTCGCCGCCAAGTCTCAGGGAAACCGCACGCACCGAACTGCGCCCACCATGTATGAACTGGCCGCCACGCAACAGTTGGAGAAAGCCGCGGCCGCAGCGGCGGTCCCCAAACACAATTACGTCGCCATCGGTCTCGGTATCGGCGCCTTCGTGGTTGTCGCCCTGGTGAGCTCCTTGGCGCTCATGGGCGGTCGTCCCTCCAATCCGCCCTCACTGGCCGCTGCTTCGCCTCCCCTGCCGGTAACCCGGCTCGACGCCTCGGTGGCAACGGCACCGATAGCAGTCGCTCCCCCTGCGCAGAAAACCGCCATCGCGACCCCTGTCGCACCTGAGCCATCCGCCACCATCAGCGAGCCCCCCGCACCAGCCCAACCGGCACCTGTCGTCATCAAAGCTGCGCCTGTTGTTCCGGCGCAGGCCCGTGCAGCAGCCCCTGCGACGCCAGCGGCCCAACCCGCCGACGTTGTTTCGAAAAAAACGAAAGCCGAGCCCGCGAACAATGCCTCGGCAGAAAAGCGCAAGCAGGCAGAGGAAGCCTTGCAACGCTTGTTGAATCAATAGTTGAACCCCAAAAAAGAGAGCTCATGAAATGCAGATAAAAACGACCACGGCCCTGTGCGCCCTGGCAGTTTCCATCCTTGCCGGTTGCGCCACTGATAGCGCCATTGAAACACCCGCGCCAACTCCGGTTGCAGTGCCCGAAGAGAAACCAGCAGTAGCCGACTCGACTATCGCATGGCGTCAGGGCAAGGAGCAGGATCTGGCCGAAGCGAAGGATCT
This sequence comes from Rhodocyclaceae bacterium, assembly GCA_035456105.1. Lineage (GTDB taxonomy): Bacteria > Pseudomonadota > Gammaproteobacteria > Burkholderiales > Rhodocyclaceae > Viridibacterium. Next base: position 16,081 of record DATIDV010000012.1, on the reverse strand, counting down.
GGCCAGCAAGGCGCAGTCCATGAAGATCCCGGTCACCGTGGAAACGGCGCGTGCGCAGAAACGCGACGAGGCGACCAACAAGACCGACCAGCTGGATGCCGTCCGCAGTGTGGGGCTACGCCCGCTGGCGCTCGACAAGATCAACAAGAACGACAGGATCTGGGCCGAGGTCGTGCGCCAGATGGGCAGGCACGCCGCTCGGGCCAATACGCACGAGCCGCAGCAAATCATCATCAACACGACCAAGAGCATCAAGCCGCGCGTGACGCAATGGCTGAACGAAGGCATCGCATCGGCCAACAATGGTCAGAAACCGGATATCCAGGTCTTCGATACCAACCAGTCGAAGAGCGCGGCCATCTTCTATCAGCCGCTGGATCAGAAGCAGTTCACCAGGTGATCTGTCCCGGCAGAAACGACGAAGGGGCCATCGGCCCCTTTTTTCATGTCGTGTCGTGTGACGAAGCGCTATGCGGGCAGCGCCACCACCTGCAGATCACCCATGCGCACCCCGGTGCCCTGCTCGAGTACGCGCGTAAACACATCGTGGGTCACGGGCGGGCAGAAGAAATAGCCCTGCGCCGTGCGGCAACCTTCGCGCACGAGAAAGTCCAGCTGCGCACGCGACTCGGCCCCCTCGGCCACCACGTCGAGCTTGAGGCTCTTGCCCATCTGGATGATGGCGCGGACGATGGCGGCGTCATCCGGGTCCTCGACGATGTCGCGCACAAAGCTCTGGTCGATCTTCAGGCGATCCACCGCGAAGCGCTTGAGATATGACAATGACGAATAGCCGGTGCCAAAATCGTCGATCGACAGGCGCACGCCAAGTGCCTTAAGGCGCTGCATGGTATCGAGTACGTCATCGGCATGCTGCATGATGAGCGACTCGGTAATCTCAAGTTCGAGATGTTCGGGCGCGAGTCCGGTCTCGGCAAGAATCTCGCGCGTCGTCTCCACGATGTCGTCGCGGCGAAACTGCAGTGCAGAAATATTCACCGCCACCGCCACATTGGGAAATTTCCTCTGCCACTCCTTGGCATGCAGGCAAGCCTGGCGCATGACCCAGCGGCCAATCGGCAGGATCAGGCCGGACTCCTCAGCAATCGGAATGAAGCGGCCCGGCGGCACAAAGCCCAAGGCTTCCGACTGCCAGCGAATCAACGCTTCGGCACCAACAATCGCGCCCGTGGCCAGATCAATCTGCGGCTGGAAGTTAAGCAGCAGCTCGCCACGATCCAGCGCCTGTCGCAAGTGGTTTTCCAGTTGCAGACGCTCCAGCGCATTGGCGTTCATCTGCTCGGTAAAGAAGCGATAGGTGTTCCGGCCGCTCTCCTTGGCGTGATACATCGCCGTGTCGGCGTTCTTCATCAGCGCATCGGCACTCTTGCCATCGTTCGGATATACCGCGATGCCAATCGAGAATGAGGTGCCCAGCGTATGACCATCGACGTTGAACGGCTCGGAGAGACGACGCAGGATTTTCTCGGCGATGCGTGCAGGCGTATCTGTATCGGTGAGGTCGGCGAGCACGATCAGGAACTCGTCGCCACCCTGACGACAAATCGTGTCGGTGTCGCGTACGCAGTGTCCCAGACGCTCGGCGACTGCCTGCAGCAAGCGGTCGCCCGCGAGATGACCTAGCGAATCGTTGATGGTCTTGAAGCGATCCAGATCAAGGAATAGCAGCGACACCATGAGGTCGCTGCGCTCGGCACGACCGAGTGCCTGCTCGAGACGATCCTGGAACAAGGTACGGTTCGGCAGCGTCGTGAGCGGATCATGATGCGCGAGGAAGGCAATGCGCGCCTCACTGGCCTTGCGCTCGGTGATGTCGGAGAACACGGCCACGAAGTTGGTCATGCTGCCGCTACGGTCGCGCACCGCACTGATCGACAACCAGCCGGGAAACTCCGTGCCGTTACGGCGTCGCTGCCAGGCCTCCCCCTGCCACGAGCCCTCCTCCTCCGTCATGTTCCACATGACGGCGAGCTGCGCATCGTTGACGCGCCCCGATGACAACAGGCCCGGCGTCTGGCCGATGGCCTCGCCCGAATCGAAGCCGGTGACATCGGTAAAGGCGCGATTCACCGACAGGATGCGACGATGCGCATCGGTAATCATGATGGCCTCGACGCTGTTGTCGAACACCGTCGCGGCAAGGCGCAATTCTTCTTCTGCGCGGCGCTGCGCCGAAATGTCGGACATGGTGAATACAACGGGATGCAGGCCGGTGCGGTCGTCACGCGGCAGAGGCTCGGCACGCGCCACGAACCAGATGCGCGAACTGTCGCGGCGCTCGACCCCGACAACTGCTGAAGTCGAACGGCCGGAGCGCATGGCGCGCGCGCCGGGCAATTCATCGATCGGACACGGCGAGCCATCCTCGTAGAAATAGCGCAGCCCCATCGGATCGTAGAGCGGCGGGAATGCCTCGCCCGGCGCCAGGCCATAGGTACGGCGCGCCGCCGCATTGGCGATGATGACCTGGCCGGATGCATCACGCATGACCACGCCTTCGCGCATGGCGGCGAGGATCAGACGCATGCGGCCCTCGCTCTCGCGCAGATCGGCCTCGGCATGCTTGCGCGCCGTGACGTCTTCGATGACTTCCATGAACTGCGTCGAGCCCAGACGGCGCGTCTTGACGATTGAAAGCGTCAGGTTCACCCACACCGCTTCGCCCGTGGCGCGCAGCAGGCGCTTCTCCATCGAGAATTTCTTGTCACTGCCAAGCACCAGCTGATCGAGCAGGCGCTCATTCGACTCCACGTCATCGGGATGCGTCAGCTCGCGAAAATCCTTGCGCAGCAATTCCGCCTCCGTGTAACCGGCGATCTCGCAGTAACGCAGATTGACGCGCAGGAACTGGCCGCTGATCGAGCACAAGCCCATCCCCACCGCGGCCTGCTCGAAGGCACTGCGCAGGCGTGCCTCGCTGTCCTCTAGTGCGGCTTCGGAAGCGCGGTGCGCCGTAATGTCGATGAAAATACCGCGCATGCCGATGACATGCCCGCGTGCACCGGTAATGAGTGTGCGCAAATCGCGCACAAAAATCTCCGTGCCGTCAGCATGTAGCATGCGGTACTCGCATTCATGCGAAGCCGTTGCACGGAACTGAGCCCGCAGAAAAGCCATGGCGACATCCGCATCTTCAGGATGCAGACGCGAGCGCCAGAAGCCGGAGCGCTTCCAGCTCTCGATATCAAAGCCGAGAAGACGCTCTCCGGGAGCGGACACGTAAGTGAAGCAATCCGAGCCGACGTCATACTCCCAAGCCACCACGTTGGTGCCTTCGACAATCAGTCGATAACGCAACTCGGAAATTTCCAGCGCACGACTGCGCACATGAAGCTTGGCGACCTGACTCCGGTACAGCAACGCCGCTGCCAACAGGAGCACAAACGCGCCCAGCACCATCGAGCCGGTCAGGCCGGAAGTGGCACTTTCAACCATGCCTTGTGCAACGCAGTCGAACGCAAACATCCCACACACCAATAGGCACGAAATGCTCAGCGTACGTGCCACGTGACGGCTCACAGAGCGGACGGAAAGGAGATGCGAAAACGCTGCGTACTCTGGCATTAACTTCATGGCCCCAGGCTTACCTCCCGTTCACAGCGTGCCAGACCCGAGCGGACAGCAAACAGTTGCACTTGGAAATTTTGATATGGCGTTCGGTCCGGTATTCACTATGGCGCTATGGCACTGCGTCACGAACACGGACGACGTATATGACTTTGCATGCACGCTGTCGTACAGCCCCCGCGGGCAGCTTTGGCCCTAATTATTATTCTGCGCAGCAATATGAGACTTGAGAACTCATGCTTTGGCACAAGCGGCAAGCAATATGTGACTGCGAGCGGCAGCATACATCACGCCTAAAGCCTTGATTTGTCGCTGCAATGCAGCATTGCGACAGAACTCACGCTCGTGCGCAAGCCTCTTGCTCCACTTCCCCGGAAGCAACGGCAAGTGACGGAAATCTGCCGGACAGCTTGAACACGCACGCCACAAAAGCAAAACGCCCGCTCACACTCCTGTGGAGCATGTGCGGGCATAAGACACGCCCGATTGATGGCGCTCAAGGCCACCAGAGCGATCGGGGCAAAGCCGGTATTACAGCGCGCCGGCGTTTTCAGCCAGATAAGCAGCAACGCCTTCGGTGGAAGCGGTCATGCCCTTCTTGCCCTTCTTCCAGCCAGCCGGGCAGACCTCGCCGTGCTCTTCGGTAAATTGCAGCGCATCCACCACACGCAGCATTTCATCGATGTCGCGACCCAGCGGCAGGTTGTTGACAACCTGGTGTTGCACCACGCCGTTCTTGTCGATCAGGAACGAGCCACGGAAAGCCACACCACCTGCGGACTCGACGTCATAGGCCTTCGCAATGTCGTGTTTGATGTCGGCAACCAGCGCGTAGCCAACCTGGCCGATACCGCCCTTGTCGACCGGCGTGTTCTTCCATGCCAGATGAGTGAACTCCGAGTCGATCGACACGCCGATGACTTCGACATTGCGGCTCTTGAAATCAGCCAGGCGGTGATCGAAAGCGATCAGCTCGGACGGGCAGACGAAGGTGAAATCGAGCGGGTAGAAGAACAGGACGGTGTACTTGCCCTTGGTGAATTCGGAGAGCGTGATGTCCTTGATCTCGTTATTGCCCAGAACAGCGGTAGCGGTGAAATCGGGAGCTTTTTGGTCAACCAGAACGGCCATGTGGAACCTCTTGCTTGTCAGGGAAATTTCGGGGAGGCCGGGGACTTGTTCGGGGAAAAATCCGCCGGTGCCTTGAGGGAATGCTCGCTTGCCCACGGGGGCAAACGGGACCGCGATTGTAGATAACAATGACCAGGGCGTGTTCCCGGTAGGCGGGCGGTCGCGCTCGCCCGAAATGAGCGCAGGGCAAGGCGTGGCGACGATGGCAGGGTCGATTTTCAAACTGAGCCTGACGACAAGCCATAAGGCAGGCATGCGTTCATTTCGTGCAGGCCCTTCGGGTTGAGAGCGATGGCCCGCAAGCCATAGCCCTCAACGCGGTCCCCCGCCTCCTGCGAACACGCCCTAAATCGTCCCGGTCTGCGTGAACTCTGCGTAGCGCTCGCTCGTCTCTTCAACCGCGACGTCGTCCACTCGTGCGCCGTCAGGGCCATGTCCGGCCCAATGAATCATCGCCGCCACCGCCTCGTTCGGTCCGCAGACCAATGCTTCGACCGTGCCGTCGCGACGGTTGCGTACCCAGCCTCCAAGGCCTAGCCGGCGCGCCTCGGCGGCCATGCTCCAGCGAAAGCCAACGCCCTGTACAAGCCCGCGAATCACCAGTCGACGCCCCACATGCTCTTCAACGCCCATAGCTTCATCCATGTCCATTAGTTGATGATTTCTACTGCACGCCGCAAGGCCGCCGCCCGGTCCGGCAGGACATTCTCCTCGCCAACGCTCAGTGTCAAACCCGAGCGTTGCATCAATGAAGCCGGCTGCTTGCCCAGACCACACAGCACCAGCGCCGCACCGCGACGCTGCAAGGCGCGCCGCAGCCCCTGCAGCCACTCGATGCCGGAAGTATCCACGTTCAGCACCTCATGCATGTCCAGTAGCAGCACGCGGGTCTCCGTGGGCCGCTGCTCGATCTGCGCATCCAGTTTCGCGATTGAACCGAAAAACAGCGAGCCATGCACCGCATAGATGACAATGCCATTGTCAATTTCAACATGGGTCACGCGCTCGACGACGGTCAGATCCTGCATGCGATAAATAAAGAACAGGCTCGCCAGCACCATGCCGATCTCCACCGCGATGGTCAGGTCGAACAACACCGTCAGCGCAAATACAGTCAGCAGGATGATGCGATAGTTCCACGAGAAATATCTCAGGCGAATGAACTCATGCCAGTCACCCATGCGCCAGGCCGTGATCAGTACGATGGCGGCGAGCACGGTGATCGGCACATAGGCCGCCAGCGGCGCAGCGACCAACACCACGACAAGCAGCGTCGCGGAGTGGATCAGCCCGGCCACTGGCGTACGTCCGCCCGCGCGCAAATTGGTCGCCGTACGCGCAATCGCACCCGTTGCCGAGATGCCGCCAAAGAACGGCACAACCATATTGGCGATGCCCTGCGCCAACAACTCCTGATTGGAATCGTGACGGTCATCAATCTGAGCGTCCGCCACGCGCGCTGACAGCAAGGACTCGATGGCGCCCAGCAAGGCGATGGTGATCGCAGGCGCTAGCAGGCGACCGATACTCTCCAGCCCCGGCAAGGGAAACGCAAAGCCCGGCAGCTCTTGCGGGATGCCGTTGAAGCGACTGCCCAGCGTCTCCACGGGCAAGCTGAACACGACGCTAAACAATGTGCCAAGCACCAGCGCGGCCATTTGCGGCGGCACCATTGCCAGCCGCGGCAGGCGCTCTACCAGCCTGCTCCACACGAGAATCAAGGCAACGCACGACACGCCGAGCAAGGTCGTTGCCAGATCCACGCTGTGCGCATTGTTCGCCAGTATGCGTAGTCGCGCGAAGAACTCCGCCGGCACGCTGTCCACGTCCAGCCCGAAGAAATCCCGCAACTGCGAAAAGGCGATGACAACGGCAATGCCGTTGGTAAAACCAATGACCACCGAAACGGGAATCATGCGAATCAGGCTGCCCAGCCCCACCAGCCCCATCACCAGCAGAAGGACGCCCGCCATGAAGGTAGCGGCCAGCATGTTGTTGAAGCCGTAGACGGCGACGATGCTGTACAGGATGGGAATGAAGGCCCCTGTCGGGCCGCCGATCTGCACACGCGAGCCGCCGAATGCGGAGATGCAGAAGCCAGCGATGATCGCCGTCCACAAGCCCGAGGACGGGCTTGCGCCACTGGCAATGGCGAAGGCCATCGCCAGTGGAATTGCCAGAACGCCGACGGTCAAACCCGCCGAGGCATCAGCCAGAAACTGCGCCCGGTTATAGCCCGGCAGCGTCTCCAGCAGTTTGGGACGAAACGATCTGAATCTGAACTTGATGGTCATTAGTACCCCCGACTACACTCAGGCAAGACAACGCAACAGTCTTGCCCGCGCGGCCGGGGGCATGTTGATGCAACACAATCCAGCGGCGCCTGGCGCTGAGTGGCATCGGCCTTACTTGACGCGCATGCCGGGCTGCGCACCACTGTCCGGCGACATGATGAACAGGCCCGGTACCTCGCCTGCTTCGTCCGATGCGGCCAGCACCATGCCTTCACTCATGCCGAACTTCATCTTGCGTGGCGCGAGATTGGCGACCATCACCGTCAGGCGCCCGACGAGCAGCGCCGGATCGTAGGCACTCTTGATGCCCGCAAACACCTGACGTGGTTTTTCTTCGCCGATGTCGAGTTGCAGCTTGAGCAGCTTGGCAGCGCCTTCGACATGCTCGGCGGAGACGATCCTGGCGATGCGCAGATCGACCTTGCCGAACTCATCAATGCTGATGAACTCACGGGCTTCGGCAACAGGCTCGGCAGCCTTCGGTGCAGACGCTTTTGTTGCAGGCTTGGCAGGTTCTGCAGGCGCGGCTTCCGGAGCGTCGAACAGGTTGTCCATGATCTTCGGATCGACACGCGTCATCAGGTGCTCGTAAGTGTTGATCGCAACCAGCGGCGATTCATCGCTCCAGTCCTCAAAGCTGCAATTGAGGAACTTGCCGACCTTGGCGGCGGTGGCCGGCATGATGGGCGCAAGCATCGCCGTGAGTATGCGGAAAGCATTCAGTGCGACACTGCACACTTCGTGCAGTTCGGCTTCCTTGCCCTCCTGCTTGGCCAGCTCCCACGGTGCGTGCGCGTTGACGTATTCATTGGTCCGATCGGCCAGCGCCATGATTTCGCGGATGGCCTTGGAGAACTCGCGCTCGTCCAGATAGGTCTTCACGCCAGCCTTGGCGTCGCGCAAAGCGGCCAGCAAGGTTGTGCCTTCTGCGGACGGCGATTGTGACAGCTTTCCGTCGAAACGCTTGGTGATGAAGCCCGCACAACGGCTGGCGATATTCACATACTTGCCGATCAGATCCGCGTTGATGCGCGCGACGAAATCTTCCGGATTGAAATCCAGGTCTTCCACATTCGCATTCAGCTTGGCGGCGATGTAATAGCGCAGCCACTCCGGGTTCATGCCGATGTCGAGATAGCGCAGCGGGCTGATGCCGGTGCCGCGCGACTTGCTCATCTTCTCGCCCGACACGGTGATGAAGCCGTGCACGTAGACGTTGTCCGGCACCTTGTAAGGCTTGCCAGCGAAATGCATCATCGCCGGCCAGAAGAGGCAGTGGAAATTGACGATGTCCTTGCCGATGAAGTGCACCTGACGCGTGGCCGGATCGGCGAGAAAAGCCTCGAAATCGCCACCGGTCTTGCCGAAGTAATTCGCAAGGCTGGCGAGGTAGCCCACGGGCGCATCCAGCCACACATAGAAGTACTTGCCCGGCGCATCGGGAATCGGGATGCCGAAGTACGGCTCATCGCGCGAGATGTCCCAATCAGACAAACCACTATCGCTCGCCAGCCACTCGTTGGCTTTGTTGGCGATCTGCGGCTGCAGGCGACCGCCCTGCGTCCAGCCTTTGAGGAATTCCACGCAGCGCGGATCAGACAGCTTGAAGAAGAAGTGCTCGGAGTCACGCAGCTCTGGGGTCGCGCCGGTCAGCACCGACACTGGATTCTTCAGGTCGGTTGGCGAATAGACCGCACCGCACACCTCGCAGTTATCGCCGTTCTGGCCGGCCGAGCTGCACTTCGGGCATTCGCCCTGAATGTAGCGATCCGGCAGGAACATGCTCTTCACCGGGTCGAAGAACTGCTTGATCACCTTGCGATCGATGAAACCCGCTTCGCGCAGCTTGCGGTAGATGTCCTGCGACAGGCGCGTGTTCTCGTCCGAATCGGTCGAGTGCCAGTTGTCGAAGCTGATATGGAAGCCATTCAGGTACTGCGGACGCTCGGCAGCGATGCGCCCGACCAGTTGCTGCGGTGTGATGCCTTCGCTCTCGGCCTTGAGCATGATTGGCGTACCGTGCGCGTCGTCGGCACAGACGAAATGCACTTCATGACCCACCATGCGCTGCAGGCGCACCCAGATGTCGGCCTGGATGTACTCCATGATGTGGCCAATGTGGAAGGAACCATTGGCATAGGGCAAGGCGGTGGTGACAAAAAGCTTCTGACGCGACATGAACTGATCCGGGAAACGCTGATTAACCGTCGATTCTAGCAAACCCCTGCAGACTCGCCCTGCTCCCGGGCTAAAGGATGGTGGCGCGCACTGCCCGACTGACTGCCCGAATATCCATCTGGTGGCGCTGGACATAACAATGCAAGATCGTTCAGAAACCACCGACCGGGTCAGGCACATGGCGCAAACCGCCGACATCGCAGCCCCCGCAGGCCCGCCAGACAAGCGTCTGCGCGCAGAACAGATCGATCTGCTGTACACCCACGGCCCATCTCTGCTACTCGGCAATACGCTGGGGCTCATCAGCGTCACACTGATGCTGTGGCGCGACTTCAATCTACATGTGCTGCTGATATGGCTGGGCTTCGTAATTTGCCTGACCCTCGCCCGCATTGTCATGATTACCGCCCACAACGGTCGCTTCCGCGAGCGCCTCGATTCGCATACATGGGGCTTGCTGTTTATTGTCGGCTCGGCCATATCGGGCGCCGGCTGGGGCGCGCTGGCCTATCTCACATCCAGTAACGACCCGCTGACCCTGGCAGCAGTCGGCATGATCCTCGCAGGACTGACGGGCGCCGCGGCACCTGCGTTGGGTACGGTGTACATTGCCTATGTGCTGTACGCAACGGCTGCACTCATGCCCTATGCCGTCCGCTGCTTCACGCATCCACACCCGCTTGCCTTCGGCATGGGCTTCATCGCCGTCAGCTATTTCCTATGCACGCTGATCTTCGGCTGGGTCAATAACCGTTTTACGCGCGAAAGCATCCGCCTGCGCTTCCAGAACCTCGAACTACTTCGCCAGTTACAGGTGCAGACCCAGGTTGCCGAGCGCGCGCGCGTTTCGGCCGAGAGCGCCAGCACCGGCAAGACGCGCTTTCTCGCCGCTGCCAGCCATGACATGCGCCAGCCCCTGCAATCGATCAGTCTGCTGGCCGATGCGCTCGAAGCCGAGCCCATGTCGCCCCCTGCACAACGCCTGCTCGCCAGCATGCGCGAAGCCACGACCAGCATGGGCGAACTCATGGACGAGTTGATGGATTACTCGCGCATCGACAGCGGCACGCTGCAAGCCGAGTTCCGCTCCTTCGATCTGGCTCCGATCCTGATCCGCATCGAAGCCGAGTTCGCACCGCTGGCCATGCAACGCGGGCTACGTCTGCACATTCGCAATCGCCCGTTGCGAGTGCTGTCGGACCCGCGCATGGTGGAGCGCATCCTGCGCAACCTCGTCTCCAACGCCGTGAAATACACGCCCAGTGGCGGCGTGCTCGTCGGCTGCCGTCTGCGTGGTAAGCAAGTACGGCTGGAAATATGGGATTCCGGCATCGGCATCCCGACCGACAGGCAAGAAGAAGTGTTCCGAGAGTTCTACCAGCTGGACAACCCGGAGCGGGACCGACGCAAGGGCCTGGGCCTTGGCCTCGCCATCGTGGACGGGCTGGCGCGGCTTCTCGGTCAGCCGCTTCAGTTGCGCTCAATTGAAGGCAAGGGCTCGCTGTTCTCGGTTGCCTTGCCGCTGGACACCACCAGCCACGCTGCCAGCGAAACGCTACGCCCGGCCCTGCCGGCTCTACCGCAAAACATCAGCCGCGTGCTGGTGATCGACAACGAGCCCATCATCCAGCAAGCCATGTCGGCCCTGTTGGCAGCCTGGGGATGCAAGCCGATCGCCGCCGAGTCTCTGGAAGATGCACTGGCCCAACTCGATTCGGCGCCCGACGCCATCCTCGCCGACTACCGCCTGCTCGAAGGTCATACGGGCATTGAAGCGATCGAAGGCGTACGCCGGCATTTCAACCAGAAGATCCCCGCCGCCGTCATTACCGGCGACACCGATCCGCACCGCCTCGCCGAGGCGCGCGCCAGCGGCTTCCCGCTCTTGCAGAAACCCACGCCGAGTGGCCATCTGCGCGAAGTCCTGTCCGGCTTGCTCCATACCGCGCCAGCACAGGGCTGAATCGGGCGCTGCACCGGGCAGTGAGGGCGTGGGCCCAGTGCCGGCCGCACATCAAAGCAGCGCGGCTTCACCCAGCTCTCCGGATCATGCGTACCGAACTGGCGGCACGGGGTTATTCGCAGCACGTGAATAGCGCATTGCCACGTACTTATGGCTTTGTCGCGCGGGGTCACACAAAGCCGCGAACGCTGGATGCATCCCCGCATGGCACCCATCGTCGGGCTAATCTGCTCGGCCGGCCCGGCAGGCACATGGCTGCCAGCGTCGTCGGTAAAATGAAGCCGACGCATGTGCAAAAGACACAACGGCTCAGACAGGGGCGGTCAGATCGTCCCCGATCGAGCGCCCGGACCAATCAATATTGCTCACATATGCAGGGTGGCCCCGCACGAAAAAACGATCAAGGGCCATGCTAAACTTGAGTAAATTAATCAACTATTGCAGCGGATATCGCCGAGCGAGGACCATGATTTTGTCGGACCAAGAACTGCTTTCCACGCTCGGCGAATTGACCGACCCCAACACCAACAAACCCTTCAGCGCAGCCAAGGCGATTCGCACGGCACGCATTGTCGATGGTGTCGCCGAAGTCACGGTTGAACTTGGCTATCCGGCCCTCAGCCAACACCTGCCGATTGCACAACAGATCGAGGCCGCCGCACTCGCGCAGGAAGGCATCCTGACTGCGAAAGTGAGCGTCAGCTCGAAAGTTGTCGCTCATGCGGTGCAAGGCAACGTGAAGCTGTTGCCGAACGTCAAGAACATCATCGCCGTCGCCTCCGGCAAGGGCGGTGTCGGCAAGAGCACGACGGCCGCCAATCTGGCGCTGGCGCTGGCACAGGAAGGCGCACGCGTCGGTCTGCTCGACGCCGACATCTACGGCCCAAGCCAGCCGCAGATGCTGGGCCTCGCAGGTCAACAGCCCGAATCCGAAGACGGCAAGACCATGAAGCCGCTGCTCGCGCACGGCATCCAGGCGAACTCCATCGGCTTTCTCATCGACGCCGAGCAACCTATGGTGTGGCGCGGCCCGATGGCCACCCAGGCGCTGCGCCAGTTGCTCACCGAAACACGCTGGGACGACCTGGATTACCTTGTCATCGACATGCCACCCGGCACCGGCGATATCCAGCTGACGCTGGCGCAAACCGTACCCGTCACCGGCTCGGTTATCGTCACCACGCCGCAGGACATCGCCCTGCTCGACGCGCGCAAGGGGCTCAAAATGTTCGATAAGGTCGGCATTCCGATCCTCGGCATCGTCGAGAACATGAGCATCCACATCTGCTCAAACTGCGGTCATGCCGAACACATCTTCGGCGCGGGGGGGGGCGAAAAGATGTGCGCCGACTACGGCGTACCCTTCCTCGGCAGCCTGCCGCTCGACATCCAGATTCGCGAACAGGCCGACTCCGGTGCGCCAACCGTTGTCTCAGCGCCCGATAGCCCCGTAGCTGACGCCTACCGCAGCATCGCGCGGAAAGTGGCGATTGCAATTGCCGAGAAGCAGCGCGATCTGCGCCATAAATTCCCGACTATCGTGGTACAGAACACATGAAAGCCGTTGTGAAAGTCATGATCCTGAGCGCGCTATGCCTCAGTCTTCAAGCATGCGTAGTCGGCATGGTCGTTGGCGCCGTCGTCGATGTCGGCGTGGAAGTGGTCAAGGTCCCGTTCAAGATCGGCAAGGCCGTCTATGACGTCGCGACCGATGACGACGACGAGGACAGCAAGAAAGAGAAAGACAAGAAATAGGCGTCAGGAAACAGCCGTTGGTCTAACCGCGATTTGGCCGGGATCACACAAAGCCGCATTCGCGCCTGTAAAATCGCGCCTTCACTTTCGTTGAGCCTTCTTCGAGCGCCATGAGCATCAAATCAGACAAATGGATCCGCCGCATGGCGGAACAGCACGGCATGATCGAGCCCTTCGAGCCCACGCTTGTCCGCGAGGCCAATGGCAACAAGATCGTGTCGTATGGCGCCTCGAGCTACGGATACGACATTCGCTGCGCACGCGAATTCAAGATCTTCACCAACATCAACTCGACCATCGTCGACCCGAAGAATTTCGATCCGAAATCCTTCGTCGAGATCGAAGCCGACTACTGCATCATCCCGCCAAACTCCTTCGCACTGGCGCGCACGGTCGAGTACTTCCGCATCCCGCGCAGCGTGCTGACCGTCTGCCTCGGCAAGAGCACCTACGCGCGCTGCGGCATCATCGTGAACGTCACCCCCTTCGAGCCGGAATGGGAGGGCTATGTCACGCTGGAGTTCTCCAACACCACGCCGCTGCCCGCCAAGATTTACGCTGGCGAAGGTTGCGCGCAGGTGCTGTTCTTCGAATCGGATGAAGTCTGCGAGACCTCATACAAGGACCGCGGCGGCAAGTACCAGGGCCAAGTCGGTGTGACCTTGCCGAAAATCTGAAGCAATTTGCGGTAATAATGAAAAGGAAGGGCTGCTTCGGCGGCCCTTTTGATTTACGAAGCTTCTTTTGTGTTTTTCATGCTGCGCTATGATGCGCGGCTTCGAGTTCCGACTCTCGGGACTGACCAGACTCAGCAGGTGCCAGGATGCGTTTCCACTTCCCCATCATCATCATCGACGAAGACTTCCGCTCGGAGAACGCCAGCGGCTTCGGTATTCGTGCGCTGGTCAAGGCCATCGAAGGTGAAGGCATGGAAGCGCTGGGCGTGACCAGCTACGGCGATCTGAGTTCGTTCGCGCAGCAACAGAGCCGCGGCTCGGCGTTCATCCTGTCGGTCGATGATGAAGAACTGACATCGGACGAAGCAGAAGAAACCATCTCCGAGCTGCGCGCTTTTGTGCAGGAAATCCGCTTCCGCAACGCCGAGATTCCGATCTTCCTGTACGGCGAGACGCGTACCTCGCGCCACATCCCGAACGACGTGCTGCGCGAGCTGCATGGCTTCATTCACATGTTTGAGGACACCCCCGAATTCATCGCACGCTACGTCGTGCGCGAAGCCAAGGCCTATCTCGATTCGCTCGCGCCCCCCTTCTTCCGTGCGCTGGTGAACTACGCGTCCGACGGCTCCTACTCCTGGCACTGCCCGGGTCATTCCGGCGGCGTGGCCTTCCTGAAAAGCCCGGTCGGCCACATGTTCCACCAGTTCTTTGGCGAGAACATGCTGCGCGCCGACGTCTGCAATGCAGTGGAAGAGCTGGGTCAATTGCTCGACCACACCGGTCCCATCGCAGCATCTGAACGCAATGCCGCGCGCATCACCCACTCCGACCATCTGTTTTTCGTCACCAACGGCACTTCGACGTCCAACAAGATCGTATGGAATTCGACCGTCGCGCCGGGTGACGTCGTGGTCGTTGACCGCAACTGCCACAAGTCGATCCTGCACTCCATCATCATGACGGGTGCGATTCCGGTCTTCCTGATGCCGACACGTAATCACTACGGCATCATCGGGCCTATTCCTAAGAGCGAATTCAAGTGGGAAAACATCCAGAAGAAGATCGAGAAGAACCCCTTCATCACCGACAAGACCGCCATGCCGCGTGTGCTCACCATCACGCAGAGCACCTATGACGGCGTGCTGTATAACGTCGAGGAAATCAAGGAAGAGCTCGACGGCAAGATCGACACCCTGCACTTCGACGAAGCCTGGCTGCCACACGCGGCCTTCCACGATTTCTACGGCGACTACCACGCCATCGGCAAGGACCGCGCGCGCTGCAAGGAGTCGATGGTGTTCTCCACCCAATCAACGCACAAGCTACTCGCCGGCCTGTCGCAAGCCTCACAGATCCTCGTGCAGAACTCCGAGGCACGCGAGCTGGACATGCACACCTTCAACGAGGCTTATCTGATGCACACCTCGACCAGCCCGCAGTACGCCATCATCGCTTCCTGCGACGTGGCAGCGGCAATGATGGAAGAGCCCGGCGGCACGGCACTCGTCGAAGAGTCAATCCAGGAAGCCATGGAATTCCGCCGCGCCATGCGCAAGGTGGATGAGGAATGGGGTGCCGACTGGTGGTTCAAGGTATGGGGCCCCGAATACCTCGCCGAAGACGGCATGGGCGAGCGCGAAGACTGGATGCTCAAGGCCAACGAGCGCTGGCACGGCTTCGGCAATCTGGCCGAAGGCTTCAACATGCTCGACCCGATCAAGGCGACGGTCATCACGCCGGGGCTGGACGTCGATGGCGACTTTGCCGATACCGGCATACCCGCTGGCGTGCTGACACGCTATCTCGCCGAGCACGGCATCATCATCGAGAAGTGTGGCCTCTACTCCTTCTTCATCATGTTCACCATCGGCATCACCAAGGGCCGCTGGAACACCATGGTGACCGAGTTGCAGCAGTTCAAGGACGACTACGACCGCAACCAGCCGCTATGGCGCGTCATGCCGGAGTTCGTCGCCAAGCACCCACGCTACGAGCGCGTCGGTCTCGCCGATCTGTGCCAGCAGATTCACGATGTGTACAAGACGCACGACGTGGCGCGCCTGACCACCGAGATGTACCTGTCGGAAATGGAACCCGGCATGCGCCCGACCGACGCCTGGTCGATGATGGCTCACCGCAAGATCGAGCGCGTCAACATCGACGACCTGGAAGGCCGCATCACCGCCATGCTGGTCACACCTTACCCACCCGGCATTCCGCTGCTGATTCCAGGCGAGCTGTTCAACAAGAAGATCGTGGATTACCTGAAGTTCGCACGCACCTTCAACGAGCTCTTCCCCGGTTTCGAGACCGACGTGCATGGTCTCGTCAAGGAGAAGGTCGACGGCGTGGCACGCTATTTCGTGGATTGCGTGGAGCGCCCGAAGGCGTAGTTATCTTCAGGCAAAAAAAAAGGGGCCACAAAGCTTTTCGCTTTGCGGCCCTTTTTCTTGCCTGTCGCTTGCATCAGTCCGTCGATGCTCCTGAGGTCG
>DATIDV010000011.1:0-161802 GCA_035456105.1 Rhodocyclaceae bacterium | reverse complement strand
GAGTACCATCGCGACGAAAATGGCGATGGCGGCAAACGCAAAGTACTTGCTCGCATTGACCGAGTCGCCGGCACTCAAGGCAGCCTGGGCGCTCATCGAGTTGATGATGGAATAGAACCCTGCGAACAGGTTCGCAGTGGTGAACAGATTCGGCAGAAGATAGATACCACGATGCCGGACTTTACGGCCTTCAGCGTCATGCCCTTCCTCGACGTGCTCATCGATGGGCAGCAGGCTTTCGGCGTCGGAAGCCTGGTTTGGCTCTTCGGGACGTTCGCTCATGGACAATACCTTGCAACGGGGTGGAAAGTTTCGACAGGTGTCTGCAACAACGGTTCGCATCGCAAACGATGCAGCTTTATACCAGAACCGGCGATCCAAACGAAAAAACGCGGCCTAGGCCGCGTTTTTCGTACAAGGGCGTGACTTAGTTTTTGGCTTTGTCGACGATCTTGTTGGCACCGATCCACGGCATCATGGAGCGCAGTTGCTCGCCGATGATCTCGATACCGTGAGCGGCATTGTTACGACGCTTGGCGGTCATCGAAGGATAGCCGGTAGCGCCTTCGCTGATGAACATCTTGGCGTACTCACCGTCCTGAATACGTTTCAGGGCATTGCGCATTGCCTGACGGGATTCGGCGTTGATCACTTCCGGACCAGTCACGTACTCGCCGTATTCGGCGTTGTTGGAGATCGAGTAGTTCATGTTGGCGATACCGCCTTCGTACATGAGGTCAACGATCAGCTTCAGTTCGTGCAGGCATTCAAAGTAAGCCATTTCAGGTGCATAGCCGGCTTCGGTCAGGGTTTCGAAACCCATCTTCACCAACTCGACAGCGCCGCCACACAGCACGGCTTGTTCGCCGAACAGGTCAGTTTCGGTTTCTTCACGGAAGTCGGTCTCGATCACGCCACCCTTGGTGCCGCCATTGGCAGCAGCGTATGACAGCGCGATGTCCTTGGCCTTGCCGGACTTGTCCTGGTAGATCGCGATCAGGGAAGGTACGCCGCCGCCCTTGAGGTATTCGGAACGAACGGTGTGGCCTGGGCCCTTCGGCGCAACCATGATCACATCCAGATCAGCACGCGGGATGACCTGGTTGTAATGGATGTTGAAGCCGTGCGCGAAAGCCAGCGTGGCGCCTTGCTTGATGTTCGGTGCAACGTTGTTGTTGTAGACCTCGGGGATGTTTTCATCCGGCAGCAAAATCATGACGAGGTCGGCTGCTTTAACAGCGTCGTTCACTTCTGCAACCTTGATACCAGCCGCTTCTACCTTGGACCACGAAGCACCACCCTTGCGCAGGCCAACCACCACGTTGACGCCCGAGTCACGCAGGTTCTGTGCGTGTGCATGGCCTTGCGAGCCGTAACCGATGATGGCGACCTGCTTGCCCTTGATCAGGGAGAGATCAGCGTCTTTGTCGTAATAAACTTTCATGATGTTTTCCTTGTTTAAGTGAGGAGCAAGGAGTGAGGAGTCAGGAGCGGGCTTTTCCCTCACTCCTTACTCTTCACTCCTCACTAGACTTTCAGAATGCGATCGCCGCGACCGATGCCGGTGACGCCGGAGCGTACCGTTTCGAGAATCAGCGCAGGGTCGAGCGCGTTGATGAATGAATCCAGCTTGTCCTGCGTGCCGGTAAGCTCGATGACATACGACGACTCGGTAACGTCAACAACACGGCCACGGAAGATGTCGGCCATGCGTTTGAGTTCTTCGCGATCCTTGGCGACAGCGCGCACCTTGATGAGCATCAGCTCGCGTTCGATGTGTGCCGCCTCGGACAGATCCACCACCTTGACCACTTCGATCAGCTTGTTGAGCTGCTTGGTGATCTGCTCGATGACATCGTCTGAGCCGGAAGTGACGATGGTCATGCGCGACATCGAAGCATCTTCGGTCGGCGCGACAGTGAGGGATTCGATGTTGTAGCCACGTGCCGAGAACAGGCCGGAGACGCGCGAAAGCGCGCCGGATTCGTTTTCCAGCAGCAGGGAAATGACGTGTCGCATTGCGTTCATGTTTTGAGTTCTTCTTTACAGGTCTTCAGCCAGGATCATCTCGGTGAGACCCTTGCCTCCCTGCACCATCGGATAGACGTTCTCGGTCGAGTCGACCTGGAAGTCCATGAACACCAGGTCGTTTTTGTGCGTGATGAAGGCTTCGCGCAGCGCGCCTTCGACATCAGCCGGTTTCGTGATCTGGATACCGCGATGACCGTAGGCTTCAGCAACCTTGGCAAAGTCCGGCAGCGAGTCCATGTAGGACTCGGAGTAACGGTTGCCGTGGAAGAACTCCTGCCACTGACGCACCATGCCAAGGTAGCGATTGTTCAGGCTCACGACCTTGATCGGCAGTCGATACTGCTTGCAGGTGGACAGCTCCTGGATACACATCTGGATCGAGCCCTCGCCCGTCACCACGGCAACAGGTTTGTCCGGGTGCGCGAGCTGGATGCCCATCGCGGCCGGCAGGCCAAAACCCATCGTGCCCAGACCACCAGAAGTGACCCAACGGCGCGGCTTGTCGAACCCGTAGTACTGCGCGGCCCACATCTGGTGTTGGCCGACATCGGTTGCCACGAAGGCGTCGCCGCCCGTGACTTCCCACATTTTCTGCACGACGAATTGCGGCTTGATGACCTCGTCCGAGCCCTTGTAGAGCATGCACTTCTTGCCACGCCATTCATCGATCTGGCGCCACCAGGCCGATGCGTTTTCTGGATTTGGCTTTTCAGCTTCGATCAGGCGCAACAACTCTTCGAGCACTTCCTTCACGTCGCCGACGATAGGCACGTCGACCTTGACGCGCTTGGAGATGGACGACGGGTCGATGTCGACATGGATGATTTTGCGCGGCTCGGCCTGGAAGTGCTTCGGATCGCCGATCACGCGGTCATCGAAGCGGGCACCGACGGCCAGCAAGACGTCGCAGTAGTGCATCGACATATTGGCTTCGTAGGTGCCGTGCATGCCGAGCATGCCGACGAACTGCTTGTCTGTTGCCGGATAGGCACCAAGACCCATCAGCGTATTGGTGACCGGGAAGCCCAGCGCGCGCGCCAGCTTGGTCAGTTGTTCGGAGGCATTCGACAGCACGACGCCACCGCCAGCATAAATCATCGGGCGCTTGGCTTCGAGCAGAAGCTGAGCAGCCTTCTTGATCTGGCCGTGATGGCCCTTCACAACCGGATTGTACGAACGCAGCGAGACACTTTCCGGATAGACGAACTCGCACTTGTGCGCCGTAATGTCCTTCGGGATATCGACCAGCACCGGGCCGGGGCGGCCGGTCTTGGCAATGTAGAACGCCTTCTTAATCGTCTCGGCGATGTCCTTGACGTCCTTGACGAGGAAGTTGTGCTTCACGCAGGGACGCGTGATGCCGACCGTATCCACTTCCTGGAATGCATCCAGGCCAATGGCAGGCGTGGGCACCTGACCGCTGATGATCACCAGCGGGATGGAATCCATATAGGCGGTAGCAATGCCGGTCACAGCATTGGTAGCGCCGGGGCCGGAAGTCACCAGCGCAACGCCGACACTCTCGGTGGAGCGGGCGTAACCGTCGGCGGCGTGCACTGCAGCTTGCTCGTGGCGCACCAGTACGTGACGGACCTTGTCCTGCTTGAACAGCTCATCGTAAATGAACAGGACAGCGCCCCCAGGATAGCCGAAAAGATACTCGACCTTTTCTTCCTGTAGACACCTCACTACAATCTCGGCACCCGTCAGAACCATTGCGACACCCGGCAAGTAGAAGTCATTGCGGACCTCTGATGAAAAGAACCCGCTAAGTTACCGTCGCACGCAGCGTTGGTCAAGGCAAATGGCCCGATTCCGGCCATAAAAGGTCTGTAAATCAAGACTTACCGCAGTTCGACCCAACAAAGGCATCACCCTGTCCACACGTTCAGAACTGTCTGATTTTCTGGCTTCCGTCGAACGCCGCGCCTTCAAACAGGCGCAGTTTGCCGTGCGCGACGAACAGGCTGCGCTTGACATCGTGCAGGACGCGATGATGCGACTGGCGGAGAAATACGGGCAGCGTCCCGTGACGGAGTTCCCTATGCTGTTCCAGCGGATTTTGCAGAATGCAATCCGCGACCATCATCGCCGCCAGAAGGTACGCAATCTGTGGGTAAGCTTCTTCTCGGCCTTCCGCAAGAATGACGAGGAAGATTTCGACATTCTGGAAACCTTGGAGAGCGAAGACGACTCCAAACACGCCGACACCCCGCACGGGCAATATCAACAAAGCCAGATGCTGGCAATAATCGAACGTGCCATAGAACGTTTGCCGGCACGTCAACGCGAAGCATTCTTGATGCGTTACTGGGAAGAGATGGATATCGCGGAGACCGCAATCGCGATGGGATGCTCGGAAGGCAGTGTCAAGACACACTGCTCACGGGCTGTGCACACGCTGGCAGCAGCGTTGCGCGAAAAGGGGATCGAGCTATGAACCAATTATCGATGGGCCAGCAAACGTTCGAACATCAGTTCGGTCTGAAGATTCGCCACAAGCTGAATCTGGGCAGCACGTCACTTGAGCCTGCGACCGCCGAACGGCTGTTCGAGGCACGTCAGCGCGCGCTGTCACGCCATGTCGCCAGCGTCGGCGAACTGTCGGCGGCAGGCTTGGGCCGGCATTTTTTCAGCCTGGGCGCAGACTACTGGCGCCCGATTGTCGCTGCTGCATCGCTGATTGCGTTTCTCGTCGGCGGCGACTACATCACTTCCATCCAGCGCGCAGCCGAGCTTGAGGAAGTGGACAGCGCCTTGCTTGCCGATGACCTACCGATTAACGCCTACCTCGACCGCGGCTTTGATACATGGCTGAACTCCTCCGCGCAGCACTGATTGCATTCGCTGCTGCGCTGTCGTTTGCGGCTTCCGCCCCTGCCTGCGCTGCGACAGCCCCCGTCGTCCAGACAGGTACCGACTGGGCACATCTGACACCCGCACAACGTGAAATCCTGACGCCTTTTGCCAAGGACTGGAACAGCTTCTCCGAAGTTGCCAAGCTCAAGTGGATCGGCATTGCCGACCGCTATCCGAAGATGACTCCGCCCGAACAAGCAAACGTGCGCGCACGGATGCAGGAGTGGTCGCAACTGACGCCACAGGAACGCCAGAATGCCCGCGAGCAATACAAGAAGCTGCGGACGGTGCCACCTGCCGAGCGCAAGCAACTGGAAGAGAAGTGGCGTGAATATGACGCACTACCCAGTGAACAAAAACAGGCACTGAAAGCGGCGCCCAAAACGACGCCCCCCACTTCGGCCTCAGCTCCGTCCGCCTTGCCACAAGGTGTGCGTCCGCCGAAGCCGGTGGTCGTGGCGCCTCGCACCGTTAAGCCCCGCAAGGCTGGTAGCTCCAGCCTGGCTGCAGGGCCTTCGTCACAGCAATCCGCCCCGCTCAGCCAGTCTGAACCGGCCAAGAACCAAGAGTGAGCGCGCTTTCTTCACGCCTGACCACCGCAGCCCGCCCGGCGGTCGAACTTGCTTCGCTGCGTCGTCGCCTGGCCGCCATGCTTTACGAGAGCCTGCCCACATTTGGCGTCGGCGCTGCCCTGTGGTTTGCTCCCATCGTCGGCTTAGGAGTGGTATTCGGGATAAACCTCAACAAATACGCAAACCTGCTTTGGCTGGTCAGTGTCTTGGGGGGGTATTTCGTATTTGTCTGGCACAAGCTAGGCCAAACCCTTTCAATGCAGACTTGGCGCCTGCAGCTGGTCGACGCTGCGACGGGCCGAGCGCCCTCCCTGCGCCAATGCATCATCCGCTATGTGTTGGCCTGGCCGTCGTTACTACTGATCGTAAGCGGCGTTGGCGTGCTTTGGGCTGCGTATGTCGATCGTGATCGCCAATTCGTACATGACCGGCTGGCCGGCACCTGCCTGGTTTTCGATCCACCCCAGCTCATCAAACGCTAACGCCGCTCAACCGCTTGCAGCATGAAGATGGCGAGCGCAAGGAAAAGCAGGCTTGGCGCGGCAGCCGTCGGCAAGGCAGGCCAGCCATTGATGACGCCCAAGTTCGACGAAAGCCCGTTCAACAGATAAAAGCCCATGCCAAGCATGACACCGAGCATGACGCGCGCGCTGACGTTGCCCGCTCGCTGACTACCCAGACAGAACGGCAGAGCCAGGCCGATCATCACCAGCGCAGCAAATGGGTAGACAAGTTTTTTCCAGTAAGCCACCTCGTACCGCCCCGTGCGCTGACGGTTATCCCGCAGATGCTGCACGTACTGGTAGAGATTGGCGATCGCCATGCGCTCGGGAGTCACCATGCCCACATTAAACATGGCTGGCGTCAGCGAAGAGTGGAACCGCAGCTGCGGGAAGCTCTCGACGACAGTCCGGTCGCCTAGCAAACGCGTGCGCTTCACTTCCGACAAATTCCAGCTTCCCTCGCCCGCATACTCACCACGCTCCGCCACGCTGACCGAAAGAATGTGATCCTTATCATCAAGTTCATAGACCTTGATGCCTTCGAGTGCAGCATCCGGCTGCGCCTTGCGAACATTGATGAACATATTGCCGTCACGCAACCAGACGCCCGTGCGCAACTCCTGCGGCACGGCCGCGTTGGTGCTGCGTAAGCGCCACTTTTG
Source organism: Rhodocyclaceae bacterium (assembly GCA_035456105.1). Classification (GTDB taxonomy): domain Bacteria; phylum Pseudomonadota; class Gammaproteobacteria; order Burkholderiales; family Rhodocyclaceae; genus Viridibacterium. The sequence goes on along the minus strand of DATIDV010000011.1, from coordinate 155,175 downwards.
CGCGACGCGCTCCAGCGGCGGCGCAATGTACTCACCCAGAGCGAAGGTCGCGACCACAAAAATGAGTCCGACGCGCAACAGACTCCCGAGCAGACGCAGCGTTGACACCCCGGCCGCGCGCATCACCGTCAGCTCGGAGTGGCGTGCCAGCTGGGTCAGCGCGTAGAGCGCACCAATCAGCACGGCAATCGGCATGATTTCGTAAGCGCGGCTCGGAATGGTCAGCACGACGAAGATCAGCGCGTGCTTGAGTTGGTAGCCCCCTTGCCCGATCTGATCCAGCTCACCGAGAAAATCGAAGAACGCAAAGAGTGCGATAAACGCGGCCAGCACCAGCAGGGTTGCAGCAACAACTTCCCTGCGCAAATGACGGTTGAGTGTCTTCATATGAGAATCGCGCTTCCTAACTGCGGCGCACGGAGGGTGCCAGGCGCACAAAGAACAACACGCCCAGCAAGATCAACATGAGCCCATGCACGCCCCAAGTACCCGACACGGCACTCAGCTTGCCCTGTGCCACCCAGGCGCGCGATACGCCCAATAGATTGAGGTAGACGGTAAAAGTCAGCACCGCAAAGATCAGGCTATTAGTCCGGCCGGCGCGTGGATTGACGAACGACAGGGGGATGGCCAGCATCGCCAGCAAGACCGTGGCAATCGGCAATCCGATGCGCCAGACCAGCTCACCACGCCCGGCAGGGGTCGGTTTTTCGAGCAGATCGATGGTCGGCATCAACTGCGAGGACAGCTCCAGCTCACCGACCTCTTTGGGCTCTATGCGTACGGAATAGCGCTCGAACTGCATCACGCGATAATCCGCCATACCCGGTTCGCCATCGTAGCGACGCCCATTGAGCAGGACCACGAAGCGATCGCCATTCTTCGCAACCTCGATGAGACCGTCCGCCGCCACCGTGACGTTCTGCCTACCGTTCTGCAGCGCACTGATGAATACGTTATGGACACGGCCAGCATCCTTATCCACCGACTCGACGAAGAACACGCGACGTGCATCGGCCGATTCGCGGAACGAGCCCGGCGCGACACGCGAGACCTCGTCGCGACTCTCAAGCCGCTTGCGATACTCCGTCTGTTGCTGCTGCGCCCAGGGCGAAAGGAACAACGACATCAACGCGACAACGGCGGCCACAGGCATGGCAAAGCGCAACACAGGCCCGATCCAGGCGGTCAGAGGCAGACCCGAGGCAAACCACACCACCATTTCAGAGTCACGGTAGCTGCGGCTCATCGACATCAGCACCGCGACAAAACTAGACAAGGCCAGCACGACCGGCAGGTGATTGAGCGTCGAGAATCCGATCAATGCCAGCACGGCATCAGCTGGCACACGGCCGCCCGCCGCTTGCGACAGCAGGCGAATAAGGACCACGGTCATCATGATGAACAGCAGCGCCATGGAAATGGCGGCGGCATTGCTGGCGAATTCGCGCACGGCGGCGCGGCGGAAAATCATGTCTGGATGGGCTGAAAAAGAAGTCGCAAATGAAGTTGCAGGCGGTGTCGCAATAGGTCTTGCAGTTGGTGCAGCCTCCGGCAGCGCTTTGACGGCACTTGACGCAAGCGGAGATAATGCACGAACCGCGTAAGATGGCGCGTGTTCAATGAACCTCTTCGCATGCGGCAGGCTCGGGCGGCATTGCTTGAGTCAGCCCTGATTGAAACGATCACAACGGCCTTTGACGAGGCGTTTACTACGAGGTCAGCCCGTGGAATTTAGCATAAAAGCCAGTACCCCCGAGAAACTGAAAACGGCCTGCCTGGTCGTCACTGCCTTCAGCGACGCCGCGCTCGGCGCACAGGCTCAAGCAGTCAGCGACGCGAGTAACGGAGAACTCGCGCGACTCGTCAAGCGTGATCTCGAGAACAAGGCCGGCAGCCTGCTGTTGATCCCCGTCCTGCCCGGCGTCGCGGCCGATCGCGTGCTGGTTGTCGGTCTTGGCAAGAAGGAAGGCTTCAGCGACAAGGCCCTGCGCAGCGCAGCGAGCAGTCTCGGCAAGTGGCTGGCTAATCACCGCGCAGATGATGCCGCGGTATGCATCACCGACGCGATCCCCGCGCAGCGCGATCTACCTTACACACTGCGCACGGCGGCACAGCTCATCGCCGATGCAGCCTATCGCTTCGATGTGCCGCGCGCAGTAAAAGAGAAGAACAAGAACGGCGTTGCCAAGCTGGACTTCCTGCTCGTCGGCCGCAGCGACAACGCCGCCAAGAATGCGCTGGCCCAAGGCGCTGCCATTGCCGAAGGCATGGCGCTGACCAAGGAACTTGGCAATCTGCCTGCCAACGTGTGCACGCCAAGCTATCTCGCCGACACGGCAAAGAAGCTCGGCAAGCACTACGGCTTCAAGGTCACGACCTTTGACCGTGCCGGCATCGCCAAGCTAGGCATGGGTTCGTTCCTGTCCGTTGCGCAAGGCGCGGTCGAACCGCCACGCTTCATCGTCATGGAATACTCAGGTGGCAAAACCAGCGGCAAGGGAAAAGCTGCCCCCATCGTCCTCGTCGGCAAGGGCGTCACCTTCGATACCGGCGGCATATCGCTCAAGCCCGGTGAAGGCATGGACGAGATGAAGTACGACATGTGTGGCGCAGGCTCCGTGCTTGGCACCTTCAAGGCCGTCGCTTCGATGGGCCTGCCTATCAATCTGGTCGGCCTGATCCCGACCACCGAGAACATGCCGGCCGGCAACGCCACGCGCCCCGGCGACGTGGTGCGCTCCATGTCGGGCCAGACCATCGAGATTCTCAACACGGATGCAGAAGGTCGCCTGATCCTGTGCGACGCGCTGACCTATGCCGAGCGCTTCAAGCCGGCTGCCGTCATCGACATCGCCACGCTGACCGGCGCCTGCATCATTGCGCTGGGGCACCAGACCAGCGCCGTGATGGCCAACGACGACGCGCTTGCCCGCGAGATTCTCGATGTCGGCGTGGACTGCGGCGACCGCGCCTGGCAACTGCCGCTGTTCGAGGAGTATCAGGACCAGCTCAAGAGCAATTTCGCCGACATGGCCAACATCGGCGGTCGTCCTGCCGGCTCGATCACCGCCGCCTGCTTCCTGTCGCGCTTCACCAAGGCCTACAAGTGGGCGCACCTAGACATCGCCGGCACGGCCTGGCGCTCGGGCGCGGACAAAGGCGCTACCGGCCGTCCAGTGCCGCTGCTGACCAACTTCCTGATCGCTCGCGCACACAAGTAAGTGACTCAAATCAAGTTCTATCACAATGCCCCTGACCGCTTGATGGCGGCCTGTTCGATTACGGCCAAGGCCGTGCGGCAGGGGCATCGCGTGCTGGTGCACGCACCGAATGCGGCGCTCGCACAGCGTTTCGACAACCTGTTGTGGACCGCGCAGCCGCTGTCCTTCGTGCCGCATGTCGCCGCAGACTCTCCGCTCGCAGCCCGCACGCCCGTTGTCATCGCCTCGCAACTGGACAATCCCCCGCATACGGACGTATTAGTCAACCTGAGTAACGATCCTGTGCCGGCAGCGTTCAAGCGCTTCGACATGCTGGTCGAAATCGTCTCCACGCAAGACGGAGATCGCCAGCAGGCACGGCAGCGATGGCAAGCCTTCAAGGAGCAAGGTCATGCCATCATGGCTTTCGATCTTGCGAAGAAGCCAGACTGAGGCAGAACTCAACACCTGACGTGAACGACAAATCGCCGACATGAATCCAAATTCCTCGTTGAACGAGGCCGACCTCTCTGACGAGCTACTCACCAAGGCCGATGCGCTGATCAAACGCAACCGGCCCGATGGCGTGAACTCCGAATCTGAGGAGCTGCCCATGCTCACCGAGGTTGTCGACGACCTGCCCGAGCTGACCGAGGTCATGAATGTGCCCAAGCTCGTGGCACTGGAAGAAGAACTGGAGCCAGCGGCCAGCGGGCTGTCGTCCGAACAGGTCAACATCCTGATCAACGACGCCATCGAGCGCACCCAGCGCGAAATGCTCAAGAATCAGGATCGTGCGATTCAGGACGCCCTCGATCGCGCCCGCCTCGGCGATCCGCTCGCTGTCCAGAATGCGTTGATCCAGGGGCGCACCGAAGGTCGCGAAGAGGCATTCAGGGATGGTTTCGCACAAGGCATGTCGGAAGGCCGCCTGGAAGGACGCAACGAGAGCCAAACCCAGCACCAGTTGGCCCTCGAATCGGCGCGCCGCGAAATCCACAACAATGTCGTGCTGCAGTTCTCCGAACAGCTCATCGAACTCGATGCCTACATCTCGCAAGCCATCGATGCCTGGCTGACACGCGAGCTACCGCAGGTCATCGCCGGTACGCTGGATAACGTCGCCGAGCGTATCCGCATGCAAACCTCGGCTCACATGCGCGCCACCTTGCTGCCGGAACTCTCCGACAAGCTTTCGGCGCTGCTCGACACCAAGCCACAATAGTCCCGCTGCGCCTCCCTGTCAGTCCTGCATGAGGCTTGCGCCGGTATAATCCCCGGCTCTCCAGCATTCACACGCCTCCAGCAAAAATGGAACTAGCCAAGAGTTTTGAACCGGCGGACATCGAGTCCCGCTGGTATCCGAAGTGGGAACAGTCCGGCTATTTCGGAGCTGGTCTCGACACCAGCAAGCCCGCCGACCAGTCTTTCTGCATCCTGCTGCCACCGCCGAACGTCACCGGTTCGCTGCACATGGGTCATGGTTTCAACCAGACCATCATGGATGCGCTGACGCGCTATCACCGCATGCTCGGCGTCAACACGCTGTGGCAACCGGGCACCGACCACGCCGGCATTGCCACGCAGATCGTCGTCGAACGCAAGCTCGAAGGCGAAGGCGTCAAACGCCTCGATCTGGGCCGCGAGAAATTCCTCGAAAAAGTCTGGGAGTGGAAAGAGTATTCCGGCGGCACCATCACCCAGCAGATGCGTCGTCTCGGTACCTCGCCCGACTGGAAGCGTGAGCGCTTCACGATGGATGCGGGCCTCTCCAAAGCCGTCACCGAAACCTTCGTGCGCCTCTATAACGAAGGCCTGATCTATCGCGGCAAGCGTCTCGTGAATTGGGACCCGAAGCTCGGCACCGCCGTGTCCGACCTCGAAGTCGAATCGAACGAAGAAGACGGCTACCTGTGGCATCTGAAGTATCCACTGGCGGATGGCTCGGGTCATCTGGTCGTGGCGACGACGCGTCCCGAAACCATGCTCGGCGATACCGCTGCCATGGTGCATCCGGAAGACGAACGTTACGCGCACCTCATCGGCAAGATGATCGCGCTGCCACTGTGCGATCGCGAAATCCCGATCATTGCCGACGACTACGTCGATCGAGAGTTCGGCACGGGCTGCGTGAAGGTCACGCCTGCGCACGACTTCAACGACTACGCTGTCGGCCAACGCCACCAGCTGCCGATGATTTCGGTGCTGACCCTGGACGCGAAGATCAACGGCAGCGCGCCAGAAAAATATCGCGGCCTCGACCGTTTCGAAGCACGCAAGCAGATCGTTGCCGACTTCGAAGCGCTCGGCCTGCTCGACTCGATCAAGCCGCACAAACTGCAAGTGCCACGCTGTGAGCGCACCAATGAAATCGTCGAGCCGATGCTGACGGATCAATGGTTCGTCGCCGTCAACAAGCCCGGCGCAGATGGCAAGAGCATCGGCCAGAAAGCCATCGAGGTCGTTGAATCCGGCGAAGTGAAATTCGTGCCCGAGAACTGGGTGAACACCTACTACTCGTGGATGCGCAACCTGCAGGACTGGTGCATCTCGCGCCAACTCTGGTGGGGCCACCAGATACCCGCATGGCATTCCGACGATGGCCGCGTGTGGGTTGCCCACGACGAGGCCGAAGCGAAAGCACTGGCGGCCAAAGATGGCTACAGCGGCACGCTCAATCGCGACAACGACGTGCTCGACACCTGGTACTCGTCAGCACTGTGGCCGTTCTCGACGCTCGACTGGACGCCAGAATATCCGGGCCAGAGCAATCCCGCGCTCGACCTGTACCTGCCCTCCTCCGTGCTTGTCACGGGCTTCGACATCATATTCTTCTGGGTCGCCCGGATGATCATGATGACCAAGCACATCACCGGCAAGATCCCGTTCAAGCATGTGTATGTGCACGGCCTGATCCGCGATGCGGAAGGCCAGAAGATGAGCAAGTCGAAGGGCAATGTGCTCGATCCGATCGACCTCATCGACGGCATCTCGCTCGAAGACCTCGTCGCCAAGCGCACGACCGGCCTGATGAACCCGCGCGATGCGGCGAAGATCGAAAAGAAGACGCGCAAGGAATATCCCGAAGGCATTCCCGGCTTCGGCACCGACGCACTGCGCTTCACGTTCTCATCACTCGCCTCGCCCGGCCGTGACATCAAGTTCGACATGAACCGCTGCGAGGGCTACCGCAACTTCTGCAACAAGCTGTGGAACGCCACGCGCTTCGTGCTGATGAATTGCGAGGGCAAGGACTGTGGCCTGGACAACCATCAGGTCAATGCCTGCGACGGTCAGTATCTGAGTTTCTCGTTCGCCGATCGCTGGATGACCAGCCGCCTGCAACGCGTCGAAGGCGAAATTGCGCAGTACTTCGCCGACTACCGCCTCGACCTCGCCGCACGTGCGATCTATGAACTGGTGTGGGACGAGTACTGCGACTGGTACCTCGAACTCGCCAAGGTGCAATTGCAGAACGGTTCGGAGGCGGAGCAGCGCGGCACGCGTCGCACCCTGGTGCGCGTGCTCGAAACAATCCTGCGCCTCGCCCATCCGCTGATCCCGTTCATCACGGAAGAGCTGTGGCAGACCGTGTCCGTCGTCGCCGGCCGCAAGAACCACGACTTCATCGGCACCGCCAGCTACCCGACGATGGAGCCGACACGCATCGACGAAGCCTCGGAAGCGAAGGTCGCGCAGCTCAAGGACATGATCAACGCATGCCGCAGCCTGCGCAGCGAGATGAACCTCTCGCCCGCCACCAAGGTGCCGCTGCTGGTCTCCGGCGACGAAGCCACGGTGAAGGCCATTGCGCCTTACCTCGCTGCGCTGGCCAAGCTCAGCGAAGTGACCGCTGTCGGCGCCGAGCTGCCGCAATCGCCCGCACCAACCCAAGTCGTCGGCGAGTTCCGCATGATGCTGAAGATCGAAGTCGACATCGGCGCCGAGCGCGAACGCATCGGCAAGGAAATCTCGCGCATCGAAGGCGAAGTCGGCAAGGCACAGGCCAAGCTCGGCAACGAGGGCTTCGTGGCACGCGCCAAGCCGGAAGTGGTCGAGCAGGAGCGCAAGCGCCTGGCCGATTTCACGTCGACGCTGGAGAAGCTGCGCGATCAGTTGGCAAGACTGGGCTGATCAACGTCACCCCCAAAAGGCCGCGCAATGCGCGGCCTTTTCATTTCTCCAGGTCGCAGAAACCAGACTGACAATCTGCACGCAAGGTCTCCGGCGCCGGTACCAGCAATGCGATCAAGGGCATCGCAAGCGGCGAAAAACGATTCCGGTTACTGGCAAACAACAGATAGGCCCGATCCAGGATCGGTCGCAACAGTGGCAGGCGAGTCCAGCGGAAGATATGCGCAAGCCCTACCGCCTCATATGCGGCCAGGATGGCATCGAGCCCACTGACACGCTCGCCATCAACAAAGCAGCCACTCATGGCGCGGTCGAGCGCTTCCGCCGAGTAGCCCCAAGCCTGTGCGTCAAAACCCTCTGCGGCGATATCGATCAGGTTCAGCCGCGCATGCACGTCACGCGTCTTGAGCGCATGCATCTCTCGATTGCAGATCGGGCAAGCGCTGTCGAAGAACAGCGTGAGCGGGTAGTTTTTCTGCATCTCATTTTCCCCCATACGTAGCATTCATTTTGCAGTAGCGCTTGAGCCCTTCGAGCCGCAAACGGATGTCCCTCGCAAAGAACCGCGCAACGAGACACTCGAAGCCCGTCCAACGCAGCACGGGCAGCAACTCAAGCTGATACCGGAATTTCACCAGGCATCGGGCAGAAGCCATTTCCCGGAACTCCCAAGTGCCCGCGAACCGCCTGAAGAGCCAGGGCCCTCGGGTCATCACGACCGCAGCGCGCAATGGCGCCTGGCATTTGATGAAACGCACGTCCATACGGAAGCCATTCCTGGCCAGCACGCGTGCTCGGGTACCGGCTTCACGCAGCGCGGCGCTGTATTCAATCGCGGCGGTAAAGCAATCCCATATCAGGCGAGCCCTGTCGTCCTGCGACACCCGGAATACTTCAGTCTGTGATGCGTCGATTTCGATCTGACGACTGAGGATGGTCATGTTTGCTCCTTCAACGAAGGATGGCTTGGCCACCATCACCCAGAAGATTGCGATCGAACCGCCAAATCCGAGATACCCCAAACCCTCCCACCAGGCCGCCGTGCTCGCATAGGCCGCAGGCAAGGCACGCTGTGCGGCTAGCGCGTCGCGAGCCATGCGCTGCATGCGTATCTGCAGGACGACGACAGGCAACCAGCAGAGGCCGACGAAGATGTATAGCGACAATCCGGCAAGAATCCACGGCGTCGTGACATGCCAGCCCGCTGCATGCATCAGCCACAGGCCGGTGAGGGGCTGCACGATGACGGCGGGCGTCGTGAAGATCCAGTCGGCGATCACAACCAGACGGCCGATGAAGAGCTTGTCAGTCGTGCTGCCGAAGCGATTGGCGCAGAACAGGTAGAACGCGCTGCCGAATCCCGTTCCGACCAGGACGACCGAAGAAAAGACGTGAGCATATTCCACCAGGAGATAGGTGCTCATGATTCGCTCCCCTTTTCAGCATCTGAGAATCCCGCCAGTGCGACGGCCCAGGCGATCATCGGCAAGTTTTTGAGCAGAGGACCGAAGGGATTCAGCCACAACTCCGGCAGGCGGACACTCATGACAAGCGTGTAGGTCGCGACAACGGCTGCGACCGCCAGCCAGGCTTTGACGGTGCGCGCAGTGAGGGCCGCGCAGGCACACAACAGGTCGACCCCGATCAGCACGGCAAACACGGCGCGCGCAGGGCCGTCCTGCAGCCCGAAGCGGGCCAGCCATTCGAGCGACCTCGCGTGCCCGGCCGCTACGAGCGGGATCAACGCGGATGCGAGACAGACAATGCTCAACGCAAGCCGCCCGGACCAGACGGCCATCGATCGTGCGAATCTGCTCCGCTCCTCGCGTGCCTCGATCGCCGTCAGCATGCAGGCTGGATCTCGCCCCGTGCAGATGGCGCCCGGCATACCGACGCTTCCAGCCCGCAGCACACGCAAGGTCTGCAATCCACCGGCAGAGAACCCGAGCCAGCCAAGCACAATAAAGCCCGGCTTGGACAGCCAGTACGGGAGCGGTACGCGCCACGTGCGCCCTCGGCCCATCGTCACTCGCAAGCCCAGCACGAAGTCAGCAAGGCTCAATGCGCGCGGTCCGACGACTTCGACCATGCCACGGGGACCTTTCGACTTCTCGATCATCGGCACGAGGGCATCGGCGAGGTCATCGACGTGAATCGGTTGAATGGTCGCATCGCCGATCCCGGCAAGAACCAGCACCGGCATGTGTGCCTGCGACAGAAGCAGGCGCGAAGTCTCGCCCTGACGCGAGAACACCAGGGAGGGTCGAATCACGAGCGCATCAACCGGCAGGCCGAACAAATACTCGTCGGCTGCATGCTTGCTCGCGATGAAGCTACCCGTTCCCGGATCGCCCAATGCCGATATCTGCAGAATGCGTGGCACGCCGGCAGCCACACAGGCGTCGAACAAGCGACACGCGCCGAGGCGGTGCACCGTTTCATGATCGTGCGCCCTGCGTGACGGGCCGATGCCCGCTGCATTGACCAGCAGGTCGTAGCCTTGCAGCATGCCGATCAATGCCTCGCAGGAAGGCAAGGCGGCGAGATCGAGACGCCCCTCTCCGGCGGCAGCGCGCCGTGAGGTCACGACCACCTCATGGCCCCGCGAACGGAAGCGCTCGGCAAGCACGCGCCCGATCATTCCCTCGCCACCGACGATCAGGACACGCATGATGCATCTCCGTTCGCTGTCGTACGGCTCGCACAATCCACAGGGCGGGCTCGCCAGACCAAGCGCGCGATCAACCCGATCGACGCGAAGCTGCCCAATAACGACCAGATGAGCACGCGGCGCAGCACGTCCCCCAACCGACCACCTTGCACGTCTCCGAAGAGCAGCACCAGACACACAGAGCCGATCAACGCCAGGACCGTTGCCGATCGCAGCCAGAACTCGGCACCTTGTGCAGACACTCCGAACTCGACCAGCACCGCAATCAATACAGGTCGCAGGTAGATCAACACCGCCAACACCAGCACTGCCGGCACGAGAACGCATAGCGCAAACGATTGCAAAGTCATGGCGCACAACCTTTCTTTATTTCCGAAATTTCTGCCAATACAGAAACTCAGTCGCAAAAAAATGGCCGCCTCATCCGGGCAGCCAGATCCTTCCCTACTTCTTCGCGCCGCGCACGAGCCCCTGCACGCTGGCACCCATCTTGAGTATCTTCACTAGGGTCGGCGGGCTCAGGCGCATCATTTCATCGCTCCATGCTGTCAACACCTCGAGGAATTCAAGTGACGCCCCGACCCGCTCCTGGAAAGCGGCCGACTCCTTGCCGAAATCCTTCGCGGCCGTGAGCTCGCGCAATACATTGATCGTAGGATCAATTTCGCGCTGCTTGCGCCCCCTCACAATGATGCGAAACAACTCCCACACGTCGCCCGACGTCTCGAAGTGATCGCGACGATCGCCCATCACGTGTGTCAGTTTAACGAGTTGCCAGGACTGCAATTCCTTGATGCTGTTGCTGACGTTCGAGCGCGCCACATTCAGCGTCTCGACAATTTCATCGGCATTCATCGGGCGGGCCATGACGAACAATAGTGCGTGAATCTGCGCAACAGTGCGATTGACGCCCCAGCGGCTGCCCATCTCGCCCCAGTGCAATACAAATTGCGATTCGTTCTTTGTGAGTTCCATGAGCAGCAGCGTAGCCACGCCATTTATTTCTGTCAATACAGAAATAAATGATTAAAAACAATTTGCACAAACCTGACTGCGCTCCGCCAGCAGCGCAGCAACGCCACCGCCATCACAATCCTTGTCAGCTTCGCCGATGCCGACTAGAAAGATGCACGGACCTGCAAATCATCGCAGCAGATGAAACGGGATCCGGCCTGCCAGCGCCTCACGCAGTTCTGGCAGAAAAATAATCCTCACGGAGACACTTCATGCGTACTTCCCACATCATGCTGGGCGCAGCCGTCATGGCCGCTGCCGGGACAGCCATTGCAGCCAATCGCCCGGCGGGCTACACAACGATCTGCACCGAAGGCAAGACCTGTGCGGTCACATCGGCGACCAGCGTGGCCTATGGCCGCTCGGACCAGTTCACCTACAAGACACTCATGGGCAGCTTCGTCTGCGGTGAAGTCACTTTCGGTGCCGGCGCCAAGGTTGCCGGTGGCACGAATGAATGCTCGGTCCCGACGGGCACAAGTACCAGCTCGGTGAGTTCGTCCAGTTCCAGCAAGTCCAGTTCATCGAGCAGCAAGTCTTCCTCGTCGAGCGGCGTTGGCAGCTCTTCGTCTTCCAGCGTGTCCTCGAGTACGTCGTCCATTCCCGCACAAACCGGTGACGGCCTGATGGGCTGGGCGACGCTTGCCTCGGGTGGCGTACCCACAGGTGGCGCAGGCGGCCAGTCGTGCACGGCAACGACGCTCGCTACGCTGGCTTCGTGCATCGCCACAGCGAGCAGCGGTGCCAACAAGGCCATTCCCTGGACCATCTACGTGAAGGGCTATATCAACGGTGCAACGAATGCGGACGGCACGGGCTTCACCGAGCAACGCATCTCGCGCCCGAACACCTCGCTGATCGGCATTGTGGAGAACGGCGTGATTCCGACGCTCAATGCCGTGTGGATTCACATCAGCGGGCAGAACAACATCATCGTGCGCAATGTGCGCTTCATCAACGGCAAGGACCCGGGCTGGGTTTATGAAGACTTCAGCAAGTGCACCTATGTCGACAAGGACTACTGCCCATCCAACGCCGAGCCGGACGGCCTGACGCTGCAAGGCGTCACGCGCGGCTGGGTCGATCATTGCGAGTTCACCGACGGCCCTGACTTCGATGGCGTCAATTCGAACAAGGCCTTCTATAAGATGTACGACGGCCTGCTCGACATCAAGTCCGGCGCGGACTACATCACCTTGTCGTACAACAAATTCAGCAATCACGACAAGAGCATATTGATCGGCTCGAGTGATGTGAACGACGGCGAGTACCACCTCACCTTCTATCGCAACTACTTCCAGTACACCGGCCAGCGCACACCGCGCGTGCGCAACGCCCACGTACACATCCTCAACAATCTGTATGAGAACGTGAAGAAGACGGAAGAAACCCACCCGTACTACGCCAGCTACGCCATCGGTCTCGGCTTCAATGGCAAGGCGTACTCGGAGCGCAACGCCTTCGATATCACGGGCGCGGCGGCGACGGATCTCCTGTCGGCCAACTTCGATGCATGGAGCCAGTACTTCACCGACGTCGGCTCCTGGCTGAATGGCGCGACGGTTGATCTGAACGCGGCGGCCGCCACGGTGGTGAATGCCAAGAACGCGGTGAAGAACTCCGGTAAGCCTTTCATCGGTCCGGTGGATTGGGCCCCTTCGGCTTACTACAGCTACACGCCGCTGACGACGCCTGATACGGTGCGTTCGACCGTCAAGGCCAATGCCGGTGTTGGCAAGATCACGCCGTAACAACCCCGCCAGAAAGCAAAAAGCCCGTCCGGTTTTCCGGACGGGCTTTTTCATTGCGCTCGGGGAGGAGCTTTAAACCGTAAAGCGCTTGATCGTCGAATCCAGTCGCTCGGCCACGCCAAACAGGGAACTGGAATGGCGCTGTGCCGACGAGGCCGTCTCGCGGTTCTGTTCGCTGGCGCTGGCGATGCGTTCGATGTGTGTGGCGATCTGATGGCTGGCTTGACTCTGCTCGTCAATGGCGCTGGAGATATCGGCGATGTGCGACGCAGTGTTTTGCGACAGAGCTTCGATGTTGCGCAACGACTCGGCGACTTCCTGTGAGCAACGCACGCCGCTGACAACGATCTCGCTTGCCGTTGTCATACCCTGAGCAGCCGCACCGGTTTCACGTTGCACGGCTTCGATCTTCTCGTTGATCTGGGTCGTCGCGGAGGTGGTGCGCTCGGCCAGCTTGCGCACTTCGTCGGCGACCACGGCAAAGCCCCGGCCCTGCTCACCCGCACGTGCCGCTTCAATGGCCGCGTTGAGTGCCAGCAGATTCGTCTGGTCCGCAATCTCCTTGATGACACGAACGATTTCGCCGATTTCGCCGGATCGCTGATCGAGCACGCGGATCACTTCGGTCGATTGTGTAATGGCTTCGGCGACCTTCTGGATTTCATCGGCTGCACGACGTGCAGCTTGTGCACCGTTCCCTGCGGTTTCGGAGGCATGCGCAGTTTCGCGTTGCAGGGTGCGCGCACTGTCGGCGATATGCGAGACGCTGCTGGTCATTTCCTGCACGGCAGAAGCGGAAGAGGCAGCGGCATCCGATTGCGACACCGAGGCAGAGGCGATGCGGTCCGCGGCGCTGTTGAGCTCGCGTGCTACCTGCAACAACTCGGAGGAGTTGCCCGTGGCCGAGCCGATGATCTGGCTCATGCCTTCCAGCAAGTGATTCACCGCAGCCGAAGTCTGGCCGATTTCGTCTTGCGCTCCCACTGGCATGCGCTTGCTGATGTGGCCGGTCTTGCTGATATCAAGAATGGCAGCCTGCATCCGGGCTAGCGGGCTGCGGATGCTGGCAATGATGCGCCATGCGGCAACCACACCCACCGCAAGGCCCGCGAGCATGAGTACGATGGCCCAGGTTGATGCGCGCGAGCGAATCGCGGCGAGCTGTTCATCGATGGCCTGCACACGCGCCTCGGCCGCCTTGGACAACTCGGTTACCGAGCGCAATGCTTCCTGCATAAGTTTCTTCTGTGGCTCGAACGCCATATTGGCATCGTTGGCCGTCTTGTAAGCGCCCTCGTTGATCTTCTTGACGGTGCTCTCCATACCATCGAAGTAGCCTTTGAACTTCTCGTCGAGATCGGTGAGTTTTGCGCGCTCGTCGTCGCTGGCCTTTGTGCGGATATCCTTGATGACACCCATCACCGCATCGTGGGATTTGCCCCACTTGCCGCGATATTCCTTGATCTTGTCTGCTTCACCGACCGACAGGAACACATCTTTCTCATCGCGCCGCATCTTGGAGATCTTCATCTGCGCGTCGAGCATGGTCAGATGCATATCAAGATCTTTCGCAAGCAGGGATTTGACCTGTTCGTACTGGCTGTTGAGGCCAAGCAGGCCGACCACGCCGACGGCGATCATCAACGCCAGCATGAACGCAAAGCCAAGACCAACACGCTGCGCGACACTGTTACTAGAGGACATTGTTGCTCCTGATGAATATAGGGGGACGCGAAATGCGCTGAACTTGTGTTTACGTACGCACTGCAGAAAACATGAAGAGGTTCGGGTAAACGTTACAAATCCTGACAGGTGCTACCCCCATTAATTCTGTCCGACGGCACGCCAGGGGACTGGCTAAGGTCCAACCGCACTACCGCTGGCGAAAACCATCCCGGGCAGCACTATCTGTTCTGGGGGCAGATTTGGTCACTCGGCACTCCAGCCAACGACGCGCCGACCCCGAAACCGACGATATAAAGAGGAACTCATCACGAACCCTTGCAAGCCCCAAGGGTATTCATGACGAACCTTTGCCAGCCCTGTTGCCGCCCCTGTGTGCCCGGGTATACTGTGCGGTTTTTCCGCACGGCTGGAGGGTGTATTCATAGTGGGCGAGGGGATTGCGTTAAGGACTATGGCTTGCAGGACAAGGCGTGCGACACAGTGCAGGGTGGGTCCCCTGCACAAAGAGCGCAACGCAGTCATGCAGGCCATAGTCCTTAACCCAAAGGGCTCACATGAAATGGGCGCAGCACCGCGTTACAGCTCCTCGTCAGGTTCCAACCTGACAGCGTCGCTGCGCCTTGCTCTGCACCCATTGCATGCGAGCGCAACCGCTCGCCCACTATGAATACACCCTCACCCATGACTGCACGCATTCTCGACGGCAACGCCCTTGCCGCAAATGTTCGCGAAGACATCGCGAAGAACGCACAAGCCCTCACCGAGCAAGGCGTCCAGCCCTGCCTGGCGGTGATCCTGGTGGGCGAAAACCCTGCCTCGGCCGTCTACGTGCGCAACAAGGTTGCGGCCTGCGAGAAAGCCGGTTTCCGTTCGCTGAAGTTCACCTTTGCCGTCGACGTCGCGCCGGAAGTCGTTTTCGCCAAGATTGCAGAGCTGAATGCCGACCCGAGCGTGCACGGCATCCTCGTGCAACTGCCACTACCCAAGCACTTCAACGAAGACCAGGTGCTCGAAGCCATCTCGCCCGCCAAGGACGTCGACGGCTTCCACGCCGAGAACTTCGGCCTGCTGCTGCAAGGTCGCAAGAGCTTCTACCCCTGCACACCGTGGGGCGTGATGAAGATGCTCGAATCCGAAAACGTGCAGATCAAGGGCGCCGAAGCCGTCGTTATCGGCCGCAGCAATATCGTCGGCAAACCGATGGCCGTCATGCTGCTGTCGCAGGGTGCGACCGTCACCGTGTGCCATTCGCAAACGAAGGATCTGGCCTTCCACACGCGCCGTGCCGACATCGTTGTCGCCGCCGTGGGCAAGCCGAAGTTCCTCACCGGCGACATGATCAAGCCGGGCGCCGTCGTCATCGACGTGGGCATCAACCGTCTGGACGATGGCAAGCTCTGCGGTGATGTCGATTTCGAATCTGCCAAGGAAGTCGCTGGCCTCATCACACCCGTTCCCGGTGGCGTCGGCCCGATGACCATCACCATGTTGCTCGCCAACACGCTCGAGTCGGCCAAGCGCGTTGCAGCGCAGTTGTCAGGTAAGTAAGCAATGGAAAACGAACACGCAGTCATCGGCATCGTCATGGGGTCCAATTCCGATTGGCCCACCCTGCAAGCCGCGGCAAAGATCCTCAAGGACTTCGGCGTGCCTTACGAAGCACGCGTCGTCTCCGCGCACCGCACGCCGGACCTGATGTTCGAATACGCCGAAGCCGCACGCGATCGCGGCCTCAAGGCCATCATTGCCGGTGCCGGCGGCGCTGCGCATCTGCCCGGCATGCTCGCCGCCAAGACGCCGGTGCCGGTGCTCGGCGTGCCGGTGCAAAGCAAGGCGCTCTCGGGCGTCGACTCGTTGCACTCCATCGTGCAGATGCCCAAGGGCATTCCGGTCGCCACCTTCGCCATCGGCGAAGCCGGCGCGGCTAATGCAGCATTGTTCGCCGTCGCCCTGCTGGCCAACGAAGACAAGCGCCTGGCGCTGATGCTGGATGCGTTCCGCGCACGCCAGACGCAGGCCGTGCTCGACATGACGCTGGACGATCCGCAGTAAGCGATGCGCCACGCTGTAGCCGGACAGGCCCCTCACTTCGTCATCCCGGCGAAGACCAGGATCCGGTTTGCACGCGTGGTTCTGGATCCTGGCCTTCGCCGGGATGACGTAAACGCAGGGTGGGCAAAGGCTTTTCTTTGCGCACGCGGCCAAGTGAAGGTGCGCAACGCTTCGCGTTTCACACCCTACGCACACCTGGCTCTGTCTCTATTCTTCTGCGCCTTTGCGGTGAAGGGTTCTGATTTTGCATAACGCTATTCTTCCTCCTGCTACGCTCGGCATGCTCGGGGGCGGCCAGTTGGGCCGCTTCTTCGTTCTGGCCGCCCATGAACTCGGCTACAAGGTGTGGGTGCTCGATCCCGACACCAACAGCCCGGCCGGCAAGGCGGCAGATCGCCACCTCTGCGCGGGCTACGAAGACTTCACCGCGCTGGACCAGCTCGCGCAGAACTGCGCTGCCATCACCACCGAATTCGAGAACGTTCCGGCCGACACGCTGGACTACCTCGCCAAGTTCATCCCCGTACGCCCGTCTGCGGATGCCGTCGGCATTTGTCAGAACCGCGTCGCGGAGAAGATGTTCCTGCGCAATAACGACATCCCGCACGCGCCCTTCCTCGCCATCAACAAGGTGGACGATCTGCGCAATGCGCCGGACGAGTTGTTCCCCGGCATCCTGAAAGTCGCGCGTTTCGGCTACGACGGCAAGGGCCAGGCGCGCGTCACCAGCCGCGAAGAAGCACTTCACGCCTGGCAGGGCTTTCACAATGAAGCCTGCGTACTCGAGCAG
Organism: Rhodocyclaceae bacterium; assembly: GCA_035456105.1. Classification (GTDB taxonomy): domain Bacteria; phylum Pseudomonadota; class Gammaproteobacteria; order Burkholderiales; family Rhodocyclaceae; genus Viridibacterium. The sequence continues at coordinate 137,874 of DATIDV010000011.1, read as the reverse complement.
ATGCTGTCGCTCGATTACGAAGTCTCTGTCGTGCTGGCGCGCGACGAACACGGCAACACCAGGAGCTTCGCACCTAGCGAGAACGAACATGCGCACGGCATTCTCGATGTTTCGATTTCGCCGACACGCTTCGACGTGAGTGAAGCGCAGGGCCTCGCCGAGCGCATCGCCGAACAACTCGGCTACATCGGCACGCTCGCCGTCGAATTCTTCGTCTCGCGCGGCCAGCTCTACGTCAACGAAATGGCACCGCGCCCGCACAACAGCGGCCACTACACGGTTGATGCCTGCGCAACGAGTCAATACGAGCAACAGGTACGCGCCCTCACCGGCCTGCCGCTTGGCGACGCGCGCGCGCACAGCGCGGCGGTGATGGTGAACCTGCTCGGTGATATCTGGTACGACGCCTCGCAGCCTGGCCCCGACTCGCACGGCCACTACCGCGAGCCGGACTGGAGCAAGCTGCTCGCGTATCCGAATCTCAAGCTGCACCTGTACGGCAAGCACCACGCACGCCCCGGCCGCAAGATGGGCCACTTCACGGTGATCGATAGCGACCCGGCGAAGGCGTATGAAGTTGCGATGGCGGCTCGGGCGGCGATCGGTATTTGCGACGACGCGTGACGCCGTCATTCCCGCGCAGGCGGGAATCCAGTGTCGTTGACGTACCTCCGCAAAGCCGCGGGATTCCCGCCTGCGCGGGAATGACGAGAGTTGGGTGGCACAGTATCCGTTGCGCGACGACGAATCGAGGAATAGCGACATGCGTGGAGACAAGACGGTTTGCGTAGGGTGGGTTAAGCCGCTGACAGCAACCCACCGATCCATCTTGCGGGCACTCTGCGCCCGGTTGCTTACGACCGTCGGGTTACGCTTCGCTAACCCAACCTACGCACTTCCGCTCGCTTTGCTGCTGTGCTTGCCGAGCGCACACGCTGCGGAACAAATCAGCATCCCCGCCGCAGGCATTTCCTCCTCGCCCGAGCCCCTCGTCGCCTATCTGTACAAACCCGCCACACCCGGCCCACATCCGGCCATCGTGATGCTGCATGGCTGCGGCGGCATGTACGACAACAAGGGCGCCATCGGCGCGCGGCAGAACAGTTGGGGCGAGTACGCACTCGAGCACGGCTACGCGGCACTCGTACTCGACAGCTTCACCTCGCGTGGCCTCAAGGAAGTGTGCACCGTCAAATACGGTGACCGCACCATCAAGGAATCGGAGCGCGTCAGCGATGCCTACGCCGCACTGACGTGGCTACGCCAGCAGGGCGACATCGACGCGAAACGCATCGCCGTACTCGGCTGGTCGCATGGTGGCGGCGTGACGCTGGACACCATCACGCGCAAACCAAAGACTTTCAGCGCGGAAGGCTTCAAGGCCGCCGTCTCCTTCTACCCCGGCTGCACGGCACGCAACAAGCGCGCAGACGGCTTGCACCCCTACGCGCCGCTGCTGCTCCTGATCGGTGAGTCGGACGACTGGACGCCTGCCGCGCCGTGCAAGGAACTCGCCACCAGCGTTGCCGCGCGTGGCGAGCCGATGAGCATCGTCACCTACCCCGACACCTATCACGACTTCGACAATCCGGGCATCACGCGCAAGAATGTGCGCAAGGAAGTGCCGAATGGCGTGAATCCCGGCCAGGGCGTGACCACTGCGCCGAACCCTGAAGCGCGTGAGGATGCGAAGAAGCGCGTCCTCGCCTTCTTCGCCGAACCACTGAAGTAAGAGTCACCAGATGAACGCAACGCCCGAAGACATCGCCCGTGCCGCCGCCCTGCTCCGCGCAGGTGAACTTGTCGCCCTGCCCACCGAAACCGTCTACGGTCTCGGCGCCGATGCATCCAATGCGCAAGCCGTTGCAAAAATCTTCGCTGCAAAAGGCCGCCCTGCCGATCACCCGCTGATCGTGCACCTTGCCGATGCCGAAAGCATCACCTACTGGGCGCGCGACATTCCCACGGAAGCCATCGCCCTCGCCCGCGCCTTCTGGCCCGGCCCGCTGACGCTGATCCTCAAGAAGGAAGAAGACGTCCTCGACGACGTCACCGGCGGGCAGGACACGGTCGGCCTGCGCGTGCCCGATCACCCTGTCGCCCTCGCCCTGCTGCGCGCCTTCTCCAGCGGCGATGGCGGCATTGCCGCGCCCTCGGCCAACCGCTTCGGCCGCATCAGCCCGACCACTGCACAACACGTCGCCGACGACCTCGGCGATGCCGTCGGCATGATCCTCGACGGCGGCGCATGTCAGGTCGGCATCGAATCCACCATCCTCGACCTCTCCCGCGGCGAACCCGTCATCCTGCGCCCCGGCATGATCGGCGCGGATGCCATCGCCGCCGTCATCGGTCGCCGGCCGAAGCTGCCGCAGGCCGTGGCGAATGCGCCACGCGTCTCCGGCGCACTGGCTGCGCACTATGCGCCGCGTACGCCGATGCGGATGTCTGCAGATGTCGCTACAGTGTCGGTGGATAGTGCTGTGCTGGCTTTCAGTATCTCCAAACCAGCGGCGCACACGGGCGTGTGGATCAAGGCTTCCGGTGAAGCAGCGAGCTATGCGCATGACCTGTATGCAAATCTGCGTGCGCTGGATGCGTGTGGTGCGGCGAGCATTGTGGTTGAACAGATTCCTGCCGTATCCGATTGGGATGCGGTGCGTGATCGGCTTGGTCGCGCCGTGACGGGCTCGGGCGCCGAACAATGAGATAGGGTGGGCAGAGCAAAGCAATGCCCACCATTGAATGAGCAAGCTTCGGGCGCTTGCTGTCCGATCCTGGACGTAAAAAACCCCGCTTGCGCGGGGCTTGTCATTGCTGACGTGTGCCCATTCGCCTTATGGGCGAAACACGATCAGGGCGTGCCGACAACGAACTTGACCAGCAGGCCATAGCGGCTCGTGTCCGTCGGATCGTACGTATTGCTGAGCGCTTTGTTCCAGAGGAGGTAGCCCAGGTCCTTGTCGGTGCCGACAGAAGGACTGCTCACCGCCACATCGTAGACCCCAATGTTGAGAGAGTCGTATGGCCCGGTTTTGTGGAGTGGTGCGGGGCCATTCGTGTTGGTGTTGTACGACACCTCATATCGGACGATGTCAGGCAGCGTCACCTTCAGGGAGCGAAGATCAAAATCGATCTTGAATGCAACGCCGTTCTTGCAGCCTTCAGGAGACATCCACTTTCCGCCTGTGCAAGTCGAACTGGTAGAGGGGCGGTACGGGATCGCGAAGTCCTGGGTACGAGTGGCCAGCAAGGTACCGCTGTCGCTGTAGATGTTGATCGTGACAGGGTGCTGGAACGAGGCGTTTGCAGCCGAGACGCAATTGCCCGTACTCCAGTCGCCGCTCTGGCACGCCCAGCTGTCCATCACCACGGTGACGCTACGAAGCGCACGGGGTGTGTTGGTCGCCAAAGCAATGCGGTCCCCCAAGCCCGTGAGCTGATAGGCCTCTGCGCCATAGCTGATCACATGTGCCGGCAGCACCGCAGGGGTCGAATCAAAGGCCACGACGTTCGGGCTCTCGATTGCAGTCGTCACAGGCGCGCCCTGCTTGGTGACCTCGTCGACCAGCTTGGCGAGGCTGATGCTCTGCTTTGCCAGAGTGGCCATCAGCGCTTCGAGATAGTCATCGTATGGGTCGCCGGCCTTGGGGCTGAACGTGGCGGTCAGCGGGTTGGACGGGAGCGCGCCCAGTCCGGCGGCTACCAGCAGGTCTGATGCCTTGGTGACGGCTGCATTCAGCATGGCTTGGGTGATGGGGGCACCATTGGCGGCGTTGGTGGCGTAAGCGCCAATCAGCGAGGTCAGCGGCGTGACATTGACGTTGGTGGCACTCGTCGCGTACCCGTAGAGCGTGGTGCCGGCGGCAAGCGAGCCACCGGTGACTGCGACCAGGCAAGGATATGCAGGCTGGTTACCAACGTCGGCTGACCAGGCGCCGTTGGTGCCGGTGGTAGTGGTTACCGCGGCAGCAGCGCCGCACTTCACGGAAACATTGCCGCTGACAACAGGGGCTCCGGTAGCGGCCGTGCCGCTGAGTTTTACAGTTGCGACGGAGCTGGAGGCGCCCGAAGAGGCTGCAGAAGACGCTGCAACAGAGCTAGAGGCCGCCGAGGAGGCGGCAACGGAGCTGGATGCTGCAGAAGACGTTGATGAGCCATCACCGCTACCACCCCCACAGCCCGTAATGATGAGCGCAGCGAGGAGCGCGGGCAAAGAGAGCATTGACCTGTGTTTCATGCGAATTGCCTTTTAGTTAGAGAGATTGACAAACGCGCTCATGCTAACTGTATTCGGCATACCCTTCGGGCATCGACGGTGGCTGCCTGTGATCAAACACACACATTTCGTGTAGTTGTTTCGCCTACATCTACTGTAATCGTTGCGCCTACAATCTCCCGTCACGCAGCTTCGCATCGCGGCGTATGGATCAAGGCTTCCAGTGAGGCTGCGAGCTATGCGCATGACCTCTACTCCAACCAGCGTGCGCTGGATGCATGTGGCGCGAAGCACATTGTGGTTGAAGAGATTCCGGCGGCATCAGATTGGGATGCGGTGCGTGATCGGCTTGGTCGCGCCGTGACGGGCTATTGATTGGAGTTGGTTCCATCTAAGGCGAGGTATTGCCCTGCCATCCCCCCTCTCCCGGTGCTGACGCACCACCCCGCTCCGCGCCCACGACTGGCTTTGCATAACCAGTCGGCTACGCAGGCGGATGACGTGTCATCCGAAACCCCTGCTACGCCCCTCAGGGCGAGGGAACTGCAGAGTGCATCACTATCTCGGTGCGTTTGACTGTGATGGACAAACTAAGCGCACCAACCCATCTGAAGCGTTTCTTGTCCACCGGCGTGACTCAGCGTGGAGAGATTCATGGCTCTCACGGCATTGCGCCGCACCACGAACGCCTGCACCACGTGCGATTCATTTGCGCACCCCACCGGTGCTCCCGCACTGCAATGCAAACCCATCAATCGGCCTGAAACCCTGCATCTACCGTATCGCAATCGATTGGCGCGGAACCTGCTTATAGGCACGGGTCAGGCAAACGGGTGTCTGGCACGCGCGGGGTGACTCGCACCGCAAAATTTTGAATAGACGACGGCGTCTATTTTCGTGCCCTCAAGCGAGGTCCGGAAATAGGCGCCTTTTTGTTTTGTACGGCAAGGAGATGTGATGGCTTATCTGGTTCCTTCGGAATTCGTGACGAAGATGGTTGATGCAGGCGAATCCAAGATTTTCATGTCCACGCGGGACACGGTGATCCGTGCCTTCATGGCGGGCGCGATCCTGGCACTGGCAGCCTGGTTTGCTGTGACCATCAACGTGCAGACCGGCCAGCCGCTGCTGGGCGCGGTGCTGTTCCCGGTGGGTTTCTGCATTCTGTATCTGTTCGGCTTCGATCTGCTGACGGGTGTCTTCGTGCTGTCGCCGCTGGCGCTGATCGACAAGCGCCCCGGCGTCACCCTCGGCGGTGTGCTGCGCAACTGGGGGCTCGTGTTCGTCGGCAATTTCCTCGGCGCTTTCACGGTGGCGGTGATGATGGCGATCTACGTCACCTACGGCTTCTCGGTGGAGCCTAGCCCGGTGGGCCATGCCATCGGCGTGATCGGCGAGAACCGCACCCTGGGTTACCAGTCGCACGGCGCGGCCGGCATGCTCACGCTGTTCGTGCGCGGCATGCTGTGCAACTGGATGGTGTCGGCCGGTGTGGTCGGAGCGATGATCTCCACCCATGTCAGCGGCAAGGTGATCGCCATGTGGATGCCCATCATGCTGTTCTTCTACATGGTGTTCGAACACTCCATCGTGAACATGTTCCTGTTCCCCTCGGGCCTGATGCTGGGCGCGCATTTCACGATCCTGGACTACCTGATCTGGAACGAGATTCCCACCGTACTGGGCAACCTCGTGGGCGGCCTGGCCTTTACCGGCCTGACGCTGTACGCAACACACATCAAGACAGCACCAAAGCGCGTAGCCGCCTGATCTGTGCAAAATGAAGAAGCACGCCGCATGTCATCATGCGGCGTGTTTTCTTGTCAGCCAGCCATGTCCAGCGAACTGAAAATCTCTGTAGGGCAATACTCCGACAAGGGGCGCAAGGAAACCAATCAGGATTTCCATGGCATCTGTATTCCTGCGGAAACCCAATTACGTACCAAGGGCATCGCCATCGCGCTAGCCGACGGCATCAGCAGCAGCGACGTGAGCCACATCGCGAGTGCGTCGGCGGTGAAGGCCTTCCTCGAGGACTACTACTGCACCTCGGAGGCCTGGTCGGTAAAGACCTCAGCGCAGCGCGTGCTGGTCGCCACAAACTCCTGGTTGCATGCGCAGACGCGGCGCAGCCAGAATCCGTACGACAAGGACAAGGGGTATGTGTGCACGCTGAGTGCGCTGGTCATCAAGTCCACCACAGCTCACAGCTTCCACGTCGGCGACTCACGCATCTATCGCGTGCGAGGCAGCTCGCTCGAGCAACTGACCAACGATCACCGCGTGCATGTCTCATCAGAGCAGAGCTATCTGAGTCGCGCGCTGGGCATGAGCCCACAACTGGAAATCGACTACCAGGCGCACCAGCTCGAAACGGGCGACCTGTTCGTGCTGGCCACGGATGGCGTGTATGAACATGTCGACGCACGTTTCATCGCCACTACGATTCAGGAGCGTGCCGACGATCTCGATGCGGCCGCGAAGCTCATCGTCGAGGAGGCCTTGCGGCGCGACAGCGCTGACAACCTGACGCTGCAGATCGTGCGTATCGATGCGCTGCCGAACCCCGAAGTCGGCGAGCTTCATCAGCAGTTCTCCACCTTGCCGCTGCCGCCCCTGCTCGACGCACGTGCCGTCTTTGATGGCTACCGCATCGTGCGTGAAGTGCATGCCAGCAGCCGCAGCCACATCTACCTCGCGGTGGATATCGAAACTGATGCCGTCGTCATTCTCAAGACACCCTCCATCGACCTCGGCGGCAACCCGGATTACCTCGAACGCTTCCTGATGGAGGAATGGGTTGCGCGGCGCATCAATAGCGCGCACGTGCTCAAGCCCTGCTCGCTGACGCGCAGCCGCAACTTCCTCTACGTGGTGACCGAGTTCATCGAGGGCAAGACGCTGGCGCAGTGGATGCGAGACAACCCGAAGCCCGACCTCGATGCGGTGCGCGACATCGTCGAGCAGATCGCCAGGGGCCTGCGCGCCTTCCACCGCCTGGAGATGCTGCATCAAGACCTGCGGCCGGAGAACATCATGATCGACACCACCGGCACGGTGAAGATCATCGACTTCGGTTCGACGCGCGTGACGGGCGTGATCGAATCGGCGCCCGCTGCGAATCGCGGCGACATTCTCGGCACTGTGCAGTTCACGGCGCCGGAATACTTTCTCTGCGAGAACGGCACGCCGCGCTCCGACCTCTTCTCGCTTGGCGTCATCGCCTACCAGATGCTTAGCGGCAAGCTGCCCTATGGTGCGGAGGTCTCTCGCTCGCGTACGAAAGCGGCACAGAAGAAGCTGCGCTACCGCCCGCTGCTCGACAATGACAGCGAGATCCCGGTATGGGTCGATGGCGCGCTGCGCAAGGCGCTGCATCCCAACCCGTACAAGCGCTACGCCGAGCTGTCGGAATTCATCTTCGACCTGCGCCACCCCAATGCGGAACTCCTGGGCCGCAGCCGCCCGCCGCTGATCGAGCAGCACCCGGCGGCCTTCTGGAAGGGTGTGTCGCTGCTGCTGGCGATTGTCATCGTGCTGATGGGTCTGCGCGGCGCGATCCGCTAAGAAACCATTCGCAATCCTCAGCACGAACATCCGTCATCCCGACCTTGGGTCGGGATGACAAGATCATTCGGAAATCGGCCGTTTAGAACAGCCGCTCAACCCCAGCCCTCCAGCACGATCTTGCCGCGCGCCTTGCCGGATTCGAGCAGCGCATGTGCGCGCCGCAAATTGGCGGCATTGATCGTGCCGAAATGCTCGCCCAGCGTGGTGCGGATGCGGCCGGCGTCGACCAGGGCGGCCAGTTCGTCGAGGATGCGGTGCTGGGCGATCATGTCCGGCGTCTGGAACACGGCGCGGGTAAACATGAGCTCCCAGTGCAGGGAGGCTGACTTGCGCTTGAGCAGGCCCACGTCGGCCCCCTTGAGCTCATCGATGATGCCGAAGCGGCCTTGCGGTTGCAGACACTCTACGATCTGTGCGAAGTGCTGGTCTGACTGCGTGAGGCCCGCCACGTAGCGCACCTGCGGAACGCCGATGCGCTTGAGCTCTTCGCTGAGGGGTTTGCTGTGATCCACGACGTGATGCGCGCCGAGTTCCTTGACCCAGGCCTGCGTCTCGGGTCGCGAAGCGCTGCCGATGACGGTGAGGCCCGTGAGGCGGCGCGCCAGCTGGGTCATGATGGACCCGACGCCACCCGCTGCACCGATGATCAGGATCGCATCACCGCCCTGCTTTCCGGGCGCGATCTCCAGCCTGTCGAACAGCAGCTCCCAAGCGGTAAGACTCGTCAGCGGCAAGGCTGCCGCCTGCGCGTCGTCCAGCGTCTGCGGTGCGTGACCGACAATGCGCTCGTCGACCAGATGCAGCTGGCTATTGGCGCCAACGCGGGTGATGGAGCCGGCGTACCAGACGCGATCACCCGGCTTGAATAGCGTCACCTCCGGCCCGACATTCTTCACGATGCCAACAGCATCCCAGCCGAGCACCTTGTAGCCGCCGGCGTCCGCCGGCGTGCTCTTGCGCACCTTGGTGTCGACCGGATTGACGGCAATGGCACGCACCTCGACGAGCAGGTCGCGCCCTGCTGCAACCGGGTCCGGCAGAGTGATATCGAGCAAGGCTTCCGCATGCTCGATGGCTTGGGGCTGTGTGTATCCAACTGCTTTCATCGTGAATCTCCGTCATGTGTCTCGATGACAACTTCCGACCACACAAGGCAGGCGTCATCCTCGCGATGGCGAAACCCCCTGCGTCGTTGTCACCCTGAGTAAAGTCACTGTGCCGCGTTCGCGCGATGGCGCTCGTCTGCACAACGGCAATCTACCCGAACCGCGCCAGAAGCTGCCCGGGCAGGCGCGTCGCCGCCCTACTTGCCGTTCAGTTCGTCATCCTTCCAGTACTTGCGCCCGGCCGCCGAGCCGCCCGCCGAAAGCCCTGTCTTGGTCATGGGGAAGATCTCGATCTTCGCTGTAGCACTGGTGCCTTTCTCGGCCGTGCCGCCCTTGCCACCGGCCTCGGCCGAGGCGCCACCGCTGCCGGTGAATTCCCAGCCGCTGTCGACGAATGATTTGAGCGTTGCATGGTCCTTGAACACCAGTACTTCACGGTAGTCCTTGATCCCGACCTCGATGCCCGCCGACGCCTGCCCCATATTCATGTAGGTGTCGGTCTTGGTCGTGTTGTCATGCACCAGCCCCTTGCCACCCGCACCACCGACGAGGAAGGTAATGCCAAAGCTGGAGAAGCAGCCATAGCCCGGCGCCTTGGCGATCTTTGCCTTCTCCTGCGGCTTGGATTTGTAGAGCGTTGCCAGGGCTTCATCGCACATCTTGCGTACTTCGACGCGATCCTTCTGCACATCGGCCTGCGCCGTGCCAGCGGCGAGACATGCCGCCGCGGCCAGCATCAGGTGTGCCCAAATCTTCCGGTCTGGATATGACATTTCATTCTCCTGATTTATTGCCGCGGTCGGGCACACGCTTCAATCCAGCCCGAGCACAGCGTCGGCAGCCCGGCAATACAGCAGGCCAGCACCACCGCATGGCCCGCCATCACCAGTACCCGTCGATCATCGCCCCGGCCACGACGCGTTCGAAAAACCCGCGTCGGACCGGATGAGATACAGCATCACCGTCTGAGTATAGACACTCGACTCCACTTGCCATGCTGCGCGCACGCGTCATCGGCGCCATGACAACGCGCTGTGGCAGGCGCAGCCCGCCAAGGGTGAAAGTCTCGAACAACTGCCTCACAGCAGGGCGCCTCCTTCGACGTCGATGATGGTGCCGGTCATGAATTCGTTTTCCATGGCCGCGAGGTAAGCCAGCGCCAGATCCTCGGCCGAACCCACACGCTTGAGCGGCAGGCCCTGCGCCACGCGAGCGAACATGGCTTCCCGATCCGCCGGCGCCATGCCGGCATAGGCCTCGGTCGCCGTCACGCCGGGGCTGACCACGTTCACGCGGCGCGGTGCGATCTCGCGCGCCAGATTCTTCGCAAAGGCTTCGAGCGCGGCGTTGAGCGTGGATTTGATGAAGCCGCCCGGCACGAACTTGCGCGCCAGCACGCCGGAGGTGAGTGTGACCGAGCCATCCTCGGCCAGCCTGGGCAAAGCGTGCTGGACGAGCCGCAGCGTGCCCCAGAACTTGGTGTCGAACGCCGCCTGCGCCTCGCCGATATCGACCGCCGCAATCGTCGGCGAACCGATGGCTGCACCGGCCGTGACGACGAGATGATCGATGCGTGCGATGTCGTGCAAGGCGGCACGCACGCTGCCTTCATCCGTCACATCCAGCGCCATGCCCTGGCCGCCCACTTGCCCGGCTATCTCATTGAGGCGTGCCAGCTGGCGACCCGCAACAATCACCCTGGCACCACGCGCCGCCGCGGCACGGGCCACCGCTGCGCCGATACCACTGCCGCCACCGACGACAAGCACCGCCTTGTCACGTAGGAATCCGCTCTCTCTCATTTCACTCATGGCTCTCTCCTGTGAACGCCGGTCTGGAAGCAGGCCGCGCGATGGAGTGCATCGTGCCGGCATTCACGATTATGAAAAACAAGCGCAGAATTGAATCCATCTTCAATTTTTCATTGCAAATCTATGAAGGCCCTGCAGGATCTGGAGATCTTCGTGCGCGCGGTCGACTCGGGCAGCCTGTCGGCCAGCGCGCGCACGCTCGACATCACCCCGGCCGCCGCCAGCGCCGCGCTCAAGCGACTCGAAGCGGAGTTGCAGACTGCCCTGTTCGTGCGCTCGACCCGCAGCATGCGACTCACCAACGAGGGCGAGCGCTTCCTCGCGCACTGCCGCGTGGCGCTCGACGCGCTGCGCGACGGGCAGGCCGCGCTGGACGCCGGGCGCGAGCAGATTCGCGGCACGCTACAGATCGCCGCGCCCTCTGATCTCGGCCGCAACGTGCTCTTGCCGTGGCTGGACGAGTTCCGCGCCGAGTACCCGGAGATGCGCTTCCGCCTGCACCTCTCGGATCGCATGGCGGACCTCTACCGCCAGCCGGTGGACATCGCCTTCCGTTACGGCGAACCGGCCGACTCGAATCTCATTGCCCTGCCGCTCACGCCGAACAGCCGGCGCGTGCTCTGCGCCGCGCCCGACTACCTCGCACACTGCGGCACACCGCTCACCCCACGCGAGCTCGCTGCACACGAGTGCCTGTGCTTTCTCACCGGCGACGACGTACATGATCGCTGGCGCTTCCGTCGCGATGCCGAACGCATCACCGTGCGCGTACCGAGCGGCAATGTCGCCAATGACGGAGACATCGTGCGGCGCTGGGCCGTTGCCGGTGCCGGCATCGCCTACAAATCGGAACTGGACGTCGCGACCGACCTGCGGGCCGGACGACTTGTGCCGCTATGCCGCGACTGGGAAGGCGAAGCCGCACCGCTGTTCCTCATTTGCGCCGACCGGCGCTTGCTGACGCCAGCAGTGGGGCTGCTGCGCGACTTCATCCGGGTGCGCTGCGAGGCTTTGCTGGCAGGGCTGCAGGGTTAAGTAGTGACCGACGACATATGCGTTCTCGCTGTCATTCCCCCCAGCTTTGCATACGGCGCAGCCGCACGACGCTCCCCTCGCCCGCTTGCGGTAGAGGGCTTGCGGGAATCCAGTGACTTCGTCCAGCTCGTCAACCGCCGCTGACCGCCGCTGAATTCCCGCCTGCGCGGGAATGACGAACTCGTCACAGCTGCGGTAGTCGCACCGCCCACTCACCAGAGAGCGCGAACGGCCTGCAATGCGTGTGCCGCCGGCTGATGGGCAAAAGTGCGACAGGCACGCCCGAGCTTTGCTATCGTCCTGACTCCGTCAGACTCAATGGCACCGCACCACCATGTCCGCCATACCCGCACCCGCCATCATCTCCGTCAGCAAGCTGTTCAAGACCTATGCGTCCGGCTTCCAGGCGCTCAAGGACATCAATCTCGACATCCGCCGCGGCGAGATCTTCGCCCTGCTCGGCCCTAACGGTGCGGGCAAGACGACGCTGATCAGCACGATCTGCGGCATCGTCACCCCAAGTGAAGGTCAGGTACTCGTTGATGGCTACGACATCGTCAAGGACTATCGCGCGGCGCGCACCATCATCGGTCTGGTGCCGCAGGAACTGACCACAGATGCATTCGAGACGGTGTGGAACACGGTGTCGTTCAGCCGCGGCCTGTTCGGCAAGGCACCGAACCCCGCGCACATCGAGAAGACGCTCAAGGACCTGTCGCTGTGGGACAAACGCGACGCCAAGATCATGATGCTGTCCGGCGGCATGAAGCGGCGCGTGATGATTGCCAAGGCCCTGTCGCACGAGCCGCAGGTGCTGTTCCTCGATGAGCCTACCGCCGGTGTGGATGTCACCCTGCGGCGCGATATGTGGGAGCTGGTGCGGGCGCTGCGAGCCACCGGCGTCACCATCATCCTGACCACGCATTACCTCGAAGAAGCCGAAGAAATGGCCGACCGTATCGGCGTGATCAACAAGGGAGAAATCATTCTTGTTGAAGACAAGGCCGAGTTGATGCGCAAGCTCGGCAAGAAACAGCTGACCCTGCAACTGGAGCACGCGCTGGGAGCCGTACCCGCCGGATTCGACCATTACCAGCTGAGTCTCGCGCAGCAGGGCAACGAGCTGGTCTACACCTACGATGCGGGAGAGAAAGTGGAGATTGCCGACCTGCTCAAGGCGCTCAATGACGCCGGCATCCGCTTCAAGGATCTGCACACCACGCAGAGTTCGCTCGAAGAAATTTTCGTCAGTCTGGTGGAGGGCAAACAATGAGCCGCCTCAACGTTCATGCCATCCGCGCCATCTACCGGTTCGAGATGGCGCGCACCTGGCGTACGCTCATGCAGAGCATCATCTCGCCAGTCATCTCGACCTCGCTGTATTTCGTCGTATTCGGCAGCGCCATCGGCTCGCGCATTCAGGAAATCGACAACATCAGCTACGGCGCCTTCATCGTACCCGGCCTGATCATGCTGTCGCTGCTGACACAGAGTATCTCCAACGCCTCCTTCGGCATCTACTTCCCGAAGTTCACGGGCACCATCTACGAGCTGCTGTCAGCGCCCGTGTCCTACGTCGAGATCGTCATCAGCTATGTCGGCGCAGCCGCGAGCAAGTCCATCATCCTCGGGCTCATCATTCTCGCCACCGCGGCACTGTTCGTGCCGCTGCGCATCGAGCACCCGGTGTGGATGGTGCTGTTCCTGCTGCTCACGGCCATCACCTTCAGCCTGCTAGGTTTCATCATCGGCATCTGGGCCGACAACTTCGAGAAGCTGCAGGTCGTGCCACTGCTGATCATCACCCCGCTCACCTTCCTCGGCGGCAGCTTCTACTCGATCAAGATGCTGCCGGCATTCTGGCAGAAGGTCTCGCTGTTTAACCCGGTGGTGTATCTCATCAGTGGCTTCCGCTGGAGCTTCTACGGCATGTCCGACGTGAGCGTCGGCATCAGCCTGGGGATGACCTTGGTATTCATGAGCGCGTTGCTGGTCGCGGTGGCGTGGATCTTCAGAACGGGTTACAAGTTGAAGCGCTAAGTTGCCGCCGTTCCACCGTAGTGCAGAACAACAAGAAATGAGGAGTTGAAATGAAAATCCAGAGGGGGGATCTGGAGGCCGCTGCGGCCGCGGGGATCTTGCAAGCAGACGCTGTCGAGAGCTTGATTGCCTTTCTTCAGGCGCGTGATCGCAAGTCAGGCGTCGCGCGATTCAACGGCACACACGTTCTCTACTATCTGGGCGGCATGATGGCCATCGGGTCCGTCAGCCTGTTCACCACGCTCGCGGTAGAAGCGCTGGGCATGGGCGCGCTTCTGGGCCTGTCAGTGCTTTACATGCTTGCCGCCTTCGTTGCGGCCGGCTGGTTCGAGAAACGCGGATTTGGTGTCCCGGCCGGCATCTGCGCCGCGCTGAGCATTGCCCTGACACCCCTCGCAATCTTCGCCTTGCAGCATCTGCTCGGCCTGTGGGCCGACACAGAGGGCAGTCAGCATTACCGCGACTATCACGCCGTCATCGACTGGCGCTGGCTGCTCATGGAACTGGCAACCCTTGCTGTGGGCGCCATAATGCTGTGGCGCTTTCGCTATCCCTTCATGGTGATGCCGATTGCGGTAACGCTTTGGTACATGGGAATGGACATCGTGCCAGCCCTGATCATGCAGGCCGTGCCCGACTCTTTCTATGGCGACGCCGCGTGGGAGCTGCGCAAGCAAATCACGCTTGCCTTCGGCCTGGTGATGCTTCTCGTCGCATTCTTTGTGGACCTGCGCTCGCGTCATGGCAAGGACTTCGCATTCTGGCTGTATCTGTTCGGCGTGATGACCTTCTGGGGCGTTCTCTCCTCGATGGGAAACGGCGCTCTGAATGGCAAGCTCGTTTATCTGGCACTGAATTTCGGGATGGTCTTCGTGGGTGCCATTCTGGGGCGCCGCGTCTTTTCGGTATTCGGCGGAATCGGCATTGCGCTGGTTCTTGGCGATCTGTCGTGGCGGATATTCAAGGACAGCTTCGCCTTCGTACTGATACTCACGCTCCTGGGCTTTGCCTTCATTGCCGCAGGCATCTGGTGGAACAAGCACGAGGCCACCATCTCGAATGGTTTGCGCCGATACCTGCCTGTGCATTTGCGCGAACTGCTTGAGGCGCGAACCGGGCTCTAGACTCCGTTTGCGGCCGCGGTGATATTGCTGGGGATTACGCCAGCCTTGCCTATGATTCAACGAGGCCCTGCTGCGCCACTTGCGGGAGCGCGAGGCCGCGATTGGCGGAGGGCGCATGGCAGACAGCTCGATTTACCGCGAGGGGTTGCGACGCCTGCAGGGCGCGCGTGAAACGCGGCCTGTCGCTGATCGCCGCCTACGCCGGCGCCGTGCTCATCATCCGCGTCACCGCGCCCCACATCTTTCCCAACTGTCCGCGTTACATCGACAAGATGCAGCTTGTCGAAACTTCGGTCCATGCGCCGCGAACCGACTATCTGCCGCCCGAACCGGCATGGAAGACGTTCGACGTGTTTCGCGATGCATTGCCCCGAATCTCACGCTGCATTGGGCACACCCGAAAGGAGATTGCCATGCTGAGCACTGCACCCGTCACTACGATTCTGCCGGTCATGAACATGGAACGCGCGCGTGACTTCTACGAGAACAAACTGGGATTGGCACCCGTCGGACTGAAACCCGATGGCAAGTTCGTTTACGCCGTCGTCGGCGGCATCATCGCCCTGTTCCCCAAGGAAGGCGGAACGAAGGCCGATCACACCGCGATCAGCTTTCAGGTGCCGGAAATCGAAGCCGCCATCAAGGCGTTGAAAGCCAAGGGCGTGGTCTTCGAAGACTATGACTTCCCCGGCTTGAAAACGGAGGGTCACGTCTGCGTGCTGGGGTCTGAAAAGGCGGCCTGGTTCAAGGACACCGAAGGGAACTACCTGTGCCTGCATGAGGACATCGCCTGAGTTCCCGGTTTGCGGCCCCTCCCTTGAACACACACTGAGCTTTCGTCATTCCCGCGAAGGCGCCAGGCCAGTGTCGTTGGCTTTTGCGGTATTCGTTACTGCGCGAAAGCCGCTGGGTCCCCGCCTTCGCGGGGACGACGAGCCTCATGGAATCATGCGTGCAGGCGCCATTTCTTAACCTACCTCAAGTCCGCACGGCGCAACTCCCCGTAAGGTGGGCTCTATCCCAAACAGGAAGAGCCCACGATGCCGCAGTCACGCCCCAATTCAGCACCCATCGACTTCAAGAACGACTGGCCGCAACTCGGCCTGCCGCCGCACGTCATCGAGGTACTCAGCGCCGCACCCAAGCTGTTCGTGGCGGAATGCCGCGAAGATCTGCTGAACTGGGCGCTGGGTCGCGAGACCGGCACGACGGACTGGACACTCGGCAATCGCGAAGACAAGGGCGAGTACGAAGTCGCCTTCGAGGTGCCGCAATTGGGCCGCGTGGTCGAGGCGGTCGTGACCAAGGCGCGCAATGGCGTGGCCGTCAATTTCCCGGATCCGCGCATGCGGCGTCGCGACCCGAATGCCATGGTCATCGGCGACCAGTTGCCGACCGACAAGCCGACTTATGTAGAACGTTTTGGCGAGAGCTTCGACAAGACACGGCAGAAGACGCTGGACTGGCTCAAGACGCAGGAGCTGATCGTGGTGCCGTTTTACGCCGGCCCCGAGGATCTGCGCTATGGCGCGCTGCTGATCTGCCCGAAGCAGGCCGGCTTCTTCGCCGCCGCGCTGGCTGACCTGCAGGGCATGATTGCGGGCAGCGAAGTACCGGCTGACTTCAAGCTCAACGCGGGCGCGCAGTTCATCGCCCCACCGATGCGCCACACCCATTACGACGGCAAGCAGGTCGTCGTGCATGCCCGCACCGAAACGCATCAGGAGATCTACGCCTACAACCTGTACCCGGGACCGAGCGCCAAGAAGGGCGTCTACTCGATGCTGCTCGACATTGGCGAGCGCGAAGGCTGGACCACCAATCACTGTGCAGCCGTCGGCGTGGTCACGCCGTATGACAACCAGCTGGTGATCATGCACGAAGGCGCTTCGGGGGGCGGCAAGAGCGAGATGACCGAGCACATCCACCGCATGGAGGATGGTCGCCTGTCGCTCGGCAAGAACGTCGTGACCGGCGAGGAGCGCACCCTGGTACTGCCGGAGGCCTGCCACCTGAACCCGATGGCCGACGACATGGCCTGCGCCCACCCGCACTACAACGAAGGCAAGACCAAGCTGCATATCGCCGACGCCGAAGCGGGCTGGTTCGTGCGCGTGGACCACATCAAGCGCTACGGCACCGCACCGCATCTGGAGCGGCTGTGCATGCACCCGCCGAAGCCGCTGATCTTCCTCAATCACTACATCGTGCCGGGCGGCAGCGTGCAGATCTGGGAACACATCGAGGACTCGCCCGGCGTGACTTGCCCGAACCCGCGCATCATCATTCCGCGCGACATGATTGACGGCATCACCAGCGGCCCCGTGGCGGTGAACATTCGCAGCTTCGGCGTGCGTTGCCCGCCCACGCACCGCGAGAGCCCGCAATACGGCATCGTCGGCATGCTGCACATCCTCAGCCCGGCGCTTGCCTGGCTATGGCGCCTGGTTGCACCGCGCGGCCACGCCAACCCCAGCATTCAGGACTCGAAGGGCATGCAGTCCGAAGGCGTGGGTTCGTACTGGGCGTTCTGTACCGGGCGCCGCGTCGACCAGGCCAATCTGCTGCTGCGCCAGATCATGGAGAACACCGAGACGCGTCATGTGCTGATCCCGAATCAGTACATCGGTGCGTGGAAGGTCGGTTTCATGGCCGAGTGGGTGGCGCGCGAATACCTCGCCCGTCGCGGCAGTGCGCGCTTCTCGCGTGAGCAACTGGTCGAAAGCCCGTGCGCCCTGCTCGGCTACGTGCCGAAGCAGATCAAGGTGGAAGGCTCGATGGTCCCGCCCGTATTCCTGCACGTGGCAAGCCAACTCGAAGGCGGCAAGGAAGTGTTCGAGGAAGGCGCACGCCAGTGGCGCGAGTTCTTCAAGCGCGAACTGGCACCTTTCCTCACCGACGATCTCGACCCGCTCGGTCGCAAGATCATCAACGCATGCATGAATGACGCGACGCAGGAAGATTACTGGAAGCTTATTCCGCACCAGATTTTCAAGGGATAAGCACAGGCTTCCAAACGGGCGCGCTTCCGGGGATAGTGGTCAGGCAGATGGCGTACCGCCCTGCCCCACAGCCCCTGGATGCTGCCGCCCCTTTCCCCCCAAAAAAGGATCAACCATGGAACACAGAATCGTCAGTTTCGGCGAAGTCCTGCTCAGGCTCACGCCACCGGGCTTTCTCAAGTTATCCCAAACGAATACCTTCGCCGCCACCTTTGGCGGCAGCGAAACGAACTGCGCCGTCTCACTGGCCCACTTCGGCTTGAAGAGCGACTTTGTCACGCGCTTCCCCCGCAACGACATCGCCGAAGCATGCCTTGCCGAACTACGCTCGCACGGACTCGGCACCGAACACATCTGCTTCGGTGGAGAACGCCTGGGGCTCTACTACTACGAAAATCCAGCCGCCCAGCGCGTCTCGAAGGTCGTGTACGACCGTGCCAACTCTTCGTTCGCCACGTTGCAAGCAGGCATGATCGACTGGGAAAAAGCTTTGGCCGGCGCCACCTGGTTTCACTGGTCGGGCATCGGCCCCGGCCTGTCGCAAGGCATCGCCGACTGCACGCTGGAGGCCATCCAGACAGCAAAGAGACTCGGGCTGACCGTTTCATGCGATCTGAATTACCGCAAGAACCTTTGGCAATACGGCATAAGCGCGCTGGACGCCATGGCGCCAATGCTGGCGTTGACCGACGTGCTGTTCGGCACGCCGAGCGAATACAAGGTGGCTTATGGCGTTGGCTCAGCGCCCTCGTACAAGGTGCGCAGTGCGCAAGAGCCGATCGACCTGGCCGGCTGGGAGCGGTTCCTCGGCGAAGTCGAAGCCACGGCCGGCCATGGCAAGAAATTCTTCGTGGCCCTGCGCAACACCCTCGATGCCAATCACCACATCCTCACCGGCCTGTACTACAGCGGCGGCAAGCTGATCCCGGCGCGCACCCACGCCATTGAACACGTTGTGGACTGCGTGGGTGTTGGCGATGCTTTTGCCGCAGGCATGATCTACGGACTCCTTCACTATCCGGGCAACGACGCGTCGGCGCTGGAATTCGCCGTGGCCGCCGCAACACTCAAAAACACCATCTACGGCGACTTCAACCTCGTCACGGCAGACGAAGTCAAAGCGCTCATGAAAAGCGATGGCAGCGAAGGCATTTCGCGCTGACCCGCTTCATGGAACGCACAACGCGGCCGCTTCAAACGCTGACAGGCTCGAAAAATCGGGGGATTTTTCGGCCAGGGTAGATTTGAGCGGTCCGACAACTGTGACGCAGCCGGCCCAAAGCCCTCGCCTGCTAGAATTGCGCCCTCAAATGTTGCGGCGCGCGCTGTGCGGGCCGGTATTGCGGAGATTTACCCATGTATCAGTCACCCCTTGTCCAGGATCTGCATGATCGTGGTTTGATCGCGCAGACTACCGATGCGCAGGCGCTCGACGCGCTGCTGGCCAAGGAGTCGGTGACGCTCTATTGCGGCTTTGACCCGACGGCGGACAGCCTGCACCTCGGTCACCTCGTGCCGGTGCTGGTCCTGAAGCGCTTCCAGCAGGCTGGCCACAAGCCGATCGCTCTTGTCGGTGGTGCAACCGGCATGATCGGCGACCCAAGCTTCAAGGCCACCGAACGCAAGCTCAATACGCCGGACGTGATCGCCAGCTGGGTCGACAAAATCCGCGGCCAGGTTGCGCCCTTCCTGAATTTCGAAGGCAGCAACGCCGCGGTCATGGCCAACAACTACGACTGGTTTGGCGGCATGGGTGCGCTCGAATTCCTGCGCGACATCGGCAAGCACTTCTCGGTCAACACGATGATCAAGAAGGAGTCGGTACAGCAGCGCCTCAACCGCGACGACCAGGGCATTTCGTACACGGAATTCTCGTACAGCCTGCTGCAGGGCTACGACTTCGCCAAACTCAACGAACTGCATGGCTGCGTGCTGCAGATCGGCGGCTCGGACCAGTGGGGCAATATCGTCGCCGGCACGGACCTGACGCGCCGCCTGCATCAGAAACAGGTGTACGGCCTGACGCTGCCGCTGGTGACGAAATCGGACGGCACGAAGTTCGGCAAGACCGAATCCGGTGCGATCTGGCTCGACCCGAAGAAGACCTCACCGTACGCCTTCTACCAGTTCTGGCTCAACACGGCCGATGCGGACGTGTACAAGTTCATGCACTACTTCACCTTCCTCAGCGTGGCCGAAATCAAGGCCATCGAAGAGGCGGACAAGGCCAGCGGCAAGAAGCCGGAAGCGCAACGCATCCTCGCAGAGCAGGCGACGGAACTCGTGCACGGCAAGGCCGCACTGGCCGCGGCGCAGCGCATCAGCGAGAGCCTGTTCTCGGGCAGTCTCGATGCGCTGACGGAGTCTGATCTCGAGCAGTTGGCACAGGACGGCATGCCCGGCGTGCAGTTGGAGAAATCTGCGGACGGCCTCATTGATGCGCTCGTTGCAGCCGATCTCGCCAAGTCGAAGAGCGAGGCGCGCACCTTCATCCAGAGCGGCAGCGTGACGATCAACGGCGTCAAGGCCGATGCGCTGGACAAGACCTTCGGCGACGCCGAGCGCCTCTTCGGCCGCTTCAGCGTGATCCGTCGCGGCAAGAAGAACTACGGCCTGATCAGCTGGCAATAAGCACAACAACAGGCGACAACACATGAGCGTCGCCCCCTTGGAGCTGGTGCAGTTCAGCAGCGAAGCCAGCGCTGCGCCCGAGGCACGCACGGCACGCCTGAATGCGGTGGTGGCGATCACCGTGGCCATCCGCCACCTTCATGGGCGTATGCAAGGTCAAGGATGACAACGTCGTGCAGGCCATGCAGCAGGTCCAGGCCGACAAGCTCGACCACAGGGCCTACTACCCGGCCCGCACGATCCGCGGCGATGTCGCGCAGGCGACGCCGTGCAACGATGCGGGCTACACTGAAGCGATTGCGAAATACGAGGGCATTGCGAAGGGCCAGTTGGCCAAACGCGAAGAACTGCGCAAGGCCGCCGAGGCAGACCAGCAGAAATACGACGCGCTGAACTACCACGACGACCAGTTCGATCTGAGCGATGCGCTGCTGGCCATTTCCATCGCCCTGCTCGCCGTCACGGCGCTGACCTCGATGTGGGCGCTCTACTGTGTGGCGATGGTTCCCACCGGCTTTGGCGTCCTCATGGGCCTTGCTAGCCTGCTCGGATGGGCGATCCATCCCGGCGCATTGATGGCCCTACTTTCCTAGGGCGCGTTCAAATCTGCTCGCATGAAAAAAGCCACGCATTTCGCGTGGCTTTTCGCCGGCTCAAACTCAGTCAGATCACTTGTCCGACTTGGCAATTGTCCCGAGAACCAAGCTCTTGACGTGGTATTTTCCTTGGTAGTCAGGAATGCTCATGACGCTGTTTCGGGCCATCAGGAACCCCATCGAAGCATCTTGCTGGATGAAAATAATGTCCCCAGCCTTGGCATCAACTTCGGCCTCAGCCCAGTTCTCAGCCTTGGACAAGATCTTGTGCTTGCCGGGCTTCAAGTTGAAATAAATGTACTGGGAACCACGGGTGTAGCCCATTTCAGATGCATCCTCCTGATCATCGACGAAAACGTTGAACCGGATAAGCGGGCCAACACCAGAAGGACGCACTACATACACAATCGCTTTGCCTGATTCAGGCAACTTTGGAAGAGCAAAACCAGCAACTTGGGACTTCATTTCATCCGGAGTCGGGACGCTTGCACAACCCGTAACCAGCGCGATAACGGTGACCGCCAAGAAAGTGCGAACAACACTGAACATTTATTTCCTCCCTTATTTTTAACTATGAAAATGCGCCGCAAGGTTACGTCACAAGTGCATTGCGCTTGTTGATTTCAATCCAGAACAAGAGCACAACCACGCGTGACGGCATGACTTCTGTCACGTTGCATAGCAAATGTATTACGGCACAAGTCGTCGATGCTTCAGCACCGGCAGGCTTTCGCGGATATCGTGGATGCGTTGCAGGTCCAGCGTGCCGACAGCCAGCCCGGGACCGCTGTCGTGGCGCGCGACGATCTCGCCCCAGAGATCGATCAGCATGCTGCGACCGAAGGTGCGACGGCCATGCGGATGTGTGCCACCTTGGGTACCGGCCAGCACGTAACACTGGTTTTCGATCGCGCGTGCGCGCAGCAGTACTTCCCAATGCGCGCGGCCGGTGGTCTCGGTAAATGCGGCGGGCAGGATGATCAGGCTCACCTCGCCCAACTGACGGAAGAGTTCGGGGAAGCGCAGGTCGTAGCAGATCACCAGCTCGGTCTTGCCCCAGGGCGCATCGAAGGTGACCGCATCGTGTCCAGCTTCGATGGTGCGCGATTCGTTGCAGCTCTCTTCGCCACGTGCAAAACCGAACAAGTGGATCTTGTCATAGCGCGCTACGCGCAGGCCTTTGGGGTTGAAGGCCAGGTTGGTGTTGCGCACCCGCCCGTCGTCATGGGCCACGAGCGGAATTGTGCCGCCAACCAGCCACACCTGATCACGACGTGCCGCATCGGCGAGAAAGCTTTGCAGCAGTCCATCACCATTTTGAAGAGCTGTTGCATGATGGGCTCTGCCGCAAAAAAAATCGGCTTAGCCCATCGGATTCATGTGCGGGAAGAGTTCCCGCACATGCACATAAGGGTGTGCTCACATTCACCCGACGGTTGCGCAGATACGGGATTGGGCACAGAACAAGGCGCAGCGACGCTGACAGGGAAGCTCCCTGACGAAGCGCTTCAACGCAATCCGCCGAGTGAATGTAAACACGCCTTAGCAGCGCCCGCCGACATTCCACAAAGCCGGCGTCGCCGATGGCGTCCAGTTGGCACCAACCCATGCCGTATGGCTTTGCAGTGTCGTGTAGGTCACCCCGTTATAGGTCACGACGGTACCTACCGCGTAATACACGCCTTCTTTCCAGACATTGCATGTGCCGCTCGATGCACTCGACGAAGAGCTGGCGCTCGACGAAGCCTTGCTCGAGGAGCTGGAGCTGACCGACGAACTCGATGAAGATTTGCTCGATGAGCTGGAGCTGGCTGCGCTGCTTGAACTCGAAGAACTGCCCTTCACCGCTGCAAAGATTTTGTAGAACTCGTAGTTGCTGGCATTGATGGTGCTGTAGAGCGCGAGGCTACCCGTTCCAACCTGGTCCCGCTGCAAAGCCCAGTACGACACGCGACCGATCTGCTTTGACTTTGCGAAGTCCGTCACCATGCGCGCGTCGGCTTGCGTGAAAGTCTCTGTCGAGACGTCGTTGCGGCCGATCATCGGCGTCACGCCGATCATGGCCCATAACTGAGCGTCGGTTTTCGTCGGGAACAGGGTCTTGAGCTGGGCCTGGGTGTTGGTCATGGCCGAGACGGCATGGCTGCCCATTGCCGTGTAGCCGCTGCCGTAGTCCATGGCCATGATATTGACCACATTGATGTTGACGCCGGCATTGCGCGCAGAAGTCAGGAGCGTCATGGCACCCGTGGGCAGGCCTTCCGGCATGACAGGCAGGGTGAATGACACCGTCAATTGCGGATATTGCTGCTGCAGCGCCGCCAGCACATGATGGCGCGTGTTGTTCAGGGCTGGCAGTTCGAGCTGCGATCCTTCGACATCGAAGTCGAGGTTATAAATCTGCAGAGAGGTGACGACGCGCCTGAGCAAGGCCAGCAGGTCAGCCTCCGAGCAGGTCGACTCCAGGTATTGTCCGCTGGCGCCGCCGAACGACAGGACGACCTTACCGCCGCTCACCACAAACTGCTGAACATCCTTGTTGAATATCGGGTCATTAATGGTCTGCTCCAGACCACCCCCGAGGGTGCAACCTCCACCGGAAATGCCAAACGCCAAGGTAGCGCCATCTACGCCGGCCTGGGACTTGGCCTGCATCAAACTGGTGGCCTGATACGCATTATTGCCGAAACCCCAAGTATAGAAATATGGGACCAGATCGGTCGCGACGCTCGTTTGCGCCGCCAGCGACAAACAACCTGCCAATGCGGCGGCAATGATTTTTTTCGTTAGCTTCATGGTGACCTCTCGCAAATATTGATTATTTTTCGCGATCGAAAGCAGAAATCCGCAAGCCGATCTGCCGCTCAAAATCGCCGACAGAGGCTAACGCGCTCTAACCGGGAAATTGACAGCAACACGAGTTGGCGGCATCAATCGACTGCTTAGCGGCCAGGGCCATTTCAGCGTTCAGCGGCGTAGGGCGGAGTGCCAACGGTTTCTTTCATCTTGAAATTCGGCGGAATTGGCACTCCGCCGTGCCACGGATCTGCGCCGAGACCAGGTTACGTAAAGCCGCTTGGCGGCTGGCGGAAGCTCCAGGGAGTTCCGCCCTACCGCATTACAAACGCCGATGCTTCAGCGCCGGCAAGCTTTCCCGAATGTCATGAATGCGCTGCAGGTCGAGCGTGCCGACGGCGACGCCGGGGCCGCTGTCATGGCGCGCGACGATCTCGCCCCAAGGGTCGATGAGCATGCTGTGACCGAAGGTGCGGCGGCCGTGCGGATGCGTGCCGCCCTGAGCACTGGCCAGTACGTAACACTGGTTTTCGATGGCGCGTGCGCGCAGCAATACTTCCCAATGCGCACGACCGGTGGTGTCGGTAAATGCGGCGGGCAGGATGATGAGGTTCACCTCGCCGAGCTGACGGAAGAGTTCGGGGAAGCGCAGGTCGTAGCAGATCACCAGACCGGTCTTGCCCCAGGGCGCGTCGAAGGTAACCGCATCGCGTCCGGCTTCGATGGTGCGCGATTCGTTGTAGGACTCTTCGCCACGCGTGAAGCCGAACAGGTGCAGCTTGTCGTAGCGCACCACGCGAATGCCTTCGTCATTGAATACGAGAGTGGTGTTGCGCACGCGATTATCGTCGTCGGCGACGAGCGGAATGGTGCCGCCCACTAACCAGACCTTGTGGCGACGCGCGGCGTCTGCGAGGAAGGACTGCAACGGCCCCTCCCCGTCTTTTTCCCGCAGGCGCACCTTGGCGGTTTCATCGGGCGACATCAGGCAGAAATACTCGGGCAGTGCGACACATTGCGCGCCCTGCGCAGCCGCTTCGGCGATGAGGGTATCTGCCTCACGCAGATTGGCGTCAACATCGGCGCCAGAGACCATTTGAACGGCGGCCAGCTTGAATGTATTTGTCATTTAAATCCCTGACTGCAAAGCCGGACGAAAGAGGCGCCGGCGCACAACAGATCGCTACTTGCCACCGAGCGGTGCACTCGTTGCCGTGGGCCCGCCTTCTTTCTCGATTTTAGGATCGTTCCAGGAACCCGTCACCGTGTAATCGAAACTGAATATTTTCTCGAAAGGGTCACGCAGCACCTTCTGCGCCAGATAGGTGGCTACGCCGAAAACCGGATTCACCATGGTGACGCCGAGTGCGATCCCCTCGGACAAGGTCGGCTGCACGGTCAGGCGCAGGGCATGCGTCTCGTGAGCGATATCGGTACTGCCCTTGATGAAGACACGTGCAGCAGGGCCGCGGACTTCCAGGTCATCGGTACGCATGACACCGCGCTCGATGCGCATATCGCCACGGATCGAGTTGAAAGCAAAGCCCTCGCTGAAGATGTCGTTGAAGTCCAGCGAGAGGCGCCGTGGCAGGGATTGCAGACTGAGAATGCCCAGCAGGCGCGCCGCGCCGGGCTCGAGCTTGTTGAACTGACCATCAGTCACGTCCATGCGCAGCTGACCATTCAGGGATGAGTAGTCGAAGCTCGTCACAGCCGCATTCCAGACCAGCTGCCCCTTGATGTCGGCCTTGCCCTTGAGCACCGCATCGGGATAACCAAGGCGCGCGAGGAAAGCGCCGGCATTGGCGCTGGCAATGTCGAGCTTGACCTCGGTCTGCTTGCCGCCGCCCACCAGCTCGCGACTACTGCCTTCGCCGGTAATCACCATGTCCGGGCTTTCCATGCGCAGCTCGGAGAGCCGCCACTGCCCCGCCTCGTCTTCAGAGTGCAGGGACAACTTGCCAAGCTTCATGTCGCGCAACTCGAATTGATCAGCCGTGATGTCGAGCGTCGGCAGCTTGTCATCCTTGTCACGGCTCGGCTGAACTACCGGCGTGCCCGGTGGCAAGACCTTGGCCGGCAAGGGGTGCAGGCTCAACATGCTCAACTTGGCGCCCAGACGGCCGGGCCGGCTCGCCGTCGGTGCCGCCCAGGTAATGTCGCCCGCCACATCCGGGCCTTCCAGTCGCAGCAACCAGCGTTCACCCTGCTGCACGGCACGTGCCGTGACACGCGAGAAACGGTTATTACGCATCAGCACTTCGTCGGCCTGCACCACTGCGCCGGAGAAGACGCCTGCGTCGCTCTTGCCGCCTTCCAGCTCGGCCAGCACGATGGGCATCCACTGGTCGACGTCCAGCGTCTGGAAGCGGCCCGAAACGCGCAAGCCACGCGACGGCATGCTGATCGCGTCGTTCACCCCCACTGCACCGCGCAAGAAGCTGCAACTGTCCTTGACGCAACGATCCTGCCACTGCGCCACGCCGCGCGTGTCGAGCGCGATGCGCCAGTCCTGCAGGCTGTTATTGGCCGCGCCCTGCTCGTCGGCCAGGCTCCAGGTAAAACTCAATGGCAGGCGCGCTTCGGCGCTCTTGCCAAGCGGCGCAGGCAGAGCCGAGCTGATTCCTTGCAGACTGGAGTTGACCGCAACATCTGCGCGGCCCTTGCCAATATTGATGCGTGCCGTCACGGGCGTTGCGCCCGACAGCTGATCCCATACCGGCGTATCGATCAATTGCTTGAGGCCCGTGGCGGGAATCTGCCCGCTCGCATCGAACTGGATCATGCCATCCGACGTCGTGCGCCCGGTGGCATTGACCTGGCCGCCGAGGAATTCAGCGCTCACCTGGGTCGGTCCGATACCCTTCTCGGTAAATCCCACGGCGCCGCGTACCTGGCTGAAGGCAGGCAGTGCGGGGGTGAGGCGCAGCGTGCTGTTGGTGAAGCGGTAAGAGCCCTGCACGCGCGTATGTTCGGCGTCCATCAGCGGCACGGAAAGCTTGAGATCGAGCGCGCCGTCACCTTCCTGACGCATCCCCTGGATGAAGCTGCCAAGGTGTGCCGCCACCGGCGAGGCCTGCAGATATTGCAGCATGTCGGCGCCGGAGCCCGTCGCATGCCCGGTAATGGCAAGTGGATGCTGACGCACATTGGTGAGATCGGCGATCTGTGCTTGTACTTCACCAAGCTTGGCCTGGCGGTAGCTGCCACTATGCGAGCGGATCAGCATGTGCGTGCGCTCAAACAGCAACTCGCCCGTGAGATTGGCAAGCACGGGCCAGCCATCGGCGAAATCCAGATCGACACCGGCGAAGTTGCCTTCGATGCGGAATATGCCTTTGGGATCAGTCAGAAACGGAAACTTTGACAGATCACCTTGCAGGCGCACGCGCACATTGTCGGCAGTGCCGCTGGTGAGGCCTCGCTGCAACCACTCGCTGGTTTCGACGGGCACTACGGACGGAATGTAACGCCACGCCGACGATGCCTTGACGCCCTGCAGGCGCCCCGTCAGATTGATGGTGCCTGCAGTGCTTGGCCCGCCGTACCACTCCGCCGAAAATTCGGCGTGTTTCATATCGGGATTCGCAAGCTGCAGTTTTTGCACGTTCACCGACAGCACGCCGGCACGGTCATGCTGCCACTGCCCTGTGGCGTCAACGACGTCGAGCGGGATGTGCGCCTCGTGCATGATGCCGGGCAGATCGAGGGAACCGCCGCGCACATTCAAGCGGAACTCGCCCTTGCGGTCACTGCCCGTCACGCGCCCCGAAAACTTCGCAAAGCCCGGGTGCTTTTCACTGGCTTGCAGCGTGAGCTTGTCAAAGCTGGCGTCGATATCGAAATGCGCAAGATTCAGCGGACCCGCTGCAGCGTCGCCATCCTCCCAGCGGGCCTTGAGCAAGGACACGACGCCTTGCGGATCGGCATCCACCAGTGCCTGGCGCACATCGGGCGGAAGCGGCAGGTAGGCCGCCAGTTGCGCCAGCACGCGCATGTCGAGCTTTTCTGCAGTGACCTCGCCGCCCGGTTTGCGGCGTGACTTGTCCTGGCGTGCTGCGCCTGTCGCAGCGCCGATGCGCCGCATGGAGAATTGCGTTGGCGCGATCTGCAGACCGTCCCGGGTGGTCAGCGCAAGACGTTCGGCCGCGAAAGAAAAGTCAGCATCGCGCATCGTCATGCGCACGCGGCCCGAAGCCGAATTCAGCGCCAGCATCGGCAAGTCCGGGGCGAAGCGCACATGCACATCAGACAGCGCCAGGTCAGCCGTCAGGCCACCGATGCGTTCGCCCTCAAAATTGAGCCAGGTGCGCAATGCTCCCCGCCCTTGCGGCAAGTCGATCGGGTAGTCCACCCATTGGCGCCAAACCGCCAGATCCGTCCCCTCCAGCGCGAGGAACACCGTGCCGCGCCAGTCGGCGAGACTCTGCGGCCCCTTGCCCGTCCAGTCGCCGCGCAAATCACCGCGCACATCGATGGGGCCGGACAGCTTGCCCGCGGGCGTTGCCAGCACGGCAAAGCGGTGCGCATCGCCACTGTTCTGCAAGGTCAGGGACAGCTTGTCGAACACCAGCGGCGGTGCGCCACGCACCTGGTCCTGCCAGGTCAGGCGGGCATTGTCGATCCGGATTTCGTGCTGGCTCAACAGCAACTGACTGAACCTGCTGTCTTCGTTGTCCTTGTCCACGCGCACAGGCATGCCCGCCACGAAGATCGTGCCATCGGCCTCGCGGCGCATGGCCAGTTCAGGACGATCAATGCGCAGACTCTGGAGTTCAAGTCGCCAGCGCAGCAACGAGCTCCAGGCCACCGCCACATCCACGCGCGGCAGCGCCAGCGCAACGCGGTTCTCTTTGTCGAAGATGCGCATGCCGCTCATGTGCAACTCGGGCCGCAAGCCACTCATCTGCGCTTGCAAGGTGTCGATTTCAACCTTGAGGCCCAGCGACTGCGACAAGGCCGCTGCAATCTCGGCGCGGTGCAACGCCACCTGCGGTGCCGCCACGTAACGCACCAGCAGGAAGGCCACGCCGAGCACGATCCAGACAACCAGCACACAGCGCCATACCAGCCCCCAGGCGATGCGCGGCAGGCTCAGGCTGAAACGTCCCAGAGTCAGGCAGGCTGCCAGCAACAGCCCGATGACGGCATGGCGGGAACGAGGTGGTGACGCGGACGGCGCGGCGGCAGACACGTCTGGCGTGTCACCGGCAGGCGGGGCAGAATGCTCGGCAGGGTTGGATTGACTGGGCGCTTCGCGAGACACAATTAGTGCAGACCGGGGAACTCGTCATGACCGCAACGCCCCCGATTCATGCCGACTTGAACAAGACTGCAATTCTAACTGAAGACCCCCTCGCGCTCCCGACATGAACCAGACCGATCAATACATTGCACGCGCCGTCGAGCACAGCCGTTTCCTGCAGTCCCAACTGGCGGCCCGCCCGTGGCTCGCGCCAAGCGTGGCGAAAGTGCTGGATCGGCCTCTGGAACGCGCCGACCTGCTCGCCTTTCTCGACGCAGAGCCGCTGACCGAGGCCAATCTCGGGCTGCGCCTACGCCGCCTGCGGGCCTATGTGTACGCGCATGCCATGGTGCGCGACCTCAACGGACTCGCGCCGTTGCCGGAAGTCACCGGCGCCATGACCATGCTGGCCGAGGTCGCCGTCGAGACCGCCCAGCGCGTGCTGACTGCGCAGCTGGCCGAACGCCATGGCCTGCCCTGTAATGCTGCAGGCGAAGAGCAGGCGCTGATCGTTATCGGCATGGGCAAACTTGGTGGCGGCGAACTGAATGTCTCGTCAGACATCGACCTGATCTTCGTCTATCCCGAAGATGGCGAGACCGACGGCCCGCGCCCGATAGGTGCCTTCGAGTTCCACTCCAAGCTCGGGCGCGCCATGATCGCGGCGATCTCGGAGATCAATGCCGAGGGCTTCGTCTTCCGTGTCGACATGCGCTTACGCCCGAACGGTGACTCTGGCCCGCTGGTCGCCAACCTCGATATGCTGGAGACATACTTCATCAGCCAGGGTCGCGAGTGGGAACGCTATGCCTGGATCAAGGCACGTGCGCTGACCGGTTCGCGCCACGAGGAACTCGACGCCATCGCGCGTCCCTTCGTGTTCCGCAAATACCTCGACTTCGGTTCGATCAACGCCATGCGCGCCCTGCATGCGCAGATCCGCCGCGAGGTCGCGCGTCGCGAAATGGCCGACAACATCAAGCTCGGCCCGGGCGGCATCCGCGAGATCGAATTCATCGCCCAGGTGTTCCAGCTGATCCGCGGCGGCCGCGATGCAGGGCTGCGCGTGCGCCCGACCCTGCAAGTGCTCGACGCGTTAGCTGTGCGCGGTCTGATGCCGGACGAGACCGTGGCCGAACTGAATGCCGCCTACGACTTCCTGCGCCGCCTGGAACACCGCATCCAGTACCTTGATGATGCACAGACGCATATGCTTCCGGCATCACCTGACGATCGCCTGCGCGTTGCCAGATCAATGGATTTCCCGACGACCGAAGCGTTGATGGCGGCGCTCGACGCCCATCGCGTCATCGTCAGCCGTCACTTCGACGGCGTCTTCTCCGAACCCACCGCGGACGAAGCGGCGGCAGACAGCGAGCTCGCCCACGCCTGGTCGGGCGGCGGCGAAGCCGACAGCACCAGCGCCGCACTGGAAGGCTTCGGCTACAGCGACAAGGATCAGCTCGGCGCGCGCCTGCGCGCCTTTCGCGATGGCTCGCGCTATCGCTCCATGAGCGAAGAAGCACGTTCGCGTCTGGACGCCATCATGCCGCGCGTGCTGGCCCTCGCCGCCACACGCCCGAACCCGGACCAGAGCCTGACCCGCAGCATCGAACTGCTCGAAGCCATCTGTCGCCGCTCCTCTTACCTCGCCCTGCTGCAGCAGTACCCACAGGCCCTCGCGCGAGTGGTCGAGCTGGTGTCGAGTTCGAGCTGGGCTGCGAATTACCTCACCCGCCACCCGCTCCTGCTCGACGAACTGCTCGACAGTCGCAACCTCAGCGAAAACACCGACAGCAAGCGCTTTGCCGCCGAACTGTCGCAGGGCATGGTGGCACTCGGTGACGACACCGAGCAGCAAATGAACCTGATGCGCGAAGCCCATCACGCGCAGCTCTTCCGCATGCTCAATCGCGATCTGGCGGGTGACCTGACAGTGGAAGCCCTGTCGGACAAGCTCTCCGAACTCGCCGACATCGTGCTCGACGAAACCCTCAAGCAGTGCTGGAACAAACTCGTTAAGCGCCACAACGATACGCATCGCTTCGCCATCATTGGCTACGGCAAACTCGGCGGCAAGGAACTCGGCTACGCCTCCGATCTGGATATTGTCTTCCTGCATGACGACCCGGACCCTGAGGCGCAAGTCATCTATTCACGCCTCGCCCAGCGCATCAACACCTGGATCTCCAGCCGCACCAGCTCCGGCATGCTGTTCGAGACCGACCTGCGCCTGCGCCCGAATGGTGACTCCGGCATGCTGGTCAGCTCGCTCGAAGCCTTCGAGGAATACCAGCGCGGCTCGGCCTGGGTGTGGGAACACCAGGCGCTGACGCGTGCCCGCTTCTGCGCGGGCGATCAGGAAGTCGGTGCGCGCTTCGAGCGCATGCGCCACGACCTGCTGTGCCAGCCGCGCGACATTATCAAGCTGCGCGAAGAAGTGCTGGCCATGCGCAAGAAGATGATGGACGCGCATGCCAACAAGGGTGAAGGCTTCCAGCTCAAGCATGACGCGGGTGGCCTCGTGCACGTCGAATTCCTCGTGCAATACCTGGTGCTCGCCCACGCCCACCAGTGGCCCGAGCTGGCAGCCAACGTCGGCAACATCGCACTCCTCAAGCTCGCCGCCAACGTCGGCCTGCTGCCCGCCGACATTGCCCACGACGCCGCCAACGCCTACCGTGAGCTGCGCCGTGCCCAGCACGCCCTACGCCTCAACGAACATGACAGCCGCATTGACGACGATAGCCTTGCCGGTTCGCGCGAGGCGGTGGAGCGGCTGTGGCAGTGCGTATTCGAGCTTCTGTAACGCTTTTGTAGGTCGGAAAAGCACAGCGCCTTCCGACATCGCCCTCTCTGCACTCGCAGTCCGGTCATGGCCGTGGGCCAAACATCGGAAGACGCCTGCAGCTTTTCCGACCTGCAAATTCGCGCCCTCGTCGCGCCGCGCCATCCTGGTGCTGCAGCGCACTCCGAAAGCGCACTTATGTTTACCCGCGCATCGCGGGGCCAACCCCCTCTCGCCTTCAAACACAATCCCGTCAATGACTTGCATGGCACTAACGCCCTCACAAAAGCCATGGCACAGGCTTTGCTTTGAGGCTGCCATAGCGACTCCTGCCCTCAGGGCACGCTAGCCCCCAGCAACGGCGTTCGGGGCTGCGGATCAATGTCGATCTCTGTCAGAGCTGAATTCGATTCACAGGGGGATAACCCCGGCTTTTTACAGAGGTATGAAATGCGCAAGCTCAAGCTCGTGATGGTTGGCAACGGCATGGCCGGTGTCCGTACGATTGAGGAAATCCTCAAGATCGCGCCGGACATGTACGACATCACCGTCTTCGGTGCGGAACCCCACCCGAACTACAACCGGATTCTCCTGTCGCCCGTGCTCGCCGGCGAAATGACCATCAAGGACATCATTCTCAATGACCTCGACTGGTACAAGGACAACGACATTGATCTGCGCGTCGGCAAGAAGGTCACGACAATCGATCGCAAGAACCGCAAGGTCATTGCCGACGACGGCAGCGAAGCCGAATACGACCGCCTGCTGATCGCCACGGGCTCGAACCCTTTCATCCTGCCGATTCCCGGCAAGGACCTTAAAGGTGTGATTTCCTATCGCGACATCGCCGACACGGACGCGATGATCGAAACGGCCGCCACCCACAAGCATGCCGTCGTCATCGGCGCCGGTCTGCTCGGTCTGGAAGCCGCCAACGGCCTCGCCATTCGCGGCATGGATGTGACCGTCGTGCACATCGGCGACTGGATCATGGAGCGTCAGCTCGACAAGACTGCCGGCCTGATGCTGCAGAAAGCGCTGGAAGCCAAGGGCATGAAGTTCAAGCTGCCGGCACAGACCGCCGAGCTCGTTGGTGGCGAAGATGGTCGCGTGATGTCAGTGAAGTTCAAGGATGGTGAAGAGATTCCGGCCGACCTCGTGGTCATGGCTGCGGGCATCCGCCCGAATACTGAACTCGCCGAGAAAGCCGGCCTGCACTGCAATCGCGGCATCGTCGTCAATGACACGATGCAGACCTACGACCCGCGCATCTACTCGGTCGGCGAATGCGCCAATCACCGCGGCATCGCCTACGGTCTCGTTGCGCCACTGTTCGAGCAGGCCAAGGTCGCAGCCAATCACCTCGCCATGTACGGCATCGGCCGCTATCAAGGTTCCGTGACAAGTACAAAACTCAAGGTCACCGGTATCGACGTGTTCTCGGCCGGCGATTTCTCGGGCGGTGAAGGCACGGAAGACCTGATCCTGTCCGACCCGGGGATGGGCATCTACAAACGCGTCATCATCAAGAATGACAAACTCGTGGGCGCCGTGATGTACGGCGACACTGTGGATGGCTCCTGGTACTTCCAGTTGCTGAAAGATGCCCAGGGCATCCACGAGATCCGCGACCATCTTCTGTTCGGCAAGTCCAATCTGGGTGACGTAGGTCACAAGGGTCAGAACTCGGCAGCATCCCTCCCCGACACTGCCGAGGTCTGTGGTTGTAACGGTGTGTGCAAAGGCACCATCGTCAAGACGATCAAGGAAAAGGGCATCTTCACACTGGAAGACGTACGCAAGCATACGAAAGCCTCCAGCTCTTGCGGCTCATGCACCGGGCTTGTCGAACAGATCCTCGCCTCCACCATTGGCGGCGCCTACACGCCAGCCGATTCGAACACCAAGGCAATGTGCGGCTGCACGGATCATTCGCACGGCGAAGTGCGCAAGGCCATCGTCGATCTGCATCTGCTGACGATTCCGCAAGTCATGGAATCGATGGCCTGGAAGACGCCAAACGGCTGCGCAAGCTGCCGCCCAGCACTCAATTACTACCTGACTTCCAGCTGGCCGCACGAGGCGATTGATGATCCGCAATCGCGCTTCATCAACGAGCGCGCGCACGCCAATATCCAGAAGGACGGCACCTACTCCGTCGTGCCGCGCATGTGGGGCGGCCTGACCACGCCGAACGAGTTGCGTGCGATTGCCGATGCGGCCGAGAAGTACAAGGTGCCGACCGTCAAGGTCACCGGTGGCCAGCGTATCGACTTGCTGGGCGTGAAAAAGGACGACCTGCCGAAGATGTGGGACGACCTCGCCAAGGCCGGCATGGTGTCTGGCCACGCCTACGGCAAGAGCCTGCGTACGGTGAAGACCTGCGTCGGTGCGGAACACTGCCGCTTCGGCACGCAGCTGTCGATGAGCATGGGCGTCAAGCTCGAGAAGATGCTGTTCGGCATGTACAGCCCGCACAAGGTCAAGCTCGCTGTTTCCGGCTGCCCGCGCAACTGCGCCGAAGCCGGCATCAAGGACGTTGGCGTGATCGGTGTGGATTCCGGCTACGAGATCTACGTCGCAGGCAACGGCGGCATCAAGACTGAAGTCGCAGAGTTCTTCTGCAAGGTAAAGACGGATGACGAAGTCATGGAATACTCCGGCGCCTTCATCCAGCTCTACCGCGAAGAAGGCTACTACCTCGAACGCACGGTGCACTACGTACAGCGCGTGGGTCTCGACTACTGCAAGGCCAAGGTCATTGAAGACGCAGCGAACCGCAAGGCTCTCTACGAGCGCCTCCTCTACACGCTGCAGGGCTACAAGGATCCGTGGCTGGAGCGCAGCACGAGCGCAGGTGAAGCCGAGCTGAAGAAACCCTTCGAAGATCTCGTCGTGTAAGGCCCGCCATGAACGACTGGGAAAAAGCCTTCAACAGCGACGAAGAAGACACACACGCCTGACAGCGCGGGCGGCATGCCGCCCGCGCTTCTCACTCCTCACTCTCGACTCCTCACTGGCCTAATCATGTCCGACTGGAAAAAAATCTGCGCCCTCACCGACATTCCCGTGCTGGGCTCCCGCGTAGTCAAAAGCGAGAAGCACGGAGACATCGCCGTCTTCCGTACCTCCGACGATGACGTGTTCGCCGTACATGACAAGTGCCCGCACAAAGGCGGTCCGCTGTCGCAAGGCATCGTGCACGGCAAGCAGGTGACATGCCCATTGCATAGCTGGAAGATCGAGCTCGACAGCGGCAACGTCGTCGCGCCCGACGTCGGTTGCGCCAAGGCTTTCCAGGCCAAGACGGAAAACGGCGACGTTTTCCTGACTGTTTAGGCCTCGTTCACCAAAGCGTCTTTCACCCGCCTCGCTTGCACCCCACGCCCTCAGCAAACCCGATGACGACCATGAAGCTGCCTGACCCCAACACTGTGCGACGTCGTCTGCTACATGCGGGTAGCAGCCTCGCGCTGCTGGGCCTGCTGCCACCTGCAGCACGCGCCGCCACAGCGTCAGCAACGAGCATCAGCATGCTCGAAGCCATCAACCAGGCGGGGCGTCAGCGCATGCTGTCGCAACGCATGGCCAAGCTGTATGCACAGGCTATCCGCGAAGTACGTCAGGCCGAAGCACTCAAGCTGATCGGCGAGTCAGTGGTGGTGTTCGAGAAACAGCTTGGCAATCTGCGCAGCTTCGTCCAGCACAAGAACGCCACGGAAGTCATGGCCACCTACGAGCAACTGGATGCGCGCTGGTCAGCGTACAAGAAGGTCATCGGCGCATCGCCCACAAGCGAAGGCTTGCGCCAGGTCGCCGCGCTGAATGAGCAGGTGCTGACCGCCGCGAACGCAGGCGCGACACAACTGGAAAAACTGCATGGCGGCTCGCTCGGCAAGCTGGTCAACCTGTCAGGCCGGCAGCGCATGCTGTCGCAACGCATCTCGAAGTTCTACTTCTTCCAGCGCGACGGCATCGCCAGCCCCGACAGCGTGAAGAACCAGGATGCTGCACGCGCGGAATTCCTGACGGCCATGAACACCCTGAAGCAGACGCCAGAGAATACCCATGACATCAACTCGTGGCTGGCGCTGGCCGAATCACAGTGGATGTTTTTTGATCAGGCCGTGCGCGCCGACCCGAGTGCGAAGCAGGAACTGGCCTACCACGACAACAACGTCGCGGTGACCTCGGAAAACATCCTGCAGGCGATGGACAAGCTCACGAATCTTTACGCGCAACTCAGCTGACACACAGCCACTGACGCACAGCCAGTTTCCACACCAGTCATCCCTTCGTGTTACGGAAACACCCCGAAACATGATGAAAGCATCATGCACAGCCCCGCAACGGCGCGGTGAGCTGGGCAATATTTTCCGCAGATCCCGGCAAGGACGCCGGGGCCCCCTGCAGCCAATTCAACGGAGCTACGCACATGGACAAGAAGTCCTTCCTCAAGGCCGGTCACACCCCGACGCTGCTCGCCGCCTTCCTGTATTTCGACCTCGCTTTCATGGTGTGGGTCCTGCTCGGGCCGCTGGGTGTGCAGATCGCTGCCGACCTGGGCCTCACGGCTTCGCAGAAGGGCCTCATGGTCGCCACGCCGCTGCTGACCGGTGCGCTGCTGCGCATCGTCATGGGCGTTCTGGTCGATCAGCTCAAGCCGAAGATGGCCGGCATCATTGCCCAGGTCATTGTCATGGTGGCACTGTTTGTCGCGTGGCGCTTCGGCATCCACAGCTACGCTGAAGTGCTGGTGCTGGCCGGCTTCCTCGGCGTGGCAGGCGCATCGTTTGCCGTGGCCCTGCCGCTGGCGTCGCGCTGGTATCCACCGGAGCTCCAGGGCACGGCCATGGGTATTGCCGGCGCCGGCAACTCCGGCACAGTGCTGGCTGCGCTATTCGCGCCCGGCCTGGCCATGGCGTACGGCGGCTGGACCAATGTGTTCGGCATCGTGCTGATCCCGTTGTTCATCGTCTTCGTGTTCTACCTGATCGTCGCCAGGGATGCGCCGAACTGCCCACCGCCCAAGCCGTTTTCGGACTACGTCAAGGTCCTCCAGGATCGTGACGCTTGGTGGTTCATGTTCTTCTACGCCGTGACCTTCGGCGGTTTCTCGGGGCTCGCCAGCTCACTGAGCATCTACTTCAATACGCAATACGGTCTGGACCCGAAGACTGCCGGCTTCTTCACGGCGGGCTGCGTCTTTGCGGGCAGTCTGGTGCGGCCCATCGGCGGCAATCTTGCCGACCGCATCGGCGGCATCAAGATGCTCAGCGTGATGTATGCCATCGCAGCGTTCTTCCTCGTCGTCGTCAGCTTTGGCATGCCGGACAAGTGGAGTGCAGCCATCGCCTTCGTCGGCGCCATGCTGGCGCTCGGCATGGGCAACGGCTCCGTGTTCCAGCTCGTGCCGCAACGCTTCCGCAAGGAAATCGGCGTCATGACCGGCCTCGTCGGCATGGCGGGCGGCATTGGCGGCTTCTACCTTGCTTCCAGCCTCGGCTATGCCAAACAGGTGACCGGCAGCTACCAGGTCGGCCTGCTGATTTTCGCGGGCCTCGCAGTACTTGCGCTGATCGGCCTGACGGGCGTGAAGACGCGCTGGCGCACTACCTGGGGTGCTGCGCACCTCACAACGGCAAAAATCTAGGGATGAGGAAGGAGTAAGGAGAGAGGAGTAAACGGCAGGCATACTGGCGAGCTCTCACAACACCAAGCGCTTGCAAACTCCTCACTCATGACTCCTCACTCATCACTCGTATGTTAGCCGTCTCCCTCGGCCACGCCTCGCTCACTGGACCACGTGCGCACAATGAAGACTTCGTCGGTGCGGTCACGCCCGAGGGTGCCGAGCTCGAAAACAAGGGTCTGCTGGCCGTCATCGCCGATGGCGTGGGCGGACATGCCAACGGGCGCGAGGCGGCTGAATTCACGGTGCGCAGCCTGCTCAGCGACTACTACGCCACGCCCGATACCTGGTCCATCCCCAAGGCGCTCGACAAGGTCATCTCCGCCGCTAACCGCTGGCTCGTGTCGCAATCGCAAAAGCGCAGCGATACCGCGGGCATGGCCACCACTCTGTCTGCGGTCGTGCTGCGTGGCCGCCGCTGGGTCAGCGCGCATGTCGGTGACTCGCGCATTTACCTGCTGCGCCGCGGTGAGCTCAAACGGCTGACGCATGACCACGTCTGGGAACACCCGGAATTACACAGCGTGCTGTCACGCGCCGTGGGGCTGGACCCGCGTTTATCGATTGATTTCAGCGAGGGCGAACTGGAGGAGCTGGACGTCCTGATCATGCTCACCGACGGCGTGTGGGGCACCCTGTCCGACGCACGCATCCAGAGCATTGTCGAAAAGTACGCCGACGCACAGGAGGCAGCCTTCGCCCTGGCTGAAACCGCCGTCGACAGCAACTCGCAGGACAACAGCACGGCACTGGTGCTGCGCGTCGCAGCATTGCCACGCGACACCTTGCGCGACTCGCTGGCGCGCATCCGCGAACTGCCGCTGCCGCCCACACTCAAGCCCGGCCAGGAGATCGACGGCCTGACGGTGCTCGACGTCCTGCATGACTCACGCGTCACCCTGCTTTATCGCGTGCGCAATGCAGCGGGCGACATATACGTGCTCAAGACCCTGCACGCCAACGCAGACCCGCACGACGCCGCCGCGCTGGCGCACGAGGAATGGATCGCACGACGCGTCACCGACGCGGCCTTCCCGCAAGTCGTGCCCTGGCAGGCGCGCAGTCATCTCTACTATCTGATGAGCTGGCACGAAGGGGAATCGCTCAAGCAACGCCTCGCGCGCGGCCACCGTTTCAGCGCCGCCGAAGTCGCGGACCTCGGCACCAAGCTGCTCAAAGGCATCTCGGCCCTGCACCGGCTGGCGATCATCCACCGCGACATCAAGCCCGACAACATCCACCTCGGCGCCGATGGCCGCCTGCGCATCCTCGACCTCGGCGTCGCCGCATCCGACGGACAAAGCGAAGGCGAGCGCTTCGGCGAGATCAACAACCCGGGCACGCCGTCTTACATGGCGCCCGAACTCTTCACTCAAGGCGACGACCGACCGCGTGCCAGCGAAACCAGCGACCTGTATGCCGCAGGCGTCACGCTCTACGAACTCGCCACGCGCAAATACCCTTTCGGCGAAATAGAACCCTTCCAGCGGCCGAAATTCGGCGACCCGACACCACCCACGCGCTACCGGCCCGACATCCCCGAATGGCTGGAGTCCATCCTGCTCAAAGCAGTCGCCCGCGAACCGGAACGACGCTTCGAGACGGCCGAGGAGTTCCTGCTGGCGCTCGAGCGCGGCGCGCACCGCCCGCTCCAGGTGGCGCGCAAACGTCCGCTGCTGGAACGCGATCCGCTGTTTGCGTTGAAGCTGGTCTGCGGCCTGTCCGTTTTCCTGAACGCGATACTTCTGATCATTCTCTTCGCGCACTGACGCCCGGGAAACTGTGCTGGCGGGAGCCCTGCCCCATGGGTTTCCCTCGCTCGAACGGACCCCGGGACCCGGCACGCGCAGGTTGCGAGCTTATATTTATTTTATAAACAATCAGATAGCCCATAAACAAGGCCTCCCTGTCGTAAGGAGCTCTGCTCATGATTACCCGCCGTTTTGACATCAAGTTCCCCGGCCTCAAGCCGTGAACTCAGTTGCCGCCCGTGACTTTTTCGGGGGTTGTGACGGGCATGAGGAGTGGCCAGTCGCAGACGTTCTGATTTGCAGCGTACCGATTTCGCCATGAAAAATACCCGTCTGTTCCTGATCGCCATTGGTGTCATCAACCTTGTTCTGGCCGCGGTCATCGCCAGTAATACGTGGATCGGCCTGGTGTGTGGTGCTGCCGCGTTCGCCGCGCTGTTCTGGGTGGGGCAGACACTGCCGCAGGGCTCTGCAGCCATCGCCAAACCACAAAGCCTGAGCTTCCGCGAGCCGACCCCTGCCGCACGGAACACCAGCATCAACGCTCTGGTGTCCGAGGTCGTGCCGCAGTGGAACCGGCATGTGGCGCTCGCCCAGAAGCAGGCCAAGGACGCCATCGAAGTGCTCGCCCAGCGCTTTGCGTCACTCGCACAACGCCTGGCGGCCAGTTCGGCCACGGACAAGCGCGGCGGCGATGACACCGCACTCCAGGCAATCCACGAAGCGGAAGAGGGTCTGCGCGTCATCATTGATACCCTCAACTCCACGCAGGATTTCCGCAGCGCACTGGTCAATGAAGTCGCCAGCGTGGCGTCGCACACCGACGACCTGCGCAAGATGGCGGAGGAAGTGGCGAACATCGCCAAGCAGACGAATCTTCTCGCGCTCAACGCCGCCATCGAGGCGGCACGCGCCGGCGAATCCGGCCGCGGCTTTGCCGTGGTGGCCGATGAAGTGCGCAAACTGTCCACCCAGTCCGGCGAGACCGGCAAGCGCATTCATGACACGGTGAACACGGTCAGCGAGGCGATTGCCCAGGCCTTGCAACTCTCCGAACAATTTGCCGCGCGTGAAGCGACAGCCGTCGGCAGTTCGCGTCAGACGGCGGAGAGCATCGTCAGCAACTTCAACGCGACAGCGCAATCGCTCAGCCAGTCATTGCAAGCGATGCACGACGAACGCCACGAGGTGGAGGCCAACGTCAATGAGGTGCTGGCCAACCTGCAGTTCCAGGACCGTGTGCACCAGATTCTCGACCATGTCCTCAGTGACATGGATCGCATGTCGTCTGCAGCCAGGACGCTCACCGCCTCGCCGGGCTCAGCCCCTCCTGACGCACAGGAATGGCTGGCGACACTGTCACGCAACTACACCATGCACGAGCAAAGATAGCAGCACGCTGGCCACGCACATGCCGATACGCCCAAGGTGGCGGACGGCATCACGTTCTTTTGATTTCCCGAATCGGCGCGGCCACCGAACCTACGCAATGGCCATCCTTGGCCACTATGCAGCAGGGCAGCATCTTCAGCCCTCTAACCCAGAAGGCCATTGTCATTTCAAAACCTGTGATGATCGTGGATGACTCCCACGGCAGGCGCCAGACCCTCAGCCTCGCCTTGCGCGGCGCCGGCCAGGAAGTTGATCGGCTCATCATTTTCGACATTCGCACAGAGTACGTATGGTCGCGCCAGAGCGCACCGGATAGCATGGCGCATCCGCCACAACCGGCCGTCAGGCTAAGAGCAAAGGGGTTCGCATGAACACCATCAAGGTCCTCGTGGTCGATGATTCAGCCGTCGTCCGTCAGGTCGTCAGCGGCATGCTCGCAGAGGCCGCAGGCATCGAAGTCATCGCCACCGCTACCGACCCGCTGCAGGCCATGGAGCGCATGAAGATCCAGTGGCCAGACGTCGTGGTGCTGGATGTGGAGATGCCGCGCATGGACGGCATTACCTTCTTGCGCAAGCTCATGGCAGAGCGGCCGACGCCGGTGATCATCTGTTCCACGCTGACCGAGAAAGGCGCCAAGACGACGATGGAAGCGCTGGCCGCGGGCGCGGTGAGCATCATCACCAAGCCGAAACTCGGGCTTAAGCAATTCCTCTCCGAATCGTCCGACGATCTGATTTCGGCCATACGGGCTGCCGCGGGCGCCAACGTGAAGCGCCTTGCCGCACGCACAACGACGCATGCCTCGATCGACACCAGGAACACGGCCGACGTCATCCTCGCGCCTGTCTCGGGCCGCGCCATGACTCAGACGACGGAGCGCGTCATCGCCATCGGCACCTCGACCGGTGGCACGCAGGCACTCGAAGAAGTGCTCACCGCCCTGCCCGGTGTCACGCCGGGTATTGCCATCGTGCAGCACATGCCGGAGAAATTCACGGCGGCCTTTGCCGCGCGACTCAACGATATCTGCCACATCACGGTCAAGGAAGCCGTCAACAACGACCGCATCATCCAGGGCACAGCACTGATCGCGCCCGGTGGCCGTCATATGCTGGTCAAGCGCAGCGGCGCCCAGTACTACGTGGAAGTAGTCGACGGCCCTCTGGTGTCGCGTCATCGCCCGTCCGTGGACGTGCTGTTCCGCTCGGTCGCCAAAGCTGCCGGCGCCAATGCCATGGGCATCATCATGACCGGCATGGGCGACGATGGCGCGCGCGGCCTCAAGGAGATGTTTGACGCGGGCGCGCATACCGTGGGTCAGGATGAACAAAGCTGCGTCGTTTATGGCATGCCAAAGGAGGCGGTACGTCACGGCGGCGTGCGCGAGGTTGCCGCGCTGGAAAAGATTCCAGAAATCATCACGCGCTATGGCAGGTAAGTACTCATTCAACGCCGGCACATGGCAGAAGCGCTGCCACGCCTCGGCCTGTCCATAGCCAATGACGGCATCAGCTTTTCGTCGATGCAGCAACGCTCGCGTGTGTCCCGCTCTCTGAGCTGAGGATTTATCGCGCCTTCGTGGATGGCGCCCACCGCCGGCCGCATCGGCGCGCCATCATCGAATCGGCCATCGATCCCGGCAAGCGACTGGGACTGGCCACGGCCGCGGGAGGCATCGAGACACGCGAAGACTCGCGCCTGCTCAAGAGTCTGGGTAGCCAGCGGGCCCAGGATTACCTCATCTCGCGGCCCGTCCCCGCCGAGCAGACTCCCGGCGCCGACGGCGCGCACAACCCGGAAAAAGAGCTTCCATTCGCAGATCCTGCACAAGTTCGATGCGGGCCTTATGCCCAGCGCCCCGCTTTTTCGTGCAACAAAGGATGTTGCCCCCTTTTTCTGCCAGGCAACGTGACAATCTGCACATCCGGGATTTTCACGAATTCATAAGAATCTACAACTTTAGTACTATGCGTCTGCAACTATAAAAAATGGGTGCCGGCGAATTGCGCACGGCATCCGTAAAAACAAACAAGGTCAGACGCTGCAATGGCATTCGAAATTGAGACGACATCCTATTGTGAAAATGGGATAAGCCCGCGCTGGGTGTGGTGGATACGCGGTATCGCCAGTACGCAGCGCTTCGGTCTTGTCGGGACCGATGAATACGGGCGTGGTCTGTTCCTCTACGAGCACGATGGTGACAAGCAGCCGCGGCGCGAAGTGCTGGTGGCCGCCGACCTGTTCGACCTGCCCCCAAACTGCGACAAGACACAGGCCAACGAAACACTACGCCTGACGCTGGCGAGTCTGGGTTGGCATGTTGGCGCTAGCAGCAAGAACCACCAGAACGGCTCGCAGGCACCGGGCGCCATCGAGCGCTGACGCCGTCCGGTCACTCAGAAAAAAGCCGACATTGCTGTCGGCTTTTTCATTTCCCCCAGACTTGGGGCGTGTTCCCAGCAGGCGGGCGGATCGTCCGCCTACTGGGAGCACGCCCTAACTCAGGCCGCGTGCTTGAGCTGCTTCTGGTAGAGGAACTCCAGGATCGACGCCCGATACTCGGCGAACTGCGGGTCATGCGCCAGCCTCAGCCGATTACGCGGCTTCTCCAGCCTCACTTCCAGTATCTCGCCGATGGTGGCGGCTGGGCCATTGGTCATCATCACCACACGATCCGACAGCAGGACAGCCTCATCCACGTCGTGCGTCACCATCACCACGGTCGCGCCGGTCTTGCCCATCACGCCGATCAACTCATCCTGCAGGCTGGCGCGCGTCAATGCATCGAGCGCACCGAAGGGCTCATCCATCAACAGTATTTTCGGCTCCATCGCAAAGGCACGCGCAATGCCGACGCGCTGCTTCATGCCGCCCGATACTTCGTGCGGGAACTTGTTCATTGCATGTTCCATGTGCACCATTTCAAGTGCCGCCGTGGTCCG
The DNA here is from genome assembly GCA_035456105.1 of Rhodocyclaceae bacterium. GTDB lineage: Bacteria > Pseudomonadota > Gammaproteobacteria > Burkholderiales > Rhodocyclaceae > Viridibacterium. The sequence continues at coordinate 94,131 of DATIDV010000011.1, read as the reverse complement.
TGCCTTGAGCTTTGCCTTGCCTTCCTTTGCGCCGAACACGCGCTCCACGGCCAGCATGACATTGTCAAAACAACTGAGCCATGGCAACAGCGAGTGATTCTGGAACACCACGCCACGCTCCGGACCGGGACCGGAAATTTCGCGACCGTTGCAGATCAAGCCACCATCGGTGGGTAGGGTCAGGCCTGCAATGAGATTCAACAAGGTCGATTTGCCGCAGCCCGAGTGACCGATCAGCGTGACCACTTCGCCTTCGCTGATATCAAGATTGACGTCGCGCAACGCAATGAAGCTGCCCTTCTTGGTGTCGAAGCGCATGCCGACATCCTGTACTTGTACGAGTGGTTTCATATCCTTGCCCTCAACTCAGGAGTGTTCGTAGGAGAAACGCCTAGCAATCTGGATCAGAAGCATTTCGAGCAGCAAGCCGACAATGCCGATGACGAAGATTGCGATGACGATGTGCTCAACCTTGAGGTTGTTCCATTCGTCCCACACCCAGAAACCGATACCCACGCCACCGGTCAGCATTTCCGCCGCCACGATCACCAGCCACGCCGTACCGATCGACAGGCGAATACCCGTGAGCATGTAGGGCAAGACCGCCGGAAACAGAATCTTGGTGAGTATCTTCATCTCGCTCAGGTTAAGTACGCGCGCAACGTTCATGTAATCCTGTGGCACACGCTGCACGCCCACGGCGGTATTGATGATCATCGGCCAGATCGAACAGATAAAGATCGTCCACGTTGCAGCAGGGTCCGCACGCTTGAACACCAGCAGACCGATCGGCAACCAGGCCAATGGCGACACCGGGCGCAACAGGGAAATGATCGGTTCGATCATGGCGCTCAGAAACTTGAAACGGCCAATTGCGAAACCCAGCGGAATACCGACCGCCGCCGCATAGCCGAAGCCGACGAGAACGCGTTTGAGCGAGGACATGATGTTCCAGCCGATGCCCTGATCGTTCGGGCCGTTGACATAGAAAGGGTCAGAAAAAATGATAACGGCCGCCTGCCAGGTCTTCAGCGGGCTCGGAAAGCCCGGAGTCTTCATGGAAACGATCGCCCATATGCCAACCAATAAAGCCAGACCAATTGCGGGCGGCAATACTGCACGCACGAATACGCTGAAGCCATCGCGAAGTCTCGCGCGAACAATTCGTGCAGCTGGCGCGACGCTTGCATCATTGGCCGCAATACTCTCGACCGCGGCCTCCACGGTTTTCTCGCGACTTGAAGCGGCGGTTTTTTCCGGCGCAGCGTCCGGAATCGAAGAAATGCTCATGCTTGCTGTTGTCATGTCTTGGTGCTCCTGCTTTCATGAATCAGGTTGCGGCAGGGCCAACGACACGCGCTTGTGGCGCGCCCTCGTCAGCCCGGCTGGCGTGACAGCTCAGGCTTTGATCTTGAAGCTGGCGGCGTACTTCTTCGGGTCCTTGCCATCCCAAACGGTGCCGTCAATCAACTTCGAGGCACGGAGGTCAGACTTCGGAATGGGGGCCTTGACAATCGCGGCGGCCTGCTTGTACAGCTCGGTCTGATTGATCTGCTTGGCGACAGCCAGATAATCCGGATCTTCCTTGAGCAGGCCCCAGCGCTTGTGTTGCGTCAGGAACCACATGCCGTCCGACAGGTACGGATAGTTCACCGCGCCGTCGTTGTAGAACTTCATGTAGTTCTTTTCGGACCAAGTCTTGCCGAGACCATTTTCGTACTGGCCAATCATGCGGCTGCGAATGACATCCGCATCTGTATTGACATAGGACTTTGACGAGACCACATCAGCTGTCGCACTGCGATTGGCGGCGCTGGCATCAATCCACATGGAGGCTTCGAGAATCGCGCACATCATCGCGCGTGCAGTGTTCGGATATTTCTTGACGAAGTCCGCAGTGCAGCCGAGTACTTTCTCCGGGTGATCGTTCCAGATGTCCTGCGTCGTGACTGCCGTGAAACCGATCTTGTCGATGATGGCGCGCTGGCCCCAAGGCTCACCCACGCAGAAGCCATCCATGTTGCCAACGCGCATATTGGCCACCATTTGTGGTGGCGGGACGACGATGTTCTTCACGTCCTTGAATGGATCGATGCCGTATGTCGCCAGCCAGTAGTACAACCACATGGCATGCGTACCCGTCGGGAAGGTCTGCGCAAAGGTGTATTCCTTCTCCTTCCTGGCGATGACCTTCTGTAGCGATGCGCCGTCAACCGCACCCTTGTCTTTCAGCGCATTGGAGAGCGTGATGGCTTGCCCGTTGTTGTTGATCGCCATAAGTACGGACATATCCTTTTTCGGTCCGCCAATACCGAGATGCACCCCGTAGATGAGACCGTAGAGCACATGCGAAGCATGCAGTTCGCCGTTGACCAGCTTGTCGCGCACGGCAGCCCATGATGCCTCCTTGCTGACGTTGATCTTGATGCCGTACTTCTTGTCGAACCCCTTCACTGCAGCCATCACGACGGACGAACAATCGGTGAGCGGGATGATGCCGATCGAGACTTCCTCAAGCTCCGGTTTGTCCGAGCCAGCAGCCCAGGCACCATTCATTGGCAACACACCGGCTGCCGCTACTGCACTGCTCATGGCTGCTCCCTTCTTGAGAAAACCGCGCCGCCCTGCGTCATCGTATTGCTCCGTCATATTCATCTCCGTTGGTGAATCCACATTGCCAATGCAAACGGGCAAACAAAAGGCGCCACGACATGAGCGACGGTTCTCCCGGTCTCCTCACGTCGGACGCCTTTGCCCGCGTCGGATCATCGTTGACCCGCACTTGCAATGCCTAAAGCACGGGGTGTGCCATGGCGACGAAAATATTATTTATCAATAACTTGAGTGGGCGCCCAGTAAATCACGCAGGAACCGGTGTCACCACCAGGTCGCACGACGGCGATACGGGCGCACCAAAGCGGGATTCAAATTCCGGGGAAAAAGCACGCAGCGAATGTGCGTGCAGAACTACGTCTAACCAAGCAGCAAGCGGGCGCTAGCCAGCACTTCCTCGGCGACCTCAACCAGCTTGCGACCACGCTCCATGGCGAGCTTGCGCAAGGCGTGATAGGCCTCATCCTCATCCATGCCACGTGCCTTCATGAGCACGCCCTTGGCGCGATCGATGACCACGCGCTCGGAGAGCTTGCGCTGCGCGTCGTCGCGCTCCTGGCGCAACGCCATGAACTGGTCGAAATGAATGGTGGCAACACGCAGCAGGGATTCCAGCCGCTCCGGCGCGAGGCCATCCACCACGTAAGACGACACACCGGCACGCATCGCCAGACGGATCACGTCATCTGCATCGTCTTCCGAGAACATCAGAACAGGACGTGGAAAATTCTGATGCATCACAGCCAGGTTTTCGAGCGTATCGCGACTCGGCGAGTCGGTATTGATCAGCACGACATCGGGGTGCATTGCCTGCATCTTGTCCACGAGCTGAAACGCATCGGACAGCACGGCAGACACCTGATGTCCGGCACTGGTCAGCGCCTTGCATATATCAAGCGCGCGTTCCTGAATTTCGTCGATGACCAGAATCTTCAGCATCTGCGGAATGAATCACTCGAGGTGAACTGGAAGGGCAAGGAAAGCCCGAAATGGAACCAAGTGTAACAAGCAATTCGCGCACCACGCCGCGCAACACACGTATCCCGCCATGAAAGCGGGTCCGCAGAAATGAGAAAGGCCACACAAGGCGGCCTCAATTCAAATGCGTTCAAGCTCTGATGCTATTGATACCCGTACGCGCCGATGATTGTGGTCGGGGTGAGAGGATTCGAACCTCCGGCCTCTACGTCCCGAACGTAGCGCTCTACCAGGCTAAGCTACACCCCGATTGATCCCGATTGCGGCAGACGTTGTGCGCATGTTTTTCTTGGTGATACTCAGTAATTGCGCGCAACTGCAAAGTCGCACAATTGTAGCAACGAGTCGGCAAAAACGGAAGGTGCAAGCCCCTCCAGAGCGGCTCTTGCGGCATCGGCTTCACGCCGCGCAAACTCACGCGTGGCGGCTAGCGCATTGGTTTCCTGGATGGCCAGCATGACCTCGGCAAAGTCCTCACGACCGGCTTCCTCGATCGCACGGCGCACGACGGCGGCCTGTTGCGGCGTGCCATGACGCATGACATGGATCAACGGCAGCGTGGGCTTGCCCTCGGCCAGATCATCACCGAGATGTTTGCCGGTTTTTCCTTCATCACCGGAATAATCCAGCACGTCATCAATAAGCTGGAAGGCCGTGCCAAGATGGCGTCCAAACAACGCCATGCGTTCCTGCCCCGCTTCATCCAGCCCGCCAAGGATGCCCCCCAGACGCGTAGCCGCTTCAAAAAGCATAGCGGTCTTGAAATGAATGACGCGCAGATATTCTTCGACTGTCGCATCGGCGTTGCGCACGTTCAGCAGCTGCAACACCTCGCCCTCGGCAATGACGTTGGTCGCATCGGCTAGCACGCGCATGATGCGCATGTCGTCAACGCCGACCATCATCTGAAAGGCGCGCGAATAGAGGAAGTCACCGACCAGCACCGAAGCCGCATTGCCGAAGGTCGCATTTGCCGTGGCACGGCCACGACGCAGATCCGATTCATCGACCACATCATCGTGCAAAAGCGTCGCCGTATGGATGAACTCCACTACTGCGGCCAGTTCATGGTGGCGCGTCTCGCCCTTATTGCCATACCCCAACGCGTTGGCCGCCAACAATACCAACGCCGGGCGCAGGCGTTTGCCGCCAGCGCCGATGATGTATTCGGCCACCTGGCGAATCAACACGATGTCGGAATGCAGGCGCAAACGAATGACCTGATCAACCGCAGCCATATCAGTGGCGATAGGCGCGTAAAGCTGTTCCAGCGAGGCAGCGGGGGGCGGGGCGAGAGAGGACAAAGGGAGGGTGAGGCGAAAGTTAGACGCGGGATGTTATGTGTGCATGGCAGCGAACGTCAAGCCGCGCACTCCACCCAACGCCCGTGTGGACTTGACGGAAAGCCTCATACAAAACATAATCGCGGGTTCTGTAGTCCCTCGTAATGGAGTTCCAACATGTATGCGGTCATAAAAACCGGCGGCAAGCAGTATCGCGTTGCAGCTGGCGAAAAAATTAAAGTAGAACAGATACCGGCAGACGTTGGCGCTGAAATCAATTTCGACCAGGTTCTTATGGTCGGCGCAGGTGAGTCGGTAACAATCGGCGCTCCTCTGGTTTCCGGCGCCTCGGTGAAGGCAGTTGTGCTTTCACAAGGCCGTCACGACAAGGTTAACATCTTCAAGATGCGCCGTCGTAAGCACTACCAAAAGCACCAAGGTCATCGTCAGAATTACACCGAAGTTCGCATCGAAGCGATTTCGGCCTAACAGGAGCTAATACGCCATGGCACACAAAAAAGCAGGCGGCAGTTCCCGTAACGGCCGCGAATCCCACGCAAAACGACTCGGTGTGAAGCGCTACGGCGGTGAGCTGGTGGCAGCCGGCAACATCATCGTCCGCCAACGCGGCACGGAATACCACCCTGGCGAAAACGTCGGCATCGGCAAGGATCACACCTTGTTCGCGCTGGTCGAAGGCCGCGTGCAGTTCCAGATCAAGGGCGCCCTGCGCCGTCGCACCGTGGTAATCGTTCCGGAAGCTCAAGCTTAAATAGCTTCCGCGCGATTGACCGAAAGCCCTGTCGCGCTGCGACGGGGCTTTTTCATTTGCAGCACCCGTACCATGGGCAACTGCGCTTAAATGCAATACAGTCGGGCAGCGATCCGACTGTCCGCAACACACCGAGATAGCCATGAAATTCTTCGACGAAGCCCGCATTGAAGTCATTGCCGGAGATGGCGGCAATGGCGCGGCGACGTTTCGCCGCGAGAAATACATTCCCTTCGGTGGCCCCGACGGCGGCGACGGTGGTCGCGGCGGCAGTGTCATTCTGGTAGCTGACCGCAATATCAACACGCTCGTCGACTATCGTTTCACGCGCACCTATCACGCCCAGAACGGCGAAAAAGGCGGGGGTAGCGATTGCTACGGCAAGGGCGGCGAAGACGCCATCTTGCGCATGCCGGTCGGCACCGTAGTAAAGCATCGCGAAACCCTCGAAATCATGGCCGATCTCGACGAGGACGGCAAACGTGTGATCATCGCTCGTGGCGGCAAAGGCGGCTTGGGCAATCTGCATTTCAAATCCAGCACAAACCGTGCGCCGCGCCAGAAAACACCAGGCGAGCCGGGCGAACGCTTCGAGCTGTCGCTGGAGTTGAAGGTACTGGCTGACGTGGGCCTGCTCGGCATGCCCAACGCCGGCAAGTCCACCTTCATCCGCGCTGTGTCTGCAGCCAAGCCCAAGGTTGCCGATTACCCCTTCACCACGCTAGCGCCGAATCTCGGCGTCGTGCGCACAGATGAAGGTCGCAGCTTTGTCATCGCCGACATTCCCGGTCTGATCGAAGGCGCCGCAGAAGGCGCAGGCCTCGGCCATCGCTTCTTGCGCCATTTGCAACGCACTCATCTGCTGCTACATCTCGTCGACCTCGCGCCCTATGATCCTGACGCGGACGTTGTGCATGAAGCCCGTGCGATTGTCGAAGAACTGCGCAAGTACGACGAAAACCTGTTCCTCAAACCACGCTGGCTGGTCCTGAATAAGCTCGACCTGATTCCCGAAGAAGAGCGTGAAGCACGCATCCGCGCCTTCCTCGACGCGTATGGCACGCCTGAACACTGGTTCGCTATCTCCGGCATGAAGGGCGAAGGCTGCAAAGGCTTGATCTTCGCAATCCAGGACTACCTCGATAAGCAGCCACGCCGCACAACAGAAGAGAAACGCGCGGACATCGAGGGCGGCCCCGCAAACACGCCGCGCACCAACGTCGCTGATGAAAGCGACGAAGACGACGATGATGATTACGATGGCGAGATCATCTACGTTCGCGATTAACTGAACAGCCCGGGAACCCGCAACAATGCGTGAAGCCATACGTAAAGCCCGCCGTCTGGTTGTGAAAGTCGGCAGCGCTCTGGTAACCAACAACGGCCAAGGCCTCGATCTCGAAGCCATTGCAAGCTGGGCGAAACAGATTGCGCAATTGCGCGCCGAAGGGCGTGAAATCGTCATGGTTTCCAGTGGCGCCATCGCAGCCGGCATGCAACGACTTGGCTGGGCAACACGCCCCCATGAAACACATGCCCTGCAAGCGGCGGCGGCCGTCGGCCAGATGGGCCTCGCCCAAGCCTACGAAGGCGCTTTCGCACAGCACGAGCTGAAGACAGCACAGATTCTGCTGACTCACGCCGACCTTGCAGATCGGCTGCGCTATCTGAACGCACGTTCAACGCTATCGACCCTGCTTGAGCTGGGTGTCGTGCCCATCATCAACGAGAATGACACCGTCGTAACTGACGAAATCAAGTTCGGCGATAACGACACGCTCGGTGCGCTCGTTGCAAATCTGATCGAAGCCGATGCCCTGATCATCCTCACCGACCAGAAGGGCTTGTACACGGCGGACCCGCGCCGCGATCCGAACGCCACGCTGATCACCGAAGGCCGCGCCGAAGATACCGCTTACGAAGCCATGGCAGGCGGTGCGGGAACAGGCATCTCGCGCGGCGGCATGATTACCAAGATCCGCGCCGCACAACGCGCAGCGCGTAGTGGCGCGCATACACTGATCGCATCCGGTCGTGAAACCGATCCACTGTTACAACTGGCGGCAGGCGAAGCCATGGGCACCCTGCTCTATGCCAGCAGCACCCCGTTGGCCGCACGCAAGCAATGGATGGCCGACCACCTGCAACTCGCCGGCAGCTTCTCGCTGGATGCCGGTGCGGCGAAAGCACTGGGCAGCGGGGCAAGCCTGCTCCCCGTCGGCGTGGTCTCGGTCGAAGGAGACTTCGAGCGCGGCGCGGTGATCGCTTGTCGCAACAGTGCAGGCATCGAAATCGCGCGCGGCCTCAGCAACTACTCCAGCTCGGAAGCCCGCCGCATCGCACGCCGCGCCTCCTCCGAAATCGAATCCGTTCTCGGCTATATCGAAGAGCCTGAGCTGATACACCGCGACAATCTGGTGCTGCGCTAACCCGGGCCACGAGCCCGTCTCTGGAGCATCTGGCGTCATGCAACTCCTCGGCATGCTACTCACGCAGGCGCTAACGCTTTACAGGCAGGGGGAGCTGCAACGCGCAGGCGAGGTCTGTGCCGAAGTCTCCCGAGCCTATCCGGATAATTTTGACGCGCTGCATTTGCACGGTGTCATAGCGACGGAGCAAGGAGACTTTCCCTGCTCCATAACGCTGCTCGAGCGGGCCCTGAAGCTAAAGCCAGCAAGCGCCCCTGCACATCTTCATCTGGGCAACGTCCTGCGTCGCACCCGCCAGCACGAACGCGCCCTCGACTGCTACGAGCGCGCAACGCAGCTGGCCCCGTATTTTGTCGAAGCCTGGAACAACCGCGGGAATGCCTTGCGCGAGGCGGGCCGGTGCGACGAGGCGCTCGCCAACCTCGAGAAGGCGCTTGCACTCAAGCCTGACGACGCAGAAATACACAACAACCTTGGCAACGTTCACCGAGACCTTCATCAGCCCGATGAGGCTCTGGCACATTATGACAAGGCCATTCAGATTGCCCCCGCTTACGCCGAAGCACATAACAACCGGGGCTTCGTTCTGGCCGCATTACGGCGCAGTGGCGAGGCATTGGCCTGCTACGCGAGAGCTCAGCAGATTTATCCGGATTACGCCAGGGCACACCTGAATGAAGCTCTGACGCGTCTGCTGATCGGCGACTACGCGACCGGCTGGATAAAGTACGAATGGCGCTGGGCTGACGTGCAACGCTCCGGATTGCGCTCGTTCAAACAACCGCTATGGCACGGCCAGACGTCGCTTGCTGACAAGACGATTCTTGTCCATCCCGAGCAAGGCTACGGTGACTGCATCCAGTTTGCGCGCTACATCCCGAGCCTCATCTCAATGGGTGCCCGCGTCGTTCTTGAAGCACCACCCGAGCTTGAGATCCTGTTCGCGCAGATTCCTGGCATCCAGCGGGTTATCAGGCGTGGTGCAGACTTGCCCGCCTTTGACTACCACTGCCCTTTGGCCAGCTTGCCACGAGTCTTCACTCCGGACGTGAATCAAATCCCCGCCAACATCCCCTATCTTTCGGCACCGAACGAGCTCGTCCAAACTTGGAGCGCCCTACTCAGCCCAACCAGGAAGAAACGAATCGGCCTGGTCTGGGCCGGCAGCATGACAGATCCATTACGCGCTATTCCGTTGCAACAATTGATCTCGATCCTTCCGGATGAGTTTGCATTCGTATGCCTGCAGAAGGATCTTCGCGCTGGCGATGCCGATCTGCTCGCTGCCCATCCGCAGATCGTCAATCTTGGCGATGCCTTGCTCGATTTTGCACATACGGCTGCAGCACTTTCCCTTCTGGACGGAGTCATCAGCATTGACACCTCCGTTGCACATCTTGCCGGCGCGCTCGGCAAGCCCACGCTGGTGCCACTGCACTACAGTGCAGACTGGCGCTACGGGCTTGAGGCGACGACAACCCCTTGGTATCCAACTATGCGCCTTTTCCGGCAGACCCATGCTGGTCACTGGGACGACGTCCTGCTGAATATAAAATCTGCATTGTTGCAGCAGTGGCCTGGCTACTCCATCAACTGACTCCGCCGTTTCCCTCGACAAGACAACATGAGCAAGAAGAGCAGGAAGGACCGCCGGGCCGCCGAATCGGGACCGAATCAGGAAGCGGCGGCGGCAAACGCAATGCATCTGTCGATGATGATCGGGCAGATGCTGCAGCAAGCCTTGAAACTGCATCAGGCCGGGCAATTCGACAAGGCTCAGTCCTTGTATGACGGCGCCCTGCAGCTCGATGCAGACAATTTCGATGCCTGGCATCTGCGCGGCGTGCTTGAGATCGACAAGCGCCGGTTCGAATCTGCAATACGATACCTGGAACGATCACTGGCAATCCGGCCGAATGCCGTTGCGGCGTGGCAGAACCTTGGCATCGCCCTGCGTGCCCTCAAGCGCCCGCACGAAGCACTCGCCGCCAGCGAACGGGCCTTGCAGATTGCTCCTGACAATCCTGCAGTGCTGAACAATCGCGGGAACGTGCTCCTTGAAATCGGACAAGCCGAAGCCGCCTTGAAATGTTACGCGCAGGCGCTCGCCTTGGCGCCGGACTTTGTTGAAGCCTACGACAACCAAGGCAACGCCCTACGGGAACTTCATCGCTTTGAAGAAGCGCTGGAAAGTTATGCGCGAGCACAAACCCTCGCGCCAGACTTCCCCAGCGCACACTGGAATGAAAGCCTGTGTCGCTTGCTGATGGGCGATCTCGCCGCCGGATGGCGCAAATACGAATGGGGTTGGCAGACCGGCAAGCGCGGCAGCAGGCGGCGTTTCGCACAGCCGCTGTGGCTAGGAGACACCCCGATACAAGGACTGAAGATCCTCTTGCATGCGGAACAAGGCTTCGGCGACACCATTCACTTCTGCCGCTATGCGACCGACGTCGCTCGTCTCGGCGCATACGTTATTCTTGAAGTACCGCCCGCGCTTAGAGCCTTGATGGAAAGCCTGCAAGGCCCTGCACAGATTGTTGCTTGTGGTGAGCCCCTGCCCGACTTTGATGTGCACTGCCCGCTGGCCAGCTTGCCGCTCGCATTACGGAGCGACCTCGGCTGTATTCCATCGAGCAAATCCTACCTGACAGCAGATACGGCGCTCGTGAAAAAATGGTCAGTGAAGCTGGGTCAGCACGACCGCCTACGCGTCGGCATTGCCTGGTCAGGCAATCTTGAACACTCGCGGAATCATCAACGTTCTGTCCCGCTGCAAGCCTTGCTCAATCTGCTCTCCCCTGGCGTACAGGTGTTCAGTCTGCAGAAAGACCTGAATCCGGACGAATACGGTCAGCTCGAAAAGAACCCACACGCGGCACACTTCGGCGAGGACTTCGCCAACACGGCGGCGCTCATCTCGCTCATGGACGTCGTCATTTCAGTCGATACATCCATTGCACATCTCGCGGCCGCTCTGGGCTGCCCGACGTGGATCCTTCTGGCATACACACCTGACTGGCGCTGGATGATTGATCGCAACGACACGCCCTGGTATCCCGCAGCCAGGCTTTTCAGACAGTCAGCCCCGGACGACTGGCCAAGCGTACTTGAAGAAGTCCGCAGCGCACTGTCCATTGAAGCCTCCTCCCGTGGACGCCGGCAAACTCTATCAACGATCTCGTCATGAGCCTGATTCCGATCATCATCCCGTTCTACAAAGCACACGACAAACTCGAAAGATGTGTCGCACATATCAACGCCTCGTCTCTCACGAATACCGAGGTGTTCATACGCGACAACTCGGAAGACAACATCCTGTTTACCGCCGCAGTCAACGAGGGACTACGGAAGTACGCATACCGCGACGATGTCTCGTACATCCTGATTCAGAATCAGGATGCCTATCTTGCACCCCACGCGCTGGAGCAACTCGTCAACTTCATGAACGCGATGCCGACCTGCGGCATCGCAGCCCCTCTGCAGATCGCGGCAGACGGCAGAACAGTCACCTGGGGCGGTTCACTCAATGGTTTTCCTTATGGCGTTCATCATTGCGAGGACCTCGCATACTACGCGGGCCCGCTCGAAACCTTTTGGGCCAATGGCGCGAGCATGCTGGTGCGCGCTGAACTCGTCCGGGAAATCGGCCTGTTCGACAAGAACATGCGCTTCATCTGCTCGGATCTGGACTTCTCGTTCTCAGCCCGCGCCCGAGGCTGGCGCATTGCAATTGTGCCGACCGCCACGGTGGAGCACAGCATCAGCAGTTCTGTCAGCTCGCAGAACATGGAGCTGGCGCTGATCAAAGAACAGGACGCTTTGTACTTCGCGCAAAAATGGCTCAGCGGGGATCTTTATCGCCAGCTCGCTTATGAAGGCAAATCGTTAAGTCGACTGGAAATCCAGAAGGGCATTGATCAGTTCAAGAAAAACATCCTAGCCGCCCAGAACAAGATTCGCGAAGCAAACGCCGACTGATATTCTTGGCTGAGAAATAAAAAAAGGCAGCCCGAGGGCTGCCTTTTCTTTGCCAATCATCCTTGCGGACGATCAGAACTCCTTGACCAGACCAAAGCGAGTGTAGGTGCTGTCCACCTTGCTAGTCGATGAGCTGAAGTTGGTGGCGGTACCGTCGTACTTGTTGCCATAAACGCTCGACTGATTGGACTGCCAATCGCTCTTCTGATATGCAGCATACACATAGGTGTTCTTCGACAGGAAGTAAGCACCACCGAACATGTAGCCATGGCCGCTATTACGGAACGAACCAACGTCACGCACGATCGAGTACTCTGCGCCGAATTCCCACTTGTCGTTGAGGTTGTAGCTGATGACAGCGTTGGTGACCTTGTCAGCCCAGCCGGTCTTGGTGCCGCCAGTGGCAACCGCACCACCGGTGGCATTGGACAGACCATAACCGCGTTGGTCGATATACGTACCTGCAATCTTCAGGCCCTTGACCGGGATGACGCTCGTGTAGAAGCGCCAGAGTTGGAAGCCATCATTGGCGGCATTGTTGGTCGGCGCGCGGTGGATGAAGTCGTAACCGCCGTTGACGTAGTCGCCAACCTTGTATTCGAAGCCGCCGGAGGTTGCGTCAGCGCTGGTGACGCCGTCCACATTGCTCGCGCCAGACTTGCGGAGGTCACCGAATGCGTACTGAGCCTTGAACAGCAGGCCGACCGGGCCAGCATTGATCGTCGGGGTGCGCAGTTCCGTGATGCGGTTGGTCAGAGCCGTAATACGATAGGTCGCGATACCGTACTTGACGATTTCCAGATCCTTCGGGCTGACCATGTACGGTTTTTCGGCCAGGTAGAAGTTATCGCCGGCGTTGATCACGCCCCACTGCGCCGTACCGATCGGTGTCGTCAGGTACAGGGCCTTCTTATCGTTGCTGTTAAGACCGCCGGTGGTCGTGGTGTTCTTGCCTTCTTCGATCGTGCCAAAACGCAGATCCAAGCTCACGCCAGCTTCCCAACCTGGGGACAGAGTTTCCTTGGCGCCCACGGTGATACGCGAGGTGCTGGCACCGCCGTCACCCAGAGTCTCGGTGGTCGTGCCGCCTTCTGCGCCGCCGCCAGCGTTGTCAGCCTTAGCAGTACGCTTGAATTGGTAACCAGCGTCGAACTTGCCACCGATGGTGACGGAAGTTTGCGCGAATGCGGCGCCGGACATCAGGCCAGCGACGGCAAGGGCGATGAGTTTCTTCTGCATTGAGTTTCTCCTCAAAATTGAATTCGATCAGGGGAAACATACTGCCTGACCGCCTTACCTCTCCGTACACCGAGAAGTGGTGAGGCATTCTTGCAAAGGCTTCGCGCTCCCAGCAAGGCAGAAGGTGATTAAAGACAGGTAGCAACACCAGTTTGTTGCGTTCTTGCAACAGCCGTTTGAATTGTGCGGCGCAGAACAATTTCAGGGAGCTAGGCGCAATAAAAAAGGCCGCAATGCGGCCTTTTTTATTGCTTAGGGGTAAGCCCTTACGCAGGCAGATCCGCCAGATAGAGGGCTGGTTCGCCCTCAAAGTCGGTCGTAAACAACACACGCTTGTCGTCTGGTGTAAAAGACGGATGCGGGTGGGTGACCTGACGGTCCTCGCGGTAGACCTTCCAGGAAGTACGGTGCTCGCAGATCTTCTTGGTCGTCTTGTTCTTGAGATCGAACAGATACAGGAACGGGTCGTTTTCGTGCGTGTGGGCAGCCGTGTCGGCCACATCCGGCGGCGTATCGCAACCGTCGCCAACAGCCAGCGAGCCGTCGTAGTTGCTGTACAGGTGCGAACAGGCCGGCATGGTCAGGATGGCTTCGTTCTTCAGCGTGACCGGATCAGCCGCACAGATCCAGCGCTCCGTGCTGCCCTTCTTGTACGAGACGTAGAGCATCTTGGAGCCGTCCGGCACGAAGAATTCGTGGGTGCAGCTTTCGCCTTCTTCGTGTTCCTTGACCTTGCGCACGTTCTTGCCGTCTTCGTCGACGAACCACATGCGAGCGTCAACGAGGTCGTGTGGGCCTTCGTGGCAGAAGGCCACGGTGTGGTCGTCGAATGGACGATACAGCGGGTGGCCCATCCACTTGGCTTGTTCGAAGATGACCTTGCTGGTGCCGGTAGCGATGTCGATCACGACCAGGCGGCAGCGTGGTTTGTTGTGGTACTGGACGGCGAACTCTTCCCAAGTCTTGAGTGGCAGCAGGTCACCTTCGACCACTTCGATGCCGACCAGCTTGGTGCACTCGGAGTTGGACACCCAGGTGCCGTAGCCCTTATAGCCTTGCGGCACGGTGTACAGGATGTGCTCTTCGAGCGAGTCGAGTTCAACACGACGCAGTTCGCGACCGCCCTTGACGTAGTACAGGTACTTGTCGTCCGGAGACAGGAAGTTGCCGAAGGTGTTGTCGACCTTGCCCTTGCCGTCAGTAATCTGGCGCGCGGTCTGCGTCTTCAGATCGAGCAGGTAGGCGTTCCAGTTGTCGTTGTCGAAGAGACCGCCAAACAGCAGCTTGCTGCCGTCGTTAGTAAAGCACTTCTGGTAGAAATAGTTACGGTGACAGGTCACATCGGTTGGCGTGAGGCGGGTAACGCGTGCGCCGGTGGACGGGTCTTGAAATTCGTGAAACTTGAGCTGAATGATGTCGCCCTTGGCCATGGAAAGCGTCTCCTGTAATGAGGTCACGAAACTGCAGGAAGCAGGTTGCCTTGTATTCTTCGGCAACAATGCGGCAAGCCTTTAATTCTACGACAAACAAGGTTTCAGGCTTCGACCTGCTTCAAGGTTGAATGTGACTGCGCGCAATCGTTACGCACCCTGCGAGGCTAGTGGCAATGAATAGGCGATTGAGAAAAAGCTGGAAGTGAATGAAAAACGGCGCGGAATCTTGCGATCCGCGCCGTTTTCATGAGGCACTGAAACTTTCTTTAACGATCGTCGCGGCGTGGCGGACGGCTGTCACCACTACCTGAACGCGGACGGCTATCGCCGGAACCTTCGCCAAACTGACGGCGTGGTGCGTCGGCGTTGAAGCGTGGCTTGGCATCACCGAAAGTGCGCGGGGCGCTATCGCTGAAGCTGCGTGCCGGCCGGTCACCGAAGGTGCGCGGCTTGTCGCCAAAGCTGCGCGGCTGATCGCCGAACGAGCGTGGCTTGTCGCCGTAGCTCGGGCGTGGCCGGTCGCTGAAGCTGCGCGGCCTGTCACCAAAACCACGGCTATCACTGCGCCCACCGCCTTCGCGGCGCTGTTGCGGCTTTGGCTCGAGACCGATGATTTCGCTCGGCGCGAGGCGTTGTTGCGTGTAACGCTCAATGGCCATGATCTTGGAGCGATCACGGTATTCGGCCAGCGTGACTGCGATACCGCTGCGGCCAGCACGGCCGGTACGGCCGATGCGGTGAACGTAGTCCTCGGCCTTCATTGGCAAACCGAAGTTGATGACGTGGCTGATCGTCGGCACGTCAATGCCGCGTGCGGCAACGTCCGTGGCTACGAGCACACGGATACGACCATCGCGCAAGCTCTTCAGACGACGATTGCGCACGGCTTGTGGCATCGCGCCATGCAGGGCTGCTGCGGAATGGCCTTCGGCTTCGAGCTCGCCGGCAAGCAGATCGGCGTCAGCCTGGGTGCTGGTGAACACCAGCGCCTGGTCAATGGACGTGTCAGCCAGCCAGTGCGCCAGCAGCTTGCGCTTGTGCGCGAAGCCGTCGACCCAATGCAGGGTTTGCGTGATGTCGGTGTGCTTGTCCTGAGCAGTTGCCAGTTCGAGGCGGCCCGGTTCGTTCATCAGGCTCGATGCCAGCTGCATGATGCGCGGCGCAAAGGTCGCCGAGAACATCAGTGTTTGCGAACGCGCGCGGCACAGATCGTGAATGGCTTCCAGGTCTTCTGCGAAGCCGAGGTCAAGCATGCGGTCAGCTTCGTCAACGACGAGGCAGGCCACATTATCGAGACGCAGGGCGCGACGGTTTGCCAGATCGAGCAAACGGCCCGGCGTGGCGATCACTACAGCGGCACCGCGCAGGGAAGCGATCTGCTTCGGGAAAGGCATGCCGCCCACCACGGTGGCGATGCGGATGCCGCGTGCCTGCTTGACGAGATTAATGGCGTCGGACGACACCTGTGCAGCCAGTTCGCGCGTCGGGCACAGCACGAGGATGCGCGGGCCAACGGCCTGGCTGAGCTTGGACGTGTCTTCGTTCATCAGAACATTGAGCGTCGGGATCAGGAAGGCCGCGGTCTTGCCGCTACCGGTCTTGCTGCTGACCATCCAGTCACCACCCTGCATGGCGGCCGGAACGGCTGCTGCCTGCACGGGGGTCGGGCTCGTGAAGCCGAGCGCCTCGATGGCGTTCAGCAATGGCTGGGCGAGGCCCAGGCTTGCAAAAGTCAGTGCTTCGGGGGCGTTATTGGAATTGTTTTCTACTGCGTTGCTCATTGATGCGTGTTTCGCCCATGTGCATCCGGCCAGCTCCGAGCGCGTCGCCTGTCTGACGTGTAAAACACGCAGACAAAAAGCGGCCCATGCGCCGTAAACAAAGGCGCGATCGGGACTGGAGGCTACTAGGGCGCTCCGTCGGGGCACAGCGGCCTTTGTAAGGCGCGTGCCGGGTTGGTCACAACATCGACCAACAGACGGAAACTGCAGCTAAACGGCGCTGCAAGATCGACCCGCTTCGGGGTCATGCTGGGGACGATGCTACTGGTCTCTTGCGACAACGCGGCGTTGGTGCGTCGCACAAGGGTGGGCATCATTCCATACAAGGCACCAATCTCCAAGTACTTTCTGCGTTTCGCCGATGTTTCGCCACACTTTTGTTCAACGTTCACTGGTCGTTAAGGACAGAATCCCCGCTTTCATCCACGCTCGAAAAACATGCTGCGATTGTCGTGCCTCCCCCTTGTCCTATGTGCTCAGCTTGCCTGTGCAGCGTGCCCCTTGCCACCGACACCGATCCGCGACATCGAGGCGAACTCCTTTTATACCGATGAGCATCACTCGGTGATCGACAAGGCACTCGAAAAGAAATATCACGACAACATCGCCCCGCTTGAAGACTATCTGCGCAGCGTCGCTGCGATGGCTGACAAGCGCCTTGAACACAGCGATGAAGAGAGTGGTCGCTGCGCGGTGAACTGGATTGACGCCTGGGCCCGTGGTGAAGCCTTGCAGGGGCGCATGCTCAATGCGCGCGGTGACACGCAGGCTCAGTTCGAGCGCAAGTGGCTGCTGGCAGGTTTGTCGCTGGCCTATCTCAAGGTGCGAGACCTGGCCACGCCCGGGCAGGTGCAACACATCGCTGTCTGGATGCAGGACATCGCAGACCGGTCGCAGGCTCTTTTCGACTCGCCCAAGCACAAGCACAACAACCACTATTACTGGGTCGGACTGGCCGTCATGGGCACAGCCGTCGCTACCGACAGCCAGGCGCACCTCGACAAGGCCCTTGCCATCTTCGACAAAGCCCTTGGCGACATCGCAGACGATGGCACGTTGCCAATGGAGATGGATCGCGCGGGCTTGGCCCTGCACTATCACAACTATGCGCTGGCACCGTTGGTGTTCATCGCCGAGCTGGCGCGCGTGCGTGGCGAAGACTGGTATGCGCGCCGCAATGGGCGACTTGCCCTGCTGGTCGCGCGGGTCAACGAAGGTCTTGGCGATCCAGCCTGGTTTCAGCAACGAACAGGCGTGGCACAGAAGACCCCGGGTGAAACGGCACGATGCTGGGCACTCATCTATCGGCCCGACGCAAAGCAAGCAGCACCACTTGCCGGTTTGGCGCCCACAGGTGCCTGTCGCTATAACCACTTTGGCGGCAGCGTGAAACAGCTCGCTACCAGCTGGCCCGCCCGCGATATGCGCAAACCCGGCTAGAAACCCCTGCTCGTTGATCGCCTCCCCTACGTAGCAGGCAGACGCCGGATCACGCCGCATATGACCGCTTCCCCGACCTGAAGCGGGAAGAGAAATTCAAGAATGGAAAGCAGCGCTCGTTAAAAGAAGAAGACTTAGAAGAGGATGAGCCGGCTCGATCCGGTTCATGCCACCCATAATTGGAGACAACGCCGATGAGCCACCCAAGCCTCATGCGCCACGCCTTGCTATGCGGACTCCTGTTGCTGGGAGCTCTGGTATCGAGCGCGGCGGACGCAGACCAGCTGACCGACATCAAGGCAGCGAACCGCATCCGGGTGGCCATCATCAACGGCCTGTCCAACTTCAGTTACCAGGACCCCAAGCGGGGTTTCGTGGGCTCGGATGTCGAGGCCGCCAGGCTGCTCGCCAAAGACCTGGGTGTCGCCGTTGAATTCGTCTACGTGGCCAATGCCGGCCGCATCGACACTCTGCTCGCGAGCAAGGCCGACATCATCCTGTCCGCGCTGTCCATTACGCCAGAGCGCGAACGCGCCATATCCTTCTCCGTGCCCTACTCCGTGATCGCACTGGTGATCGGCGCGCCCAAACAGCTACCAATCACGGGCTATCGGGATCTCGCCGGCAAGAAGGTCGGCGTCGGCCGCAACACCTCCGATGGCATGCTGCTCAAGCAGAATACGACGGGCGTCGCCATCCTCGAATATGAAGACGAGCATGCCCTGCTCGAAGGCTACGCAAAACGCCAATTCGACATCATCTCCGCGCAGCGCGCCGACATCGATGAGGTCAATCGCCTGGTTCCGGATCGCCCCATCGAAGAGAAGTTCGTCCAGAAGGAATTCGAAGTCGCCGTCGGCATCCGCAAGAGCGAACGCGGTCTGCGTGAATGGATCAACTCCTGGACGGCCAAGAATCTTGGCAACGGCAGACTCAACGAGATCTACCGCCGTTACCACGGACAGGACCTGCCCGAGACTGTCATGCCACGAACGCTTGGCCGCTAGGCATGCACTCCTACGCAAGCCGACCACAACTGCCGCAAGCACACCGGAGGCAATTGGCCCCCCGTCGCCCTGCTCGACTCCGGTCAGAACCTTGTCAGGAAATCATGACTGCCCGTAACCCCGATTTCGTCGCGAGGCGGTACGGCCTCCTGCGTCATGCACTCGTGTCGCTTGCGTGCGCCCTGTGCGTGACACTATTCGCCAGCCCGGCTCGGGCCACAGAAGCCCCCCTCGCGAAACACATCCTGCGCAGCGCCGATGTCCACCCGGAAGACTATCCGAGCGTGCAGGCGGTCATTTTCATGGGGCAGATCGTCACCCGGAAAACCAAGGGCAAACTTGGCATCCGTGTATTCGACTCGGGTCTGCTCGGCGATGAGGGGCCGCTGCTGGAACTGGTAAAGGCAGGCAAGCTGGACATGACGCGCGTCAGCGCACAGGCGCTGGACCCTGCGTCACCACTAGTGCGGGTCCTGTCCCTTCCCTATCTGTTCCGCGACGCCGAGCATTTGCACAAGGTGCTGGACGGGCCGATCGGCCAGGAGATTCTCGACTCGCTGCGTCCGCAAGGTCTGATCGGCCTCGGTTACTATGACGCAGGCATTCGCAACGTCTACGCGACGAAGAAACCCATCCGCAAGCTGGAGGACATGAAGGACCTGCCCATCCGCATCCAGCCCACGCCGCTCTCAACCTATGTTTTCGAGCTATTGCACGCCAGGCCTGTGCGCCTGCCTTTCATACAGACCGGGCGAGCCTTGAAGACCGGCATCGTCGAAGCCGGCGAAAACAACTCGCCGACCTATAGCAGCGAAGAGCACTTCCGCATGGCGCCCTTCTATTCCCTGACCCGTCACAGCATGACACCCGATGTGCTCGTCATTTCCCGTCAGATCTGGGACAAGCTCTCCGCAGCAGAACAGGGCGCCTTGCGCAATGCTGCGCATGAGTCGGTCACGATGATGCGCGACTTGTGGGTACAGCGCGAAGAACGTGTCGAAGCTTCGCTGAAACTGGCCGGTATCAAGTTCAACGAAATCACTCCAAACGAACTGGCTCGTTTCGAAGCCGCCGTTCAGCCAGCCTATGTGCGCTTTGCCGACGAGCCCGCGCAGCGAGAGTTGATACGGCGCATCCGCGCTGTGGAGTGACATCGTGAGGATGCGCACCAGATTCCGCGCCCTGCGCAACAGGATCTCCGGCCGGCTCAACGCCATCCCGATCCGGCAGCGCTTGCGCCACCTGTTCCTGCTGAATGTAGCCGGCCTGAGTCTTCTGCTGGCGCTGAGCATCCTCAGCAGCGTCACCAAGGATCGTTATTTCGCAGCGATCGAACGACTCAATGCGGAGCAACGCCAGCTACGCCGCCTCGATACCGAGACCGCTCGCTTGCAAGCGAGCATCCGCGAATACATCACGACGCCGAACGAAGAACTGATCCTGCAGATCGACCAGTCGACGGAAACGCTGTTTGCCGATCTGGCGACGATAGAGAAAGAAAACGAGGCCAATGCGGCTCGTTTTTCGACGATGCGCGACGGCCTGCGCTCCTTCATCGATGGCTATCGCGAGCTCAAGAGGCTCAATGCAGAAATCGACAATATCTACCAGAGTGAGCTGCAGGAACCCAGCGAGCGCGCAGCGGATCTGCTGGCGCTGGTGATGGGTGAAACCGTACAGCCGCGCAAGCAGACCCTTGTCGGTCCGGCCTCGCTGTCATTGATCAATACCTTCATTGAATCCCTGCTGAAGATCAACTCGTTCTACGTCAAACGAGAGACCCGCACGAGTCTGAGCACGCGCGCCTCACTGGAGCGTGTCGCCGCGTTGGCGCCAGTGCTCGAGGAGTTCGCCCCAGGCCAGGTCGAACGCAATGCATTGCGTCAGCTACAAGACAAGGTGCACACCATGATCTCCGGCCTTGGCAGTTTGCAGCGCGCCTCGGCCAAGCGCGACCTCGTGCTGGAACGCAAGATTGAAGCAGGGCAACAAACCATCGCACAGGCCGCACGCCTGCTCGATCAGCGCTATGCGGCCATTGAACTGAGCCTGAGCAGTCGCTACGCCCACCAGCTCATGGTGATCAATGTATCCACCGTCCTGGTCGGTGTGCTCGTCGTGGCCATCACCTTCCTGTTCAGCGCGCTGATCGCACGCTCCATCCGCAGCCCGCTGGCGCAGCTCATGCGGACCGTCGAGGCTTTCTCCAGCAACAACTTCGAGCACCCGGTGCCGGACCTCGGCCAGAACGAGCTCGGCCAGCTCGCCGGCTCGCTCACCTCGTTCCGCGAAAGTGCGCTGGAACGCGTGCGTGCCGAGAACGCCTTGCGCAACAGTGAGTCACGCTTCCGCAGCCTGTCCGACATGTCGAGCGATCTGCTCTGGGAGCAGGACGCGAATTACTGCTACACATCGTTCTCGGGCAACCGCGCCGAAGAACTGCTCGAGAAAAGCGTCCTGCGGCTCGGCATCACGCGCTGGAAGAATGCGCAGTCCCATCTGCACACTCCCGAACTCAAGCAGAAATGGCAGGAGCACAAGCGCCGCGTTGAAGCGCACGAGCCCTTCCGCAATTTCGAATTCTCCGTGCCAATGCCAGACGGCACGCGCCTGTACCTGCAGTCAAACGGCGACCCGCGCTACGACGCCGATGGCCGCTTCATCGGCTACCGCGGCACAGCCAAGGACATCACGATACAGAAGGCCTCGGAAGAAGAAATCCTGCGCCTCAACCAAGTTCTGGAGCAGCGCGTGCATGAGCGCACAGCGGCACTGGAGCGCTCCAACCAGCAGCTCTCGCAAGCCATGGATCAGCTCGTGCATAGCGAGAAACTGGCCTCGCTGGGCAGCCTCGTGGCAGGCGTCGCGCACGAACTCAATACCCCGCTCGGCAATGCCCTCATCGCCTCTACTTCACTGCGCGAGCACATGGCGGAATTTGCAAAACAGACGCTGGCGGGCCAGCTGAAGAAATCAGACTTCGCACGCATGATCGAGACCTGCGTCGAAGGCTGTTCGCTGATCGAGCGCAACACGCATCGTGCCGTGTCGCTCGTGACCAACTTCAAGCAGGTCGCGGTGGACCAGACGAGTGAACAACGCCGCCGCTTCAATCTGGCGAAGACCATTGCCGAAGTCGTGACCACCCTGACGCCCGCCATCCGCAAGGCACAGCACAGCATCACCCTCGACATCGCCGAAGACATTGAACTCGACAGCTACCCCGGCCCGCTCGATCAGGTTGTGAGCAATCTCATCATCAATGCCATGGTGCACGGCTACCGGCCCGGCGAGAGCGGTGAGCTACACGTCTCGGCGCGCCTGAGTGCACCCGGCGAAGTGCGGCTGATGATTACCGACAATGGCATCGGCATACCGAAGGAGCGCCAGGGGCGCATCTTCGACCCCTTCTTCACGACACGCATGGGCGAAGGCGGCAGCGGGCTTGGCCTGTATATCGTCTACAACATCGTGACCACCCTGCTCGGCGGCCAGATCCAGCTCGACAGTACGCCTGACGAAGGCACGGCCTTTATCCTCTATATCCCGATCGAAGCGCCTGCGCAGTCGCTGAGTGAAGTGCCGGCAGAATCCATCAGCGTCGCCCTCATGAGCGCGGCGGCGATCGACAAGGCTTCTGCCCGCAGTGGCTGAAAACCCAAAAGCAATTTGTCATCCCGGCGGAGGCCGGGATGACGGAAATTTGTTTGTCTTCGAAACAGAAACGGCGGTCTGAATCAGACCGCCGTTTCATTTCATCAAGCAGCGCTCAACCTGCCAGCGCCTGCACCGTCACCCGATCGAACTTGCCATCACGGTAGTCCTGCAGCGTCTGCTGGATCTGCTCGGCCGTGTTCATCACGAACGGGCCGTACTGCGCAATCGGCTCATTCAGGGGCTGACCGGCGATCAGGATCACGCGCGTCGGCACGCTGGCTTCGATGACAACGCCATCGCCACCATCGTTGGCGAGAATCGCCATGTGGCGATCCGGCACGCTCTTACCACCAACCACGGCCTCACCGCGATAGGTGTAGATGAAGGCGTTGTGGCCAACCGGCAGCTTCTGGCTGAAGCGCGCGCCTGTAGGCAGATGCACGTCGAGGTACAGCGGCTCGGTATCGGGACGCGTCACCGCGCCTTCCACACCGTGGCTCGCACCTGCAATCACGCGTACCTTCACATCGCCTTCAACTACGAACTCGGGGATGTGCTCGGTCGGGATGTCGCGATAGAACGGCGCGATCATCTTGTTCTTCGCAGGCAGATTCACCCACAGCTGGAAGCCTTCCATCAAACCGTCTTCCTGCTCCGGCAATTCGGAGTGGATCAGGCCGCTCCCCGCCGTCATCCACTGCGCGCCGCCGGGGCCGAGCAGGCCTTCGTTGCCTGCGTTGTCGTGATGGCGCATGCGACCGGCGAGCATGTAGGTCACCGTCTCGAAGCCGCGGTGCGGGTGGTCGGGAAAACCACCCATATAGTCTTCCGGATTCTCGTTGCGGAACGCATCGAGCATGAGGAACGGGTCGAGACGACGTTGCAGATTGTTCGTCAGCACGCGCGTCAGCTTGACGCCTGCGCCGTCCGACGTCGCCTGACCCTGCACCAGGCGCTCCACGGCGCGCGAGCGTACGACGCTCGTTGCGGTCACGGTCTGCGTTGTTTGTGGTGCGTTCATGTTGCTCTCCTCATGTTCAATGAGGCTGCCCGTGGGCAGCCTCCGTTTAACCGCTAACTCCACTACGGATTCATGCGGCGATAGCCTTGATATCCCTGCGTGCATCGGCCAGCGCTTTTTGCGCGGCCTCTTCACCCATTGCAAGGCCTTCAGCGTAGATGAACTCGACGTCCGTCATGCCAAGGAAACCCAGCACGGTGCGCAGGTAAGGCACTTGCGAATCGGCGGCAGTATCGCGATACAGACCGCCACGCGCCAGCACTACGTAAACCTTCTTGTCAGTCAGCAGACCCTTGGGGCCCTTGTCAGTGTACGTAAAGGTCACCTTGGCACGCGAGATCGCGTCGATCCACGCCTTCAGTTGCACTGGCACACCGAAGTTGTACATCGGCACACCGATCACGACGACATTCGCTGCCTGGATTTCGGCAATCGCAGCATCGTCGATGGCGACACGCGCGGCTTGTTCGGGGGTGCGTTGCGCTTCTGGCGTAAAGAGCGCGCCGAGGGCAGTTTCATCCAGTACGGGGATTGGCTGGCGGGCCAGGTCACGTACAACCAGCTCGGCATCGGGATGGGCGTCGAGCAGATGCACCACGACCTCCTTGGCGAGATGGGTGGATTGCGAGCCTTCGCTACGAGCGCTGGCGTTGATTTGAAGGATGTTCATGATCGTTCTCCGACTGTGGCTGCGGTCCTGTGTTGCACCGCCATGGAACGAACTGTAGTCGCCTCAAAAACAAGACAGAAGATCATGGATTGGATTACATTGTTCCATCAAAGCAACAATGGAGCTCGCGATGGAACTCGACGCCAACGACCTGATGCTCTTCGCCCACGTCGCCGAAGCAGGCAGCTTTTCGCGTGCGGCCGAGCAAGTCGGCCTGCCCAAATCCACAGTGTCGCGCCGCATTGCCGCGCTCGAAACTCGCCTGGGCGAGCGTCTGCTGGCGCGCAGCACGCGCAAGCTGGCGCTCACCGAGTTCGGTCAGGGTATCTTCGAGCACGCACGTCGCCTGCAGGAAGAAACGGAAGCGGCCATCGCCTACGCCCAGCACCGCCAGGTGCTGCCGCGGGGCCGCCTGCGCGTGACCATGCCGCCAGGTTTCTCCGACAAGCTGATCCTCAGTACCTTCTTCCTGAAATTCTGCGAGAACTTTCCCGAGGTGCGGCTGGAACTGGACATGTCGCCGCGCCGTGTAGACCTGCTCGCCGAACAATTCGACCTCGCGATCCGTATCGCCGCCAGCCTGCCCGACGATGCCACGCTGATCGCACGCCGCCTTGCCGACATGCCCAGCTCGCTCTACGCCAGCCCGGCCTACCTCAACCGCTATGGCCGGCCGACCACACCCGACGAATTGCTCAAGCACACTGGCCTGCACATGTTCGGCAGCGGCGGCGACATGCCGCCCTGGCAGCTGCAGAAAGAAGGAACGAAAGGTCGGGAGAAATGGGAAGGCCTGCCTGACGGCCCGCTGGCCGCCAATGCCATCGACCTCGTCATGCAACTGACATCGCACGGTCTCGGCATCGCGCTGTTCACCGACCGCTTCGCCCTGCCCGCGGTGGAGGCAGGATTTCTCGAACGCGTGCTGCCCGAGTGGTCCGCCCCGCCCGTGACAGTATGGGCCGTCATGCCCGGCCGCAAGCTCATGCCGACACGCACGCGCGTGTTTCTCGATGCACTCATCGCCGAACTGCTGGCCTGCACCGAAGCCGAACGCGACAGCACGCGTGCCATGCTGGGCAGCGTGGGGCCAGCCACGCGACTTCACTCGGTGATGCAGGCCAAGCCCTGAGAAACGCGTTTATTTGCGCATGCGCAGCGCGCCGGATTGATCCGTTCGCGGCATGCGCAAGCGCAGAATGAAGACGCAGGTCATGCCGCACATGATCAGATTCAAGAACGTCACCACGATCATTGCATTGAGCGTATAGGCACTCTGCTCCAGCAACATCATCAAAAATGCAAAATGACTCGCCGACCAGATTACCCAAGTCTGCAGTGAGTAATCGTCAGAACGCGCGCCGGGCCGCGCCAGCCTGCGCAAGGTCGGCACGTAGGCGCAGATGCGCAAGTAGTTGAGCAGCGCGAAACTCCATTGCAGCCCAAGCACATAGATGTCGTGAGATGTCACGGTACGGAACCCTTATTGTTGATCTGCCCTTGGTCCGGCCCCATGCCGACAGTACGATGGCGCCCTTGCCACTGTCGCCAAAAACCATGTCATGTCACCCCCATGTGCGGGGGGTAAATGGAGCAGGAACCACTGCCCAATCAGGCAGGCTACGGAATATCTGGCAAGCGCCCTAAAGGGCAAGAGCCCCTGTCTGTCGTGCACGCGTCCTATGCTGACTTCAGTGAAGCGATTCAGTGCACGGGAGCCGCCATGAGCACAGCAGGATCGATCAGGACCAGTGCCTACATCCGACACCTGTGCTCACTCGGTGTGCCTGATGCAACGGTGATACCCGAGATCGTCGAAGCCCTGCGTCAGCTCGTCGCAGCAGACTCCGGAATCTTCTATTGGGCAGGAGAAGATTTTGATATTTCAGCGGTCTATGCGCAGAAGGAAGAGGTCTACAAAACCTATCCGGCATATTGCGAATTGCGCGCCAACGGACAGATCAACCAAGTGCCCGGCGACTTCACTGACTGGATGCGCCGTCGCCGTTGCTTTGCCAACTCAGCCCGGGTTGATCGCGACTTCGTAAACAGCGCGTTCTATTTCGAGATCGTGCGGCCAAGCCGCTGCCGACACGTCGTGGTGTCTCTCATTGAGGACGGCATCCGTGGCTGGGGCGCGCTCATCCTGACGCGCGAGCTCGGCCGCTCACCATTCTCCGAGACCGAGCTAGCCGCCATCGAAAGCTTCAAGGCACACATCATGCATGCGCTGCGGCACCCGCAACACGCGGTGTCGGAATACCTCGACGACGCCGATGCCGCTGTCATCCTCGCCGACTGGTACGGGCGCATGCTCCATTGCAGTCCGTCGGCGATCCGCCTGATGCGCTTTGCACAGAACAGCACGCTTGACGGAGATGCCTCACCACAGCGCCTGCCCGAAATGCTGATGCCTCTCCTCGGCCGTTTGCAGCGCCTCAGCAAGGGAGAACCGACTGCCGAGGCGCGCATCGAGACGATCAACCAGTGGGGGCGTTTTACCTGGCGCGGCTATCCGCTCGACGCCAGCGCAGGCATTACCGCCAGCCCCGGCTTCATCCTGCATGTGCAACATCAGCAGCCGCGCCTGCTGACCAGCGCACGCGGCGCGCACGAACTGGGCCTCAGCGCACAGCAGCAGGTCGTCAGTGTGCGCTGGGCGAGTGGCGAGACCCAGCGCGACATCGCGCGCGAGCTGGGGGTCAAGGAGAGTACGGTGGTCGACCACGTACGTCGCGTTTATGAACGACTTGATGTGCGCGACTGTGCCGCGCTGGCGACACGGCTCACCCAGGCGGGCGCCTCATCGCTTTCACTCTGATTGCTCCGGCGGGAAGGTACTTCCCGCTGCAAGTTTCATTCTCCCGAGAAGATGTCCTCAACGACCCACCCGGTACCGACCTGCTTGGGCCCTTCCCATCTGAAGCTGCCGTCGTCCCGCCCGACGTGGTGAAACCATCTCAACTCACCGTTATCCATGACCGCGTAAATGATTCCCCCTCCACCGGAGAAAGCGCGTTTGACGAACCAGCCGGTGCCGACCGGCTTGGGCCCCTCCCAAACCGCGCTTCCATCTCCGCGCCCGACATGGCGAAACCACCTCAGCTCGCCGTTATCCATGACCGCATAGATGATTCCACCTCCGCCGGAAAACACGTCCTTGACGATCCAGCCGGTGCCGACCTGCTTCGGCCCTTCCCATTTGAAGCTGCCGTCCTCCTGCCCGACATGGCGAAACCACCTGAGCTCGCCACTCTCCATGACCGCATAGATGATTCCCCCTCCGCCAGAGAACACATGCGTCACATTTCCCCATCCAGTGCCAACCTTCTTCGGCCCCTCCCATGTGAAGCTACCGTCTTGCCGCCCGACGTGGCGATACCACATCAGGTCGCCATTCTTCTGAACGCCATAGACGATGCCACCCCCTCCGGAAAACACATGCGTCAACTCGCCCCATCCGATGCCGACCTTCTTGGGCCCCTCCCAGCTGAAGCTGCCGTCGCCCCGGCCGGCATGACGAAACCATCTGAGCTCTCCGTCACCCATGACCGCGTAGATGATCCCTGTCGAAGCTGAAGGCGACCGAACAGGCGTCTTCAGCCCAACAGAATTCTGTGCCGCCAAGGGCTGGCAGACGAACAGGGCGGCCAGCAAGCACGCCGCTGTCACCGCACGACAGCGTGTGGCGCAATACCGCAACGTCGCGTCTTTCGAGAAGGAAAACCTGCTCATGAAACATCCCTCCTGCGCCTGCTACCCGCCCCACATCTAAAATGAACGACCACAGTCGGATCACCACACCGCGCCGCAAAGCAAGCGCGCACCGCCGCCGCCAAGTGCCTCTGCTTGACCGGCGTGGTTGTCGCTGCCGGCATTGATCACCAATGAGTGCTGCCGCACGTCCTCCAGCTTCAAGCGCGGCGCGAGAACCGGTGTGTGCACAGATCCGTCAGCGAGCACGACAAGGGGAGGCAAGTCACCCAGATGATCGTTGTCCGAGGGTGCTCCATGCCTGTTGCCGCCACGCGGATCATAGAGCCCACCTGCGGCGAGGGCAGGCACCATCTTTCCGTCCTGCTCTGCCGCGTTGCAGCTTGGTTTTTCGTGCACATGAAAGCCGTGCTCGCCGGGCGGCAGTCCCGCCAGATCCGGCGTCAGCAACAAGCCGTTTGGCGTGTTCTCGAGCGTGACGGTGCCTGCGTCCCAGATCACGCCGTCAACACCAACCGTATAGATCGTCGCCACGACGCCCGCCGCGGTAGCAGGCCCTGCGGCGAGTACCAGGCTCGATATGAGCGCAGCTGCGAACTGCCTGAAAAATGTCATGTCATGCTCCCCATGTCCGCCGCACTCAAACCTGCGACCATGGGAAAAGATTAGTGGGGCACGTCGGTGGGCAGCCCCCCTGCCAAGGGGGAATCTCGTCAACACAACGCCGCACCAAAGGGTAGGCATCGCATCTCGGGTTCTTCGCGGCTTCCGCAACGCCAGCCTTCTCCGGCACGGCGAACACGCCGGATGCTCGATCCATGCCATGTCATGCGCACGATCCTTGCATGAACCGAACATCAGGCCGAGGGACAGCGTATGCCGGAATATCGCCACACCATCGCAAGCAGGACATGGCGCTTTGCCGATCTCGCCACGCTGCTGGCGCGCGCCAGTGCGCGCAAGTCCGGTGACGAACTGGCCGGTATCGCGGCGGGCAACGATGAGGAGCGCGTCGCCGCGCGCCTGTGCCTGGCCGATGTGCCCCTGCAGACCTTCCTTGAGGAAGCACTCATCCCCTACGAGCAGGATGAAGTCACGCGCCTGATCATCGACACGCACGACGCCGCGGCCTTTGCCTACATCAGCCACCTCACCGTCGGTGGCCTGCGCGACTGGCTGCTGGCCTACGAGACGGATAGCGAGAAACTTTCGCAGGTCGCGAAAGGCATCACGCCCGAAATGGCGGCCGCCGTCACCAAGCTGATGCGCAACCAGGACCTGATCCTCGTCGCCAGCAAGTGTCGTGTCGTCACGCGCTTTCGCAACACGCTGGGTCTGCCCGGTCGACTCGCAACACGTCTGCAACCGAACCACCCGACGGATGATGCCAAAGGCATTGCAGCTTCGATGCTCGACGGCCTGCTCTACGGCGCAGGCGATGCAGTCATCGGCATCAACCCCGCTTCCGACAGCCTGCAGAACACCATGCGCCTGCTCGGCATGGTCGACGAAGTCCGCCAGCGCTACGACATCCCCACGCAATCCTGCGTGCTCAACCACGTCACCAGCAGCATCGACGCCATCGCACGCGGCGCGGCGGTCGACCTCGTGTTCCAGTCCATCGCCGGCACCGAGGCCGCCAACCGCAGCTTCGGCATCGATCTCGCCATGCTCGGCGAAGCACGGGCCGCAGCGCTATCGCTTGAGCGCGGCACGGTCGGCAACAACGTCATGTATTTTGAAACGGGACAAGGCAGCTGCCTTTCCGCTGGTGCGCATCACGGCCTCGACCAGCAGACCTGCGAGGCACGCGCCTATGCAGTCGCGCGTCATTTCGAACCGCTGCTGATCAACAGCGTCGTCGGCTTCATCGGCCCTGAGTATCTGCACGACGGCAAACAGATCACGCGCGCCGGGCTGGAAGATCATTTCTGCGGCAAGCTGCTCGGCCTGCCGATGGGTTGCGATGTCTGCTACACCAACCACGCCGAAGCCGACCAGGACGACATGGACAACCTCATGACCCTGCTCGCCGTTGCGGGCTGCACCTACTTCATGGGCGTGCCAGGCGCGGACGACATCATGCTCAACTACCAGAGCACGTCCTTCCACGACGCGCTCTACCTGCGCAATCTGCTCGGCCTACAACCCGCACCCGAGTTCGCCGACTGGCTCGCGCGCATGCAGATCATGGACAGAGGGCACTTGCAGCTCGTCGACGCACAACACGACCTGCTCGGCATGTCGCTCGACAGCGGAGGCCGCATATGAGCAAGCCCGGAAAAATCATCGAAGACCCCTGGCAGGGTCTGCGCAGCTTCACCGATGCGCGCATCGCACAGGGGCGCGTCGGTGGCAGCCTGCCGACGGCACCGATGCTCACCTTCCAGCTCGCCCATGCACGCGCCCGTGACGCCGTGCATCTGCCACTCGATGTAGAAGGCATTCTCGCCGCAGCGGACGACGCGACCGCATTAAGTGTCCACAGCGCCGCAGAAACACGCGACATCTACCTGCGCCGCCCCGATCTCGGCCGTCGCCTTGACGAGGCCTCGCGGGCACAACTCGCAGCCCAGCCGCCAGCAGAGCATGACATTGTGTTCGTGATTGCCGATGGACTCTCGGCACTTGCCACGCAGGAACACGCAGTCGCCGTGGTCAGACTGGCGCGCACGGCATTGCTGGAGAGGGGCTGGCGCATCGCGCCGCTGGTAATCGCCGAACAGGCCCGCGTCGCGCTCGGCGATGAAGTCGGCGAGTTGCTCGGCGCGCAGCAGGTCGCCATCCTCATCGGCGAACGCCCCGGCCTGTCCGCCGCCGACAGCCTCGGCATCTATCTCACGCATGCTCCGCGCGTCGGTCGCAAGGATGCGGAGCGCAACTGCATTTCCAACATCCGGCCAGCCGGAGGCCTGAGCTACGAGCAAGCCACGCACAAGTTACTGTGGTTGATGGCTGAAGCCCGCGCACGTCAGCTCACGGGCGTGACACTCAAGGACGAAAGCGATGCGCCTGCTGTGAACGCCGGCAACATCGCACGTCTTTGAAAACCACTTACTCCTTCGCCAACGCCAGTTCGCCAATGTTCTCGCCGAGCAAGTCAGCAAGCACCTCGACGATCACCCCGTGGTCATCTCGCTGCGGCAGGCCGGAGACGATGATGGAACCGACCACGCCCGAGCCGCGCAGGCGGATCGGAAAACCGCCGCCTGCCAGAACCAGCTCCTGCGGTGTCGAGGCGAAACGATCGGTCAGCGTGTGGCCGTTCTTCTGCGCGTTGAGCGCGAACGCATACGAACTCTTGTGAAAGCGCATCACCACATTGCGCTTGCGGCGAATCCAGTCGACGTTGTCCGGCGTCGTGCCGGGCATTGCGTAGAAAAACAAGGGCGCGCCTGCGAGCTGGATATCGATGGCCGCCTTCTTGCCGCGCGAGGCTATCAGCGCCTTCAGGCGCAAACCGATATCGAACGCGGTCTCGGCATTGAAGGTGTCGAATTGCAGACGCTCTTCCTGAATGGCGAGCTGCTTCAGATCTTCGTCCAGTGACATGGGGAGCTCCGTGAAGTGAGATGCAGAGTGTAGCGCGGCGGGCCTTGCGTAGCCCGGATAAGGCCGAAGGTCGTCATCCGGGAGAGGGCGTTGCCCCAAGGAACTCACAACGTAAACGTGAAGTCCTCAATCAAGGCCCCCGGCGTGCGGCACCCACCCAGGGCACGCCGATGATACGTATCCGTCGCCGGATCGATCTCCGCACGCGCGCCCAGCGCCAGCAGCTTGTCGCCGAGCGCACTGTAGAGGCTCTCGTCCCAACGCAGGTCGCTGATCGGGCCGACAATCTCGCCGCCCTCGACCCAGAAGCAGGCATAGCGCGTCATGCCGGTCACACGCGCCGAGACCACATCGCTCCAGTTGAGGTAATGCAGATTGGATAGGTAGAGGCCCGTACCAAGCGCCTGCAATACACCCTCCTCGTCCAGCGTGCCGCCAGGCACATCCATCGCACGCGGCCCTTCCCTGCCCGACGCGCCGTTCGCCACCAGTCCGTATTCCTTCGCCGTGCGCGAACTCACCAGCAGGCTCTTCAACTCACCCCGCTCGATCAGCGGCAAGCGCGTCTCCGACACCTCACCGAGGCTGTTGAAGCGTGGCGTCAGCCCCATGGAGAAGTTCTCCTCGATGCTCAGCAAGGGCGACAAACGCGCCTCGCCCTCCGCCAGCTTCTTGAAGGGGGAATGCCCCTGCTTCCAGGCTGACGCTGACAGCGCGTTCCAGCCCAGCATGCCGAGCAGATCGGAGAAGGCGCGCGGCGCGAGCCAGGTGCGATACGCGCCCGGCTTCACGCTCTGCTGCGGCCTCGAGAGAAGCGCAAGCAAAGCCTTCGTGCGCGTCAGATTGGCCGCCCATTCCACGTCATCCCACCGCGAACCGGCATAGCAACCCTTGGCTGCCTGCGGGCCGTTGTAGAGCGAGTAATCGAGAAAGAAGGTCTCCGTCGCAAACCAGTGGCGCTGTCCCATCGAATTGCAGTTGGCGCGAATGATGCTGCCGCCCGCATACAGGCCGGCGAGATCACATCCCGCGGCCGGTGCAACCACGGCCGACACCACATCTTGCGGCGCCAGCAAGTGACCACGGAACTCCTCGCTGCTGCTGCCATTGTTCTGCAGCGGCACCTGGTACGGGTCCAACGGCAGTACGGCAATCTCATCGCGGCACTGTTCAAGCAGGCGCGTGAGCGCAGGCCTGTCCACATCCACGCTGCCCGTGAGCGTGCGACTCTTGCTCACCGTGCGCGCATCGGCCTGCAGCTGCAAGGAAATGTCTATCTGCGCCACGTCCGTGTTCTGACGCACGCGGTTGTTGTTGAAGCGCACGAACAACGACTCTTCCGCCGAGACGTTGATGGTCAGCTCTTCACCTGCGCGCAACTGGCCGAGCACATCCGCCGACAGCGCATCGAACAAGCCGCGCACATCCGCAATGAAATCCATTTTCGGAGCGCTCATGACTGACCTCCGAACACTTCGACATCACGGAACAGGCAAGGCGGCGAAGCATGGCCGACACGAATCACCTGGCTCGGTTCGCCCTTGCCGCAATACGGCGTGCCGAACATTTCGTCATGCCGGCCGACGCCCGCAAGTCGATTCCAGAAGTCCACCGTCACGCCGCGATAGTTCGGGTTGCGCACCACTCTACCGAGCCGACCGTTCTCGATGAGCTGGCCGTACTCGCAACCAAACTGGAACTTGTTGCGATAATCGTCAATCGACCACGAGCGATTGGTGTGCATGATCACGCCGTGCTCGACCTGCGCGACCAAGTCCTGGAGCGAGGACGTGCCCGGTTCCAGATTGATATTCGCCATGCGATCGATCGGCGCGCGGTTCCACGAGGCCGAGCGGAAATTCGCCACGCCCGGCAGGCCCGAACGCAACTGCGATTCCAACGAACCCAGGCCGCGCTTGAGCACGCCGTTTTCGATCAGCATCTCGCGCGTCGCGCGATTGCCACCATCGTCGAAATCGTAGCTCGCGAGTTCATGTTCACGCGTCGGATCGAATGACACGTTCATGAGCGGCGAACCGTACTGCAGGCAACCGAAATCCTCGGCCTTCACGAAACTCCAGCCCGCGTAATTGCGCTCGTCACCGAGGATGCGATCCAGCTCCAGCGGATGGCCGATCGACTCGTGAATCTGCAACATCATCTGGTCCGGCATCAGCAACAGATCCATGCGGCCCGAGGGGCAATTCTCTGCAAGCAGCAAAGCCAGCGCCTCACGCGCCGTGCGCTCCGCTTGTTCGACGAGCACCGCACGATCAAACACCTCACCACCAAACTGCCCCGTGCGCGACCAGCTGCGCGTCTGCGACTCAGAACCCTCGACCGCCGTCGCCGACAGCGTGATGTCGAGCATGTCGAATGACTGATGCGTCTCTGAACCATTCGACGAAAAATAATCGATCTGCGTCTGCACCAGCATCGCACTTGCCGTGCGATTCACCAGCAAGTCCGAGAGCTGCATCGCCTGCGACGCGGCCAACAGGCAGTCCGTGATCTCCGCGAGACTCAAGGCATCCAGATCACGCTGACGTGCGCTGCGGAAATTGCCCACCGCGCGCGGCCGCTCGTGCGCCGTGAAGGCCTGCGCCTTGTGCTGGCTCGTTGCCCGCGTCGTCGCAATCGCGCGATCAAACGCTCGCTGCAGACCCGCAAGACTCCGATCCGCCGTCGCCGCATAACCGAAATGCCCATCGACCAGAACCTCGCACATCGCCCCCTCATCGAGCGAGGTGTCGTTGCTGTCGGGCTTACCGTTGCGGATGGAACGCCAGGTGGTGGTTTCACTGGCGTGGCGAATGGCGGCCCAGTCAGCCGCCTGTAGAGCGTACGTTATTGCACTCTTCGTGCTTGTCTGCGTGAGCATGGTCTGAGCGGCCGACATGAGAGAAGCCTCGATTTGAACACAAGCGAGGCCCCGCACACACGATCACTCAGGCTGACTTGATGAGGATCGCCGTAGCCGGTGCCACGTCGATCTGCATCTGGCCATTTGTAATCGAGCGCTGCACGTAGACGGACTGGAAGGCTCCGCTGTTGCTGATGGACGCGCCGTTAAGCGTCACGCCGCTCGTGCTGGTCAGCGCCGGCGCGGCCAGCGTCATCATCGCAACATTGCTGGCAGCAATGCCGAGATTGAGCGTTACACCGACAGCATCCGTCCCGCTCTTGTTGAGCAACATGATGTTGCGGCCACCATCTGGCCGGGCGACGCCATAGGCGGTGAAATTAGAAAAGGGAGTCAAGGTTAGCGTTGCCGGCAGCGCAGTGCCTTGCGCTGCTTCGGCGAAGAGCTTGATGCCGTAGAACTCCGGACGCGGCCCTTCGATGACTCCGTCATTATCGGCGATCGGCGTGTAGCCTGCAGTATTGCCTCCGCCATGCAGGTTCGCACCGTTGCAGTTCTTCAGGGCAAGTGTGAACAGGAAATCGATCACCCACAGCGCCGTGCCGTAGGTGTTGCTGATCCCCAAGGCGCCGCCTCGCGAATAGGAGTTGCACTCCCCCATCCGGCAGCCCATCGACAAGCCAGCGGACCTTGCCGCGCCAACCATGGCATTCAAGCGCGACGTCAGCTCGGCATCCGTACCAGGAGCCAGCAGCAGCTCGAGCGTCGATGACGGCAGCAACCCGTTGCTGCGGTAGTAGTGCTGGGTGAGCATCGCGATGGATGCCGCTTCCGTCTGGGCAAAAGGCACGGTGTAGCCCGTCACGTCGGTGCCGGTAGCCGGCCCTATCAATAAACATCCCGGCACCGCAGCGCGAACGGCCTGGGCCATCGCCTGCCATTCGGTCCGGAAGTCCGAAAACGAATAGGAAGCGGGACGCAAGCCGTTGATGGGATAAATGTCCGGCTCATTGCCAATTTCGAAGCCGATCAGCTTGCTGCCGAGCTTGTTCGCCACATAGGCCGCTTCGTCAGCCGCCGCAGCAAGGGTGTTCTGCGGCAGGTTGATGCTGTAGATCACTTGCCATCCGGTAGCCGTGAGGAAATCAGCCAGGGCGTCCACCTGCGCAGGTGTGATGACCGTCAGGCCTGCAGTCGTGCCCTTCCAGGACGACTTGTCATTCGAATTACCGCCAATGCGCAATATGCTCGGCCCCATGAGCTTGAACAGATTGATCAGCGCAGTATTCATCGGCGTGAACAAGGGGACGGCGAGCTTTCCCTTCTCATAGCTGAGTCCCGTGAAACTGCTGCTCAGGGTTGCGCCGGGCTGGGCGGTATTGAGACTGACGGTTGCACGTACCGGGGCGGAAGACTGGGGTGCCTCAGCCCCGGCTGACGACCCGCTGCCGCCGCCTCCCCCTCCGCCGCCACAAGCTTGCAGCGGCAGCACAAGGGCCGCAGCGAGAAGCTCGCGGCGCTTCAGATCAAGCTTGATGTCTTTGGCTAGCCCGGAACTCTTTTTCATTGTCTCCCCCGATGTCGTGGCATTGATCGGCCATGCTACCAGCCTGCATTTCAAGCACCTAATTGTCATACAATGACCGGCCGCCCGTTCGGTCTATTCAAGACCTTTCCCATGGAGTATCACAACGATGGCATGTCACCGACAATTCATACTTTCTCTGGCATTGAGCGTGTTCGTGCTTCACACAGCGGCAGCTGCAGAAAGCATCGAAACCATTGAACTTGCTTCAGGCGGTACGCAGAAGTACGCGGTATTCCGCAATGACGATGGAAAACCGGTCACTCGCCTGATGGCGCTCTTTACGGGCGGTGACGGAGAAGCTCATGCGGGCTTGCTAGACGGAAATCCTGTCTTCGTCGGGCGTGGTCTCATGGTCGACGGCAGTCGACTGTTCCTGCGCGAAGGCACGGCCGTTGCTGTGATCGACTCTCCATCAGCCATGCCGAAGATGTCAGCCAGATATCGGACCGATGAGACCTACCTGGCAGGCACGGAGAAAGTGCTGGAAGCGTTCCGCGCGCAATTTCCGGCGGCGCGCCTGTACCTGATCGGGCATAGCAATGGCACGATATCTGCGATGGCACTTGCCTCCAGAATGAAAGAGCGTGTCGCCGGCGTGGTGTCTCTGGCCGGGGTGATACGTCGCGCCGAGGATCTGGGCGAAATGAAGATCACACAACCGATCCTGTTCATGCATCACGGCAAGGATACGTGCGCCAGCCCCACTTACGGCGTCTCTTTCATCAATCAATATCACCCCATCCTTGTCGAAGATATCGGCGCGCATTTTCCTTCACGCTGCGGCCCCTATTCCGCGCATCACTTTCATGGACAGGAAGCCGCCGTGGTGGACATGATTTATCGCTGGTCGAACGGAGAGACTCTGCCCGAGAAAATTCGGTAACCCGCATGAGATCGCAACCGCCGCGCCGTCATTCCCGCTTGCGTGGGAATGACGGGAATGGGTAGGCCGGTTGTTCAGCACACGCCCTGTCAGCGCGGCATCGCATCAGTACGTTTCTGAACCCACCCCAGAAAATCTTCTCGCATCTCCGCACTCAGCGAGTGATCCACCGGATAGCGATGCGTCTCGTAGCTCACACCCAACCTGTCCAACCACTGCTCCGAGCGCTCCGCCCAGCTCACCGGCAGCTTGCTGTCGAACTCGCCGTGGCCGATAAATGCATGCAAGCGCGCGAGGCGTTCGCGGCAGGCGATATGCGGCTCAAGCTCGGGCAGGATGCGGCCGGAGAGGACGGCGAAGCCGCTGACGCATTCAGGCTCGCTGAGCGCAACGCTGGCACTCATGATGCCACCTTGGCTGAAACCGGCGACGAAGGTGTTGCCCTGTGCCAGTCCATAGGCCGCTTCCAGTTGTGAGATGAAGCGAATCAGCGCCTGACGCGCTGCATCGGCTTCGGCGGGATCGATGCGCGGGCCTTCTGCGCTGAAGGCGACGCGAAACCAGCCGTACTGATCGGGACCGAATTGCTGCGAGCCGCGTGCGAGAACGACAAGTACATCTGGATCGATGCCCATGGCGACCTGCACAAGATTGCTCTCGTTACCGCCGACACCATGCAACAAGATGACGCATGCTTTGGGTTCTTCCGGCATGGGCAGGCGCAGGCGGAAGGACAAGGCAAATGCCTGGCCCTGCTGTAGCTCACTGATCGAATTGGCTTGCATGTGTTTTCGCCGCTAGAAGCATGTGAAGACACTGTAATCAGCATTGCGCTCCGGATAAACAGTGATTTTCGCCATCCACTTTTGCGCAAAGCGGGACAAATGGAGCGGGCATGCTGACGCTTGGCGCAATATGCAAAGCTTCAACGAATTCCATCGACTCCAGATCAGCCCGCCCTGAACCCGCTGACTTCTTTCAGCACCTGAGTCATGACCGCTTGCCAGTCACCTCTGTTTGGCTGACGGATCAGCGTAGCGGTGGGATACCACGGGCTGCTATCACGGTCCAACAACCAACGCCAGTCCGGAGAATGTTGCAGCAGGACATAAACCTTCTTTCCTAGAGCGCCCGCCAGGTGTGCCAGCGACGTGTCGACGCTAATGATCATGTCCATGCACTCGACGATGGCCCCGGAGTCCTCAAAATCCTCTATCGCGTCACCGGTCATGTTGATAGCAGGGTTTTGCGCCAGGAACACACTGTCTTCATCCCTGATTTCTTTCTGGATGAGAAACAGATTGGCCATGTCGATCAATGGAGCAAACATGGCCAACGGGATCGGGCGATTGTTTCCGTGTTGCAAGTCGAAGCTCTGGCTGCCGGAGCAAGAAATCCCGATATTCAGTCTGTTCTCTGATGCAGAGAGCTTTCTTTTCCAGTTCAGTACTTTCTGGTCTGGAATATTGAGATAGGGCACTTCGGCCGGGATGGAATTGGCATCCGTTTTGAACAAGAGCGGCAGACTGAGCAGCGGTATCTGGAAATCGAAATCATCGCGCTGCACATCGCCGGAAACTACGACGCAGTCGAACTGCCCGGCGAACAAAGAACGGAGCGATGCAGGGACCATGAATGTCACCTTGGCACCCCGTTGTATCAGGAGCGGGATATAGCGTGCGAACTGGATCGTGTCGCCAAACCCTTGCTCATGCCAGGCGAGAACGCTTTTCCCGCTAACACTGTCTATGTGTTGCAGCCTTGGAATGGCGGATTGAAAAGCGGGCTCAGCATTCGTTATCTTCCAGCGGTACTCGTAGTTCTCCCACCCGTTCTCATAGTCCCCTTCAACGAGTTGTGCCAACGATTTGTTCCAATAGCCGTCGTAATAGTCAGGCTGGACCTCGGTAGCTTTGTCAAAGAAAACCAAGGCATTCCGGTAGTTGCCGAGCTCATGTTGAATCAAGCCCAAGTTCAACCAAGCTTCGGCCAATCCCCCGTTCAAAGACAGGGCGCGCTCTGCCGATGCCTTGGCTTCGTCGTATTTCTTCAGTTTGAGTTGCGCGCTCGATAAATTGGCGAGGGTAGACGCTCTGTCAGGAACAAAGCTGAGTGAGCCCAGAAACTTGGCTTCTGCTGCGCTGTAGTGATAGGCCCCCAGAAGATCTAACCCATCGAAGAAGAGCTTCTTTGCCGCTTCAAAATTGCTCATATATATGTAACCGGTGTCCCAACGCGTCAGAAAGCGACCTCACATTTTTGCGTATTGGCACTCCTGCTGACAAGGCAATGATTTGCTCGATCAAGATAAGTCATGTGTCCGCGTGAGTTTTGGGGGCTCATGCGATAGCCATCGGACGCCAAATGCCTGCAGCCTATTGAATACGTACGGGACACGTTGCCGATTCGCGTGTTTGGGCTTTCGAAAGGCGGGGCCCAATAGCGTTCATACCGATAAGAATGCTATCCATGCCAGGCAAACGACATTGCACGGAAATTTTTTTAACTCTTGCGGTAAAGATGACAATGCGTTTTTTCCGCACGGCGGGCCGAGCAATCCAGCGGGCTTTGGCCGGCGAAGAACATTGCGAAGGCGTCGAGCTCAGCAGTGACTACGTTTGCGCAAAACGGGACAGTGAGAGCAGGCGTAGTCAGGCGACGGTAGAAAGTCTGTACGCGGGCATGGCCGCAAGCCCACAAATTTTGCCGACTTGCGGCAGGCCACCTAGCTTCTACGCATCGGTTATGGAGAGGTCGTCGCCAGTCTGGAGATCCGCATGCAGCGCCGCCTTGTCATGCACCTTGTGGTCATGCAAACGACTCAGCGTACTGTCCAGCAGGCGAGCAAGTTTTTGAGCCGCACCAGCAATTGCCTGGTGCAGGCTCTCCGCGTGGTGCGTTACCGCAATGGGTTTCTGATGCTCAAGTCTGGCCTCCATGACACAGCGCTTATCGTTCGCGCCGCCCTTGCTGCCGTTCTCGTCACTCAGGTGAACTTCCACGCGCGTGACGTGCGTGCGCACGTGTTCGACGGCGTGTTTGACGACATTGCTGACATGGGTCTGCAGGGCATCACGACCTTCAATATTGCTGTCCGTATTGACTTGAATCTGCATGTCGAACTCCTAACTCCTGTTTCATCGTGGATAAACGTGGGACAAGGGAGGATCATTGTCACTCGCTGCGCGCGGGCAGACTCCGTACCTCCTGAAAGTTGGAGGCAGCAAGGGCGCACTGGTTCCGCAGAATATTTTTCGCAGATTTGCGTTAGCGCAAGGACGTGAGGTGCGATGCCTGCCATGGCAGCGTCGCAAGGCTTCGCGCAGACTTTCGCGTGATGACAAAAGCATCGTTTCACGCACACGCGATTCAAGTGCATCATGAGCACTCGTTAACGTAACTTTCCCTCGAATGCGGAGTGCCGCCGACCCATGCGCCTCGCCCACGATCTCCGCTCACACATGCGTTTGCGTGCTTGCACGCTCTGCATGTTCGCACTGATGCTGACGGCCTGTCATACAACGCCCCCCACACCCACTGCGCGTCCGCAGGCGCAGCCCATTGCTGACAACTCGCTCGCGCCTGCGATTGCGCCGGAGCTGACGCCGCGCCAGCGCATCGTCGCCATCGCCGAACACGAGTGGCGCAGCTGGGGCTCGCAAACGGTACTAATGGACGCGAACGGTCGTGGCTGCGTCAGCAACAGCCCTCTGCCTCCGCCTCCCGAGTATCTTGCGGCTCAGGCCGCCACCGCTTCAATCAGAGCAGGCGGTGCGACGCTACTGCCCGAGGTGTCACCCTGCTGGCAGTTCGCCGATGGCAGCGGGATGGAGTCCACACCGCAGGGCTGCGCGCTCACGTTGCGTTATTGGCGAGTATTGGGTCGCGAGCCAGAGTGCGCGCAGATTGCCACAGCTCGCTGGGCCTGGTCGGCCGCGTTCATCTCGTGGGTAATGCGGCAGGCGGGATTGACGAACGAGCAGTTTCTGACAGGCGAGGCACACAATATGTATGTCGCAGATGCACGTGATGAGTTGCTGCCCGCCGCAGCCTTTGGCATTGAGCCCTACCCCGCCGTGCCGGCAGCTGGAGACATGATCTGCTCGGTACGCAGTGCGGCCGCCGCCATTACGGACGTGGAACAGATCGTCTTTGGTCGCACGCCGATGCATTGCGACATAGTGATCACGGTGAACACGCAACAGCACTCACTGCTGGCCATTGGTGGCAATGTGCAGCAATCCGTGTCGTTAAGCGTGATCAGCTGGGCTGCACCGTCGGCGCCTCCGGAGCCCGACATGTCGGGCTCCGATGATATCGGCGATGCGACTGCCAGCCCCGTCGTGCCTTGGCTATTGGTGATGCGCAACCATTTGCAGTGAGCCGCGCGAGCGACGAGTCCAGGGCGTCACGCTCACGAGGCAGCCCTATTCCGGCTTGCTCGCCTGGTACTCGCCCAGCATGCTCAGGCCCTTGTACTCGATATGGCGGCGCACATTCGTGAAGCCCGCCGCCTCCAGCGTGGCGACAACTTGCGCAGGAGGCACACAGGCTTCAATGGTGTCCCAGTAGTACTCCCAGAGCTTGCGAGTGTTCTGCTTGCGGCCGACGACACGCGCCAGCAAGGGCACAAAACCCTTCATGTAGATCTTAAGCAGGAATTTTCCCCAAGCGCTCTCGGGACAGGTGATTTCCAGCAGGCACAGCTTCGCTCCGGGCTTCATGACGCGGTAGTACTCGGCGAAGGCAACCGACAGATCGCTGACATGACGCAGGGCGTAGCCCATGCTGAGGAAGTCGAAATGCGCATCCGGAAACGGGATGCTTTCAGCGCGCCCTTCGACCAGGACCACGCCCGCTGGCACCTTGGCGTTGGCCATCATGCCGGGACTCGGATCGACGCCGGTCACGAGCGTGGGATCGCCTACGATCTGCGCCGCGCCACGCGCCACCATGCCAGTGCCCACGCCGACGTCGACGACGCGCATGCCGGCCTTGAGGCCAGCGCGCACCAGAGCTTCAGCGCGATAGGCGGGCCCATTACCGAAGCCCAGGATGTTCTCCATGCGGTCGTAGTCTTCAGCCGTACTGTCAAACATCTCGCGCAGAAAACTGGTCCGCACTTTTTCTTCGGCGTAGTAGTCCGTGAGCGGAACGTGAGGCACCTGGGCGGTGGCGTTTTTTTCGAGGGCTGCGGTCATGGAGCGTTCCGGTAGGTTGGCAGAAAACAGGCAGACAGACGCCAATTCAAGCCGAACATCATAAATCCGAACGTCGGCCACGTGTGAATCCGTGGGACAAGGCACTTGCCCCGCCGAGAATGGTATTTAAGCCAAGCAAGATGCGGAACACGGGGCCTACACATGGCCCGCTGCCTGGCTTCGCTACGGCAAATGCAAACGGGCGCCGAGGCCCGCAAACACCAAGGCCCAAGTGCCCGGCTCCGGTACAGAAGTGACAACTGCACCGGCGTAGCCTCCGCTGGAGTTCCGCCCACCTTTGATTGTTCCATCCACGAAACAGTCGTTCCCGACCCATGGGGTTCTCAGGATTTTCTGTGCGCCTACACTGAGGCTGTCGGTGGCACTGGAAATATCAGTCCTCGCCCCCAACTGCCTTGAATAGAGGCAAACCGCAGATTGCAGGAGAACGAAATGATTGAACGCAGACCTTTCGCTGAACTGGGTGGTGGCGACCATGGCTGGTTGAAGGCGAAGCACCACTTCTCATTCGCCGAGTATCACGATCCGGCCCGCATGAGCCATGGTGCGCTGCGTGTCTGGAACGATGACGAAATCGCTGCCGGTACGGGCTTCCCGCCACATGGTCACGCCAGCATGGAGATCATCACGTATGTGCGTGAAGGCGCGATATCCCATCAGGATAACCAGGGAAATAGCGGCCGCACCGAAGCAGGCGACGTGCAGGTGATGAGTGCTGGTAGTGGCATTCGTCATGCGGAATACAACCGCGAAGCGACAACGACGCGCATCTTCCAGATCTGGATCATGCCGAACAAGCAGGGCGGCGAGCCGAGCTGGGGTGCCAAACCCTTCCCGAAGGCGGAGCGCTCGGGCAAGTTCGCCGTGCTGGCGAGTGGTTTTGCCAGCGACGAAGATGCGCTGAAGATCCGTGCCGATGCACGCGTGCTGGGCGTAACGCTGAAGGCCGGGCAAACGGCGGAGTACGAGCTGGGCGCAAACCGCCGTGCCTACTTCGTGCTTGCATTGGGCGTGGTCGAAGCCGATGGTGTGCGTATCGAGGCACGTGATGGCGCTGCCGTTACCAACGTCGGTGTGCTGAAGATCACCGCCGTGGAAGACGCGGAAGTGGTGTTGGTGGATGTGGCCTGACGGTCACCGCGCGGCGTGGGGCGGAACTCCTCTGAAGGTTCCGCCCTCGTGAAGAAAGGAGTCTGAAATGAATCGCGTAAAGATGTATCGCACCGAGGGCTGCCCTTATTGCGAGAGCGCCAAGCACTTCCTGGCGCGCAAGGGCGTGACTGACATCGAGAAGATCAATGTCGATGCGCTGCCCGAAGAACGCCTAAAGATGATGGAGATCACCGGGCGCCGCACGGTCCCGCAGATCTTCATCGGCGATCGCCACGTCGGCGGTTACGACGACCTGGTAAAGCTGGAGCGAGCGGGCGAGCTGGATGGCTTGCTGTCCGCTGCAGCTGGCGAGACATCCGGCGCAGCTCCGGGCTGAGTGGACAAGCGCCCCTCTGATGCCTGTCGTTCCTGCCTGAGCGTCTGGCGATATACACAGCCTTGTCACCGCGTGCCGTCAATTCATCATGGGTCTGGCGCACGCTGCCAATAACAGAACCTTATGGGCGGATGGTTCGCCTTACGGCCTGAATTTCCCGGAAAGAATCGTTGTCACAGAATGTGCATAGACGAAATGCATACTTGCGGTAGAGTCATTCTGGCCATGCTGCGAAAGCAGAGTGTCGCCCGAAATCTGATCAATTCACGAATTTTCCTGCTGGGAGCTTATTGTGAAAACATTACTTGCTATGCTGGTTTTTTCCGCCCTCACCGTAACTGTTTCGACGACCGCTTTCGCGCAATCCAAGGATCCAGTCGTGGCAAATCACGAGGCGACCAAAGCTGCTTCCAAAGCCTATGACACACGCGTCGCTGCTGCAAAGAAGATATACAAGGACGCTGTTGCAGCCGCCAAGAAGGTTTACGACGCTGAAGTCGATGCCGCCAAGCTGGAGAAGAAGGGTGCTGTAGATGCTGCCAACAAGACGCTGGCTGCCACGCAGAAGAAGAACCCCGACGGCACCACCAAGTAGTGCCGTTAAAAAAACAGCCGTTTCAGGAGGCCTGAAACGGCTGTTTCTTCATGAACCTCCTGAGCCGCATTGCATGCGGTTTAGCCTCAACAACGCCGCGCCGAAACAACCCCCTCAACCTCACTGACCTGCTGCAGGATGCGTTGCACGAGTTCGACGCTGCTCACTTCCACCGTGAACTTCATGTAGGCCCGCGGCCCACGTGACACCGTGTTGACGCCGATCACGTTGAGTTTGTCGCGCGAGAACACATCCGAAATATCGCGCAACAAACCCTGACGATCATTCGCATCGATGGCGATGTCGACGGGATAGACGTCGCCACGACCACCACTGGCAGCCTCATTTTTCTTGGCCAGCCCTCCCCACTCCGTCGGCACGAGACGCTCGGGGTGACGTTGGGCAATATTAAGGAAGCTGCGGCAATCCGCGCGG
Organism: Rhodocyclaceae bacterium; assembly: GCA_035456105.1. Taxonomy (GTDB): domain Bacteria; phylum Pseudomonadota; class Gammaproteobacteria; order Burkholderiales; family Rhodocyclaceae; genus Viridibacterium. The sequence goes on along the minus strand of DATIDV010000011.1, from coordinate 49,486 downwards.
TGAATCGACACGCCACGTCCTCGCGTCACAAAGCCCTGGATCGGATCCGGCGGCACGGGTTTGCAGCAGCGCGCCAGTTGCGTAAGCAATTGACCCACACCCACCACCAGCACGCCCTCGGCCGATTGCCCGGCGCGGCTCCGGCCGATGACAAGGTCAGGCGCAGCCGGGACAGGCGCTTCCGTCTGGAAGGCATTCTGGATCTGCCGCGTGCTCACGTCGCCACGCCCCACGCCCATAAAAAAGGTGTGCGTATCCTTGAAGTTGAGCTTGTCTGCCAGATCGTCGAGATTGGTCTGAGTCTGGCCGAGACGCTGCAACTCGCGCGTGACGATGGCCCGTCCCTGCGAAGCAGTTTCGTCTTCGTCCTGTTGCACAAACCAGCGCCGCACCTTGGCACGCGCATTGGACGTAACGAGATAACCGAGCTGCGGATTGAGCCAGTCGCGAGATGGAGCCCCCTGCTTGACGGTGATGACCTCGACCACTTCACCGTTCTTCAGCGACGTGTCGAGCGGCACCATCACGCCGTTCACTTTGGCACCGCGGCAACGGTGACCAAGATCAGTATGCAGGCGATATGCGAAATCGATCGGCGTCGCGCCCGCGGCGAGATCAAGCACTCGGCCTTGCGGCGTGACGACGTAGATGGTGTCGTCCAGCGCGGCGCGGCGCGTGTTTTCCTCCCACTGTGCAACGTCGGAGACTTCGTCGCGCCACGATAGCAGCTGACGCAGCAATGCGATCTTCTCGTCATAGGCGCCGTCGGCCTTCTCGCCACCTTCCTTGTAGCGCCAGTGCGCGGCGACGCCAAGCTCGGCATGACGATGCATGTCGTAAGTGCGGATCTGCACTTCCAGTGCGCGGCCATCAAGGGCACGCACGGCCGTATGCAAGGATTGGTAGTTGTTGCCCTTGGGCTGCCGGATGTAATCGTCGAACTCGTTCGGAATTGGCGTCCATATGTCGTGCACCAGGCCCAACACATCGTAGCAATCCTTCACATCATCAACGAGCACGCGCAATGCCCGGATGTCATACACATGATCGAAGTCGATGTTCTTCGAACGCATCTTGTTGCAGATGCTGAAAATGTGTTTCGGCCGCCCATAAATCTCGGCCTTGATGCCATGCTCGACGATGGCGTTGCGCAAGCGCTCGATGGAGTCAGCGATGAAGGCTTCGCGTTCGACGCGACGCTCATCGAGCATCCTGGCAACACGCTTGTAGGTCTCCGGCTCAAGGAAGCGGAACGACAAGTCCTCCAGCTCCCACTTGAGCTGCCACACGCCCAGGCGGTTGGCCAGCGGCGCATAGAGATCAATACTCTCGCGCGCAATGTCGGGCCGCACCTGCTCCTTGTTCTCAGTGAAGTAGCGCAGGGTCTGCACGCGAGAAGCCAGGCGCAGCAGGATCACACGCAAGTCCTCCGCCATGGCCAGCACCATCTTGCGCAGCGTTTCCGTCTGGGCATGCAGGTCGGCCGCGGTGGCGTTTGGCGCGGGTTTGCTGAGCATGCGCAAGCTGTTGAGCCGCGACAGGCCTTCAACCAGGCGCGCGACCGGCTCGCCGAAGCGCGAGGAAATCTGCTCGAAGTCATGACGCCCGTCAGCGCCTACGGCGAACAACAGGGCTGCCAGGCGCGCGTCCACATCGAGCTTGAGCGAGACGGCAATCAACGTCATGCCAAGCGCATGCTGCCAAACGCCTTCGCCACTTCCCAGCGTGTGTCCGTGATAGACGGTTTGCGCCCAATCAATGGCCTGTGCCAGTTGCGCGCGTTCTGTCGGCCCGAGGCCTTCAGCCAGCAGGTCTGGCAGAGATGCGTCGCCATGCGTGTTGGCAACTGAGTGTTGTACTGAAACCATGCAGAATTATCCCATAGCAGCGACGCCAATCCCGGGCGCGCTCGGGCACTTGCCCTGAAGTACTGAGGCGTGAAAGCCTGTTGTCCGTGTCCGCTGCTTCGCCTAGGCGGCGCATGACAGGGCGAATGAGCGAGCACGAACAGTGCCAGGTGACGCACTGAGAATCAGCCAGCGGGCCTGCCCGATAGATGGGGCACACAATCCGTCTCCATATTGCCGTAAACCCTGACTCAGGTTAGCAAGGCCACTCAAGACTCAATAGTCCTCGAACCATGTTCTTGCCACAAATCTCGCACGAACAACTGTAACTATTCTGGTGGCCGAGTGCGGCCCGGCTTTCTATGCTTAGAAGTGTTGCGTTCGCAGCGCACATCACATTTCTTGCATCACTTCCGGAGGCCCATATGATCACCACCTGGATTCTTGTCGCCAATGCCCGCAATGCCCGCCTGTTTGCCAACCATGGTCCCGACAAGGGACTCGAACTGGTTCAAACCTGCGAAGCCGAGGAAGCGGAGACAAGTCCCCCGCAGAGTGGTCGCCTGTCGCGCCGCATGGACATGCCCCGACAGACCGCGCGCGGCTTCGCGCACCGATTAGCGAGCGACCTCTACCTGGGACGAAGTCGTGGACGCTACGCGAAAGCCATCATCGTGGCCCCGCCCTCCTTCATGGGCATGCTCAACGCAGAGCTGGACGGCCCGACGGACAAGATGGTGAGCACGCGCGTCGCCAAGGACTACACGCGCGATGAAGAGCGCGACCTGCGCCAGCATCTCAAGTCCTGCCTGCGACCTTGGGCGGCCGACTAATCAAGACAAGAAAGAATCATGAAGAAGGGCACCCGTGGGTGCCTTTTTTTTGGGCTCGAAGCAGGCCAGAACAATTCGTGCAAGGCTGGAATGCGACGGGCATTTGTTATTATGCTCCGTCACTATTTACCAATCGCATGCACGATGAAGCGTCCCCACATTGAAATCATCGCGGTCGCCCACAAGCGCCTTGGAGAGCTGAAGGTGTTCGTCCAGTCGATCCTGAATCAGGATCGGCCAAACTGGGCTTTGAAGGTGATTCATGACGGGCCGGACGCCGAATTCGAGAGCACGATGCGACGTTTCGCCAAGGAGTCGGGCGGCAGAATCTCTTTTTTCTGCACATCCACGAGATACAACGACTATGGCCATTCCCTGCGCGAACAGGGACTCGATCAGGCCTCAGGCGATTTCGTCTTACTGACCAATGCCGACAATTACTACGTGCCGCGTTTCATCGAGTTCGTGACGGAGGCAATCGAACAGACGAAGCCCGACGCGGTGATGTATGACATGGTGCACAGTCACGACAATCCGGGCGGTCGAGGCACGCCGGCCTACTCGGCCTTCAACACCGAATACGGGCGCCTGCAGATGGACATGGGTGCAGTCGTTGTGCGCCGGGAGCTCGCCATGCAGGCAGGCTTTCCAGACAAGTCGCATGATGGCGACGCGACTTATTTCGAACGTGTCGCCCGCATCAAGGGGCAGGCAACCGCGGTGTGCAAGATCAAGCGGGTGCTGATGGTGCACAACTGATCGCAGCTAGTCGGTACGTCGCGACAGCAAAGCCACCGCCTGTGTCGCAATGCCTTCCTGGCGTCCAGTGAAACCCAGTTGCTCGCTGGTTTTGCCCTTGATGTTCACACAGCTCGTATCAATACCCAGATCAGCCGCGATGTTCGCGACCATCGCCGCGGCGTGCGGCGAAATCTTCGGCGCCTGGGCAACAATGGTGGCATCCACGTTGACTACCTCCCAGCCCGCATCGCGCACGCGACTCATTGCCTCACGCAGCAGCACACGACTGTCGGCCCCCTTGAACGCCGCATCCGTATCCGGAAAGTGACGCCCGATATCGCCCAGCCCGGCGGCGCCGAGAATGGCATCGGTAATGGCATGCAGCAAGGCATCCGCGTCGGAGTGGCCGAGCAGGCCTTTGTGGAAGGGGATGTCGACGCCGCCGAGGATCAGCTTGCGTCCCTCGACAAGCGCGTGCACGTCGAAACCCTGGCCAATGCGGAAGGGGGCTTGACTCATGTATGTAACCTCATTGGTACGTAGTCCTGAAATGAACAGATCATTTTCTGGATCGCAGTATCTGCGCCGCCAGCGCCATATCCTGCGGATAAGTGACCTTGAAATTGGTGACATCAGCCGCCACCAAGCGCGGGCGTAAGCCCAGCGCTTCGACGGCGCCGGCTTCGTCCGTCACCTGATCGTGGTGCGCCAGCGCCTTTTGCAGCAGGCCGTAGCGGAACATCTGCGGTGTCTGCGCTTGCCACAACCCATCGCGCGGCACGGTCTCCCCTACCAGCGCGCTCTCACCGGAGTGTGCACGCTTGAGCGTGTCGGCCACCGGCACTGCCAGCAGCCCCCCGACCGGATCATCCTGAAGCGCGTCGATCAGGGAGTCGACCTGCGCGACACTCAGGCAGGCACGCGCCGCATCATGCACCAGCACCCAGTCATCGTCGCCGACGCCCATGCTGGTTTGCATGTGCGCCAAGGCATTGCTGACGCTATGAGCCCGCGTCGCCCCGCCGACAAACATCGGCCTCAGGCTTTCGCCCAGTTCCCGCCAATCGAACCTTGGCCACCAATCGTCGTCGGGTGCCAATACAACGCACACGGCATCGATGCGCGGCACGCGCGTGAGCGTTTCCAGGGCGTGCCAGAGCAGCGGTCGTTGATTGAGATCAATGTATTGTTTCGGACGCTCGGCCCCCATGCGGCTGCCGCTACCGGCTGCGGGAACAATGGCGATGTAACGGCGGGAGCGTGAGTACAAGGGTGATGAGGAAGGTGATAGGGCTGACATGGCGGGATTTTACGCTGCGTTTCCACCCCTCGGTGCGCGCGCCATGCAGGTATCCTTCGGCGCTATGCTTCGCCAACCGCCATTCCCGGTGCCCTGCACGGGTGCTACATTGGACTGTTTGAACTGACCCGGCCTGTCCCACCGATGAAATTCGCCCTTCGCCATGCAGACATCCGCATCCAGGCCGAACGTGTCTGGCTTGACGCCTTGCTCTCCCATGCACCGGATGTGCGCGGCCTCATCATCCAGGCCGCGCCCTATATCAGCCAGCTGAGCGAGTCGCGCGAAAATCATGCAGCCAAGCGCCTGCGCGAAGCAGGTTTCGGTACGCTGGTTGTGAGCATGCTGACGCCGTACGAAGAGTCGCGCGACCCGGACGTACGCTATGACGTATCACTGCTCACGCGCCGCCTGCAGGCCCTTCTCACATGGATCGACCAGCAACCCCAGCTGACCGGCCTGCCAATCGGCCTGCTGGCCATCGGCACGGTCGCTGCAGCCGGTGTGCGACATATCGCCCGCGAGCCAGAGCGCATCAGCGCCATGGTGATTCGCGGTGGCCGTGCCGATCTGGCCGGGGGTGAGCCCCTGCGCCGTCTTGGCATACCCACGCTGGTGCTGATGCCCGGCAACGAGCCCGAGCTGCTCAGCCCCAACCAGCAGGCCTATGCGCTGATGGGCCCGCGGACGAAAGCATGGCGGGAAATTCCCGGTGCCAGCGCCGGGCTGATCGAACCCGGCACGCTGGACTTTTCCGCCAAGGCGGCCAGCGAGTGGTTTGTCATGCACGTCCCGCTCCCCAAACCGGCGGAAGAAACACCGCCGGACGACAGCACGAATACACCGCCTGAAATGAATTGAAAGCGGCGCCGATGCAGAGAACAACAAACCATCATTACCATAGGAGAAACCATGAATCCGAAACGCCGTCTTTACCTTGGCGCCGGTGTCGCCTTGCCCCTGTCGTTCATGCTTGAAGGTTGCGCCAGTACGACGTTCAAGACCACCACCAAGAGCGCACTGGTCGATGCCAGCTATAGCGGCGCAGCAGGTACCGTGGTCGACGGCGTGGCCTTTTTCAAAACACTGCAGCAGGCGCTCGATGCGGCGCCCAGCAACTCGTCAACGCCTTGGCGCATCGCCGTGCGTAATGGCCGCTATTACGAGAAGCTCGAGATCTCCAAGCCAAATATCCGCTTCATCGGCGAAAGTCGCGACAAGACCATCCTGACATTCGACGCCTACTCGGGTCTCACCAAACCCGGCGGCGGCACTTGGGGCACCAATGGCTGCGCCACGCTGATCGTGCGCGCCACCGACTTCTCTGCCCTCGACATGACGATCGAGAATGGCTTCGACTACCCGGCCAATGACAAGAAGGACCCGAAGGACCCGACCTACACCAACGCCGGTCAGGCCGTGGCACTCATGACCACCAAGGGTGCCGATCGCAGCTTCTTCGCCAACGTGAAAATCACAGGGCATCAGGACACACTGTTCGTCGATGTGGGTCGCAGCCTTTTCCGAAAGTGCTACATCAGCGGCAACGTCGACTTCATCTTCGGCGCGGGCCAGTGCGTGTTCGAAGAATGCGAAATCGTCACGCGGCCGCGCACCAAGCCGGGCGTCAATCCGGTCGGCTACGTGACAGCACCGAGCACCCAGATCAGCAATCCTTATGGCCTGGTCTTCGTGCGCAGCAGGCTGATCAAGGAAAACAAGGACGTGCCAGCGGAGTCCAGTCCGCTGGGCCGCCCATGGCACCCGACGACCACCATGCCGGATGGTCGCTACGCGGACCCCAATGCCATCGGCAGCAGCGTGTTCATCGAATGCTTCATGGACGATCACATCACCTCTGACGGCTGGGCCGCCATGGCCGGCACGCAGAAGAGCGGCCCTGATCGCGTCTGGTTCCAGCCCGAGGATTCGCGTTTCTTCGAATACAAGAGTAGCGGGCCGGGTGCGAAGACCGGCGCCAAGCGTCGCCAGCTCAGCGACGCACAAGCGGCGGATTACACCCTTCCAAAGTTGCTCGGCGACTGGAAGCCATAGAGCCCCTCCCGCGCCTGTGGTCCAGCCCCTCGGGTTGCTGGATCACAGAGCAGAACCTCTCCCCAATCTGTCGGCCATGCGCGCATTTGCGATCAACGCGACGCTTATCCCGTCCGGGTACAATGGGCGCCGCTTTTCATGCAGGGTCGGCTGGCTCAACAAATAAACAAGAAAACAAGAATCAAAACAGGGGAGAATCAAATGTCATGCACAAGGATGATGGCGCGGCTTGCATTGGCCGCGCTGGTCTGCGGCAGCTCGGCTGCGGACGCAATGAATTACTACAAGCAGGACGGCGTACTCAAGATCTCCGGCACAGCCGACAACAGCGATCGCGAGAAACTCAAAGCGCAGCTCACGTCCGGCGTGCAGACGGTAATTCTTCTGTCGCCCACAGGCGGTCATTGGCAACTCGCCGTCGATCTCGCCACCCAGATCGAATCAGCGAAGGTCTCCACGGTCATTCAGGGACCCTGCGAAGGATTCGTCTGTCCTGCGATATTTCTAGCTGGAAAAGAGCGCATGTTCAGTGCAGCAATGCGCCCCGAGGCCAGTTTTGTTTCATTGGGCATTTCCACCAACTACTTTCCCAAGGAGGCGGGAGAGGACAGCGCGCGGCCCTGGTCCGACGTAACGGATTTCTGGCGTGCCCATACCAAACTGAGGCGAACGGAGGTGTGGCCAAGACACGCGCCGACGCTTCGTAACGCAATCATCCACAGAGCAGAACATCTGATGTTCTTTCATCCCTCAGCCCGGACATCCAGGGGTTCGGGTGCCGAATGCTTCGGCGAAGATCAGAGCTTCCTGAAGTGTGTCCCCATGTCGGGAGGGGCGGATGCGCTGAGTACCGGCGTCATCACGACACTCGATCGCTACACCCCTGCCGACAGCAACGACATCTATCGCGACATTCCGGTTCCCGCACCGACAAAGTTCGCCGAGCTGACTGAGCTCCCACTCAAGGTCGCCAAGCTCAACGAGGGTTGCAACGGCGTGTACGAGACTTTTCTGACCTACGACTTGCCCCGTGCTTTCGTGATCAGCTCGGGAGGTGGTTGCTACTACTCGAAACAGCTCGACCCTACGCCGTACAAGACGGCGATGGACAACTGCCGCAAATGGGCCGATCTGGGGCGCGGAAGAGGCTGTCGCTTCTATGCTGCCGACGACAAGATCGTTTTCACCGAATTCTCATCGGCCGATCCCGGCGCGGCTGCCAGTACGCGTCCCGGATTGCTACTAGGGCCCGCCAACGCTTCGATCGAGCTGGGCCGCAAACTGGATGCCAATCGTGTGATTCAGGACGTGACGGATAAATTCGATGCCGACAGTACCATCGCCTTGCTCACCACCTTCCGCTGGGAACCGGCCAGTCAGGCCGGCGGTCGTCAGGTAGTCGAAGCCCGCTGGTTCATCGGAGAGGCGCAGGTACACCGCTCGCGCGCAACCAATGAATTCGGGCCTCCACCCTACAAGGTATGGTTCCGGCCAAATATCGCCGAAATCGGCACTGGCCCTGTCCGCATCGACATTTATGCAAATGACAATTTCGTTGGCAGCAAGACACTGACGATTGCGGAAAAACAGGCAAGCGACAAAGTCCGCGCGGCAATTCCCTGACCCCTACGGGTTGCAGACCCGGAATGAGCGGGCGACACTGTAGTGTCGCCCGTTTTGCATTCAACGCATGATTCCTTGGCTTGACCCTCTTTCCCACCCCGGCTTTCCACCCGTACGCCGAGCGCTGACCGCCCCCAACGGCCTGCTCGCCGCAGGTGGCGAGCTCTCGCCAGAGTGGCTGCTGACAGCGTACGAGTACGGCATCTTCCCATGGTTCTCGGAAGGCGAGCCGATCCTGTGGTGGAGCCCCGATCCGCGCATGGTGGTTTTCCCCGCTGAATTGCGCCTGACCCGCTCCCTCCTGAAGACGCTACGCAGCGACCGCTTCGAAGTGCGCTGCGATACGGCTTTTGCACGGGTGATGGCGGAATGCGCGGCGCCGCGCGAGCCGGGAGGAGGTACATGGATCAGCCCTCAAATCCAGGCCGCTTATTGCCGTATACATGAAATGGGCTGGGCCCACAGCATTGAAGCCTGGCTGGACGACACACTGGTAGGTGGTCTTTACGGTGTGGCCATCGGACGCGTGTTCTATGGTGAATCCATGTTTCACCGCATCACCGACGCGTCCAAGGTTGCTTTCGTACATCTGGTCAGATTGCTTGAGCGGCAGAATTTCGCCGTGATAGATTGCCAGATGAGCACGGATCATCTGCGCTCGCTGGGCGGCAGAGAGCTGCCTCGCGATGAATTTCAGGCGGGTCTGAAAGTCTGGACGCAGGAAAACGTGAGGCCCGGTAAATGGGGCGAGGAAAGCATGAGATTCGATTGGCGGCCGCAATGAGCACGACAGCGAAGAGGTTCGGGCAATGTCCCTGCTGAAGGATCTCCCCTATTCCTTTCTGCAGTTCTACGCGACGGCGCCTTACGCCTGCTCCTACCTGTCCGAACGCACCGCACGCTCGCAGGTCGCCACGCCGAGCCACATGATAGACACGGCGCTCTACAGCGAGCTCGTGCAAAGCGGCTTCCGTCGCAGCGGTGTATTCACTTATCGGCCGTACTGCGACGCCTGCCAGGCTTGCGTGCCGGTGCGCATCCGCGTGGCTGATTTCAATGCCGACCGCAGCCAGCGCCGCGCCTGGAAGCGCCACTATCAGCTTATGCCGCGTGAGCACGCGATGAGCTTTCGCGACGAGCACTACGACCTGTACCAGCGCTACCAGCAGTCGCGCCATGCTGGCGGCGGCATGGACCAGGATAGCCGCGAGCAGTACACGCATTTCCTGCTGCAGAGTCAGGTGGACACGCGCATGGTGGAGTTCCGCGACCCCGACGGCGTGCTGCGCATGGTGTCGGTGATCGACTGCCTCACCGATGGCCTCTCCAGCGTCTACACCTTTTTCGATCCCGACCTGCCGCATGCCAGTTTCGGCACCTACAGCATCCTGTGGCAGATCGAAGCCTGCCGCATGATGGGTCGGCCATATCTGTACCTCGGCTACTGGATCCGCGACTCCATCAAGATGAACTACAAGCAGCGCTTCCGACCACTCGAAGGTCGTGTGGCCGGCGAGTGGCGGACGCTGTCCGACGAGGACATGGCGCAGCTAGGCTAGCCTGCACTGCGCAACGGACATACAAGCCCGCATGAGTGGCATCATTGCGGGCCCTGAACGACTGACCCCATCAGCTCCCTGATGAACGAAAAGCCTTTTCAACGTGTTGTGCTCACCGGCGCTGCCGGCAAACTCGGGGGCGTGCTGCGTGAGCCCTTGCGCGCGCTCGCCAGGACACTTGTGCTTTCCGACCTCTGCGAGCTCGACACGCCACTGCAGACAGGCGAGGAGTTCGTGGCTTGCGACCTGGCCGACCATGCCGGTGTCGCCAGGCTCCTGGCCGGTGCCGACCTGATCGTGCATTTTGGTGGCACTTCGCAGGAGCAGGCCTTCAAGCCGATCCTGCAAGGCAATATCATTGGTCAGTTCAACCTCTACGACAACGCACTGAGCCTGGGCGTCAGGCGCATCATCCTCGCGAGCACGAACCACGTCACAGGCAGCTATCGCGCGGACGAAGTCATTGACGCCCGCCAGCCCATGCGTCCAGACAGCCTGTATGCAGTGAGCAAGGGCTATGGCGAATTGCTGGCAAGCTTCTATCACGACCGTCACGGCATCGAATCGGTCTGCCTGCGCATCGGCACCTGCATTGCCAAACCGAAGAGCGCACGCTGCTTGTCTGCCTGGCTCAGCCATGGAGACCTCATCGAACTGGTACGTTGCGCCGCGCTGGCGCCGGCAGTCGGTTACGCCATTGTGTATGGCGTCTCCAACAACACGCAGTCATGGTGGCATGGCGATGATGCAGAGCGCATCGGATATCACCCTCGGGACAGCGCGGATGCCTATCGTGAAGAACTGGCGCGCTCGCGCCCGGATGACGTCGCGCCCCCCTGGCAGGGCGGCAATATATTTATGCGGGATTATCGCAAGCCGGAAACGCTTACGAACTACAAGCCGGACGAGTCGCCCCTCCAGGCAAACCCTGATGTCGGCCACGACTGCTGAGTCCCGGAAGCCAGATACTCATGAGACCCCGGTCGGCAACTTGGCCGCCGATCTGATCACCTGCTTAGCTGCCAGCGATCGCACTCTGGGGCGCCGCACCGGCTTGGCGCACCTGCGCCAGTCGGCCGGGTTCCGGGCCAATCACGTAATTGCCGTCAGGGAGGCGCACGACATAGTTTGCCCGCAACAGGGATTGCAGGAGTCGCAGGATGGTGCTCTTGTAAAGCCCCGTCCGCCGTGCCAGAAGAGCCAGGCTGAGCGCCGCGTCTTCCTCACGGAAAGCCGAGAGAATCAATAAGGCACGATCTACTGCTGCTACACCAGACTGTGCTTCGCTCATGATGGTGGGGCCCGGAGTCAAAAGTTATCTTCCGGTATAGCCACTTTGCCCGGGCAGTGCAAATGCCATATGCAAATATTTGCATATGCCCCGGACGCTACGGCGCAGGCGCCCGGGTAACGACATGCCACATCAGTAAATGTCGGGCTCCGCCGTCGGCCCCACGCCTTCCAGAAAATCGAAGTCACAGCCGTCATTAGCCTGCGTGACATGAGCCTCGAACAGGCGTCCATAGCCTCGCCCGTAATGTGACGCAGGTCGCTGCCAGGCTGCCCGTCGCCGCGCCATTTCGGCATCGTCGATCAGGAGGTTGAGACTCCGCGCCGACACGTCCAGCTCGATCAGATCGCCATCACGCACCAGCGCCAGTGGACCGCCAATGAACGACTCTGGCGCAACATGCAATATGCATGCCCCGTAACTGGTGCCACTCATGCGCGCGTCCGAGATACGCACCATATCGCTGACGCCCTGCTCCAAGAGCTTCTTGGGAATTGGCAGCTGCCCCCATTCGGGCATGCCGGGCGCGCCCAACGGGCCGGCATTACGCAAAACAAGTACCGAATCCGCCGTGACCGCCAATACCGGGTCGTCAATGCGCGCCGCCAGATCGGCCCGGCTGTCGAACACGACCGCCGGACCGGTATGCCGTAGCAAGGCCGCCTGTGCCGCTCCAGGCTTGATGACGGCACCATCCGGCGCGAGATTGCCGCGCAATACGGCGATGCCGTCCCGCGCCAGCAAAGGCTTTCCAACGGGACGGATGACTTCATCGTTGAATGACTCGGCGCCCGCCAGGTTTTCGCCGAGACTGCGCGCATTCACAGTGAGGCAATCCAGCGCCAGCAGATGGCTGACACGAACCAGCAAGGCACGCAGGCCGCCGGCGTAATAAAAGTCTTCCATCAGGAAGCGGCCAGCCGGGCGCAGATCAGCCAGCAAGGGCGTGCGGCGGGCCAGCTCGTCGAAGCGGTCCAGCGTCAACGGCACGCCCGCCCGACGGGCCATGGCGATCAGGTGAATGACGGCATTGGTCGAACCCCCTAACGCCAGCACAGTGACAATGGCATTGTCGAAAGCCGCAGGCGTGAGTATCCGGGCCGGGCGCAAGTCCTCCCATACCATGTCGACAATGCGCTTGCCGGTCTGCGTCGCCATGCGCGGGTGCGCCGAATCAGCCGCAGGAATCGAACTGGCGCCCGGCAGCGTCAGACCTAGTGCTTCCGCCGCGCTGGTCATCGTCGACGCCGTACCCATCGTCATGCAGTGACCAGGCGAGCGCGCGATGCCTTCCTCTATTTCCTGCCAGTCGGCTTCGCTGATCTTGCCTGCGCGCAGCGCATCCCAGTACTTCCAGGTATCCGATCCCGAGCCAAGGACTTCGCCACGCCAGTTGCCGCGCAGCATCGGCCCAGCCGGCATGAAGATAAAGGGCAGGCCCATGCTGGTCGCGCCCATCACCAGAGCGGGCGTCGTCTTGTCACAGCCCCCCATGAGTACGGCGCCATCAACGGGATGCGAGCGCAGCAGCTCCTCGGCCTCCATCGCCAAGAAGTTGCGATACATCATGGTCGAGGGTTTCTGGAACGGCTCGGACAGCGAAATGGCCGGCAGCTCAACCGGGAAGCCGCCCGCCTGCCAGATGCCGCGCTTGACCTCTTCTACACGCTGCTTGAAATGCGTATGACAGGGGTTGATCTCGCTCCATGTATTGAGAATACCGATCACAGGTTTACCCGCATAGTCGCTGCGATCAAAACCCATTTGTGCGGTGCGTGAGCGATGACCAAAAGCACGCAGGTTGTGCGCACCGTACCAGCGATGACTGCGCAGTTCTTCTGGGTTTTTCGACATGCGTGATGACTCCGTACAGGAAAAGGGAAATCCGAGGACGACCGGAATTGTGCGAGCCGACGGTGCGAAGCGGCAATCTATTTGTCAAACATTGTCAAACCAAGTGAGTGGGTGGTTGAGTGCGTGACATTGCGCAAGCCAGGTACTGTACAGCCCCTGCACGCTATGGATTAGAATGCCTCGGCAGACATACATCCCCCTTACAACTCGACATGCTGTAAGACAAAAACCAGTCAGGAACGGGAGCGATGGCAGACAACACCCCAGCAAACATCGAAGCAGACGCGCCGGCAGTCATCGCCGCTGCGCCACGCGTGGAAGTCGCGGTACGGGGCGTAAATCGTGTTGATACCGTCTATGCCTCCATCATGGACGCAATGTCGAGTGGAGAGTTTCCCGAGAACGGCAGACTTCCGACGGAGACGGAATTGGCCCAACGCTTCGGAGTGTCGCGACCGACGGTGCGGGAAGCGCTGTCGCGGCTGCGTCTTGACGGTCTGATTGCCTCGCGCCGTGGCTCCGGCAGCTTCGTTCTGCGCCGCCCAGATCGCAATATCAAACGCTTTGCTCCCATAGAAAGTCTGGCCGATGTGCAGCGCTGCTTTGCCTACCGCATTGCGCTCGAATCCGCCGCAGCTGGCCTCGCCGCTGAACTGCGCACACCACGCGACCTCGACGAGATTGCGCGCGCCCTTGAACATCTTGACCGCGTCCGGGAACAGGGCACGCTCGGCGTCGACGAAGACCTGCAATTTCATCTAGCCATCGTGCGCGCCTCGCAAAACATCTTCTTTGTCACGGCACTGGAAATGGTCGGCGATCAGATGCGCGTTGCAATGCAGCTCTCGCGCAGCCTGTCTCTCGAACGCAGCAAGGTACGCCGCGAAGTCGTGCAGGCCGAGCACCGCGAGATCGTCAATGCCATCGACAAGGGTTCGTCGGTGGAAGCAGCTGAAGCCATGCGCCTTCATCTGGGAAATGCCCGTCGCAGGCTGTTCGAAGGCCCGCAATCGGAGTAAGTTGGATGGCCCACGCGAGGCATGAACACCCACACGGCCCTCGGTGAATTGGCTCGCAACATTTTCAGCAACACAGGCAGCAATGAACCCGCTCAGCGAAATCACAGTAGGTCCCGAAGCAGTTGTCGCTTTGCCATTCACCAACGGTTGCGGCGAGAGCCCTTACTGGTCGCCGACGGATGAGGCATTTTTCTGGGTAGACATTCCTGCGGCCCGCATTCATCGCTGGTCGCCTGCCGACAACAGCAGCGCCTCGTGGCAATTACCCGAGCAGGTTGGCTGCATCGCTCGCCAACGTAACGGTGACGTACTGGCCGCATGCGAGAACAGCATCTATTCGGCTTCGCTGGAGACCGAACAGGCGATGGTGGTGAAGCGAGCCGGCATCGAGCACCCGGCCCCCGGCATGCGCTTCAACGATGGCCGATGCGATCGCCGCGGCAGGCTGTGGGTCACAAGCTTCATGACGAGCAGTGACAAACGCGCGGTAGGCGGTCTATTCCGCTATACCGGCGCGGGCCTGAGCGAAGCTCTACTCGACGGCTTCCTGACTCCCAATGGCATGGCCTTCAGCCCCGACAATCGCACGCTATACATCGCCGATTCGCACGTCTCGGTGCGCAAGGTCTGGGCGGTCGATTTCGACCTCGAAGAAGGTGTGCTCGGTACGAAACGCGTGTTCGTCGATCTCGCCGGTTACGCGGCGCGCCCTGACGGTGCGGCGATCGATACCGAAGGCTGCTACTGGGTGGCCGGCATGGATGACGGCTGCATCATGCGCTTCACACCGCAAGGCGTCCTTGACCGGGTGATACGTGTGCCCGTGCGCCACCCGACCATGTGCTCCTTCGGCGGCCCCGACATGAAGAGCATGTTCATCACATCACTCAAGCGCAGCAACATCGCTGCAGAGCTTGACCCGTTTGCGGGCAGTGTTTTGTGCATTACTCCTGGCAGTCAGGGGATACCCGAAGTGCCTTTTGCAGGCTGAATTTGAGACGAAAAATCATGTGCAGCGCAGCAAAACATATAGGGCGTATTGCGCAAAATAATTAGCAACGTTGCATGGTATCTTCGTGCGGCGATAGTCGAGCTGACCGGCGCCGCGCGAAAAAAGTAACCTGAACTTCAATCAGGTCAAAGAGGTGGTCCCTGATTGACGTCGGGGGCTAGTGAGTTATTGATTGAATCTGTCACGTGATAGGAGATACACAAATGATGCGTGCTTCAAAACTGGCTGTAGCGACTCTGCTGGCCATGAGCTGCCTGACTGCTGCCCACGCAGCCGATGCACCGAAAATCGCTCTGCGCGCTTCGGACGTCTGGGATGACGATTACCCAACCGTGCGCGCACTCAAGAACGCTGCCGAACTGATGTCCCAGCGCACCAACGGTCGTATCACGCTGAAGGTGTTCTCCAACGGCTCGCTCGGCTCCGAAAAGGAAACCCTGGAACAGGTCAAGACCGGTTCTCTGGACGTCGTGCGCATCAGCATCTCGGCGATGACCAACATCTGTCCAGAAACGGCTGTACCCGCCTTGCCCTTCCTGTTCCGCTCGGTTACACACCAGCACACTGTGCTCGACGGCAAGATCGGCGAAGAAATCCTGAAGTCCTGCGAACCAATGGGTTACGTCGGCCTGGGTTACTACGACAGCGGCGCTCGTTCGATCTACGCCAAGAAGCCGGTGCGCAACCTGGCTGACGCCAAAGGCATCAAGATCCGCGTTCAGCAGTCCGACCTGTGGCTGGCCGTTGCGGCGGCAATGGGTGCAAACCCGACGCCAATGCCAATGGGCGAAGTCTACACGGCACTCAAGACCGGCCTGATCGACGCAGCAGAAAATAACGCGCCGTCATATGAAAACGGCAAGCACTACGAAGCCGTGAAGGTCTACTCGCTGACCGAACACGCGATGGCGCCAGAAGTCATCATGTTCTCGAAGAAGAAGTGGGACGCCATTTCCGCTGGCGACCAGGCCGTCATCAAGCAAGCCTTCCGTGACTCCGTTCCGCTGAACCGCAAGGCCTGGGCCGAGCGCGAAAACAAGTCGATGCAAGTGCTGCTCGCCGGTGGCGTAACCGTCGTCAAGGACGTCGACAAGAAGTCGTTCCAGGACGCGATGGTGCCGGTTTATGCGAAGTTTGCAGGTACCGACAATATGAAGAGGCTGGTCAAGGCTATTCAAGATACGCCAGACACGCTGCCTGCAGCTCCCGCAGCAAAGAAGTAAGCGGTCGTAGGAAACAGTAGTCCTCGCAACCCCCCGACCGTCGTTCCGGCGGTCGGTTTTTCAACGCTTTACAGGAGGTACCGCAGATGTACACACGTCTCTGCGCGATGCTATCGAAAATCAGCCTGCAGATTGCGGTGGCCGGATTGATCGTGGTCATCTATTGCGTGCTGGCACAGGTTTTCGGCCGCTATGTTTTGAACGACACACCAACCTGGGCTGAACAAACTGCCCTGCTCGTGATTCTCTACGTCGCTCTGCTCGGCACGGCCGTTGGCGTGCGGGATGCAGGGCATATCGGTCTGGACTCATTTCTGGTTCTAGCTCCGCCGAAACTCCGCGAGCGCATCGAACTGCTCATTCATGCCTTGCTGATCATCTTCGGCGGCATCATGGCCTACTTCGGTACGAAGCTGGCAATTGGCCAATGGGAAGTCGGGATCGAAGGGCTCGGACTGCCCGATGGCCTGCGTTACATTCCACTCGCGCTGTGTGGCGCGATGATGGTGCTCTTCTCGTTCGAACACATCATTGCCACTTTCAAGGGCGTCGAGGTTAAACCATCATGGCACTGACCATCCTTGCGATTTCATTTTTCATCTTCCTGATTCTCGGCGTCCCCGTCGTCTTCTCCATCGGCCTGTGTGCTGTCGTCACGCTGTTGTTTGAAGGCTGGCCGATCGACACGCTGTTCCAGAAAATGGTTGGCGACAGCGGCATGCACGTGCTGTCCTTCCTGGCGATTCCCTTCTTCATCTTTGCCGGTGAGTTGATGCTTTACAGCGGCATCGCAGACCGCATCGTCAAATTCGCCAAGGCGCTGGTGGGCCACGTACGCGGCGGCCTGGGCATGAGCAATGTGGTGGCCTGCACGCTGTTCGGCGGCATCTCCGGCTCGGCCGTGGCCGACGTTTCGGCAATGGGTTCCGTGCTGATCCCCGTCATGAAGCGCGAGGGCTACGACGCCGATTACGCCGTGAATGTGACGACACATGCCGCACTGGTGGGTGTGCTCATGCCGACCAGCCTGAACATGATCATCTTTTCGCTCGCCTCGGGCGGCAAGGTGTCGGTATTCGACCTGATCCTCGCCGGCATCATCCCCGCCGTCCTGCTGACCATCGCCAACCTGGCTGCTGCCTATTTCGTTGCCGTCAAGCGCGGTTACCCGAAAGGTCAGTGGCAAGGCTGGAAGGAAGTGCTGATTACCTTCGGCGGTGCCCTGCCGGGCCTGTTTGTGGTGGTCATCATCCTGACGCTGATTCTGGGTGGCGTATGTACCGCTACCGAGTCTGCCTCGATCGCAGTGTTGTGGGCCTTGATCCTGTCAGCCTTTGTCTATCGTTCGCTGAGCTTTAGCCAGTTCATCGAGGCTTGTGCCAAGGCCGTCAAGACTACGGGCATGGTGCTGACGCTGATCGGCATTTCGGCAATGTTCGGCTACTTCATGTCCATCTACTCCGTGCCGGATCTCGCCGGGGAATGGATGTCGCAAGTATCCAGCTCGCCATGGGTGATCTTCCTGCTCATCAACGTTGCGCTGTTCGTGCTGGGAACTTTCCTCGACATGGCACCGACGATCCTGGTGTGCACACCGATCTTCATGCCGATCGCAGCAAAGTTCGGCATGGATCCGATCCAGTTCGGCATTGTCCTGATGCTCAACTGCGCACTGGGTCTGAACACGCCGCCTGTTGGCACGACGCAATTCGTGGGTTGCGCCATCGGCGAGATCTCGGTGGGGCAGGTCATGAAAACCATCCTGCCTTTCTATGGCGCGCTGGTTATCGTGATGTTGCTGATCACCTACATCCCGTCGCTGTCAATGTGGCTGCCGACTCTGGCGCACGGCCTGAAGTAAGTCGGACTCCGCATTACCCCGGCAGAAAGAAAGCCCCCGTTCTCGCAAGAGCCGGGGGCTTTTGTTTGGCGCAATACGTGACGCCGGACAGCATCGTTACACTGAGTTCCGACTATGCTGTTGACCATCCCGTGCATGCTGATAAAGCCACCCCGCGACGCCCCATGCAAACCCTGCGCATCTGTACCTACAACATCCACAAGGGCTTCTCCCAGTTCAATCGCCGCATGGTGATTCACGAACTGCGCGACCGCTTGCGACAGCTCGACCCGGACATCACATTTTTACAAGAGGTACAGGGCCTGCACATGGGCCACGCCAGCCGCCTGGAAGACTGGCCACGCGAGCCGCAACACGAGTTTCTGGCGCAAAGCCGCTGGACAGCCGCCTATGGTGGCAATGCCGCCTATGAACACGGACATCATGGCAATGCCAT
Organism: Rhodocyclaceae bacterium; assembly: GCA_035456105.1. Lineage (GTDB taxonomy): Bacteria > Pseudomonadota > Gammaproteobacteria > Burkholderiales > Rhodocyclaceae > Viridibacterium. The sequence continues at coordinate 30,832 of DATIDV010000011.1, read as the reverse complement.
TCTGTCGCGGCTGCCGATCCTGAACGCCACCAATCATGATGTGACGCTGCACCGCCTCGAATGTCGCGGTCTGCTGCACTGCGAGTTGCTGCTACCCGATGCGCCCAAGCCGATTCACGCCATATGCATACACCTGTCGCTGACGGAACGGCAACGTCGCAGCCAGATCGCCAGCCTGGTCAGGCTGGTGGAACAGTACATTCCGCACGATGCCGGGCTCATCATCGCGGGTGACCTCAATGACTGGCGCAACCGTGCTGAACTCGGCCTTGGCGAACGGCTGGGACTCGTCGAAGCGTTCACCCAGCATACCGGCCGGCCGGCCCGCAGTTTTCCGAGCAAGTTGCCCGTATTCCGGCTCGATCGCATCTATGTCAGAGGCCTTCGCGTCGTCGACGTGGCCGTGCATGCCGGTAAGCCTTGGTCACGCATCTCGGACCACGCAGCGCTCACCGCAGAACTCGTGGTCGACCGCAAATAGAGTGTCATTCGCATGAATCGACTGCTTCCTGACAATGCAATCGGCTTGCTGCGAAACGGCACAGAATTCTTCCCTGCCCTGCTGGATGCAATCAATACCGCGCAACGCACGGTACACCTTGAAACCTATATTTTTGAGCCAGACGAAACCGGGCGGCGCTTCAGCAAGGCGCTATGCGATGCGGCTCGTCGCGGTGTGCGCGTACGCGTGGTCGTTGACGGTTTCGGTTCGCGCGATTTCATTTCCCACCTGCAAGTTGATCTGGAAAGTGCTGGCGTCAAGGTGTTCGTGTTTCGCAAGGAACTGGGGTTGCTGGCGCTGCAGCGCCGCCGCCTGCGTCGCCTGCATCGCAAACTCGCGGTCGTAGACAATCGCCTTGCCTTCGTCGGCGGCATCAACATCATCGACGACACCAGCCCACCTCTGCACACCTCGCCGCGCTTCGACTACGCAGTGCGCGTCGAAGGCCCGCTGGTTGACGCAATACGCACGACGCAGGAAGAAATGTGGCGCAACTTGTCGTGGGCCAATTTCCGTCGACGCCAACGTCTGCCGAAATCACGTCTTGCGTCCGAAGCGATCGGCATGGCTGGCGGAGTCCGTGCCGCATTCGTACTTCGCGACAATTTCCGCCACCGGCGAGATATCGAAGACGCATATCTTGACGCCATTATCGGAGCGCGCGACGAGATCATGATCGCCAACGCCTACTTTCTGCCGGGGCGGCGGTTTCGTACGGCACTGCTCGATGCACGCAGTCGCGGCGTGACGGTCACCCTGATCCTGCAGGGCCGCATCGAATACTGGCTGCTGCATCATGCCTGCTTGGCCATCTACCCGCGCCTGCTGGCGGCGGGGATACGCATCATCGAATACCGCAAGAGTTTCCTGCACGCCAAGGTGGCTGTCATCGACACCGACTGGGCTACGGTAGGCTCCAGCAATATCGATCCACTAAGCCTGATGCTGGCGCGCGAAGCCAATGTGATCGTCCGTGACGAGGGCTTCACCACAGCCCTGCGCAACAGCCTGCTTGCCGAGATCAATGACGGCGGCATCGCTCTGTCAGTCGATCACTGGCAGAAGCGGCCGTGGCGCCTGCGCGCATTAAGTTGGCTGGCCTTTGCCTTGGTCAGAACGCTGACCGGCAAACTCATCCGGCGCGAAGACTAGGTACTGCCCGACGCATCGAAGCCGCTGACAAAGGCGGCGCGTGTTTGTGGAACCTTTGCCAACAACCAGTTCTCATGCCCCCAGGCCCACAGTCCGCCCAGACTGTCGCGTCGCAACGCATCGGGCGGCTCCTGCCCTAGAAACCGCAAGGCATCCCACAAAGGCTGCACCGGCATCGCGCCATCCAGCGCGCGCGCAAGCGTCTGCTTGGAAAGCTTTTCGCCGTGTGCGTTGGTCGCCACCGGTAGATGTGCGTACTGCGGTGTCGCCACACCCAGCGCCTGCTGCAGGGCGATCTGTCTGCCCGTCGAGTCGAGCAGATCGGCGCCACGCACTATGTGCGTCACACCCTGCTCGGCGTCGTCCACGACCACTGCCAGCTGATAGGCGAACTGCCCGTCCGCACGCAGCAGGACGAAATCACCCACATCCCGCGCCACGTCTTCGCTCTGCTCACCCTGCACCGCGTCGAGCCAGCCGAGTTCGCCTGCCGGCGCAACAAAGCGCCAGGCACGCGCTGACCGGCCAGCAGGCAAGCCATGGCGGCAGGTACCGGGATAACGTCGCGAGCCGTCTCGCGCCAGACTGGAGTCCGCCATCTCCTTGCGCGAACACGCACACGCAAACACTAACCCACGTGCAAGCAATTCATCGAGCGCGGCCCGATAGCGCTCCAGCCGCTCGCTCTGCACGAGCACCGGCCCATCCCAGGTAAAGCCGAAGGCTTCCAGTTGGCCAAGTATCCGCTCGGCCGCGCCGGGTACCGTGCGCGGCGCATCGATATCCTCCATCCGCAGCAGCCAGCGGCCGCCACTTACGCGCGCGTCGAGATACGAGCCCACGGCCGCCACCAGCGAGCCAAAATGCAACGCCCCGCTGGGCGATGGCGCGAAACGGCCAATGTAAGAAGCCGGGCCTGGAGTCATCTGCTGAAGATTCATTTACAAAAGTGCAACATTGCCACAAGCGCCCGAATGAGCGCCCATTGATGGTGTCGCCATGCGACCCAAAAATCGGTCGGCGCTCACATCGCGGACCGAAACTCACCAGCAACGAAAACTCGGCTGGTTTTGTGACGGACACCAAACAAGCACTTTAGCCGTACTCATCGCGTGGTGGGCCTGTTTAAGCCACCACACCAGAATCCATCTGGGCACTCTGGCTCAGCGAACCTTGGCGGGCGTTACGCTGCGCTGAGCGCTACCGCACAGATGCCGGACACGCCATGCGATATCTTGCCTGCAGACATCAAGGCACTCGGCCCCCATGAAAATCTTCCATTGTGATCATTGCGGGCAATTGCTGTTCTTCGAGAACAGTCGTTGCATCAATTGCGGGCGCGTCCTGGCGTACCTCCCCGGCATACGAAAAATAGCCTCGCTGGAATTGCTATCAGACGGTGAGTGGCGCTCGCCGCTCGCCGAAGCTGCCGGACGGAAATATCGCCTCTGTCAGAACTACGCGAATGACATCGTCTGCAACTGGGCTGTGCGGGCAGATGACCCCGAGCCGTTCTGTCTGTCTTGCAGGACAACGACGCTGATCCCGGACCTGACTATAGCTGGCCACAAGAGGGCATGGATTGAACTTGAGATGGCGAAGCGCCGGCTTTTCTACAGCCTGATGGGGCTGGGGCTGCCGATCACCAATCGCACGGAAGATCCGCAATATGGACTCGCATTCCGCTTCCTTGCCAATGTCACAGCGGATGAACCGCCCGTCATGACCGGCCACGATGACGGAGTCATCACCATCAATCTGGCCGAGGCCGACAGCGCTCAGCGCGAATCCCTGCGACTGGCGCTGGGTGAATCCTACCGGACCGTACTCGGCCATTTCCGGCACGAGATCGGCCACTACTACTGGGACAGACTGATCGCCGGCAGCGCGTACATCAACGAGTTTCGCGTGCTGTTTGGTGACGAGCGTCAGGACTATGCGGAGGCGCTGAAGCAGCACTACGCACACGGCGTCGCGACAAGCGAGACGACGCAAGGCTGCCATGACCCGAATTTCGTCAGCGCTTACGCAAGTTCCCATCCATGGGAGGACTGGGCGGAGACTTGGGCGCATTACCTGCACATGATCGATGCACTGGAGACTGCGCGTGCCTGCGGCCTGACGCTGGCACCTGCGCGCAATGATGAACCCAGCCTGACAGGCGAGCAGAGCGCACAGCCCGGCGCCGCAGATGTCGAGGACATGGTCAGCGACTGGATCGCCCTGACCTATGTGCTCAACAACCTCAATCGCAGTCTCGGCCTGTCCGACCCCTATCCGTTTGTGTTGTCGGACACGGTAATCGCCAAACTCGCCTTCGTTGGCAAAGTGGTGGCAGCATCCGGGCGTAACTGATCGCCATCAAGGGCAAGCTCGACTATAGAGCCACAAGAAAAACGCCCCGCGGATCCTTTGATCGGCGGGGCGCTCTCATCTGCAAAAAATCCGTCAGGCGTTACACATTGAACAGGAAGTTCATGACATCGCCGTCCTTGACGACATACTCCTTGCCTTCGGCGCGGACCTTGCCCGCTTCCTTGGCGCCCTGCTCGCCGCCGTACTGGATGAAATCTTCATACGCGATGGTCTGCGCACGGATGTAGCCGCGCTCGAAATCGGTGTGGATCACGCCAGCCGCCTGCGGGCCCGTGTCGCCCTTGTGGATCGTCCAGGCACGCACTTCCTTCACACCTGCCGTGAAGTAGGTCTGCAGACCGAGCAAGTCATAGCCTGCGCGAATCAGGCGATTGAGGCCCGGCTCTTCGAGGCCCAGATCGGCGAGGAAAGCCTTCTTGTCTTCGTCATCCAGATCGGCCAGCTCCTGTTCGATCTTGGCGCAGACGGCCACCACGGGCGCTCCCTCCTTGGCCGCGTGTTCGCGCAGGCGATCCAGATAAGGATTGTTCTCGAAACCATCCTCGAGCACGTTACCTGCATACATCGCCGGTTTAAGCGTCATCAGGCACAGCGGCTTGAGCAACAGCTTGTCGTCGTCCGACAAAGCCATGGTGCGTGCCGGCTTGCCTTCGTTGAGGTGCGGCAATAGCTTCTCCAGCAGGGCCACGAGCTTCTGTGCATCCTTGTCGCCAGACTTGGCCTTCTTGTTCTCGCGCTGGATGCCTTTCTCCACCGCAGTCATATCGGCGAGCGCCAGCTCGGTCACGATCGTTTCGATATCGGCGATCGGATCGACGCGACCAGAAACGTGCACGACATTGTCGTCGTCGAAGCAACGCACGACATTCAGGATGGCATCCGTCTCACGGATATTGGCAAGGAACTGGTTGCCCAGACCCTCGCCCTTTGACGCGCCCGCAACGAGACCGGCGATGTCGACGAACTCGACAATGGCTGGCTGCACTTTTTGCGGCTTGACGATTTTCGACAGCGCGTCGAGACGCGGGTCCGGCACTTCCACGATGCCGACATTCGGCTCGATCGTGCAGAAGGGATAGTTCTCCGCGGCGATGCCCGCCTTGGTCAGCGCGTTGAAGAGGGTCGACTTTCCGACGTTGGGCAGACCAACGATGCCGCATTTGAGACTCATGATGCTTTCCCGGGTTTCGGCGCCGCTGGGCGCGCGTTGATGATTTGACCTGCTGCATTCCATTCGGCAGCGACGATCTTCGGCCAGGCGCTCAAGGCGCGCTCGATGGCTTCCTCGATCTCGACCTGCTCTTCACGACGCGCGCGGTTGAGCACGTAGTTTGCCACCTGATTCTTGTCGCCAGGATGACCGATGCCAATGCGCAGGCGCCAGTAATCTTGCGTCGACAAGCGCGCAGTGATGTCCTTGAGACCATTGTGCCCGCCGAGTCCACCGCCGTATTTGAGGCGTGACTGCCCCGGCGGAATGTCGAGTTCGTCATGCACGACGAGAATTTCGTTCGGCAGGATTCGGTAGAAGTGGGCCAGCGCGAGAACGGACTGGCCGGAACGGTTCATGAAAGTCTGCGGCAGCAAGAGCCAGACATCAGCCTCACGCGAGCGACCTGCATAACCATGAAAACGTGATTCATGACTCAGTGAAACACCAAGTTGATGCGCGAGGCGCTCACAAAACCAAAACCCGGCGTTGTGCCGGGTTTCGGTGTATTCGGCCCCGGGGTTACCGAGGCCGACAATCAGCTTGGGAGCTGGTTGCGATGTCACTGAAGCTTACGCGGCCGGAGCTGCGGCCTCGCCTTCGGCTGCTTCACCACCACCGCGAACTTGCAGGATGGTCGCAACAACCGGATCGCCTTCACCGTGATGCACAACGTCAACGCCCTTCGGCAGCTTCAGTTGCGACACGTGGATGGAGTGGCCCATGGCCAGATCCTTGAGATCGACTTCGAGGAATTCAGGCAGATCAGCTGGCAGGCAGGTGATATCCACTTCGGTCAGCACGTGCGAAACGATACCGCCTTCGAGCTTCACGCCAGGGCTTACTTCGGCGTTCAGGAAGTGCAGTGGTACCTTCAGGTGCAGCTTCTGCGAAGCGTCGACACGCTGGAAATCCAGGTGCAGAACGATCTGGCGGAACGGATGCCATTGCGTAGCACGCAGAATGACATTTTCCTTGCTGCCTTCCACATTGGCGACAACGACCGAGGAGTGGAACTTCTCGTTGCGCAGCAGGTGAAACAGTTCGTTGTGATCAAAGTTAACGTTGATCGCATCCTTGTTGGCGCCGTAAATGATGCCCGGGATCACACCAGCGCGACGAAGGCGGCGGCTCGCACCCGTACCTTGTTCCACGCGCTTGGTAGCGTTGAAAGTAAATTGCATATCAATCTCCAATTAACGATGACACCCGCGACCAGATGCCATCACACAAAAGGGCGCTGCCGACGGCAACACCCTGAAACCCTTACAACTCAGTCGTCGTCATCTTCCGAGAACAGCGACGACACCGACTCTTCATTACTGATGCGCAACATCGTGTCGGCCATCAACGCACCGATCGACACCTGCTTGATCTTGCCCGTTGCCCGGGCATCGTCACGCAGCGGAATCGTGTCCGTCACGACCAGCTGATCCAGATCCGAATCAACGATGCGACTGATTGCAGCACCCGACAGCACCGCATGGGTGATGTAGGCGACGACGCGCTTCGCGCCTTGTTCCTTCAATGCCTGTGCGGCCTTGCACAGCGTGCCTGCCGTATCGACGATGTCATCGACGATCACACAGGTGCGATCTTTCACGTCACCAATGATGTTCATCACTTCCGACACGTTTGCCTTCGGGCGACGCTTGTCGATGATGGCCAGATCGGTTTCAAGCTGCTTGGCGACGGCACGCGCACGCACCACACCACCTACGTCCGGCGACACAACCAGCAAGTCATTTACCTGTTCGCTCTTGCGCAGATGATCCAGCAGCAGCGGCGTCGCGTAGATGTTGTCTACCGGAATATCGAAGAAACCCTGAATCTGATCGGCATGCAGATCAACGGTCAATACGCGTTGCACGCCCACGGCCTGCAGCATGTTGGCGACGACTTTGGCCGTGATCGGCACGCGAGCCGAACGCGGGCGCCTATCCTGGCGGGCATAGCCCAGATAGGGAATCGCTGCTGTGATCCGGCCAGCTGATGCGCGCTTGAGCGCATCGACCATAATCATCAACTCCATGAGGTTGTCATTGGTCGGCACACAGGTCGGCTGGAGCACGAAAACGTCTTTACCACGGACGTTTTCGAGGATCTCGACATTGACCTCACCATCGGAGAAACGTCCGACGGTCGCCGCACCGATGGAAGTTCCCAAGCGCTTGACCACATCAGACGCCAACTTCGGGTTGGCGTTGCCGGTAAACACCATCAAGCTGCCGTAAGCCATTTGAACCTCATGACAAATGATTTGTCAGATACTGGAAAGCATAAGGGCAGGCCGCTTTCTACACGGCCTGCCCGATCGTCTGGCTGGGGAAGAAGGATTCGAACCTTCGAATGCCGGAATCAAAATCCGGTGCCTTGACCAGCTTGGCGACTCCCCAAAACTCTTCTTGTCCTTCACATCAAGGGTTCAATCTGAGACCCAAGCATGTAGAGGATGCAAATCCATCGAAGCGGCACACCACACACGCCCACATTCGGGCCGCTTCTCACTCAACTCATTGACCACCTTCTCTGCCTGCGCCTGCCCTGCACAAGGCAGAAACACGCAAGCTCCTGAACCGCTCATCCGCGGAGCCACGCCCGGAGAACCAAAGGGCGCAAGAGCATCCAGGGCTTTTTGCACTTCCGGATAAAGGCGGCAAGCTACCGGCTGCAGATCATTGCGTGTGTGCTGTTGAAACCACTCCTGCACATCCACCTGCAATCCCCCGCCAACTGGAGAGGCCGAGATTATGACGGCTTCGGTGTCACGCGTCAAACCCTTATCGCGAAAAATTTCAGGCGTCGGTACGGCAACCGGCGGCTCGACCACGACGTACCATGCTTGCGGCACTGACAGGGGCGTCAATGCCTCGCCCACACCTTCGGCCAACGCACTGCAGCCGTAGACAAAAAAAGGCACGTCTGCGCCAAGCGTGAGCGCCCACTCCTGCAGGGTTTCACGCTGCAAACCAAGTTGCCAGAGTTTGTTGAGTGCCAGCAGAGTGGTTGCTGCATCAGAGCTGCCGCCCCCCAACCCGCCGCCCATGGGCAAGTGTTTGTCGACACGAATTTCCACACCTTGCGAACATTGCGTGCGCTCCTTGAGCAGGCGCGCAGCACGTATCACCAGATCCTGTTCGGGCGACACGCCAGGCACATCGTTCAGGCGATGAATTTCGCCATCGGCACGTATACGAAAATGCAATACGTCGCCATGGTCGAGCATGAGGAATGCCGTCTGCAGCGTGTGATAACCGTCGGCACGACGGCCCGTCACATGCAGGAACAGATTGATCTTGGCAGGTGCCGGACATGCAATGAAGCCGGCCGCGTCAGGCCCTACAGCGCCCATTCTTCGATCGCCAGGCGGATGCGTAATGCGCCATGCTCGACTTCAATGCTCGATGGTAACGCTTCGGGCAGTTCGGTTTCATAGGCAAGCACACGTACCGCCCATCCCTCATCGAGCGCCTCAAGCAAACGTCCCTGGCTATCGCGTGTCGCCGCTGCACCGCGGCCAACGCGGCCCAGCACCCAGCGTGACAGCGCCTCCAGCGGCACCGGCTGATCGGTGATGCGCGCCATCAATTGATCCGCCGAGCGCGCCTCAAAACGCTCGCCATCAGCGGTCATCCACCGAGCGCCGCTGGCGTTGCGCTGCAGCTCCGCAACGACCATACCCAGCGAGGAGGAAAAACCGATCGCATCCTCGGCAAGGGTGTGCTCCCATGTCATACGCATAGTGTCGGCCCGCGCGCCCTGACGGATAATCGCGCGCCCCGACAAACCGAAATTCTGGATACTGTCACGCGCGGGCCGTGGCGGAATCTGGACCGGCGCAGGCGGGGTCGACGCACAAGCGGCCAGCAGCAATACGCACAACATTGCGCAGTAGCTGCGCATGAAATCAAGACTCTTCATCTTCGCAAACATTCGCTCTTCACTTCAAAAGTCGGCCCATGACTTCGATGAGCGCCGCATTGTCGGGGCTACCCTTGCGCGCCTGCTGCAAAACCTGACGGGCCTCATCCTGACGCCCCTGCTTCCACAGGACCTCGCCAAGATGTGCGGCAATTTCGGGATCCGCCTGCAGCTTGTACGCCTTGCGCAGCAATTCCGAGGCGGAGTCGAGGCGGTTCTGGCGGAAGCGCAGCCAGCCCATGCTGTCCACGATGGCCGCTTCTTCCGGAGACAGCTTGATGGCCTGCGTCAGCAACTGATCCGCCTCATCCAGCCGGATATTGCGGTCAGCGAACGAGTAGCCCAGCGCATTGAAGGCCGAAGACTGCTCGGGCCGCACCGCCATCAGGTGGCGCAGACGTTGCTCCATGACGTCATAGCGCTTGAGCTCTTCGGCAAGCATGGCGGCCTGATATAAAACCTCATGCTCATCCGGTTTGCTCACCAGATACTTGTCGAGCAATTCAAGCGCGGCGACAGTCTGCTTGTTCTGTCGTAGCAGGCTCGCCTGCGCGAGCGTCAGTTCAACGGCATTATCCGGGCTCTTTGCCGAAGCTTCGGCGAGCACCGCGCGCGCCTCTTCCGTCTTGCCCTGTCCGATCAGGATTTGCGCGGCGCGCGCCCGAGCGGTGATGTAGTGCGTACCCGGCTGAACGCTGCGATAGACGCTCACGGCCTCTTGCGGGCGCGAGGGCTCAAGGATCAGGCCAAGCTGCAAGCGCAGCTGGTCGACCTCACGGTAGTTATGGTCAATCAGGCGGCGCAACAAGGGCTCGGCCCTCTCGCTCTCACCGCTCTGCACCATCGCCACCACAGCACTGAAAATTACATCATCATTCTCGGGAAAATCGGCGCGCAAGCGCTCATACGCTTCGGTAGCTTCGGCCTTACGGCCTTCAGAAGCCAGCCAGCGCGCATAATCCTCACGCGCGCCGATCGCTTGCGGATAACGTTTGCCGAAGCGCCCGAGTTCTTCCATCGCCTGCGTCTGGCGCGCCTTGGGTACTGACTGCGCCTTGACGCGCGCTGCGGCCTCCCAGTCCGGCCGCAGGTCGAGCGCCTTCTGGCTGGCGCGCTCGGCCTTGGTCAGATCGCCTGCCGACAGCGCCATGACGGCGCGCACAAAATACGCTTCCGGCATTTTCAGATAAGGTTGCGTCAGTCGTTCGACCATCGCCAGCGCGGCCGTCTTATCCGGATAGCGCACCAGCAGCCCCGGCAACTGCAGCAGAAATATTTCGGTCGGCGTTGTTTCGGACTCGAGCATGCGGCGCAGCGGCGGCTCGATGTCTTCAAGCTTGCCCATTTCTCCGGACATGGCCAGCGCCAGGGCCTGCAAGGAATTGCTGGCCTTGGGCTCGAGCGTAGCCCACAGCTTGGCGGCCTTGCCAGTCAATTCGGTCTGTCCGCTAGCGAGACCAAGCTCGGTCGCGCGCCGCGCCATGCGCGCATCCTGCGTGCGCTGCGCGACATCAACGTAAATGTAGGCGGCCAACTCAACCTGACCGCGCGCGGCAGCAATCTCGGCCAGCATGGTTTTGTAGAGAATGTCGGCGGTGAGCTCGGTCATCGGCTGGGGCGCCAGCTGCGGCGTGCCTAGCGGAGCCGGTTGCACCTCACCAATTGGCACTGGAGGTGGCGCCGGATCGGCGGCCTGAGCAGCGCCGAAAGCCGTCGCCAAGGCCAGCGCGCACATTGAACGTGACAGCGAACCACGAAACACAAGGGACAATCCGGGGGCGGAGAAAGGCATTGGTGCTCCAGCGTTGCGGTGGATGGATGGCATCAATTGCGCGGCGGAGCCACAATTGCCACCCGAGCAAATGGTAACAGCAAGACCGCGCGCGCCGCAGCGTACAGCCCAGCGGGGCTAACAAACGCGGAATCAATGCTTGGACAACCGACACCGGAAAACCGCATGCCCGAACTCCCCGAAGTGGAAATCACCCGCCGCGGCATCGCCGAGCATATTGCGGGACAAACCGTCAGCGGTCTCGTCGTACGCCAGCCACGCCTACGCTATCTCGTGCCGGAGGAACTGGCCACCTTGCTCACCGGGCAGCGCATCGACGCCGTGCGGCGGCGCGCCAAATACCTGTTGCTCGACGTAGGCGCAGGCAGCGTCCTGATTCATCTTGGCATGTCCGGCAGCTTGCGGGTCTTGCCGCGCGAAACTGCGCCAGACAAGCACGACCACATCGACATTGTCTTTGGCGAGCGCCTGTTGCGTCTGCATGACCCGCGCCGTTTCGGCGCGGTGCTGTGGGTCCCACAACCGGCCAACGAGCATGCCCTGCTGGCGCATCTGGGCATCGAGCCGCTCGAAGAACACTTCACCGGCGACTGGCTGTTTGCCACGACGCGCAAGAGCGGTACGCCGATCAAGCTATGGATCATGAATGCCCAGCATGTCGTGGGCATAGGCAACATCTACGCCTCGGAGAGTCTGTTCCGTGCCCGCATTCATCCGAACACGCCCGCGGGGCGCCTCTCGACGCAGCGCTGCGCACGACTTGTCGAATGCATCCGCCAAACCTTGCACGACGCCCTCGCCGCAGGCGGCAGCACGTTGCGCGACTTCGTCGCGGTGAACGGTAACTCGGGCTACTTCCAGCAAAGCTACTTCGTCTATGCCCGCGAAGGCGAGCCCTGCCGGGTGTGCACCTCCCCCATCCGCAAACAGATCATGGGGCAGCGGAGCACCTTCTACTGTCCGCGCTGCCAACGCATCTGACCCTGCTTGCGACGGCCCCAAACCGGACGTTTCTGCGGCGTGCGCTCCATCGGCGCGACCGGCGGGCCGCCCGGGCGCGGAACGGCCTTGCCGAGTATTGCGGCCGAACCAATTCCAGCTATGCTAGCAATCGAATCAACCCTTAACCGATTGATTGCTCACGAGAACGGCCTGCGGCATCGCTTTCAAGCGCCCGGCACGACACAGAGACAACTCCGGGGAGTCCGAAATGGCCCTGATTGACCAATTTTCCGAATACTCACGCTGGCGCCACGACGTCAGCTCGGCCGTGCAGCATTTGCGCTCCTGGCTGAACAATAACGACCTCTCCGATGCCCAGGCCGACATGCGCCTGCAGCACCTGCTGGAACGGCTCAAGGAAGACAAACTCGTCGTAGCCTTTGTCGCCGAATTCTCGCGCGGCAAGTCCGAACTCATCAACGCCATTTTCTTTGCCCAGTACGGCAGCCGCGTGCTGCCTTCCAGTGCCGGCCGCACCACCATGTGCCCGACTGAACTGGTTTGGGAAAACGGTCAGACGCCGGGCATCCGTCTGCTGCCGATCGAAACCCGTGGTCGCCAGGAAAGCGTCGCCGAGCTGCGCCGTGTGTCGAGCGAATGGACGCTAGAACCCTTCGACGTACGCAGCGCAGAGAGCCTGCAACAAGCTTTCCTGCGTGTCGCCGAAACCAAACTGGTCACGCGCGAGGAAGCTGAGCGCCTCGGCTTCCCGGTTGACGAAACCGGCAACGAAGGCGCCCGTCCGGACGCCAACGGCATGGTGGAAGTGGCTTGCTGGCGTCACGCCATCATCCAGTTCCCGCATCCGCTACTGGAGCAAGGCCTGGTCATCGTCGACACACCGGGTCTGAACGCCATTGGCTCGGAGCCGGAACTGACGCTGTCGTTAATCCCGAACGCACATGCCGTGCTGTTCCTGCTGGCCGCCGATACGGGCGTCACACAGAGCGATCTGCAGGTCTGGCAGAAACACGTCAACGTCGGCCGCACGCAGAAGAACGGCCGCATGGTCGTGCTCAACAAGATCGACGGCCTGTGGGACGGCATGCGCAGCGAGGAGCAGATCAGCGCCGAGATCAACAAGCAGGCCGCAACGGTCGCCGAAACACTGGGCATCACCAGTGATCAGGTCTACCCGGTATCGGCGCAGAAGGCGCTGTATGCCAAGGTCAATCGGGATCAGGCGCTACTGGAGCGCTCGCGCATCGAGATCCTCGAAAACGCACTAAGCACCGAGCTACTGCCGACACGCCAGCACATCACGCGCGAAAACGCCCTGCTCGAAACCAGCGAAATCATCCGCCGCATGAGCGAGATTCTCTCGGCGCGCGAACGCGGCCTGCAGGAGCAACTGAAGGAAATGTCGGATCTGCGCGGCAAGAATCAGGGCGTCATCGAATACATGATGCGCAAAGTCCGCGCCGAGAAAGAGGAATTCGAAAACGGCCTGCAGAAGTATCACGCTGTGCGCAGCGTGTTCACCAACTTGTCGAACAAACTGTTCTCTCACATCGGCGTGGACACGGTGCGCTCCGAAACGCGCCGCACGCGGGCACGCATGGTCGACGCAAACTTCTCCAAGGGCCTGCGTGAAGCCATGTTGCAGTTCTTCGGCAATCTGCGCGGCAACCTGCACAAGTCGTCTGATGAGATCGCCGAAATCACGACCATGCTGGACGCCATGTACAAACGCTTCGCCGTCGAGCACGGCCTCAAGCTGGCACCGCCTTCGGGCTTCTCGACGGTGCGCTACGAGCGTGAAATTGCGCGTCTCGAAAAAGCTTTCGATGACCAACTCAACACCATGAGCGCGATGATCACGCAGTGGAAAGGCACGGTCACGCAGCGCTTCTTCGACACTATCGCCATCGAGGCGCGGCGCACGTTTGAGGTGGCCAATCGCGACATCGAACAATGGCTGCGTGCCGTCATGGCCCCGCTGGAGACACAGGTTCGCGAGTATCAGCTGCAACTCAAGCGTCGCCTCGAAAGCGTCAAGCGCGTGCATGAAGCGACCGGCACACTGGAAGATCGTATCGACGAGCTGCGCCAGGCCGAAACGGCATTGAAGCGTCAGCAGGATGAGGTCGTGCAGATGCGCAAAGCCATCGAGTCGGCACTTGGCGCGTCGGCAGACGAAGGCGCGAGCGAAGTACTCGCAGCCTGACAGGCATCACCCAAAAACAAAGGGCGCCCGTGGGCGCCCTTTGTTTTTGCTCATTCGCTCACTTTACCTCGATGAGCTTGTAGTACTTCTCCATCAGCTGGTCCTTGCTCTCGACTACGTCCGGATTCAGCGGAATACAATCGACCGGGCAGACCTGCTGGCACTGTGGCTCGTCGTAATGTCCGACGCATTCGGTGCATTTCGAAGGATTGATCTCATAGATCTCGGCGCCTTGAGAAATCGCTTCATTCGGGCATTCTGGCTCGCACACATCGCAATTGATGCATTCGTCCGTAATCATCAGGGCCATATTGCAACCTCTTTCAACTTCAGTAATTTCAATCAGCAGCCCCGACCTTGCGCGTGATGCGCTCGGCGACCAGGGGGTGCACAAAGGTGCTGACATCGCCGCCGAGCAGGCCGATCTCGCGCACCATGGTGGCAGAGACGAACATGAACTCTTCGCCCGGCGTCAGGAATACCGTTTCGACATGCGGATACAGGCGGCGGTTCATGCCCGCCATCTGGAACTCGTACTCGAAGTCGGACACGGCACGCAGCCCGCGCACGATGATGTGGGCCCCGTGGCCGCGGATGAAATCCATCAGCAGCCCGGAAAAGCCCACCACCTTGACGTTGCCATAAGACGACAGAACTTGCGTCGCCAACTCGACGCGCTCCTCCAGATCGAACAGAGGGCGCTTGCCGGTACTCTGCGCGACACCGACGATGACCTGATCGAACATGCGCGCAGCGCGGCGGACCAGATCTTCATGGCCCCGCGTCAGCGGGTCGAACGTGCCAGGATAAACCGCAAGCCTGTTATGCATTACCGATTCTCCCTCGACAGCAAGTGATAGTGCACTTGTCCGGCTTTGCCGGACTTGATAACGGTCAGACCCGCATAGCTTTCGAGCGGGATTTCGGCTTCAACATACAGCTTCGCATCCTGCGCCAGCCATTGCGGCAGATGCGGCGCCAGCTTTTCGAGCCAGCCCTGCCGGTACGGTGGATCGAGCAGCACCAGATCGAACCGTTGTAAATGCGTTTGCGGCACTGCAATGAATTTTAGCGCATCGCCCCGCACCAACCTCACATTGTTTGCCCCCAGCAGCGTCTGGGTCTTCTGCAGATGAGCAAACACTTTGGGCGCAAACTCCAGCATGGTGACTTCGCTGGCGCCACGCGAAGCGGCTTCAAAACCCAGCGCGCCACTGCCCGCGAACAGGTCAAGGCAACGCAGACCTGTCAGATCCTGACCGAGCCAGTTGAACAGGGTTTCACGCACACGGTCCGGTGTCGGCCGCAGGCCGATGGCGTCCGGCACCTCGATCAGGCGTGAGCGGTGAGTCCCCCCGACGATGCGCACACGGCTCATGACTGTGCGCCTTGCGTGCTCATGCGGACATTGCAATCCAGGCTTGGAGTGAGCATCTGTTAGACTTTCGCCGAAATCATGCGGTTGGCGCGCTACCGATCCGGCGCGCGCGCAGCATCATAAATCAAGCCAGCTTTTCATCAGACCGACATGTTCAGTTTCTTCAAGAAATCCACCGACAAAGCTGCGCCCGACGTGCGTGAAACCACGGCAGCCGAGCCCGCATCAGCGCCCACCACGGCTTCCGCTGAGGCGGCGCCCAAGGCGGGTTGGCTGGACCGCCTCAAAAGCGGCCTGTCACGCACGCGCAACCAGCTTGGCGCGCTCGGCAGCATTTTCTCGCTACGCAAAATCGACGAGGACTTGCTCGAAGAGCTCGAGACCACACTGCTGATGGCCGATTGCGGCGTTGAGGCCACGACCGCCTTGCTTACGGAACTGCGTCGTCGCTGGAAGCAGGACAAGCTGGAGACCGGCGAGCAATTGCAGGCCGTGCTGGCC
Source organism: Rhodocyclaceae bacterium (assembly GCA_035456105.1). Taxonomy (GTDB): domain Bacteria; phylum Pseudomonadota; class Gammaproteobacteria; order Burkholderiales; family Rhodocyclaceae; genus Viridibacterium. The sequence goes on along the minus strand of DATIDV010000011.1, from coordinate 14,831 downwards.
GAAGCACTGCGCAATCTGCTGCTGCCACTGCAAGCGCCGCTGCAAATCGAGGGGCACAAGCCCTTCATCATCATGCTGGCCGGTATTAACGGTGCCGGCAAAACCACGTCCATCGGCAAGCTGGCGCATCACTTCCAGGCACAAGGCAAGAGCGTGATGCTGGCCGCCGGCGATACTTTCCGCGCCGCGGCGCGTGAGCAGCTTGAGGAATGGGGTCTGCGCAACAATGTCGTCGTCATTGCACAGGAAGGCGGCGATCCGGCTGCAGTGGCCTTTGACGCAATCACCTCGGCGCGCGCGCGAAACATCGACATCGTGCTCATCGACACGGCCGGGCGCCTGCCGACACAGCTGAACCTGATGGACGAGATCGCCAAGATCCGCCGCGTCATCCAGAAAGCCGAGCCAAGCGGGCCGCATGAAGTGCTGCTGGTGCTGGACGCCAATATTGGCCAGAACGCCATTGCGCAGCTCAAGGCCTTCGACAAGGCCATCAATGTCACCGGGCTGGTGGTCACCAAGCTCGACGGCACGGCCAAAGGCGGCGTGGTTGCGGCAATTGCGCGCACGATTCCAAAACCGCTGCGCTTCATCGGCGTGGGCGAAGGTATCGAGGATCTGCAGCCGTTTGACGCAACGGAATTTGTCGATGCCCTGTTCACCGATAAAACAGCGGGCTGATGTGGTAAAACGGCGAACCATGCAATGTCACCGGTCACAACCCGCAAGGAGACAAGAAAATGCGTTTGCCACATCTGCTGTTATGCGGTCTGCTTTCCATGCATAGTTTTCTACCCGCAGCAGCTGCGGACACGGACTTCCAGACCGTGGGACTCAAGGACAATATGCCGTCCTTCTATCAGGCGCTGAAAACCAAGCTCAACTTCCAGATGGCGTGGACGCCTGCCGTAAAAGACCTGTCCGCATGGCGCAAGACGGGCCGCGACAAGATGTGGGAGCTGACCCTGCAGTCACAGGACAAGACGCCTTTCGACATGAAGGTCATCAGCGAGATCGACCGCGGCAGCTATGTTGCGCGCAAGGTCGTTTTCAACCTCACCGCCGAGAGCCGCGTGCAAGGTCTGATGCTCGTACCCAAGGGCAAAGGGCCCTTTCCGGCAGCTCTGATGCTGCATGACCACGGTTCGAAATTCGACATCGGCAAGGAAAAACTGATCAAGACCTTGGACAACGATGCACGCCTGACATCGTCGCAAGGCTGGGCCGACAAGTTCTTCTCCGGCCGCTATCCGGGTGACGCGCTTGCCGAGCGCGGTTACGTGGTGCTGGCACTGGATGCGCTGGGCTGGGGCGATCGCGCTGCGCTGACCTTTGAAATGCAGCAGGCCGTTGCAGCCAACACATTCAACCTCGGCAGCTCGATGGCCGGCATCATGGCGCTCGAGGATGCACGCGGCGCCGACTTCCTCGCGTCACAACCCGAGGTCGACAAGAAGAAGGTTGCCGCGATTGGTTTCTCAATGGGCGCCTTCCGTTCCTGGCAGGTCGCCGCGCTGTCGGATTCCATCACCGCTGCCGTGGTGGTTAACTGGATGGCCACCACCGATGGCCTGATGGTGCCGGGCAACAACCAACTGAAGGGTTCGTCGGCGTGGAACATGTTGCACCCCGGCGTGCTGCGCTATCTGGACTTCCCGGATGTCGCCAGCCTTGCCGCGCCGAAACCGATGCTGGTGTTTGCCGGTGAAAAGGATCCTCTCTTCCCGGTCGAGTCCGTCAAGGCGGCCTACGGCAAGATGGCTAATGTGTGGGGTGCATGGAAAGCTGGGGACAAGCTCGACACGCGCCTGCTGCCAGGCACGCACGAGTATCTGAAAGACACGCAGGAAGCATCGTTCGACTGGCTCGACAAGCAGTTCGGGCGAACAAAATAAAATGAAACTTCAGGGGCCTCGATGATCCAGTTCGACCATGTCAGCAAACATTATCCCGGCGGCCACGAGGCCCTGAACGACCTGAGTCTGGAAATCCGCCACGGCGAGCTGTTGGTGCTCGCCGGACATTCCGGCGCCGGCAAGAGCACCTTGCTCAAACTCATTGCCGCACTGGAAGCGCCGACCGCCGGGCGTGTGCTGGTCAACGGCCTCGACGTCGGCCGCATGCGCCAATCGCAAGTGCCCTATCTGCGACGCAGTCTTGGTCTGGTCATGCAGGAGCATCGCCTGCTCATGGATCGCAGCGTTTTTGACAATGTCATGCTGCCGCTGGTGATCGCTGGGCAGACCCCCGCAGACGCCGCCAAGCGCGTGCGCGTGGCGCTCGAAAAGGTGGGTCTGGCGAAGTTCGAAACCGCCATGCCGATCACACTCTCTGGCGGCGAACAGCAGCGCGTGGCGATTGCACGCGCCATCGTCAATCGCCCGTCCATCCTGATTGCTGACGAGCCGACAGCCCATCTCGATCCGGCTTATGCGCGTGAGATCGCCGCGCTGTTCCGCAGCTTCCATGCGGCAGGCGTGACACTGATTCTTGCCACCCACGACGACACGCTGTACTCGCCCTACGGCGCGCGCCGCGTCGAACTGGCACACGGAAAGCTGCTGTCATGAGCGTCCACCTCACCGCTATTCGCCAGGCCTTGCAACGCCTGGCAGGCAAACCCCTGACAACCTTGCTGTCAGCCCTCGTCATCGCCATTGCCCTGACCCTGCCCGCGCTCGGCTATGTACTGATCGACAATGTGGCCAGCCTGGCACGCGGCATCTCCGGCAAACCGGAAATCAGCGTCTTCCTGAAAACCGAGGTGCCTGCAGAGCGCGTCAAGGCCATTGAAACCCGTCTGCGTGCCAATCCGCAGGTCGCCGCCCTGCGCTTCGTGCCGCGTGACGAAGCACTGAAACAGCTCGCCGCGCGGGGTGGTTTCGGTGACGTGACCGGCGCACTGGCCGACAATCCGCTGCCCGACGCCTTCATCCTCGATCCACGCAACGACAGCCCGGCCAGTTTCGAAGCGCTACGCGCACAAATCAGTACCATTCCTGAGGTCGCACAGACCCAGCTTGATTCGGAATGGGTCGAGCGCCTGCACGCCATCGTCGCGCTGGCACGCAGCACCACCCTGCTGCTGGCCAGCCTGCTCGGCACGGCGCTGATCATCGTCACCTTCAACACCATTCGCCTGCAGATCCTGACCCAGCGTCACGAAATCTCGGTGAAGCTGCTGCTCGGCGCCACGCGCACCTATGTGCGTCGCCCTTTCCTCTACTTCGGTCTGCTGCAAGGTCTGCTCGGCGGTTTGCTGGCATGGGCCCTGGTCACGTGCCCGCTGTTCATCGTTGCACCGCAAGTCGAAGCACTGGCACAGCGCTACAGCATCGTGCTGGCCATTGGCGGCCCAGCCCTCTGGCAAGCCGGCGCGCTGTGCGCCTTTGCGGCCTTGCTGGGCTGGCTGGGCGCGGCGATTTCGGTGCGGCGCCATCTGCATGACGGCTTGGTGGACTGAAGGCGCGTTCTTTTTGACAGACCGCTGGCGATTGTTCGTCAGCGTACGGTCCGTCTGATCGTTGGCTCCTATACTGACCCAATCCGTGGCGAACTTCGCGGCCGCTCTTCGTCTGGGGCTGGAACTTTCGCCGGCCATTAGCACTCCATGACCGAGAGTGCTAAAATCGTCCTCGACAGGATTCCGTTGCAAGGAGCAAGACATGACATCTTCTGCATTGATCTTCCCTACGCCTAGCGCGCTGGGCAGCATTGATCAGTACATTCAGGCCGCCAACCGCTTTCCCATGCTCACCGAAGAGCAGGAGCAGGCATTGGCACGCCGGCTCAGCAACGCCAATGACCTTGAGGCCGCACGCCAGCTCGTGTTGTCACACCTGCGTCTGGTCGTATCGATTGCCCGCAACTACCTCGGCTACGGCCTGCCTCACGCCGACCTGATCCAGGAAGGCAATGTCGGCCTGATGAAGGCGGTCAAGCGTTTTGATCCGGACCGTGGCGTGCGCCTCGTGTCCTTCGCCATCCACTGGATCAAGGCCGAGATCCACGAATACATCCTGAAGAACTGGCGTCTGGTGAAAATCGCCACGACCAAGTCGCAGCGCAAGCTGTTCTTCAACCTGCGCAGCCTGCGTAGCCAGAACGGTGAAGCACCGCACAGTCTGACCACATCGGAAGCCTCCGACATCGCTGAACGTCTTGGCGTGAAAACGGAAGAAGTCTTCGAAATGGAGTCACGTTTTGCTGGCGGCGATGTTGCTCTGGAAGGCTCAGGCGACGACGATGACGAACGTCACTACTCGCCAATCAGCTGGCTGGTCGACCCGGCCGCCGAACCGGCAGAAGTGCTGGAAACCGCGCAAATCGAACACCTTCAGGACACTGGCCTGAAGACTGCGCTGGCGAGCCTGGACGAGCGTAGCCGCGCCATCGTGCAACGTCGCTGGCTGGTGCCCGAAGAGGAAAGCGCTGCCACCTTGCATGAATTGGCAGCCGAGTACGGCGTATCGGCCGAGCGCATTCGCCAGATCGAAGTGAAAGCCATGCAGAAAATGCGCGGATTGCTGACCATGAGCTGAGCGCGCTCCGCTCGCAATAGAAAAGGCCGACTTCACGTCGGCCTTTTTTGTTTGTGCTGCCGGCCTGCCTTACTTGCCTGCCAGCAACAGCTTGATGTCCGCCAGCAGATTTTCCGGTGTCTCACCATAGCGCTCAAACAGCCGGGCGCGCCCCTTGGGGTCAAAGAGGTAAATGCCGGCGGTATGGTCCACGGTGTACTTGCCGCCGGCGATATCGCCACGCTTTTCGTAGAACACTTTGAAGGACTGGGCGACGGCCTTGGTTTGCGCCAGCGTGCCGCGCAAAGCGATGAAGCCGGGATCAAAAGCCGTGACGTACTGGCCGAGCAGCTGCGGCGTGTCACGCTCGGGATCGACGGAGACGAGGATGACCTGCAGTCGCTTGCCGTCTTCACCCAGCTTCTTCGTCACGTCCGCCAACAGAGCCAGGCTGGTCGGGCAGGCATCGGGGCACTGTGTGTAACCAAAGAACACGGCCACGACCTTGCCGGGAAAATCAGCGATGGAGCGCGTCTTGCCACTGGCGTCCGGGAGGCTCAGCAAGGCGCCGTAGTCGACACCGGTGATGTCGGTCGCATGAAACTGTGGTGTCTCGTCGCAGGCACTCAGCAAGCCGGCCAGCATCATGGCCACGAACGCTCTGCGGGAAAAGCTCAGCGGACTCATCGTGCTCTCACTTGAGATAGTGATCGACAAGCAATGCCGCGAAGATCAGCGACAGATAGAGGATCGAGAAACGGAAGGTACGCTTTGCGAGTTCATCGCTGTAGTTGCGCAGCAGGCTCACTGCGTAAGCGATGAATACCGCATTGAGTGCCAGCGCGCTCACCAGATAAACAAGGCCCGCCATGTGACTGGCGAAAGGCAGCAAGGTAACGCCGGTAAGGATGAAAGTGTAGAGCAGCACATGCAGGCGCGTGAATTTCGAGCCATGCGTGACGGGCAGCATCGGCAGTCCCGCCGCGGCGTAGTCCTTGGTGCGGTACAGAGCCAGCGCCCAGAAATGTGGTGGCGTCCAGGTGAAGATGATGAGAAACAGCAGGCAGGCATCCGACGACACTTCACCCGTCATCGCCGCCCAGCCGAGCACCGGTGGCATCGCACCCGATGCGCCGCCTATGACGATGTTCTGCGGCGTATTCGGTTTGAGCAGCACGGTGTAGATGACGGCATAGCCGACGAAGGTGGCCAGCGTCAGCCACATGGTCAGCGGATTCACCGCGTGATACAGCAGCGACAAACCGGCCCCGCCGAGAATGGCGGAGAACAACAGCGTTTCCTGCGAGGACAGCTGACCGCGCGGCAGCGGGCGCGCGCGTGTGCGCGCCATCTTGGCGTCGATGCGCTGTTCGATGAGGCAGTTGATGGCCGCAGCGGCGCCGGCCACGGCAGCGATACCAAGCGTCGCTGACAGCATCAGCAACGCGGGCGGGAGCCCCGTCGGCATCGCGAGGAACATGCCGATGATGGCGCAGAAAACGATCAGCGTATTGACACGCACTTTGGTCAGTGCGAGATAGGCCTGGATCTTCTGCAGCGGGCTCATCAAAAGTCCACGTTCAAGTTGCGAGCCGTTCATTCCAGATCCTTTCCATATGCGCACCCGCCGTCACGGCACGCAGCCGGAAGTTGATCGACACGGTAATAACAACCAATAGTGCCGCCGCCGCATTGTGTGCAACGGCGACAGCCAGCGGCAGCGCAAACACGACATTGGAAACACCTAATGCAATTTGTGCGATGACCCCGATCATCAGCAAGACAGCCAGGCCGCGCAGGGCTTCGTGTCGCATCAGACGGAAACCGAATACCAGCAGATAACTGCCGACAAGCACGGCGCCAACACGGTGACTCCAGTGAATCGCGGCCAGTGCGGCGCCCGACAGCAACTGTCCGGTCGCCGTGCGACCCAGCTCGCGGAACAGCTGGAAAGCGCTGGGGAAATCCATGGCGGGCAGCCAGCCGTTCTGACAAGTCGGAAAATCCGGGCAAGCCAATGCAGCATAGTTCGTCGATACCCAGCCGCCCAACGCGATCTGCAAGATCAACAGCACCAGCGCCACGCGTGCCGCCAGTGCGAGGCGCGTACCCGCAGCATGACGAGCAGCACCAGATTCGCGCTGCGAAATCCAGGTCAGCATGCCGAGTGTCGTCAGGCCGAGCAGCAGGTGCGTGCTGACCACGGCGGGCATGAGCTTGAGGGTGACAGTCCATGCGCCGAATGCGCCTTGCAGACAGATCAGGCCGAACAGGGCAAATAACTGCCCCGGCGAGACACCCTGCGAACGCCAGCGACGCCAGGCCAATACGGCCATGACCAGACTCAAAAGGCCAAGGGTCGAAGCGAAGTAGCGGTGGATCATTTCCTTCCACGCCTTGTGCATCGAAACAGGGCCGTGCTCGTCGGCAGCATGCGCGGCCTGGATTGCGTCCTGTGCATGATGCGGCGACAGCTGCCCGTAACAGCCCGGCCAATCCGGACAACCGAGTCCGGCGTCGTTGAGGCGCACGTAAGCGCCCAGCACCACGACGAAGAAAGCCAGCAGCAGCGAGAGGAATGCGAGTTTGCGGATCATGTCGGTCAAGCGTCAGCGGGAGTATTTGAGGAGCTTTTTCAAGTCCGCAACGATGCCCTTTGTCTCGGGATTTTGCGGGAACCGCATCATGAGGTTAGCGCGTGGATCAATCAAGGCAATCTGTCCCGCCGGTCCGACCGCGCTGGCGAGCGCTGCGTCCCTGACGACGAGCAAGCCGGGGTGCTGATTGAGCAGGGCCGGATCGGGCTGGCCGCCGTCATCAACCACCCACAGTCGCCCCACGCGATCCATGTCGGCCGCCTGAATCGTACGGATCTGGCGCATGTAGTAGAGATCGCGCTGGCAATCCTTGTCGCAGGCACTCGGCGCGCGCAGCGCCATGACCCATTTACCGCGCATGGCCGCGTCCAGCGCTGCACCGTCAAGCGTGTGCAAGCCGGCTGTGCCAACCGCTTGCGCCGGCGATACGACGCTGCCGTAGCTGGCCGTAGACGTCGGGCGCCAGACGTAGAACGCGAGATACGCAGCAATGACCGGGGCCAGACACACGGCCAGCAGCAAGAGCATGGTGCGGCGCCCCTTGGCGATCTGCTCGGCACTCACCGTCGGTTTGTCTGCCGTGCTTGCGACCTTGTTCATTCCAACATCCTTCATTTCGTACTTTCACGCGACTGACGGAACTGGCGCCAGCCAAAAAACCCGGTCAGCCCCAGGGCCGCGGCGGCAAATACAAACCATTGCAAGGCATAGGCCTTGTGCATGCTCACGCCCAGATCGGGCCGTGGCCAGTCTCGCAGCAGACCATCCGAGCTATCGCTTTCCTGGAACAGCACCAGCGGCCCGACTGGCAGCTTGAGACGTGCCGCGAAGTGCGCCGGATCGGCACGCTGCCAGACCTGGCCAGTCTCCTTGCCGTCATCCAGGCGGAAGCTTTTCAGGTCCGGGCGCAGCAACAAACCCGACACCTGTACCGAGGTGGCAGGCGTCGGAACCAAGGGCAAGTCTTCGCGCCGTAATCCCGCCGCAACCCAGCCGCGATTGACGACAACGACACTGCCGTCAGCGAGCTGCAATGGCGTCAAGACATGGTAGCCAGGCCGCTGGGCATGCACCCGGTTATCCAGGAATACGGTCTGCGTGGCAAGCCAGGTGCCACTCAGACTGACGCGCTGCCACTCTTCAAGCAAAGCCGCCGACTTCAGTGCCTGTGGCCTCCCAACTGCATCCAGATGCGCCTGACGAGCTGCCTTGAATTCCGCCCGATGCAACTGCCAGAAGCCAAGGCGTACGCACAGCACGCACATCAAAACGCCTGCAACGAAGGGAACAAGGCGGCGAAAAGAGGACATCGAACGCTACGCGTACCAGAAGAAAACTAATGCGGAGCATGGCTCCAGGCAGGCTAAGATTACGGCCTCGAATTTTAGCAAGGCACGGCCATGCGCTGGATCGTCATTGCACTCTTGCTGGCCATCATGGTCAGCCTCGGCTCGGGCCTTTTCGCTCTTATCAAAGACAAAAGCAACAGTGACCGCACCGTGCGCGCGCTGACCTGGCGCATCGGTTTGTCACTGCTGCTTTTTTTCCTGCTGATCCTGATCTACCGCATGGGCTGGGTATCAGGCCACTTGCTGGGCTGATACCCGCCTTGTTCCGGCTGCCGCTTAAAGGACGTACACCACGATAAACAACAGCAGCCAGACATAGTCCACAAAATGCCAGTACCAAGCCGCTGCTTCAAATGCGAAGTGGCGGTCAGCCGTGAAGTGACCAGCCAGCGAGCGGAACAGCATGACGGTCAGCATGATCACGCCGATGGTCACGTGCAGGCCGTGGAAGCCGGTCATCATGAAGAAGGTGGACCCGTAGATACCGGAGGTCAGCTTCAGGCCTTCATGGTAAGCGTGCGTGTATTCCTCTGCCTGGCAACCCAGGAAGACCACGCCTAGCGCAATGGTCAGTGCCAGGAACAGGTTGAACTGACCGCGATTGCCATTGCGGATTGACCAGTGCGCCCAAGTCAGGGTCGCGGCCGAAGCCAGCAGCAGCGCCGTGTTGATGGCAGGCAGCCAGTCGAGCGTCATCGCGCCGAGGAAGAGGCCGACCAGCACGAGGGTAAGTACCAGCACCAGTTTCAGCTGGCCGGCGTTGCCGTGATCGAGCGGCTTGTGCGCATAGGTTACGGCAGCACCGGCACCAACCATCAGCGCCAGACCCAGCATGGCCTTGCCGAACGAAATCGTCGGAGCCATCGTCATTTCGAGCTCACCCAGCGGACCCGCGGTCGGCCACACTGCCTTGAAGGCTGGCCAGAAGAGATTGCCATCCGCACTACCCAGATCATGAATGCCGATATGGCGCACATAGAACAGGGTGCCAAAGAACGCGGCGAAGAACATGACTTCGGAGAAGATGAACCAGCCCATGCTCCAGCGGAAAGCCTTATCGACCTGCTTGCCGTATTTGCCACCCTCGGATTCGCGGGCAACCGTGCCGAACCATGCAAACAGCATGTAAATCAGCACGCCGAAACCCGCAGCAACCAACCACGGGCCGGCATCCAGATGATTCACCCAGAACGACGCACCAGAGCCCATCAACAGCAGCGCGACAGCGCCGATCAGCGGATAGGTGGAAGGTTCGGGAACAAAATATTTTTCTGAGGTCTGGCTCATGCTGGCCTTCTCCAAGGTTTTGCTGAATTACTCAATCGGGTACAACACTGTGCAAACGCGGATGCTTAGTGCCCCGCCTGCGAAACCGCAAATCGCGCAAGCATCGCGATCGCCACTACAAACACTATGCCGCCAATCACGCCTGCAACGATGAGGTGCCTGGCACTGAACTGCGCTGCATCCCGCTCGTAGGCGCTGCGCTTGCGGATGCCGATGAAGGCTCCCAACACCGCACTTACCGTTGCAAAAAAACCGGCCTTGCCTCTTTCCCCACTATCGTTGTTCTCGCCATCGGCCACATTCAACCTCACTTCTGTGTGCCTGCCACTTCAAAGAAGGTGTAGGACAGGGTGAACACCGGCACTTCCGTCGGCAGCTTGCTATCCACGGTAAAGACCACCGGCATCACACGTTTCTCGTGCGCTGCGAAGGTCTGCTGGCGGAAGCAGAAGCATTCCAGCTTCTGCACATGCCGCTCTGCAATCATCGGCGTGTAGCTGGGAATCGCCTGCCCGGTCACCGCACGGTCCAACAGATTTTCTACCTCGTAGTCCACCCGCACCATCTGGCCCGGATGTACCGTCACACTCGCCTGCAACGGCTTGAAGCGCCATGCCAGATTGCGCGTGTTTGCATCGAACTGCACCATCACCGTTCGCGAGGTGTCGATTTGCGTATTGCTCACGCCCTTGTCGGCGCGCAACAGATTGTTCAAGCCCGCCACTTCACAAATCGTCTTGTAGAACGGGATCAGCGCAAAGCCGAAACCGAACATCACACACGCTGCAATCAGTAACTTCACCCGCAGAGTGCGGTTTTCACGCTTCATCTACTGCTACCCGACTGAGCTGCCTGCTGCATTGAATTACTTGGGGCCGAACAACCATGTCTTGATGACGATGCCGACAAAAAACGCCAGCGCGATCGACCCGAGTATCAGCAGGGTGCGCAGATTCTGGCGCTTCTTGTCTTCTGCCATGATGTCTCTCAGTGCTGCAGATAGCTCGGGGCTTCGAACTTCGGCGGCTCTTCGAAGGTATGGAAAGGAGCAGGCGACGGCACGGTCCACTCCAGACCTTCAGCACCATCCCAAGGCTTGTCGGCGGCCTTCGGGCCACCCTTGATGCACTTGAGCACGATGTAGAGGAAGAACACCTGCGACAGGCCGAAGCCGAACGCACCCACCGTTGCCAGCTGGTTGAAGTCGGTGAAGAACGGGTTGTAGTCCGGGATACGGCGCGGCATGCCGGCCAGACCCAGGAAGTGCATCGGGAAGAAAGTGATGTTGAACGAAATCATCGACAGCCAGAAGTGGCGCTTGCCGAGCTTCTCGTCATACATGTGGCCAGTCCACTTCGGAATCCAGAAGTAGGTCCCCGCGAACAGTGCGAACAACGAACCTGCCACCAGCACGTAGTGGAAGTGCGCCACCACGAAGTAGGTGTCCTGGTACTGAATATCGGCCGGTGCCACAGCCAGCATCAGGCCGGTGAAGCCGCCCATCGTGAACACGAAGACGAAACCGACAGCAAACAGCATCGGGGTTTCGAAGGTCATCGAACCACGCCACATGGTGGCGATCCAGTTGAACACCTTCACACCGGTCGGCACGGCGATCAGCATCGTCATGTACATGAAGGTGATCTGCGTAATCGCCGGCATGCCGGTCGTGAACATGTGGTGTGCCCACACGACGAAGGACAGGATGGCGATCGAAGCCGTTGCATAAACCATCGACGCATAGCCGAACAGCGGCTTGCGGGCAAAGGCCGGAATGATCTGCGAGACGATACCGAAGGCCGGCAGAATCATGATGTACACCTCGGGGTGACCGAAGAACCAGAACACGTGCTGGTACAGGACCGGGTCACCGCCACCGGCGGCATTGAAGAACGAGGTACCGAAGTGGCGATCCGTCAGCAGCATGGTGACTGCACCTGCCAGCACCGGCATCACGGCGATCAGCAGGTAGGCGGTGATCAGCCAGGTCCAGCAGAACATCGGCATTTTCATCAAAGTCATGCCGGGCGCACGCATGTTCAGGATGGTCACGACGATGTTGATGGCGCCCATGATCGAAGAGGCGCCCATGATGTGCACCGCGAAGATCGACATGTCCATGCCCATGCCCATTTGCAGGGACAGCGGCGCATACAGCGTCCAGCCTGCGGCAGAAGCTCCGCCAGGCACGAAGAACGAGCCCACCAGCAGCAGCGCGGCTGGCGGCAACAACCAGAACGACCAGTTGTTCATGCGGGCGAAAGCCATGTCCGGTGCGCCGATCATCAGCGGCACCATCCAGTTAGCGAAGCCGACGAAGGCCGGCATGATCGCGCCGAACACCATGATCAGGCCGTGCATGGTGGTGAGCTGGTTGAAGAACTCGGGACGCACGATCTGCAGGCCGGGCTGGAACAGCTCGGCGCGGATGGTCAGCGCCAGCACACCGCCGGTGAGGAACATCATGAAACTGAAGAACAGGTACAACGTACCGATGTCCTTGTGATTGGTCGCCGTCATCCACCGACGCCAGCCTGTCGGCGCATGGTGGTCGTGATCGTGACTGTGGTCGTGTCCGTGAACAGCGTCAGGGGTGACTGCGCTCATGTTCGGCTCCTGTGGGATTCTGTGATGTGAATTCTGGGAACTGATGCGAATCAGCTGGCCGACGCTGCGGGCTTGGGTTCTGAGGCTGCTGCTGGCGGCGCATTTTTCGCAGCTGCTTCGGCGGCCTTGGCGGCCACCCATTCAGCATAGGCTTGCGGCGAAACCACACGCACGACGATGGGCATGAAGCCATGATCCTTGCCGCACAATTCAGCGCAGTTGCCTCGGAACGTGCCTTCCTTTTCAGCCTTGAACCAGGTGTCACGAATGAAGCCCGGAATGGCGTCCTGCTTGACGCCCAGCGCAGGCACCCACCAAGCGTGGATAACATCCTGTGCGGTCAGCAGGATGCGGACTTTCTTGCCAACCGGCACGACAACTTCGTTGTCGACTTCCAGAAGGTAATTGTCGCCCTTGTACTCGCCTTGATCGACCTGTGCGCGAGGCGTCGACAGCGTGGAGTAGAAGCTGATGCCCTGCCCCTCGCCCTGCATGTAGTCATAGCCCCACTTCCACTGGTAGCCCGTCGCCTTGATGGTTATTTCCGGATTGGACGTGTCCTTCATGGCCAGCACGGTCTTGGTGGCCGGCCAGGCCATACCCACCAGAATCAGCACGGGAACGATGGTCCAGGCGATTTCAACCACAGTGCTTTCGTGGAACTTCGAGGCGACGGCGCCCTTCGATTTACGGTGCGCGAAGACTGAATAGAACATCACGCTGAACACCGCAACGAAGATCGCCACACAGATCCAGAACATCCACATGTGGAGGCTGAAAATGTCTTCGGCGATGTGCGTAACCGGATGCTGGAAATTGTACTGACCGTCCAGCGCGAGCGCCGGAGCTACAGCCAGCACACCCCCGATGAGGGATGCTGCGCGTACTGCCATTTTTTTCATGTTTTTGAACACCTTAGTCGCAAGCCCCGTGGCAGCACCGTACGTACGCGGCGCGCCCTAATTTGCGAGATGAACAGCCCCGGGTCGATTTCGAGAACCACGCACCGCATACGGCAGGCGTGATTTTGATCAGCGCGGATTTTGGCACAGCCTTGAAATCAGCGGCAAGAAGATTGACGAAAAGCAAACACATTCACGCCAGAATGCGGTAAGAAACACACACTTGGCGACATGCACGGCAAATCTTGCGCGACACCTCGCACATATAAGGCCCAAAACGGGATCGCCGCGCCCGGCTCACAGGCCGAAGCGCTGCTGCCGCATCCACTTCGTCATGATCCATTTCTCACCCGCCACCACCGGCCTGCCGCCGTGGAAGCTCAGCGGGTCGACACCCCCATCGGCGTTGCAGTACTGAAAGTAGACCGCCGAACCTTTTTTCGGCGTCACCGACAGGCCGATCCTTGGGAAGAAGGTTTCACCGCCCGCCTCGACATCGCTGAGATACATGATCAAGGTGCTCACGCGCTGCCCGCCAACGGCCATCTTCCGCTGACTGCCCGGATTCTGCGGCGGGAAGTAGTCGTAGTGCGGGTGATACTGGTCGCCAATCTTGTAGCGCAGCACCGACATCCCCTCACCGTTTTCGAGCGGCCAGTTGAGCAGGCGCGCGATGCGCTCCTCGAGCACGGTGATGAACGCGTCTTCACAACGACTGATCACCATGCCTTCGCTGACGCGATGCTGCGACAGCTCCGATTTGCCCGTCTCGGGATTAACCACTGCCGAAGGCTTGAGGCGAGGTTCAGCGCGCTCGATGACACCCGCGCACTCCTCGTCCGACAGCACGTTATCGAACATCATTACGCAGGGCCGCTCAAGGCGCATGGTGACTTCCACGATGCGATCACCGGCATCGATCGTGTTACCTGTAGAGATTGGCACCACGTCATTCACATAGGTGCTCGCAGTCGCAGGTGTCGGGAACGGTGGGATACGTACCGATTTCGGTGCCGACCCCGCAGGTGGGGCGCCCGGCGACACGGCACTCAACACAATGTACGTCGCGGCCTGCGCGTCAAAGCCGGCCCCCGTCATGGCCTTGATAAGCATCTCGGGAGCCGTGCGCTGCTCGATCTTCTGTCGCAGCCAGGTACCCCACTGTTCATCCAGCTTGATCATGCTAGACCTTCCCGATTGAAAAACGTCGGCGCACACGATAGCGCGAAAGAGCGCAGGCGTATTCCGCGGTGCAATGGCAGGCAAGCTCCACCACGGAGTCCGGCCGCAGGACATCTGCTTGTCGCGCGCGCTGGATCAACTGGCTCAAATCCCCGCCGCCGGCGACAATGCCAACCCACGAGGGCGTGTTCGCAGTAGGCGGGCGGGTCGCGTTGAGGGCTATGGCTTGCGGGACAAGGCGTGCGACGCAGTGCAGGGTCGATGTTACCAACTAAGCCCTGCACAAGGAGCGCAACGCAGTCACGCCTCAACCCGAAGGGCTCGCACGAAATGAACGCATGCCTGTGTTATGGCTCCTCGGCTGGCTCAGTTGGTAAAATCGACCCT
>DATIDV010000010.1:0-187524 GCA_035456105.1 Rhodocyclaceae bacterium | reverse complement strand
GGCATCTTCCTGCGCAACCACGACGAGCTGACGCTGGAGATGGTCACCGACGACGAGCGCGACTACATGTACGCCGAGTACGCCAAGGATCCCCGGATGAAGGCCAACATCGGGATCAGGCGCCGCCTGGCGCCGCTGCTGGAGAACGACCGCGCACGCATCGAACTCATGAACGGTATGCTGCTTTCAATGCCGGGCACGCCTGTCTTGTACTACGGCGACGAGATCGGCATGGGCGACAACATCTTCCTCGGCGATCGCGACGGTGTGCGCACGCCGATGCAGTGGACCAGTGATCGTAACGGCGGCTTCTCGCGCGCCGACCCGCAGCGCCTGTACCTGCCGCCGATCCAGGATCCGATCTACGGCTTCGAGGCCGTCAACGTCGAGGTGCAGGCGCGCGAACTCTCCTCCCTGATGAACTGGACCAAGCGCCTCCTTGCTGTGCGCAGTGCCTCGCGCGCCTTCGGCCGTGGCCGGTTCAGCATGCTGCATCCGGGCAATCGCAAGGTGCTCTCCTACGTCCGCGAACATGAGGACGATGTCATTCTCTGCGTCTTCAACGTCAGCCGCGTGGCGCAGCCGGTCGAACTGGAACTATCGCCCTGGCGTGGCCGCGTGCCGGTGGAGATGATGGGGCGCTCGGCCTTTCCGACCATCGGCGAGCACCCCTACCTGCTGACCCTGCCCGCTTACGGCTTCTTCTGGTTCCGCCTGTCGCTGGATGCCGAACCGCCGCAATGGCACACCGAACGCACGCCCACTGAAGATCTGCCCGTGCTGGTGCTGTTCGATGGCTGGAACAGCTTCTTCCGCAGCCGCGTCGTGCCGTGGCGCATGAGCATGGCCGAGAAGACGCGTGCCCAGTTCGAACGCGAACTGATGCCGCAATTCATGCTGCGACAACGCTGGTATGCCGCCAAGAGCGAGACCCTGTCGCGCAGCAACCTGACCGCGCACGCCATGCTCGAAGCGCAGGCTTCGCAATGGTTGCTCGGGCTCTTCGATACCGAGGGTAGCAGCGAGACTGCGCGCTATTTCGTGCCGCTCTCCATTGCTTTCGAAGATGTGGACGAAGAGCGTACGCGCGCATTGCTGCCCATCGCCGTCGCCAAAGTACGCCAGCAGGCAACGATGGGCGTGCTCGCCGATGCCATGGGCGATGTGTCCTTCTGTCGCGCATTGATCGAAGCCATTGGCGGCCGACGTCAGTTTGCCGCGGAGGGCGGCTATATCCGCTGCATCCCCAGCGCCGCATTTGGCGAAGTCGTGGGCGATGCCTTGCAGGGTCCGCTGGAGCTGCAGCGCCTCACGACCAGCAGCAACTCCGTCAGCCTGCTGGGTGAACGCCTGTTCCTGAAATGCTATCGCCATGTGCGGGCCGGCATCTCGCCGGAAGTGGAGATGGGGCGCTTCCTCACCGACGTGGTGCACTATCGCAATTGCGTGCCGGTAGCTGGCAGCGTCGAGATTGAAGGTAGCGACGGTCAGGTCTGGTGCCTCGCCTTGCTGCAAGCCCGCGTCGTCAATCAGGGCGATGCATGGAGCCTCGCCGTCGCGCAGCTCTCGCGCCTGCTCGAGCTGCGCACCGGTCTCGACGATGTCGCACCGGAAGACCTCAGTGCCATGGCAGAGCGTCTGCAGATCCTTGCTCGACGCGTTGCGGAACTTCACGTCGCACTGGCACGCCACACCGGCATTACCGAATTCGAACCCGAGCCCATCACGGCCGGCGATCTCACCACATGGTCGACCACGGTGCGCGAAGAATTCACACGCACTTTTACCTTGCTGCGTCAGCGCAGCGCGGGGCTCAGTGCGCCACTGGCAACGCTGGCCGCGCATGTCGAAGGCCTGCAGGAGCGCCTCCTCGCACGCGTCGACCGGGTGGCCAGAACCGCAGCACGCGGCCTCAAGACCCGCCTGCATGGCGACCTGCATCTGCAGCAGATTCTCGTCGCACAGGACGACTTCCTCATCATCGATTTTGAAGGCGAGCCACAGCGCACGATGGCCGAACGCCGCGCCAAGCACTCCGCCCTGCGCGACGTGGCCGGGATGCTGCGCTCCTTCGACTACGCGCGCCACACAGCCCTGCACCAGACCGCACAGGGCGGGGTCGAACTCGAGCAATTGGCGCCACTCGCACGCCAGTGGGAGCAGCGCATGCGCCAGGCCTTCGTACATACCTATCGAGAGACGGTAGTAGCCGCCGGCCTGTATGCCGACGTGGCCGCCTTCAACGAGGCACGCGTCTTGCTCGACATGTTTGAACTGGAAAAGGCGTTGTACGAGTTGCGTTACGAACTGGACAACCGGCCCGACTGGGTGGCCGTTCCGCTCTCGGGCATCGCCGCGCTGGGCGAAGTATCGAATGGACTGCGCACGGACTGACTGAAGAGGAAACCGAGATGGAACACATTGACGTACTGATCCTGCCGCTGCGTGGCTTCCTGACGGAGATTGGAAACTTCCTGCCACGGCTCGGCGTGGCGATGCTCGTGCTCCTCGTCGGCTGGCTGATCGCCAAGGCCATCCGTTTCAGCATCGTCAAGGCGTTGCGCGCGTTCAACTTTCACGTCCTGACCGAGCGTGCCGGCATCGACAACTTCCTGCAGCAAGGCGGCGCCCGTAAGGACACCGCCGAGTGGGTAGGCATCATCTGCTATGCATTCGTGATGCTCGCTTCGCTGATCGTCGCCTTCAACAGCATGGGGCTGACGCAGGTCACCGATCTGCTCAGCCGGCTCCTCATGTTCGTGCCGCACTTGCTGGTCGCCGTGCTGGTGCTGGTGTTCGGCGCTTACTTCGCGCGCTTCGTCGCCACGGCCGTGCAGCACTACTTCCAGGCGGCCGGCGTCAGCGATGCCGGGATACTTGGCCGCATCGTGCGCTACGGCCTCATGACCTTCGTCATCCTGCTCGCCATCGATCAGCTCGATATTGGTGGCAGCCTGATCCAGCAGACCTTCCTGATCCTGCTGGCCGGCGTGGTGCTGGCGCTGGCGCTGGCCTTCGGTCTGGGCGCGCGCGAACGCGCTGCGGAACTGCTTGAGCGCTGGTTTCCGCGCGACTCCACTGGTGGCAAACGCTGATGCGTAGCGCTCAGGTCTTCGATACCCTGTGGCGCGGCCAGCCCTACCCGCGCGGCGCGGCATGGGATGGCATGGGTGTGAACTTCGCCCTCTTCTCCGAATCCGCAGAGCGTGTCGAGTTGTGCCTGTTCGATGACAGCGGCCGCCGCGAAATTGCGCGGCTGGAACTTCGCGAGCAAACCGACCAGGTCTTTCATGGCTACCTGCCGCAAGCGCGGCCCGGCCTGCTGTATGGCTACCGGGTCTACGGCCCCTACCGCCCGCAGGACGGTCACCGCTTCAACGGCAACAAGCTGCTGCTCGATCCCTATGCAAAAGGCATCGTCGGCGCGATACGCTGGCACGACGCCCTGTTCGGCTACCGCATCGGCCACAGCCAGCGCGACCTGTCCTTCGATCGCCGCGACAGCGCACCGTACCTGCCACGCTGCAAGGTCATCGAATCGGCCTTCACCTGGGGCGATGACCACCCGCCCGAGGTGCCGTGGCACGAGACCGTCATCTACGAACTGCATGTGCGCGGCTTCACCATGCAGCACCCCGACGTGCCGCGCGAGTTGCGTGGCACCTATGCGGGGCTGACCTGCGCGCCGGTCATCGAGTACTTCAAGCGTCTGGGCGTCACAACGGTCGAGCTGATGCCCGTGCATTCCTTTCTCGACGACCGCCACCTTCTCGAACGTGGTCTGCGCAACTACTGGGGCTACAACTCCATCGGCTACTTCTCGACAGAGGATCGCTACAGTGCAACAGGCAAGGTCGGCGAATTCAAGACCATGGTTCGCACGCTGCATGACGCAGGCATCGAAGTCATTCTAGATGTGGTCTACAACCACACGGCCGAGGGCAACGAGTGCGGCCCGACCCTGTGCTTCCGCGGCCTCGACAACGCCGCCTACTATCGCCTCTCGCCCGGCGACGCACGCTACTACGAAGACTTCACCGGCTGCGGCAACACCCTCAACATGCAGCATCCGCGTGTGCTGCAACTCCTCATGGATTCGCTGCGTTACTGGGTCACCGAGATGCACGTCGACGGCTTCCGCTTCGACCTGGCTTCGGCACTGGCGCGTGAACTGCATGCAGTCGACCGCCTCAGCGCCTTCTTCGACGTCTTGCGTCAGGACCCGGTACTGTCGCGCGTCAAGCTCATCGCCGAGCCCTGGGATCTCGGCTCCGGCGGCTACCAGGTCGGCAATTTCCCGGTAGGTTGGGCCGAGTGGAATGACCGCTATCGCGACACCATGCGCGCCTACTGGAAGGGCGAAGGTGGCGTCATCGGCGAGTTCGCGCAACGTCTCACCGGTTCCAGTGATCTGTACAACCGCAGCAGCCGTCGCCCTTACGCAAGCGTCAATTTCGTCGCTGCCCACGACGGCTTCACGCTCAACGATGTGGTCAGCTACAACGACAAGCACAACGAAGCGAACGGCGAAGACAACCGTGACGGCCACAATCACAACCTGTCATGGAACCATGGTGTCGAGGGGCCGTCCGATGATCCAGCGATCCGTGCCTTGCGCGCACAGCAACAGCGCAACCTGATCGCCACCCTGCTGCTCTCGCAAGGTGTGCCCATGCTGCTGGCCGGTGACGAGATCAGTCACAGCCAGAACGGCAACAACAACGCCTACTGCCAGGACAACGCCATAGGCTGGCTCGACTGGACGATGGATGAAGAGAAGGAGGCCCTGCTGGCCTTTTCGCAGCGCATGGTGGCGCTGCGCTCCGCGCACCCGGTCTTTCACCGTCGCGATTTCTTTCAGGGTCGGCCCCTGCATGGCAGCGCGACGCGTGACATCGTATGGCTACAGCCCAATGGCACGGAAATGAACGATGAGGAATGGGGACAGGATCACGCCCGCGCACTGGCCGTCTTCCTCTCCGGCGATGGACTCAACGAAGTCGATGGCCGCGGCCACGCCGTGCTCGACGACAGTTTCGTCCTCATGTTCAACGCCGACGCCAATGCGGTGAGCTTCGTGATTCCCTCGACATTCAGCAAAGTGCCCGGCAGCCTGCTGGCGGACACGTCGAAGACCGGGACCACCGCGGAAACACCGTTCATGTGTGATCAGCCTTACACACTCGCGGGACGTGCCCTCGCCCTGGTGTGCTTCGAGCGGAGCACGCAAGCATGAAACGCACGCATGCGATGCCTTTTGGCGCACAACCCACGCCTGATGGCGGTGCACGTTTTCGCTTGTGGGCGCCGGGTGCCGATCGCATCGAGCTTGTGCGCACCACCGGCGGACTGGATCGTGGCTCGTATCCGATGCTTGCCCGTGACGACGGCTGGTTCGAGCTTGAAGTGGAACGGGCGGACGCGCACACCGAATATGCCTTCAACGTGGATGGAAAGCTGGTCGTGCCGGACCCTGCGTCACGCAGCAACGCCACCGTCCACGGCCCGAGCACGCTGACCCAGCCTGCCGCATTCGACTGGGCGGACGATGACTGGCGCGGCCGTCCATGGCATGAGGCGGTGATCTACGAAATGCACGTGGGCTGCTTCACGCCCGAGGGCACTTTCGTTGCAGCCATGGATCGCCTCGACGATCTGGTCGCGCTGGGCGTGACTGCTGTCGAACTGATGCCGGTTGCCGATTTTCCCGGAAAGCGCGGCTGGGGCTATGACGGCGTACTGCCATTCGCCCCGAAGGCCGCTTATGGTGCGCCGGACGACATGAAGCGCTTCATCGTCGCGGCACATCAGCGCAGCCTCATGGTGTTGCTCGATGTGGTCTATAACCACTTCGGCCCCGACGGCAATTATCTGCACGTCTCTGCGCCCGCCTTTTTTAATCCCGAGCGGCAGACGCCGTGGGGAGACGCCATCAATTTCGATGGCAAGGCAAGCCGTACCGTGCGCGACTTCTTCATCCACAACGCGCTGTACTGGATCGAAGAGTTCCATCTTGATGGTTTGCGCATCGACGCCGTGCACGCCATGCAAGACAGAGGCACGCCGCATTTCATCGATGAGCTTGCGCAAGTCGTGCGTGCTGGTCCCGGACGCAACCGCCCCGTACATCTGATCCTCGAGAACGAGCTCAACGACGCCGCCCGTCTCGTGCGCGACGCAACCGGTAAACCGGGCCTCGCCGACGCGCAATGGAATGACGACGTGCATCACGCCGTGCACGTCATCGCTACGGGCGAAACGGATGGCTACTACGAGGACTTCGCCGAGGGACCAGTAGCGCTGCTCGGACGTGCACTGGCCGAAGGCTTCGCCTACCAGGGCGACCCTTCTCCATATCGTAAAGGTGAAGCGCGCGGAACGCCGTCGGCGCATTTGCCGCCGCTGGCTTTCGTGAACTCCCTGCAAACCCATGACCAGGTCGGCAATCGCGCGTTCGGCGAACGCATCACGACGCTCGCGGCAGCTGCCGGCCGCGAAGATGCACTGCGCGCCCTGACTGCCTGCGTCTTGCTGTCACCGTCGCCGCCGATGTTGTTCATGGGAGAGGAATGGGGTGCCAGCACACCCTTCCTGTACTTCTGCGATTTCGAAGGCGCGCTGGCGCAGGCCGTGACGGAAGGACGGCGCGCCGAGTTCAGGCGCTTTGCACGCTTCAGCGACCCTGCCGTACGCGAACGCATTCCCGATCCGAATGCAGAAGAGACATTCCTGCAAAGCAAGCTCGACTGGAACGAGCGGCAGCGCGAGCCGCATGCAGGCTGGCTGGCCTTGTACACCGACCTGCTGCAACGTCGCCAGGCGCTGCTGGTGCCCTGGCTGGCCGGTGCGCGCAACGGCAACGCGACGTTCCCGGCGCCGGACACACTGCACCTGAGCTGGCCGCTAGCGGGCGGAAATCGCTGGTATTTGCGCGCACAGCTCGCCGCTCACGACGGCCCGCAAGAACTCGCCGCCGATTTGCCCGGCGAAGTCGTCTATCGCAGCCACCCCGCGGCAGCCGGACTCGCGGCCTGGTCGGTGCTGATCACGTTCGAAGCAAGATGACAAACACATCCGCACCGCGCGACGCCCGGACGAAGATTCCACGCGCCACCTACCGGCTGCAACTTCACGACCACTTCCGTTTCGCCGATGCGATGGGACTGGTGCCCTATCTCGCCGAGCTTGGCATCAGCCATCTCTACATTTCGCCACCCTTGCGCGCACGCGCCGGCAGCCAGCATGGCTACGACGTGGTCGATCATGGCGTACTCAATCCGGAGCTTGGCACGCGCGAGGATTTCGACCAGCTCGTCGCCAGCCTGCACGCGCACGGCATGGGCTTGCTGATCGACATCGTGCCGAATCACATGGGCGTGCTCGGCGGCGACAATGCCTGGTGGCTCGACGTGCTGGAAAACGGCGCCGCCTCGGCCTACGCAGAGTTCTTCGACATCGACTGGCAGTCTGCCGACCCGGCGCTGGTCGGCAAGGTGCTCCTGCCCATTCTCGGCGACCAGTACGGCGTCATTCTCGAACGTGGCGAATTGCGCCTGGCCTTCGACGCCATCTACGGCCGCTTCACGCTGAGCTACCACGAACACCAGTTGCCGATCGACCCGGCGTGCTACGGCCCCTTGCTGCGCGAAGCACTGCAACAACTGCCGACACGCACCTCGAGCAACGCGGTGACCAGCGAGCTGATCGCTCTGGCGATGCAATTCGCACAACTGCCGCACCGCGCCACCGCCGACGGCGCGCAGCGACTACGCCGCCAGACAGACAAGACCACGCTGCAGGCACGACTGAGTAGCGTGCTGAAGTCATACCCTGCCCTGGTCGAAGCCATCGGGTCCGTGGTAGCCAACCTCAACGGTCGCCCCGGCGAGCGCACCAGTTTCAACAGGCTGCACGCGCTGATCGACCTTCAGGCCTACCGTCTCGCGCACTGGCGCATCGCCTCGGACGAGATCAACTATCGTCGCTTCTTCGACATCAACGAACTGGCCGCGCTGCGCATGGAGCGCGCCGAGGTTTTCGAAGCCACGCATTCTCTGGTGCTCGATCTCGCGGTGAGCGGCGCAGTGGACGGCCTGCGTATCGATCATCCGGATGGCATGGCCGATCCAGCCGGCTACTTCACGCGATTGCAGCAGCGCTACGCCGAACTGGCTGGCCTGACAGCACCGCAAGCCGCCAGTGAAGGTCGTGCCGCCGCGCTGCCTCTCTACGTCGTCGTGGAGAAGATCGCCGCGCCCTACGAACAGGTGCCCACGGAGTGGGCGGTGCATGGCACGACCGGATATCGATTTGCCAACGTCATCAGCGGGGTCTTGCTGGACGACGCCGCGAAAAAGCGTCTTGACCGCGTATGGCGAGCCTTCGTGCGCGACGAGGCGGTCGATTTCGACACGCTCACCTGGCAGTGTCGCCATCTCGTGATGAACAGCAGCCTGGCTGGCGAGCTGACCTTGCTGAGCGTAAGCCTGCTGCGCCTGGCACGCGAAGACCGCCGCACGCGCGACTTCACCTTCAACTCCCTGCGGCAGGCACTCGCCGAAGTCATCGCCTCGTTTCCGGTCTATCGCACCTACATCATCGACACGCCAAGCAAGCAGGATCGCAAATTCATCGACTGGGCCATCGGGCGCGCACGACGACGCAGCGTTGCTGGCGAGGCCAGCGTGTTCGATTTCCTGCGCCGCGTGCTGCTCGGCCATCCCCTGCCCGGCGCGCCTGCCGGCCTTGGCGAGCGCTACCGCGTTTTCGCGCGACGCCTGCAGCAATACACCGCACCGGTTACCGCCAAAGGCATCGAGGACACGGCGCTGTATCGCCACCACCGGTTGGTGTCGGTCAATGACGTCGGTGGCGACCCGGATGCGTTCGGCATGACCGTCACCGGCTTTCACGCGGCCAGTCATGATCGTTCCGTCAACTGGCCACACACCATGCTGACCACCTCCACGCATGATGCAAAGCGCTCCGAAGACGTGCGCATGCGCATCAACGTGATCAGCGAACTGCCGGCGGCCTGGCGTCTCGGCATACGGCGCTGGAGCCGCATGAATCGTCGCCACAAACGCATCGTCAACGCCACCCCTGCACCGACGCGCAACGACGAATACCTGCTCTACCAACTACTGGTTGGCAGCTTGCCGAACGGCGATCTGGATGACGCAGCGCTGCTGGCCTACGCCAACCGCGTCGAACAGGCCATGCTCAAATCGGTACGCGAAGCCAAGGTGCTGACAAGCTGGATGAGTCCGAACATCGCCTACGAGGCCGCCTTGTCGAACTTCGTGCACGCGCTGCTGCAGCGGCGCGAAAGCAATCTGTTCCTCGACGACCTCCTGCGCAGCGCCGCTGTATTCTCGTGGCATGGCGCACTTAGCTCCCTGACCCTCGCACTGATCAAGAGCCTGTCGCCCGGCGTGCCTGATTTCTACCAGGGCCACGAGGCCATCGAATTGTCACTGGTCGACCCGGACAACCGCCGCCCAGTCGACTTTACACGTCGCCGCGCGATGCTGACCGAAGCACGGGCCATCGCTGAACAGCCTGATCGCCAACCCGCCCTGCAGGAACTCCTGACCAACGCCGTCGACGGACGCGCCAAGTTCTGGGTGATCTGGCGAGCCCTGCAACTGCGTCGCGAGCAGGCCGACATGCTCAGGCAATCCGCATATCTCGGGCTCGAAGTGCGTGGTATGCACAGCCGCCATGTGCTCGCCTTCGCGCGTCACAGTGACAGCCGCTGGCTGGTGGTCGTCGGCACGCGGCTGTCGGCGTCGATGGGACTCGCATCGGGCGTCGCGCCGGTCGGCGATGTCTGGGGCGATACGGAAATCGTATTGCCGGGTGGCCCGACGAGTCTGCGGGACAGTATCGGCGGCTGGCGCCACGCGCCTCGAGACGCTACGCTGCAATTGGCCGACGTGCTGCGGACATTCCCGGTCGCGGCCCTGTTCTGCGACGACACCCAAGACCATGACGACTCCCGACGCAAGCACGCTGACGCGAATTGAAGCCTGCGCACAGGCGTCGCTGGACCTCCTGCAGAAGAATCTGAGCGCCCACGGCGTCCTCGCCGCTAGCCGGACAGAAGCCGCCGAGGCGCGACGCTACACACGTATTTTCGGCCGTGACGCCGCAATCTGCGTGATGGCAATGTGCGGCAGCGGCGTCGATGCGCTCGAAGGAGGAGCAGTCGCCAGCCTCGACGCGCTGGCCGCGCAGCAGGCCGACAATGGCCAGATCCCGAAGTACGTCGACCCGGAAGGCCAGGACGCCGACTTCTGGTATCTGGGATGCATAGACGCCACGCTGTGGTGGCTGATTGCCGTTGACCACGTTCGGCAGCACAGCAAGGTCGGCGCAACACACTGGCGCCGCGAAGTGGCCTTGGCAATCAACTGGCTGCTGGCGCAGGAACATCAGCATTTCAGATTGCTGCAGCAGAACGAAGCCAGCGACTGGGCCGACATCATGCCGCGCTCAGGCTACGTGCTGTACAGCAACGCCCTGTGGCATGAAGTGAAACGTCGCTTTGCACTGGGTCAAGCAGACGCAACGCATTACCACTTCAATCACCTGTTCGATCCCCGTCAGGAAGACCTGCCCGAATATCATCGCGCGCGCCTGCTGAGCCATTACGCCCGGCGTGAGCGGCACGATCCCAACCTGTACCTGAGCTTCGTGAACCTTGCCGTTGTCGGCAATGAGGGAGACGTGTTCGGCAATGTACTGGCCATGCTCTGCGGCCTCGCGGACGAAGCCATGAGCGAGCGCATCATCGCCGCCATCAGCGCAGCGCAGGCCAGTGAGCCCTGGCCCATACGCGTCACCCTGCATCCGCTGACGCCACAGCACGACCTGTGGCGCCGTTACATGGCGCGCCATCAGCAGAACAATATCCACCAGTATCACAACGGCGGCATATGGCCCTTTGTCGGCGGTTTCTGGGTGATGGCGCTGGTGCGTGCAGGCATGCACGACCAGGCCTGGGCCGAACTCGATCGACTGGCGCAGGTAAATGAACTGGATGCCTGGCGATTCACCGAATGGTTCCACGGCAAGACGCTGGCCCCGATGGGCATGGCTGGACAGAGCTGGAATGCAGCGACCTTCCTGCTGGCCCTGCGCGCTTTGCGGGACGGCAAGGCAACGTGGTGAGTGCGGGCATCCCTCACTTCAACACCGCTCTTCGCCTCGTTTACTGAGAGCTCCCGGTTGAGTTCGACAATAAGGTCCTGTTTCGGTTGCGTATCGTGTTCACGACTCGCTTAGTGCTCGGATTCGGCCGGTGAACGCAATACATTGGCTAAACAGTAGCCCCACGCACGCTTATGCTGGCGCAGCCCTCTTGTCCAAGAAGCCGCATATCGATCAGGGCAATGTAATCGTCACGTTCGCCATGCGCGGCGCGAGCTTGACCACTTGCTGGTAACCGGCAAGCGTCTTGCCTGTCTCGTGATCGAGATAGGCTCGCAATCCGATAAAACCAAGAACGCCCATCAGCGCTATGACGCTGGCAATCACCCACATCGGCACTTCGTTGCGCAAGGCATGCTTGACGCGGTCGGGAATCGCCCAGTGCGGGGCAAAGGCAGCACGCTTGCCTTTATGGTGTGCGACTTCATCACCGACACGCGCAACAAGATAATTCAGCTTCTCCGGCCCCTCCAGCATGTACTTGCCGCGGAAGCCGTGTAGCAGACAGTGATGAAACACCTCCAGTGCTTGCACGCGGCGCGCGCCCTGAGCACGCAGCTCTTCGAGCTTCACGAAGAACTGCTCACCAGCAAGCTGCTCACCGAAGAGAGTGAGCTGCAGCGGTTGGCGCTCCCATGCATCGCGAATGCCGAAGCCCGAACTGAGTACCGCTTCATCGACCGCTGCACAGAAGGCGTATTTGGCGAAGTAGATATCGTCGGTCGCCGCATTGTTGCGGCGCGCCTCTTTCTCAAAACCATCCAGAAAATGCTTGATGCGCTCGCGAAACGTATCTACCTCGAGGGGCGCGCAACGATTGCGCAACAGAAACAGAAGATAGAAGCCATCGTGCATCAGGTCTGCAAGACTACGCGACACACGCACAGCACCTTCTGGCCGGGGTTGTGCGGGCGCGTTTCCAAAAAGTGTTGGGGCTGACAGGCTCATTCAATTACCGCCATAAGTTCGAGTTTGAGTTCCTTGAAACCGGAGGGCACGTAGATCGCGAGGCTTTGCGCCTGCATCATGCGATCAAAGATCGGGCCATGTGGCTCCACCGAGAAGTAATAGCTGCCGGGGCGCACGGGAATCGCGGCGGGCACTTGTGGTGCAGCCATCAGCTTGATACCAGGCATGGCCGACAACACGAGTTTTTCGACATCGTCGGGCGCGCCCAGCTTGAGCCGCAAAGGCACGGCCTCGACCAGCTCCGCTGGCGGCATGTCCGCGCCCACCGCCAAGTAGAGCGACGCGCCGGAAAGCTTTTCCGACTCCAGCCTGCCGTGGTAGTGGCCGGGCTTGATTTCGGACAGATTGATTGTCACGAAGCGCGCGGAAATCACCGTATTGATCAGCTCGCGAATGATCTTGTCCAGACCAAAGAATGCGGGCGCTGGATCAAGATGATCGTAGGCAGGCAGATCCGTCAGCGCGTAGGCTTTCGAGAATGTAAGCAGTTGCCCGGCAAGACCCAGCAGACTCTGATAGAGCCGCTCTGGATGCAACTGCGGATGATGAAAGTAATGCGAGAGCTGCGCAAACGCTGCGCTGGCCGTGTGAAGAAGCCAGAACGAGGCGACATCGCCAGATCGGAATTCAATGACGTGCTTCGAGGGCTCACGATGATGACCATAGAGCGCGTTGCACTTGGCCTGCAACATGTCCAGCGTATTGCGCAGGAGCATGCTCAACATTGGCAACGCCTCGATACGCAATGCTGGTGGCATGAACATCGCGTCGACTTCGAAACTCCCGGTAGCGGTACGGCGCACTCGCGCAATCGGAATCGACACGAACTGTTCGCGTGGCTCATGGTCAGCAAGAATGCGCGCTTGCTTGCGTAGCACGGTCAACTCAGTGCTGACAGCCTGCGTGTAGAGATCCGGCGCGGCCTCGTCGCCTTGAGCGTAGCGTGGCACGTAGGCGCCGCCTGCTGCGGCACTGCGGCCCCCAGCACCAAAATTTCCGCCATCCTCTCGCAGGAAAGGGAGTGCAAGATGAAAAGTCAGGCCGTCCGCGGGAACGTCGATATCAGCAAGATTGCGCGCCTCCGGCAGACTATCCGCATCCGGAGCATCAAGCGTGTCGCCATCCGGCCACACAACCTGCAGCGCCGAAAAGCGTAGCAGACCACTCTCCAATGCCCGACGGTCAAGGTGCTGTGCAACCACACCCCACAAATAGGGATGCGCGGCCCGCATGGCAGCCGCGACACGTTGCTCGTGATACCGATCTTGTTGCTGGAAATGTTGAGGCTTCAGGAACAGCCCCTCGCCCCACAGGAGCTTCTGCACAGTTTTCACTTAAGTACTTCCATGTTCATAAAGCACACTCACGGCTGACAGCGCACGCCCGTCAAGGAATTCACATCATTCACCTTCGCGCCTGAAACGTTCCCTTGGGAAACCGTCAGCGCGCACCCGTGTACGCCGACAATGACACCCTTGGTATTGGTCGCGTCGACAGGAAACGTATAACGCCAGCGCTCAGCGGTCGGCGTACGAAACAAGGCCGCCACGGCAAGAAACGCGGTATCCGCAGGCAGCTTCTCCTTGAACTCCAGTTTCTGCCCCGGTACGAGCATCACCTCTCGCACATCGAGCAGGTCCTGCCCCAGGCTCGCCTTCTCGCGCCCCGAGTCCACAAGAGTCTCGTACGAGGAACCCAGGAAACTTGCATTGTTGCGAAGCCGGTAAACCTTCACGACGACAGCATTGGAGCGCCCCTGCGCATCCGTATTGAGCCCGACGCCGGCAAAGATGTTCAGCGGCACTTCCTTCGGAGCCTCCACCTTGGACTCGGAAGGCTTGAGCAGCCCAATCACCTCAAGCGCGGTTGATGTTGCAGCGGTGGCAGCCTGGATAGCCCCGGTTGCCGCACAGCCAGAAATAAAAACGCCAAAAACAACAATAACGATCAATTTGATATTCATTTTTATATTATTTCCAACTCGACACAAACGACCGTTCAAATAAAAATCCCCACCCGAAAATTCTCACACCCAACCTGGCGCCGCGCGACATTTTAATTGCGATCCTGCAAGCGGAGAAATTTTTCAAAAAATTTATTTACAAACAGAATGGCATATGAAAACTCACACGCCTCCAAACCGCTCATCTGCAAAATAACGCCGCTCGTTAAATGCAATTATTAACAATCGCCGAAAACATCCTCCGAAAACACTCTTCAAATCAGGTCTTACTCAAAAAAACAATACTTAATTATCAGTGTGTTACACAAAGATAAACGCTTACTCAAAGTCACTACCATAGCCACCCAAGCACCTCGCCAGTTTGTGACGGCGCATCGATTTTGTATAGAGACATGCCCGATGGAGCATATCTACAGTTGCGAGGTGAGGTGCTATGATCGCCCCCAAATTCGATTGCCGAATAATTCTTACGTCATAACAACCACGGCAACTGTTGATTTTGTCAAATCTGTCGGTACAAACACCTGTGATCCTCTCAATTAAAAAGCAGTCCTGTACTGCAATATATATTTGCGTCGCCATGTGGGTGGCTGGATGCACCACTCTTCAGTCAGGCAGTGAGTTGCCTGACAGTGCAAAACTGATGCAGGAAGGGACGCAACTTCTTGACCAGGGGCAGAAGGAAAAAGGGCTTGCCATGCTTTCCGCTGCGGCCCGCGCAAACCCAGCGTCTGCCGAACCATGGGCAAAAACCTCCCAAGCTCAGTTCGACTCGGAAAACTATCCCGCTGCGATCGTAGCGGCCGATGAGGCACAGAAGCGCGACCCTACTCGCAAGGAGACCAAGGCCATCGCCGTAGTTGCGAGCTTGCGCGTCGCCGTACGTGCATTGGCTGACATGCGGGAAGACTCAGCCTTGCGTGGCAATACGCGCTCCGAAGCAGAGCGACTGGCTCGTATGCTGCGTGAAACCTTGGGACAAGACGTGCTTGTACCAGTACCTCAGGCAGAAGATTCTCGTGCCGGGCCAAGGCGCAGCGGACCTAGCGTGCAAACCCCAACCGGTTCCGCAAGCCCATCGCGCACGCCCAAAAGGGGCGAGTCTGCTCCGCCCAAACCGGGAGCAACGCAACCCACTCAAGTCTCGAGTGGCGGCGATACCAATCCATTCAGCGTGCTCAAATAAATCAGTGCACTGCATCCGCTACGTCTGACACAACAACATTTGTTTCTGCAAGAGGGAGAACCACCGTGGCCAAGTCCGAAAGTACCCAGAAGAAGCTCCAGCGCGTGCGCCCGCCGCGCGTGCAACTGTCCTACGACGTCGAGATCGGCGACGCAATCGAACAGAAGGAGCTGCCTTTCGTGGTTGGTGTCCTCGGCGATTTCTCCGGCAATCCAGAAGAACAGCTGCCACGTCTGCGCGATCGCAAGTTCGTCAGCATCGATGGCGACAACTTTGACGATGTCATGGAAGGCATGGCGCCGCGCGCGGTCTTTCGCGTTCCGAACAAGCTGTCCGAAAAGGGTGGCGAGATTGGCGTCGAGTTGAAGTTCAAGGGCATGGAGGACTTCCGCCCCGAGTCCGTCGTGCAACAGGTCGAACCACTCAAGCAACTGCTCGAAGCCCGCTCCAAGCTGGCCGACCTGCGCGGCAAACTGGCCGGCAACGAGAAGCTCGACGACATCCTGCAACAAGTCCTGACCAGCACGGAGCAACTCGCAGCGCTGAGCCAGGAAGCTGGCAAGAAGGAATAAGACCATGAGCGCAGAACTCGCAAGCATTCAACACGCAGCAGCCACCGCTGAAACCAGTCTGCTGGATCGCATCGTCGCCGACAGCAAGGTCGCCAAGTCGGCCGCGGAACACAGCCGGGCACGCGACCTGATCGGTGAGCTGGTGTCGCAGGTCATGGAAGGCACAGTCGTGATATCCGAGAATCTTTCGGCCACGCTCGACGCGCGTATTGCCGAGCTGGATCACCTGATCTCGGAACAACTCTCCGCTGTCATGCACGCACCGGAGTTTCAGAAACTGGAGTCAAGCTGGCGTGGACTGGAGTATTTGTCCAAGCAAACCTCCACCAGCTCCACACTGAAAATCAAGGTCTTCAACACAGCCAAGAAAGATCTGGTCAAGGACTTCAAGTCGGCCATCGACTTCGACCAGAGCGTACTGTTCAAGAAGGTCTACGAAGAAGAGTTCGGCACTTTCGGCGGCTCGCCGTTCGGCGCCCTGATTGGCGACTACGAAATCGGCCGCCAGCCTGAAGACATGTACTTCATCGATCAGATGTCGCATGTCGCCGCTGCAGCACACGCACCGTTCATTGCCGGCTCATCGCCAGAACTGTTCGGTCTGGAAGCCTTCACCGATCTCGGCAAGCCTCGCGATCTGGGCAAGGTCTTCGACACCGTCGAATACGCAAAGTGGAAGTCCTTCCGCGAGGGCGAAGACTCACGCTATGTCGGCCTGACCCTGCCCCACTTCCTGGGCCGTCTGCCCTACCACCCCAAGGACGGTACGCCGACGGAAGGCTTCAACTATGTTGAAGACGTCGATGGCACCGACCACAGCAAGTACCTGTGGGTGAATGCCGCCTACGCATTTGCCGCACGCCTGACAGATGCGTTCGACAACTTCGGCTGGTGCGCAGCAATCCGCGGCGTTGAAGGCGGCGGTCTGGTTGAGGATCTGCCGACACACACCTTCAAAACGGACGATGGTGAAGTCGCACTCAAGTGCCCGACCGAAATCGCCATCACCGACCGTCGCGAGAAGGAGCTCTCCGACCTCGGCTTCATTCCGCTCGTGCATTGCAAGGGCACGGACTACGCCGCCTTCTTCGGCGCGCAGTCCACGCAGAAGGCGAAGAAGTACAACACGGACTCGGCCAACGCCAATTCCTCGCTGTCTTCTCAACTGCAGTACATCTTCGCCGTATCGCGCATCGCCCATTACCTCAAGGCCATGATGCGCGACAAGATCGGCAGCTTTGCTTCCGCAGGTAATGTCGAGAGCTATCTCAACAACTGGATCGCGCAGTACGTCCTGCTCGACGACGGGGCATCGCAGGAAGCCAAAGCGCAATTCCCGCTACGTGAAGCATCGATCCAGGTATCCGAAGTGCCGGGCCGCCCGGGCGTGTATCGCGCCGTGTCCTTCCTGCGCCCGCACTTCCAACTCGATGAACTTTCTGTTTCGCTGCGTCTGGTTGCAGAGCTGCCCCAATCCGCCAAAGGCGGCTAATGCGTCATCACGTTTTTCCCCTAGTCACAAGGAGATGTAAGTGAAAGATATCTACGTTCAGTTCAAGGGCAAGTTCGACATCAAGGGCGAATCCCGCGACAACGACCACAAGGAGTGGATTGAAGTCGGCTCATGGGCACACTCCATCGCCCAGCCAAAGTCCGCTACGGCCTCGACCGCCGGCGGCCACACTGCTGAGCGTTGCGAGCACGGTGACATGGTGTTCGTGAAGGACATGGACCTGACCTCGCCCCGCCTGTGGGAAGGCTGTTCCGCTGGCCACACGTTTGATGAAGTGACCATTGACTTCATGCGTGCCGACGGCGACAAGCGCGTCAAGTACCTCGAAGTGAAGCTCAAGCACGTGCTGATTTCCTCTGTCACGCCAAGCGTTGGCGATGGTGGCATCCCGACCGAAAGCTTCGCTCTGACCTACGCTGCCGTGCAGTGGACCTACACCGCGCAAGACATCAAGGGCGGCACCAAGGGCAACAAGATGGCGAAGTGGAGCCTGGCGAAGAACACGGCAACGTACGACGTGTAATTCCCGCAGTCGCGACGATCATCTCGCGTTGCGAACAAGGCATGCCGCAAGAGACGCACGTCCTTGCGGCATGACTACATTGCACGCGGTATTGCGTGCTGAACAAAGTTTTACCGCATTTCAATCTTCCGTAGAAACGACCTGGCCATGGCGGGATTTTTACCGACGCTCTTCGAGAGACTCTCTGATGACGCGCCACACCGCGAGGCCGAAACCAATCCGCTGCGTCGCTGGTCAGTCGACGAACTCAAGGAATCCGTTGCGCGCGATCTGGAGTCGCTGCTCAACACGCGCGCCTCGCTGTTCGACACGCAATTCGAGCGTTTTCCCGAATCTCACAACTCTGTCGCCAGCTACGGCATGGGCGATTTCGTGGGCTTGAGCCTGGCCAACCCTGCGGACCGTGACCTGATCTGTCGCACGCTTGAACGCACCATCGCGTTCCACGAACCACGCCTGCGCCACGTCGAGGTGCGGCTCGAAGCGGACCGCTCTTCCATCGGCTGCCTGCAGTTCGGCATCAACGCCGTGCTCTACGTCAATCCGGCCAGCGAGCCCGTCACCTTCGACGCGCTGCTCCAGCCAAACACCTTGCAATACTCCGTCGCCAAATCGCGTGGCATGGTGGGAATCCGCTGATGCGCGATCTGCTTCCCTACTACGAACGCGAGCTCACCTTCCTGCGTCGTCACGCACGCGAGTTCGCTGCGAAGTATCCAAAGATCGCCTCGCGGCTCTTGATCTCAGGAGACTCCTGCGAAGACCCGCACGTCGAACGCATGATCGAGTCCTTCGCTCTGCTCTCGGCACGCGTGCAGAAAAAGCTCGAAGATGACTTTCCGGAACTGACGACTTCGTTTCTGGACGTGCTCTATCCGCACTATCTGCGGCCGATGCCCGCCTGCTCGATTGCGCGCTTCGATATGGGCGGTGCAGATGCGCAGCTTTCCGGTGTCTCGGTCGTGGCACGCAACACGCAGCTCAACACCCGACCGGTCAAGGGCATTGCCTGCAAGTTCCGTACTGTTTATGACGTTGCGCTGGCGCCACTACGCGTCGCCTCAGCCAACTTCGAAGAGTCTTTCACACCGCCACGCGGCTACCTGCCGCCGGCGGGCGCAGGAGCTGTGCTGAGCCTGCGCCTCGAATCCGCTTCTGCACAGCTGTCACTCAATGAGCTTGGGCTCGACCAGCTGCGCCTGTTCATCGACGGCGAGAGCTCGCAGGTTGCGCAGTTACGTGAAGCGATGCTGACTCACGCCTTGGGCGTGGCCCTTGAGATTCCCGGCGAACACCGCTGGCGGGCACTCAGCCAACCCGTGGCCCACCCCGTGGGTTTCAAGCTCGAAGAAGAACTGCTCGACTACGATGCACGCTCGCACCTGGCCTATCGACTGCTGTCCGAGTTCTTTGCCTTTCCCGAGAAGTTCAATTTCGTCGACATTGATCTCGCCAGCCTGCGCCCGCTGCTGCCCGCGGGCACGCAGTCGCTGATCCTGCATTTCGTGCTGGGTTCGCAGCGCGATGCAGGCCGCGATGGCCGTCTGCTCGAGCGCATCGGCCCGGCGAACTTCCTCACACACTGCACCCCCATCGTCAATCTGTTCCGCCAGAGTGCGGAGCCAATTCGCCTGACGCATACGAAATCAAGTTACCCGGTCATTCCCGACTCGCGCCGTGCACACGCGTTCGAGCTGTATGCGGTGGAGTCCGTTCGCAAGATCGAGAAGAGTGCACGCGGCGAACAGCAGGTCGAATACCGCCCGTACTACGCGCTTCGCCACGGCGAGGCGCTGGAAGCCACCGGCCGCTTCTGGCATCTGCGCCGCGATGAGCACGTCGCCGAACTGAGCCCCGGCTTCGAGTACGAAATGTCGGTCGTCGATCTTGACTTCGATCCGCGCGCAGAGAAAACCGAAACGCTGTCCATCGAGCTGACCTGCACCAATCGCGACCTCCCCTCGCAGTTGCCGTTCGGCATGGCTGGTGGTGATCTGTTCATGGAAGGCGGCTCGCTGGCGCGCAGCATTGCACTCCTGCGCAAGCCGACCGTTACGGTCCGCATCGATCGCAATGGCTCGCACTGGCGGCTGATCTCTCACCTTGCACTGAATCATCTGTCATTGACCGAAGCCGGCCTGTCTTCGCTCAAGGAGACGATGGCGCTGTACGACATCACGCGCTCGCCGGTGAATCGCAAGCTCATCGAAGGGCTGATGGGCATACGCCACAAAGTCGTGACGGCGCGCATGGCGGGCAATCCCTTTCCGAGTTTCGTCAAGGGTATCGAGATCGAAGTTAGCGTCGATCCACAGAATTTTGTCGGCACCAGTGTCGAACAGTTCGCACGCCTGCTCGACCATTTCTTCGGTCTCTACGTTCACGTCAATAGCTTCACCCAGCTGGTTGTCGTCGCGCACGACACCGGTGAGGAAATCATCAAATGCCCACCCCGCAGCGGCGACCAGATCCTGGTGTGATCGAGCGCCTGCGTGAGGCGCCCTATCGATTCGAATTCTTCCAGGCCGTGCGCGTGCTGGTCGCCCACTTTCGCACGCAAAAAAAAGGGGAGTCTGGACATCACGTCGACGAAGATCCTGTCGGCGAACACATCCGCTTTGCCAACTCACTGAACATAGGTTTTGCTCCAAGCGAAATCGAGGCGCTACGTTTCGACTACCCAGAGGGTGTCGAACAGGCTGTCGCATGGCCGCAACTGGCGAAAACGCCAGAGAGCACACACATCACGCGTGCCACGCTCACCCCGGCCTTCATGGGCTTGACGGGCAACCACGGTACGCTGCCGCGCTCCTATACCGAGCAGATCATCTCGCGCGAGATCATCAATCGCGATCGCGCAACGCGAGCCTTCCTCGACATCTTCTCCAACCGCGCCATCGCGTTGTTCTACCGCGCTTGGGAGAAGTACCGCCTGTACTTCGGCTACGAGCGCAATCGTCGCGAACGCTTCCTGCCGATGATGCTGTCTCTCGTCGGTGCCGGTGGGGAGAGTCTGCAGGAGAAGGTCTGCAACACCTCGCAAACGCTGCTCGCCGAAACGCT
Organism: Rhodocyclaceae bacterium; assembly: GCA_035456105.1. Classification (GTDB taxonomy): domain Bacteria; phylum Pseudomonadota; class Gammaproteobacteria; order Burkholderiales; family Rhodocyclaceae; genus Viridibacterium. The sequence continues at coordinate 166,521 of DATIDV010000010.1, read as the reverse complement.
CGCCTACTACGCTGGCGCGCTGAGACAAAGTGCACGCCCCGCTCACCTCATCGAACGCATCGTCGCTGACTACTTCCGCGTGCCCGTGAAGCTGCATCAGTTTGCCGGGCGCTGGCATGTCTTGCCACCCGAGCAAACGACTTGTCTCGGCATAGGCAACAACGAACTGGGCGTCGACACCGCATGCGGAGATCGCATGTGGCAAACGCAAACATCCTTCTCACTCGACATCGGCCCACTCAAGCGCGAAGAGTTCGAACGCTTCCTGCCCGGCGGCGAAGCGGCAAGAGCCATCGGCAGCCTGCTTGCCATGTTGTCCGGCATCACACTGGATTGCACTGTGCGGCCCATCCTGCGCAAGGAAGACGTAAGACCCACGCAACTTCACGCCGAGCACGGCAACGCGCGCCTCGGCTACAACACCTGGATGCTCACGCGCATGACTCATGAGCATCGCAGCGACGTGGCCTATGAAGTGACACATCAGGATGCGTACGAAGAGCCACAACTCGCCAGGCCTGCGACAGAGATCGAGCCCTTGTTGGCGCGCGCGGCCTGATATTTGACGAGCACGATTAAGAGATCACGAGACAACATGCCCCATATTTTGTCCAACCCATCCATTTATAAGAGCCGCAGCTTTGCAAACGCAAGCGGCAATACCGAATGCGTCGAGTTCATCAGACAAACACTGAATGCCCCTCCTACGGCCAACTGGCGAGCAGGCACGCAAATTTCGCGTCTTGCAGGCGGTGTGAAAGATCCAGTCGCCAGCGGTACTGCTATCGCAACATTCGTCGGGGGAAGCTACCCGCAACATGGCAGTACCGGAAAGTACGCCGCCATCTACATCAACCAGAATACCGAAGGCATACAGGTACTGGATCAATGGCGTGCACAGGGCCAGGTATTGCCGCGAACCATCCCCTGGAAACCTCGCCGTGCGGGGCTCAGCAATGACGGCAACGCTTTCTCGGTGATCGAATGGTGAAATCAAACGCATGGCTCGTCTTGGTTGCGCTTGGCAGCTTGAGCCTTGGCGGAGTGGCCTCGGCAGAAGTTCTGCCATGCCCTGCATCGCTCGAAATTCGAGAGACTCTTGCCTCTCAAGTACCGGAAGGATGGGCACTCAAATCAGGCGATGCGTCTCGCTATCTTGCTGGCGTCAGCTTCTTTGATGGAGACCCTGCGGAACAGGTCAGCCTGGCGCCCACTCGCGACACACGCTCCGGCAATGATCGCATCGCCATCTGGTCATTCGGCAAAAGCAGCAAATCAATCTGGTTGGCATGTCGCTACCTGCAAAGCGGTCTTTCCCTGACGCGAGCGCTGCCAGCAACGTACACGCAGTGCCGCCTTCTGTATGCGCCTGGCGGCATCGTCAAGAACCTCACCTGCCAATAGATGCCAGGAATCGCGCTCCCTTTCTGTTCAAACACGTAGTCATCGACAAATGTCCAATAACCTCAAAGTCCTCGTCAGCAAGCTCAATACCACCTGCCGCAAAGCGGCCGAACGCGCAGCCTCGTTGTGCATGTCGCGAGGCAATTTCGAGGTGGATATCGAGCACCTTTTCCTGGCCCTGTGCGAAACCGACAACTCCGATTTTGCGCGCATCGCACGCAAGTCCGACGTCAGCCTCACGGCGCTGGAGCGCGACCTGACGGCCGAGATCGAGCGCTTCAAGAATGGCAATACGCGCACACCCGTGTTCTCGCAGAATCTCCCCAGCCTGTTCGAACATGCCTGGCTGATCGCCTCGCTTGATGCGGGCAACGCACAGATCCGCAGCGGTCATCTTCTACTGGCCCTGCTCACTGCACCCGACTTGTCACAACTCGCCAATCGTGGCTCAAAGCTCTTCGCCCGCTTCCCGCTCGACGAGATCAAACACAGGTTGACGGAACTGACTGTAGGTTCCGATGAAGCCGTTCAGGCCAGTGCAGCAGCCAGCGCCGCACATGCGGACGACAACGTCGATGCAGGTGATATGGCTGCCGCAGCGCGCGGTGCAGTGCGCAGCCCGGCCCTCGATCAGTTCACGACAAACCTCACGCAACGCGCAGCGGACGGCAAGATCGACCCGGTGATCGGCCGCGATACGGAGATCCGTCAGGTCATCGACATCCTGATGCGTCGCCGCCAGAACAATCCCATCCTCACCGGTGAAGCCGGTGTCGGCAAGACCGCCGTCGTCGAGGGTCTGGCATTGCGCATCGCCACGGGCGACGTGCCGCCACCGCTACAAGGTGTCTCGCTGCATTCACTCGACATGGGTTTGCTGCAAGCTGGCGCCAGCGTGAAAGGTGAATTCGAGAACCGCCTCAAGAACGTCATCGATGAAGTGAAGAAGAGCCCGACGCCCATCATCCTGTTCATCGACGAAGCACACACGATGATCGGCGCGGGCGGGCAAGCGGGCCAGAACGATGCAGCCAACCTGCTCAAGCCCGCACTCGCACGCGGCGAGTTGCGCACCATCGCCGCCACGACGTGGAGCGAGTACAAGAAGTACTTCGAGAAGGACGCCGCCCTCGCCCGCCGCTTCCAGGTCGTGAAGGTGGAAGAGCCGTCGGAGGAGCTGGCCAGCGCCATGCTGCGCGCCATGTCAGCGCTGATGGAAAAGCACTTCAACGTACGCATTCTCGACGAGGCCATTACCGAAGCGGTACGCCTCTCCGCGCGCTACATCACCGGCCGCCAGTTGCCGGACAAGGCCATCAGCGTCCTCGACACGGCGTGCGCGCGCGTCGCCCTCGGCCAGAGTGCCACGCCGGCGCGCATCGAAGACGTAGTGAAGCGTCTCGACCGCATCCAGTCCGAACTCGCCTCGCTGTCGCGCGAACGCGCAACCGGCCATGACCATGCCGCTCGCATCAAGGAACTGGAAGACGAGCGTGCGCTGCTGAATACGCAGCTGGAAGCAGATCGTGCACGCTGGGAACAGGAAAAGGCATTGGTCGAGAGGATCATCACGCAGCGCACCGGGCTTGAGGAAAGCGCGGCTTTGAGCACAGATCCAGTCGACGTCAAACCCGTCAAAGGCAAAACCAAGGCACCCGCCAAGAGTGATGCACATCAGGTGCTCGATTCGCTCGGTGCCGAGCTGCGCAGCATGCAGGGAGAAACCCCGCTGGTGCCACTGCAGGTCGACGGCAATGTCGTCGCCGAGATCATTTCGAGCTGGACCGGCATCCCGCTTGGCAAGATGGTGAAGGACGAAATTCAGGCTGTTTTGAAACTCAGGGATTCGCTCGAAGCACGCGTCATCGGCCAGCCGCATGCCATCGAAGCTGTCTGTCAGCGTGTGCGCACGGCGCGCGCCAACCTCGAAGATCCGAACAAACCGAAAGGCGTCTTCCTGTTCGTAGGCCCGTCTGGCGTCGGCAAGACCGAGACCGCACTGGCACTGGCGGAATCGCTGTACGGCGGCGAGCGCAACCTCATCACCATCAACATGAGCGAGTACCAGGAAGCGCACACCGTCTCCGGTCTCAAAGGCTCGCCTCCCGGCTACGTCGGCTACGGCGAAGGTGGCGTGTTGACCGAGGCCGTCCGACGCAAGCCGTATTCCGTTGTCCTGCTTGATGAAGTCGAGAAGGCGCACCCCGACGTGCTCGAGCTCTTCTTCCAAGTCTTCGACAAGGGCGTGCTGGACGACGCAGAGGGCCGCGAAATCGATTTCCGCAACACCATCATCATCCTGACAAGTAACGTCGCATCGAGCACCTTGATGCAGGCCTGCCTCAACAAGTCCGAAGCCGAGATGCCATCACCGAGCGAGTTGGACGCACAGATTCGCCCGCAACTGAACAAGGCCTTCAAGCCCGCCTTCCTTGGCCGTCTCAAGGTCGTGCCCTACTACCCGATCTCCGACGACGTTCTCGAACTGATCATCCGCCTCAAGCTCGACCGCATTGCACGCCGCGTCGCGGAGAACCACAACGCCAGCCTGAGCTACACCGACGACTTGGTCGAAGCCGTCCTCGCGCGCTGCACCGAAGTGGACTCCGGCGCGCGCAATGTCGACAACATCCTCAACGGCACCATGCTGCCGGAGATTGCCGGCACGGTTCTGTCGCGCATGGCCGAGGGGCGCGAGATCAAGAAGATCAAGCTCAGTGCATCGGGCAGCGGCGAATTCAAGTACGCAATCAGCTGACGCAGCTTCGGGACATACCATGGACATGCAAACGCTGACTCAGGAAATCCTGAGTGCCATCCGTACCGGGCACAACGACGCCTCACGACTCATTCGTCTGCACACGGGCAGCACCACGGATCAGTTACTCGTTGAGCGGCTGGATGGCATGGAACAGATTGGCCCTGCCGCGCCCGCCGCCGGGAACTGCTCCGCCGGCTTCAGATTCACGCTGAGCGTGCTGTGCACGAACGCCAATCTTGAAGCGAAAGACTGGCTCGGCAAACCCATCCTAGTCGAGTTGCTGACCCAGCACTCGCGCATCGCCCTGCGCCCATTCCACGGGCATGTCACTGCCTTTGAGCGGCTGACCTCTGACGGCGGCTTCGGCTACTACAGCCTCACCATCGAGCCCTGGCTCGCCTTCCTCGGCCATCGCACCGACAGTTTCGTGTTCCATGACATGACGGTGATGGAAATCGTCGATAGCGTATTCGCTGATTATTCCGGCGCAGGAACGCTGGTGCCGGCATGGCGTTGGGCCTTGAACGAAGATGTTTCTTACGCCAAGCGCAGCATCACCGCCCAGTACCGCGAATCAGACCTCGCCTTCGTCGAACGCCTGCTGGCTGAAGAGGGCCTCTACTACTGGTTCGAGCACAACGCAGGTGGCGCGGCAGACAGCAACGTTGGCGCTTCGCTACAGGACGCGACACATACGCTGGTCATCACCGACAACACCGACGCCTTCAGCGACAACGCGCAGGCGCGCATTCGCTTTCACAGCGCCAGCAGCACCGAGCAGTCGGACACCATCCAGCAACTCGTCACCAGCCGCGCACTCGCCACGCACTCCATCGAAATCGCGAGCTGGGACTACCGCAGTCTGGATACCCGTACGAGCAGCCTGTCCGCAGAAGCGGACGACGCAGCGAGCGGCATGCCGCTCACACGCTTCGACGCCCCCGGCGCCTACCTCTGGCCCGATCGTGAAACGGGCGAACGTTACGCCGCCCGGCAGATCGAAGCCCTCGACGCACGACGCCAGCAACTCACCGGTAGTGGCACGGTACGCACCCTGTCCCCCGGCACACGCTTCGTGCTGGACGATCATTTCGACAGCGCACTCGACATGCTCACTTCGACGGCAGACGATCCCGAAGCGGCAAATCGGTACGCCGTGCTACGCGTGACTCATCACGCTCGCAACAACCTTGCTCCGAACCTTGGGCAAGGTCTTGCCGACAAGCCACTCGACCTGCTCGGCCGCATGCTCAAACCCAAGAACAAGGACAACAGCGCGAAAGACGCAAAGACGGAAGAAGCGCTCTACACCAACACCTTCACTCTCCTGCCTGCGATCCAGCCCTATCGCCCGGTCACGCGGGATGACTCGGGCATCGTCCTGCGCCCACGCCCCACGGTCTCCGGCACACAAACCGCCATCGTCGTCGGCACGCCCGGCGAGCCCGTTCGCACCGATCGCGATGGCCGCATCAAGATCCAGTTTCACTGGCAACGTGGCGCCAACAGCCATAACCGCCTCGCCCATCCTAGCGGCGATGAAAACGCTACAGCCGATCAGGCCGCATGGGCATGGGTGCGCGTCATGACGCAATGGGCCGGTGCGAGCTGGGGCAGCAGCTTCATCCCGCGCGTGGGCCAAGAAGTGCTCGTCGACTTCATCGAAGGCGACATCGACCGCCCCGTCGTCATCGGCACGGCTTACAACGGACAAGGCGCACAGGACGCGCAGAACAACCAGACTGGCACAGGCGCTGGCGCCGCAACCGGCAACGCACCCAGCTGGTTCGCAGGCGGAGATGCAGGCAAAGATGGCACCACGGGGACCGACAATACCGGCCCCAAGCACGCCCACCGCGCCACGCTTGCCGGCATAAAGACGCAAGCCATGACGCAGAGCCAGCAAGGCTCAGGCGGCTACAACCACCTCGCCTTTGATCTCACGCCGAATGAACCAAGGACGCAGCTCGCGACTACCCAATTTGCATCATCCCTGACGCTCGGCGCCAATCGCCACCAGAACGACAATCAACGCACCGCCTACCGCGGCCACGGCGCAGAACTAGTCACCTCACAGTCCGGCGCAGTGCGCGCTGGCAGCGGCCTGCTCATCTCCACAGATGGCCGTACGAACGCCAGTGGCACACTGCTCGACAGCCGCGTCGCATCAACGCAACTCGAAGCCGCGCGAGGGCTCGTCAAGTCATTGGCCGAATCCGCGCAGAAACAGAAAGCCGAAATCAAGGGCGAACCAACACCCGAGAAACTCGCCGCTGCCGAAGCGCTCGCAAAAAGCCAGAAGACTCTCGAAGCGACAGAGACGGGCAATGCATCAGGCGGCAACGTAAATGGCGGGACAGGCACAGTGCCCGCCTGGAGCGAACCGATGCTCGTTGCCGAGAGCCCATCCGGTATCGCCGCGCTCACCCCAAAGGATGCGGTACTCGTCTCCGGCAACACCCTCACCCTCGCTGCAGCCGATATCCACATCGCATCACAAGGCAAGCAAGCCTGGGCAGTGAAAGACGGCATCGCCCTCTACACCTATGGCAAGCAAAGCGATGGCGCACGCCCCATCAAGGATCTCGGTCTCAAGCTGCACGCCGCCAAAGGCAAGGTCAGCATCCAGGCCCAGAGCGACAAGGCTGACTTCAACGCCGACAAAGCCGTGACGATCAGCTCCACCACAGCGGATGTGTTCCTACAGGGGAAGGACAAGCTGACGGTGACTGCTGGCGGCGCCGCCATCGAGATATCCGGGGCGAATATCACGCTTACCGCTTCGGGCATCGTCGACCTCAAAGGTGGGCAGCGGAATTTTACGAGTGCAAAGAGCGCCTCACCATTACCGGTGAGTTTTACTCAAAGCAGCATCAACTTATCCGCTGGCCCCCACTATCTGCGCTACCAGGCCACAACCGCGCAAGGCGAGCCAATCAAGGGCGCAAACTATGTAATGTTTGGTCAAGATGGCAGCGTGTTAGCGACTGGCCGCACTGACGCTCAGGGCCGCACACAACAAATCACCACCGATTTTGCGCAACGTGTGCAGTTATACCTGCAAGACGACGAGCACCAGGGCTACCACGTGCAGCACCAAGAGACCTAACCAAAGATTAGCGACATGGCACACGGACAATTTCATTTGTATTACCTGGATACGTACGGCGGCAGGCACGCCAGCGCGCAGACGCAATACCAGATTGTTAATGATGCGAATACGGAAATCGCACGTGGGGTAACTGGGGCGAAAGGAGAAACGGCACAATTTCCCAACACCAGCGCGACCAGTCAGACATTCAAAATAAAAGTCTGGAACGCCGACAGTCGCCGCTACGAAAACCCTGTGATACGGGTGGAAGATCAAGTCGTTTCGCAGTTGCAGATTGACGTCTTGGGTAGCAATGCTGCTGGGGGCAGCACCGGAAAGGTGGCGCTACTTTCATTTCAGCGCGCCATGCTAGTGAACTCCGCGACCAACAAGCCCATTGCCGGGGCCTCGTTCAAAGCGTTCATGGTGGACAACAAAGGCAAACGCGTACGCGCACGGGATGCCAAGTCGGGACAACTCATTGCTGGCAAGACCGATGCCAAAGGTTTGACAGAGCGTATTTGGTGCACCGATTGCGTGAGCTTTGAATTCACTTACCCAGGCACCAGTGCGCTTATCAAAACCGGATACCTTGACCCCTTTGTACAGGGCGGCAAATCCACCCATCACAACGTACCCTTCAAGACCATAGCGGCTAGCACTGCGCCTGCGGCCAACCATACCGTGCCGTTGTCAGGCGTGACTTCAGCACCAGTGATACTCAACCCGCATACACAAGAACTGCTGGTAGTACCCCGAAAAGACTTTGAAGACTTCGAGAAATTCAGCGGGCAATTTGATGCCGCGCTGCGAACAAAACACCAAGCACAGGCGGACATTGTCAAGGCTCTGGAGTCCGGGGACGCCGATGCAGTTGCCGCTGCGGAAAAGGCCCTGGGTCTAGCGGAAGACAAGGTAAAAGACACGCTGAACAAGAACTTTAAAAAACTGACAGACATCAGAGAGGTCTACACCTTCGAGACCACCTCCAGCGGAAAATTCGACGGCAAGCCCAAGACGGAGCTACGCCGTCGCTATGTCAACGAGAACCGCTACCTGCAGCTGAAAAACAACCGCCTCAACCGCGAGCAATTCAGCATCAAGCTCACGGTCAAAGACATCGACGGCAGCGTCAAGAAGCAAAGCGAAAGCAAAGGCCACAACGCAGTTGATGCTGTGAAACATATGCAACAGGCCAAAGCCTCAGCCAGAACCAAAGCTGAACAAGCTGAAGCTGAAAAGAATACCGAAGAAGGAAAAAAGACAGCCGCAAAAATTGCCGACGACAAGGCTAGAAAGGAAGCCTACTACGCCAAGCACCCGGACAAGGCCCCACCACCGCCACGTAATCCCTTGGGGGCTGGTGCAGTAGACCGCCAGGCATTGAAGCAATCCATTTCGAAAATAGTCGGAGAGCTCAAGACCAAGATGCTCGACGAGTCAGCCTACGGCACCCTGGATTTGCCGGGCATTGGCGGACAAGTGGCCGACAGCATTGAGTACAGCGAGTCTTTCGACACAGAGTACTCTGCACAGTGGCTACGCCTCGTGGGTGCGGCAGGCGCACAAAGCGAGATGGACTGGCGCAAAGGTAGTGTGGGCATTAGCGCCAACCTGCAAGGCAAGATGGTGGCGTGCGAAGGCAGCTACGCCATGCACTATGCCGTGCCCTCACGCGCGGGCTGGCTCATGACCTTCGGCGGCCAGGATCTAGGCGCAATACGCGTCTATCTAGAGCTTTCGCTGTATGGTTTTGCGGGGGCCAAGGTGGCGATGGAGGGCAGTGCCACACTCAAATTCATGCCAGGCGTTGGCCCCACGCTCGAAGGGAAACCACGTGACAAAGGCCCCTACGATGGGCAGCGGCGTCACTTAGGCCCCAACTATACAAGTATGGTGAAGACCGCATGGAAAGACGCGAACAAACCCATCAAACTCCCCCGCTTTGAGGCCGATGGCGAAAACACCGCAATGCCCGATGGCACGGGCGTCAAAGCCAGTGTGGACGCTTTTGCCGGAGTAGAAGGAGGCATCACCCCAAAAGGTAGCTTGCAATGGCTGCCCCCCGAAAAGAAAGACTTTGTAAGCTTTGCCGACGTGGCGTTTGACTTTGCCCTCAGCTTTGGGGCTGGCGCCAAGGCCAACTTTCACATGTACTACGCCAACGGCAAGTTCCGCTTCAAGCTGTCCGCTGGCCTGACCTTTGGCCCCGGTGCCAAGGGTGCCCTGGACTTTGCAGTGAACCTGGACCAGATGGCAGAAATGGTGAAGTGGCTGGCCATACAATTGCAACACGTGGGGTTCAAGCAACTGGTGTTTGTGGAGAAGGAAGCATTTCAGGCAATGTCGCAAGTCTTGGTGATGTTGATTGGCGAGCAAACGCCGCTGGGGCAGGCCTTGGCAACGTCGGCGCGAGAAATAGATAAAAATTTCAATGCCATGCTTGATGCTATTGACCGCTCCGATGCTCGCAAAAAAATGCTCGATGGCATCATGCGCAATCCGCATTGGCTGGTGTACGCCACCCCTGAGACGCGTGGCATGCTCCTCTATCAGTTGACTCGCCACTGGGCCTACGACCACGCCCGCGATACGCCGACGGTGAAAAGGGAGGGGAACGGCTACCTGCCGAATATCCACTTCCTCGATCGCCGCAAGCAAGCCATTCTGAAGATATTGACCCCCGTCCAGCTCACCACTGAATGGGAGAACGTGTTTCAGCACATGACGGCAGACGGTAGCAAAATCGCCGAGGGCGATGCAGGCCACAACGAAGGTGACGTACTTCGCCTACTTAATAACGGCCTGAACTTGAGCGACGACTTGCAGAAAGCGTTTGCCAACACCAATGCAGGCAAAAACGCAGCCAACAAGAATTTGGACAACCCTTACCTCACAAAATACTTTGAAATGAAAAGGAAGCTTAAAGGTAGCTTCCCCAAAGGATACAACGTAGCCATGAATGACACGCCGGCCTTTGGTATTACGGGCGAAAAACCTAGTCCGTCGTTTGCCTTGGCAGAGATTACAGACACGAACACGGTAGCCTGAGCATGCTCACATCACTCTCTCCACACGCCACCCTAGGTATGAGCTTGGCGCTGTGTCTGGTCGCTTGCAATGCATCCTCTACCCCTCCCGCCAATACCGCTAAGGCGCCAAGCCCCGAAGGCACAGCCCTGCAAGTCCTCGTGACCAAGACCAAAAAGAATCTGGTGTTTGTGGAAGGGGGAACATTCCAGATGGGTGATTTTGGCATGGTACACAACGCGGACAAGCTGCCCTACTACGGGGCCCTGGATACCATGCCGCTGCATACAGTGACGCTTGATAGTTTCTCTATCGCAGCCTACAAGACGACGTATGAAGACTACGACATCTACACGGAAGCGAATGGGCTGCAAAAGATAGGGCAAAATCCGCGCGACATCTTCTACAAACGCCGCGCAGCTCCTGCCGAGGTTCCCTGGCAAGCTGCGCGTGACTATTGCCAATGGCTGGGTAAGCAAGTGGGCACGCCGATGGACTTGCCGACAGAGGCACAGTGGGAATATGCCGCCCGCAACCGGGGCCAGTTGGTGGTCTACGGCACAGACAATGGCAAGATAGATGCGGGGCGCAATGTGCCAACGTATGAGTGGCTGAAAGAGCACAATTACAACCCCGCAAGGGGCACAAGGTCCGCAAATGAATTATACGAAGTTGGGCTGTTCCCGCCGTCCCCTATCGGCTTATACGACCTAGTCTCGAACGGAGCGGACTGGACACTGGACTGGTACGACGCAAATTACTACGCGCACTCACCCGTCATGAACCCCAAGGGGCCGGCAACAGGTACTAAAAAAGTAACACGAGGCCAGGAAAACCTCTCCCCGGAGGGGATGACGATGCGCGCCATGACCATGGTTCGATTGCCAACGGATCCAGGGCCTAACAAATATCTGGGTTATGCCATGCGCTGCGTGGCCACTTCCGCACAAAAAATCCAATAGAAACGAGCGCGAACCAGACTTTCGCCTGGCTTGCCTTTGTTCTGTGTCTTGCGGCTTGCGAAGCATCCACCACTCCGCCCGTCAATACCGCCAAAGCGCCTAGCCCCAAAGGCGCGGCCCCGCAAACCCAAGTTTGCTCGGCTAGCCTAACAGGTGTCGATAAACTCTTCCTGACTGTCGGCGACAAGCTGTTCTTTCCGCTACTCAAACGCGGTGTAGATACGGGTGCCGAATTCGCCGTACGAGGCTTGATGTTAGCGAGAGCCGGAGCTGAACCTGGTCGTATCCTCGATGCTCTCAAGACTCAGGCCAAAGAAGAGGGCTTGGCCCGCGCTGCCATCGTTCGCCGCATGCAGGCAGCAGGGGCTTTTATTGGCGCAGGGGACGATTTCAAAGATGCCCGGCACGCAGCCCTCAAGAAAACATGGGCGGACCTCAAGGCCCATGAAACGAAAGGGCCGCAGGCTCTCCAGGAAAATCGGCTGTCATTAGTTGTCGGCGTGCTTGAGCTTGTCAACCTTGCCAAGATTGCTTGGGAGTTCAAGGACAACAAACGCACATTGGGAGAACTGGCTGCCGCCACCTGTACGACGACTGCAGCCATGCTGGACATTGCTGCAAATGCAGCAAAACATCTTGTTGGGGATAAGGTATCAGTAACCTTTCAGATGCTGAAAGTAAGCGGCGGTGTGTTGAGCGCAGGGGCTGGATACTACGCGACTACGATTGAATGGACCAAAGCGGAGAAATACGCTGAGAAGGAACGCTACTCGTTGGCGGTGGCGTATGGTCTCAAGTCGGTCACTCAATTCAGCAGTGCCACCCTGAGTCTACTTGCGAGCATTTCTTATGCCGCGCCACTTATGCAAGCCTCTAGCAGTCAAGCAGTGAAATGGATCGGTGGGCGTCTACTTTTCTATCGTCTTTTCTGCATGACTTGGGCTGTTCGTCTAAATCTGGTTGGGCTGGCAATTACATTCCTCGTATGGGTTTTCGTGGACGACGCATTGCAGGATTGGTGCCAAGAGTGTCCGTTTGGCGAGAACGCCGCTAAGGGACCGAAAGCCCCCAAGAAACTAATGGAAGACCTAGGCGAAGCCCTCGAAAAAATTGCTTAATCATTGGATGAAGACGACATGGCATCACAGGCAGCGCAGTATGAAGTGATTGAAGGGCAGATCAGTTATCTGCAAGTCAAACCCGAAAATGTTCACTTTCTAAAGCGCATAAAGCAGGACCAAGAACTCGCCTCAGTCGTCGCAATTGGACAAGCCATCACCGGCCAGGCCGGAGCTGTTTCGAGTGCTCAGGCCGCAGTCGATGAAGGAGATCCGGTCGAGAGCTTTGTCATGAGCATTGGGGGATTGCTCGCAAAAGGAAGCTTTTGGAAAGCGACCTTCAAAAACGGTGACTCTGTGAAAATTGTTGGCCGCAAACTAGGCGAAAACTTTCATGTAACGGCAGTCGTTGATACGGCATCACGAATCATATGGATGCAACCTCATTGTGAGAGAGGCATCAAGGCGAAATCGAAACATCTGTTCAAGTGTTGTGGATGGTTCGTTTTGTTCTGCTATTTCGCGGCCCTCTTATTAACAGCTCTTACCAACATGCCGTTTTGGCTAAATATCGTAATCATGACTGTTGCTGCTCCAGTCATATTACTTGTCACTGTTGGGATGAGCTGGGGCGATTTCATGAGCTTTTCCCGCGAGATGAACGCCGTTGCCTCCGCACTGAACTGGCCTAGTCCGACCGAAACGGATCTACTTAAAACCACACGACAGGCGCGAAAAACGGGCAAACCAGAACTACCGATGGGGGTTTACTACTTCTGACGCTTTGCCGCTCACGACTCGAAAAATCGAGCACGCGGCCATCGCCGCTCTCACGCGAAAGGATGAAGCTCTCATCTCGGATAGCCCCCTCACTCTCGCTGCATCCGATATCCACATCGCATCACAAGGAAAACAGGCTTGAGCCGTCAAAGACGGCATCGCCCTCCACACCTATGGCAAGCACTTCGACGGCGCCCGCCCGGTCAAGGATCTCGGCCTGAAGCCGCATGCTGCCAAGGACAAAGTCAGCACACACAAAGCGACAAGGCTGCGATTGGCAGGCGCCAACCACAATCCGTTCCTTGCCACGTAAACCACGTGACACGCGAACCGCCAGTTGATTGGCTGCTACTCAGAACGGCCATAAAGAAGCATCTCCCGATAATTTCAGATATGGCGCTCGCGAGCTGAATGACCCCAGGAGCTCGAAGCCATGCACCGAGCTGGTCTTGAACAGCCGAAAACAGAATAAGCACAACGGCGACTAGCCGAGCCCTTGTTTGATCGCGCAAGAGAAGCAGAACACCCTCGTCGCAAACCAGTGATTGATTCACATCATTGGCGAGTCGATCCCGATTGAAGGAATCACCTATCGGACTGGCACCTCAGGGCGTTCTCTCACGCCCAACGTCGCTCCCTCCCATAGCCCCTCTCCAGATCCAGTCCAACCCCTTGAAACTTGCCTAGAATCAAACAATCATCACCGTTTGATTCCTCTGCTGCGCTGCAGCGTCTAACATTAGGATAAACCCGATCCCGAGGCTGGGCGCCCCCAGCCAAGTTCATTCGTGAAGACGCATATGCAGACATTTTTCGTTGCCCCTACCCGCCAGAACGTCGGTTTGACGTCGATTTCCCTTGGTGTCATCCGAGCCCTGCAGCGCGAAGGTTTGCGCGTCGGGTTTTGCAAGCCGGTGGCGCAGGATGATTCCAAGACGGAATTGTCGGCGCACTTTGCGCAGACGATCTGTGGCATCGAGAGCCCAACCGCTTTGCCCCCGTCGCGGGTGGTGGCGCAGATTGCTGCGGGTGGCAATGATGAGCTGCTGGAAGAGATCGTCAGCCTGTGCATGAGCGCTGCTCATGACGCAGACGTTCTCGTCGTCGAAGGCTTGCATACGGACAAGAGCCACGCTTTTCCCTCGCACCTGAATGTCGAGATCGTCCGCGCCATGCATGCGGAGATGATTCTCGTCACCAGCGCAGCCGACGACGATGCGATCGAGGAGGTGCTGCTCACAGCCAGCCAGTTCCGCAACGAGGGCTGCAGCGTGGCGGGCGTGATCATCAACAAAGCGCCGGCCGACTTCAAGGCCGGCGCTGCGCAGACGGCGCTGGGTGATCTGCCTTTGTGGGGCGTGGTGCGCTTCGATGCGGCCTTGCTGGCGCCACGCACGCTGGACATGGCACGCCATCTCGAAGCGGAGATTGTCGTGGCGGGCGAGATTGCACAGCGGCGCGTGCTCGACGTCGTGGTCGCTGGCCGTTCCGCGCCGGAGGTGGTGAACCGTCTCAAGCCGGGCGCCTTCATCATCAGCTCGGGGGACCGTGAAGACGTTATTCTCGCCACGGCACTGGCGGCAAGTTGTGGCACCCAGCTGGCGGGGCTGTTGCTGACGCATTCCAGCGTTATTGATCCGCGCATCCGCAAACTCGCCGAACATGCGTTTGCGGGCCGCCTGCCTATCCTGCGCACACCGGCCGACAGTTTTGGCACGGCCAGCCTGATCAGCCGCCTGCCAACGGCAGTCCCGGAAGACGATACCGAGCGCATGGAGGCTGTACTCAATTCGATCGCCGAGCAACTCGACACGCAGGCCCTGATGACCGGCGTACGTGTACCGGCGTCAATCCACATGTCGCCACCCGCCTTCCGCTATCGCCTGATTCAGCAGGCGCGTGCAGCGAAGAAGCGCATCGTTCTGCCGGAAGGTGATGAGCCGCGCACGATTCGTGCGGCCATCATCTGCGAGGAGAAAGGCATTGCCCAATGCGTATTGTTGGGCAAGCGCGAAATCATCGAGAGCGTGGCTGAAGCGCAGGGCGTGGTCCTGCCGGATACGCTGGAAATCGTGGATCCGGATTCGGTCCGTGAGCAATACGTGGCGCCGATGGTCGAGCTGCGCAAGAGCAAGGGCCTCACGCCAGGCCAGGCGCTGGAGCAACTGACGGACACGGTCGTGCTCGGCACCATGATGCTGGCCACGGGCAATGTGGACGGTCTGGTATCGGGCGCAGTGCATACGACGGCCAACACCGTGCGTCCTGCGCTGCAACTGATCAAGACTGCACCCGGTTCGTCCATCGTGTCGTCGATCTTTTTCATGCTGATGCCGGACCAAGTGCTGGTGTATGGCGACTGCGCGATCAACCCGAATCCGACAGCCGACCAACTGGCCGACATCGCAATTCAGAGCGCCGACAGCGCACGGGCTTTCGGTATCGATCCGAAAGTGGCGATGATCAGCTACAGCACGGGCGTTTCGGGTGCAGGCGAAGATGTCGAGCGCGTGCGCGATGCCAAGGATCTTGCCAAGGGCAAGCGGCCTGATCTGGTGATCGACGGCCCGCTGCAGTACGACGCGGCATCGGTGATGGATGTGGGCAAGAGCAAGGCGCCAGGCAGCGCTGTGGCGGGCCAGGCCACAGTGTTCGTGTTCCCCGATCTGAACACGGGCAACACCACCTACAAGGCCGTGCAACGCAGTGCCAACGTGGTGAGTGTCGGCCCGATGCTGCAGGGCCTGCGCAAGCCGGTGAACGACTTGTCGCGCGGTGCGTTGGTGGATGACATCGTGTTCACGATCGCACTGACGGCTATCCAGGCAAAAATGGACGATGCCGCAGAGAAAAAATCGAAATAGCATGCTGGCTTAACTCGAACGAGCGCTGGTATCGTGACGATTGATCGATACCAGCTAACGAGGACGAGCCCATGAGCGTGACCCGTATCAGCAACTTTGAAGCCCGTACCGGCATGGCGGACAAGCTGTATGCGTTTCTGCTTTCCCTCATTCCCGCAATCAAGAGCTCCGCAGGCTGCGAATCCCTGCAACTGTTGCGCAATCAACAGAACCCTCACGCCTTCGTTGTCATCGAAACCTGGACTTCGATGGAAGTGCACCGCGCTTCGCTGAAGAACATTCCACAGGAGCTGCTCGACGAAGCCATGCTCCTGCTCGCCAGCCCGCCCGGCGGCGCCTACTACTCCTGAGAAATTGACCCCATGCGCTATTACGCGCTATCGGGGAAATATCATTTGGATAGCAGCGCAAGCTGCACTGCATTCGTCGTGCTCACAGTACCTCTGCCTCAACGCCAGATTCCCACCTAAGCGGGACCTGGCCGAAGAGTCAATATCAGCGCGTCTTCCTCCTGCGCCACAGCCCGCGCAGCCCCCACACCACAGGCACCCCCACCAGCAACCACGGCAACGCGGCCGCAATGAACGTGATCAGGCTACCTAGGCTGCCCATCAACACGCGGCCAGCCTTATGCCATGCGAATGCGGCGGGGGCAAAGAAGCTTTGCTCGGACATCGAGCGGCGCGCCTGGAACTGGATGTTCATCGCAACCTTCTCCGTCTGATTGGCCAGCGCCTTGCGCAGGCCGCGCATGCTGTCGAGCTTCGACTGGGTCTCGGCCAGTTCGCGCTCCACTTCCAGCACCTCCGAGAGGCTACCCGGCCGGCTCGCCAGCATCTTGCGCAGGCGATCACGCAGTTCGGTGAGGTTGGCAATGCGCGCTTCAGCATCGACCACTTCGCCGGTCTTGTCTTCGGCCTGTCGCTGGTGCTGGATCACCCTGGCCGTGCCTTCCTTCTCCAGCCCGCCAAGGAAGCCATCAACGGCCTGTGGCGGGATGCGTGCTGAAAGAACAGCTGAGGGTACGTTGTACGCATCGCCGCGCGAAAGGCCGGAATTCAACACTTCGCACCCTGCCGCCTCACAGCGCCGGATCGCATCCTCGAATATCTGCTGCAGGGTCGTGCTCTCCGTTTCGACAGTCAGTTGATGGCTCAGCGCGATAAAACGCTGCGCCGGTGCATTGGCAATCTTTTCTGAGCTTGCGCCATCGCCAGCCCCTCGTGCCGCCACGGCGGCAGCCGACGCGGGTGCCGCCTCGGCCGCGCTCGCGCGCGCCGAAGCCTCCTGCCTGCCGCTGCATGCAGACAGCAACACGGCGGCAGCCAGCGCAAGACTTCTCGATACAGGTTTCATACAGGGTCTCCAGTGTTTCGGTGCTCACAGCACCTGCGATTTGATTTGATTGACACAGCCGCCTCATGGCGACACCGTCGTCATTGAACGATCTCACCCCCAAAATCGGGTTAAAACAATCCGAAAAATGCCCATTACGACTCTGGAAGCGTTGCCCGCAGAGCGGCTTGCTGCCTGGCCCGCAGGCCGGCATGGCTGGAGAGGAAGGCCACATGCGGCGCTTGGCACGGCATGGCCGCAGAACCAATAACCGCGCGCCTTTTGACGACGGCATAAAATTTTCGCACCCCCGCGCCTTGTCGCCCTTCCTTGCGGTGCAACCGCGCCACTTGAAAGAGGTGATCCCGCACCGGGACGAGGCGCGCCCGGTCCCCTTTACCCAGCCCCCGCGAACACGCCGGCGCCTTTGTGGTGCATGGCAATACCTTTGCAACACCTTTCAGGCCTTAATCCGGTGCTTTCACTCGACCTGCCCGCCCCGATTGGTGCATGCGCCGAGCGCACACATCTTGCTTTAATCACTTGCCCAAAAAACTCAGCGGAGAGCATCACGTGTCGATCCACGTCAAACTGACCCACGTCACCCACTACCGCTATGACCGCCTGGTGGGCCTCAGCCCACACATCGTGCGGCTGCGCCCAGCCCCCCATTGCCGTACGCCTATCCTGGCGTATTCACAACGCATCACGCCGGACGAAAACTTTCTCAACTGGCAGCAAGACCCGCAGAGCAATTACATGGCGCGCCTCGTCTTCCCTGAGAAGACACGCGAGCTGAAGGTCGAGATCGACCTCGTCGCCGAGTTGTCAGTCATCAACCCGTTTGACTTCTTTCTCGAGCCCACGGCAGAGAAATTCCCGTTCCAGTACGAAAAGGACTTGCTGCGTGAGCTGACGCCCTACCTCGCCAAGCTGCCCGCGACGCCACGCCTCACCAAATGCCTTAACGGCATCAATATCAAGGCGACACCGACCGTCGACTTCCTCGTCTCCATCATCCAGCAGCTGCAGAGCAATATCAGCTATCTGATCCGCATGGAGCCCGGTGTGCAGACACCCGAGGAAACGCTGACCAAGCTGTCCGGCTCGTGCCGCGACTCGAGCTGGCTGCTGGTGCAGATACTGCGCCACCTCGGTCTCGCCGCGCGCTTCGTGTCGGGCTACCTGATCCAGCTCACGCCCGATGTGAAGTCACTTGATGGACCAAGCGGCACCGAGGTCGACTTCACCGACCTGCACGCCTGGTGCGAGGTCTACCTGCCCGGCGCGGGTTGGGTCGGCCTTGATCCGACCTCCGGCCTGTTCGCGGGCGAAGGCCATATTCCACTCGCATGCACACCGGAGCCCTCCTCCGCCGCGCCGGTGTTCGGCTTCAGCGACGAAGCCGAGTGCGAGTTCGAGCACATCATGAAAATCGAGCGCGTATGGGAAGCCCCGCGCGTCACCAAGCCCTACACGCCCGAGCAGTGGTCAGCCATCGAAGCGCTCGGCCACACCATCGACGCAGATCTCGACAATCACGACGTGCGCCTGACCATGGGCGGCGAACCCACCTTCGTATCGGTCGATGACCGCGACGGCGATGAGTGGAATACCGCAGCCGACTCTCCGCCCGAGAAAAACACCAAGCGCCTGCTCGGCGCAGAGCTGCTGCAACGCCTCAAGCTCAAGTACGCGCCACAAGGCCTGCTGCATTACGGCCAGGGCAAGTGGTATCCCGGCGAGCAATTACCACGTTGGTCGCTGACCTGCTTCTGGCGCAAGGACGGCGAACCCGTCTGGCATAACCCGGAATTGATCGCCGACGAGCACAAGGACTACGGCGCCGATGCGGAGCTTTCAGCCCGTTTCCTCGCCGAGCTGTCGGCCACGCTCGGCGTCGACGGCAAGTACGTATTCCCGGCCTTCGAGGACGTCTGGTACTACCTGTGGCGCGAGCGCAAGCTGCCGACCAACGTCGACCCGTTCGACGCCAGGCTCGATGACGAAATGGAGCGCAAGCGTCTGCAGAAAATCTTCGACCAGGGTCTGGAGAAGATCGTCGGCCACATCCTGCCGATCGCGCCCAACCCCTATCGTTATCAGGGCACGCCGCGCTGGCAGTCCGGTCCATGGTTCCTGCGCGCCGAGCGCTGCTACCTCGTGCCCGGCGATTCGCCAATGGGCTACCGCCTGCCGCTCGACTCACAACCTTGGGTTGGCAAGGGCGACTATCCCTACATCCATCCGATCGACCAGAGTGCGCCGCAGCCACCGTTGCCGCTCTATGCCGCCATTCGCCAGCAGTTCCAGATACCAGGAGCTATCGCCACCGATGCGCTGAAATCCGCCGCCGCGGCAGCCGCCAGCGCTGCAATCGCCGCCCTCGATGGCACGGCGCCCGCGCTCAACAGCAAGACGACAATCGTGGCGTCGTCGTCCGATCGCATCCCAGCTGCAGGCGAGTCTGCCTCATGGATCACGCGCACTGCCATCTGCGTCGAAGCGCGCAAGGGCCGCCTGTACATCTTCATGCCGCCGATGCAGGCGCTTGAGGACTATCTCGAGATCGTCACCGCGGTCGAAACGGTTGCCGAGCGCCTTGGCTCACCAGTCATCATCGAAGGTTACGAGCCGCCCAAGGACACGCGCATCGAGCAGTTCCGCATCACGCCTGACCCTGGCGTGCTCGAAGTAAATATCCTGCCGTCATCCAGCTGGGAACAGATGGTCGACCGCACCAAGCATCTCTACGAGCAGGCGCACCTGACGCGCCTTACCTCCGAGAAATTCATGCTTGATGGTCGCCACACCGGCACCGGTGGCGGCAACCACTTCGTGCTCGGTGGCGCCACCGTCAACGACTCGCCCTTCCTGCGACGTCCTGATCTGTTGCGCAGCCTGATTTCCTACTGGCATAACCACCCGTCGCTGTCCTACCTGTTCTCGGGCCTGTTCGTCGGCCCGACCTCGCAGGCGCCGCGCATCGATGAAGCGCGCAACGACTCCGTGTATGAAATGGAGGTCGCCTTCCAGCAGATCCCCGCACCGGGCAACTACTCGCCACCGTGGCTGATCGACCGCATCCTGCGCAACCTGCTGATCGACGCCAGCGGCAATACGCACCGCAGCGAGTTCTGCATCGACAAGCTCTACTCGCCCGACGGCCCCACCGGCCGCCTCGGCCTGCTTGAGTTGCGCGCCTTCGAAATGCCGCCACACGCCGAAATGAGCCTCGCCCAGCAACTCCTGTTGCGCGGCCTCATCGCGCGCTTCTGGCAGAAGCCCTATGCACCGGAACGTCTGACGCGCTGGAACACCGAGCTGCATGACAGATTCATGCTGCCCTACTTCATCGACAAGGACTTCCGCGACGTCATGACCGAGCTGCAGGAATTCGGTTACGACTTCAAAGCGGAATGGTTCGCCCCGCACCTTGAATTCCGCTTTCCCAAGTACGGCAGTTTCGCCTCGCAAGGTGCGGAGATCGAACTGCGCATGGCGCTGGAACCTTGGCACGTCATGGGCGAAGAGGGTTCGTCGGGCGGCACCGTGCGCTACGTCGACGCCTCCGTCGAACGCGTACAGGTGCACGTGAAAGGCCTCGCCTCGAACCGCTACGTGCTCACCTGCAATGGCCGTTCCGTGCCGCTCGCAGGCACTGGCAACATCGGCGAATTCGTCGGTGCGGTGCGCTACAAGGCCTGGGCACCGCCGTCGGCCTTGCACCCCACCATCGGCATCCACAGCCCATTGATCTTCGACCTGGTGGATACATGGATGGACCGCTCCATGGGCGGCTGCACCTACTACGTCTCCCACCCCGGCGGCCGCGCCTTCGAAACCTACCCGATCAACGCCTACGAAGCCGAAGGACGAAGGCTGGCACGCTATGCCGCGATGGGACACACTCCAGGCAAGATCGTGGCAACGCAGGAGGCGCTAAATCCGAACTTCCCCTTTACGCTGGACTTGCGGAGATAGGTTTTCGTTAGTGAAGCAACGAGAAAAATGCCCGCGCTTGCGGGCATTTTTACTTGGAGCGGAAACCTGCGGATAATGGCGGCCAGGCGCTGCATTGCGTTCAGCCAAACTCCACCGAACCCAAAAGGACTGCATCATCCGTCACCTACTTCACTACTTCGCCCTTGGAATGCTTCATGTCCTCGCACAACCGGCCCAGGCATCAAGCTGGGATATATGCGAGCTCAAGGTCAAAGTCCTCGAACATCACAAGTCGGCGGGCGAAATCGAAGTGATCATTCTCAGCGTAACGAGCAAGCCCGACGTTGAATGCCCGGCCAAGGACGCGCGGATAAGCTTCACTCCAGAGACGGCGGACTACCAGTCCAACCTACCCCGCAAGCAATGGCCGAAGATTGGAGCCATTGCAGGCTTCCGCTACCAATACCTCGACGGAGAATGCAAGGATCGCGGGCCTTGCCGGATCGAACACTACCCGGTCAGAAAATGAGCGGGCCGCACGAAAGCTGAAGGGCGCGAACCGGTCATTCCGGGCAACACCTGCCGGAAAGAGGCGCGCATCAACTACTGATGCGTCTCGTCACTGCGCACAGGCTCCGTGCTTCCCTTCCAGCCCATGAACGACTGCCAGCTGGCGAGCGCAGCGACACAGCCGACGCCGATGAACACAGGCACCGCACCGAACATGCCGGCCACGGAGCCGTAGATCGAGGGTGCCGTGAGCCCTACGGTGTTACCCATCAGGGAGCGTAACCCGGCGCCCTCGCCAGCGCGGTCAGGCATCGCCCGATAGATCAGGCTGAGGATGTTCGGCTGGCCCGCGCCGGCTGCGAAACCGAACAGGAAGCCCAGCACGCCATACACGTAGCCGTTGTAGGCCAACGGCAACAACATGAATACGGCAGCGGTTGCGCCGAATGCCAGCATCATCATGCGCCACTCGGTGAAGTGCCGCGACAGCCAGGGCAGCAAAGCGCCGACCGAAAAGGTGCCGACCGCAAAGCACGACATGATCATGCCGATGGTAGTCGCCGAAAGACCGCGCTCCTGGCCCAGTACCGGCGTCATGAAGGCGAAGCCGTCGTAGCCCATGGAGACCACCATGGCTAGCAGATAGATGCGCAGCAGACGCGGATTGGAGAACACGAGTCGTGCAACGCCATGCTTGTGTCGCTCACCCTTGGGCCTGAGCATGCCGCCGACACCACCGGGCACATCGACGCAGAACGAGAGAACGAGACTGGCCGCCACGATGGCCGCCATGGCGCCGTATGCTGCGTTGAAGCCGCCATGGTCGATGGCAAAGCCCACAACCATCGGCCCGACTGCGCCCGCCGCCGAACCGCCCATTGCCAGCCAGCCAAGCATGCCAACGCGCTCTCCGTGATGTTCGAAAGGCATCATCGTCACGGCCACGTTGGCTGCAAGGAGGTAGCTTGAGAAACCGATGCCGCAAACCAGCGCGCAGCCAAAAACCGTCACCATGGAGGGAAAGAGCGCGGGCGCGATCAGCCCTGCGATCATCACGACCTGACTGGTACGCATGGCGCGCCGCGGCCCGACCATATCGATCCAGCGCCCGATCAGCAGCGAAAGCAAGGCGGGCAACAGGCTGTAAGTGCTATAGGCGATGCCCGCCAGCACCGCCGAGCCGCCGTGCCGGAGCACGAAGAGAGACGCCGCGACCCGCCCACCACTCATGGTGACATTGGCGAGAATGGAAATCGCAATGAGAGAGAGGGTCTGAATCTGATTGCGCGAAAGCGCATTGAAGAGCGGCATGGGCAAATTGTACCGGGGCGATGCACGCACTTACCTGATGCTCTGTGAAACCTTGTGAGGTCGCTTATGGATGAATTGCCGGTGTTCGGAGTTCCTGACAACCAGTTCATGTTGTCATCATGTTGTCATGTTGTCATGTTGCCGAGTGCGAATCGTTGCTGGGCGCCACGACGGGGCAGGCTTCATCTGAGAGCCTGTTCACGATCTTTCGAAACTCGTGAAAATAGGGCAGGAATTTTCTTGAAACGCCAAAAATAAGTTCGTCATCCCGGCGAAAGCCGGGATCCAGTACCGAGCGATCTGGATCCCGGCTTTCGCCGGGATGACGATGGTTTTACAGGGATCGTGAACAGTTTCTGAGGTCACGCGCGGGCAGCCATTCAGCTTTACAGCGCTCAGCACATTGGCAAGCGTGTCACGGGCCGAATCGGTAGACTCCGGCAATGGATTTTCTTGAAACACGGCCTTCGCAGCAGTTGTTCTATCTGACTGTCTGCATTTCGCTGCTGATCCACGTGATTGTGCTGATGCTGCCGGCCGCCCAGCCGCAAGCGAACAAGCCACCACAACGCCTGAATGTGCGCATGGCGCCCAACGCCAGGCAGTCGAACCAGCAGGCTGCCGCCCCTGCGACGATAGTCAGCCCACTGCCAGGCCAAACGGCGCCACGCCTACGGAAACCCACCCTGGCTTCAAGCAAGCCCGCTCTGAGCTCACCAGCGCCCGCCGCCGTTGCCGTGGAGCAACCCAAGTACACCCAGGCGGAACGCGACGACGTCAATAATTTCCTCGAGTCTCTGGGGCCGACACCCAAGGGCCAGGCAAATGCGCAGGCCAGCCTGAGCAAGCGCTCACTGGCCATGGCACAGAACATCGGCCGCGAGTTGGCGCATCAACACGATGACGACGGTCCTGTGACGGTGGAGAGGATCCCCAACAGTCCGCCCGTCGACCGCTACAGCCTCGAGGCGTATCTCGACTCCCTGATGAACAGGCTCAACCGCAACGCCAAGCTGATGAAACACTCCGGCTACGGCGGGCGCGGAACCGCCGCCTTGCAGGTTCGCATCAATCCTGACGGCACGATCAGGACCCTGGAAGTGCTGAACGAAAGCGACCAGAAAGAGCAGGTTGAATTCGTCAAGCGCCTGCTGGAACGCTCTGCACCCTACTCCCCCTTCCCGCCCGCCATGACCGCCTCGGCAAAATCACTGGGGATCGTCATCTGCATCAAACCCGGATCAGGCGGAGACTTTGGCTTCAGTCGCTTCGAGCGCGGAGAGTCAAGCGGCTGCTGAAGGCTCGGCGCATGGTGCCGATGCCACACTGGAGCACTTGGCTCCATTGCCGAACCAAGGTGCTACAACAATATGGTTCCGCCGTCGTTGCATCTCCTTGCCCTAGGGCGTGTGCTGTCTGCGTCGGCGCGCCTGGCCTGAAGCATTCCGCTCCAATTTTTTAAGGATCCTGAAGACTCGTGAGCGAAACAAAATCCATCATCGTCCAGCGCCTCATGCCGCACGCGCCGGAGAAGATCTGGCGTGCGCTGACGGACGAGCAACTCATTGCGGAATGGTTGATGCAAAACGATTTCGTACCGACCGTGGGCCAGCGCTTCACGTTCCGTGCGAAACCCATGCCCGGTTGGTCAGGCGTGACGAACTGCGTGGTGCTGAAAGTGGAAGCGCCGCATGTGCTGGCCTACAGCTGGGGCGACGGCTCGGAGTCGGACAGCGGACTGAAGACGGTAGTGACCTGGACGCTGACACCAGAAGGCGAAGGCACGCACGTGCGCATGGAGCACTCAGGCTTCCGCCCCGAAGACGAGCGCGGCTACCAGGGCATGGGCGGCGGCTGGCCGCGCATCCTGGAGCGGCTGGAAGC
The DNA here is from genome assembly GCA_035456105.1 of Rhodocyclaceae bacterium. Taxonomy (GTDB): domain Bacteria; phylum Pseudomonadota; class Gammaproteobacteria; order Burkholderiales; family Rhodocyclaceae; genus Viridibacterium. The sequence continues at coordinate 141,586 of DATIDV010000010.1, read as the reverse complement.
CGTGGCTGGAGGACAGGATTGATCGGAGGTGCCCCACGCTGTGCGTGACAACCACACGCGGGAATGCAACGACGAATGTCTTGCAAGGCGGCCTGCGAGCGCTGCGTACCGCAGCGTTTCCACAACATGCATTTGGCATTTTCATATTATTTCGTGCACCACACATGTGCCCTGAAACCGAAGGGCAGCAACCCGCTCAATGAGGCACGCGTGCCATGCAACTCGCCGCTGAACAACGGCGGCGCAGTGCGGCCGGCAAGGAGCATCAAACTCGATGCGGGAGCACAAGGCTGGCGATGCGATAGCGCTGAGCGAGGACCATGCCTCAACCCTGTCGAAATCCTTCTTCCTCGAGATCAAGAAGAAGTACCTGTAGCAGCTTTGAGCAAAACGCTGTGAACGCATCGACACGGATGATGTTGCGTCGTCCCTCTGCACGCGCGCGGTACAAGCACGTCGAACGGTGCCGCAAAACGTCACTACTCTGACAATCAGTGACATTGTCATTTTCGGTAAAGACGCCCATCGACGCCAGGCCAACGCAGATCGTTTATGCCCTGCATCTGCGCGTCGTCGACGCCACACTCTGAGGGACAGAAGAGCATTCCGCAGAAGAATGCGCAACACCACACAGAGGATTTGACGATGTCCCTGAAACACTCAGCAGGCGCTGCGGCGTCCCACCCATTTTCCCGCCTGTTGCTGGCGCTGGCCCTGAGCGGTTCGCTCGCGGCCTGTGGCGGAGGTGGAGGTGGCGGCAGCGGCGGCACGAACAGCAGCACGCCCCCCAGCGGAAGCGCGAGCAGCAGTAGCAGCAGCCAGCCTGTCACCGAGACACCCAGCGAAGGCGTGCCGGGCTCCGGCATCATCACCGCGCAGGGCTACGTTCCGCTGTTCCCCGAAGGCACGCAGTACATCGAGCAACTCCAGTACCGCGAAGCGGACGGCACGCTGGTCACGTTAGCTGGTTTCCGCACCACCGACCGCCATGCGCGCGAGCGTGGCGAAAGCTGGTTCGAAGCCGACAAGGGTCCGGGCGCCTACTTCACCTTCCCCACTTTCTACTTCCAGAACCGCACGCTCGGACTGGAAATCCGCGACACCATCCCGGCCGGTGGCAAGAAGATCCAGATCTTCCTGCACGTGAATGGCGGCAGTTTCGACGGCACTACCTTCAGCCTGTTCCGCAACATCCAGAACCCGGAAGTGCGCGACTACGGCTGGTCGATGAATACCGGCTTCAACAACCCGACCGAGAAGAGCCCGAGCGGCGAAGCCCTGCCCTTCTGTCACACCGACCAGCCGCGCCAGGACTGCATGATCGAGTTCGACTCGAACTGGCGCACCGATCCGCACAGCCCGCTGAAGCTGGGTGACAAGATCGAGCTGGCACCGGCTTCGCGCCTGGCACGCTGGGAGACGAATCAAGAGGCGAAAAAAGCTGGCTGGCCGCTGCAGAACGGCACGCGCTACTACTCGCAACCGACCACCGACCCGGAGAAGAGCGGCAAGGCCATCATCGACGGTGGCGGCAGTCGCTACTACTCGCTGGAGCAACTCTACGTAGTCGGTCAGGGCCTGCGCCCCTGGTACGGCATAGCGCCGAACCTGGACTCCGAACCACTGCCGGCAGCCACGCTGCTGGGCGGTGACGCCAGCATCTCGTACAACTACGCCGAAGAGCCGATGCGCGTGTTCCAGCAGCCGGCCAACAATATCGGCATCAAGAACGTGCAGCGCTTCGTCGAAGGTCGCCGCATCTTCCACACCTCGTTCAAGGACGGCACGCACTCCGAGCACGACAAGACCAACCCGGTGTTCACGGCGCACATCGCGCAGCAAGGCCCGCGCTACAACCAGGAGCGTTGCATCGCCTGCCACGTGAACAACGGTCGCAGTGCGCCAGCCGATATTGGCACCGTGCTGGACATGATGGTAGTGGCCACCGGCAGCGCCATCGTCGACGGCCGCCGCACCGCGCACCCGGACTACGGCTTCAACGTGCAGCAGCACGTCACCGGCAGCAAGGCCAACGACTATGACGTGACGATCAGCAAGTTCGACACGCAGACGCGCACGCTGCCGGACGGCAGCAAGGTCGATCTGCGCAAGCCGGTGTATGCCTTCAAGGGCCCGGTGCCGGCGCTGCTGTCGGTACGCCAGGCGCCGCAGGTGATCGGCATGGGCCTGCTCGAAGCGATCCCCGAGCAGACCATCGTCGCGCTGGCCGACCCGGACGACAAGAACGGCGACGGTGTGCGCGGCGTGTTCAACCTCGTCACCGACCCCGAGACCGGCCAGCCGCGCGTGGGCCGCTTCGGCTGGAAGGCGAGCAAGGCCAGCATCCGCGATCAAGCTGCGGAAGCCATGCTCAATGACATGAGCGTAACGACCACGACCTACCCGAAACACGCCTGCCAGCGTGGCGCTGCCGACTGCCGCAGCAATGCCGGCACCACTGCGCTGACCGAAGCCGAGCTGCAGCGCCTGACGCACTACCTGTCGCTGCTGGGCGTGCCGGCCCAGCGCAGCATCCGCAGCGGCTACCCGGATGGCATGCGCGTGGCGGTGGAACACGATGTGGTGCCGACCGACATCACGAAGGGCGCTGCGCTGTTCGCCAGCACCGGCTGCACCAGCTGCCACGTGAGCGAGCTGAAGACCGGCAACACGCACCCCTTCGCCGAGCTGCGCAACCAGACCATCCACCCCTACACCGACCTGCTGCTGCATGACATGGGCACGGACCTCGCCGACACGGTGCAGGAGAACAAGGCCATGCCCGCCATGTGGCGCACCGCGCCGCTTTGGGGCGTCGGCACGCTGAAGTTCACGTCGGGCGGTGCGGACAAGGCGCGCTTCCTGCACGACGGCCGCGCCCGCACGCTGCTCGAAGCCATCCTGTGGCACGGCGGCGAAGCCGAGGCGATCCGCAAGAAGTTCGAAGCGCTGCCGGCCGCTGATCGCGCGTCCCTCATCGCCTTCCTGGAGTCACTGTGATGAGCACGCCCAATCAGGCCCGATTGCTGGGCGCGCTGTGCCCCCCCCTGCTGGCGATCATGCTGGTGCTGGGCGGATGCGGCGGTGGTGGCGGTGGTGGTAATGGAGGCAGTGATCCACTGCCCGCCGCCGCCAGCAGCAGCTCCAGTACAAGCTCTTCCCCTGGAGCCTCCTCGAGTTCCTCCACCGGCTCTTCCTCTGCTTCCTCTGGCTCCAGCTCCAGTAGCAGCGGCAGCACCACGAGCAAGAGCGCTAAACGCGGCATCGCCTACGATCTCGCCACGGCCGAAGACATGGCCGCGCTCTCGCCAGGCGTGAGCTGGTGGTACAACTGGAGCGCGCAGCCCAGCAGCAAGCTGCCGAGCGACTACCGCGCGCGCTACGCCATGGACTTCATCCCGATGCTGTGGAACGGCAATTTCGACGCAGCGAAAGTGGAAGCCTTCCTGCTCGCCAACCCGCACATCAAGTATCTGCTCGTCATGAACGAGCCCAACCTCAGCGACCAGGCCAACCTCACGCCAACCCAGGCCGCCGCCGTCTGGCCCAGCTATGAGGCGCTGGCGGCCAAGACCGGGGTGAAGATCGTCGGTCCTGCCATCACCTGGGGCACGATGAGCGGCTACAGCGACCCGGTGGTGTGGCTGGACGCCTTCTACGCCGCCTACCGCGCTGCCAACGCACAGCGCGACCCGCAGATCGACTACCTCGCCCTCCACTGGTACGACTACGGCCTCGCCGCGCAGCTGGACCGCCTGAAGAAATACGGCAAGCCTTTCTGGGTCACCGAGTTCGCCAACTGGCACACGGGCGACGGCAGCGCGCAGATTGACTCGGTCGCCAAGCAGAAGACGCAGATGCAGGACATGGTGGCGATATGCGAATCACGTGCCGACGTCTTCCGCTATGCCTGGTTCACCGGACGCTGGTCGAACGACACGCACTACACCAGCCTGCTCGCCGCCAATGGCCAGCTGACCGAACTGGGGCAGTACTACCTGTCCTTGCCACATTGACAGCACGAGCTGGCCCGCTTTCACTCCAATAAAGAAACTGGCGCTGATCGTAGTGCATTCACCTAGGTGTTGCGAATGACACAACCTCGTCGTCCCGGCGAAGGCCGGGATCCAGTCACTACGCGTCGATCTGGATCCCGGCCTGCGCCGGGATGACGAACTTTTTTTAGAAACTCATTACCCTAACTGCATTACAGCGCTGGCATTTTTTGAAGAAGCCACCGCTCACAAATCGTTGCTGATCCGGTCCGCCTCGGGGCCCTTTGGCGCGTGTCTGCACGCACTTCGTCGCAGCTCAGACGTCTTCCCGCAAGCACGCCAGATGGGCTGACGAAGCCCCCACCGTTTGTATCCCCTTCAACGCGAAATTTGCGCAGTCAGGCCTCGTCACGCCTCTCCCCTCGCGCCCGCTTCGCTTTGTTCTTCAGCAAATGTCCGATCCCGCCTTACAGCCCGCTTCTTGACCCAAAGCAAAACGCGCCTGAGCCGATGGCCTAAGTTACGAAGCCAGAGACCGGCAACGGTCGCAACGCTGGTCCCGGCAATCAAGGCGACCACATCGGTCACACAGGAGGAGCAAGCATGTTCCAGGTTCGTATTCACGGACGTGGTGGGCAGGGTGTCGTTACTGCCGCCGAAATGTTGTCGTCCGCGGCCTTCCTCGAAGGTCATCACGCGCAGGCTTTTCCAAGTTTCGGTTCAGAACGCACGGGCGCGCCCGTGGTGGCGTTCTGCCGTATCAACGATCACGAGATCCGCTTGCGCGAGCCCGTGATGCAGCCTGACGCGATCATCGTGCAAGACCCCACCCTGCTGCACCAGGTGGATGTGTTCAGCGGCCTGACCGACGACGGTTACGTGCTCCTCAACACGCTGCGCAGCTTTGATGCGCTGGGGCTCACCGAGCGCCTGCGGCGCTTTCGACCGGAACGCCTGATCACGGTACCGGCTACCGAACTAGCGATGGAGCATATCGGTCGTCCGCTGCCCAATGCAGTACTGCTGGGGGCTTTCGCAGCCCTGTCCGGCCTGCTGTCGCTCGACTCCGTCAATGCAGCGATACGCGAAAAATTCCCGCCCGCGATAGCGGCCAGCAACGTGGCCGCGACCAGCGCCGCCTACGCCATGGTGCGGAAAAATATTGAGGAGGCAGCTCATGCTTAAGCAAGTAGAGGGTTCTCACGCCGTCGCCGAGGCCGTTGCGCTATGCCGGCCGGAAGTGATTTGCGCTTATCCCATTTCACCGCAGACCCACATCGTCGAAGCGCTCGCCGAAATGGTGCGCGAAGAAGCGATCGATCCCTGCGAATACATCAACGTGGAGTCGGAGTTCGCCGCCATGAGCGTGGCCATCGGCGCCTCGGCGGGCGGTGCGCGCACCTACACGGCGACTGCCTCGCAGGGCCTGCTGTTCATGGTCGAGGCGGTGTTCAATGCCTCGGGCCTGGGACTGCCGATCGTCATGACGGTGGCAAATCGCGCCATCGGCGCGCCGATCAATATATGGAACGATCACAGTGACTCGATGAGTCAGCGCGACTGTGGCTGGATACAGCTCTTCGCGGAAACGAACCAGGAAGCCGTCGACCTGCACATCCAGGCTTTCCGCCTCGGTGAAGAGTTGTCGCTGCCCGTCATGGTGTGCATGGATGGCTTCATCCTCACGCACGCTTACGAGCGCGTCGACGTCCCCGAACAAAACCAGGTTGACGCCTTCCTGCCCCCCTACTCGCCACGCCAGGTGCTCGACCCGAACGAGCCGGTAACGATAGGCGCCATGGTCGGGCCCGAAGCCTTCTCGGAAGTGCGCTACCTCGCGCACGAGCGGCAGATGCAGGCGCTGGACCTGATCCCGGAGATCCAGAAGGACTTCCAGAAGATATTCGGCCGCGACTCTGGCGGTCTGGTGCGGCCTTACCGCATCGAAGATGCCTCCATCGTCGTCATCGCACTCGGCTCGGTGCTGGGCACGATCAAGGACACCGTCGACGAGATGCGCAACGATGGTATCTCCATCGGCGTGCTCGGCATCACCAGCTTCCGCCCCTTCCCGCTGGCCGCAGTACGCCACGCACTGGGCAATGCCAAGAAGGTCGTGGTGATCGAAAAGAGCTTTGCCGTGGGCCTCGGCGGCATCGTGGCGACCGATGTGCGCATGGCCATCGACAACGTCGACACCCGCGTCTACACGGTCGTCGCCGGTCTCGGTGGCCGCCCCATCACACGCGCTTCGCTGCGCCACTGCCTGGCGCTGGCGATCGGCGACCAGCTGCCGTCCCTGCACTTTCTCGATATGGACTGGAACATCATCCAGCGAGAGCGCGACCGCGAGCGTCGCACACGCCGTTCCGGCCCCATCGCAGAAAACATCCTGCGCGATATCGCCCATGGTGCCCATGGTGGTCATGACGCCGACGCTGACAGCGCCGCGCGTGAGTCAGCGTCCAGATAAGCGGCCGAGGAGAAATTCAAATGGCATTCCAGCCCGTAAAGTTCTACCAGACCGGCACCTTCACTGTCGGCAACCGCCTTCTGCCGGAAGACGAACGCTCCGTGCAGGCCGATACCGGCCGCACCAACGCCCTCAACTCGGGCCATCGCGCCTGTCAGGGCTGCGGCGAAGCGCTGGGCGCACGCTATGCGATCGACGCAGCCATGCGTGCCACCAATAACCAGCTCATTGCGGCCAACGCCACCGGCTGTCTCGAAGTGTTCTCGACGCCCTACCCCGAGACCTCGTGGCAGATCCCGTGGATTCACTCACTGTTCGGCAACACCGCGGCAGTCGCCACGGGCATCGCCGCGGCCATGAAGATCAAGCATCGCAAGACCGGTGACGCACCGGTTCGGGTGATTGCCCAGGGCGGTGACGGCGGCACGACCGACATCGGCTTCGGCTGTCTGTCGGGCATGTTCGAGCGCAATGACGATGTGCTGTACATCTGCTACGACAACGAGGCCTACATGAACACCGGCGTGCAGCGCAGCTCGGCCACGCCGCCCGCCGCGCGCACCGCCACCACGCCCGCCGTGGGCGCCCCCGCCGGCAATGTGTTCGGTCAGGGCAAGAACATGCCACTGCTGGCCATGGCGCACGGCATTCCCTATGTCGCCACCGCCACCGTCGCCGACCTGCACGATCTGGAGCACAAGGTGGCGCATGCCATGTCGGTGCGCGGCGCTCGCTACATCCACATCTTCGTGCCCTGTCCGCTCGGCTGGGGCGCTGCGTCGGAGAACACCATCCGCCTCGCACGCCTCGCTAAGGAGACCGGCCTGTTCCCGGTGTTTGAAGCCGAGCACGGCGAAGTCACCAACGTGCAGCACATCCGCAACAAGCGTCCGGTGGAGGAATACCTCAAGCTGCAGAAGCGCTTTGCGCACCTGTTCGGCAAGACGCCGCAGCTCGACGTCATCGCCCGCTTCCAGCAGATCGCCGATCACAACATCAGCAAGTTCCGCCTGATCGAAGACGCGCCACAACCGGTCGGCTACTACGCCGCCCAGCAACCCCTGTGAGGCACGAAAATGGACAAGCCCTTTGCCATCACCCTCGACGTAGGTTCATCGCTAGCCAACAAGACTGGCACCTGGCGCACATCGCACCCGGTCTACCTGCATCGCCTGCCCCCTTGCAACAACACCTGCCCGGCCGGTGAGAATATCCAGGAGTGGCTCTATCACGCCGAGAGCGGCGACTACGAGACCGCCTGGCGCGCACTGACCGTCGACAACCCCTTGCCCGGCGTGATGGGTCGCGTCTGCTACCACCCCTGCGAGGGTGCCTGCAACCGCGCTCAACTCGACAAGGCGGTCGGCATCAACTCCGTGGAACGCTTCCTCGGCGACGAAGCCATCAAGTACGGCTGGAAGTTCACGCCGCCGGAGAAAGAGTCCGGCCTGCGCGTGCTGGTCGTCGGCTCCGGCCCCTCGGGCCTCTCGGCCGCCTACCACCTGCGCCGCCTGGGACATGCCGTCAGCATCTACGAAGCCGGCCCGCTCGCGGGCGGCATGATGCGCTTCGGCATCCCGAAGTACCGCCTGCCGCGCGAAGTGCTGGATGCCGAAGTGCAACGCATCGTCGACATGGGTGTCGAGCTGCACCTGAACACCAAGGTCGATGACATTCTCGGCACCATGACCGAAGGCCGCTTCGACGCCGCCTTCCTCGCCGTGGGTGCCCACGTCGCCCGCCGCACCTACATCCCGGCGGGCGAGACCGCCAAGATCCTTGATGCGGTCAGCGTCCTGCGCAGCATGGAAGGCGAAGACAAGCCCCTGCTCGGCCGACGCGTCGTCGTCTATGGCGGCGGCAACACCGCGCTCGACGTGGCACGTACCGCCAAACGCATGGGCGCCGAAGAAGCCGTCATCGTCTATCGCCGCACACGCGAAAAAATGCCTGCTCACGCCTTCGAAGTAGAGGAAGCTCTCGAAGAAGGCGTACTGATGCGCTGGCTGTCCACCATCAAGCAAGTCGGCGAAGGCGCCATCACCATCGAGAAGATGGTGCTCAACGACGAAGGCTTCCCGGTCGCCACCGGCGAGATCGAAACACTGGAGGCCGACTCCGTCGTGCTGGCCCTCGGCCAGGACGTAGACCTCGGCCTGCTCGATGGCGTGCCTGGCCTGGAATTCGAAGACGGCGTCGTCAAGGTAGGACCGAACATGATGACGGGCTACGCCGGCATCTTCGCCGGCGGCGACATGGTGCCTTCGGAACGCACCGTCACCGTCGGCGTCGGCCACGGCAAACATGCCGCGCGTCACATCGACGCCTGGCTGCGCAAGACCACCTACGTCAAGCCGCCCAAGCACGAGCTCGCCACCTTCGACAAGCTCAACACCTGGTACTACACCGACGCGCCCAAGACCATGCGCCCCATGCTGGATCTGGTCCGCCGGCAAAGCACCTTCGACGAAGTGCAAGGCGGCCTCGACGAAGCCACTGCCCTGTTCGAAGCACGCCGCTGCCTGTCCTGCGGCAACTGCTTCGAATGCGACAACTGCTATGGCGTCTGCCCCGACAACGCCGTCGTCAAGCTCGGCCCCGGCAAGGGCTTCGAGTTCAAATACGACTACTGCAAGGGCTGCGGCATCTGTGTGGAAGAGTGCCCAAGCGGCGCAATCAAGATGGAGCCGGAAGAGATCTGAGGCGGCGGGCGGCGGGCGCAATGCCCGCCGCAATCCACGTCAGACGGACCGGCCAGATTGCCTGCCAATAAGTCGGGCGTGGCCCCACAAGCGCCCAGGCGCGTACCACTCGATCGCCACACCATGACCTCCATCCGCCTTGCCACGCTCCTGGCAGCCTCTGTCCTTCTCGGCTGCGCAAACAACCCACCCGTTCAGCCTGTTGCGGGCAGCAAATCGCAATTTGATGGCGCAGTCTTCGGAGGAGAAACCGCCCAACTGGAGAAAGCCACGCCGGGTGCAGAGGCCTATCGCGCTTTCTATCAGGGAGGCTCCGGCTTCGTCTCCGTGGGCAGCGTGCGCGAGACAGTTGAGGAAATGGCCACCAAACAATGCGCGCGTAAGGGCAAGACTGTTCGACCACTGCAAGAAACCACCTCCAAAGCGCCGCACATCCTGGGCAACTTTCCCCGCGTAGAGTGGATCTTCGAATGTGCGGACTCTCTCTCCTCCAACGCGCCAGGCGCACAAACCGTCGACAAGCTGAGCCAAGTTGAGCGCTTGAAGAAGCTCTTGGACAGCGGCGCGCTCACGCAGCAAGAGTACGAACGCGAGAAAGCAAAAGTACTTGGCGCGCAGTAATGCCTGGCGCTTTGTTTCACCCGGTAGGCGAACACCGCATAGGGCCATACATTGCGGAACGCGCTATATCGCTCTCGACAACGAGTTAGTAGACTTCCGGCCCGCCTTTGTTCATCAGCATCCCGCACAAACCGCAACGCGCCTTCACGCAAGCGAATCCGGATAGCATGCCGGGTCGCATACCACGCGCCTCCGAGTGCATGACATCTTGATGCTTGCTCCCTACGATCTGTTCGCCATGGCCGCAGCCACCTGCTGGGCCGTCGGCAGCATGCTGTCCGTTTCACCCTCACGTCATCTCGGCGCCTTCGCCTACAACCGCTGGCGCATGCTCAGCGTGTGTCTGATGTTATGGGCCGCGGTGCTGGTCCTACACGGCTCGCAAGCATTCTCGATGCCTCATTGGAGCACTCACTACTCAGTCATGGCGCTGAGTGGCCTGATCGGCATCTTCATCGGTGATACCGCGCTGTTTGCGGCAATGAACCGCCTCGGCCCGCGCCGCACCGGCGTGCTGTTTGCTACCCACGCCCTGTGGAGCGCCCTGCTCGGCTTTGCAGTCTTCGCCGAACGCATGACGCCGCAGGCAATTTTCGGCGCAGCCCTGACCATTGCGGGCGTGATGACAGCCATCCTGCTTGGCCGCCGCAAGGACGAGGACCATGGCTGGGAGATCGATCGCGGCCACGTCGGCAGCGGTATTGCCTTCGGGGTGACGTCAGCGCTGTGCATGTCGCTGGGCAACGTGATCGCCAAGCCGGTAATGGCCGAGGGCATGGACCCGATCACCGCCTCAGCCATCCGCGTGTCGGTCGCCTGCGCTGCACATTTCATCCTGCTGTGGAGTGGCTTCAGTGCCGCCAAAGCACGTCAGCCCCTCACCCGGCGCATCCTCGCCCAGACGGCGGGCAGTGGCTTCGTCGGCATGGCGGTGGGCATGACCTTGCTGCTGCTCGCGCTGCGGCATGGCAACGTCGGCACGGTCGCAATCCTGTCATCCATCACGCCGATCATTGTGCTTCTGCTGTTATGGCTCTACCTGCGCCGCCCACCGGCGCGCGGCGCCTGGCTGGGTGCGGCGCTGACGGTGCTCGGCACAGCGCTGGTTCTGTCGCGCTAGGGTCTGCGCCTCTGGGCGACATGCCCACATGTCGTGACGGCAGCGAACGGGTGCGCGGTTAAACTGACAGCGCTCCCCCTCCGCCAGACGACAGGAACAGCCCGCCCGCATGCCGACCCAGGACCTCAAATACCGGCCAGACATTGACGGGCTCCGCGCGCTCGCGGTGCTCTCCGTCATGCTGTTTCACTTCGGGGCTACATGGCTGCCAGGCGGTTTCGTCGGCGTTGACATCTTCTTCGTGATATCCGGCTTCCTGATCACGGCCATCATCGTCCGCGAGATGGATCAGGGCAGCTTTTCGTTCGCGCGCTTCTATCAGCGCAGATTCAGACGGATCTTCCCGGCATTGTGGGTCGTCCTGCTGGTCTGCATGCCCATCGCGGGCTATCTGATGCTCACCCAGGAACGCGTCGCTCTGTCCTGGTCTGCCATTGCCGCAACGGCCTCCGTGTCGAACGTGTTTTTCTGGAAGCACCTGGGCTACTTCGACGGCGGGGCCGACGAAACGCCACTGCTGCACACCTGGTCGCTATCGGTCGAGGAGCAGTACTACATCCTCTTCCCGATCTTTCTGCTACTCGCCCATCGCTACCTGCGAAAACATCTGCCAGCGCTGCTGATGGTAGTCATCGCAGCCTCTCTTGCTGGCAGCATGCTGCTCACCGAGCACAAGCCCAGCGCAGCGTTTTACCTGCCTGTGTCGCGAGCCTTCGAGCTGTGTCTCGGCGCCTTGTTTGCTTTGCTGCCCGCAGCAAGTGTCGCACCGCGCAAGGCGTTCGCCCTGTGCCTGACCGGCTTGCTGCTCTGCTTCGGCGCCATCGCCGGCTTCAATACCACGTTGGCATTTCCAGGCGCACTGGCGCTGATTCCCTGCGCCGGGGCCGCGCTGCTGCTTTATTTTGGCGGGGTGGCGAATCCAGCGACGGCGTGGCTGGGCAATCCCGTCGCCGCGTGGATCGGCAGGATTTCTTACTCTCTCTATCTCTGGCATTGGCCGATACTTGTTTTCTACAAGTACTACGTCATGCGACCGCTTTCCGGCACCGAAACCGCAGGCCTGCTTGTCGCGATATTTCTGGCCGCCACACTGAGCTACCGGCTGGTTGAAACGCCATTTCGCAAAGCCATCAAGACGGCCCGCCCTCGCCGCGATCTGGGTCTGGCGGTTCTAATGTTCGCCACGGTGATCGTGCCTGCCAGCCTCACCATTTCGCACGATGGCTTCCCCGACCCGCAGACCTCCGCCATGCTCGATTCGCTGCAGAAAGATACGGCAGTCCAGAAAGACGCGCCATGCTTCTTCAACGATGCAGAGGGGGCAGAAGCCATCCCCGATCTCGCCAGGTGCCGCCTGAAGACCAACGACAAACCTGGCACAAGGCGCGTACTGCTGTGGGGCGACAGCTATGCCAATCACTATGTCGGCGAAATCAGATCGAATCCGGCGTTCAACAGTCTCAACGTCACCTACCTGACGCACACAGGCTGCCCGCCCTATCTGCAGTACTACGATCGCAACTGCAACGCGTTCAACCAGGCCGTGCTCAAGATGCTCGAAAGCGGCCAATTCGATACCGTAATGATCTCGGGCAACTGGTGGTCCTACTCCCGGACTCCGGATTTCCTGCGGAACATCCAGCAGGTCACGCAGTGGCTCAAGACGCACGGCCTGACGGTTTACATGATCGGCGCATCACCCGTGTATCACACACGCGTGCCGCAGATTGCCTACCGCGACTGGAAGTTCGGCAAGAACAATCTCACGGAATACAAAATCGAATTCGACGACACCTTCGATACGGACATCGAAGACGCAGTCAAAGCCAACGCGAGCTATTTCTCGCCTTATCGCCAGCTATGCAAGGGCAATAGCTGCAGATTCCGCGACGCCGACGGACTGCTTCACATCGATCAGGGCCACCTGAGCGCGCACGGCGCACATCTGGTCTTCGAGCGCTTCCTCGCAGAGTACGGTGCACTACTGCGCGCCCAACCTTAGGGTCTGTTCCCAGGCATGGCAGTGACTTGAAGCTGGACGCCCCGAGTCACGGGACGGCCACGGATTTGTACGGAAACAAGGTAAAGCCATGCGCGGAAACCCATAATGAATCTGGGGGGTATGCATGCGTTCGCGCGCTCCGACTCTATGCGCAAAACAGCCAAAGGAGAATGTCGTGGAAAACGTCCTCATTCCAGTCGACGGCTCTGAAGTCTCACTGCGCGCGGTGCGGTTCATGATCGAACAAATCGGGCGTGGTCAGCCAGCAGCCTTGTTCGTGCTCTACGTTCAGCCCCCCATCGTGTCCGGCGAGGTCAGAATGTTCGTGAGTCAGGAGGCCATCGCCGCCTACTACCGCGCAGAAGGCGAGAAGGCACTGAGCAAGGCTAAAGGGCTGCTGGACACGGCTGGCGTGAGCTATGAAGCATGCGTCGAGATCGGTCACATTGCTGAAACGATTGCGCGGCTCGCCGAGGAGAAACGATGTCACAGCATCGTGCTGGGCGGACGCGGTCACGGCTCCGTGGTGGGCATGCTGCTGGGTTCCATTACGACCAAGGTGCTGCACCTGGCGAAAGTGCCGGTCACCATCGTCAAGTAGGCATCTTGCGCACAAGCGCAGTGGGCTTTGGTCTGTAGTGCCAGCGGCGCCGCACGCGCAATTTTTCGCACTCAACGACCCCGAAAATCAGCGCCGAAAGCCCGATGCAACAACGCTGTCGGCAGCGCGTGGTGCCCTTGAAGGCCGTGCGCCGATCACCGAGCGACCTGCTCACCACTTGATGTCACTCCCGACTTTTCTGCGGGCACGGCCTCACCGGTAAGTAGTGCTCCGTCAAGCTTGAGCTGCGCCACCTCGGCCGTCAGCAGATGCCATGTCAGTTCGTTGGGGGCTGCATTCCCGGATTTCACGTACGACTCCTCTGCAGGAAGCATAGGAAGCGGCACCGGAAAGCACGGTGCGGCAGCCATAAACTTGATCTACGGCAAAAACCATTGCCGTGCGCCGGACTTCACCGCATCTGAGGGGTAGCATGGGCTGCTCGCTTGAGACTGAGGATGTAACCATGACGGCAGCGCTCGCTTTTCAGGATCGCCCGCAATCGCTTGGCGAAGAGATTGCCAACAGCATCAGCCACGGTATCGCCCTGCTACTGGCCGTGGCCGGCACGCCGATCCTGATTATCGCAGCCGTAGAACGTGGCAGTGCCGCAGGCGTGGTCGGTGCCAGCATTTTCGCGGCGACGATGGTGCTGCTTTATCTGTCGTCCACGATCTACCACCTGCTGCCGCAGAACCGCGCCAAGCGGCTCTTCCAGATCCTCGACCACGGCGCGATCTACCTGCTCATCGCGGGTACCTACACGCCCTTCACGCTAGGCGTACTGCACGGACCTTGGGGCTGGACCCTCTTCGGCCTGGTCTGGGGACTGGCAGCAGCCGGCGTCGCGCTGAAGTCATTCGGTGGCATCCGCTATCCACGCCTATCCACCGCGCTGTACCTGGCCATGGGCTGGCTGGTGGTCATTGCGGCCAAGCCGATGTGGCAGTTGATGCCTGCATGGGGCCTGGGCTGGCTGGTGGCCGGCGGCATGGCCTACACACTGGGCGTCATCTTCTTCGTACTGGATGAGCGCGTGCGCTTTACCCATTTTGTCTGGCACCTGTTCGTCGCCGCGGGAACCGCCTGCCACTTCTTCGCGGTGCTCTGGTACTCGGCCTAGGGGTTCCTTCCCTGTCATTCCCGCACTGCCGGTCAACAGTTATTACCTGCAGTACGCGCCACAAAACCGGGCCGCGGGTTCCTTACCCTCGTCACCCAGATCATGCTGACCACGGGCGTGATCATGATCGCGGCGGAGTCGAATCAACCGATATGCTGGGTGCCCAGCGTCGTCTCCACCCTGGTTGCGACAACCGCGCTGGCAGTGAAGATGATCTTCCCCTCGACGCGAAAATAGCTAGTCACGTCACCAACCCGGCCCGGTCCACCTGAAATTCATCCTGCATGAATTCGCACGCCTATCGACCACCCGCTTCCGCCTGCGGGCGCTGATATCATGGTACTTCGTGCGCTGGTCCTGCCGTAGCCGCTATTTACCGCCAGCCGTTTGAGGGATACGCAACATGACATTCAAGGGCATCATTTTCGATTTCAATGGCGTGTTGTTGTGGGACGCGCATCTGCACGAGCTGGCCTGGCAGCACTCGGCGCGCGAATTGCGAGGCAGCGAATTCACGCCGGATGAATTCCTGCAGCATGTGCACGGCCGCACCAACTCACACATTCTCGGCCACCTGACCGGACGAGTAGTGGAAGGCGAGGAGTTGCACGCACTGACCCAGGCCAAGGAGTCGTTCTATCGCCGCCTGTGCCTGGAACAGCCGGAGGTGTTCACGCTCTCTCCCGGCACCACCGAGCTGCTGGACTTTCTGGTGATGCACGACATTCCCCACACCATCGCCACCGCGTCAGAACGCACCAATCTGGATTTTTTCATCCGTGAACTGGAACTGGAACGATGGTTCGATACAGACCTCATCGTTTATGACGATGGCAGTTTCCCGGGAAAGCCTGCGCCGGACATGTATGCCCGCGCGGCCGTCAATCTAGGTCTGCCGCCCCGCGAATGCATCGTGGTCGAAGACGCCATCGCAGGCTTCAGGTCGGCACAGGCCGCAGGTATTGGCCACATTGTCGCCCTCGGCCCGCGCACCAGCCATGCTCGGCTTGCTGCCTGCGAAGGCGTAACGGCCGTAATCGAAAGCTTTGAGCATTTTCCAAAGACATGGCTGTTTTCGGCGGACTAGAAATGAAAAATGCCGTTCAGACGAAACCTGAACGGCATTTTCCGGTTTGTAGCAAACACGGGAATCACTGATCCGGATTCACACGCCCAATCAACAGATACTCCAGCAGAGCCTTCTGTACGTGCAGACGGTTCTCTGCCTCATCCCACACCACGCTCTGCGGGCCATCGATCACACCCGCGCTGACTTCCTCGCCGCGATGCGCAGGCAGGCAATGCATGAACACAGCGTCCTTGCCGGCCACCGCCATCATCTCTTCGTCCACCTGGAAGTCGGCGAAGTCGCGCAAGCGCTCTTCGTTCTCTGCCTCGAAGCCCATCGAGGTCCACACGTCGGTTGTGATCAGGTCCGCACCCTTGGCAGCTTCCATGGGGTCTTCGAATTGTTCGAAATGTCCGGTGCCATACAGATTGGCGCGCTCGGGCTCGACCTCATAACCCTTCGGCGTCGCGACATGAACATTGAAGTCCAGCACCTCAGCCGCCTGCAGCCAGGTGTTGCAGACGTTGTTCGAATCGCCGATCCACGCCACCGTCTTGCCCTGGATCGAACCGAAACGTTCGATGTAGGTATAGATGTCCGCAAGAATCTGACACGGATGGTATTCATTGGTCAGACCATTGATGACCGGCACACGCGAATTACGTGCAAAGCGCTCCACGATGTCCTGCTCGAAGGTGCGGATCATCACCACGTCTGACATGCGCGAGATGACTTGCGCCGCGTCCTCGACGGGCTCACCACGGCCGAGCTGGGAGTCGCGTGTATTCAGGTAGATGGCCGAGCCGCCGAGCTGGAACATGCCGGCTTCGAACGACAGGCGCGTGCGCGTACTGGCCTTCTCGAAGATCATCACCAGCGTGCGATCAAACAGCGGGTGGTAAGGCTCGTAACGCTTGAACTTTTCCTTGATCCAGCGCGTGCGTGCGAAGAGATGGTCGTACTCGTCGCGACTGAAATCCTTGAACTGCAGGTAGTGCTTTAGCGGTGTATTCATGGGTGCAATCTGCGCTTCATTCCTTATTGCAACCAAGGAACGGCGCAGGGCCTCGCATCATCGTTAGCTTCTGTTTGCCTCGCGGCGCTTCGCCCGTCGGTAGCGGTGACATTCGTTACCCCTCACCGCCCCATTTCCGGGCATTTTCAAAACACAACGGCAGCCTTGGAAAGCTGCCGAGCTATCAATCTTAATGGATTGGCATGGCCGCCACCAGCCGGCCGCATCAATTTGCCGTGCATTGCACCCGCAAACAAGGGCACGCCCAAGGGCGCCGGGCCTTTTCTGTTAAACTTTCGCTGTTGCAGTGCCGCAGTAATATCAAGACATTTGACCGATGCCTGGAGGGTCATTTGCCACCCTGCAGCAAGAAGCTTCACCAGAATTCGTCAAGTGCGCATGACACTTGCTTTGATTCAGATGTAAAACCTGCGCAAGCAGCCTGACACACCAGTTGGCCAAACCCGACCTCAACACTGATATGTCTGCAACAGTTGTCAGCTTCACAATCATTGGCAGGACAGCGGATGGCAAGATCTTTCGCCCCAGCGATTGGGCCGATCGCCTCTGCGGGATCATGTCGGTGTTCGGTGCCGACCGGAAGATGAAATTCTCTCCCTATGTTCGCCCCAGCACGCTGAATGGAGACAAATGCGTCATCGTGGACGCGCGCCTCTACAAGCTGGAACCGCTTGCCTACAAATTCCTTACGAACTTCGCGGCAGACAACGAACTCACCGTCGAATACGCCGAAGAAATCGCCAGCGCATCTGTCGGCAGCTGAGCTGCCCACCCCGAAACACAAAAGCAAAAAGGCGATGCAGTAACATCGCCTTTTTATTGCGCCCGGTCAGCTCAGAAAATCTGGGCCAACCTGGCAACAAGAAGCTTGATCAGTCTCAGGCAGCAGCGCCCAATGCCTTGACGGCAGCGGACAGGCGGCTCTTGTGACGAGCAGCAGCGTTCTTGTGGATAATTTTCTTGTCAGCAATGCTGTCGATGACGCTCATCGATTGTTGAAACACTTGCTGTGCAGCTGCCTTGTCGCCAGCATCGACCGCTTTACGGACAGCCTTGATGGCTGTGCGCAGACGGGAGCGCAGACTGGAGTTGTGCGCATTTGCCTTGACCGTTTGACGCGCGCGTTTGCGTGCCTGTGCCGTATTGGCCATATCTATAATTCCGGTTCGGTTTAACGAGAGCCGGTGATCTTAATGGAGAGCCCGTTCAATTGCAAGCCCCTTTGCAGCGTCGGCGGCATGCCTGCACTTTGGCAGCAGAGGGCCACAGCACGCTATGATCGCGCTCCTCTGCCCGCTACGTCCCCTCAAACGTGAATCTGCTTAAAGCCCTTGCCACCATCAGTGGCCTGACTTTCCTGTCGCGCATCCTCGGTCTGGCTCGTGAGGTCCTGGTCGCAAACATTTTCGGCGCCGGTCTGATGACCGATGCCTTCAATGTGGCGTTCCGCCTGCCCAATCTGCTGCGCAGGCTGTTTGCAGAAGGTGCGTTCTCGCAAGCCTTCGTCCCCATCCTGTCGGAATACAAGAACAAGCGCAGTGAAGACGAGACACGCACCCTGATCAATCGCGTGGCGACGCTGCTCGGGCTCATCGTCATGCTGGTCACGATATTGGGCGTGATTGGCACGCCCTTCCTCATTTACGCCACGGCAGGTGGTTTCGCAGCCCAGCCCGAGAAGTTTGCGCTCACGGTCGAGCTGACGCGCATCACCTTTCCCTACATCTTCTTCATGGCGATGGTGGCCCTGGCCGCAGGCGTGCTCAATACCTGGAACCGCTTCTCGATTCCTGCTCTCACACCGGTGCTGCTGAACATCAGTATGATTGCCATGGCAGCGCTCGCCGCACCGTACTTTGCCAAGCCCATCGAAGCGCTCGCCTGGGGCACCTTCATCGGCGGCGTGCTGCAACTGACCATTCAGCTGCCAGCTCTGGCGCGCATCGGCATGTTGCCGCGTTTCGATCTGCATTTCCGCGATCCCGGCGTGCTGCGCATCCTCAAGCTGATGGCGCCTGCAACGATAGGTGTGTCAGTGGCGCAGATCAGCTTGCTGATCAACACAGCCTTTGCCTCGTGGTTGCCAACGGGCAGCATCTCCTGGTTGAGTTATGCCGATCGCTTGATGGAGTTTCCGTCAGGCATCCTTGGCGTAGCACTTGGCACCATCCTCCTGCCAAGCTTGTCCAAGCTGAATGCGGACGGTAATCGGGCCGAGTTTTCTGCCATGCTCGACTGGGGCCTGCGCCTTGCATTGCTGCTGACGCTGCCTGCAGCGCTGGCACTGTGCATTCTTTCTGTGCCACTGACGGCGACGCTATTCCAGCACGGCGCCTTCACACCTGAAGATGTGATGCAGACACGGCGCGCACTGATCGCCTACAGCGTCGGCCTGTCGGGCATCATTCTCGTGAAAATCCTTGCACCAGCCTTCTACTCACGGCAGGACATCCGGACGCCGCTACGCTTTGCCATCATCTCGCTGATTGCCACACAGCTCATGAACCTGCTGTTCGTGTGGGGCCTGCACCTGCAGCACGCAGGCCTGGCGCTGTCCATCGGCCTCGCCGCCACGCTCAACGCCAGCCTTTTGTATTTCGGCCTGCGTCGCAAGGAGGCCTTTACGCCTCAGGCAGGATGGCCGGTTTTCGTCGGGAAACTACTGGCAGCCCTGCTTGTAATGGGGATCGTGCTGTGGTTTGCAATGGGTGCCGAGACAAGCTGGCTGCATAGCAGCAGTAGCAAGCGACTGCTATGGCTTGGTGGACTGATGCTGGCGGGTGCCGGCAGTTATTTCGTGACACTGTTTGCGCTGGGCTTCCGCCCGGCCGACTTCAAGCGACGCGGCGTACATTGATTGTCGACATGAAAAAAGCGGAGCCTTGGCTCCGCTTTTTCGTTGCGTCGATGCTCAGGCGCTTAGGGCTGCAAAGGTCCGCTTGGTGATCTGATCCACCGTACCGAGACCCGAGATCTTGGCATAGCGCGGCGCATGCACATCCCCCGTCGCCGACCAGTCAAAGTAGTACTTCACCAGTGGCTTGGTCTGATCGTGATAGACGTCAAGGCGTTTCTTGACGACCTCTTCCTTGTCATCCTCACGCTGCACCAGCGGCTCGCCGGTCTCATCGTCCTTGCCTTCAACTTTGGGCGGGTTGAACTTGACGTGGTAAGTGCGGCCCGATGCCGGATGCATGCGGCGACCACTCATGCGTTCGACGATCTCTGAATCCGGCACATCGATTTCGAGCACCGCATCCAGCTCTACGCCTGATTCCTTGAGTGCATCAGCCTGACGCAGGGTGCGCGGGAAGCCATCGAACATGTAACCCTTGGCACAGTCCGGCAGCGTCAGGCGTTCCTTGACGAGGCCGATGATGATGTCATCCGACACGAGCTGACCGGCATCCATGACGGCCTTGGCAGCAAGGCCCAGCGGCGTACCGGCCTTTACAGCTGCGCGCAGCATGTCGCCTGTGGAGATCTGCGGGATCGCATAGCGCTCGGCGATGAACTTGGCTTGAGTACCTTTGCCCGCCCCCGGCGGTCCCAACAAAATCAGACGCATCTTTTACTCCTCCACTTCCACTGAATGAGAACGCAGCTCAGTGCGCAGCGTTCTCGAAAATCGCGCGTACGCGCGCAAGGTCTTCCGGTGTATCCACACCACCGGGAGGCGCAGCGTCGAGCATTACGACGCGTATCTTGTAACCATGCCACATGGCACGCAACTGTTCGAGCATTTCCACGCTCTCGATCGGCGAGGGCGCAAGGCGCGCATAGGCGCGCAGAAAACTCGCGCGATAGGCATACAAGCCCACATGGCGGGCTGGTTTTAGCCACAAAGGGAGATTTCCCTTGCTGGGCAGGCCCGCAGCAAACGCGTCACGCGGCCAGGGAATCGGCGCACGCGAAAAATACATGGCACGCCCGTGTGCGTCGGTGATCAGCTTCACAACCGAGGGATTGAGAAACTCCTCCAGCGAGTGAATGGCGTGCGCGGCGGTGGCGATTGCCGCTTCGGCATCCTCAGCCAACGCTTGAGCACAGCTAACGATAGTGGCCGGGTCGATGAGGGGTTCGTCTCCCTGCACATTGACGACGATGGCCGTGTCATCCCAGCCGAGCACATCGACGACTTCGCCGAGCCTGTCTGTACCACTCGGATGATCCGCGCGCGTCATCAGCGCATTGCCGCCCGCATTACGCACGGCTTGGGCGACTTCTTCGTGGTCAGTGGCAATCCACACCTCCTCCGCACCCGCGGCCATTGCGCGCTCCATGACACGCACCACCATGGGTTTGCCCGCCAGGTCGGCGAGGGGCTTGGCCGGCAAGCGCGTCGAGGCGTAACGTGCCGGAATGATGACCTTGAAGGGCACCTTCACTGCTGTACGTCTTCTACGGCCAGCGTGCGTGCTTCATCGGCGAGCATCACGGGGATGCCATCGCGAATGGCGTAGGCCAGACGGCAAGGCCGGCAAACCAGCTCCTTGTCGGCTTTGCGGTAATCCAGCGGGCCCTTGCAAACAGGGCAGACGAGAATTTCAAGCAGCTTCGGATCCATTGAGATGCTCCAGAATATGTTGCAGCGCCGTCGCGTCGATATGGGCATCGACAGGCAAGACCCAAGTCTGTTCGGGCGCAATAGCCCGGCATTTTATCGCATCCTTCTCCGTCATCAGCAGCGCATCTGCGCCATCGAGTGCCAGGTCACGTGCTGAAAAAACGTGATGATCCGGGAAGGCGCGCGTGTCGCGCGGCGCCAATCCCGACGCGCGCAAGGTCTCGAAGAAGCGCTCAGGGCGACCGATGCCGGCCAGCGCCTTGAGTGTCAGGGCTTTCAGCTCAGTCGCTTCCACCTGCTCTTCCGGCGCGTGCAGGCGATAGAGCTTTCCCGGAGCAAGCGCCATTTGTGCTGTCGGCACGCCACCGATGGCCGCCCGCGTGCGGGCACTACTCGCACCGTGCAGGATGGCAAGTTGTGATTGCCGCACCCGCGACAAGGGCTCACGCAGCGGCCCGGCGGGCAGTGGCAGCGCATTGCCGAGCACGCGCTCGTCGAGCACGACGATTTCCACATCGCGCGCCAGGCGATAGTGCTGCAGACCATCGTCACTGATGATGACGTTCACTTGAGGATGCGCAGCCAGCAGCGCGCGACCGACTGCGGGCCGGTCATGTCCGGTCCACATTGGCACGCCCGTACGGCGGCTGATCAGCACGGGTTCATCGCCCACCTCGCCCGGATCGCTGCGCGGCAGGACCGGCGTCGGCATCGTGGCACGACCGCCATAGCCACGCGAAATGATGCCCGGCACCCATCCATGCTGACGCAGAGCCTCGGCCAGCCAGATTACGACCGGCGTTTTCCCGCTACCGCCGACAGCCACATTGCCGACAACGATGACGGGAACCGCAAGATGCTGCGTGCGCAACAAACCAACACGCCATGCAAATCTCCGCACGGCTACGGCAAATGCAAAAAGGACGGAAAGGGGTAATTGCAGCCAAGCGCGCGGACCGCGGGTCGCCCACCAGGAAGGGGTACTGCTGGGCATGACCAGACGCGGCGCCTTAGCGCCCGGCTTGCGTGGCGAAGGACACGTAAGGCAAGCCGGCGCGCTGCGCGGCCTGCATGACGTCAACCACGCGCTGATGCGTGGCCTGTGCATCGGCATTGATGACCAGTACCGGCGGCTTGGCCGCACCACTCGGCACGGCACGCTTGAGCGCCTCCGCAATGACGGTGACATCGGTGCTGCCAACTGGCGTGCGGTTGATGCTGATCTCGCCACGCGCGGTGACGGCCACATCGATCTCTTCAGACTTATCCTGCGCGGCCTGCGAGTCAGCAGTCGGCAGATTGATCTCCAGTCCAGAGAAGCGCGAATAGGTTGTGGTGAGCATCAGAAAGATGATGATGACCAGCAACACATCGATGAGCGGGATCAGATTGATCTCCAGCTCCTCCTTGACTCGTCCGCGACGGAAGTCCATGTGAAGTCCCTCGCCTTACTTCTTGCGGTCGCCGTGCACGACATCCACCAAGCGGATGGCCTGCTGCTCCATGTCGACGATGATGCTGTCGACCTGCGCGCGGTAGTGACGATGCGCGATCAACGAGGGGATGGCAATCATCAGACCGAAGCCGGTGTTGTACAGCGCCACGGAAATGCCGTGTGCCAACTGCTGTGGATCGGTGCCGCCGCCAGCAGGGTTCTGTGCGCCGAAGAGTTCGATCATGCCGATCACGGTGCCGAACAGTCCCATCAGCGGGCTGACCGTGGCAATGGTGCCCAGCGTGGTGAGAAAGCGCTCCAGATCGTGCGCCACGGCGTGGCCCGCTTCTTCTATGGCTTCCTTCATCACTTCGCGCGTCGCACGCACGTTGCGCAGTCCGGCAGCCAGCACACGGCCAAGCGGCGAGTGGGCATGAACTCGCTTGATCAGGTCGTCGTTGACGCCACTATGGCGCAACTCGGCAACGAGCTTTTCAAGAAAACCGGCAGGCACGATGACGCTGCGGCGCAGCGAAATGGCCCGTTCGATAATGAGAGCAAGAGAAATGACGGAAGCTACAAGAAGAAAATAGATCGGCCAACCAGCGGCGCGTAGGATGTCCAGCACGTGCGAAACTCCCGTTGTGGGTCGTAGTGAATTTGAAGCAGCGGCGAACTTTAGCCTTGCACCGCTGCAGCGGCAAGTACAGACCGCCAGATGGTCCCGCAAAGGTCAGGAACACCTTGTATCGAAAAGTACACCGCCACCCAAACCACGGGATAACCCGTGCGAGAATTTACTCGATGGTTCCCCGCAAAAACTTCAATCCACAGAATCTGTGGACAACTGTGTGGGTAGCTTCGGGATGGGTGCGCTAAGTAGCCCTCCCACAAGGAGTTTTCACACTTCGATCAAAAATGAAGCTACCGTTACAGACCTTAATAATCAATAGCTTACATATTTTCAGGTCTGTCAATACACTTCTTCTCAAACTCGTCTACGCAGTCGCTGGTTTTTCCCCTCGACGCCACGCCTGTTGCGGGATTTGGCTAGAATTCAGGCCATGAACAACCTGTTTTCAACAGCGTCCAGCGTCGCGCTCCCCGCCATTTCGGTCTCGGATTTTGTCCGGCACATCCGTCGCCATCTCGAAAACGGATTTCCTCTTGGCTGGGTTTCAGGCGAAGTATCCAATCTCGTGCGCGCCGGCTCGGGCCATATTTATTTCACGCTCAAGGATGGTGGTGGACAGTTGCGCTGTGCCATGTGGCGCAACAAGGCGCAACTACTGGCCTTCCAGCTGACCGAAGGCATGCAGATCGAGGTACGCGCCCAAGTCACGGTCTATGAACCGCGCGGCGACCTGCAGCTCAGTGTGGAAAACATTCGTCGCGCCGGGCAGGGCAACCTGTTCGAGGCCTTCATGCGCCTCAAGGCACGCCTCGAAGCAGAGGGCTTGTTCGCCAGCGAGCTCAAGCGTGAGCTCCCACATCTGCCGCAGCGTATCGGTATCGTGACCTCGCCAGCCGCAGCGGCGCTTCGTGACGTACTGATCACGCTGCGACGACGCGCGCCGGGACTAGAAGTCATCCTTTACCCGACGCTGGTGCAAGGCGACGCGGCAGGCGAGCAGATAGCACAGACCATTCTTGCGGCCAGCGCACGCAGCGCCATTGACAGCACGCAAGCATTGATCCTGTGCCGTGGCGGCGGCAGTATGGAAGATCTGTGGGCGTTCAATCACGAAGCCGTAGTGCGTGCCCTTCGCGCCAGCACGATTCCCGTCGTCTGCGGTGTCGGCCATGAGACGGACACTACGCTCGCCGACTTCGCTGCCGACATGCGTGCTGCCACGCCGACCGCAGCGGCAGAAATCCTCAGCGCTGGCTGGTTCGAGCTGCAAACGCGCCTGCCGCGCCTTGCCCGCGACCTGACACGCGCCGCCACGCGCCGCCTTGAACAGCAGGCGCAGAAGCTGGACCTGCTGGAACGCCGGCTCGTGCACCCGCGCGAACGCGTGGCGCGCCATCGCGCGCGCCTCGATCAATTGGCGCTGCGTCTACAGCACGCCGCCCGCCAAGGACACTTCGCGGCGCAACGACAATTGCATAGTCTGCAGGCGCGCCTGGAGCGTCGCACGCCAGCCGCACTGCCGTACAAGCTCGCACTCGATGGCCTGCAGGCACGCCTCGTCACTGCAACGGAGCATGGCCATGCCCAGCGCGCAGAAAAACTGCGTGCGCTCACATCCAGTCTCAGCCACCTCAACCCGGAAGCCGTGCTGCAACGTGGTTATGCCATTGTCCGCACTGAAGCTGGCGCCGTCGTACGCGATGCTGCCACGCTGCAAGTTGGCGAAGCACTCGAACTGGTGCTGGCCGCAGGCCGGGCCGCCGCAGAGGTTCGGAGCACCACAAACCCAAGCTGAATTGCGGGGCCGGCTAAATATGCAACGCACAATTTCAGATTGTCACTGCCAACTGTTCCCGACTAAACTTGTCGGGTTTCCCCGGACAACCCAAAAAGGAGTTTAAGAATGGCTCATACCCTCCCACCCCTGCCCTTCGCAAAAGACGCGCTGGTGCCGCACCTGTCTGCCGAGACATTCGACTATCACTACAGCAAGCATCATCAAGCTTATGTGACCAATCTGAACAACCTGATTCCCGGCACCGAGTTCGAAAATGCATCTCTCGAAGACATCATCAAGAAGTCTTCCGGCGGCATCTACAACAACTCCGCACAGGTCTGGAACCACACCTTCTTCTGGAACTGCCTCAAGCCCAATGGCGGCGGCGCTCCTACCGGCGCACTGGCAGCAGCCATCGACGCCAAGTGGGGCAGCTTTGATGCCTTCAAGGAGGCCTTCACCAAGAGCGCCGTCGGCAACTTCGGTTCCGGCTGGACCTGGCTGGTGAAGAAGACCGATGGCAGCGTCGACATCGTCAACACTGGCCCGGCCGGCACGCCACTGACGACTGCCGACAAAGCCCTGCTGACCATCGACGTATGGGAACACGCCTACTACATCGACTACCGCAATGCGCGTCCGAAGTTTGTTGAAGTGTTCCTGACGAGCCTGGCTAACTGGGATTTCGCAGCCGCAAACTTTGCTTAAGGCGCTCGCCTGACAAGTTCGCACCGGCGTTCCAATGGAAATGAAAAAGCCCCGATGAAAATCGGGGCTTTTTTGTTTGGATTGACGTCGCGTCAGAGATAGATGACAGCTGGAAAAACCGTCACTGCCAGCACGTAGATCAGCCACTCAAGATTGCGGCGACCGAGAAAACCTGTGAAATGCATGATGAGTATGGCAATCGCAACGCAGTAGTAAACGTAGAACCACATCAGGTAAAAACTCCGGCAACAGACCTGCTTCAATCCACACGGCAACCACAACTGTCGGCGGCCACAAAACATCGCACTGAAATTCTTCTCTATTCTTCTATGTGCCGCAGCGACAGGTCGACGGCGCGCACATCCTTGGTCAGACCGCCAACGGAAATACGGTCCACTCCCGTCTCTGCAATCTCACGCACGCGCTCGAGCCCCACACCGCCCGACGCTTCAAGCTGCGCACGTCCCGCCGTAATCCTGACTGCTTCGCGCATTTCCTCGACCGACATATTATCGAGGAGAACCATCTTGGCGCCTGCAGCAAGCGACTCCTGCAATTCGTCGAGGCTCTCAACTTCGATTTCGATGAAGGCATTTGAAGGAGCGATTTCCAGAGCGCGCTTCAAGGCCTGCTTCACCCCGCCAGCGGCGATGATGTGGTTTTCCTTGATCAACACACCATCGTAGAGACCGATGCGGTGATTGTGCCCGCCCCCCATGCATACCGCATACTTCTGCGCCAAGCGCAGGCCCGGCAAGGTCTTGCGGGTATCGACAATGTGCGCCTTTGTGCCTGCCACTGCTGCGACAAAAAGCGAGGTCGTGGTGGCGGTACCGGAGAGTAACTGCAGGAAGTTCAGCGCCGTGCGCTCTGCCGTCAACAGGCTGCGTGCGCTGGCAAAGATGTCACACAGCACCTGGCCGGCCTTGATCTGATCTCCGTCACGGGCATGCCATACGACAGAGGACTCCGGATCAAGCATCTGGAATACCGTGTCAAACCAGGCAGCGCCGCACAGAATGGCATCCTGTCGCGTTACCACACGCCCGGTTGCCGTGGCCGCAAGCGGAATCAGTTGCGCAGTGAGATCGCCGGTACCGATATCTTCAGCAAGAGCACTCGCAACTTCCCGTTGAATCTCGACGCGCAATTGCTGGTTCATCTGGCGAGCCGCTGCAAGAGCTGCTTGTTGGGTGATTGCCATGATCGGGGGTGTAGCCTAGTGATCTAATGGTCCGATTCTACACGCAGCGAGCAATTCATGAAGGATGTCACGCTAAGCATCATTCCCCTTGGAAGGAAGCCTTGACTCCATCTTGGCGCTGGTCATTGCCGGCCGCGCTAGTCTTCTGATGCGCCCAATTCATCATGCAGAAAAACCCACGATTCTGTGCAACTCCTCGATCGTGGTTAGCCAGCCCTATTTCTTTGAACAAGGCAGTGAAACCTCTGTCCTTGGCGAACAGCCTTTCGACCGCTCGATGCGTCCCCGGATTCACATCTGCCGAAGAACGCCAATGGCAACAGGTGCTTCGGCGCGCCCCTCCAAGCGCCGCTAAACGGCGCTCGCTTGGCGGAATGCGGGATGGGTACAGGTGTCGCCCCGCTGTCCCGAAGGTGCCCGTGACCGCATCGTGCAGATCGTCACGGTCAGGTGACTGGGACGTGACAAGCGAAGGCGCGTTATCGATGGAGCGCCTGTGTGCTCGCCGAGGCCTTGTCGGGCATCCATCACTATGCCCCTCCTGACGCGCCCCTTATCCGCTCACGCGGTCCTGAGCCCTGCCCGAGATGGCAACCACTACGCCTGAGCTGGCAACGATCAGCATACCCAGCAAGGTGAGTCCGTCAGGAAATTGTCCAAAAATCAGCCAGCCCAGCAAGCCGGCCCAGACGATCTGCAGATAGGTGATGGGGGCGAGCAATGAGGCCGGTGCGTCGCGATACGCCAGCGTGAAGCACAGGTGCGCGACAAAGCCCAGAACGCCCAGACCGCCATACAGCAAGGCGTCGAACAGCGAAGGGCTTGCTTCAAACCAGAACCACGGCAGGCTCACACCGAACAGTACGGTACCGACAAGCGCCGAGTAATACAGCATGACAATTGGATTCTCCGTATGACTGAGAATGCGCGTCATCAACTGGTAAGCCGTGCTAGCCAAGGCGGTCATCAATGCAAAGGCCACACCGATGCTGTCGAGTGCGCCGCTCGGCCGAACCACCAGCAAGACGCCGGAGAAACCGACCACAACAGCCATCCAGCGCACCATGCCAATGCGTTCGCGCAAGACGGGCCGTGCCAGCAGCACGACCAGCAAGGGTGCCACGAAAAGGATGGAAGTTGCTTCTGCGAGTGGCAATCTGCGTAGCGCAAACATCATGCATAGCGTGATGAAAAAGAGACATAGCGAACGCAGCAGGATCAGGCCGTGGCGCTGTGTGCGCACAATCCCACGCCCCATCGACGGCACGAAAATCGCCGTCATCAGGAGCAGATGCACGCTGTATCGCAGCCAAGCCACCTGTGGCACGGGGTGCCGCAGGGCGAGATACCTCGACAGGGCGTCCATGCCCGCAAAAAACAGCAAGGCCAGTGCGTAGCTCAGCATGCCACGCAACGGCACGCGCGGCGTACCGGCGGAAGGGAGTAGGCGAAGCATCAGGAGACAACCGGCAAGGGGATGAGGGCAAGCGGGACGACAATATGCGCCACGCCATGCCAAAAAGATAATGAACGCTAAAACACAGCGCCTATGGCAGACAAAGCACCGCCGCGCCGGGTTCCTGTGAAGTACCGGGAAGGACTGCTACACCAATACTGCTGCGATGTACCGCGACGCGCCGATGCTAACTCAGGGCGCAACGTTGGCACGCGTATGAACTTCTTCGGTGGCAGCCGGGGGCGGCGCTGGCAGACCCAGCGGCTGATCAGCCAAGGTTCCCAGCGCGCCTGCCGCGTCGGGAACATTTATTGCGGCGCTACCGGAACCCGCTTCAGGCAACATCGATTCAATCAGGATGGTTACACGTCGATTGCGCGCCCGTCCCTCGCCGGTCGAGTTGTCAGCAATCGGTCGCTGGTCACCATAACCCGCGGCAGTAAGTCTGCGAGGGTCCACACCAGAGCCCGCGAACAAGCGCACGACCGATGAAGCGCGCACTGCGGACAACTCCCAATTGGAAGCAAACATCGGGGTGCTGATCGGAATCGTGTCGGTATGCCCTTCGATCGTCACTGGAAAATCAGCGGGGCCAATGACTTCCGCCACGGCCAACAGCGCGCGCAAGGCAGGCGGCCCGAGTAGCGCCTCACCGGGTGCAAACAGCACGCTCGCATTGATTTCCACCGCAATGCCGTGGACTCCCTCGTTCACCCGCACCTGCCCACCCTTGACCAGAGGTTCCAGCACGCGACGGATCTCGTCCGCCATATTGCGCATCTTGGTGCGCTGCCTGGCTCGCTGAGCCTCGACCACGGGATCGACCTTGGGCGCATGGGAAATGATCGCCGGCACCGGAGACCCAGTGGCCTTGGGCGGCGCAACGATCGTGGCCCCCACCACATTGGCTTCGCTGCGGAAAGCATTCACGAGCGAGTCAGAGAGCACGCGGTACTTGCCCTCATTGACGGAACTGATGGCGTACATGACGACGAAAAACGCGAACAGCAGGGTGATGAAGTCCGCATAGGACACCAGCCAGCGCTCGTGGTTTTCATGCTCATCTTCGTGCCGTTTTCTCGCCATGCCGTGGGTTTTCCTGTCAAAGCACTACTGTTCGTTCAGAGCTATCGGCACCTGCGCGCCAGAACTTGACCGGCGAGCGCCCGCCGGTGGCCCGATGAAAGCAAAAAACCGTGGCACACCACGGTTTCCGGTTCTTGCTTAACACATCAGCGCATTCAACCCATATCCGGCCTTATTCTGGCGAAACGCTGGCCCCGACACGGAATAAATCACTAGTCGTAATGACCTTGGTCTCGAGCGCATTCAGGTCTGGAAGCGCGGTGCAGTCAGCTCTCTTGCGAGCCTCTGGCAGGCAACCAAGAATGCTGGCAGGTTTCTTGACGGAAGGATGCAGAACCAGGATTGCACCTGCGGAGAAGGTTCCCGCTCCGGTATTCGGAAAAGCGTATTTCAACCAGACACTCCAGGGGAAGTCCACGACAGCCTTGAGATTCCGGCTGTCGTCTGACGTCTTGCTGAAATCGAAGTAATTCGCACGCTGAGACAATTCCACCACGCTACGGTCCAAGCTGATGTCGCCGGAAAACATGCGTCGTTCACCTGCCAGGAACAAGCGTGTGCAGGCATAGCCACAGAACCCCTGCACGACCGTCGTCACTTTGGCGTTGCGCACCACAGCTGCCGCATAGAGCGCATCCTGAAAATCGTTCCCGGTGGGCGCACTGAGAACCACGTACTTGATGTCGGGAGTCAGTGCCACCTTGAGCTTGTTCGCATCATCGCCAGACACTCCCCCCGACAGTGTCAGCACATTATCTTTGGTGGCGTACTCCATCGCGCCCGCACTGGCGGAGATTGCGGCCAGCATGCTGGCCAGCACAATACGCACTATCGAAATTCCATTCATTTCTTGTCCCCCGTTCTGATAGTCCGAAACGACACGGCGTATCGGATGCGCATATTTAATACAGGGCGGGGGTACCCGCCAGTGCCCAAACAGGCACACCGAGCATGCGGAGAAGGGGCACGGCGCCTCTGCAACTTGCCCAGGTACGTGTTGCCGCGGCGCTCCTGAATGTTTTCGATTGCGGCAGGTCAGCTGAAATCGAAATTCTGGTTACGTCACGGTCCGTCGTGCGAAGGGCCGTAGCCTGCTGTTCAGTCTCGACTCGCTCGCCCCCCCATGCGGGCCAGACCTTTTGCGCGACGCCCGAAATACCGAGTGCAGCGTGAGTCAGTGAAAATAAAAACGCCCGATGGAATTCATCGGGCGTCTATCGCAGCCATCAATCAGTGAAAAATCTGCATTTGCAGACATTCACCTGTGGCAGGGTGAATCAACTGACTTGTTACTCTGCAGCCTACTTCAAGCCGAGCACGTCCTGCATATCAAACAGGCCGCTCTTCCGTCCCTTCAGGAACAACGCAGCGCGCATCGAGCCCGTTGCGTACGGCATGCGGCTTCCCGCCTTGTGTGAAATTTCGACACGCTCACCCAGGGCTGCGAAAGTCACGGTGTGGTCCCCCACGATGTCCCCGCCACGCACGGTCGCAAAACCGATGGTTTGCGAATCGCGTTCGCCGGTCACGCCTTCGCGGCCATAGACGGCGCATTCCTTCAGATCGCGGCCGAGGCCCTGCGCCACTACTTCTCCCATGCGCAAGGCAGTGCCCGAAGGCGCGTCGACCTTGAAGCGGTGATGCGCCTCATATACCTCGACGTCATAGCCACTATTGAGAATCTTTGCGGCCACTTCCAGCAACTTGAAAACCGCATTCACGCCAACGGCCATGTTCGGTGCAAACACAACCGGGATGCTTTGAGCGGCTTCGGCGATCAGTGCTTTCTCTTCGGCCTGCAAACCTGTGGTGCCAATCACCATTGCCTTGCCCGCCTGCCTGGCGGCCTGTAGATGCAAGAGCGTTGCTTCGGGACGCGTGAAGTCGATCAGGCAGTCCGCCACGGCAAATGCCGCGGCCACGTCCGCATTGATCAGAACACCTGTCGTCACACCGTTGAACTCACCGGCGTCACGACCGATCCACACGCTATCGGCACGGTCCAGCGCCGCAACGAGCTGCACTTCGGGTGTTTGCAGGGCGGCTTCGATAAGCATGCGCCCCATACGGCCGGAGCTACCGGCAATCGCGAGTTTGACTGTCATGGAATTTCCTGGATTTCCGGCCCCCGGGCCGCGGGCGTTCAGGGGCTTGGCTTGCTCTGCGCGGTCGGTGCAGAAGAGGCTGCTGAAGATTGCGCTGCAGGCATGGCCGCGATGACGTCGCCTTCAACGCTGCTCAACTTGTTGTCCTTGAACAGCAGGGTGATGCGCCGCGTCTCGCTGGTTTTGCCACCCGGCGCATAGCTGTAAACATAGTCCCAGCGATTGGCGTGGAAGGGATCGACAAGTAGTGGAGTCCCCATGACGAAGCGCACCTGTTCTTCAGTCATGCCCGGCGTGAGTTGTGCCGCCATTTCTTGCGTCACGTAATTGCCTTGACGGATGTCGATGCTGTACGGACGCAGCTTCTGCGTGATGCCGCAGGCCGACACACCCAGCACCAGTGCGGTGGCAAGCAGCGCTTGTCCACAAAGGCCTGAAAAACTGATTGAACGAATACTGAACATGAAAAATCCTGAGCGGACCAAGGGAACTGGCAAGACATCGGCCGGTAAAGCTACTGGCACGTTCCACGCGGAAGCGCGAAACTATATCATAGCCCCCCGGGCACCCTGCCCTCCCGGGCGCCCTGCAACGCGTCACGCATTATCACAACCTTCTCCCCGGAGTACACGATGGCCACCCCGCAAAGCCTCAAGAGCATGGGCCTCAAGGCGACATTGCCGCGACTGAAGATCCTTGATCTGTTCCAGCGCAGCAATGAACGCCATCTCACCGCGGAAGACGTATACCGCCTGCTACTGGCAGAAGACCTGGACGTCGGCCTGGCGACGATTTACCGCGTGCTGACCCAGTTCGAGGAAGCAGGCCTGCTCAAGCGCCACCATTTCGAATCCGGCAAGGCTGTGTTCGAGCTCAATGAAGGCCACCACCACGACCACATCGTCTGTCTGAGCTGTGGTCGCGTCGAAGAGTTTTTCGACGAGAGCATCGAGGCACGCCAGCACGCTATCGCCGACGAACTGGGGTTCACGCTTAGCGACCACGCCATGCATCTGTATGGTCTTTGCCACGCCTGCGCTGAGGCTAAAAAGACCAAGTAAACGGAGTCCGCAAAGTAAAAAGGGACGCCATGGCGTCCCTTTTTACTTTGCGGTATCGCTTACATCACCGCGCCGATCTGCCAAGGCAGGAACTCGTCCTGCCCGTATCCCATCACTTCGCTCTGCGTCTTCTCGCCCGATGCGTAGCGCACGATGGCATCGAAGATGCGCTGGCTGATGACCTCCATCGGCACACCGTCGAGCAAGTCACCGGTATTGACGTCCATGTCCTCACGCTGGCGATTCCACAGCACGTTGTTCGTCGAGAACTTGATGGTCGGTACGCCGGCGCAACCAAAGGCTGAACCACGACCTGTCGTGAAGCAGATGACCTGCGCACCGCCCGCTGCCTGACCGGTTGCCGAGACCGGGTCGTAACCCGGCGTATCCATGTACACAAAACCTCTTTCGGTCACCGGCTCGGCGTATTCGTAAACCGCGTTGAGGTTCGTCGTACCGCCCTTCGCAACCGCGCCGAGGGACTTCTCGAGAATCGTGGTGAGGCCACCAACCTTGTTGCCGACCGAGGGGTTGTTATCCATCTCGCCGCCGTTACGACTGGTGTAGTCCTGCCACCAGCGGATACGGTCCAGCAGTTTTTCAGCAACGGCCGGGCTCGACGCACGACGTGTCAGCAAGTGCTCGGCACCGTAGATTTCCGGCGTTTCGGACAGGATGGCCGTACCACCATTAGCGACCAGCATGTCGACCGCGCCCCCCAGAGCCGGGTTAGCCGTGATGCCGGAATAGCCATCCGAGCCGCCGCAATTAAGCCCGACGATGAGCTCGCTAACCGGCACGGGTTCGCGCTTGAACTCATTCACGTTCGGCAACATGGCCGTCACCAGCTCGATGCCCTTGCGAATCGCGTGCGAGGTACCGCCGAGATCCTGGATATTCACGCTTTGCAGCATGCCGGGCTCCATGCCACCGAGTTGCTCGACCATCGGCGCAACCTGATTCACTTCACAACCCAGGCCGACAAACAGCGCGCCAGCAGTGTTTGGATGCACGGCATAGCCGGTCAGCGTGCGGCGCAGCGCCAGCATGCCCTCGCCCTTGCTGTCCATGCCACAGCCGGTCTGGTGCACCAACGAGATGACACCATCGATGTTTGGATAGGCCGCGAGCAGTTCCGGCGTGAAGTGCTTGGCGATATTACGCACGACAGTGGCCGAGCAATTCACCGAAGCGATGACGGCAATGTAGTTGCGTGTGCCAACCTTGCCGTTGCGGCGCTTGTAACCCATGAAGGTCGCAGGTGTCTTCACCTTGGCCGTGTCGTGACGGTCAGCGCAGAACGCGTGATCGCGTTCGAATTCGGCAACGGCCAGATTCTGCGTGTGCACGTGCTTGCCGATGGCGATATCGGACTTGGCAAAACCGATCACCTGGTTGTAGCGACGCACCGCTTCGCCGGCCTTGATGTTGCGCGTGGCAACCTTGTGACCCGGCGGGATCAGGTCGTTGACGACGAGATCTTCCGAGTCGACGCGATCGCCCGGCATGAGCTGCTGCGTAGCAATAATGACATCATCATTTGCATGAAGACGGATGGCGGCGGCTTGGTTCATCTTTATCTCCAACTGCGCGAGCGCAGTACTTCGGTATCAGGCAGGGACTTCAATAGCGGGCCGCTGCGCAGGCGGCCCTTCATTCATTTTTAGAGCAGTTCGCTGATGGCTGCTTTGACGCCTTCGTCCTTGATGCGGTTCAGTGCCTTGGCTACTTGTGCAACGAGACCGGGGATCGCAGTCAGGTCTTCGCCCCACAAGCCGGTATCACTCAGGACTTTCTGCACCAGCGCGGTTGCATCCTGACCGTCAGACCAGCCAGCCCAGGCATCAGACAGTGCCTTGATGACGTCGGCGCTGTCCTTGATCGGGTAGCTCTCAGTTGCGTCACCCACTTCGCGCTTGCCGGTGTACTCACCCTTCGCATCGTTGCTGCCGTGATAGAAGTTGATCAGCGCGGCCAGCGAGAAGGACAGCAGCTTCGGTGCCGTGCCGTGCTTGGCCGCATAATCCTTGAGCGTCGGCAACACGCGCACCTGCCACTTCGACACGGAATTCAGCGTGATCGAGATCAGCTCGTGACGGATATTGGCGTTGGCAAAGCGCTCCATGATGGTCGCCGCGTACTGCTTGCGTTCGGCATCAGGCAGCGGTACGAAGGGCACGATTTCGTCGAACATCAGCGTGTTGAGATACTTCGACACGACGCTGTCGTCGATCACGCCCTGTACGGTGTCGAGGCCGGCGCTGTATGCGGCAAGCGCACTCGCGGTATGGGCGCCGTTGAGGATGCGCACCTTGCGTGTGCGGTAGGGTTGCAGATCGTCGGTCCACACCACGTCGAGGCCCGCCTTGTGCAATGGCAATTCGTCCGCGAGATGCTTCGGTCCTTCGATGACCCACAGATGGAACGGCTCGGCCGCGACCAGCAAGGAGTCTTCGTAACCGAGTTCGGCAAATAGCTCTTTTGCCTCGTTAGCCGGGTAGCCCGGCACGATGCGGTCGACCAGAGTATTGAGGAAGTAATTGTGTTTCTCGACCCACTGCACGAAAGCCTTGGGCAGATTCCAGTCCTTGGCGTGTTGCAGCACGAACTTTCGCAGCTTCGTGCCGTTGGCTTCGATCAGCTCACAAGGCAGGAATACAAGACCGGTTTTTGCGGTGCCGCCGAGCACCTGGAAACGAGCCCACAACAGCGCGGCAACCTTGGCCGGGAAGCTTTGCGGGCACTCTTCGGTCAGCGCTTCCGCGGCGTACGCGATACCCGCTTCAGTCGTATTCGAAACGACAAAGCGTAGCGCTGGATCGGAGACGCAGGCCAGCAGCGCAGCGCGATCCGAGTAAGGGTTGAGCGAGTCGCGCACACACGTGATGACGCGCTTCGATTTGACTTCCTTGCCATCCTGCACGCCGCGCAGCAGCACGGTGTAGAGGCCATCCTGTTCATTGAGCTTGCCCGCGATGCCCATGTTCAGCGGTTGGGCAATCGTGATGCGGCCATTCATCAGGCCCGCGCCATTGGCGACATCGACCATCCAGTCAGCAAAAGCGCGCAGGAAATTACCGTCACCGATCTGCAGGATGCGTACTTCAGGAAGGGTATTTGGGGCAGCGACGTCCGCATTCAGGCGGGCAGAGGAAAGCGTTGTGCGATTCAGACCAGACAAGGGTGTCTCCCGATTATTCAGCCGAGGTTTCGATAGTGATTGCCCAGCCGCATCTCGCATTTGCGTGCTGTAACCGGGCGTTTCAAGTGAATTTTGAGGCTACGAACAAGCGCCCGCGGTTTGTCAGACAAAAAATGACAAATTTGTCGAATTATATCTGTATGCCTGACAACCCGCCAAGCCTGCGGAACGCTCGCCGAAACGTTGTTCAGGTGAAGAAAAACACCGGCATGGCCTCACGCGGAATGATGGCCCCCGGATATTGCACGACGATGGAGGCGATCTTGTTACCCGAGCGTGCAGCAACCTCGGGCGACTGCCCCTGCAGACGCGCTGCGAGGTAGCCACCCGCGAAAGAATCTCCCGCGCCAGTGGTATCGACGACCTTGGCGACCTTGAAGGTCGGCACCATGAAGGCATCCTGGCCGCGCACACGCACAATGGTCGGATCGACACCGCGCTTGATCACGACTTCCTCACAGGTCAGCGAGAATGCATGCCCGAGGGCCGACTCCTCATCCAGGCCGTAGAGCGCTGCGTTGTCTTCCAGCGTGATCATCGCCAGATCGGCATTGGCAAAAGCGCGGTCGTACCACGCCGCCGTATTGGGATCGCCACGCCACAGGCGCGGCCGGTAGTTGTTGTCGAAGAACACCTTGCCGCCGCGCGCGCGCAGTTTCTCGATGACGCCGAACAGGCGCTCACGTCCCGAAACAGGCAGCACGGCGAGGCTTATGCCGCTGTAATACAGCGAATCCAGATCATCGAGATGGGCTTCGAGCAGGCTTGGGTTATCGACAAAGTAGTCCTTGGCGGCGCTCATGTCGCGCCAGTAGTAGAAAGTACGCTCGCCGCTCTCGTCCACCTGGATGGTGTAGAGACCAGGCATCTTGCCCTCGTCGCAACGCACGAGGTGCGTATCGATGCCCTCCTGTGCCCAGGCTTCAAGCATGGCCTGGCTGTAGGCGTCGGTACCGAGCTGAGTGGCGTATGAGACGCGCACGCCTCCCTCAGTACCTAGCCGGGCGAGGTACACCGCAGTGTTCAAGGTGTCTCCGCCGAAATTCTGCTGCATCGTGCCGAACATCTGCCCGCGCAATTCGATCATGCATTCGCCGAAAAGGGCGATACGACTGTGCTGTTTCATAGGGATGTGTTCGCTGTGTTACAGGGGGTTGTTGTGATGCGTTTGTTCATCATCGTAGAGCCGGGAAAATGACTTGCCGACGACAGACCTTCGATCCAGGCGCCCGCTCCACCAATGTTTGCAAATGATGCCACCGGAAAGTCAGCGGCACCTGTTGTTAGGTCAAATTTCGTCAACGCCTCAGGGAAAACCCGTGTTGACGGGCCTGTGCAGGATTGCATGCCAAATAGCCCGGCACAAAATTCAATGGGCAGAACGTCTTCGCTGCGGCAGAAAATCACGGATGGCGGCCTTTCTCCGGCTTTCGATCTAAATAGAAACACTATGCTGCCGTTGGAACACTCTCACTATTACAAAAGTAATAGAACGTATTTGTCGCCTGTCGCTTATTTCTATTGAGCGTCAGCGGGTAAATCTGACAACACGACAGCGCCGGGCACTACTTTTCCTGCCCGGCGAATAGATCGGATACGCCAAGTTTGACAGCAAGCATCAAGACCACTGGAACACCCAGGCTTACGCCCGTCACCAACGATCCCCCCGCGGCCCGCCGCGGCGAGCGGCTTCGCTCTGTGGACTGTGTCAACACGGCGCTTGCCCAGGAATCCTTCCAGGTCTCCGCTACCGCTGTGGCCAGCGAACTGGCGCGCGCCTTCGACTGTGATCACGTGGTGATCGGCATGACGCATGGCAGTGCCTGCAAGCTGGTGGCTTGGTCCGGCGTGGCCGACCTGCGTCAGGAGTTCCGTCTGGCGCGTATGGTAGCCGCAGCGATGGACGAATCTGTCGACCAGAACGCAACGCTGCGCTATCCACCTGAGGCGGACGATCCCCCGAGAATCACAATGATGCATGCTGACCTGGCCAGTGCTGGCGTCGGCGAGTCGCTATTGACCCTCCCGCTGGTGGCGCAGCAACGCATTGTCGGCGCCATCAGTTTCATTCGCGAGCGCAAGGTGCCGTGGCCGCACGAGGAGATTACCTGCCTCGAAAACATCGGCACCGCCGTCGGTCCGGTGCTGGACCTGAAGCTGCGAAGTCAGGACTCGGCATTCGCGCGTCTGCGTCGTGACATCCGCGCCTTCGGTCAGCGCCTGACGACTGCCGGCCACTACAAGACCAAGCTCATCACCGCTGCGCTGCTGGCCGCGCTGGCCGCTGCCCTGCTGATCCCGATAGACGCCAACGTCACGGCCCCCGCCAAGCTGGAGGGCGTGATCCAGCGCAGTGTGACGGCACCCGTCGACAGCTTCATCAAGGAGGTCTTCGTGCGTCCGGGCGATACGGTGACGCAAGGCCAATTGCTGCTGGCGCTGGCAGATCAGGAGCTGCGCAACGAGCAGCGGCGCCTGAAAAGCGCGCTGGCGCGCTTCCGCAGCGAACACGCCAACTCCTTTGCACAGCAGGATCGCGCCCGCATGGTTGAAGCGCAAGCACACGTCGACGAGACCAGCGCACAACTCGCGCTGATCGAAGACCAACTGGCGCGCACCCAGATGACGGCGCCCTTCGAAGGCCTCGTCATTCAGGGTGATTTGCAGCAGCAGATCGGCGCGCCCGTGCATCGCGGCGACGCACTGATGGTGCTGACCCCCACCAATGGCTTTCGCATCGTGCTGCAGGTCGAGGATCGCGATATCAAGTCGATCAAGGCCGGCATGCTGGGTCGCCTGACACTCTCAGCCATGCCTTACGAACCGCTCAAGGTCACGATAGAACGCGTCACGCCGCTGGCCCGCTTCGTCGATGGTCACAATATTTTCGAAGTGCAGGCTGCACTGGAGAAAAGCCTGCCGGGCCTGCGGCCCGGACTCGAAGGCATCGCCAAGATTTCGCTGGAGCGCCGCCCACTGGCCTTTGTGGTCGGTAGCCGACTGCTGGAGTGGGCGCGCTTCCATCTGTGGACGCTGTTCGGATGAACTCGAGAGCGCCTGTCAAAATGAAGTGGAGCGAAGCGAAACGGTGTTGGCTAGGCGTAGCTGCGCAGACAGTACGGGTAGTACGGCAAGCGGCTACAACAACGCCAGCATCATTTTGCCAGGCGCTGGGGCCCGGCCATGGCTGAGTCACTTTTCAGTCCCTACTGGTACCGCGCCGCTCAGCTACACCCGCGCCTGGTCAGCAGTGCCGAAGTGCGTCGCCAGATGTTCCGTGGCGAGCAGTGGTACGTGGTCACCAGCGCCACGGGCGGGCGCCAGTTCCGCGTCAATAGCCTTGGTTACCAGATCGTCGGCCGTCTCGACGGGCGCCAGTCCGTGCAGGAAATCTGGGATGCGCTGGTGCGCCAGATGGGCTCCGAAGCGCCCTCGCAACAGGAAGTGCTGTCCATCCTGTCCGAGCTGACGGCGGCCGGCATGATCCAGAGCGAATACTCGCCGGACCTGGGCAGCATCTTCGACGCGGCCGAGCGTCGCCGCAAGACGCAGAACCGGCTCAACCCGCTCGCGCTTAAAGTTCCACTCTTTGACCCGACGCCAGTGCTCGATGCGCTGGAGCCGCTGACTCACCGCTTGTTCAAGCGCTGGATATTGATCCTGTGGGCCCTGTGTCTCGGCGTGGGCATCGTGCTTGCGGCGATGAACTGGCCGGAGCTGTCGAACTACGCCAGCATCAACAGCCTGACCGCACGCAACATGCTGCTGATGTGGTTGCTCTACCCGCTCATCAAACTCGTTCACGAACTGGCACATGCCGCGGCCATACGCTTCTGGCAGGGCGAGGTGCGCGAGGTCGGCGCCACGCTCTTCCTGCTGGTGCCTGTGCCCTACGTGGACGCCTCGGCCGCCTCCGGCTTCCCTGACAAACGCCATCGCATGCTGGTCAGCGCCATGGGCGTCATTGCCGAGACCGGCATCGCGTTGATTGCGCTGGGCGTGTGGCTGAGCGTTGCTGACGGCTGGGTCCGCAATATTGCATTTGCATGCATGCTGATTGGCGGCATGTCGACCGTGCTGGTCAACGCCAATCCGCTGATGCGCTACGACGGCTACTACGTCCTCACCGACTGGCTCGAGTTGCCGGGCCTCGCCACGCGCGCCGACGCCTGGCTGCGTTACCTCGGTGAGCGCTGGTTGCTCGGCAATGCCACACTGCCACCGCCCCCCGGCTCCGCGAATCAGCGCGGCTGGCTGTTCTGCTACGGCGTGGCAGCCCTGATCTATCGCCTCATGCTCTATGCCGGCATGGTGCTATGGCTGCTGGCCAAGCAGGTCTTGCTGGGCGTGGCGCTGGCTGTGTGGATGGGATGGCGCTATGCCGCACAACCGATCTGGCGCGTGACGCGTCTGGTGTGGTCGGGCGAGCGCCTGGCGCGCCACCGTACGCGCGCCATCTGCGGTTTCGGCGCCATTGCGACGGCCGTGATCACCCTCGTTTTCATCATGCCGATGCCTTACACGACGTTGGCTGAAGGCGTGGTCTGGGTGCCGGATGACGCGATCGTGCGTAATGAAACAGAAGGCTTCGTCGAAGAGCTGTACGTGCAGGACGACGCCGTGGTGACGGCCGGCCAGCCCATTCTTCGACTGGGCAACAATGAGCTGGCCTCCGAACGCGAGCAGCTGGCCACGCGTATCAGCAGCAATACCACGGCCTTCAATGCAGCGCTCATGCAGCAGCCGGGTCTCGCGGTCGCGCTGCAGGAGGAGCAGGAAAAACTGCAGCAGCGCATGGCCGAGCTGAACGACAAGCTGGCGCACCTGACCATCATCAGCCCGGTGAGCGGCCACCTCGCCTTGCCGCGTTCGCAGGATCTCGAAGGACGCTTCCTGCCACGCGGCAGCACGCTGGCGCACGTCGTCGCACCGGACGGGGTCGTCGTGCGCGCCGTATTGCCACAGGCCGATGTCGACAAGCTGCGTCGTCCGCCAAAACACATCGACGTGCGCATGGCGGAAGACCGTCTGCGCCCTCTTGAAGCACACCTCGGCGGCCACGGCGCGCCTGCCGCGAGCTTCCAGTTGCCCAGCATCGTGCTCGGTGACCGCGCGGGCGGCCGCATCGTCACCGACCCGGCCGACCAGGAAGGTTTGCGCACGCTGGAGTCCTTCTTCGTGCTCGATCTGAATGTGGCGGGTGCCAGACTGCAACGTATCGGCAGCCGCGTCTGGATCCGTTTCGAGCACGCACGCGAGCCGCTGGCCGTGCAGTGGTCGCGCCGCATCCGGCAACTTCTCGTCAAGCAACTCGGTTCGGGTTCGACCGACCTGCCGACACCCCTGCCCTGACGCGGCCGGAAGCGCATGCGCAAA
Organism: Rhodocyclaceae bacterium; assembly: GCA_035456105.1. Taxonomy (GTDB): domain Bacteria; phylum Pseudomonadota; class Gammaproteobacteria; order Burkholderiales; family Rhodocyclaceae; genus Viridibacterium. Next base: position 100,233 of record DATIDV010000010.1, on the reverse strand, counting down.
GCAAACATCCCCGCGCCGGGCCATCTGTTCGGCCCCTACCCCGAGAGCAGGTCAGCCCCTGCCACACCTAGCGTGCTCGTCGCGGCCATGGCGCAGGCGGGCGGTAGCCGCCTGATCGCGCACTGGCAGCGCCGCCGCCTGCTGCGACAGGTCGCGCGCGTGCGCAAGCATCAGGAAAACATGCCCGGCTTTCCCGGCGCGGAACTGCACCACGCGATGAACGCGGCACGCGCTGAGATGTCACGCGACGGCTTTGCATCGGAAGCCACGCTGCGCTGCATGGCCGGCGTGCTCACCTGCATTCGCGCCGTGAGCGGCCACGTGTTGCGCGACAACCAGATCATGGCGGCGCTCACCGTGCTGCGTGGCGAGCTGGCCGAAATGCCGACCGGCGAGGGCAAAACACTGTCGACTGCACTCGCTGCGGCCACCGCTGCGCTGGCCGGCGTGCCGGTGCACGTCATCACCTCCAACGACTACCTCGCCGCGCGCGACGCCGACCAGCTGCGCCCGCTGTATCGCCTGCTGGGCTTGTCCGTGTCGGCCATCAGGCAGGACTTCAAGCGTGACGATCGCATCGAGGCCTATGCCTGCAACCTGACCTACTGCAGCGCCAAGGAACTCGTCTTCGACTACCTGCGCGATCGCATGTCGCCGATGCCGAAACTGCCCGATGATGACCCTGGCATTAGCGCACCGACACGCGTGCTACGTGGCCTGTGCATGGCCATCATTGATGAAGCCGACAGCGTGCTGATCGACGAGGCGCTGACCCCCTTCATCCTTTCCGAGTCGTACAAGGAAGCTTCGCAGGTGAGCTTGTGCACGCTGGCCCTGCAGATCGCTGATCGCCTGCAGGCCGGCACGGACTATCACCCGCAAGGGGGCAGCATGGAGTTGAGTGCCGACGGGCGTGCCGTCATCGCCGAGCAGGTCGACAGCAACGAGCACGCGCTGTGGGCCATTCCACGTTACCGCGAAGAGCTGGTGCAGCTCGCCCTGACGGCGCTGTGCATCTTCAAGCGCGACGAGCACTACATCGTGCGCGATGGCAAGGTGCACATTGTCGACGCCAATACCGGACGCGTCGCCGAGGGCCGTGCCTGGTCGCGCGGCCTGCAGCAGATGGTCGAGATCAAGGAAGGCTGCCTGCCCTCTCCGGCCACGCGCGTCATGGCGCAGATCACCTTCCAGCGCTTCTTCCCGCGCTATTACCGCATCGGCGGCATGAGTGGCACGCTGGCCGAAGCACGTCGCGAATTGCTGGAAGTCTATGGCTTGCCCGTGGTGAAAATCCCGAGCCACAAGGCCTCGCAATTGCAGATCAGCCCGCCGCGTGTTTTCGCATCAGCAAGGCAACGCTGGTCGTATGTGCTGCGGGTCGTCGTAGCGCGTCACGCCAGCGGGCAACCGGTCTTGATCGGCACCGACTCGGTTCGTGATTCCGAATTCCTCAGCCAGCTATTGGCCGCGCAAGACCTGCCGCACCGCGTGCTGAACGCGCGCCAGGACCGCGAAGAGGCCGAGCTGGTGTCGCACGCGGGTCGTCGCAGTGCCATCACCGTCGCGACGAACATGGCCGGGCGTGGCACCGACATCCATATCGCGCCGGAGATTGCCGACATCGGCGGCCTGCACGTCATCTCCTGCCAGCACAACAGCGCCAAACGCATCGACCGCCAGCTCTACGGCCGTGCCGCACGCCAGGGCCAACCCGGCAGCGCCGAAGCCGTGTTATCGCTGGAGGAAGGCTTGCTGGGTCGCAGCCTCAGCCCGGCTGTTTGTCACATCCTGTGCCTCAGCCTCAGATCGGACGGCACCCTGCCGTTACCTGTTGCGAGGGCTCTGTTCCGGCTTGCGCAGTGGTTTGAAGAAAACCGCTCCCGCAAAGCACGCAAACAGTTACGCGCACAAGACGCGGCCATGCAGCAAAGCATGCATTTCGGCCTGCCCTCGGAGTAGATGAGAGACCCATACATGACACCACGCCTGACCACGAGCATCGTTGCCATCACAGCATTCCTGAGCGCGGCGGCCGCGATTGCGGCAGTGCCGCCCCCGGCACCCGCGGCAAGCGCATCGGCGCCCGCCGTCGATGCAAAGGCGCGCACCGATGCGGCCGCCACATCAACGAACCGCAATGCAAACGCCAAGCGCGCCCGCGAAGACTTCCTCGGCTGTCTGCTAGTCCCCACGGCGGAGGCCGAAGTAGGTAGCCCGGTCATCGGCGTACTGTCGCGCGTCCTCGTTGAGCGCGGCGACCGCGTCAAGAAGGGCCAGGCCGTTGCCCAGCTGATGGATGACGTCGAGCGCGCATCGGTCAACGCGGCCTCGCAGCGTTTCGAGAACCGCGCTGAAGTCGCCGCGGCAAAATCAGCCTACGAATTCGCCCAGAAAAAAGCCGACCGCGCACGCGAGCTGGTCGAGAAACAATTCATTTCGCCGCAAGCTCTCGAGCAGGCCAACTCTGAAGCCACGGTGGCCGCCATGCGCTACGCGCAGGCCCAGGAACAACGCGTGGTCGCGCGTGAGGAAATGGCCGTAGCACGCGCGCAACTCGGACAGCGCACCATCGCCTCGCCGATTTCCGGCATCGTGGTCGATCGTTACCTGTCGGCCGGTGAGCGCGTGGAGCAGAAAGCCATCGCCAAGATCGTGCAGATCGATCCATTGCGCGTTGAAGTCGTGGCCCCCGCTGCACGCTTCAATTCGATTCGTCCCGGCAGCACGGCACGCGTGACTCCTGACCTGGCGGGCAGCGCCGAGCAAGTGGCCAAGGTGGTGCTGGTCGACCCGGTTATCGACGCGGCCAGCAACACCTTCCGCGTGCGCCTTGAATTGCCCAATGCGGGCTATGCCATTCCGTCCGGGCTGCGTTGCAAGATCGCCTTCGGCGACTGATTCATCCATGCATTTCAACTGTTAAGGAAACGCGATGGGGCATGCCGATCTCGGCGCAAGGCTCAGACGCTTTTTCTCACGCGGCAAGCGTGGGAATGCGTCTGCGCGCGCCGTGGACAAGCTCGCCGCCCCGCGTCGCGCGATCTGCGAAGAAATCGAAGCACGCATCCTGTTCTCGGCCGACCTCGCGCCGGGCATCGGCGACGGCTCGGCCGAAGTGCGTGTCATCCACAACGATGCCGACTCGCTGGATGTAACACCTGCCGCGACGCCTGCGGTCACCACGCATGAACAGCAGGGCGACACCCGCGTCAATCCCTACTCCTATCCCTACACCGATCCCTACGCTGACAGCAAAGACGTCGCGTCCACCGCGGCGGGAGAAGTAGTCGCACAACGCACTCACGAAATCGTCTTTGTCGATAGCGCCGTCGAGGATCAGCATGAACTCATTCGCGGCGTACTCCAGAACAATCCTGACGCTGAAATCGTGCGGCTGGACGGCTCGGTCGACGGCATCGCGCAGATCACCAACGCCCTCGTCGGCAAGCAGGACATCAGCGCGATCCACCTGATCACGCACGGCAGCGCCGGCACGCTGCAGATCGGCGTCGCCTGGCTCAACGAGCAAACGATGGCGCTGTATGCCGACTCCATTGCATCGTGGCGCAACGCACTCACTGATGACGCCGACATCCTGCTCTACGGCTGTGATCTGGCCAGCACCGCGGCCGGACGCGCACTCGCCAACGACATTGCCACCCTGAGTGGCGCCGACGTCGCCGCCAGCGATGACCTGACCGGCAATCGCGCCATCGGCGGTGACTGGGATCTGGAATACCGCACGGGCATCATCGAATCCAGCCTTGCCGTGAGCGCCAATGTTCAAGCCGAATGGGCTGGCACGCTGGCCGTCACCGTCGGGAACAGCAGCTCAGCCAAGACCGACACGGCAGGTAGTCCCTCGCTGAGCTGGTCGCACACGGTTGCGGCAGGCGACGATGGCATCCTGATCGTCACCGTCGCCTCGCGCGACAACGCCCCCTCCGACGGGGTGACTTATAACGGCCAGGCCATGAGCCTGCTGCGCAGCGTCGTCTCCGGCGGCGCGGTGACCGCCGAGGTCTGGTACCTGCTCAACCCGAGCGTAGGCACGGCCAATATCGTCGTGTCGCACAGTGGCAGCAACCACGAGTTTGTCGCCGGTGCCACCAATTTCTACGGCGTGCGCCAGACCTCGACCTTCGGCACGGTCGCTACGGAAACCGCCTCCGACTCAAACATGGCAGTGTCGAGCAGCGCTGGCGACATGGTCATAGATGTTTTTGCCACTCGCCAACAGAGCAGCATTCCAGCCGTCGGCGCGGGTCAGACCACGCTGTGGAGCCAGTCCGTGGCGAGCGGCAGTGCCGACCCTACCGGCGCCAGCAGCTACGAGATTGCTTCAGGAAGCTCAACCGCGATGACCTGGTCCCGCGTAAACGCCTCGGCGGAATACGCAGCGATCGGTGTGGCGCTCAAGGCTGCGCCGGTCGCGCCAGTCATCAGCGTCAGCAATGGCGCCCTCGGCTACACGGAGAACGCGGCGGCGACCGTCATCGACAATAAACTGACGGTCACCGACGCCGACAGCACCAACCTCAGTGGCGCCACCATCCAGATCACTGACAAATACCAGAACGGCCAGGACGTGCTGGCCTTCACCAACCAGAACGGCATCACCGGTTCGTGGGATGCGGCCACTGGCACGCTCACCCTCTCCGGCACGACCACGGTCGCCAACTATCAGACTGCGCTAAGCAGCGTCACCTACCGGAACAGCTCGGAAAATCCGAACACCTCGGCACGTATCGTGACTTTCACGGTCAATGACGGCAGCAAGACAGGTAGCAACACGCGCAGCATCAACGTCACCGCCGTCAACGATGCGCCGGTCATCGCCAATCTGGCCGGCGATTCGCTCGCCTACGCCGAGGGCGATGGCGCGGTCGTCATCGAACAGGGGGCCAATGCCTCGATCAGCGATGTGGACTCGACCGACTTCAACGGCGGTACCCTGACCGTTTCCTTCCCCGTCGGCAGTGACAGTGCGGAGGACGTGCTGGCCATCCGCAACCAGGGTACTGGCGCGGGACAGATCGGCGTCTCGGGCAGCAATGTCACCTACGGCGGCATCACCATCGGCTCCTTCACCGGCGGCAGCAATGGCGCCAGCCTGGTGATCACCTTCAACGCCAGCAGCACGCCCCTCGCCGCCCAGGCACTGATCCGCAACATCACTTTCCAGGACACCGACACCAATACCCCGACCACCGGCAGCCGCACCGTGCGCTTCGTGCTCACCGATGGCGATGGCGGGTCGAGCGGCAATCACGACACCACGGTCACCGTCAGCGCCGTCAATGACGCGCCGGTCAACACGGTACCCGCGGCGCAAGCGACCAACGAAGACACGGCCCTGGTCTTCAGCAGCGCCAAGGGCAACCAGATCCAGATCGCCGATGTCGATGCCGGCAACAGCAACGTGCAAGTCACCCTGTCCGTCACCAACGGCACCCTCACTCTGGCCGGCACTACCGGGCTCACTTTCACCACCGGCAGTGGCACGGCTAGCGCCAACATGGTCTTCACCGGCTCGGTGAGCAACATCAACGCCGCACTGGCCACGCTGACCTTCAATCCGACGGCCAACTTCAATGGCAGCGCGATGCTCTCGCTCACGACCAATGACCTGGGCAATACCGGCGGCGGCGCGCTGCAGGACGCTGATACGGTCACCATTACCGTCAACGCCGTCAACGACGCGCCGGTCAACACGGTACCCGCGGCGCAAGCGACCAACGAAGACACGGCCCTGGTCTTCAGCAGCGCAAAGGGCAACCAGATCCAGATCGCCGACATCGATGCCGGCAGCAGCAACGTGCAAGTCACCCTGTCCGTCACCAACGGCACCCTCACGCTGGCCGGCACCACCGGGCTCACGTTCACCACCGGCAGTGGCACGGCCAGCGCCAACATGGTCTTCACCGGCTCGGTGGCGAACATCAACGCCGCACTCGCCACGCTGACCTTCAATCCGACGACCAACTTCAATGGCAGCGCGATGCTCTCGCTCACGACCAATGACCTGGGCAATACTGGCGGCAGCGCGCTGCAGGACGCTGATACGGTCGCCATTACCGTCCATGCCGTCAATGACGCGCCGGTCAACACGGTACCTGCGGCGCAAGCGACCAACGAAGACACGGCCCTCATCTTCAGCGGCGGCAACCAGATTTCTATCAGCGACGTCGATGCGGGCAACGGCGCCGTGTCGGTCACACTCTCCGTGTTGCATGGCGCGCTGACCTTGTCCGGCATTTCTGGCTTGAGCTTTACCACGGGCGACGGCACGGCCGATGCGTCGATGATGTTCACCGGCACGCTTGCCAATATCCAGGCTGCACTCGCCGGTCTGAAATATCTGCCCTCGACTGACTACGTCGGCGCAGACACGCTCACCATCGTCACCAACGATCTGGGCAACACCGGCATCGGTGGCGGTTTGAGCGCGACGAGTACAGTCGCCATCACCGTCAACGCAGTCAACGACCCTCCCGTCATCACCAGCACCGGTCCGGCGCTTGCCTATACGGAAAACTGTGCCGCCACGCCGATCGACCCAGACCTGACGATCAGCGATATCGACAGTGCCACCCTCGTCAGCGCGATGTTTCAGATCAGCAATTACCAGAACGGCCAGGACGTGTTGGCGTTCACCGACCAGAACGGCATTACCGGCTATTGGAATGCCGCTGCAGGCACCCTCACCCTCACGGGTTCGTCCGGCCTGGTCAGCCTTGCCTACTATCAGACCGCGCTACGCTCGGTCACCTATCAGAACACCAGCGACAACCCGGTCACCACGCCACGCACGGTGTCCTTCTGGGTCAATGATGGGGGGCTCAACAGCAATACCGTCACGCGCAATATCAACCTGACTGCGGTCAACGACGCGCCGGTGGTGAGCACCACCGGCACAACGTTGTCATATACGGAAAACGCGGCAGCCACAGCGATCGACACCGGTCTGACCATCAGCGATGCAGACAACGCCAACCTTGTCGGCGCAACCGTGCAGATCACTGGCGCCAGCGATCAGGACGTACTGGCCTTCACCAACCAGAACGGCATTTCCGGAACCTGGAATGCAGGCACGGGCACGCTGACACTGAGCGGCAGCGCCACAGTCGCCAACTACCAGGCCGCCTTGCGCAGCATCACCTACTTCAACACCTCGGACAACCCGAGCACGGCGACGCGCACGGTGAGTTTCAGCGTTAATGACGGCAGCGCGAACAGCAGCGTGGCCACACGCACCATCAGCGTGACGGCCGTCGATGACGCGCCGGTCGCCGTCGACGACGGCGTGTTCACCAGCAGCAATACACCGGTGGTGGTCAACATGCTGGCCAACGATAGCGATGTCGAGGGCAATGCGCTTAGCGTCACCGAGATCAATGGCAGTGCGATCACCGCCGGCGGTGCGGCCATCAACGTCGGTAATGCCATGGTGAGCCTGGCCGCCGACGGGCAGAGCTTCACGGTCACCCCCGACGCCGCCTTCTCCGGCACTTTCAGCTTTACGTACACGATCAGTGACGGCAGCGGCGGCAGCGCCTCGGCGACGGTGAACGTCACGGTGGGCGACAACTCGGCCCCCACCGGGACGGACATCACCAGGACCATCAACGAGGACACACCCTACACAGTCCAGGCTGCCGACTTCGGCTATGACGACAGCGATGGTCACGCCTTCACCGCAGTGCGTATCGACTCGCTGTACGGCCAGGGCAGCTTGCGTCTGAATGGGGTGGCCGTCAGCGCAGGGCAGGTCGTATCAGCCACTGACATCAGCAAGCTGGTCTTCACCCCTGGTGCCAACGCCAACGGCATCAACAACGGTGGCTTCACCTTCTCCGTGCAGGACATCGTGGGCAGCTTCGACAGTTCGCCCAAGACCTTTTCCTTCGACATCACTGCGGTCAACGACGCCCCGGTCAACAGCCTGCCCGGCCCGCAGAGCGTCGCCGAAGACAGCACCCTGAGGTTCAGCGGCAGCAATGCCATCACCGTATCGGACGTCGCCAACGAAGCATCGCTACTCAAGGTCACGCTGTCCGTCACCAACGGCGCACTGAGTCTAAACGGAATCGCAGGACTGTCCTTCATCAGCGGCAACGGCACGGGTGACGCCAGCATGGTGTTCACCGGCACGCAGGCTGCCATCAATGCCGCCCTGAACGGCCTCGTGTTCGCCCCCACCGCCAATTTCAACGGCACGGCAATCCTGTCGATCATCACCGATGACCAGGACATCGGCGGAGCCCTGCAGGACAGTGACAACCTCACGATAACCGTCAGCACCGTCAACGACGCACCTGTCGCCACGATCACGCCGACGACCTATGACGCCACCGAACAGACCACACTGACGCTGGCCGGCACCGGCCTGTCGATCACCGATGTGGATGCCGGTGCCGCCAGCATGACCGCCACGCTGTCCGTCGTCAGCGGCATCCTCAATGTGACCGCGGGATCGTCGGGTGCCGGTGTTGCGGGCTCGGGCACCAATACCATCACCCTGACCGGCACGCTCACCCAGATCAACAACCTGCTGGCGGGCGCAGGCGGTGCAACACTGAACTACATCATCAACTCCAACACGCCGCCCGCGACCGACACGCTGAGCCTGCTGGTCAATGACAATGGCAATGCCGGCAGCGGCAGCGCCCGGACTGCGTCGGACAGCGCCACGATCAACATCACGGCGGTCAACGACGCACCGGTCGCGACCATTGCCCAGCCCTCCTATTCGGCCACCGAACAGGTGACACTGCGTCTGGATGGCACGGGTCTGTCGATCTCCGACGTGGATGCTGCATCGGGCACCATGACAGTGACCCTGTCCGTCGTCAGTGGCGAACTGAATGTCGCTCTCGGAAGCTCCGGCGCAAGCGTCAACCATGTGTCGTCAACTACGGTGCGATTCACAGGCACGCTTGCCCAGATCAACCAGTCCCTGTCAGGTTCAGACGGCACGGCAATCCGCTACACAATCGACAGCGATGCGCCGCCTGCGACCGACACGCTGACCCTTGCCGTCACTGACAATGGCGCACTGAGCGACTCGAAGAACGTCACGATCAACATCACGGCCGTCAATGACGCGCCGACACTGCAAAACGCACTCTCCGATCAGGCCGCCACCGAAGGTACCCCGTTCAGTTTCACCTTCCTTGCCAACACCTTCGCCGATGCAGATACCGGCGACACGCTGAGCTACACCACTTCCAGTCTGCCGGCCTGGCTCAGCTTCAACGCGGCCACGCGCACCTTCTCGGGCACGCCGACCAACGCCGATGTGGGCGACGTCGACATCACCGTCACGGCCACCGATGGTTCGGGAGCAGCCGTTTCGGATGTTTTCCGGATCACCGTGGCCAACGTCAATGACGCACCTACGCTGGACAACGCCCTCACCGATCAGGCCGCCACCGAAGACACGCCATTCAGCTTCACCTTCCTGGCCAACACTTTCGGCGACGTAGATGCCGGCGACACGCTGAGCTACGCCACTTCGAGTCTGCCGACCTGGCTCAGCTTCGACGCGGCCACGCGCACCTTCTCGGGCACGCCCACCAACGCCGATGTGGGCTACGTCGACATCACCGTCACCGCCACCGATGGTTCGGGTGCGGCCGTTTCGGATGTTTTCCGGATCACCGTGGCGAACGTCAATGACGCGCCTACGCTGGACAACGCCCTCGCCGATCAGGACGCCACCGAAGACACCCCGTTCAGCTTCACCGTCCCGGCCAACACCTTCGGCGATATGGATGCCGGCGACACGCTGAGCTACGCCGCTTCGAGTCTGCCGACCTGGCTCAGCTTTGACGCGGCCACGCGCACCTTCTCGGGTACGCCCACCAACGCCGATGTGGGCTACGTCGACATCACCGTCACCGCCACCGATGGCGCCGGGGCACCCGTGTCGAATGCTTTCCGGATCACCGTGGTCAACGTCAATGAAGCACCGACTGTTGCCAACCTCATTCCCGATCGGACCGCTACCGAAGATGCCCTGTTCAGCTTCACCGTACCGGCCAACACCTTCGGCGACGTAGATGCCGGCGACACGCTGAGCTACACCACTTCGAGTCTGCCGACCTGGCTCAGCTTCGATGCGGCCACGCGCACCTTCTCGGGCACGCCAAGCGACGCCGATGTGGGCTACATCGACATCACCGTCACCGCCACCGATGGCTCGGGGCTGAGCGCTTCGGATGTTTTCCGGATCACGGTGGCCAACAGCAACGACGCGCCCCTCTTCACAAGCACGCCGACCACCGACGCTACCGAGACGACGGCCTACACCTATAGCATCGTGACCAGCGATGCAGACCCCGGCGATGTCATCAGCATCTCCGCAACAACGCTCCCTGCGTGGCTGACCCTCATCGATCATGGTGATGGTACGGCCACGCTGACTGGCACACCCGGCAATGCCGAGGTCGGCACGCACAGCGTTGTGCTGCAGGTTTCCGACGGCACAAGCGTCACCGTACAGAACTTCACGATCACCGTCGCCAACGTCAATGACGCACCGACGCTGGGCAATGCCATCCCCGATCAGGCCGCCACCGAAGGCAGCGCCTTCAGCTACACGCTGCCCGCAAACACCTTCACGGATGTGGATGCCGGCGACACGCTGAGCTACACCACTTCGACCTTGCCGGCCTGGCTCAGCTTCGACGCGGCCACGCGCACATTCTCGGGCACACCTGCCAACGGTGACGCAGGCGTCTTCAACGTGACCGTCACCGCCACCGATGGCGCGGGTGCAGCCGTGTCGGATGTTTTCCAGATCACCATCACCCACATCAATGGCGCGCCCGTCATCACCAGCGATGGCGGCGGCGCAACGGCCAGCGTATCAATCGCCGAGAACACGACCTTCGTCACCACGGTCATGGCCAGCGACGACGAAGCAAACAGCACGCTCACATATTCGATCTCCGGCGGTGCCGACGCAGACAAGTTCAGCATCGACCCCACGACCGGTGCCCTGACATTCAACGCCGCGCCCGCTTTCGACGCGCCTGGCGATGCGGACGGCAACAATGTCTATGACGTAATCGTGCAAGTGACCGATGGCACACTGTCCGACACGCAGGCCATCGCAATAACCGTTACCGACAGCAACGCGTTCAAGGTCGGTCCGGTCAGTGACAACGATGCCGGCTCAAATACCGTCGCCGAAAACTCGGCAAATGGCAGTCTGGTGGGGATCACGGCCCGCGCTGCCGACGCCGATGCGACGAACAACATGGTCACCTACTCACTCTCCAACGACGCGGGCGGGCGCTTCGCCATCGACGCCAGCACCGGCGTCGTGAGCGTCGCCAACGGCGCCTTGCTTGACTACGAGACGGCGCAAAGCCACGGCATTACCGTGGTGGCGACCAGCGCGGATGGATCGAGCAGCAGCGCCGACTTCACCATCACTGTCGGTAACCTCAACGAAAGCCCCTCACTTACCGATGCAGCATATGTCATCGGCCGTATCGGCACGCCATTGAGCCTGTCGGGCATCAGCGTGTCGGATCCGGAAAACGACCCGCTGACGCTAACCCTGACGGTGGCGAATGGCACGCTCAATGTCGCCACGGTCGGCACGGTCACCGCGAGCGGCAACGGCAGTGCCAAGCTCTCTTTGCACGGCAGGGCCGCTGACATCAATGCAACCGTCAATAGCTTGAGCTACCAGAGCCGGGCCGACTTTGTCGGCGACGACTCGCTGGCCATCAGCACTACCGACGGCGTTTTCAGTGTCACGGGCTCGACCAGGCTGTCGATCAGGAGTGCCGTGATCATCGCGCCGCTGCCGGATCCGGAGCCCTCGCCGACCCTCCCTGAGCCAGCATTGCCCGAGCCTGCGCCGACACCCGCGCCGTCACCTGCACCTGCGCCCACGCCAGCCCCGACCCAATCGCCAGTGTCGCGTGACACCCAGAACGTACTGGCGCCCACCGCGTCCATGCAGGAGCCGGAAGCCTTCGATTTCGCCCCGACGCTCGTGACGCCGACCCCGACACCCGAGCCACAACGCCACTCGAACAGCGACGTTTCGGCGACAGCCCAGACGGGCAATTTCGTCGACTTCAATCTGGAAGGCATCGAGCTGCACACTACAAATGCCGCGGGCATGAACCTCTACTCCTGGCAGCGTTTGGGCAGCACGCACGCTGAAGACGCGCAGGAAGACATGAGCATCCAGATCATTCCGGCAACGCCACCGGAAACTAATCAGGGCAGCCTGTTCGATCTATCGCCAAGCCAGGCCGGCAAGATGGCGGCCACGGCCGTCAGTGCCGGTGTCGTGTTCTGGGCCAGCCGCTCGGTCGGCCTGCTGGCAGCACTGATGGCATCCGTACCTGCCTGGCGGACGGTTGACCCCCTGCCCATCCTTGCGCGAGACCGGCGTCGTAACGGCGAAACTGACGATCTCATTCCAGACGAGTCAGAGGCCGATAACTTGCCAGGCGCCCGGACGCCTCCGGCCAAACCGGTGTTTGCAAAATCCACCTTGCTGACTGAAGTCGACTCATGATCGCGGCTATGCCCATTCGTCTCAGCCCTTCCCTTCGTGTCACGCTGGGGCTCATGTCACTTGCCATGACCTTGCTGTTGTTCATGGATCTGGTGCTCGGCGTATTTCCAAGTCAGGAGAAGATGCTGCTGCAGACCCGCCAGCACCTTGCAGAGTCCATGTCCGTGCAGGTGGCCACGATGCTGTCGCAGGACGACCAGCGCAACATCCCGGCCGTCGTCAACGCGCTGGTCACGCGCAACCCGGATCTGCGCTCGGTCGGCGTGCGCACCTCGTCCGGTGAATTGATCGCCAGCTCGGCCGGCCACCTGAGTAGCTGGACCACTCGCGACAGCTCCGAAGTGGGTCGCTCGCGTTTCATCGTGCCGATTGCACCATCCTCCAGATCAGGTGCGCTGCAAAACAAGCGCTGGGGACAGATCGAGTTTGCATTTCAGCCGCTGAACAGCAATTCGCTGGACAGCATTTTCAACACGCCCGCCTTCAAACTGATCGGCCTGTTCGGTGTGTCGGCGGGCATCATGTACTACGTCTACCTGCGCCGCACCTTCCAGCATCTGGACCCCTCTTCGGCCGTGCCGGAACGTGTGCAGATGGCTTTCGACGCACTCTCCGAATCCGTGCTGGTGGTCGACAACCAGGGGCGCATCGTGATGGCCAATGACACCTTTGTCAGACTCGCGCGCGAGGACAGGGAGCTGCTGATCGGCAAGGACCCCGCTACTTTCGGCTGGCTGAGTCAGGCGCAGGGCGATGCGCATGACACGCCGCCATGGCAGCAATGCATGAACAAGAAGTCGGCGGTACACGGCAACGCCTACGAGGCCCGTCGTGACAAGGACCTGCGCCGCCTCATCGTCAACTGCTCCCCGGTGCTCGACGCGCGCGATGCCGTGCGCGGCTGCATGGTGTCCTTCAGCGATGTCACCGACATCGAAGAGGCCAACCAGCAACTCGTCGTGCTCATGACCGAGCTGGCGCAGTCCAAGGAGCAGTTGCAGGACCAGAACGTAGCGCTGCAAAAACTCGCCAGTTCTGATCCGATGACAGGGGCACTCAATCGCCGCGCCTTCTTCCCGCTCCTCGAAGGCATGTTCAACAACGCGCACGCGACGCTCGCGCCGATGAGCTTCGTGATGTGCGACATCGACAAGTTCAAGTCCATCAACGACGTGTTCGGTCACCCGGTGGGTGACAAGGTCATCCAGAAATTCTCGTCCATCATCCTGCGCTCAGTGCGCAAGAACGACGAAGTATGCCGCTACGGCGGCGAGGAGTTCTGCATCGCGCTGTCCAACGCCGATGTCGATCAGGCCCTTCAGTTTGCCGAACGCGTGCGCCAGACTGTCGAGGCCGAAGTCGGCTCATCTTTGCAACTGGAAGGCCGCCCCTTCATTACCGCCAGTTTCGGTATTGCCAGCCTCAGCCACGCTCCGGCCTCTGCCGCAGCCCTGATCGAGCTGGCCGACCAGGCGCTGTACGTCGCGAAGAACAGCGGGCGCAATCAGTGCGCTGTGTTCGCGCCCGAAATGGCAAAACAGGAAGAAGAGCAAGAGAACCCCGCCGGGGACGCGCCGGAAGATCGACGCGCTGCGCTGAAGGTGCGCTTCCAGCAGGAAAAAGAAAAGCTGGAGAAATCCGGGGTCTAGGCGCCGCCAGGAAAGCCAAGCTGCCGCCAGGCCTCCATCACCACCACCGCTGCGCTGTTGGACAGATTCAGGCTGCGACTGTCCGCCAGCATGGGAATGCGCAGGCGCTGTTCCGGCGCGAAGCTCTCGCGCAGCCATACCGGCAGGCCGCGGGACTCCGGCCCGAAGACGAACACATCCTCGTCCTGGTAACTCGGCGTATCGAATCGCCGGCTGCCGTGCGTGGTCATGGCAAAGATGCGCCGCTCGCCAAGCTCCCTGCAGCACGCCAGCCAGTCGCCATGCACGGTGACGACGGCCTTGTCGCGATAATCCATGCCGGCACGCGTCAATTGTTTATCACTCAGATCGAAACCCAGCGGCTGCACGAGATGCAGGCGCGCACCGGTATTGGCACACAGACGCATGATGTTGCCGGTATTGGGCGGGATCTCGGGCTCGAAGAGGACGACGTGGAGCATGGGGAATAACTGCGCTGGGGAAGGCGGCGATGCTACTTGCTGCGCAGGGTTCTCGCCACCACCAGATTGTTCACCTGCGTAGCGCCGGCCAGCTTGAGCGTGCGCGCCAGTTCGTTGAGCGTCGCGCCGCTGGTCATGACATCGTCGATCACGAGCACGCGCTTCCCGACGATGGCTTCGACACAGCGGAATGCACCGCGCACGTTCTTGATACGCTGGCGCAGTGGCGCACCGGCCTGATGGCGCGTATCCACGTCGCGCTCGACAAGCTGCGGCAGGACCGGCAGGCCCAGCACCCGGCCGACACCGCGCGCCAGCTCCATGGACTGATTGAAGCCCCGCTCGGCGATGCGCTGACGGTGTAGTGGCATCGGCACGACGAGGTCGGCTTGCAGATCATCAATGTCACTGACAACGGCCAGCAGCGCACTGACCAACATGTCGCGCACTGCAAACCCCGCACCGAACTTCAGCGCCATGACCATCTCGCGCACCGGATGCTCATATTCAAATGCGGCCAGCGTCGTGTCGAAATGCGGTGGATGCCGCAAGCATCGGCCACAGGTCTGCCCCTGCGGCACAGGCAGCGCGCACGAGGGACAGGCCGGACAATCATGCCAGGGCAGGATGTCTTCGCAGGCCGCACATACGACGGTGAGCCCGGCGCGACCGCCGCAGACAAAGCACTGCTGCGGCCAGAATCTGCTCAGCAAGCCGCGCCCCGCCCGGGCCAGTGGATTGGCAGCGTGGTTTGACAAGCCTTTCATGTTTCCCGGATCATCCGCGCTTGCTCCCCGCTGCACCCAAAAGAAATCGAGACTGCTTAATGAATACCAGCACCACTCTGGACAGCCTTTCCGTCCCCTCAGAAGTACAGGCCAAGGAAATCCGCATCGTCCGCCCGCGCAAGGCCGCTGCGGCCACCGGCGAGTGGCATACGGATGCCGTCCTCGCCCTGTTCGACCTGCCGTTCAATGACCTGATGTTCCGTGCGCAGCAAGTGCACCGCGAGAACTTCGATGCCAACGCCGTGCAGCGCTCGACCCTGTTGTCGATCAAGACAGGCGGCTGTTCCGAAGACTGCGGTTACTGCTCGCAGGCCAAACGTTACCAGACTGGACTCGAATCTGAAGAGCTGATGGCCGTCGCCGAAGTCGTCGACAAGGCACGCATCGCCAAGGAAAACGGCGCCTCGCGTTTCTGCATGGGCGCTGCCTGGCGTGGCCCGAAAGATCGCGACCTCGAGCCTGTCATCGAAATGGTCAAGCAGGTCAAGGCTCTGGGCCTCGAAACCTGCGTGACGCTGGGTATGCTGCGCGAAGGCCAGGCCGCCAAGCTCGCCGAAGCCGGCCTCGACTACTACAACCACAATCTCGACACGGCTGCCGAGATGTATGACTCCATCATCTCGACGCACTCGCAGGCGGATCGCTTCGACACCATCGACAAGGTGCGCGACGCCGGCATCCACGTGTGTTCGGGCGGCATCGTTGGCATGGGCGAATCGCGCCGCGGCCGCGCCGCGCTGATCTCGCAACTGGCCAGCATGGATCCGCCGCCCGAGTCGGTACCCATCAACAATCTCGTGCGCGTCGAAGGCACGCCGCTGGCCGACACGCCACCGATCGACGTCTTCGAATTCATCCGCACCATCGCTGCAGCGCGCATCACCATGCCAACCAGCTATGTGCGCCTGTCGGCAGGCCGCCGCGAGATGTCGGACGAAGCGCAGGCCATGTGTTTCCTCGCCGGCGCCAACTCGATTTTCTACGGCGACAAGTTGCTCACCACCGGAAATCCGGACGTGGAAGGCGACGCCGCATTGATGCAGAAACTGGGTATCAAATCAGTCTGATGGCAGTGAAATGAAGGGCGGGCCTGTCCCGCCCTTTTTCTTTCCAGTAGTCCGGGACGATCCATGAATCCAACGCATATCGAAATCATCGGCGCCGTCATCTTCGGCATTGCGCTGATCCATACCTTCAGCACCAAGATCATCGAGCGCATCGCCGACCGGCAACCCACGCATGCCGGCATCTGGCATCTGCTGGCCGAGGTGGAAGCCGTGTTCGGCTTCTGGGCCATGGTGCTGTTCGTCGTCATGCTGCTCCTGCTTGGCAAGACAGACGCCACGCATTACCTCGACACGCAGAACTTCACCGAACCGCTGTTCGTGTTCGCGATCATGGTCATCGCCGGCTCGCGCCCCATCCTCAACCTGGCATTGGCCAGCGTCAACCGGCTTGCACGGCTGATACCGACCTCACGCGGCGTGAGCTTCTACGTTGTCACCCTCAGTTTCGTCCCGCTGCTCGGCTCTTTCATCACCGAGCCCGCCGCCATGACGCTGGCCGCCTTCATCCTGCGCGATCAGTACTACCGGCGCGACATCTCCGCACGTCTCAAGTACGCCACACTGGGCGTGCTGTTCGTCAATGTTTCCATCGGTGGCGTGCTCACCCCCTACGCCGCACCGCCGGTGCTCATGGTGGCGGGCAAGTGGGGCTGGGATCTTGCCTTCATGGCGACACACTTCGGCTGGAAAGCCGCCTGCGCCGTGCTGGTCAATGCCATCGGCGTGACCCTGCTGTTCCGCAAGGAACTGGCCGGTTGCGGCGACACCGAGGCCAGCGAACGCCCGGCAACGCCGCTCCCCATCTATCTTGTCCACCTCTTCTTCCTGTGCGGCGTGGTGATCTTCGCGCACACGCCGGCGGCCTTCATGGGTCTGTTGCTGTTCTTCATCGGCTTTGCGCATGCCTATGAGCGCTATCAGGACCGCCTGATCCTGCGCGAAGGCCTCATGGTGGCCTTCTTCCTCGCCGGCCTCATCGTGCTCGGCGGGCTGCAAAAATGGTGGCTGCAGGACATCCTGGTCGGCATGGACGACCTCGCCCTCTACTTCGGCGCCACGGCACTAACCGCCATCACCGACAATGCCGCGCTGACCTACCTCGGCTCGCTGGTCGAGGGCGTCGACGAGGGCTTCAAGTACGCGCTGGTCGCGGGTGCCGTCACGGGCGGTGGCCTGACCGTCATCGCCAATGCCCCGAACCCCGCGGGCTACACCATCCTGCGCGATTACTTCGCCGACGGCGCGATAAGCCCGGTCGGCCTGCTGGTCGCTGCGGCGCTGCCCACGCTCGTCGCCATCCTTGCCTTCCAGCTGCTCTGAACGTGGCCATTCCCGTAGATTTCGAGCTCGACCGCCGACTCGTCAGGACGCATTTCAACCGCAGCGTTCCGACCGCTGACAAGGCCGACTTCCTCGCCCGTGAAGTCTCGCGCCGCATGGCCGAGCGGCTCGACTACATCCGCGTCGCGCCGCAACGCATCCTCGACCTCGGTTGCGGCACCGGGCGCGATCTGCCGGGCTTCGCGCAACGCTATCCCGAGGCCGAACGCATCGGCATCGACTTTGCTGCAGCGCTGCTCGGCACGGCACGCGGGCAAAGCGGCTTCCTGCAGAGACTGCTTGGTCGGCGCATGCCACAACTTGCCTGCGCCGATGCAGAAGCCCTGCCCTTACAACGCGCCAGCGTGCAGATGGTGTGGTCCAACCTCATGCTCAACTGGTTTCACGAGCCCATGCCGGCCTTACGCGAAATGCATCGCGTACTCGCCGTCGACGGCCTGCTGATGTTCTCCACGCTGGGCCCCGACACCTTGCGCGAACTGCGCAGCGCATTGCCCGCCATGCAGGGCGAGCGCGTGCATCGTTTCATCGACATGCATGACCTCGGTGACTGCCTGCTCAATGCCGGCTTCGCCGAACCGGTAATGGACATGGAAGTCATCACCCTCACCTACACCGAGGTCGATGCGCTGCTGGAAGAATTGCAACAAGCGGGCGCCACCAATGCCTCCACCGCACGCCCACGCGGCCTCAGCGGCAAGGACAACTGGCAGCAGGCGCGTCAGAACTACGAACGACTGCGCAAAGACGGCCGACTGCCCGCCACCTTCGAAATCGTCTACGGGCACGCATGGAAGACTGCGCCGAAGAAGCTCGATGACGGCCGCAACATCATCGAGTTCAAGCCACGCAAATGAGTGCGCCAATGCGGTCCCCTGTGTGGCTATTCGATCTGGATAACACGCTGCACAACACCAGCGCGCACATCTTCCCGCGCATCAACACGGCAATGACCGACTACATCGCCAGGCAGTTGCAAATCGACACCGCAGAAGCCAATGCGCTGCGCCTGCACTACTGGCGTCGCTACGGCGCCACCCTGACGGGGCTGATCCGTCATCACGACACCGACCCGCATCACTTCCTGCATCACACCCACCAGTTCCCCGATCTGCATAAGCTGGTCGTCTTCGAGCGTGCGCTGCGCGGCATGCTGCGTCGTTTGCCGGGGCGCAAGATCGTCGTCTCCAATGGCCCACAGGCCTACGTCAATGCGGTACTGAAGCAGATGAAGATCGCGGGCCTGTTCGAACGGATCTGCGGCGTCGAGCAATTGCGCCTTCAGCCCAAACCGGCGCCGCGTGGCTTTCGCCATCTGCTGCACACGCTGGGCGTGAGCGCCACGCAATGCGTGCTGGTCGAGGACTCGCTCGAAAACCTGCGTACGGCCAAGGCGCTGGGCATGCGCACGGTGTGGATCAGCCGTATGCGTGGCAAGCCCGCGTATGTCGATGTCAAGTTGCGCAGCGTCCTGGCGCTGCAGCGGGTGAGCTTCGGTGCGCGTTGATCTGGCATTTTTCCCTCCAACGGCAATACTTGAAATCCAGCGTAGACACGTCATCTGTCTGAAGCACACTCTTCGATTTCACCCTCCGTTCCGCCAACCAGAAAAGGAATTCCCATGAAACTCGAAAAAGTCGTCTACACCGCCCACGCCGTTGCCACCGGTGGCCGTGATGGCCGCGCCGTATCGTCCGACAACGTGCTGGATGTGAAGCTCGCCGTGCCAAAGGAAATGGGCGGCGCAGGCGGTGGCACGAATCCGGAGCAGCTTTTCGCGGCAGGCTATTCGGCCTGTTTCCTCGGCGCGATGAAGTTCGTGGCCGGTCGCGACAAGATCGCCCTCCCCGCTGACGTGAGCATCGCTGGTTCGGTCGGCATCGGCCCAATCCCCAACGGTTTCGGCATCGAAGCCGAGCTGAAGATTTCGCTGCCGGGCATGGACAAGGCCGAGGCGAAGAAGCTGGTCGATGCGGCGCACATCGTGTGCCCGTACTCGAACGCCACGCGCGGCAATATCGAAGTCACGCTGACCATCGTTTGATCGGGCGCCTGCAACAAAAATGAAAAGGCCGCACACGTGCGGCCTTTTCATTTCATCTAAGAAACCTGTTCACGATCTTTGGAAACTCGTGAAATAGGGCTGGAACTTTCTTGAAATGCTGCAAAAAAAGCTCGTCATCCCGGCGAAGGCCGGGATCCAGTACCGGGCGTGCGATCTGGATCCCGGCTTTCGCCGGGATGACGATGGTTTTACAGAGATCGTGAACCGCTTCTAACAGATCGACTCAAACCCGCTCGCGCAACCAGCGCGCGGCATCCAGCGCAAAGTAGGTCAGGATGCCGTCAGCCCCTGCACGCTTGAATGCCAGCAAGGACTCCAGCGCGCAGGCACGCTCATCCAGCCAACCGTTGGCCGCCGCCGCCTTGAGCATGGCGTATTCGCCACTGACCTGATAGACAAAGGTCGGCACCTGCAGCTCGCTTTTCACACGGCGCACGATATCGAGGTAAGGCATGCCCGGCTTGACCATGAACATGTCGGCCCCTTCGGCAATGTCGAGCGCTACTTCGCGGATCGCCTCGTCCGAATTGCCCGGATCCATCTGGTACGTGTGCTTGTTACCCTTGCCGAGATTGGCTGCCGAGCCCACCGCATCGCGGAACGGGCCGTAAAAGCTCGACGCATATTTCGCCGAGTAGGCCAGGATACGCGTGTGGATCAGGCCTTCGGCCTCCAGTGCCGCCCGGATGCGCGCCACGCGCCCGTCCATCATGTCCGAAGGCGCCACCACGTCGGCCCCCGCCCGCGCGTGGCACTGCGCCTGTTTTACGAGTGCGACGAGGGTCTCGTCATTGAGCACGTAGCCGCTGGCATCAATCAGTCCGTCCTGACCATGGCTGGTGTAGGGATCCAGCGCCACGTCGGTGATGACACCCAGCATGGGGAAACGCGCCTTGAGCGCCTTCACCACGCGTGGCACCAAACCCTCCGCGTTCCATGCTTCGGAAGCATCCAGCGATTTACGTGCGGCATCAACGACCGGAAACAGGGCCAGCGCGGGGATGCCTAACGCAACAGCCTCTTCGGCGAGCACCAGCAGGCGATCCAGCGAGACGCGCGACACCCCGGGCATGGAAGCGACGGCCTCTTCCCGCCCCTCGCCCTCCAGCACGAAGACGGGGTAGATCAGATCATTCACGGAAAGGTGCGACTCGCGCATCAGGCGACGCGAGAAATCATCGCGCCGCATGCGACGCATGCGGGTCAAGGGAAACACTGGAGAGCCAACAATGGAGCCATTATTCATTTGGTATCAATCCGGATTGCTTGATGTATGTAGATCCTGTAGGCATTTCGGGCCAAATCCAGCATACGAAAATTTTTCGAAAAAACTTCGGAACTTTTCGGAAATTTGTCCTTCTATTAGAGCAGACGGTGTTGCACCCCCCGTGCGACATCCTCTCCCGCTTCACCTCCCTGAGCGGGTTGCCCAGTTGCGCTCCCCCGGGCCTTCTGGGTTGTTTAGCCCCCGACGCGTCCCCTCGCGCTCGGGGGTCTTTCTTTTGCAAGGCAGACAATACGCAGCCTGCATCAGAACTTCCTTCTAACAAAACGTTTGCAATAATTTGCATTTGTCATGGCCGTCGCCAGCGTCTGCACTCAGTCAGCTGCCTCGCTGCCAGGGGCAACATCATCCGCGCTTCCGGCGGGCGCCATCCAGCCTGAAACGATGGACTCAGCTTCCTCCATGCCACTTTTTTTCAGGCTGGAAAACAGCTGCACTGTGATCTGATCGCCCCATTTCGGCAGTTCACGCTTCACTTTCGCCAGCACCTGGGCACTGGCGCTACGTGTCAGCTTGTCGGCCTTGCTCAGCAGCACGTGCACTGGACGCCCGCTCGGGGCAAACCAGTTCAGCATCTGCTGATCGAGCGGCGTGAGCGGGTGGCGCGAATCCATGATCAGGATCAGCCCCATCAGGCTCTCGCGCCGGGTCAGATAGTTTTCGAGCAAGCGCACCCACTGCTGACGCACCGCCTCGGGCACCTTGGCATAGCCGTAGCCCGGCAGATCGACCAGCGCCGCGCCGTTGTTCATACGGAAAATGTTGATGAGCTGGGTACGTCCTGGCGTTTTGCTGACAAAAGCCAGGCGCGTATGCCCGACCAGTGTGTTCAGCGCGCTCGACTTGCCGGCATTGGATCGCCCCGCAAAAGCGATCTCCGGTCCATTGGATGGGGGTAAATCCTGGGGACGGGCGATCGAAATCTCGAATCTGGCGTGACGAAACAGGCTCATGGTGTCTGAAGAAGGTCCGGAAAACGGGGAAGAGCGCTGGAGAAGCGCGCTGCACGCACTTGGGCGCGCGCTGGCAGTACCGCCGCGGCGCCAAATGCAGCGCCAGTGTTATAGAATTGCGCGATTCTAAATCGCCCGACGCCTTTGAGGTAATGATGATCAAGCGCAAGTTGTTCGTGAATCTGGCTCTGGCCAGTTTTTTTGTGTGTCAAACCGCCGCAGCAACTGAAACCGTAAAGGCCGCACCGCTCGATCTGACCAAGGCCAAACAAACCGCAGAACAGGTATGCGCTGCCTGTCATGGTGCTGATGGCAATAGCATCATCCCCGTAAATCCTTCGCTGGCAGGCCAGTTCCCTGAGTACCTCACCAAACAACTCTTGAATTTCAAGTCGCAAAACGGCAAGCCTGCTGAACGCAACAACCCAATTATGGGCGGCATGGCTGCTCCGCTATCAGAGTCCGATGCCAAGGCGCTGGCAGTCTATTTCTCTCAGCAGAAAACCAAGCCCGACGTGACCAAGAACAAGGCTAGCATCGCGCTCGGCCAGAAGATCTGGCGCGCTGGTGACGCTTCGAAGGGCCTGCCAGCCTGCGCTGGTTGCCATGGCGCTGCAGGCGCTGGCATCCCGGCGCAGTTCCCACGCCTGTCCGGTCAGCATCCGGAATACCTCGAAGCGCAACTGCGTTCGTTCCGTGACGGCGTGCGTACCAACGATGCCAATAATGCGATGCGTACGATTGCGATCCGCATGACAGAACCCGAAATCAAGGCGGTTGCCGACTACGCCGCAGGATTGCGTTGATTCTGCCACCGCGCAATTGAAAAAACACGGGCCACATTTTGTGGCCCGTTTTGTTTATTGACGCACTCGCTCCATCGTCTCGAAGCGCTTGATTTCGTCAGAGGAGAATCCGGCAGCCAGCCTGGCTTCGATGTTCAGCGGCGGGCGCGGCGGCAAGGCGCCGAAGCGGCCGATCAATCGCCGAAACGCCTCTTCCGCCTCCAGCCCCCGTCTTGCACATTCAACGCGAAACCACTTGTCGCCGATCGCAACGTGACCGATCTCGTCGCGCAGAATGATGTCGAGAATCTCCACGGTTTCGGTATCGCCCACCTGCCGCAGCTTGGCTTGAATGAGGGGCGTGGCATCGAGGCCACGCGCTTCGAGCAAGCGCGGCACGAGTGCCATGCGCGCCAGAAAGTCATCGTCGGTCTTCACGGCCATGTCCCACAAACCATTGTGAGCAGCGAAGTCGCCATAAGCGTAGCCCATCGATTGCAGGCGCGCGCACAAGAGGCTGAAGTGGTGGCTCTCTTCACTGGCGACGGATAGCCACTGCGTGACGAACTCGTCTCCTTCAACAGAGAAGCGCAGCACGCAGTCGAGCGCCAGATTGATGGCATTGAATTCGATGTGGGCAACCGCGTGCACGAGCGCCGCACGGCCATGCGGGGTGTAGGGACTGCGACGCGGCACCTGATCCGGCGGCGCCAGCTCCGGTCGTAAAGGGCGGCCGGGTTCGTCGATTCGCCCTGCCAGGCACTGCCCGGATCGCGCTAGCTCGCCCCCTCGCCAGCGCGTCAGGATCTCCACAGTCAAGGCGCACTTTTCTTGCGGATCCGCACACATCAAGGCGGCAAGCGCCAATGCCTCGACATTCATGCGACTACATGCCCGGAAGCATGCCCTTCATCCCACGCATGCCGCGCATGAGCTTGCCCATGCCGCCCTTGGAGAATTGCTTCATCATTTTCTGCATCTGCTCGAACTGATTAAGCAGACGGTTCACTTCCTGCACCTGCACACCTGCACCGGTCGCGATGCGGCGTTTGCGACTGGCCTTGATGAGCTCGGGATTGGTGCGCTCCTTCGGCGTCATCGAGTTAATGATGCCCTCCACGCGGCGCATGGACTTCTCGGCCTCGTCACCCTTGATCTGCGAAGCAGCCTGCGCGAACTGGGCTGGCATCTTGTCCATCAACGATGACAATCCGCCCATCTTGCGCATCTGCACCATCTGGTCCTTGAAGTCATTCAGATCAAAGCCCTTGCCCTTCTTGAGCTTGTCGGCAAAGTCCTTGGCCTTTTCTTCATCGACCATATTGCGCGCATCTTCGACGAGCGACAGGATGTCGCCCATGCCGAGAATGCGGCTGGCCATGCGATCGGGATGGAACTCGTCGAGGCCGGTGAGCTTTTCGCCCACGCCGGTGAACTTGATCGGCTTGCCCGTGACATGACGAACAGATAGCGCTGCACCGCCACGCGAATCGCCATCAAGCTTGGTCAAGACGATGCCGGTCAGCGGCAAGGCTTCATTGAAGGCGCGCGCGGTATTCACGGCATCCTGACCGAGCATGGCATCAACCACGAACAGCGTTTCGATGGGATTGACGGCCGCGTGCAACTGCTTGATCTCCTCCATCATCTGCTCGTCGATCGTCAGACGACCCGCAGTGTCGACCAGCAGCACATCGAAGTAGTGGCGCTTGGCGAAGTCGATGGCGGCCGCTGCGATGTCGACCGGTTTCTGGCTGATATCCGAAGGAAAAAACTCGGCGCCCGCCTGGCCCGTCACCGTTTGCAGCTGCGTAATGGCGGCCGGACGATAGACGTCGCAGGAGACGGTCAACACTTTCTTCTTGTGCTTTTCCTTGAGGAACTTGGCGAGCTTGCCAACGGTAGTAGTCTTGCCCGCCCCCTGCAGACCCGCCATAAGGATGATTGCTGGCGGCTGCGTGGCGAAACTCAGCGTGGCCTGCGAGCCGCCCATGATCTCGGTCAGCTCGGCATTGACGACACCAACCAAAGCCTGGCCTGGCGTCAGCGAACCGATGACCTCCTGCCCGACCGCCTTCTCCTTGATCCGTGCAATCAGATCCTTGACCACCGGCAGGGCAACGTCCGCCTCCAGCAAGGCCATGCGCACTTCGCGCAGCATTTCGGAGATGTTGTCTTCAGTCAGTCGTGCCTGTCCGCGCAGGGTCTTTACGACCTTGGCAAGGCGATTGGTGAGATTGTCTAGCATGGGATGGGCTGCCAAAAAATAATGCGGATGCTATTGCGGTGAAGGCGCAGCACAGCATCTGCGTCGACTTCATCCAGCACCAGGTAACTTTGTTCGCGGACCTCAACGGTTCGCCAGGGGCCCCCGCAAACGATTCAGTAAAAACGCGCGCCGCGTTAAACTCGCAGGATGTCCGGCATTCTACTGCATCTCGTTCCGAGCTCTACCTACGCTCTCATAGGCTTCATCCAGTGGCGCCTATTGCGCAGCCAGCAAGGACGCAACGGCAATCGCACCGCGGTCAGCATCCTGCTCGGTGCCGCCTTGTTGACCCATGGCTACGCGCTGTGGCTCGACATGTTCGATGGCGATATGCGGCATTTCGGGCTTGCCATTGCACTGTCGCTGACATTGTGGCTGGCGCTGCTCATGTATTTTGCGGAAAGCTTCGTCACGCGCGTGGACAGCCTGCTCGCGCTCGCCATGCTGCCTGCCGCAATTTGTGCGTTCCTGCCCGCAGTCTTGCCCGGCAGCATGCATGTCCCTGCCGCCGGCTGGGCATTCCGCCTGCATTTCGTCGTGGCCATGCTGGCCTACAGCTTGTTCACGCTGGCTGCGCTGCATGCGGTAATGATGGCCATAGCGGAACGCCAGTTGCATCATGCGCAGCTCACCAGCCGCATCGGCGCCCTGCCACCCTTGCTGACCCTGGAGAATCTGCTGTTCCGGCTGATTGGCGTGGCTTTCATCTTCCTGACGCTGACTGTGGGCTCGGGCGTACTGTTTTCGGAACAAGTCTTCGGCAAACCCCTCACGCTGAATCACAAAACAATCTTTACGATTGCTTCGTGGCTGCTGTTTGGCATCCTGCTCATCGGGCGCCACCTGCGTGGCTGGCGCGGACGCATCGCACAGCGTTGGACCCTGGCCGGCTTCATCTGCCTGTTCCTTGCCTACGCAGGCACCCGTTTCGTGCTGGAAGTCCTGTTGCACAAGGGCTAGGCACGCCAGAACCGTCAGTGGGGGCTGATATACTGCACACCTCGCCGCAACGGCAATCCCGACCACTTTCGTGGACGAATACCCACTCTCCGCCCAACTCGCATTACTAGCGACTCTGCTCGTCAGCTCCGGTTTTTTCTCGCTCGCCGAAACCACGATGATGGCGGCCAACCGCTATCGCCTGAAGAGCGCGTCGAGTCAGGGCAACCGCGGCGCGCAACTGGCGCTGAATCTGTTGGCAGAAACCGACCGCCTGCTGGGCGTGGTGCTGCTGTTCAATAACTTGATCAATGCTGCATCGGCCACACTGGTCAGCATCATCACCATTCGCCTGTTTGGCGAGTCGAGATGGGCACTGGGAATCGGCACGCTTGCCGTCACCTTCCTGATTCTGGTATTTGCGGAGATCACACCGAAAGTCATAGGCGCCAACCACGCGGACAAGCTCGCACCATACGTAGCATACGTTTTGTCACCACTACTGCGCGCCAGCCAGTTCGTCGTCGCGTTCATCAACCTCTTCGTGACCGGCATGCTGCGGCTCATGCGCATCAAACCCGTCAGCGAAGAAGCCGCACAGGCGCTGTCTCCGGAAGAGCTGCGTATGCTGGTGCTGGAATCAAGCCATTTCATCCCGCCAAAGCACCGCTCCATTCTCCTCAATCTATTCGAACTGGAAGAGGTGACGGTCGAAGACGTGATGGTGCCGCGCGGCTCGATGGAGGCGCTTGACCTCGCTGAATCGGAAAACATTTTGCGCGAACAGATCGGTACCAGCTACCACTCGCGACTCCCCGTGTTTTTCGAAGAACCGAACAATGTCCTTGGCATTCTGCAACAAAGACGCCTGCTCCCAACCTTGCTCGATCAGAGTTTTGATCGCGACGTGCTGCGCGGGTTACTGGTTCCGGCCTATTTCATTCCGGCCAATACGCCGGTCTATGCTCAGCTGCAGTTCTTCCAGGAAAATCACCAGAGGATGGGACTGGTTGTCGATGAGTATGGCGAAATCCTCGGTCTCGTTACCATGGAGGACATCATCGAGGAGCTCATCGGCAAGTTCACCACGAGCGTTCCTGGCGCCAACCGTCGACTCAAGTGGGACAAGAGCGGAACCGTCACTCTCGATGGCTCACGTTCGCTGCGAGAATTGAATCGCTTGCTTGGCCTAAACCTTCCGCTGGACGGGCCGAAAACATTGAATGGGCTTATTCTTGAGCGCCTGGAAGATATTCCCGAATCCGGCGTGAGCATCAAGGTAGCGGGCGTAGCGATTGAAGTACTGCAAACGGAAGACCGGCGTATCAAGACTGTGCGCCTGTTCCGCCCACCTGCGGGCAAGTGAAGAACGCGCAGTATGGCTGCCGCCGGTCTTGGCTCAGTGGCAAAGGCTTTACAATCGTAGGGATCACAGTGCAACATCAAGAGTCATGTGTAAGCCATTGATCTTCCTCAACTGAACACTTTACTTACACAATAGGCTTCTGAACATAAATGGCGGCAAATCCGCAAACAGCTCTGAGCGGTCTGGCTCGGGCATTGGTACAACAGGGACGGCTCAGCGAAGCCGACGCTGTCACTTGCGCGTCAGCGGCCAGCAGCAATCCTGGCGGCTTCGTCAGTGAAGTCGTGCTCAAGGGTTTTCTCAAGTCTAAGGACTTGGCCGTATCCAGCGCGGAAATGTTCGGTTTCCCGATGCTCGACTTGAGCGCGGTCGACGAAACACACATCCCGAAGGATGCGATCGACCAGAAGCTGATCGCCAAACACCAGGTCATCCCGCTTGCCAAGCGCAACAACCGCGTCACGGTAGCTCTCGCCGATCCAACCAATCTGCGTGCGTTGGACGAAATCCGCTTTCAGACCGGCATGACCGTCGAGCCCGTCGTCGTCGAAGTGGACAAGCTCGCGCCGATGCTGGCGCGTCTAACGGAAAACACCAGCACGGCACTGAGCAACCTCACCGAGGGCAGTAGTGACTTCGACATGGGTGACCTCGGCGATGGCGTCGAGTTCTCCGAAGATTCCTCCTCAGCGGATACGCAAGGTGCTGACGTAGACGATGCACCTGTCGTGCGCTTCATTCAGAAAATGCTGATCGACGCCATCAATGAAGGCGCATCGGACATTCATTTCGAACCTTACGAAAAGTTCTACCGCATCCGCTATCGCACGGATGGTGTCCTTCGTGAAATGGTGCAGCCGCCGCTCGCGCTGCGTGAAAAGATCGCAGCACGCATTAAAGTCATCTCGCGCCTGGATATCGCCGAAAAACGCGTACCGCAAGATGGCCGTATGAAGCTCGTGCTGTCAAAGACGAAGTCAATCGACTTTCGCGTCTCGACCCTACCGACCATGCATGGCGAAAAGATCGTCATGCGGATTCTGGATGCGAGCTCAGCCATGCTGGGCGTCGATGCCCTCGGCTATGAACCCGAACAGAAGGCAGCCCTGCTGGATGCAGTGAATCGCCCATATGGCATGGTGCTGGTGACGGGGCCAACCGGTAGCGGCAAGACGGTGTCGCTGTACACCTGCCTTAACATCCTCAACAAGCCCGGCGTAAATATTTCAACAGCGGAAGACCCTGCCGAAATCAACCTGCCGGGCATCAATCAGGTTTCGATGAATGACCGGGCCGGACTGACTTTCGCGGCGGCTTTGAAATCCTTCCTGCGGCAGGATCCCGACGTCATCATGGTCGGCGAAATTCGCGACCTGGAAACGGCAGAGATATCCATCAAGGCGGCACAGACGGGGCACTTGGTCTTGTCCACCCTGCACACCAATGACGCCCCTACGACGCTTGACCGGCTCAAGAACATGGGCGTGGCCCCGTTCAATATCGCCTCTAGCGTCATCATGATCACAGCGCAACGCTTGGCCCGCCGCCTATGCACATGCAAGAAACCAATTGATATCCCTGTCGAAGTCCTGATGCAGGCGGGTTTCTCAGAAGCCGACCTTGATGGCAGCTGGCAGGCCTTCGGTCCGAATGGCTGTGACCGCTGCAAAGGAAGCGGCTATAAGGGGCGGGTCGGCATCTATCAGGTCATGCCCATCACCGAAGAAATTCAGCACATCATCATGACCGGGGGCAACTCCATGGATATTGCTGCGCAAGCCCAGAGTGAAGGCATCAAAGATCTACGCCAGTCTGGCCTGCTCAAGGTCAAACAAGGCATGACCTCCCTTGTAGAAGTTCTCGCCACCACCAACGAATAGTCAGTACAGGACACCAAATGGCCACCTCAGTAGCCCGCCCCCGCCGCGCCACCAAAGATCAGAGGGAAATACTGTTTACTTGGGAAGGCAAGGACAAAACTGGCAAGCTGGTACGCGGAGAAATGCGTGCTGCGACCGAGAACGTCGTCCAGGCAGCATTGCGCCGCCAAGGCATTTCTGTACTCAAGGTCAAAAAACGCTCATTTGCACGCGGCTCCAGCGTAAAGGAGCGCGACATTGCCATCTTTACACGTCAACTCGCGACGATGATGCGTGCTGGCGTGCCCTTGTTGCAATCGTTCGATATCGCCATCAAGGGTTCAGGAAATCCTGGCATGGCGCGCCTGATGAACGAAATCCGCAATGATGTCGAAACAGGAACAAGCCTATCGCAAGCCCTGCGCAAACGACCAGCATACTTCGACGCTCTGTATGCGAATCTCGTGCAGGCCGGTGAACAATCCGGTGCGCTGGAGAACCTGCTGGATCGCTTGGCGACGTACAAAGAAAAGATCATGGCCATCAAGAGCAAGATCAAGTCAGCCCTGTTCTACCCAGCGTCCGTGGTCGTCGTCGCGTCAGCAGTTGTCACCGTGATGATGCTGTTCGTGATTCCGGAATTCAAAAAGGTTTTCACCAGCTTCGGTGCCGATCTTCCTGCACCCACGCTTTTCGTGATGGCCATTTCCGACTTCTTTGTCGCGCATGCGTTTCTCGTTTTTCTCATAATAGGCGCCGCGATATTCGCGCTGATCTTCAGTTACAAGCGCTCACCACAAATGCAGGCCACCATGGATCGCCTGATCCTACAGGTTCCTGTCATCGGTGACATTATCCGCAAGGCAACTATCGCGCGCTGGACGCGAACGCTGTCGACCATGTTTGCAGCGGGCGTCCCCCTCGTCGAAGCGCTGGACTCTGTCGCGGGAGCCGCCGGCAACCGCGTCTACATGACCGCGACAAAAGCCATCCAGAACGAAGTTGCGACAGGCACCAGCCTCACAGTCGCAATGCAAGGTTCCGGGGTATTTCCGGCGATGGTTGTTCAAATGGTGTCTATCGGGGAAGAATCGGGCCAGCTGGACAGCATGTGCAGTAAGGTGGCCGACTTTTTCGAGCGAGAAGTCGACGATATGGTTGCCGGTTTGTCACAGCTGATCGAACCGATCATCATCGTTTTTCTCGGAACCGTAATTGGCGGTCTGGTTGTGGCCATGTACTTGCCTATTTTCAAGATCGGCGCAGTCGTCGGCTAACCCGCGAACAAACCAAGGCGGAATCACCTGCTCACCAATAATGTTCGAGCCTCAATTTCTTGAAGAGCCACTTGTCCTGACAATTGTCTGCACGTTGCTCGGTCTGACCGTCGGCAGTTTTTTGAACGTCGTGATTCACCGCCTGCCGAAAATGCTGGAGCGGGGCTGGAAGACCGAGACTATTGCAATGACAGCCGAGTACCTTCCTGCGCCGCTTCGAGAGTCAGTCGAAACCTGGTGGCAAGAACAGCAGCTTGCTATCGGCGCAGCCTCTCGCTATAACCTCGCCACCCCGCGCTCCAGCTGCCCGCATTGCGGGCACGTGATCACGGCGCTCGAGAACATTCCGGTACTCAGCTATGTGGTGCTGCGCGGGCGCTGCGGCGGATGCAAAACACACATCAGCGCGCGCTACCCGCTGGTTGAATTACTGACTGGGGTGCTGTCTGCCGGTGTGGCGTGGCATTTTGGCTATGGCTGGGCGTGCCTCGGCGCCTTGGTCTTCGTCTGGAGCATCGTGGCGCTGTGCTTCATCGATCTGGACACCATGCTGCTGCCCGACGACATCACGCTGCCGCTATTGTGGCTTGGCCTGTTGTTCAATATCGGCAATGTCTTTACGAGCCCGCCCAGTGCAGTCGCAGGCGCTGCCGTCGGTTATCTCGTGCTGTGGTTGGTCTACTGGTTGTTCAAGCTCGTTACAGGCAAGGAAGGCATGGGCTATGGCGACTTCAAGCTCTTGGCCGCGATTGGTGCCTGGCTGGGTTGGCAAGTGCTTCCGATTGTTATTCTTCTTTCGTCTCTGGTCGGAGCAATTGTCGGCATTGCGCTGATGGTTTTCGCCAAACACGGACGCGAAACGCCGATTCCGTTCGGCCCATACTTGGGAGCAGCCGGTGTGCTCGCACTGTTTTTCGGCAAACCCCTGTCGACAGTCCTGATGGGCATCTAAGCGCAGCGCGCTTGAGATCGCCTGAACAATCCCAACATACCGCTTGCAGCAACATCGTTTCACGGTCGATGTTGCTGCAATGCGTTAAGATCATTCGGGATTGATTCAAATCGAATTTGTATTGCCGGGGAATTGAGAATGCCGATATATGAATACCGCTGTGGCGATTGCGGCCAGCAGAAGGATTACCTACAGAAAGTCAGCGACGCCCCCATTGATACCTGCCCCGCGTGTGGCAGCAAGGCGTTCGGCAAAGCATTGACCGCAGCTGGCTTCCAGCTAAAAGGCAGTGGCTGGTACGCAACCGACTTCAAGAGTGGATCGGGTCCGGCTAAAACAGCAGAGGCGAGTTCGGTCAAGACTGACGCTCCCGCGACTGACGCAGGCAGTTCGTCGGGAAGTACTCCTGGCGCATCCTCCTGCAACCCTGGCTGCGCCTGCCACTGATCCCAGCAAATGAAAAAGTATCTTGTTACTGGCCTGCTCGTCTGGGTACCGCTGGCCATTACCGTCTGGGTATTGCAACTGCTGGTTAATTCGCTGGACCAGAGCATGCTGCTGCTGCCTGCGCATTGGCGTCCGCAGGAATGGCTCGGCTTTGAAATCTGGGGCCTCGGGGCACTGCTGACTGTTCTTGCAGTCCTGATAACAGGCGTAATAGCTTCAAACTTCTTCGGCCAACGTTTGGTGAAAGCGTCGGAAAGCCTGCTTTCGCGCATTCCTGTCGTCAAGTCCATCTATTCGAGCGTGAAACAGGTCTCGGACACTTTGCTCGGGCCCGGCGGCCAGGCCTTTCGCCATGCCGTGCTGGTCCAGTACCCACGCGAAGGCTTATGGGTTATCGGCTTTCAGACCGGCTTACCAGCGACCGAAGTGGCGACTCACCTGCCGGAAGAGTGCATCAACGTGTACGTACCGACCACACCGAATCCGACTTCCGGCTTCTTCCTTATGGTGCCGAAGCGCGAGGTTGTCGAGCTCAAGATGACGGTGGACGCAGCGCTCAAGCACATCATTTCCATGGGCGTCGTACCTCCTGAAGGCAACGGGCATTGAACTTTCGCGAAAATCCGGCACACTACGCGGCCATGAAAATATCGCCTCCCCGCCCTCTGCACAGCAATATTCCCTCGCCCCTACGAAATCGCACGGGTTGATCGCACGCGTCTGCGTTCAACCCCAGGCACCAGCCCAAGCATTGGGCAGCAGCATTTTCGAGGGGCAACACGGCGCTGCGCCGCTGTCCAAGAAGAACGAATAGACCATTCCGGAGTTTCACATGCGTACCACCTATAGCGGCCTCGTCAGTGCTGCTCACCTCGACCAGACCGTCACTTTGTTCGGCTGGGCCCATCGTCGTCGTGATCATGGCGGCGTCATTTTCATCGATTTGCGCGACCGCGAAGGTCTGGTACAGATCGTTTGCGATCCGGACCGCGCAGAGACCTTCAAGGTAGCGGAAGGCGTGCGCAACGAATTCTGTCTGCGCGTGGTCGGCAAGGTACGTCGCCGCCCTGAAGGCACGACCAACAGCAATCTGATTTCCGGCGAAATCGAAGTGCTGGCGCATGAGCTGGAAGTGTTGAACGCTTCCGTCACGCCACCGTTCCAGCTCGACGACGAAAATCTCAGTGAAAACGTTCGCCTGACACACCGAGTGATCGACCTGCGTCGCCCGGCCATGCAACGCAACATGATGCTGCGCTACAAGACCGCACGCGCGTTCCGTCGCTATCTGGACGACGCCGGTTTCGTGGACATCGAGACCCCGATGCTCACAAAGAGCACACCGGAAGGTGCGCGCGACTACCTCGTGCCCAGCCGTGTGCATGACGGCCAGTTCTTCGCCCTGCCGCAGTCGCCCCAGCTCTTCAAGCAGCTGCTGATGGTGGCCGGCTACGACCGCTACTACCAGATCACCAAGTGCTTCCGCGATGAAGACCTGCGCGCCGACCGCCAGCCGGAATTCACCCAGGTCGATATGGAGACCTCCTTTCTCACCGAGAACGAGATCACGGCGATCATGGAAGACCTGATCCGCTACGTGTTCAAGGAAGCGATCGAAGTCGATCTGCCGAACCCGTTCCCGCGCATCACCTATCAGGAAGCGATGGCACGTTACGGCTCTGACAAGCCCGATCTGCGCGTGACGCTGGAACTGGTCGATGTCGCCGACGCGATGAAAGACGTGAGCTTCAAAGTGTTCGCTGGCGCGGCCAACGACCCGGCTTGCCGCGTCACGGCCCTGCGCATTCCGGGCGGTGCTGCGCTGTCGCGTGGCGAAATCGACGGCTACACAGAGTTCGTAAAGATCTACGGTGCGAAGGGTCTGGCTTACATCAAGGTCAACGACGTCACCCAACTCAACGAAACGGGCCTGCAGTCGCCCATCGTCAAGAACCTGTCCGAGGCCTCGCTGAAGACAGTGATGGAGCGCACCGGCGCACAAAGCGGCGACCTGATTTTCTTCGGCGCGGACAAGGCAAAGATCGTGTCCGATGCCCTCGGCGCACTGCGCTCGAAGATCGGGCACGAAAAAGGTCACGTCGACGGCCGCAAGTGGGCGCCAGCATGGGTCATCGACTTCCCGATGTTCGACTACGACGACGAGAGCAAGCGCTGGGTTGCCTGCCACCACCCCTTCACGTCGCCGAAGGATGAACATCTCGAGTTCCTCGATACCGATCCGGGCAAATGCCTGGCCAAGGCCTATGACCTCGCGCTCAACGGCTGGGAACTGGGTGGCGGTTCGGTGCGTATCCACCGTGCAGATGTGCAGGAAAAAGTCTTCAAGGCACTCGGCATCGGCGAGGAAGAAGCACAACTCAAGTTCGGCTTCCTGCTCGACGCGCTGAAGTATGGTGCGCCTCCGCACGGTGGTCTGGCATTTGGCCTCGATCGTATCGTCACCATGATGACCGGCGCCGAGTCTATCCGCGACGTGATTGCCTTCCCGAAGACGCAGCGCGCGCAGGATTTGCTGACGCTTGCACCGAGCCCCGTCGACGAGAAGCAACTACGCGAACTGCATATCCGCTTGCGTAACGTTGTCAAGGCAGAAGACGCCGCAGGCTGATCGATAGTCGTTTCGTAAATATCAGGGCCGCAAAGGGATTTCCTTTTGCGGCCCTTGTTTCTTTTGCAAAGCAGGAATTCACCTTGAAGCTGGACCTCTCCGCACCGCCTCCCGTCGCAGCGACGCGCCCGAAGAATCTGAGCGCGCACGGTCACACGCGCATCGATCTTTTCCACTGGCTGCGCAAGGTGCAATCCGACGAAGTGCTCGGCTATCTCAAGGCGGAGAACGCCTACGCCGAGAAGGTGCTAGCG
Source organism: Rhodocyclaceae bacterium (assembly GCA_035456105.1). Lineage (GTDB taxonomy): Bacteria > Pseudomonadota > Gammaproteobacteria > Burkholderiales > Rhodocyclaceae > Viridibacterium. The sequence continues at coordinate 65,294 of DATIDV010000010.1, read as the reverse complement.
CCAACTCACGCGCTGCAGGAGGCGCTATATGCGGAGATGCTCGGCCGAATTCAGGAGGCCGATCTTTCCGTACCGACGAAATATGGCGAATGGATGTACTACAGCCGCACCATGCAGGGTGCGCAGTATCCGGTTCACTGCCGCAAGCAGATCACGGATGCGGGGTGGGAGAACTCTGCGGAGATAGTCCTTCTCGATGAAAACCGCGAAGCCGAAGGCAAGAGTTTTTACGAGGTAGGCGACTACGAGATCAGTCCCTCCGGACGCTACCTGGCTTGGGCGGAAGACACGCGCGGCCAGCGCGAATATCGTCTGCGTCTGCGTGATCTGACGACAGGAAAAAATCTGCGGGCCACACGCAATCACGTCGTCAGCCTGGCCTGGGCCGAAGACGACCTGACGCTGTTCTACGTCACCGAAGATACGCAGACCAAACGTGCGAATCACCTGTGGCGTCACCAGCTTTTCGAGACACAGGACACGCCGCTGTTCGAGGAGCGCGACGAACGCTTCAACCTGATGGTCGCCAAGACGCGCAGCCGCGGCTATCTGGTACTGAGTTCGTCGAGTCATACGACGAGCGAATCACGCATCCTGCCAGCGGATCGCCCTTTGGGTCGCTGGCGACTTGTGGCAAAGCGTCGCGCCAACATCGAGTACGAAGTCGATCATCACTCGGACAGACTGGTCATCCGTATCAACGACACCGGCCCCAACTTTCGGCTGGTCGAGGCAGCGCTGAGTGACTGGCGCCGCGAGAACTGGCGCGAACGCGTGCCACATCGCGATGACGTGGTGCTCGAAAGCTTCGATCTCTATCAGGATTGGCGTATCACCACCGAGCGCGCGCAGGGGGCGCCGCAACTCGCCATTACGCGACTTGCGGATGGCGAGACGCACCACATCGCTTTCAACGATCCAAGCTATGTGGTTGACCTCGAAGACCTTCCGGAGTGGGACTCGCCATCGTTGCGCTACACCTACGAATCGCTGACGACGCCCGATTCGGTCTATGACTATGATCCCGCGACACGACAGGCCACCCTGCTCAAACGCCAGCCGGTGCTCGGCGGCTTTGATCCTGCGGACTATGTCTCGGAACGGTTGGAAGCCGCCGCATCCGATGGCACGACGATCCCCGTCTCGCTGGTTTATCGCAAGGGCCTGAAGCGCGATGGCAACGCCCCGCTGTGGCTCGATGGCTATGGCGCCTATGGCATCACCAACGACCCGTGGTTTTCCGTCTCGCGCCTCTCCCTGCTCGACCGTGGCTGGGTCTATGCGCTGGCACACGTGCGCGGCGGCGGCGAGATGGGGCAGCGCTGGCACGACGCCGGCCGCCTCGAAAACAAGCGCAACAGCTTCACTGACTACATCGCCTGCGCTGAGACGCTGATTGCTCAGGGCTACGCAGCCAGGGGACGCATCGTTGCGCAAGGCGGCAGCGCAGGTGGCCTGCTGGTTGGCGCCGCGCTCAACCTGCGTCCTGACCTGTTCGGCGCCGCCATGCTCGAAGTGCCATTTCTCGACGTGGTGACCACCATGCAGGACGACAGCCTGCCGCTGACCATCGGCGAATACGAGGAATGGGGCAACCCGGCCATCCGCGCGGAGTATCACCGACTGCTGGCCTACTCGCCCTACGACAATCTGTCGGCCACGGCCTACCCGCCCATCCTCGTCGAGGCCGGCCTGCATGACAGCCAGGTGATGATCTGGGAGCCAGCCAAGTACGTGGCCAAGCTGCGCACAGTCAAGACAGACACCAACCCGCTTCTGCTCATCACCAGCATGGAGGCCGGCCACGGCGGCGCCTCGGGGCGCTACGACAGTCTGCGTGAGCGGGCACGCCAGCTGGCCTTCGCGTTGTCCGTGCTGGGCGACTGAATCTGCGTGGAGGAAACGAGCTGCCAGCGCCCTGCCCCTAAAGAAAACGACGCCCGGTGCCGTTGCCAGTCTTTGCGAAGTTCAGCTTAGCCAAGACCGTCACCCTTCCCGGATTGCCAACCACTCCAGCCATGTCGCAAGAATTCAGCGAAATTTCGGTGATGATTGTCGACTCCAACGCGGCCATGCGTACCCAGCTACGCAACATGCTCGCGTTGGGGGGCATCACAACCGTCAATCAGGCGGTGACCGCTGGCGTTGCAATCCGCAAGCTGCGCGAAGTCAATTTCGACATCATCCTCTGCGAATACCACCTCGGCGAAGGCCAGGACGGTCAGCATCTGCTCGAAGATCTGCGCCATCACCACCTGATTCCGCTGTGGACCGTCTTCATCATGATCACTGGCGAGAGCGCCTATGAGCGCGTTGTCAGTGCCGTTGAACTCGCGCCAAACGACTACGTGCTCAAGCCGTTTTCATCGGAAAAACTGCTGGAGCGCCTGGGGCGGGCACTAACCAAGCGGGACGCCTTCATGCCGACCTACAAGCTGGTCGAAGCGGGCAATCTGCTGGACGCAATCGAGTCCTGTCGCAAGGGCGAGCAGGAGCATCCCAACTTCGTCATCGACTTCCTGCGCCTGCGCGCCGAGCTGCATCTGACAGCTGGTCAAACCAGCGACGCGCAGCAAATCTACGCGGAAGTTCTCGGCTCGAAAGCAGTCCCCTGGGCCAAGCTCGGACTCGCCAAAACCCTGTTCCTCCAGAAGCGCTTCAAAGAAGCGCAGACCGGCTTCTCGGCGCTGATCGACGAAAATGCGAATTACATGGACGCCTACGACTGGCTGGCACGCTCACGCGAAGCCACGGGCGAACTGACGGGTGCGCAGCAAACACTGCAGGATGCCATCAAGGTGTCGCCACACACCACGCGGCGCTTGCGCCGACTCGGCGAAGTATCCAACGAACTGGGCGATCACGAGACGGCAATCAAGACCATGTCGGAGGTCGTGCGCAAGGGCAAGTACTCTGACTTCCGTGACCCTGAAGATCACGTTTTGCTCGTCAAGGCCCATCTCGGTGCGGGCGATGCGACGGCCGCCGGCGCCACCCTGCGCGACATGGAACGCACCATGGACGGACTCGCTAAAACTCCGCTGTGCAGAGCCCTGTCGACCGCAATGCTGGCCACCCAGGCGGGCAATCTTGAAGCAGCAAGCGCTGCGCTCGACGACGCCCTCAAGCACAACGACCCACGCCTCGGCGCCACGGTGACATTGAAGAAAGATCTGGCGCGCATCTGCATCGAGAACAAGCGCGATGATCAGGCGGCCGAGGTCATCATGGACGTGATGCGGGATGCAGCCAACGATGAAGCTGTCGATCGGATCAAGAGCATGCTGGTGGAACTGGGCCGTCCGGAACTCGGCGAGCAGCTGGCAAGCCGGGTGCGCAAGGAGGTCAAGGACCTTATGGCGCAGGGCGCACAACTTGCCCAACGCGGCGATTTTGACGGCTCGGTGCGGCAGATGACGCAAGCCGTCGCCAAGATGCCGGGCAACGTCAACGTGTTGTTCAATGCCGCGCTGGCGCTGCTCAAGCACATCGAGAATCTCGGCTGGAATCCCAGATTTGCCGCGGACGCCCGCTCCCACATCGAGCGCGTGCGCCAGCAGGACCCCGGCAACGAACGCCTCAAGGCCATCACCGCATATTTCCATGGCCTGCTCAAGAAACACGGGATCAAATCCAACGAATTCTGATTCCGTTGCCGCCTGCAGCACTCGCCTCGCAGCTCGGCTAGCGCCGAATGAATCACCCATCGGTAGTTTCCCCTAGCCACTTGATATACTTCCGCCTTTGCTGCGGCGCGAACCGTGCCGTCCCCGACTGCCCCCAGAAAGAAAGCCATGAGCGAAGCAAAGATTATCTACACCCTGACCGACGAAGCCCCGGCACTGGCCACTTATTCCCTCCTGCCTATCGTTCAGGCTTTCACCAAGACGGCGGGCATCGCTGTTGAGACGCGCGACATCTCCGTCGCCGCACGCATCCTGTCGAACTTCCCGGAAGCGCTGAAGCCAGAGCAACGTGTGCCCGACACGCTAGCTGAGCTCGGCGAGCTGGCCAAGACGCCCCAAGCCAACATCATCAAGCTGCCCAACGTCAGCGCCTCGGTGCCACAGCTCAAAGCTGCCATCAAGGAACTGCAATCGCAGGGCTACGCCGTGCCGGACTTCCCCGAGAACGCGACCAACGACGAAGAGAAAGCCATCAAGGCACGCTACGCCAAGGTGCTGGGTAGCGCCGTGAACCCTGTGCTGCGCGAAGGCAACTCCGATCGCCGCGTCGCCAACGCCGTCAAGCAATACGCCCGGAAGCATCCACACTCGATGGGTGCCTGGAGCGCTGAATCCAAGTCACACGTTGCCCATATGGCTTCTGGTGACTTCTACGGCAACGAAAAATCCGCCGTCGTTGCGGAAGCAGGCGTCGCCAAGATCGAATTCACCGACAAGCAAGGCAATACCAAGACGCTGAAGGAAGTGAAGCTGCAGAAGGATGAGCTGATCGCTGCCACCTTCATGAGCGCAAAGGGGCTGAAGGCTTTCTACGAAGCGCAGATCGCCGATGCCAAGGCCAAGGGCGTCCTGTTCTCGCTGCACCTGAAAGCCACCATGATGAAGATCTCCGATCCCATCCTGTTCGGCCACGCCGTCAACGCTTTCTACGGGAACGTATTCGCCAAGCACGCCGACTCCTTCGCCAAGCTGGGCGTGAATGTCCGCAATGGCATCGGTGACGCTTACGCCAAGATTCAGTCCCTGCCAGAAAACGAGAAGGCCGCCATCGAAGCCGACCTGCGCGCTGCTGAGGCTGCCGTGCCAGTCGCCATGGTTGACTCCGACAAGGGCATCACCAACCTGCATGTGCCGAGCGACGTGATTGTCGACGCATCAATGCCCGCAGCCATCCGCAGCTCAGGCCAGATGTGGAATGCCGCAGGCAAGCTGCAGGACACCAAGTTCACGATTCCTGACCGTTGCTACGCCGGTGTCTACCAAGCCGTCATCGACGACTGCAAGGCCAACGGCACTTTCAATGTCACGACCATGGGCACCGTGCCCAATGTCGGCCTGATGGCGCAAGCTGCCGAAGAATACGGCTCGCACGACAAGACCTTCGAACTGCCCGCTGACGGCACGGTGAAGGTCGTCGCAGCTGATGGCACGGTGCTCACGCAACACGAAGTGGAAGCCGGTGACATCTGGCGCATGTGCCAGACCAAGGACATCGCCGTCAAGGACTGGGTCAAGCTCGCCGTCGCCCGCGCCCGCGCCACCCACACGCCGGCAGTGTTCTGGCTGGACGAAGCGCGCGCCTATGACCGCAACCTCATCGCCAGGGTCACGACCTACCTGAAGGACCACGACACCAGCGGCCTCGAAATGCCGATCCTGTCGCCGGTCGACGCCTGCAAGTTCTCGCTGACACGCATCCGCGCCGGCAAGGACACTATCTCGGTCACCGGCAACGTGCTGCGCGACTACAACACCGATCTATTCCCGATTCTGGAACTGGGCACCAGCGCCAAGATGCTCTCCATCGTCCCGCTGCTGGCCGGTGGCGGCATGTACGAAACCGGCGCCGGTGGTTCGGCACCGAAGCATGTGCAACAGTTCCTCGAAGAGAACTACCTGCGCTGGGATTCGCTCGGCGAATTCCTCGCCTTGCAAGTGTCCATTGAAGAACTCGCTGACAAGACCGGCAACAAGGCCGCTGCAGTGCTGGCCGAGTGCCTCGACGCTGCGAATGCCAAGTTCCTCGAGAACGACAAGTCACCCGCCCGCAAGGTCGGCCAGACCGACAACCGCGGCAGCCACTTCTACCTCGCGCTGTACTGGGCGCAGGCACTGGCGGCACAAAGCCAGGACTCCGGTCTGCAAGCCGCATTCAAATCTGTTGCTGAAACGCTGACCAGCAATGAGGAAAAAATCGCGGCAGAACTGATCAGTGCGCAAGGGAAGTCGATCGATGTGGGCGGCTACTACCACCCATCGCCGGAAAAGTGCTCGGCTGCCATGCGCCCGAGCGCAACGCTGAATGCAGCACTGGCCAGCATCAAGTAACACGCAGTAAAAAGGCGCGGCGAAAACCGCGCCTTCGGCCCCGCTGACGCAGAATCAGCGGCCAACAAAAAGCCCCGCAACAGCGGGGCTTTTTGTTTGATCTTGCTGACCAGATCAAAGTGGCTTCTTTTGCTTGAAGTGGCACTCAGCTTGGTAGACAGCGCGCAGAACCGAACGCGGCATGCCCATGAACAGGCGCTTGGCGGCCTTGCTCAGGCTACGACGCTCGATGCCGGAACGGCGTTTGCGGGTAATGGCCATGAAAATCTCCTGAAATTACTGTGATAAAGCCTGATGAACCAAATCCGGCCACACTTTCCTGCAATCAATCCTGAGACGGCGGCCAGCCGGGTAGCCCGCAAATGTAGCGTTTACCGCCCCGAAAAGCAAAGGCTACAAGCTATCCGGGGCCTATTCGAGCTCTTCGTAGAGCGGCAAAGTCAGGAATTCCGGGTACTCCTCTGCCAACGACATCGTCTCGAAAATTCCGGCCGCACGGTCATAAGTTTCGGTCGGCTCACCATTCGCGCCGACGCTCGCCTTGACCTTCAAGAGCTCCTCGCCAATCAGGCCACGCACCAACGCTTCCGTCACCTTGCGACCATCGTCAAGCACGCCTTTCGGCGAACGCACCCACTGCCAGACCTGGGAACGGCTGATCTCCGCAGTCGCAGCATCTTCCATCAGATTGTGGATAGGCACACAGCCATTGCCAGCCAGCCACGAACCCAGGTAGTGAATGCCGACATTGATATTGTTGCGCAGCCCGGCTTCGGTAATGGGCGTTTCGGGCTGGAAGTTCAGCAGATCGGCTGCCGTGAAATTCACGTCGTCGCGCTGCTTGTCGATCTGATTCGGTTGGTCGCCCAGCACCTTCACGAACTCTTCCATGGCGATCGGCACCAGCCCCGGATGCGCCACCCAGCCACCATCGAAGCCGTCATTCGCATCACGCGTCTTGTCGGCTCGAATCCCGGCCATGGCCTTTTCGTTCGCAACTGGATCGCTCTTGATCGGAATCAGTGCACTCATACCGCCAATGGCTGGCGCGCCACGCTTGTGGCAGACCTTGACCAAGGACAGAGCATAAGCGCGCATGAACGGCGAAGTCATCGTGATGCTGCTGCGATTGGCCAAACAGAAGTCCCGATTGCTCTTGAACTTCTTGATACAGGAGAAGATGTAATCCCAGCGCCCGGCATTCAGGCCCGCACTGTGCTCGCGCAGCTCATACAGAATTTCTTCCATCTCGAAAGCCGCCAAGATGGTCTCGATCAACACCGTCGCTTTGATCGTGCCGCGAGGAATCCCGAGTTCGTCCTGCGCCATATTGAAAATGTCATTCCACAACCGCGCTTCGAGGTGACTCTCCATCTTCGGCAGATAGAAGAACGGCCCAGCACCACGCGCGATCAATTCCTTGGCGTTGTGGAAGAAGAACAAGGCGAAATCGAAGATGCCGCCCGACACGCGCTGACCATCCACCAGCACATGCTTCTCATCCAGATGCCAGCCCCGCGGCCGCACCAGCAGCGTCGCAACCTTGTCATTGAGCTTGTAGTGCTTGCCATTCTGCTCAAGGCTGATCGTGCCGCGTACGGCGTCCATCAGATTGATCTGCCCCTGAATTTGGTTTTCCCAGTTCGGCGTATTCGAATCCTCGAAGTCCGCCATGTAGGCATCTGCGCCGGAATTCAGCGCATTGACGATCATCTTGCGCTCCACCGGACCGGTGATCTCGACGCGACGACGAGCAAGTGCTGCAGGCAGAGGGCTCACCCTCCATTCGTTGCTACGAATCGCCTTTGTCTCATCAAGGAAAACGGGCAGGCCACCAACATCAAGGCGCGCTTGCCTCTGGCCCCTGCTTACGAGCAAGTCTTGTCGCCGACCTTCGAATGCGCGATGCAGCAGGACAACAAACGCAAGCGCCTCATCAGTCAGAATTGCTTTCCTGGCGCCATCCATTGGCGCGACGAACTCGATCTTGGGCGCGTGTGTCACCATATGCTCCATTGCGCTGATATTGCACTGCAGTATATAGAACGGTGGCAATATTTGCCGCTTGTCGGGCTGACTCGCCACGCCACACCCTCGCTTTGCCAACTGCGTCACGAATCAGCGTGTCAGTCCAGACGCCTGTCGAAGCAAGCGATCCGTTCATCCAAGTATGGCCGGGCATGAGCCTCCTGCGGCTAAAATCAATCTATAACAAGCCGTCAAGATCATTTGATGCCCGCCTTCTGCGATAGCGTGTAGTGACAATCTCCATGAATAACAGGTCCCAATACCCGAACATGGCAAAGCCCGCGCGTGCCCGTTTGCTCAAGATCCGTGGCTTCACGCTCATCGAACTCGCGATCACATTGGCCATTGGAGGCATTCTGGCAGCCGTCGCGATTCCGAACCTAGTCAGCACCATGCGGAGCAACAACGTCAAAAGCCGTGCCGCATCACTGCAGGCCGACATTGCCTATGCACGAAATGAAGCCTCACGCCGCCGCGCGACCGTCAGCCTGTGCCCGATACAAAGCCTGGCTGATATCACTACCGGAGAATATACGTGCACGAGTACGGCCACCGACTGGAGCAATGGCTGGTTGATTTATTCTGGCTCCCAGAAAGGATCCAACAAGCTTGACGCAAACCAGGTGCTCAAAGTGCGCAATGACGTTGCGGGCATCGCGATTTCTGTCCCAAGCAGCTCTGAAATCGCTGGAGCCAACTTTTTGTCGCTTAACCAGCTGGGGGGCGCCAAACAGACCGGGGTTTTCACGATATGCCCTACCGGCACAACAAGCTCACAGGGAATAACTCTAGAGGTTTACCGCTCTGGCTCCGTGAATCCAAGCCTTGCCACCTGCTCCTGATAAAACACCATGTCAGCCCTGAAAAGAACATTACGTTTGAAGCGCCCGCGCGGCTTCACGCTCATTGAAGTCCTCGTGGCCATTGTCGTACTGTCGATCGGCCTGATCGGAATTGCCGGCCTTCTGGTGTCCGTCATAGGCCGCAATCAGTCCTCGGTATACCACTCTGTCGCAGTGTCGCTCGCAACCGATATTGCGGAGCGCATGCGCGCCAACAGCAAGGAGTTCAGCCTGACTTCTGGCTCGAATACATATACAAGCCTGCTTTCGTCAGGAAATCCCGCGGCGTCTGCGGCCGCGTGCGAGTCCGCTACAGGCAATTGCGATACGGCCACGATGGCGGGATATGACGCTTATAAGTGGGAGCAACTCGTCAGCAAGGTTCTGCCAAGGGGCAAAGGCGTAGTGTGTTTCGACCAATACAACGCTGCCGACGACGGGGATCTGACAGGAGCGGCGGCCACACCTCCGGTCCTTTCAAACACGGGGTGCGACGCCTCGGGGAATGTCGTTGTAATCAAGATTTTCTGGGACGAAACCCATTCGGGAGGCAATGCCAGTACAGCAGGTGCGGGTGATGCCAAGAACACTCAGCGTTACGTGCTGGTATTTCAACCATGACAAGATCCTGCACGCGAAAGCTCGCTTATCAACGTGGCCTTACGTTGATAGAACTAATGATCTCCCTGGTCATTTCCCTGGTCGTCTCTGGTGTGGCCGCCGGCGTATTCATCTCCGCCCGGCAGACGGCTCGTTATGCAGAGGCATTGTCGCGCTATCAGGAATCCCTGCGCTTCGCCCAAGCGGCCATTGCGGAAGATCTGCGCACCGCCGCCCAGCTCGGTTGCCGCACAAACCTGAGCGGCACAGCCATTACGACGCATGATTCGCTGACATACAGCCAGCCACTGGACGGGCTTGATGCAGCGACGACGGCGTCAACGCTCGGCACTGTTGCCGCGGGAAAGGCCAAGACAGGTACGGACATCATGCGTCTGCAATTTGCGTCACGCGACAGCGTGACCGTCACTGCTGCGACGACCGGGTCAATTACAGCGGCCACCTCAATTACCTATGCAGCGGGCGATCCCCTTGTCATTGCAGACTGCACGAGCGCCGATATCTTCGCGGTGAGCACTGCTGCAACCAGCACCACTATTACTCCGACAACTGCACTGAGCCGGGCTTATACCCCGCGCGTATCGGAGGTATATCGCTTTCTCGATCGGGCTTACTACATCAATAGCGACAATCAGCTGATGCAGATGACAGGAGCATCGGAATCCATCCTGACTGACGGCATAGAAGACCTGCAGTTCAGTTATGGCCAGGACACGGACGCCACCCCTGACGGATACCCCAATCGCTATGTTGGCGCTGCAAGCGTATCTGACTGGACACGTGTCACCGCCGTGCGAGTGTGTTTGCTCGTTCGCAGCAAAGATCAGAACCTCGCCTCACAGACCAGCTACAAGAATTGCGCGCTCACGGACACCACCTCGACCGACGGTCGGTTGAGATTCCCCGTTAATTTCACTGTACGCATTCGCAACAGGGGCCTCTGATCATGACCATTCGCCCAAACCGTCCCGTTCACGGGCTCGCTCATCGGCAGACAGGGCTGTCGCTCGTTGTTGTGCTGATGTTTCTGATCATGCTGACTCTGGTCGGCGCAACCAGCATGCAAACAGCCGGGATCGAGGAGCGCATGGCCAGCAATGGCAGAGATCGGGCAATAGCGCTTGAAGCCGCAGAAATAACGCTGCGTATCGGAGAAGCTGCGGTGGGGGCGACGAGTGCAGGCAACTACACCACCTCATGCAACGGAGGGCTATGTAATGCCGCCGGTGTTCCTGCAGACCCCAATAGCTACGCCTACTGGAGTTCTACGGACCCGCAACAGATCAAGCACCAGGTGGTTTTGCGGGCTGCTTCAGGCAATCGACTGCCCAGCAATCTTGCGTATAACCCGGGGTATTACGCGGAGTGGCTGGGTTATCAAAATCTGGGATCCGGCCTCGGCAACAGAAATGTCATTCGTGTGACGGCCCATGCACCTGGGCGCGACGCCAACACCCAGGTCACGCTGCAAAGCGTGGTCTATCAAAACTGATTCCGGAGTAAAAACCATGCTCGCGACCAAATCCATCCTCCGTGCACTGCTTTTTCTCTACATCCTGATATGTAGTTCGATGGCCAACGCGGTTTCCGACCTCTCGCTGGCGGACAGCCCGCTGTTCGTGGGCACGCGTGCGACGCCGCTGGTGATGCTTGATGTTTCACGTGATCATCAACTGTTTTTCAAGGCCTACAACGACTACACCGATCTCGACGACAACAAGGTTCTCGATCCAGCCGAGACAACCTATCGGCATGCCACCAAGTACTACGGGTATTTCGACTCGGGCAAGTGCTACACCTACTCAACAGCCAATTCCAGGTTTGAGCCAGCCGCCATAACAGCCGACAGATACTGCTCAAATCAATGGAGCGGCAACTTCCTGAATTGGCTTTCGATGAGCCGGCTGGATGTGATGCGCAAGGTTCTCTACGGCGGCTATCGCTCTACCGATGACGCGACCGGCTTGACTGTGCTGGAACGTGCCAGCATCCCTACCGACGCACATGCTTGGGCCAAGTACTATCCAAACGAAGCGGGCGACATCGGCAGGTTGACGCCATTTTCCGGCATCACCGCAGCACCGGCCAGCCAGTCGGGCACGATACGCACGGGGTCTGGGTCTGACTGCACAACGGCAACAGGCAGTTGCATTATTGACGTCGCCGGCGGAAATTTTGCCGTAAATGACCAGATCTCCGTCGCCTACGTGAACGGGGCGGGTAACAAGAGCGGTATTACGAACGCAAAAGTTGTCTCCATCAATGGAGCCAGCCAAATCACGATCAAGAGCGCTTGGATAGGGACCCCGCCTCCCAATGGAAGCCCCGTATCTGTCACGAAAAAACTATCTACGGCTGGCGTCACTTTCTGTAATGCGACATTTGGCGCAGCTTCCGACACATCGGAAATGACGCCCGCACTCCCCGTCATTCGCGCGGCCAAGGGGAATTACTCGCTCTGGAGTGCAAACGAACGCTGGCAATGCTACTGGAGCAATGACGGTAGCAAAGGCAAAGATGCAAGCAACGGCAACGACTTTGTCAAATCCGGGATCCCTGCTTATTCGTCCAACCCCTCAACCGTCGCGGCTCTGGAGAGCAGCACCGGGAAATATGACTTCGTGGCCCGTGTCAAGGTATGCGACCGCAATCTGATCGGCAACGAAGACAATTGCAAGGCCTATGGAAGCAATCTCAAGCCCTCGGGCTTACTGCAGCAATATGGCGAAGGACGTGTTCCACGCATCCTGTTTGGCTTGATGACTCCGTCGTACTCACTGAACGTTTCAGGCGGTGTACTGCGGAAAGCTTTGGGTAAATCGTTGAGTGGCAACGTGACTTCAGCTGGCGTTGCCGAGCCTCAGTTCGACGAAATCAATCCTGACACTGGCGCATTCAACACTGACCCGAACCAGCCTGGCGGAAGAGGCATTATCCACACACTCAACAAACTGCGGATAGACGGGTATTCATATAACGACGGCACCTATAATGTCGGTACGACCGCCTGCGACTTTCAGCGCACCGGTATCGTACCCACCAGCGGAAACCCGACCGGGAACGCAGTCAGGGAGGGGCACTGCAGCTCTTGGGGAAACCCGATGTCAGAGCTGTATATGGAATCGTTGCGCTACTTGGCCGGCGCATCGCCAACCGCTGCATTTTCCAATTCAAGCATGGCACGCGACGTAGCGGTCGGGCTCCCGCAGGTCACGCCGTGGGTCGACCCTATTACCAGCAACAACTACTGCGCCTCACTGAATGTGCTGATGTTCAATGCCAGCGTATCGACCAATGACAACGATCAGGTTTCCGGTTTTTCAGCTTTGCGCGGATCACCCGATGCAGTGACTTGGACCAATCTAGTCGGTGATGCGGAAGGCCTGAACACTCTAAGTGTCTCGATTGGCCGCAATGGCGTGATAAATAACGACATGTGTACCGCCAAGACGATAGGCAGCCTCGGCAACCTTAGCGGCATCTGCCCGGAAGCCCCCTCGCAGGCGGGGACCTATCTAATGGCCGGCATGGCCTACAGGGCGCACACGAATCGAATCCGCGACGTCTCGGGTGTGGCGTTTGACGACACGAAAGACAAAAAATCCTTGCGCGTTAATACTTATGGCGTGGCGCTTGCAACCAATGTCCCCCGCATTCCGATCACTGTCGGCGGAAATACCGTTTATATACAACCCGCGTATCGCCTCGACTTGGGAGGGAACGGTGTAGGCACCGGCACAATCGTGGACTTCAAGCTTGTCTCAAAAACCGCCACGACGGGCACCTTCTATGTCAATTGGGAAGACAGTAATTTCGGCGGCGATTTCGACCAGGACGTAATCGGCACCATTTCTTACGAGATCATTTCAGCCACCAAGATTGCCATTACGACCAAAGTCATTGCGGAATCGACCAACAACGGCCAAGGCTTCGGTTACATACTTTCCGGAACGGACCGCGATGGGCCCCATTTCCATTCGGGTATCGAGGGCTTCAATTTTACCGACCCGTTGCCTGGCACCCCTATTCCCTCAAACGGGCCAAAGGATTGCTCAAACTGCCAGGTCGGCAATGCGGCCACGACAGTGGCATACAACGTCACGGGAGCCGCCACCGCAGACCTCAAGGATCCGTTGTACTACGCTGCAAAATACGGCGGTTTCCGGGAGTCCACTACAAAAGATATGATGGCGGACTCCAAGCCGGAGCAAACGACCGAATGGGATGCCGAGAAGAGTGACGGCACCGCTGGCTCGGATGGCTTGCCTGATAATTACTTTTACGTGGTGGATGCAGCTCAGCTCCAGACTTCCCTTGCCCGAGCATTTTCATCCATCGCCGATTCTGCAGGTGGCGCTGCCGTTGCGACTGCCTCCACATCCGTAGAGCAAGGCACGACCGTTTATCAGGGCTTGTTCGATCCGGGGTACTGGACCGGTGATCTGGTTGCCGCGAATGCGAAGCTCAACGGCTCGGCACTGTCGTTCACGCCGGTTTGGTCCGCGGCCAAGCTCCTGACATCAAGCACAGGGCGAATCATTTTCACCAATGACCCGGCGCTAAATACCGGCCTGCCATTTCAATGGGGTAGCTTGACAACCGCGCAACAGCGTTCACTTGAGCTGGCAGTGACTGCACCGCCGGCGTTGCCAACCGATCAAGGAGTCCTCGATTACATTCGGGGAAGCGCAGCCAGGGAAGGCTCAAGCGTCACGTCTTTCCGCGTGCGCACGACAAAACTTGGCGACATCGTCAACTCCGCACCGGTATTCGTGGGTGCGCCAAACAATTACGGCCTCGTCACCTCAGTCCCTGCTGCGTACTCCGACGACAGCACATATGGTGGATTTTCGCCATCGCGCGCATCTGCGATCTACGTAGGAGCCAACGACGGGATGCTCCACGCTTTTGATGCAGCAACAGGTAGGGAGCAATTTGCTTACATTCCCTCGATGGTCATCCCGAACCTGAAGAATCTTGCCAACGCCGCCTACGCGCACAAATATTTCGTGGACGGGTCACCTGTCGTGGCCGACATCAAACCGGGAGCTTCAAGTTCGTCGTCAAGCTCGGCACCAAGTTCATCACCTTGGAGAACCGTACTCGCGGGAAGTTTGGGGGCTGGTGGCAAGGGGCTCTATGCCTTGGACATTACGGCTCCCGACTACACATCCGAAGCAGCCGCAAAAAATTCACTCATCTGGGAATTTACGCACAGCGAGCTAGGATATGTATTCCAGCGGCCGATGATTACCCGCATCAAGACCAGCGCCGGCAACAAATGGGTGCTGATCACAGGCAACGGCTACAACAGCACTTCCGGCAAGGCTCAGCTTTTCATTGTTGATCTTGAACAGAAAAATGTTGCCTCCCCGAATTACATTCGGGTGGATGTGGATAGCTCTGCGCCCGCCTCGCCCACCCCGGGCCTGGCCAACGGACTGGGAGGCGTCGCGGGCATCGACGTCGACAACGACGGCAATGTCGATTACGTGTATGGCGGTGACCTGCAGGGGAATATGTGGAAGTTCGACCTGAGCAACGCGACAAGTGCCGCTACGATCACGGTCAGCAAATTGTCCGTAGCATGTAGAACTGCCACGAGTACTTGTACAACGGCAAATCGCCAGCCCATTACTGCCGCACCAGCAGTAACCCCACATCCGAGCAACGCCAGTCAGGTCCTAGTCTATTTCGGTACGGGCAAGTACCTCGAAAACGCCGATGCGTCGGACATCTCCGGCCAGTCGATGTATGGCATCTGGGATCAAGCGACCGACGCAGCGGGCGCCAAGCAAACGGTGCTGCAGACCCGTGACACGCTCCTTGTGCAAGAGATCAAGCCTGATAAAAACCATTCCGAGTTTAGGCAAGTTTCAAACACGCCAATGGATTGGTCAGCGAACAAGGGTTGGGTCGAAGACCTACCAGATCAAGGAGAGCGTCTCACAGGCATTCCAGCCGTGTTCAAGAAAAGCGTCGTCTACAACACCTTCGTGCCGACAGCGCTTCTCTGTGACACGGCAGGTGGCTACGGATATCTGATGGTTGTTAATTACGAAAACGGTGGGCTTATTGCTGCATTCGATCTGAATGGCGATGGCACCATTGACAACTCTAGTTCGACCTCTTCCGAAGCCGCAGCAGGCATGCGAACCAAGACAATCGGGGGTTCAACGCTTGTATCGGGCGGAGGCATTACCGTAGCTATTGGTAGTGGCACCGACGGCAAGCTGTCGTCAAGCGGATTCAAATTAGGCTCAACGACCGGCTCGCGGCTTAGCTGGCGCGAAATCATCAAACCGGAGTAACTGGCTATGACAATTGACAAGAACAAGGGTTTTACGTTGATTGAGTTGATGATTGCTGTAGCAATCGTGGGCATTCTGGCTGCGATTGCCATACCGGCCTACAACAGCTCGATCGCGAAGGGCCGCCGCACGGATGCACGCGCTGGGCTGCTCAATGCCGCTCAGTTCATGGAGCGTTACTACACTGAAAAGATGGCGTATACAGATGCTACGTTCCCCGCCAGCATTACCAGTCCGTACTACACGTTTTCATTTCAGGGCACCCCAGGTGCAAGGGCTTTTACCGTACAGGCCGTTCCTGCAGGTGCGCAGACGGGCGATGCGTGCGGAACCTATACACTCAATGAAAAAGGCGAAAAAAGGGCTGACGCAGATCACTGCTGGTAAGAGAGCCCTGCTGTCTGTCTTGAGAAAAGGAGGTGCCAGCCGGTACCTCCTTTTTTCCTTGGCCCTCTCCGCAAGCGTCCATGCGCTCTTATTTCACATCCAGTTTGTCGGTGCGCACCGAACCAGCCCCTCCTCGACAAGGGCAAACCGGCCTGTCCTGTCAGCCCGTTTGACTCAGGTCGTTACAAAGCAACCTGCCCCAGCCCGGATAGCAGCGACCGACATTCCCTTGCCGGAAAATGCAGCCCCGCCAGAACAATCGAAAGATGATGCCCCTGCCGAGCCAACAATAGCCCAAGAGCTTCCTGACCCGGCCGGACACTTGACGCGGGAAGAAACTGGAATTCCGTTACACCCCGTGTACTACGCTGCTGCCGAATTGAGCCAACGCCCCGATTTCACGGAACCTCCGAGCGAAGACATGACTGATCTGCCCGATGCGGAACACGCAGGCAAGATCACCGTCACGCTATTCATTGGAAGCACGGGCAACCTTGAACGAACCGAGACCACGGAGAGCACCTTGACCGCCGCGCAAGAGCGCTGGCTGCTCGACCGCCTCAAGCAGGTGCGCCTCTCACCGGGGCGTATTGCCGATTCGGCCGTGCCATCAAAATGGACTCTTGAGTTTGCGTTGACGCCCGATACCGCCGCATCATCACCTTCGAGCACTTCTCGCTAAAAATTGAATGCGTGCTATAATCCGCGCCCATTGCTGCTGTAGCTCAGTTGGTAGAGCAACTGATTCGTAATCAGTAGGTCACCAGTTCGATTCCGGTCAGCAGCACCAAGAAAACAAAGGGTCGGCATTTGCCGGCCCTTTGCCATTTCTGGCTACCGGCAGTACATCCTCTTCACTGCCTGGCTTCCGCCATGTTACCGACACCGATCCATGCTACGTCTGTCGCGCGGACCGGATTGATGTCCAGTCCCCCTCTTCGCGTATAACGCGCCCATACGGCCAGTTGCTCCGGTCCGCATTGGCGTTGAATGTCGGTGAAGATGCGCTCGACGCATTGTTCGTGAAACTCGTTGTGCTCGCGGAACGAGACGACGTAGCGCAGCAGGGCTTCGCGGTCGATGGTGGGGCCGCGGTAACGGATAACGAGCATGCCCCAGTCCGGCTGGCCGGTGACGAGGCAGTTGGATTTGAGCAGGTGGGAGTAGAGGGTTTCGTCGCTGGCGACTAAGCCCGGCAAGGTTTGCAGCACGCCGGGCGCAGGCGTGTAGGTGTCGATCTCAATATCCACGTCATCAATGCAAATGCCGGTGGGCACGCCCATGGCGCGTACCGGGGTCTCGGCAACCGGAGTTAATCGCACGACAACCGCTGCGCCTGCGGCTTGACTGAGGTCAGCCGCAATATGCGTCCCTACTGCCTCAATGCTCACCTGCTTCGACTGATTGAAGGAGTTGAGGTAGAGCTTGAGCGACTTGGACTCGATGATGTTTGGCGAATCGGCGGGCACAGTGAAAACGCCCAAGGCAACCATGGGTTTGCCGCGTGGATTGAGCCACGACAATTCGTATGCGTTCCAGATATCCACACCGACAAATGGCAACACGCCGGTGATGCCTAGTTCGGCGCGCTTTTCGGCGCGAGGAATCGGATACAGCAGCGCGGGGTTGTATTGGGTCTCGTAGGCTACGTGCTTGCCGAGTGGCGAGCCGACACTTGAGTCTTGCGTGCTCATGTCGCCAACCTGCGCAGGTGAGCCAGGATGGGGTGAAGCAGCAAGGCGCCGAGGCGCTTACTGCGCTCGGCACTCCAGCCTCTGTGCTCATCCGGCGCGTTGGCGTTATCTTTGAATGGCATCTCCAGGGTAAGTGCCACGCAGTTGAATTGATTGGCCACCCATTTGGATGCGAGGCTCAATAACTCGTCGTCAAAACGGTTGTCAGCGTAGCCCTCCGCCGTCTGGAAATCCGGGCTAGCTGTGAGCAGATTGTCTAGAAAGGCTTTCTGCAGCACCTGGTTGCGATCGCCATAGCCCGGCACCATGTGGCTGCCGTCGATGAAGACATATGGCAGGGTTTCATCCCCGTGCAGATCAAGGAAGAAGTCGACACCGCTATCGAGCATGCCCTGCCGCACACAGAGGATTTCGGGGCTGTGCTCGATGGAGGGCGTGCGCCATTCGCGGTTAAGATTCGCGCCAGCTGCATTGCTGCGCAGATTGCCTAGCGTGCTGCCATCCGGATTCACATTCGGCACGATGTACAGACACGCGCGTTCGCGGATCTCGCGGGCAATTGCAGAAAATTCGTCGTCGCTGTCATCAAGCAAAGCGTCGAGCAAGCCCTCTGCGCACCACTCCGCCATCGACTCACCGGGGTGCTGGCGCGCAATGATCCAGATGTTTTTCCGCGCGACATCCGGCTGACCGATGCGCAGGGCGTCGACGCTGCGCTGCTCGACGGAGTTGCCAAGTTGTATCAGCTGCACATCAGTCTTTTGCGCACAGCGCGCCAGCAGATCGAAATGCCGCTCCAGCGAATAGGGCTGGAAGTACGCCAGCCAGATGCTGTCCTGTTGCATGACGAATTCGATGCACAATTGCTTGCCATCGTAGTGCGTGCGCGCGATACGAAACCAGTCCTGCCGGTCATGACTCGCCGCACACTGGTACCCGTGCCAACCTTCGGCGTAACTGCATTCGCCGGCATTCTCGATAAGGATGCGGATGCTCGTGCCCGTGGGTGCAGTCAGGCGGAAGTGAAACCATTGCAGAAAGTCAGCGTTGCTGTCACGACGAATGCGCAGACGAATAGCATCGGCCGCCTCGGCGCTGACGACTTCGATATTGCCGCTATCGAACTGACTGTTGATGTGGATGCTCATTTGCTGCTTCCCTCAAGCCGCCTTGCGGCGAAATACCCAGGAGTCGTCAGTAGAGGCCATGGGTGAAAATTCGTAGCCTTCAACGTCGAACTCTTTCAGCGCCTCGACATCCGTCACGCGATTGACAATGGCATAGCGGCTCATCAAGCCGCGCGCACGCTTGGCGTAGAAGCTGACGATCTTGTAGCCGTCGCTCTTCAGCTCCTGAAACACCGGCGTCACGACCCGCGCCTTCAGTTTTCGAGGACGCACGGCTTTGAAGTACTCCTCCGACGCAAGATTGACCAGCACGCTCGCCGGCGATTCGCCGAAGTTCTCGTTGAGCTTGTGGGTAATCGTCTCGCCCCAGAAACTGTACAGGTCCTTGCCTGCGGGATTCATCAGCCGCGTGCCCATTTCGAGACGATACGCCTGCATGAGGTCGAGCGGACGCAGCAGGCCGTACAGCCCTGACAGGATTCGCAGATGGGTTTGCGCCCACGCAAGATCATCTGCGGACAGCGTATGGGCATCGAGCCCGCCATAGACGTCGCCGTTGAAGGCCAGCACTGCCTGGCGCGCGTTTTCTTCAGAGAACGGCAGCGACCATTCGATGTAACGCACAACGTTAAGCGCTGCGAGTTGATCGGAAATGCTCATCAGTTTGCTGACTGTTTTCGGCGCAAGTTTGCGCAGAATCTTGATCAGTTTCTGGGACTGATCGAGGAAATCCGGCTGCGTATGGGGGACATCAGGCAGAGGCGTTTCGAAATCGAGCGATTTGGCGGGGGAAATTACGATCTGGATCATGCAGCGGAATTGAATACGTTTTGAGAGATTGTGGGCAGTGCCGACGCGCATGCGCGACATGCAAGCCCCGCATTCTACTTGCCGACGCTGCCTTTCGCGGCATTCGCCAAGACCTCGGCCTCGCGCTTTCTTTGCTTCGCGGCAACAATACAAAGGAAAATGCGCCACCTGTTTCGACTCGCCCGCCATGACCGACCTCCTCTCCCGTTCCCTCTCCGCCGTGTGGCATCCCTGCACGCAAATGAAACAACATGAGGCCACGCCGCTGATTCCGATCGCGCGTGGCGAGGGGCCGTGGCTGTACGACGCTGACGGCAAACGCTATCTGGATGCAGTCAGTTCGTGGTGGGTGAACCTGTTCGGTCACTGCCATCCACACATCAACGCTCGCCTGCGCGAGCAGCTGGAAAAACTCGAACACGTGATGCTGGCGGGCTTCACGCACGAGCCTGTCGTGGCGCTTTCCGAGAAGCTGTCAGCGCTGACCGGCAGCGCGCTCGGGCATGCCTTCTACGCGTCGGATGGTGCATCGGCCACGGAGATCGCGCTGAAGATGAGCCTGCATTACTGGCGCAATCTCGGGCGCGGCGAGAAGAATCGTTTTGTCTGTCTGCAAGGGAGTTACCACGGCGAGACGGTTGGCGCGCTGGCGGTGACCGACATCGCCCTGTTTCGCGATGCCTATGCGCCGCTGGTGCGTGCGGCGGAAACAGTGCCCTCGCCTGACTGGCGGCGCGCCACAAATGACGAGAGCGCGGAGGACGTGGCCCGGCGTGCAGCAGCCGAACTGGAGACCTGGCTCGAAGCCAATCACACGCAGACGGCGGCTTTCATCGTCGAGCCGCTCGTGCAATGCGCGACCGGCATGGCCATGTACGACGCGGAATACCTGCGCCGGGCGCGCGCCCTGTGCGATCGTTACGAAGTTCACCTGATCGCGGACGAGATTGCGGTCGGCTGTGGGCGCACTGGCAGCTTCTTTGCCTGCGAGCAGGCCGGCATCTGGCCGGACTTCCTGTGCCTGTCGAAAGGCATCTCCGGCGGTTATCTGCCGCTGTCGCTGGTCTTGAGTCGCGACGCGATTTACCAGGCTTTTTATGCCGATGAAGTAAGCCGCGGATTTCTGCATTCGCATTCGTACACCGGCAACCCGCTCGCGTGCACGGCTGCGCTGGCGACGCTGGAGTTGTTCGAGCAGGATCAAGTCATCACCGGCAACCGCGAACGCGCGCAATGGCTTGCAGATGCCGCAAAGCCGATCGCCGCCCATGACAAGGTACGCAACCTGCGTCAGACGGGGATGATCATGGCATTTGACGTCGACACGTCAACACCGGGATTCAGCCGCGCATTTGCGCAGGCAGCGCTCGACAGAGGCTTGCTGTTGCGGCCGATCGGCTCGACGATTTACTGGATGCCGCCTTACATCATCGGGCGCGATGAAGTCAGTCTGCTGGCTGACGGCACCTTGTCAGCATTACAGGCTGCGCTCTGATAAAGCAGCAAGGTCAACTGAAATATATTGAAACAATTGAACTGGGCGCATTGCCTGCGGCATGTCATCCGGCGTTGTTTACGGCGCGTTGTTGAGCTTGTCCGGTCAATGTATTTCACATCCCGGCTCTCGCAAACCACCTTAAAGGATACGAAACATGAGCAAGTTGCTGACCGCCCTGATCGCTGGTGCTTTCATTTCTTCCGTTGCTTTCGCTGCTGACGCACCGGCAGCCGCACCCGCTGCGGCTGCCCCAGCAGCTGAGGCGCCTGCAGCTAAGCACTCCGCCCACAAGACCTCTGCGAAGAAGTCTTCGACGAAGGCCCATGCCACGCACAAGGCTGCTCCTGCAGCGGCTGAGGCACCAGCAGCAAAGTAAGCGCCTCGAACCCATAAGCAAAACGGCGCACAGCCCAAGGCTGTGCGCCGTTTTTTCGCGGGCCAAGCACTGGCCAGCGGGCATATCGAACTCAGCGTACGCTGGCGATAAGCCCCTGTCTCAAGGTCTTGCCGTTGATCACCTTGGTAAGTTTGTCGGCATAAGCAGGGTCAGTGGCGTACCCCCCCGCCTGCAAGGCCCTGGCGAAACTCGCGGCTTCGCCCTGCCCCACTGCAGCGGCGTAGCGTGGCGACTGTTGTACCAGCTTCGCATAGTCCTGGAAGGCTTCGGCGTACGAACCGTAAGCGCGGAAACGTTCGGTACGTACCTGCGCCACGCCGTTTTCGTACTCCGTTGTCGGTGAATCCACCGTCGCCCCGGTCCAGCCCTTACCTGCCTTGATATTGAACAGGTTGTAGGTCGGCCGACCATCCGCTGTCCGCAATTCCGACTTGCCCCATCCCGTTTCCAGCGCTGCCTGGCCAACCAGGAAATGTGCAGGCACGTTGAGCATGCGCGCAGCCTCAGTAGCTTGTGGCCAGAGCTTCTCGACAAAACCTTGCGCATCACTTGTGGGCGCATTGATGGCTGCAGACACTTTGGGAGACACCACTACGGCCGGTCGTGGCGCAAGCACTTCCTGCGCTGATGCTGGCGCTGGCGCAACGGGCAATGTCACACCGGGATTTTCAACGGGACCGGCACCTGTCGGCGATAGCCCTGCCTGTTGCAGCATTTGCCGTTCGAGAGCGGCGGCCAGCCCGACGCCGTTGCGTTGGGCCAGCACGGCAGCCAGTTGCTGATCACCAAGGCCTTCGTAGAAGCGGGTCGACTCGCTGTCGAGCATGCCGTCCTTCGGCACCGTGTCGCGCATCGACTTGAGCACCATCTGCAGGAACAGCCCTTCGAACTGCTTGGCAGCGGCCTTGATGCCTTCGGGCGTGTTCTCATGTGTCGCGCGCTTGAGCGCGCTCAGCGAATTGACGTCGAGCGTATTGACTTGATCGATCATGTTAGGGCGTGTTCACAGTAGGCGAGGGGTTGCGCTCGCACGAAATGGCTGCAGGGCAAGGCACGGTGACGATGGCAGGGTGGTCCCCTGGCGAGGAGCCGTAACGCTGCCATGCGGCCATTTCGCGCGAGCCCTTCGGGTTGAGGAATAGGGCCCGCGCTACTGCGTTGCGCTCCTTGTACGGGGGAACCACCCCGTACTGCGTCGTGCGCCTTGTCCCGCAAGCCCTATTCCTCAACGCAATCCCCTCGCCTACTGTGAATACGCCCTAGATCACCTCCAGCTCGGCACGCAAGGCCCCCGCAGCTTTCATCGCCTGCAGGATATTGATCAGGTCCAGTGGCGTTGCACCGACCACGCTGAGCGCCCGGACCACGTCCGCAAGATTTGCCCCGGCCTGCACGCGCACCAGGCCTTTGCCGAACTGCTTGAGATCGACGCTGCCACTCTCCGTAACAGTCGTCCGTCCATTGGACAGCGCATTGGGCTGACTGACCTGCGAGTCGCTACTCACCGAGACGGCAAGATTGCCGTGCGAGATTGCGCACTCCTGCAAGGTGACCATCTGATTCATCACCACTGACCCGGTACGCGCATTGACGACAACGCGCGCAACGCCCGCAACGGGCGTCACATTGAGATTTTCAATACGCCCGAGAAATGCAACGCGCTCATAGGCCGTGGTCGGTGCGCGCACCTGTATGCGGCGACCATCGAGTGCCCAGGCCGTGCCGGAGACACTGGCCTGGTTGATCGCGTCAACAACACGCTGCGCAGTGCCGAAATCGGCCGCGCCGAGCTCATAGGTGATGGTGTCTTCCTGCCCGACCTGCATGGGCACTGCACGCTCGACAATGGCCCCCGCCGGTATGCGTCCGGCAGACAGTTGGTTGACCGTGACGCTCGTGCCGCCAGCCGAGCCGCCGGCACCACCCACCATGACATTGCCTTGCGCCACGGCATAGACCTGCCCGTCAGCGCCCTTGAGAGGCGTCATCAGCAAGGTGCCGCCACGAATGCTCTTGGCATTCGCCATCGATGACACGGTTACGTCGAATTGCTGGCCGGGTTGTGCAAACGGCGGCAACTGCATGGTTACCATGACGGCCGCGATATTCTTCAGTTGCATGGCAGTGCCGGGCGGCATGGTGATACCCATATTGCCCAGCATGTTGATCATGCTCTGCGTCGTGAAAGGCGCCTGGGTGGTCTGGTCACCCGTACCATCAAGACCGACGACGATGCCGTAGCCCACCAGCTGGTTGCTGCGCACCCCGGCCACGGTGGCGAGATCCTTGATCCGTTCTGCATGCACCGGCGACATCAGGCCTACGGCAAGCGATACCACGCAGAACATCCACACACATATCCGGGTCGCTTGTCTCATTGCCTGCCTGCCTTGCTGATTGATTTGCCGCTGAGCCCGCCACCGGGGTGGTGCTCAGAACGGCAAGATATTCATGAAGATGCGCTGCATCCAGCCCATGGTCTGGGCTTCGTCGATGTAGCCGCTGCCGCGATACTCGACGCGTGCATCGGCAACCTGAACGGATTGAACGGTATTGGAGCTTGTCACGTAGTTGGGATTGACGACGCCCGAAAAACGGATGAATTCCTGCCCTTGATTGATCGCTACCTGCTTCTCACCCGACACCAGCAGATTGCCGTTTGGATAAACCTCGATCACCGTCACCGTCATCGTGCCGGTAAATGTGTTGTTGGCCGCGGAGGCGCCCTTGCCCGCGAACGAGGTGTCGTCCTTAGCGCCGACGGACATCGGCGCGAGGAATTTGCCGGGCACACCCACCATCGACGAAATGCCGACCGAGGTGTCGGCCGCGCGCGTGGCACTGGTATTGGCGTTCTTGCTGGCCTGCGTCTTCTCGACAATGTTTACAGTCAGCGTATCGCCAACGAGCCGCGCGCGGCGGTCTTCAAAGATGGGTCGCGTGGCGGCGCCGTAGATGGAGCCATTCGCTGATTGCACTTGTGGCGCAGGCTCTGGTCGTGCCGTCATGGGCTGATGCACGGCTGTCGGCGGCGTCAGCATGCTGCATGCAGACGACAACAGCGCCACGCCAATGCCAAGCATGCGTAAAACCGGAAAGGAACAAGCGCGAAGCAACGCAAAACGGGGGGTCATGATTTCAGCCTTACATCTGTGTCAGGCGACTGAGCATCTGGTCTGCAGTCGTCACGACTTTGGAATTGAATTCGTAGGCGCGCTGTGTCTGGATCATGTTGACCAGTTCTTCGGCAACATTCACGTTGGATGTCTCGACGTAACCTTGATTGACCGAACCGGCGCCATTGGTATTGGGCGTCACCGCGGTGGCCGTACCGCTCGCCGTGGTCTCAAGAAATGCGTTTTCACCGACGGCTTGCAAGCCGGCCGGATTGATGAAGGTCGCCAGCTGGATGGCCCCCACCTGCGTCGTTCCCGTGTTGCCCGGCTGCGTCACGCTCACCGTGCCATCCTTGGCGATCGTGGTCGTCAGCGCATCCGCGGGGATGGTGATCGCCGGCTGCAGCGGATAGCCCGAGGCGGTCACCAGCTGGCCGTTCGCATCCGGCTGGAACGAGCCATCGCGGGTGTAGCCCGTCGTGCCATCGGGCAGAAGAATCTGGAAGAAGCCGGAGCCCTGAATGGCGACATCAAAGGAATTGCTGGTCTGCTGCAAATTGCCCTGTGTCTGCAGACGCACGGTCGAGGCCGGGCGCACGCCGGTACCCAGTTGCAGACCGGACGGAATGGTCGTCGTCTGCGAGCTCTGCGCACCGGGCTGGCGAACGTTCTGATACAGCAGATCTTCAAAGACGGCCCGCGAGCCCTTGAATCCGTTGGTTGCCGTATTCGCCAGATTATTGGAAATGACATTCAGCTGCATCTGCTGAGCATCGAGACCTGTTCGTGCAACCCAAAGTGCGCCAATCATTTTCTTGTTCCTTCCGCCAGATTTACGACTTGATATTCATTACATGGAAATGATTGCGGTGGCCGCCTTGTCATCTTCCTGCGCTGTGGCAATCAGCTTGGTCTGCATTTCGAAGTGACGCGCGAGCGACACCATGCTGACCATCTGTTCGACCACATTGACATTGCTGCCTTCAATAAAGCCGCCGGCGACCTTCAACGTGTCGTCCTGCGCGGCAGGTGCGCCATTTGCCGTACGGAACAGGCCGTCCTCGCCCCGGTCCAGACCCGACTCTGCGGGATTGACCAGTTTGAGACGCCCCACTGCGTTGGCTGCGTTTCTCGCCCCTGAAGAAGGTATTGCCGTGATCGTGCCGTCCTGGCCGATCTCGATACTGCTGTCCGGTGGAATGGTGATCGGACCGGAATCACCGAGCACTTGCAGACCCGTGTTCGTACGCAGCACGCCATCGGCATCGACGTTGAAACTGCCGTTGCGCGTGTAGGCCTCGCTGCCGTCGCGCGCCTGCACGGCAAACATGCCCGCCCCCTGAATGGCAGCGTCATACGCACTGCCGGTCTTGATCATCGGGCCGGTACGGAAATCCGAGGCCACGGAGGCATCCACCACGAAAGCGCGTGTAGGCGATGCCGCCGATTGCACATTGACCGAACGGAATCGATGCAGCTCTGCGCGAAAACCAGTCGTCGTCGAATTGGCCAGATTGTTGGCAACCGAGTTTTGCTGGCTCATCGTTGCCTTGGCGCCGCTCATTGCCGTATAGATCAGTTTATCCATGGTGCTCGTTACCGGTTAGCGCGAGTCAGTTCAGAGTCGACTCAGTCGAAGTCAGGATCAGCGTGTGAATCAACGCAGATTCACCAGGGTCTGCATCACCGAGTCTTGCGTCTTGATCGATTGCGCGTTCGCCTGGTAATTACGTTGCTGCGTGATCATGTTGACCAGTTCCGCAGTCAGATCGACGTTCGACTCTTCCACGGCACCTGCCTGCAGCAGCCCGCGTTTGCCGATACCTGGCGCGCCCAGTTGCACCTGACCTGACTCGGCCGACTCGGCCCAGAGATTGCTCCCCATCGACAGCAAGCCGTTCGGGCTGGAGAACGTGGCAAGCGCAATCGTTGCGATATCGGTCGTCTGACCATTGGAGTAGCGCCCCTGCACGATGCCATCCTTGCTGATGGTGATGCCCGACAGCGTGCCCGGTGCATAACCGTCCTGGTTTTGCGTAGTCACGTTGAAGGGGCTGCCGTACTGGGTGCTGCCCGAGAAATTGATATTGAATGCCATGGGCGAAGTGGCGCCCGTAGTCACCGGGAAGTTGACCGGCATCGAGTAATTGTTGACCGCAGAGGTACCGACCATGGTGCCTGCGCTATTGAATTCCATGTTGGTCGGCACGGCACTTGGCGCGCCGTTGTCGACCGAGGTGTATACGTCCCAGCGACTTGCCGCGCCGGCCAGCGCCGGGGCCGCAGAGCTCCGCACGAAATACATCGTGACGGCATGCGGATTGCCAAGGCTGTCGTACGAAGTCGATGCCGTCGACGAGTTGTAGGTCTTGGGATCGGTGTAATCGAATGGCGAAATGACGGGTGCGGTATTGCGCGAATCAAGATTGATACCAATGGACATGGTCGAAGTCTGCTTCGGCGCGCCCGTCAGCGAACTATTGCTGGCAGAGAGCTGGATCGGCGCTGCCGTCGTGGAGCCGCCACCAGGCAGAAAACCCATCAGCTTGTAGCCGGTCGCGTTGACGATGTAGCCCCTGGAGTCGATATCGAACTGGCCGTTCCGGCTATAGCCATTCAACGAGGCATCCGGCGATTGCACGATAAAGAAACCGTCACCGTTGATAGCGACATCCAGCGGGTTATTGGTCGGTGTGATGTTGCCCTGATTGAATTGCTGCGACACCTGGCTCATCGACGTACCGATACCGATCTGCACACCAGCGGCCGCACCATTCATCGCCGCGGCGAACGCATCGCCAAATTGCGCATTGGCCATCTTGTAACCGACCGTGCTGCCGTTGGCCACGTTATTACTGATGACGTCGAGCGCCTTGGAGGCCGCATTGAGCCCAGAGAGACCTTGTTGAAATGCCATGTTTTTTCTCCCGACTAGATGATGCGACGGATATCGCTGAGTGACAGATTGTTGAAACGCCCGGCATTCATCGTGACGCCGGAATCAGAATTGGAAACGCTGATGACCGTGGCCATTTCCAGTGCGCTGGCCGTTACGGCGCTCTTGCCCTTGGTGGCGGTTACGCTGATCGTGTACTTGCCATCGGCCGCAACAGCGCCGCTGGTCGTGGTGCCGTCCCAGATGAATTCCTGCGAGCCAGCCTGTTGGTCGGTCATCGTCTCGGTCGCAACTTCGAGACCGTTGGCATCCTTGATGGAGATAGTCACGGTATCGGCGGCGCCATCCAGCGTGAAACCACCGACCGCAAAACTGCCGCTGTCATTGCTGCTCAAGCTCAGCTGGTTGCCGTCGACCAGCACGCCGTGACCCACAAGCGCGGCTGCCTGCAGGGCTTGGCCGGACTGCTGGCTAGCCACGAGGCCTTGCAAGGTCGTGTTGAGCCGGGTAATGCCATCAACCGTGCTGATCTGCGCAAGCTGCGAGGTCATCTGGGCGCTATCCGCTGGATTGGTCGGATCCTGATTCTTCAGCTGGGTCGTCAGCAGCGTCAGGAAACGCGATTGCGACTCCTCATTTGCATTGGCCTTCCCTTTGGCCGTTGCCGCGGTAAGCGACTGATAGACCGACTGTGAGCTGGAAGTCGCGGTGGCACTGGCTGTCATGACATCATCCTTTTCTGTATTGCTCTTGATTCCGTGGAATCATCAGCCCTGACCAATGGTCAGGGTTTTCTGCAAAAGCGTTTTGGCGGTATTCAGCATCTCGACATTGGTCTGATACGAACGAGATGCGGAAATCATGTTGGTCATTTCCTCCACCACATCGACGTTGGGCATCGACACATAGCCCCTCGCGTCAGCGGCCGGATTCTTCGGGTCGTACACCAGGCGCAACGGCGCCGCACTCTCAACCACCTGCTGAACCTGAACACCCGTTGCATACGGGCTGCTGCCCATGCGTTGAGCCTGAAAGACCACCTGCTTGGCGTGGTAAGGCTGGCCATCCGGACCGGCAACGCTCTCGGCGTTGGCAAGATTGCTGGCGGTCGTATTGAGACGCATGGACTGCGCATGCATCGCAGAACTGGCAATCCCGAAGACATCAAACATGCTCATGATCGTTCGCCTGCTCAGCCGTTCGTGCCAGCGATGGCGGTCTGCATGCTCTTCAGCAGGCCGTTGATGAAACTGATGCTGGCTTCGTACTGCAGCGAGTTTTCAGCCATTGCCGAGCGCTCCGAGTCCATATCCACCGTGTTGCCATCAACACTGGATTGCGCCTCCGGGCGGTACTGCAAGTTCGGCGCAGTGGCCATGCCGCTCATGGCGATATGACGCGAAGCCGTGGTTGCCAGCGCCAGAGGCTGGCCAGCCCGCCCCTGCACGGCACCGCGCAATGCATTACTGAAATCCATGTCACGCGCCTTGTAGTTTGGCGTGTCGGCATTGGCAATATTGGAAGCAATCACAGCCTGACGCTGAGTGCGCAAATCGATTGCTGTCTTGTGAAAACTCAGTAGGTCATCGAGTTTGGTCATGATCTCTTCTCCATTCTTGCCCGGCCGGGGCGAGCGCCGCAGACATCGACAGCGGCAAATCGCCAGGTACCCGACGGACACTTTGCAGAATTCGTGCCAGCATCCTAAGCGACCAATCCACGCGAGTTCGGGCTGAAAAAGCGGCAAAACGGCTAGCTATCCGGCAGGGCAGGCAGCGATACCGGCAAACATTGCCGCCCGGAGAAAAACCGCGGAGCACTGCCGCAGACAGAACGCGGACGACAGGTGCGCGAGGCCTGCAAGAGGCCCGCTAACTGTCCAACGAAATGGCCAACGAACTGGCCAACGAACTGGCCAACATTCGCCGCGTTGTTTCAGCCGTTGCAGCACCAGACGCTGTGCTCAAATCTCGTGAGAGACGCACACCGAAAAGCGAAAGCCGCCATGAATAAATCACTCTCCGCCTTGCTGTTCTGCACATTGCTGGCCCCGCTGCCGGCCTTTGCAATAAGTTCGCAAGACGTTGCCAATGTGGCTACAAGCTTTCTGCAGGAGCGCACGCAAGGCCTGCCCGGTATTGTCAGCGTGACAGTCACGCCGCCGAGCGACCGCCAACAGATCATGCTGCCCTGTACGCAAGCGCAGGCTTTTCTGCCACAAGGACAAAAAACCTGGGGGCATGTGACCGTGGAAGTGCGATGCATCAACGGCGCCAATTCCACGCTGTACATCAGCGGGCGCGTCAAGGTAGAAGGCAGTTACGTGAAGATGACGCGCACCGTATCTGGCGGCCAGTCACTCGCGGCAGCAGACATGCGGGTCGAACAGGGGGATCTCACCGCCTACCCCGATGACCTCATCGTGAATCCGGGCGATGCAATCGGTCTGATAGCGAAACAGGGCCTCTCATCAGGGCAGACATTGCGCGCTGCCTATCTGAAGAGTGAAGTCGGCATACAGTCAGGGCAGACCGTCAAGATCGTCGCTAATGGCGGTGGCTTTTCCGTAACCAATCGTGGCCGTGCGCTCAATAGCGCCGCCCGGGGAGCGACGGTTCGCGTCAAACTCGATAACGGTCAGATCGTCAGCGGTATCGTGAATGCGGGGGATGTGGTGGATGTCAGCGGCGACCGCTGAGGGCCTCATCGGCGGTAATCCGCCAAGGTAATGCAGAACCACCCGGCGAACGCCGGGTGGCAGGTACTCAGCTACTTATGGCGCGGGCGGGGCCACTTCGAAACTCTTGCACAGGTCGTCCAGACCGCTCAGCAGACTGTCGTTGGTTCGCGCAAATGTCTGGTAAGCCCGGTCACGCTCGTCGCGTTCGACAGTAGCCTGCAGTTGCTCATTGAAGAACACCCATTGCTGATCGACGAGCGCCAGGGCACTGGACGATTTCGGCCGATCTTCGACGAGTTCGCGCAGACGCTTGATGGCAGCAAGGTAGGCTGCCTGCGACTTCTTCAGCTCAGCCGTCAGGGACGCCGCCGGTATGCCCAGGGCATGGAAGAAGTACAGCTTGGCAATGCGCTGCGACAGAGTCCGTGCCTGGCCGGCCAGGAACAACCCCTCCGAGGGCCCAGCGCCAATGCGCTGACGCAAAATCTCCGAGCCTTTGGCCGCCGTCGCCACCAGCTTGTCGCTCTGATCGGCAATGGCCTTCACTGTGGCCGGCATGTTGATGTTCTCAGGTTGCCGCGGCGCGCTGCCCTTCTCGCTGCCGACAAAAGCCGTGGGAGGAAGGCTTTCGCCCAATTGTCCAAGCGCATCACCGCTACGCACCTGCAACTGCACTGCGCTCGTCTCGGCAGCCTCCATGTATTTGCCCCACAGCTGCTCGAGCTGGGCGTAGTTTTCCTTGAGCTGCGGCGTATCTGCATCTGCCTGCAAAGCCTTCAGCTGACGCACATAGCGCTTCGAATCCTCATCGAACTGCGTACTGCTGCGCGAGCGCAACACGGCAATACCCTTCATCGCCCAGGTCCGCGAAACTCGCTCGGCAAGCATTTCCTGCTGTTCCGCAATATTCAGGCGTTGCAGCGGTGTATCTGCTTTTTTGGCGGGCGCCGCCGTAGCCGCCATCGCCACGTTTGCTGCAGCCATCGACAGGGTCAACCCGACCGCAACCATTGCATTAAGGCCCACACTCCTCATACTCATCATTAAATTGTCCCCTACCTATTGTTCGGTTTTTTTGTAAATTTGATGCAGCCGCATAGCATTCCGTGAAAGTCCTGCTATGGCAAGCGCTGACATACATATCGTGCCAATTCCTCGGCACTTGTTGCTCGATCTGCAACGCAAATATCATCGCAGCGCGAACATGTACATGTAATGAGATAACGCACGGCAAGCAGTGGGAAAAATACACGGCCCACTCGAAAAAATTTGCGGATCCGCCGAGCGGCGTTATGGTGGCCGGAAGTATCGTCGTGGCGTGAAATCCAGGCCGTTCCTTATGCACCTGAAAAACGCATTTCAATTAGGGATTACCCACCCGCATATCGCATCTGCATTTGGAATACGGTCGCCAAGGGTTCGCCGCGATTGCATTACGCGTGATGATGGCATGGGGCGTTCGGTAGGCCGGTCGGCAAGGCACACAGCACGCCCGGCGTGAGCAACCTGCCGGGCTCTTCTCTCTCCCGAGTTTGCACGCCCGTACCGATGGGCCGGACCGGACTCAGCTCAGCTCGCCCGCTACCGGCTCCGCCAAGCGTGCTTCAATCTCGCCAGGAGAAAAACCGCGCGCCAATAGAAGCTGTAATTTCACCACCGCGGCCGGTAGGCTCATATCCTTGCCGCCGATTACGCCTGCCGCAGCAAGCCCAGCCCCGACAAGATAAGCACCTGGACTAACGCTGCCATGCCCCGTCTGCGTTATCGCCACCAGCACCACGCCGCGTGCGCGAGCCGCTTCCAACGCCGCCAGAAAATCTGTCCGTTGAGGCGCATTGCCATTGCCATAA
Organism: Rhodocyclaceae bacterium; assembly: GCA_035456105.1. Lineage (GTDB taxonomy): Bacteria > Pseudomonadota > Gammaproteobacteria > Burkholderiales > Rhodocyclaceae > Viridibacterium. Next base: position 33,023 of record DATIDV010000010.1, on the reverse strand, counting down.
CAAGCCAGCACCCAGCCCAAGGGCGGCACGGGCAGTTCCAGCGCCGCCCGCAAGAGGGTTGAAGGAAAACCAGGATGCAAATGAATCGCCCACACCGGCCGCTCTGCCAGCCGCGGCCGCATGGAAACCAGTTCCGCCTTCGCCGCCAGTGGATCAAAAGGTTTGGCGCTGACTGGCAGCAAGGCTGTGGCATTCAAAACCACCGTCCCGTTCTGCACCTCGCCCAGCGGCGCCCAGTTTGGCGAAGCAAACGCCTCCAGGTCGCAGGCACTGCGTTTGACGCAACGATTGCCACGCAGGATCCGGCCCGCAAAACACACGCAGACTTCACGCAAGTCCGGCGTACTGGCCGCCGCTACAGCATCGAGCAGATTGCGCGGCGCGTCCGAAGCGGCTGCCCCCAAGGAATATTGCGACCCGGTCAGTACGACCGGTTTGTCCACGCCCGGTAGCAGGAAGGACAAAGCGGAAGCCGTGAAAGCCAGGGTGTCCGTACCATGCAGCACGACAAACCCATCGAAATCCACCCAGGCTTCCAGCAGCGTCGCAGCAATATCCAGCCAGTCCCCGGGCTGCATGTCGGCACTATCGAGCGGCTGCGGCAAGGCACGCAATTCGCAGCCAGCGGCCAACAGCGCCCTTTCGCCCAATGCGAGGGCAAAACGCGCGGCCGCCATCGGCGCCAGTGGTTGCCCCTCGCAGCCAATGGTTCCGCCTGTATACAGCAAGAGAATCCGTTTCATGCGTTTCCTGCTCGCTTCACGATGTCCGGGCGCTTTTTGCCGTTTTTTGCAATCAATGGGCACTTTTTGCCGCACAGGCACGTCTATCAGTCAGGTTGCAGTGGACCGATGCGCACAAAAACCGCCATCAGCCTAAAGAATACAGGGGGAAAAGCCGCTGATTGTGTTGCAGGAGCCATTTCGGCGCGAACGATTGATGAGTGAGCGCCCCGGCAACTGCATACCTGAAGCCTGCTCAAGCCTCATAAAAAGGGCTAAAGTTTTCTTCAGTTCGACCGTTACACCCGGTGAGACGGCTGCCCTCGGGCTCATCATCAGGAATTTTTTGCCGCTGGGCAGAGGCTTCCGGACCGGCAAAGCCGGACAGCCAGAACGCCTTGAGTAAAAGGGAAACGCAATGAAAATCGATAATTCAGTCAAGTCGACCGGCCTGGTTGGCGGTGACAACAAGACCCGCGCGACGCGAGAATCCTCGTCGAGCCCGGTACAAACCAGTGGCGGCACGCAGGTGGCGCTATCCGGCAAGCTGGACCAGTTGGTCGCGCAAACGCCCGTCGTGGATGGCGCCAAGGTCGACGAGATCAAGCAGGCCATTTCCAGCGGTCGTTTCCAGGTCAACGCCGAGAAGGTCGCAGACGGCCTGATCGACAGTGTCCGCCAGATGTTGTCGGCCCAACCGCGATCGGCCTAAGTCATCGTGGCAATCAGCGTCAACAGCAACGCGCAGAGCGGCATTGATCGGGGAGCGTCGCGTCAGCGATTGATTTCCCTGCTCGGCGCCGAGCGTGACCTCATCCGCGACTTCATCGCCGTGCTGGGTCAGGAACGCGAAACGCTGTCACAAACCGATATGGAGCCTCTGTTCGCGCTGTCAGAACGCAAGGGCCAGATTATCCGCCAGCTCGATCAACTGTCGGCTGCGCGCATGGCTCTGTTCGCGCAAGTCGGCCTGCCGCACGACCGCGAAGGCATCCAGAAACTGCTAGGCGACGTCGGTGCGCCCGCCTGGGGTGAATACCTCGCTGTAGCCGAACAGGCACGCAATATCAATCTTGAAAACGGCCGCATCATCACCGAGCGCCTGAAACACAATCATCAGGCACTTGCCGTGCTGATGGCGCACGCCGATCAGCCGACAACCTATGGGCCTGACGGTGTTTCACGCACACGCCCGGGCTCGCGTATTCTCGGCAGCGTCTAGCGCCAGATACGGCCAGGCAATCGACAGACAGGGCAGAAGCGTATTGGCTTCTGCCTTTTTCATTTCTGCCCGTTTCATTTCACCTTTCGCTTTTCTCGACCACCTGAAACGCTGCCCGGTCTCTTCATAAGCGCTTTACCGTGCGTCTGGTGACACGGCAGGTTAAAATCGCGGCTTCCCAAAAATCCGGCCAGCTCCGCATTTGCCCATGAAAGCCGCAGAAATCCGCTCTACCTTCCTCAACTACTTTGAGTCCAAGGGTCATCAAATCGTTGCGTCCAGTCCGGTTGTGCCTGGCGACGACCCTACCCTGCTGTTTACGAACGCAGGCATGAACCAGTTCAAGGACGTGTTCCTCGGCTTTGACAAGCGCCCTTACTCGCGCGCGGCGACGGCACAAAAGTGCATTCGCGCGGGCGGTAAGCACAACGATCTGGAAAACGTTGGCTACACGGCACGCCACCACACCTTCTTCGAAATGCTGGGCAACTTCAGCTTCGGCGACTACTTCAAGCAGGATGCGATCAAGTACGCCTGGGAACTGCTGACGGAAGTCTTCAAGCTGCCCAAGGACAAACTGTGGGCCACGGTCTATGCCGAAGACGAAGAAGCCTACGAGATCTGGACACGCGATATCGGCTTGCCGCCTGAGCGCGTGATCCGCATCGGCGACAACAAGGGTGCGCGCTACGCCTCCGATAATTTCTGGATGATGGGCGACACCGGTCCCTGCGGCCCCTGCTCGGAAATCTTCTACGACTTCGGCCCCGGCGTCGCGGGCGGCCCTCCCGGCAGCCCGGATGAGGACGGCGACCGTTACACCGAGGTGTGGAACAACGTGTTCATGCAGTTCAACCGTCGCATCGACGAGAACGGCAACTACATCATGGATGCGCTGCCCAAGCCCTCCGTGGACACCGGCATGGGTCTGGAGCGCCTGACGCGCGTGCTGCAGAACGTGGCCACGAACTACGACATCGATCTGTTCGTGAACCTGATGGCTGCGGCCAGGACGGAGGTCGAGGCCGCCGGTGGCGACAATGTGGACAAGGATTCGCCCTCGCTGAAGGCAATCGCAGACCACATCCGCGCCTGCTCCTTCACCATCGCTGACGGCGTCGTGCCGAGCAACGAAGGCCGCGGCTACGTCCTGCGTCGCATCGCGCGCCGCGCCATCCGTCATGGCTACAAACTTGGTGCCCGCACGCCCTTCTTCTACAAGCTGGTCGACGCCCTGACCCGCGAGATGGGCAAGGCGTATCCCGAGCTGGTCGCGAAGCAGCGGCATGTCACCGCGGTGCTCAAGCAGGAAGAAGAGCGCTTCTTCCAGACCATTGCCCACGGTATGGAAATTCTCGAAACGGCCCTCGTCGCACTGGGCGACGGCAAGGTGCTCGATGGCGAGCTGGCCTTCAAGCTGCACGACACCTATGGCTTCCCGCTGGATCTGACCGCTGACGTGCTGCGCGAACGCGGCTTGTCGGTCAACGAAGCCGGCTTCAATGCCGCCATGGCGCGCCAGCGCGAACAGGCGCGCGCGGCCGGCAAGTTCAAGATGGCCCAGGGCCTGGAATACGACGGCACGGCAACAACCTTCCAGGGCTACGAAAAGCTCATGGTGGAAGACACCAAGGTTACGGCGCTCTATGTTGACGGCAGTCCGGTCGAAGTCATTCGCGCCGGTGAAGACGCCGTGGTGGTGCTCGACAACACGCCTTTCTATGCCGAATCCGGCGGCCAGTGCGGCGACTGCGGCGTACTCATCAACAACAAGGCAGGCTTCACCGTCGATGACACGTTCAAGATCCACGCCGACGTTTTCGGCCACCTCGGTCGCGTCCTCGAAGGCGAAATCCGCGTCGGCGATACCATTGATGCGCGCGTACGCGGTCTCCAGCGCGCCGCCACGGCACGCAATCACTCCGCCACCCACCTGATGCACAAGGCCTTGCGCGAAGTACTGGGCAACCACGTGGCGCAGAAAGGCTCGCTGGTCGACCCGGACAAGACGCGCTTCGACTTCACCCATAACGCACCACTGACCGATGAGGAAATCCTCAAGGTCGAGCAGATCGTCAACCGCGAAATCCTCACCAATACCGCCACACAGGCACGCGAGATGGGCATCGAGGACGCGCAGAAGACGGGTGCCATGATGCTGTTCGGCGAGAAATACGGCGACAGCGTGCGCGTGCTGGACATCGGCTCCTCACGCGAACTATGCGGCGGCACGCACGTGGCGCGCATCGGCGACATCGGTTTCTTCAAGATCGTCATGGAAGGCGGCGTGGCCGCAGGCATCCGCCGCGTAGAAGCCGTCACCGGCGAAAACGCCATGAATCACGTGCTCAAGCGCGACGCGCTGCTGGACAGCGTAGCCAGCGCACTCAAGACACCCGTTGCCGAAGTGCCCGCCAAGCTGGCACAGACACAGGATCACGTGCGTGTGCTGGAAAAGGAAATCGCCGCGCTCAAGGGCAAGCTCGCCAGCAATCAGGGCGATGCGCTGATCGGTCAGGCCATCGATGTCAACGGCATCAAGGTGCTGGCCGCCACACTGGAAGGGGCCGATGTCCCGGCGCTGCGCGAAGCGGTCGACAAGCTGCGCGACAAACTTGGCAGTGCAGTCGTGCTGTTGAGCGCAGTCAGTGACGGCAAGGTGTCGTTGATTGCAGGCGTGACGCCAAACCTGACAGCCAAGCTAAAGGCCGGTGAACTGGTCAGCCACGTCGCCCTGCAAGTGGGTGGCAAGGGCGGCGGCCGACCCGACATGGCGCAAGCCGGTGGCACCAATCCGGCCGCGCTGCCGGCTGCTCTGGCATCGGTCAGGGAATGGGTTGTGGCCCGCCTCTGATCGACACGTTGTCGCCCGGCAATCGCCGGGTAGCGAATGCACTCTGCAAACCCCCGTCGGGTCTCCTGACGGGGGTTTTGTTTTGGCACTTGCTGCTGCATGTGCCCACATGGCCGTAGCCGCTGGTCTCGAGAACGCGCGACCATACGCTGTTGAGCTGGAAAGAGCATAGCGCCAGCACCCGCCCCCTATTTCCGGAAACGATACGTGTCCGTAACGCCAGCCCTGACCGCGTTGCAGCCAGCCCCGGCGAGCCCTGTTCGGCGTCCCGCACGCGATACCGGCGTCCAGGTGGTGGCCGCATTGGTGCTGGTCTTCAGCCTGTCGTTAGCCGTCGCATTCTGGCAAAACCAGCAGGCCATCCCGCAGCGCCTCCACGCAGCAGCCGTGAGCGAACATTCGCGCGCATTGTTCGACCACATGCAGGATCAGTTGCAGGTGGCCGACCGGATGCTGCACACGCTGGATGTAGCCTCAGCCCTGCAAGAGGTTGACGACAGCACCTTCAAGCGTCTCGCCAAGAGCCTGAGCCCCGTATTCAAGGATCTGCAAACGCTGGCACTGGCGCGCGTGAGTAATGGCAACGGCGGCTCAACACGCACCCTTCTGTTCCCTACCGGAGATGCGGCAAATGAATCGTCGGCAAGCTGGGATGCGATGGCGGTACCGCTTGTGCAACTCGCCGAAAGCGCTGCCCGCATGGCCCACAACAGCGGCCGCCTGACATTGGCAGGACCTCTCAGCACCCACAGTATCCGCGTGCTGGCCATCGCCCAGGTCAGCCGCAGCGGCAGTACTCACATCGCATTGATCGACCTCGACAGATGGCTGGACGCAGCCCGGAGCATGCATGCCGAATGGGTGAACATCGGTTTGCAGCTACCCGGCGAACAGCCCGCACCGGCTGCGGCCAACGCCAAGCGCATTCAATTCAGCTTCGGCAACGTGAGCCCGCCGGCGCAACTCGTTGTCACCGCATTGCCCGCGCCGGACGCGAGCCCTCCCACCATTCTCGGCGCAAGCGGTATCGCGCTGTTCGGGGTTGTGATCGCGGGGCTCATCCTGCTGTTCGGTAGTCGCTGCGCCAACGCGACAGCCGCTGCCAGCCTGGCCGGCCAGGCATTGACCGCCAGTGACGCGCGCCTGCAGCGCACCCTGCAACTGACCCAGGATGGCATCTGGGAATATGACTTGCGACGCCGCACACTCTATCTGTCCGATCAGACACTGGCTCTCCTCGGCTGGCAGCACGGCGTAGCCAATAGCGCTGATGCCCCACGCACGCCGGCTGCCGTATTACGCATGCTGCCTCGTCAATGGCGTCGCGAGGTACTGCGTATCGCTATCGAGACGGCGGGCAAACCCGCAACACGCGAACTGAAATTTCCGGTCAGCAACGCCATGCAGAGCTCACGCTGGGTGCGCCTGCGAGTACGCGGCACCAGCGATCCCTCCGGAAAGCCCTGGCTCGTCACGGGCAGCCTCGCCGATATCAGCGACGAGATCTCCCACGCCAGCGCGCAAGACCGCTACCGCGCCCTGCTGATGCGCATCCTTGACGCCATGCCAATCCCGGTTGCGGTCAAAACCGCGGACCAACAAGTCGTCATGCTCAATGAGCGTTATGCCACTCAATTGGTGAGTTTGCTCGAAGCGGCGTCCAGACGCAGCGCCCCGCAGGACAACAACAGCGAGCGCAGGGCTGACGCCAAGGCCGCCGAAGATTTCGCGAGCCGCATGGAAGAGCTCGATCAGATGGCAATTGCCACTGGCGAGCCACAGGTGGCCCACGAGTGGCTGCGTACCAGCGAGGGCGCCGAACTCTACCTGCGCATCACGCGTGTGCTGTGCGACGGTCTCAACGGCGAACCCATCGTGCTCGGCACCTATGAGGATCTCACGGAGCTGCAAGGCCAGGCACAGCAACAAACGGCCCTGCGTGAATACTTCGAGAAGATCTTTGACTGCCTGCCCAGCCCGACCTACATCAAGGATGCAAACCACCGTTACATCCTGACCAATCAGGCCCACGCACGCGTCAACAAGACGACCAAGGAAGCGATGATAGGCAAGCGTTCGGCCGACTTCTCGCCAGACGAAGCTGAAGAGGTCGAAGCGGCCGAACGTCATCTGCTGGCTGCGACCAGTGAGGAGATCCACGAAAAGGAATACCTCCTCAACTCCGGCTCCATGCAACGCAATACCATCATCCGCAAAGTGCGCATCACCGATCCGGCAGGCAACCCAGTGCTGCTGGGCACTTCATCGAATGTCACCGTCCTGCGCGAAGTGGAAGCCGATCTGCGCCATCAGGCCGAGCAGCAGTCCCGCCTCCGCAAATTCCTGCAGGACGTGTTCGACGCCGTGCCGCACCCCTTGTTCGTCAAGGATCGGCAGTTCCGTTACATCATGACCAATCGTGCGCACTCGGAGTCAGTCGGCGCACACATGGAAGACATTCTCGGCAAGCGCTCGGCAGACTTCGTCAGCGACGAAGTGGCACGCACCATCGAACAATCGGAAGATGATCTGTTTGCAGGCGAGTCATCCGCAGCGATCGAGGGAGAATACGTTCTTGCGCATCGCAACGGCGACACCCGTCACACCATCATTCGCAAGGCGCTGTGTACCAATGCCGATGGACAGCCCGTGCTGGTCGGCGTAAATACCGATATCACCCGTCTGCGCGAAGCTGAAGCCGATTTGCGTCAGCATCACGCGCGGCTCACCGAGCTGGTGCGCGAACAAACCATCGATCTAGTGCGTGCCAAGGAAGCGGCCGAGCGTGCCAACGAAACGAAATCCAGTTTCCTTGCCAATATGTCCCATGAGTTGCGAACACCACTCCACGCCATACTGAGCTTCGCACGTCTGGGCGAAGATCACGTCGCGCAGCTCGATGCAGAGAAATTTCTCGATTATTTTAATCGTATCCGTGTCAGCGGCGATCGCCTGCTGACCATGCTCAACGATCTGCTTGACCTCGCCAAGCTGGAAGCTGGCCGTGTCACCCTCGAGATCCGCTCGACCCGTATCGAGAACACCATACTGGAGAGCACACGTGAATTCGAAGCTTGGCTGACAGCGCGGCACCTGCAATTGACCACCGCTATCGAGCCCGATCTGCCAAACATCATGGTGGACCCAAACAAGGTCGGGCAGGTGCTGCGCAACCTGTTGTCGAATGCCGTCAAGTTTTCACCAGAGCATGGCCGAATCGGGATCTCGTTGCGCAGTTGCAGGCTGCCATACAAGGGCTCGGTTGCCCCGGGCGTGGAGATCCGAGTGACGGACGAAGGCCAGGGGATTCCGGCAGGAGAGCTGGAAAGCATCTTCGAGAAATTCGTGCGGAGCAGCCAGCCGCATGCAGCAGGCGGAACCGGACTGGGGCTGGCCATCTGCCGCGAAATCGTGGCAGCGCATAGTGGCCAGATGTTTGCACGCAACCGCGATCAAGACGGTGGCGGCGCCGAATTCATCGTGCGCCTGCTTGCAGACCGCCGCGCGCCGCGCGGACAACCAGCGGTCGACGGCGACGCAAGCTCCCACGATGCGAAAGCGCACGCAGGCATCGACAGGCGTCAGGAGGCCAGACCATGACCACCTCGCTGCTGATCGTCGACGACGAACCGATCAATCTGGAAATCATTGGCGAGTTTCTCGAAGGAGAGCCCTTCGCGCTGACCCTTGCCGATAGCGGGGAGGCGGCCTGGGGATTTCTGGACCAGAACCCTTCCGGCTACAACGCCGTCGTTCTCGATCGGATGATGCCTGGCATGAGCGGTATCGACCTGCTGCGCAAGATCAAGGCCGATCCACGTATGGAGCACCTGCCCGTCATCATGCAGACGGCTGCAGCGGCAGCTGAACAGGTTGCTGAAGGTCTCGCGGCAGGCGCCTACTACTACCTCATCAAACCCTACGAGCGCACCACGCTGCTGTCCATCATCAGGTCGGCGCTGGACCACCTGACACGCTGGGACGACCTGACCCAGCGCATGTCTCACAATGTGCTGGCCCTGAACCTGGCCACCGAAGCGCAGTTTTCGGTACGCACGCTTGATGAGGCACGGGCGGTGGCCGGTCTGGTTGCGCAAGTGGCGGCCGAACCGGAAATGGCGGTGATGGGCCTCGCCGAATTGTTGGTCAATGGCGTCGAACACGGCAATCTGGGCATCGACTTCGCGGGCAAATCGCGCCTCAAGTATGAGGATGGCTGGAGCAAGGAAGTCGAGCGACGCCTCTCACTGCCCGAAAACCAGCACAAGCGCGTGCGTCTGCACCTGCAAACCTGCGCCGAAGGCTGGCAAGTCACCATCAGCGACGACGGCAATGGCTTTGACTGGCCATCCTTCCTTGAAGTCGCGCCCGAACGCGCTTTTGCGCCCAACGGGCGCGGCATCGTCCTCGCCCGTAAACTGGCGTTCACGCGCGTCACCTATCTTGGCAATGGTAATCGGGTCGAAGTGGTGATGTCTGCAGCGCAGCAAAACCGCTGGATGTCATAAATTTTTCGGATTTGAGACTTTTTCAGTGCCAGAGCCACAATCATTAACGTATTGGCGGATGTCAGCCATCGGGCGTCGGCGCAGAATTACAAGTCACACTCCGGTACAAAAACAGCGTGATCAACAAGCCCTTCAAAGTTCTGGTTGCCGACGACACCCCGGCGAATCGCACCCTGCTGCGCGCCTACCTGGGGCGTCTCGGGTTCGAGATCGTCATGGCCGAGAACGGACAGGAAGCGGTCGAGCTGTTCGAATCTGCGGCGCCGGACATGGTGCTGATGGACCTCATGATGCCGGTAATGGATGGCTTCGAAGCCATCCGACGCATTCGCGCCCGGCATGCCCGGCAATGGGTACCGATCTTCGTCGTCTCGGCCATGGACGCCGAGCAGGACGTGGTGCGCGGACTGGAGAGCGGCGCTGACGACTATCTGACCAAACCGCTGTCATACCAGGTATTCGCCGCGAAAATGCGCAACATGTCACGCGCACTCAGTTTCCAGCGCGCGCGCGAAGACGCCATCAAGCGCGAAGTCACCGTCTCGGATGCCGTTATCGACGGCATCGTGACCTTCGATATCACGGGTTCCATCGTCAACCTCAATCGTGCCGCCAGCCAGATTTTTGCTGTCAGCCAGAACGAGCTCACGGGTCGGCATTTCGCCTCGCTCGTTACCGAAGACGAGCGCCCGGCTTTTGCGCTGGAGCTGGCTCGTTGCATTGAAACCGGAGCAGGCAAACTGATTGGTCGCGTCGCCGAAGTCGGCGCCTGCACACCCGCCGGACAACGCTTCGCGATGGAGCTATCGATCAGCGAATTGCCTGAGCTGGAGCGACGCCTGTTCATCGGTGTGGTGCGTGACATCAGCTCACGCAAGCAATTCGAGCAACAACTGGCGGACGACGCCAATCGCCTGCGGCAATATCACGAAGAAGCGGAATCCGAGGCCGATCTGGCCAAGGAAATCATGGAGCGCCACATCAATCGCGATGATGTGGACAGCCGCGGCGCCCAGCTATGCGTACTACCGACCGCACGCTTCTCCGGGGACATCGTGATTGCCGCTCGCTCGCCCGCGAACCGCCTGTACGCCCTGCTTGCGGATGCAACGGGGCATGGGCTGGCAGCCGCGATGACCGGATTGTCGGTCGTGAATTACTTCTACCAGGCCGTCACCAGCGACACCCCCTTGAGCGAGATGGTGGCTGAGATCAACGCCTCGCTGCGCGCGCTCCTGCCCTCAGGGCGCTTCGTTTCAGCTGCGCTGGTCTGTGTTGACGACGCTACGCGCTCGGCCGAGCTATGGCTTGGCGGCGTACCGGACGTCCTGCACATCGATGAACATGGCGAGTTGCTGACGCGCGTCACCGCGACACATCTGCCGCTCGGCATCGTCGATCTGGACAAGGAGGATTGCGTCCCGGCCCATTTGTCCTGGCAAAGAACGGGGCGCCTGCTGCTGTGTTCGGATGGCGTAATCGAGGCGAGTTCGCCAGACAAGGAAGAATTCGGCTACGCCGCCGTGCTGAACGCCGTGCGCCTTGCAGGCACCACGCCAGCCCTGGAGGCACTAACCAGAGCCCTTGGCACACATCTGCAAGGCCAGAGCGCGCATGACGACATCTCGTTCCTGCTGCTCGATCTGGTCTGACTCGCATCAGCCAGCCAACTGCGCCCGTGACCTGTTTGTGCTCAGTGTGCTGTCTGCTGATCTGACGTATCGGCCGACGACACTCCTAGCCATTCGCGCGCCATGCCTTCCTCGTCGAACACCCGCACATCGGCATTGACGACGATCTGCGAGCACATGGCCATCCACGTCACCATCGAATTGTCACTGATGACAGCGATGCGGCTGAAGTCATGCGCGTGTCGGCGTCCATAGCGGATCTGTTCGATCAGCGCATCAAGCGAGCAGGACTCCAGTTCTCGCAAATCCAGTAACAGATCGAGCGGCCCGTTGAACTTGATGCGGTAGTCGGACAGATGTTCGAACTCGCGACACTCATTAATAGTCAGGCGACCGTAGGCATGCAGTTCAATGCGCTCGGTGAATACATCGGTAGTGATCATGAGGAGCCCCCTATGAGAACGAGGCGCAGTGCCGGGCGGATCCACACCGCAGCCTTCGATTCACTATAGACCAGCGCCACGGTGCCGCCGCGCGCAGTGATCAAACCTTGTCCAGGATCACTTGCGCCATGACATTGATCACTGCCTGAGCCTCGCCGATCGCCGCGCGCAGTTCGATACGCACAGAGGGATGCTGCGCCTGGATGCGCTCCAGCATGAGCGGCACGTCGCGACGCACATGCCCGCCTTGTGCGAGAAACACCGGCACCACGATCAGCGTCGTAGCGCCCGCCTGTATAGCCTGCTCCGCAGCAGTGACCAGATCAGGTGCCATGAATTCGAGGAAAGCGGTATGTACAGCCGCACCCGGTTCAGCGAGACGCACGGCCTCGGCGAGACGCTGCATCGGCTGCGCCCATTCAGGATCGCGCGCCCCATGCGCAAACAGGATGATCGCCTGGCTCATACAACCGAAATCTCCGGCTGCGCCTGTGACGCACTCGCCCGCTCACGCAGTTGTGCCAGCACGCGCGACGCAGCAAAAAAACCGAAGCTCGCCGTCACGCAGACGTCCGAACCATAGCCTGCACAGGAAAGACGCTGCGGTGCCGAGCCATCGCTCTCGCACGACACCGGTTGTTGCAAGGGCTCGACGGAGTAAACCGCTTCGATACCGAACTTGCGCCGCGGATCGCGTGGAAAACCGCGGATCGAACCGTACTCCTTGCGCAGGCGCGAGCGCACTTTGGCCAGCATCGGATCCTGCTCGGTACGTGACAGATCGCTGACGCGAATGCTGGTCGGATCGCTCTTGCCTCCGGCGCCACCGCACACCACAAGCGGCAACTTGTTGTCCTGGCAATAGACGGCCATGGCAATCTTGACCGGTACGTCGTCGATGGCGTCAAGCACGATGTCATATCCATCAAGAAGCGTCGCCATGCTTTCAGCACTAAGGTGATCTTCAACCACGTTCAGTTTGCACAGAGGGTTGATGGCCAGGATGCGAGCGCGCATCGCATCGACCTTGGCCCGACCATAGGCATCACCCAGCGCGTGCAATTGCCGATTGGTATTGGACTCGGCAATCGTGTCGGGATCGATCAACGTGAGTGTGCCTGTGGCGCTACGTGCCAATGCCTCGGCTGCCCAGGAGCCGACACCTCCCACGCCGACAACGCACACACGTGCAGCCGTAAACGCCTGCAATCCGGCATCGCCGTGCATGCGCGCCACGCCGCCGAAACGGCGCTCGAAATCCAGATCCTGATTATTCATGCCTTAAAACTGCTTTGAAAACGCTTGCTGCGTTTGTGATGTGGGTGCACGGCAATGAAATGTCGTGCCTGAGATATGGATTTTCGCAGACGCGCGAGTGTCTTGCGAAATTTATCGAGATTCGCTACGGCGTTGGCGCTGTACGACTGGTCGGGAGGCTGCAGGAAGTAGTTCTGGTCATGAGCCTCGGCGGTATAGCGCTGCAACCCGTCGAGGCTGAAGGTGGCCGAATGGATGGCCGAACGGTACAGCGTACCAAGATCGTTCCCCTGCCGGTTCCGCCGAGTCTGGTCGTGGATGCTGAAGAACGCTTCCAGCAGTTCGCAATAGCTCACCATCCGGGGATTACATGTCAGACGAACGGCTTCCCCGCGCATCCGTTGCGGCCGGTTCCACTCAACCTGCGAACCGGGTTCCGGCCAGCACCGGCGATGTACCTGGAAACGACGGCAGAACCGCTGCAGTTTCTTCGCAAACGGCCGCCAGACGCCAGAAACAGCCGCTGGGGCGGATGGCAGATTGTGTTTTCAAGAGCCGGTCAGCCTGCTGTTCCGCGCTGTCAATTGCAGCTTCGCGCGCAAAAAACCCGAAATTTGTGAAATCTTGCACGAAACCACAAATATCCGACTAGCGCAATCGGTCTTACCGCCTACTTGCGTATGTCAGGCAAGGTTGACTATCGTTCAATTCATGACAAAGAAATGAATGCCACGAAGCCTGTAAGTGTCCCGGTGGCGGTATCAATTCAACGCCATCCCTAGCGTTTTTTGCAGTCCAGTTTTCGCCGTCGGCCAGACCACAGGACGTAATCAAGCTGTCGCTCAGGCCTGACGGACAAGGGGTTTGCAGAGTCGCTGCGTGCTTGAACATTTCAGCGCAAGGCTGAGTCAGCAAACATTGTGTTGTAGCAACATTGTCTGTCTCCAATGTCCTCCTTGGGGCCGTCCTTAACCAGACGGCCCCTTTTCTTTTCACGCGTACCGTTCGATACAACGACCGTCCCGAGGTGCGAAACACGCGACAGAAGACTTACGAATTCGCTTATTTCGGCAAATTCCTTCCTGGGCTGCCCCGGGGGCTCAAAAAGCCACTGCAATGGCAAGATGCAGGCGCAGATGATTCTCCGCGACGCCCCAGGCCAGGTCGGCTGCCAATGGCCCTGCCGGGCTGCGCCAGCGCGCGCCAATACCCACGCCCACCTTGGCACGCAGGGTATCGAGGTGGTCACTGGCATTGCCCGCATCCACAAAGGTGGCCATCCCCCACGTATCGCCAAACCAGTGTGTGTGCTCGATCGAGCCGACCAGCATGTAGCGGCCACCGACGATGGCATTCCCCTCTTGTTCACCGAGCGAGAGATAACGATAGCCACGCACCGTCTGCGCACCGCCGGTACGGAACAGGAAATCTTCCGGCACCGTTGAACGACTCTTGGCGGCGGTATATCCGACCTCGATGCGCGCAGACAGCACGTTGTAGGGCGTCAGGGAGAAATAGGTCACAAGGCGTTCGTAGCTGCGGACAAAATCGGCGTCCGAAAGCAGCTGCTCGGAAGCCCCGCTCAGCTGCAGATTGAGCACATAGCCCGAGCGTGGATCGAGCGGATTGTCGACGCGCCGATACGTCCATCCGCCAGTGAGTGCCAGCGCCTGGTTCACGTTGCGCGTCGACTCTTCGGCTTGCCGCGCTTCGTGCTGGAAAGACAGGCCCACGCGGGTCTCGATGCGGCCGTGCAGATGGGTCCGCGCCAGCCCGATAGCCTGGCGGTTGATCGCCAGATTCTCGATATCGCTGCGCTCGACGATGCCGCCCACGCTGTACCGGTGATCCTGACCCGTGGGAGGCAGGAAAATATCGGCGAACGCCGCCTGACTCAAAGTTTCAAGGCGTATACCGCTGGTGAGCTGCAAGGCACGGTCGAACAGGTTCGCGTCGCTGTATGTAAACTCGGTGCGCAAACCTGTGTTGGTACTGTATCCAAGCCCAATCCCCATGCGGCGTGGTTTGGCCTCCGTCAGCACGACGCGCACGGGTGCCGCAGCGGCGTGTGCGGGATCGGTGTCAATGCTCACTTCGACCGCCGAAAAATACGGCGTACCTTGAAGGGCCGACTGGAACTGCAGGAGCTTTTCCTGGCTGTACTTCTCGCCCTCAGTGAAGTGTTTATAGCGATCAAGCAACTCGGGCTCGTACAGCGACAAGCCGGTGATCTGCAAGGGTCCGAAATAGAAAACCGGGCCACTATCCATCACAACCGACAGCCGTACCTCAGTCGTTTTCGGGTCGACATCGGCAAGACTCTCGACAATTCGCGCAGCGGGAAAATCGCGCTTGACCACGGCAAGCTGCAAAGCCGTCTTGGCTGCGGCCCAATCCTCCTGTCGAAAGAAGGCGCCGACCGGCAAGGACCAGTCTTTGCGCAAGGTCTCGGCCTGCTCGGCCTCAAATGCCTCGCTGAGCTGTCCTGTAAAGGAGAGGTTCACGCTAGCGATACGCGCACGCGGGCCCGGCTGAAGTTTGACCAGCACGGGCTCAGCCACCGCATCGATTTCGAGCTGCGGTGAAAAATAACCTTCTGTCGCCAGCAATTCCGGAATGCGTTCGCGCAGCCTGCGCACCAGCCCCAGCTTCTCCAGTGCAGCACCGTCCGCATCGGCTGCGACTTCGCCGTTCAGTGGAGGCAACCAGAGCAAGAGGCGCTCCCGCGCCTCGGGTGGTGCCTCAAATCGCCACAGCTCCGCTGCGCGCAGCGGTGAGGCCAGCAGGATGAGTGCCAGGACGCCGAGTATGTACGTCATGCCCGGGTGCGCTTACTCCGCGTGATAACCCACCACGCGCTCGACCTCATGGCGTGAGCCGAGAATCACTGGCACGCGCTGATGCAAGCCCTGCGGCACGAGATCAAGAATCGGCTCACGCCCCGTCGATGCCGCACCACCGGCCTGCTCGACGACCATGGCCATCGGATTGGCTTCGTACAGCAAACGCAAATGACCACCCTTGGGACGATTCTTGTCGTCGAGCGGGTAAAGGAAGATGCCGCCACGCGCCAGGATGCGATGCACGTCGGCAACCATGGAGGCCACCCAACGCATATTGAAATCCTGCTGGCGCGGACCTTCCGCGCCCTCCTGCAACTCGCTGATATAGCGCTTGACGGCGGGCTCCCAGAAGCGCGCGCGCGAAGCGTTGATGGCGAACTCCTTGGTATCTTCGGGGATGCGGACATCGGGGTGAGTAAGCACCCAGGAGCCGAATTCACGGTCCAGCGTGAAGCCATGCGTGCCTGTTCCCACGGTCAACACCAGCATGGTCGAGGGACCATACACCGCGTAACCTGCCGCAACCTGTCTTCGCCCACGCTGCAGGAAGGCCTCCTCGGTCGGCTCCATGTTCGGCGGACAGCGCAGCACGGAGAAGATCGTTCCGACCGAGATGTTCACATCGATGTTCGACGAACCATCGAGCGGATCGAATACCAGCAGGTACTCGCCCTTCGGATATGTCTTCGGGATGTACGAGGGATCATCGAGTTCTTCCGAGGCCATCGCAGCAAGGTGACCGCCCCATTCATTGGCATGCAGCAACACCTCGTTGGCGACCACGTCGAGTTTCTTCTGTGCCTCACCTTGCACATTGTCGGTCCCTGCATTGCCGAGCAGCCCGGCCACTGCACCCTTGCCAACGTGCACGCTGATCGTCTTGACGGCGCGTGCCACCACCTCGATAAGCAGACGCAGGTCTGCGGGGATCATTTTCTGATTACGCTGTTGTTCAATGAGAAACTGGGTAAGGGTCACACGGCTCATGAGTTTGTCCTGCTCGTTGCGTTGGCTGGAAAGCTTGAATTATCGCCCGCTTATCGGCCTGTTTCGTGACAGCTGCGGAAAATCCTTCAAGCAGGCCCGAGGGTGTCGCCCGCGCCAAGCGTGACGAAGGTCTCACTTACTTTCCAATTATTTGTAACATTTAGCAGTTTGAAGGAAACTCCCAAGAGCTAATTCATTCCAATCTGCGCGAGTCGGCGGATTCGCAACTTTCGCGCAAAGCGCGTCTGATGTACTGGCAACCTCCGCACTCTTTCCGACCAGCCTCCGTTCATCCCAGCATGCATATTGTGATCATTGGCGCCGGTCTTACCGGTGTGAGTACGGCTTGGTACCTGCGACAGGCAGGCCACCAAGTGACCGTTGTCGAACGACGTGAAGCCGCCGCCACAGAAACCAGTTTCGCCAATGGTGGCCAGGTTTCAATCAGTCACCCCGAACCCTGGGCCAATCCCCGGACGCCCATGAACATCCTGCGCTGGCTAGGGCGCAGCGATGCACCGCTGCTGTTCCGCCTGCCCGCTGAACCAGCGCGCTGGCGCTGGGGTATGGAATTCCTGCGCGAATGCATCCCAGGCCGCGCCCACCGCAACACCCTGGCGATCGGTCGGCTGGCCGCTTACAGCGGGCACTTGCTGCGCCAGTTGCGCGAGGAAACGCACATTGAATACAAGCAGTTGCGGCGCGGTGTCTTGCACCTCTACTTCACGAAGGATGAGCTGCAGCGCGGGCAGCGCCAGGCCCGCATCCTGCGCGAACTGGGCGTCAACGTAGAAATCCTCACGCCCGAGCAATGCGTCGACTATGACAAGGCCTTGAGCAATGCTCTGCCACGCCTTGCTGGCGCCATGCTCGGCCGCGACGATGAGACTGGCGATGCCCACTTGTTTACCGTGCAGCTTGCCGAAGCTGCGCAGCACGCAGGGGTGAAATTCCAGTATGGCGCCGATATTGAACGCCTGATGTCTGAAGACGGGCGCGTCACCTCGCTGCATCTCGTTGACGGCCATGGTCGTCGCGGCGCTGTCTCCGGCGATGCCTACGTCATTTGCGCGGGCAGCTTCAGCAAGTCACTGGCTCGTCGCGTCGGCGAGCGCCTGCCGATCTATCCCGTCAAGGGCTACTCGGCGACCGTCGCCGTGCGCAACCACGAACGCGCACCAACGGTGAGCATTACCGACGAATCGCGCCGCATGGTGTGTGCGCGCATCGGTGACGAGTTGCGCATAGCCGGCATGGCCGACCTGACTGGCTTCAATCTCGAGCTCGACCCGGTGCGCTGTCAGACCTTGCTTGACTGGGTCGAGGAGTTGTTTCCGGGCGCCGTCGATCTGCACAAGCCGGAATTCTGGGCTGGGTTGCGCCCGGCCACGCCCAGTAACGTACCCATCATTGGTCGCTCGAATCTGCCGAACCTTTACTACAACACTGGTCACGGCACGCTGGGCTGGACGCTGGCCTGCGGCTCGGCCAAGGCTTTGACGGACATCATCGACAAACACCCGCCGGAGGTGAAATTCCCGTTCTGGCGCGGGCGTGTCTGAGGTCTTATCCCACGCTGGCAGGGCCCTATGAATGAAGAGTTTTCCGCCTATCTGCGTGAGCTGCTTGCCCCGCTAGGGGCCATACAGATCAAGCGTATGTTCGGTGGCGCCGGCATCTATGCCGAAGGCGTGATGTTTGCGCTACTCGCCAATGACGTGCTGTATCTGAAAGCAGATGCGGAGAATCGCGCACTGTTCGAGGCCGAGCAGCTCGAAGCCTTCAGCTATGTGGCGAAAGGCAACCGTCGCGTCAGTCTGGGCTATTTTCGCGCGCCCGATGAGGCGATGGATTCACCGCAACTGATGTTGCCCTGGGCGCGCAGCGCACTGGGTGCGGCACTCCGCGCGAGTTTGCTAAAAACCCGGGCCAAGCGTTAGCGGGTGCCGTGCAATATGACCCGGCTTACCGGGCCACAGCCTCGCGCTCAGACCCGGTATGCCGCCAGCGTTTGCGAGATGCCGCGCCCCATGCCCGAAATATTCTCGACCGAACTGGCCACGCCTTGTGCGGCACTGGAGTTGCGCTCAGTCATCTGCGCGATCTGCTCGATCTGACGCGCGATGGTGGTGCTCGCTGCAGACTGCTCACGCATCGCGTCGGTCATTTCGTCGACCAGTTCGACCAGCATGCCCGCGCCGCTTTGAATCTCACGGATGGCCGTCCCGGCTTCGCGGGCATTCTCTACCCCGCGGTCAACGGCCTCCACGGAAGAAGACATGCTTTCGACCGCATTGCGCGCCGCGTCCTGGATCTTCAGGATCAGCGTCGAGATGTCGGTGGTGGCATGCGTGGTGCGCTCGGCCAGCTTGCGCACTTCGTCAGCCACCACGGCAAAGCCACGGCCTTGCTCGCCGGCACGTGCCGCTTCGATGGCCGCATTGAGCGCAAGCAGATTCGTCTGATCGGCAATTTCCTTGATCATATTGGCGACCGAGGAAATGCTTTCACTATCCGTACGCAAGGCAGCGATACGCTCTGAAGCGACACGCACGGACTCTGCGATGCTCTGGATGCCGTCCACCGTGGTCATGATGACCTCGGTGCCACGGTCAGCACTTTTCTGTGAATTCTGTGTATGCGTGCTGGCGTCCAGTGCGCGCTCGACGATCACGGAAATGCTCACCGTGAGTTGCTCGATGGCGGCCGCCATGCTTGCCGTGGCGTCGCTTTGTGTGCGTGAATTGTCGGCAATCTCGCGCGAGCTGCTGTCGACTGCGCCGACCGCACCGGCCAGTTGCTGTGCCGCACCCTGCACCTGGCCGAAACTCTCGCGCAGACGCTTGATGAGCCCGTTGTAGGCAATCACCGTAAGGCCGATTTCATCATGTGTGCCGACCGGCACCGGATGGGTGAAATCGAGACTGTCCGCAGTCGTCGTAATAGCCTTTTGCATGATCGCCATCGGCCCCACGATGGAGCGCGCGAGGAAGTAGCCGATTACGGCGAACACCCCCAGGAAGACCACCGCCGCGCCAATGGAGAAACTCAGGCTGGACCTGAACACGCCATCGGCATCTTTCGACACGCGTGTCACTTTTTCGGTATTGAGCCGACCGAGCTTTTCGAAAGCGGCCGAAGCCTGCTCATGCGTAGCCTTGAGCTTGCCGTTCATGATCTCAAGCGCCATCTGGTTCTCGCCCATATCGGCGAGATTGCCGACGCGCAACATGTCAGTCAGATAGACCGTAAGCGCGCCAGTCGCCTCATCGAGCAACTTGATTTCCTCATCTGCCGTCGTGCGTGTGCGCAGAGTCTGGATGCGATTGATGATCTCTTCATTGAAATGCTGCAGTTCGGCGCCGATCTTCTTTCCCTCGGCCGCATCTGTGCTCAGTGCACGCCCGTAGGCTGCTGCATGCATGCTCAGGTAGAGCATGCGTGTTTCCGAGGCCACTTGCAGATCGGGCAAGGCATCGGCGGTAATGGCCGTCATCCCGATATGCAATCGCTTCAGTCCGGTCACGCCCAAGCCCACCAGGATCGAGCTGGTGAGCAATGCGATGGCTACCAGGCCCCATATTTTCTGTTTGATCGACATCCCTGCTCCAATTACGTAGCGGTAAAAGCAAAACGCCCGGTTGCGCGATAGCACAACCGGGCGCTACATCAGCCTTTACGGCGCGAAAAGGGCAGGACTTGAATCAAGCAGCATAACTTCTGACAGAACCACCGTCTGTCAGCGCCCATCTGCGGCTATTTCTGCCCAAGCACTTCCTGGCCACTCCGCGCGGTATCCCAACCACCGCCCAATGCCCTGAAGAGGTCCACGCTGGCGTTCAGGCGTACGGCCTGCGCGTCAATCGTGTCACTTTCCACCGAGTACAGATTGCGCTGCGCATCAAGCAGATCGAGATAGGGCGACACACCCGCGTCATAACGCAGCCGTGCGATACGCAGCGAATCGCGCAGCGCCGCACTGCGATGCTCCTGCACGACCAGGGTGTCGTTGGCCGCGTGCAGATTACCCAGGGCGTCGTAGACTTCCTTAAACGCCGTCTGTACCGACTTCACGTAAGCCGCCTCGAAGGCCACTTCACGCGCCTCGGCAGCATTCACGGTGGCATTGATCTGACGCAGGCCGAAAATCGGCTGCGTCAGGGATGCGGCAAGGCTCCACACCACCGCCGGACCCGAGAAAAGGTCGGACAGCTTGGCGCTTTCGCTACCGCCCGTCCCCGTCAGCACGATTTGCGGGAAGTACATGGCACGCGCCTGCGACACCCTCGCCTGCGATGCGGCGAGATTCGCTTCGGCCTCGCGAACGTCCGGACGGCGTGCCAGCAGGTCAGACGGCAGCCCTTCCGGCACGACCGGCGCTGGCGGCAGAACATCGGCATTACTGCGCCCGATCTTGTTCTCGACAATCGCACGCGGTGAATCCCCCGCCAGCAGAGCCAGCGCACGCTCGCTCTGCGCCTGAATCGCCACGAGCGCCGGGATGCTTGCCGCAATCGCGTCGCGCTCGCTCACCGTTTGCTGCAAAGCCAAGCCATTGACGGTTCCACCCGCGAGACGCTTCTGCGCAACCTGCAATGCGTCTTCACGCGTGGCCAGCGTCTGACGCGACAACTCCAGCCGTCGATCCACTGCCAGCAAAGTGAAATACCCGCGCGCGACCTGTGCGGCCAGCGCGGAGCGGAAACCGGCCATGGCTTCCTGGCTGGAAATCAGCTGCGCCATGGCGGCCTTGTTGGCACTGCGCACCCGCCCCCAAAGATCCACTTCATAGGCCACGGCCAGACCGGCCCTGAAGTCGTTCGAAAGGTAGGTGCCGGCTGGGCGAGGCACGGCGCCCTTCTCGCTAGACTTGCTACGGCTGGCGCCCGCATAGGCATCCAGCGAGGGGAACAGATCGCTTTGTGATACCGCCAGCAAGGCCTGCGATTCGGCAACTCGCGCCGCGGCCACCTTGAGATCGGCGTTGTACACCAGGGCGCGCTCGATCAGCGCGGTCAGCGCCGGATCGTTGTAGCGCAACCACCACTGGCCCAAGTCCTGTGCAACCTCACCACCGGTACTTTGCGGCAATTCAAGCACTGGCTTTTCGGCCACCGGCGTGCTGACACACGCCGCCAGCACAGCCGCAGCGATCAGGCTCAGCGCCGCGCCGCGAAGGGGCTTCAACCCCATGGTCTTCATGTCATCACGCATTATGTTTCTCCACATCCAGATCGGCAGGCGCCTGCGTCTTGCCGTTCTTGTCCCCGTTCAACAAGCGGAAGAACAAGGGCACGAAGAAGATCGCGAGGAAGGTCGCCGCCATCATGCCGAACATCACACCCGTACCGACCGACTGACGCGCACCGGCACCCGCGCCGGACGAGAAGGCCAGTGGCACAACGCCCAGGATGAAGGCCAGCGACGTCATCACGATCGGGCGGAAGCGCAAACGTGCCGCCTCGGCCGCTGCATCAATCGTCGACATGCCTTCATGCTTCTTCATCACCGCGAACTCGACGATCAGAATCGCGTTCTTGGCGGCCAGGCCGATCAGCGTGACCAGCCCGATCTGGAAGTACACATCGTTGGTCAGCGGCGGTGCCATGCCATGCGACAGGAAGCCGAAGATCAGGTTGTGCACCCACACGCCCGCCAGCGCACCGAAGATGCCGAAGGGCACCGCCAGCAGCACGGAGAGTGGCAGGGACCACTTCTCGTACTGCGCGGCAAGGATCAGGAACACCATCACCGCCGCCATCAGCAGTGCCAGACCGGAGGCGCCCGAAGCGCGCTTCTCCTGGTACGAAGCACCACTCCAGTCGAGCGAGAAGTCGGGCGGCAACACTTCGCCAGCGAGCCTCTCGACCGCAGCAATCGCCTGTCCCGAGCTGACGCCTGGCGCACCCGAGCCCAACATCTTTACCGCGGGCAGATTGTTGAAGCGGTCCAGCGTATCCGGCCCCGAGTTGTACTTGACCGTCGTGAAGGATGACATCGGCAACATCTTCCCGGTGTTCGACTTGACGTAGATATTGCCAATGTCTTCCGGCTTCATGCGGTACTTGGTGTCCGCTGACATCAGCACCTGCCAGGTACGGCCGTACTTGTTGAAGTCATTCACGTAGTACGTACCCAGCGTCGCCGACAGCGTGTTGAAGGCATCATCAAGCGACACGCCCAATGCGGCCGCGCGCTCACGATCGACGTCGACATAGAGCTGCGGAGAGGTCGCGCGCCACAGGGTCTGCACGTAAGCGAGCTGCTTCTCCTGCGAAGCCCGTGCCATGAAGGCCTGGACCACTTCGGCCGTACGCTTCGGCCCGCCGTCGCCACGATTCTGGATGTAGAACTCGAACCCACCCGCCTGACCGAGACCGAAGATCGCGGGCGGATTGAAGGCCAGCACCAGCGCGTCACGTATGCCACCGGTCTTGCCGTAAACCTCGCCCACCAGAGCCTGCGTTGGCAGTGCGCGTTCGTCCCAGGGCTTCTGCGTCACAAAGAGCGTTGCCGCCGAGTTCTTGTAACTACCGCCGAGGAAGTCGAAGCCGGTAAACGCAATGACGTCTTCATTTGCAGGGTTCGACTTGATGATGTCGGTGACCTGCTGCACGATCTTGTCAGTGCGTTGCAGGGACGCGCCATCAGGCAGGAACACGGCAGAGATGAACCAGCCCTGGTCTTCATCCGGCACCAGCGAACCCGGTGTCGTGCGCCACAACTGACCTGTGATGGCGATCATGCCGAGGAACAACAGGACACCCAGCAGGGCTCGGCGCGACAGCCCGGCGACCAGCCAGGTGTAACGCTTGGTCAGGCGCTCGAAGAAGCGGTTGAAAGAGCGGAAGAAGAAATTGCTCGCCTTGTGCTCGCTGCGCAGGATGAGCACGCACAGTGCCGGCGTAAGCGTCAGCGCAACCAGACCCGAGATACTCACGGCAATCGCAATCGTCACCGCGAACTGGCGGAACAACTCACCCGTCAAGCCGCCGAGGAAGGCGATCGGCACAAACACCGACACCAGCACCAGCACGATGGCGATCACCGGACCCGTGACTTCCTGCATGGCTTTGATGGCCGCATGGCGTGCACCGAGGTGCTCCTCGTGCATGATGCGCTCGACGTTCTCCAGCACGACAATGGCATCATCGACCACGATACCGATTGCCAGCACCATGCCGAACAGGGTCAATGTATTGATGGAGTAACCGAGCATCACCATGCCGGCGAAGGTGCCCAGCAGGGACACCGGTACGGCGATGATGGGGATCAGCGTGGCGCGCCAGTTCTGCAGGAACAGGAATACGACCAGGAACACGAGCACCATGGCTTCCGCGAGCGTCTTCACCACTTCGTGGATCGAGACCTTCACGAAACGCGTCGTGTCATAGGCAACCTTGTGCGTCAGACCCTCAGGGAATTTCTGCGCAAGCTCGGCCATCGTCGCATTGACTTCCTCTGCCACACCCAGCGCGTTGGCACCAGGCTGCAGGAAGATCCCGAGCAGGGTCGCCGGCTTGCCGTTGATGCGGCCAACGAAGTCGTTGTCCTTGGCGCCCAGTTCCACCCGCGCCACGTCCTTCAGACGCAGCTTGCTGCCCACGCCGTTCGCACGGACGATGATTTCCTCGAAGCCCTTCACATCCGGCAAACGACCCTGAGTGGTGATCGTGTAGACCAGCTCCTGCCCGTCGCCGGCGGGCATCTGGCCGATCTTGCCCGGTGCGAACTGTGCATTCTGTGCATTGACGGCCGCGGCGATCTCGCCGACGGTCACGCCGAGCTGTGCCATGCGGTCCGGCTTCAGCCAGATGCGCATTGCATAGTCCTTGGCGCCGAAGATCTGCACATTGGTCGTGCCCGGCACGCGCTTGATGCGATCAAGCACGTTCAGCGTCACGTAATTACTGATGTACAGATTGTCGAAACGGCTGTCAGGCGAGTAGAACGCGATGACCTGCAGGAAGCTGGACGAGCCCTTCTGCACGGTCACGCCCTGACGGCGCACCTCCTGCGGCAAACGATTCTCGACCTGCTTGACGCGGTTGTTGACGTTGATCGCCGCCTGGTCGATATCGGTTCCGATATCGAAGGTCACGGTGATGGTCACCACGCCGCTCGAAGCCGAAGTCGAGTTCAGGTACATCATGTGCTCGACGCCGTTGATCTGGCTCTCGATCGGCGCCGCTACGGTCTGCTCCAGCACCTCGGCGGAAGCCCCTGGATAGACAGCGGTGATCTGCACGGTGGGCGGCGCGATTTCCGGGTACTGCGCGATCGGCAGCACGCGGATCCCCGCCAGCCCGGCGAGCACAATGAAGATTGATATGACCATCGCGAAGATCGGACGGTCGATGAAGAAGCGTGAAAACATCGGGTTAGCCTCGCGCTTTCTTATTTGTGTTCAGCGGCAGCAGCTGGCGCGGATTGCGCGGCGGCAGCTTCTTCAGGCGTGACAGGCACGACCGGTGCACCCGGGCGCAGCTTGACGAAGTTGTCCAGGATCACCTGGTCACCTGCGGCCAGACCCTTGGTCACGACCCACACCTTCGTCGCTGGCTTGCCATCGACGCCATCCAGCGTGGCCCACTCACCCACTTCAACCGGGCGTGGCGCGGCCACCGGCTTGCCATCCTTGTCCTTGCCAACCGTCATCACGATCTTGCCTTGCGGACCTTCCAGCACCGCGCCTTGCGGCACGACGATGGCGTTCGGACGCACGGCGCCATGCAAGGCAACGCGCACGAACTGACCTGCCTTGAGGAGGTTGCCGGGGTTGGGCAACTCGGCGCGACGCTCCACCGTGCCGGTGGTGCTGCTGACATGACTATCCGTGAAATTCACGCGCCCGCCCTTGGCCAGCACCGCGCCGTCTGCACTGCGAATCTCGACGTCGATACTGCTGATCTTGGGTACGACCAGCGAGCCATTGGCGACGTCACGCTGGATTGCATTCTGTTCATTTTCGGAAGGACCAAAGCTGACATACAGCGGGTCGAGCTGAACCAGCGTCGTGAGCAGGCTGTCAGTGGTCGACACCAGACTGCCTTCGGACTTCAGCGCGCGGCCCGACATGCCGGACACGGGCGCAACGACCTTGGTGTAACCGAGATTGAGGCGCAACTCCTGCAGGCGCGCCTTGGCCGACTGCAGGCCGGCCGCGCCAATCTGCTCACCGGATACCGCATTGTCATATTCCTGCTGGCTCACTGCGCGCTCGGCGAGCAGTGGCTTGAGACGTGCGGACTCACGCGAGGCTTGGGCGGCACGTGCTTCAGCCGTCGCCACATCGGCTTCGGCCGCAGCGACCTGCGCCTGCAGCGGTTTGGGATCCAGCTCGAACATGACCTGCCCGGCCGTCACCGGCCCGCCTTCGCTATACCGGCGCTTTTCAATGATGCCGCCAACGCGCGCGCGCACTTCGACTTCGCGCGAACCCAGCGTCTGGCCGGTGTATTCAAACGTGACCGGCACGCTCTGCGGCTTGACCGTCAGCACGCTGACCTGTGGCGGCGGCATGTTGTGCATGCCACCAGCGCCCCCCTCTTCGCCCTTCGAGCATGCCGTCAAGGCAGCGACTGTCGCCAGAAGCAACACGGTTGCGGCGCCAGAATTGAAGTCCTTACGCATTATTCATTTCCCCCAAGAAACCATGTGGCAATACAAACCCGCTGCAGGTGTGTCACTTGATCACTACCCCTGCAGCCCTGGACAGCCAAAACGCCTGTTTCAAGCTGCCCGCAATAATCCGGCTGAAAAGCACTGAATGCGGCACGCTGATTTGATCCACATCAAGCGTATCGCGACAACTGTGTGCTATGCAGCATTAAACATACATTCTTGTATGTATGTCAAGAATCCGCTACAATTTTTCCATGAGAGGGCCCGACACAGGCGTACTTCGCGTCAGGCAATGACATCGTCCTGAGCCCTGCAATGGAGACGTACCTGAAGCTATGGCCCGCAAGACCAAGGAAGAAGCCCTCGCCACCCGCTGCCAGTTGCTGGACGCAGCGCAGAGCGTGTTTTGCGAGCGCGGCGTATCCCACACCTCTTTGCATGAAGTCGCCACGGCCGCAGGCCTGACCCGCGGCGCGGTGTACTGGCATTTCGAGAACAAGGCCGATCTGCTCGCCGCCTTGTGGGAACGCGCCTCCCTGCCTATTGACGCAACCCTCGAAGAGATCGAACAGCAGTACGCCAGCGATCCATTGGCACGCATCTTTCACAAGAACCGAACCATCATCCGGCGCATCGCGACAGAAGATCAGGCGCGCGCGCTGATGAGCATCATTCTGCTCAAGTGCGAATACGTGCTCGAAACCGAAGCGGTGCGACTGCATCTGATCGAAGCGCGCGAGCAATGCCTGACCAAATCGGCCGCCGACTTCCAGGCCGCCATCGACGCGGGTCAGTTGCCCACCACGGTCGATCCGCATCTGGCCGCACTCGGCATGTTCGCGATTTTCGACGGCAGCTGTTTCCACTGGCTGATGGCACCAGAACGCTTCGATCTCGTGGAGCTTGCCGAGCGCACTTTCAGCGCCTACCTGCAAGGGCTCAAGTCCGACAGCAAGGCGCTGTACCAGTAACTACCAGTAATTCTCGAACAGCATGCTGCCGATCAACCCGCGGCGGCATGGCTGAAAGCTGCGTGCCGTCAGCACGCGGCGCATGTCCGCCGTGAAATCCGGATTGCCACAGACCATGACACGCGCCGTGCTCGCATCGAAGCGCTCGCCCGCATGCGTCATCAACTCACCACTCTCGATAAGCTGGGGAATACGCCCGGACAGCGCCGTGCAGCCCGCCTCCCGGGTGACGACGGGCAGGTATTGCACGACCTTGCCATGCTGCGCGGCAAACGCGCGGAATTCGTCGGTATAAGCCAGTTCCGCTTGCGTGCGTACCGAATGCACTACGACCAACTTGCCGAAGCGCGCCAGAACGCTACCTTCGCGCAGGATCGACACATACGGCCCCACCCCCGAGCCCGTCGACAGCATCCATAACGACTCGCCCGCTCCCAGCTGCGAAGGGACGAAGAACCCCATGGCCGCAGACTGCAACATCAGCTCATCGCCCACCTGCAGCTTCGCGAGCAGCTGCGACATGGCACCGTTCGGTACCCGCGTAATGAGAAACTCCAGAAAGTCTTCTTCCGGCGCGGACACGATGGAATAGGCGCGCCACACTGCCGCCTCATCGCCGACCGGCAGGCCGAGCTTGGCGTAGTGACCGGGGGTGAATGCGAAGCCCAACGGTTTGCTGATCCGTAGAGACCACAGACTTGCCGCCCAATGCTGCACCTGCAGGACACGCTCTGCGCTCCAGCGCTTTGCTGTAGGCACGGCGCCAGCCTGCTGTGGTTTGGGGGGCATAGCATCCACGGTTTTCTCCGGATATGAAGACGCACTACTTCAACGCAATATTGGGCGCAGCGCGCACATGGCACAATAGTCGACTTATGACGTCCGGCCTGCGGATCTAGTCAATCACCCCCCATTTTGCAAAGTCTCAGCATGGAACTGCTCTATTTCTGCTTCCCCGGTGGCCGCCACAAGGCGGTCACGCTTAGCTATGACGATGGCAAGACCGCGGACAAACGTCTCGTCGACATCCTGAACCGCACGGGCCTCAAGGGCACTTTCAATCTCAATGGCGACAAGTTCGGTCGAGACCAGCGCATCGAGAAATCCGAAGTCGTCGCGCTTTATGCCGGGCACGAAGTCGCCGCGCATTCGCTGACGCATCCCACGCTGACGCGTTGCCCGCGCGAGATGATGGTGCGGCAGATCTTCGACGACCGTCGCCGTCTCGAAGACATCGTCGGCTACGCCGTGCGCGGCTTCGCCTATCCCAATGGACAGCACACACCTGCCCTGCACGCCCTGCTGCCCGAGCTGGGCGTGGCCTACGCGCGCACCACCGTGTCCACCAACGATCTGTTGCTGCCCACGCAGCTGATGACCTGGCATCCCACTTGCCACCACAACGAAGATCTCGTTGCGCGGACCGCGGCCTTCCTGGAACGCAGCAAGACGCAGTATCTCGACCTGCTGTCCGTATGGGGCCACAGCACCGACTTCGAACGCGATGACAACTGGGATGTCATCGAAGAGTTTTCCGCCACGCTGCGCGGCCGGGACGACATCTGGTTTGCAACCAACATCGCCATCGTCGACTACCTCGCTGCCGTCGAACGTCTGCAATACACGGCCGCCTGCGACCGCGTGCACAACCCGTCGGCCATCCCGGTATGGATCCGCATTGATTCACGCACGGCAACTGCCTCGCAACGCATCGTAGAAATCCCCGGCGGCGCGACACTCGCGCTCAGTTAGGCATCACAACCCGCCCCTCCTGGACCATCAGTGCACATCTCTGGAAAATGCCACTGCGGCGCCGTCTCCTTCACCGCCGTGGTTGACCCAAGCAAAGTACTGGCCTGTCATTGCGCAGATTGCCAGCAGTTCTCGGGAGCACCATTCAGGGCAGTTCTTCCTACGCCGGTCGAGAACGTGGTCATGTCTGGCAACGCCAAGCACTACGTCAAGGTCGCTGAAAGCGGAAACCGACGAGCGCAGGCCTTTTGTCCGGAGTGCGGCACGCAGCTCTATGCCACCGAGGCCGAAAATCCGAAAGTGCTCAATCTGAGGCTAGGGTGCGTCAATGAGAGAGCGCAGCTTGTGCCCAAGACTCAGATATGGGGAGAGTCCGCGATGCCCTGGCTTCAGCAGTTGCCATCGATGCCCTCTCACGGCAAGGGCAGCCCGCTCATGCAAGTCGCTTCACCGGAGGCCGGAAAAAGCGCCACCTAACACCTTCATCAAGCGGCCCAATTCCGGAAAGTGAAGCGAGTTGAATTCAATTGAAAGACTGCGAGACTATCCATGAGCGCTTTTGTATCCGTGCGTAGTTTGTCCGTCCTTTGTTTCCTGTTGCTGCTGACCGGATGCGCCAGCTCGGGTGTGAGTACAGCAACGGGCAGCGACCCCTGGTCATTGCGTGTAGATGAGGTGTGGGTGGTACACACCAAGGCGGCAATAGCCAGCTTTGATCGTTTGGCGTTGGCGCAAACGGGAGTGGCGTCGCGTCAGTCGCCGCGAATTGTGGTGGCCTCGACAGCGGAGCGCGCCAAGGCAGCACATGAGGCAGGACCGACGGATATTGTCGTGACAGTCACACCGACCGCATCAGTATTTGCGTCGTACGAGCAGACGGTGGTGCTGCCGGTACGCGCACGGGCGCTGGCCTTGCAACAGCTGCTGGCAGGAGGGAATGCCGGGCGCACACCGCTGTGGTTACGCGAGGGTCTGGCGGACTACATGGCGCACCAGGTGCTGGACGATTTGAAACTGGAAATTCGCAGCACTGATCGCGAAGCCGGTCAAACCTATGCAATGCGCAACACGAAGGACTTATTGACCCCGCAGCAGTGGATGACTGGCGAGCGTGGCGTAGAGAAACGTGCCGGCGCGGGCGCCATGGCGAGCTTGATGGTCGAGCGTCTGGCGGCCGCATCAGGCTCGCGGTTTGCGTCGGCATGGCCAGCGTATTTTCGTCTGGCGGCAGCACCGGAATTTCAGCCGGATGCGGCCTTTGAGAAAAGTTTTGGTCTTGCGCCAGCCGTCTTTCTGGCGCAATTCGAGACATGGCTGACTGCTTTGAAAACGGAGCAGCGCCAGCACGCCAAGCCTGTGCCCGATGCAAGCAACTATGCTGATATTCAGGATGCATCGCGCTTCCCCTTAAAATCGAGCGACATGGCGGCGCGCTACAAAGACTACCTGTCACGCCGCGCGCCCAAGGCACTGGCGATTTCGTCGCGTGGCGCGCTGGGCGCGGCATACGACTCGCCCGACGCGATGGAGCGGGCTTTGACGCTGTGCCGCGCAGGGGATTCCGTGAGCTGCCAGCTCTACGCGGTGGATGATCGCGTCGTGTATCAACCCGCCGAACTTGATGCCGCCGGAGTTGAGGTGGTGATGGCGAGCCATGATGCCTCTGACTGGACGCAGCAGGTTGGCGCGCGTTGGCAGCCCTTGGTGCAGCAGGCAACAGAGAGTTACAACCGTGTGCTGAAGGAGCGGGCGGGCGTGGCCTTGAATGAGACCGTGCGGGTCTACCTGGCGTCGAGTAGCAAGGACTATGAGCAGGTGCTGCGTGAGCAAATGAAACTTCCGAGTGGACACGCCAACGATGTCGCGACCTTGAGCGGCGGAGTGTCCAATCTGCGGGGACAGATCGCCATTCCATTCCAGGAGACAACGGCTGCAGACGTATTGCGTGAGCGTGCGCTTAAAACCAGTTTGCATGAGCTGACACATGAGTTGCAGGGACAGCTTTCGCAGCGCCGCGCCAATGGCGTGGCCCCGCAATGGATCATGGAGGGGACCGCAGATCTACTGGCCTATAACGCCTTGAGCGCCTCGTCCGTAGCGGGGGCCGCGGAATTTTCCAAGGAAGGCTGGCGCAACAAGTGTCTGGAGTGGTTCTACCGCGACGGCTACAAGGTTGGACCGGAGGATGTGTTCACGACCAGCGGGGCAGATTGGTTGAAGTTTGTTTCTGCCAAAAGAGGCCCCTACCTCATCTCGGACTTGATGGCGATGCATCTGGAGTCTCTGCTCGGGGACAGGTTTTACGCAGCGTGGGTGGCGTATTTCCGCCAGATCGGACAGCCAAAGCCGGATGAACAGGCCGCTTTCAAGCAGAATTTCGGATTAAGCCATGCGGAATTCCTGACGAGCTTCAAGCAGGCGATGAAGGCTTTGTGAGCGAGCCGTTACAGCCCTGACACAGAGCCTCCAGTATCCGGACAAGGCCACAAAGAGCATCTCTCCCCTCCCCCTTGCGCGGATCGCTCCTGTGTCGCGCTCTCCGTTTCTTCTACGGCTCGTGCTGCGTCGTGGAAATGCCCTGTGTCCAACCTGCATAACGAATTGGGAATTACATCGTTATTGCAACGAGATGGCTCTGGTGTGTGACGGATCCACTGAAGCCCGCCCCAGCATCGTCATTCCCGCGAAGGCGGGAATCCAGCGGCTTTAGCAGGGGGACGTCAACGACACTGGATTCCCGCCTGCGCGGGAATGACGGAGAAGTGCGGCCTGAGCCCGCCATTCAGACACAGTCAGAGGACTTTGCAATTCAGGGATATAAGTCCCTGAAAATTGCGTGTTGCGTGGAAAGCGCGCTTTTCTTCTATTAGTTCGCAACTCATACTTGAGGCCGCTCGCGCAATTGCGGGCACCGATCAGCTTGCTGACGGCAATAGCAGTTCATAAGAAACCTCGGAGACAAAACACATGAAACTCGCACACCTCTTCGGTGCGCTGGCCCTTGTCGGCCTCGCCACCACTTCGTTCGCGGCGTCCGACGCGCCTTCCGGCTACACCAAGTGCGTGCAGACCGGCGCCACCTGTACTTTCAGCGGCACCCGCCAAGTTGCGATGGGCAAGGCCGGCGTGTTCGGCTATGGCACCTTCACCAGCAGCGTCGCCTGTACGCTTGCCAACTTCCCGAGCGCACCGAGCAACTCGACCTGGTGCTCGTATGCAGGGGCAACCAGCACGTCCTCGAGTTCGACGGCTACTTCTTCCAGCTCATCAAGCAAGTCCTCCAGTTCGTCGAGCGTTGCCAGTTCCAGCTCGTCCAGCAAGGCCTCATCGAGCAGCAGCTCGACGACCGTTTCTGCCTGCAAGCCCGGCACCATCAGCGGTACGGTCGATTGTGGTGGCATCACGGTCGGTACCGCTTGTGACGGCCAGTCGGAAAGCCAGCAACCCGTCTTCACCCTCGCCGACGGCGCAGTGCTGAAGAACGTTCACATCAAGGCGGGCGCTGCCGCTGACGGCATTCATTGCGCGGGCAACTGCACGATGGAAAACGTCGTGTGGGATGGTGTTTGCGAAGATGCAGCGACGATGACCGGCGGCACGGGCAAGGTCATGAAAATCATCGGCGGTTCGGCCACCAAGGCCGACGACAAGGTGTTCCAGCACAACGGCCAAGGCGGCACGATCAACCTCAGCGGCTTCCAGACCTTTGATCGCATCCAGCGTCTATGGGCCTCCTGCGGCAACTGCTCCAACAACGGCGGCCCGCGTTACCTGATCGCCAACAACGTGACCATCAACGGCCCGGTCGTGAAGTCCGATGGCACCACGGCGGGCTACGTGCTGCGCCTCAACAGCAATTACGGCGACAAGGCCACCGTGCGCAACATGAAGATCAAGGGCTACTCGCTGGGCAAGCCAAAGGTCTGCGTGCAGGCGATCGGTGTGCAACCGGGTGAAGCGCAAGTCCAGAACGGCGAATTCTGGAACACGGCGTACTGCGACATCTCGAAGACCGACGTAACGTCGTTCTGATCGTCAGCTTCAGTCATGAAAACCCGGCTCCGGTCGTAATGCCGTTCAGTTAAGGTTTTTTTTGAGATAACGGACGGCGTAGCGAGCGGGTCTGGATTTAACAACACGGGGGCATTGACGCCCCCGTCGTTTTTCCACGATGGCGAACTGTAGCTGCAGTCGCAGTCTAGCCAAGTG
>DATIDV010000009.1:0-37713 GCA_035456105.1 Rhodocyclaceae bacterium | reverse complement strand
GATTGCTATCAGAATGCGTTGGCCGAGCGGATCAATGGCATTCTCAAAAACGAGTTTCTGATTCACCGACCGGCCAACCTCGAAGAGGCCAGGCGCATGGTCAGAGAGTCCGTGCGCATCTACAACGAGCAAAGACCTCATACATCGTTGAAAATGAAAACGCCCGATGAAGTTCATCGGGCGTCTATTACTGCTATCAAACAGCGTGCAATTCCGCGCTCAATGGTGTCAACCTAATTCAAGACGGGTCAGACTTATACCTCTGATTTGCAAAGCTCCGTGACCGTGTCTGAATGTGCGCACGGGTCGCATTTCACCGTCATTCCCGCGAAGGCGGGATTTAACACTGCTAGGTCAACGTCACTGGATCCCCGCCTGCGCGAGAATGACGAGGCTGGGGCGGGCTTCCGCAGATCGTCCGATCACCGGAGCCCTCGCGTTGCACGCGGCTTTGTCAAGGCGCTAGACTGCGGCCTCCGCCGGCGTCCGCCGGCACCCTTTTTCCGGAGTCAGGCATGTCCAGACAGATCATCGCTACCGCCAGCGCGCCCGCCGCCATCGGCACCTATTCACAAGCCGTGCGTGTCGGTGACACTGTTTACATGTCCGGCCAGATTGGTCTCGATCCGCGCAATATGACGCTCGCCGATAGTTTCGAAGCGCAGGCCGTGCAGGTTTTCGAAAACCTCAAGGCTGTCGCCGAGGCGGCAGGTGCTTCACTCGCCGATGCCGTGAAGATCAATCTGTACCTCACCGATCTTGCTAACTTCGCCAAGCTCAATGAGATCATGGCGCGCTATTGCAGTGAGCCTTACCCGGCACGTGCGGCGGTAGGCGTCGCATCACTACCGCGCGGTGCGGTGGTGGAAGCAGACGCCGTGCTGGTGCTGGCCGGCAATGCATAAATCCGCCAAGGCGGCGCTGCTGTCAGGCCTGGTGTTTCCGGGCCTGGGCTATTTCGTCCTGAAGCGTCCGCTGCGTGCGGTCGTGGTCATGGCCGTGTCTGCCGCCTGTCTCGTGTATCTGGTCGATCAGGCGGTGCGGCAGGCTGCCGCCGTGATGGACAAGATCACCTCGGGCGAGGTCGCGCCCGATGTGGCGGCTGTACAGCAATTGCTGGCCAGTTCGTCTGCCGGTTCGGCCACGACGCTCTCCACACTGGCGTCGTTCGTGCTGCTTGCCTGCTGGCTGTACAGCATCGTCGATGGTTACAGAACGGGTAGCAAGGAAGAGGCAGGCACGCCCAAGAACGCTGCTGAGTGAACGTGGAGGGCCTTGGAACGTGACCGAAGATGCAATGAGTGCGGTGGATGTTTCGGTGCGCAAGGTGCGCGCAGATGAACTGCCGCAGCTCCTGCAGCTGTATCGATGCCTGAATCCGAACGATGTGGCCTTGCCTTCCATGGATATTGTGGCGGGTACATGGCAGGCGATGCAGGTCAACCCTGGCATGCGTGTGCTGGCGGCGTGTGCGGGCGATGAACTGCTCGCGACGGCGACCCTGGTCATCGTGCCGAATCTCACGCGTGGCGCGCGGCCGTACGCCTTGATCGAGAATGTCGTGACGGCACCTGCGTGGCGCAAGCGTGGCATTGCCACCAGATTGCTGAACGCGGCGTGCGAAATGGCGTGGGCGGAAGATTGCTACAAAGTGATGCTCATGACGGGCCGCAAGGATGAGCCGACTTTGCGTTTTTATCGTAAGGCCGGCTTTGTCGACGGGGACAAGACGGGCTTCATCGCGCGGCCAGCCTAGCCGCGTGCGTGCCTTGCGGAAATAGGCTTTAATGCGCGGGCATGTCCGCCACCAAACCCACATCTCCCGTAGCCCCTTCAGCCACCTCGGCACCGCCGAAACGCAGCGCGCTCGCCGGTCGTCTCGCCAAGCTCGGCATCCATCGCGATGCGGACATGCTGCTGCATCTGCCGATGCGCTATGAGGACGAGACACGTGTCACGCCGATTGCCGATGCCATGGCGGGTGCGCCGCTGCAGGTCATGGGTGTCATCGAGCACGCCGAGGTTGTCCTGCGGCCGCGTCGGCAACTCGTGGCGCGCCTGCGTGACGATACCGATGTCATTACGCTGCGCTTTCTGAATTTCTACCCGACCACCGTCAAGCAGCTTGAGATTGGCGCCCACGTGCGCGCCTATGGCGAATTGCGCAGCGGCTTCTGGGGCGAGGAGATGATTCATCCGCGCATCCAGAGCGTGATTGAAGGCGAGGTGCTTCCTGCCGCGCTGACGCCGATCTACCCGGCCACAGCGGGCCTCGCGCAGAGTGCCTTGCGCAAGCTCGTGATGCGTGCGCTCGAACGTCACAAGTTGAGTGACGCCGTGCCCGAAGCCATACGCCGCGCCGCGAAGCTGCCGGGCTGGGAACGCAGCCTGCGCTTCCTGCATCAGCCACCGCCCGAGGCGCATCTGGATGCACTTGAAGAGCGCAGTCATCCGGCATGGCGACGCATCAAGTTTGACGAGTTGCTGGCGCAGCAGATTTCATTGCGCAAGGCCTATGCGGCACGTCGCGCGCATGCCGCCTACAGCCTGCAGGCGACGGGCTCACTGACGGCATGCTTCATCGAAGCCTTGCCCTTCGCATTGACGGGTGCGCAGCGCCGCGCGGTCGATGAGGTGTCGCGTGACATCGCGCTGGCTCACCCGATGCAGCGCCTGTTGCAGGGTGATGTCGGCAGCGGGAAGACCATCGTTGCCGCGCTGGGCATGCTGCAGGCGGCTGAGAACGGCTATCAGGCGGCGCTGATGGCGCCGACGGAAATCCTCGCCGAGCAGCACTATCGCAAGCTCGCCGCCTGGCTGGAGCCGCTCGGTGTGCAGGTCGCCTGGCTGTCCGGCTCGCAGAAGAAGAAAGAGCGCGAGGCCATGCGTGCGAAGCTGGAAAGCGGCGAAGCCCTGCTGGCGGTTGGCACCCATGCGCTGATCGAGGACAGCGTGGTGCTATCACGCCTCGGCCTGGCGGTGGTCGATGAGCAGCACCGCTTCGGCGTGCGCCAGCGTCTCGCCTTGCGCGAGAAAGTTGTCGGCGTCTTGCCGCACATGCTGATGATGAGCGCCACGCCCATTCCGCGCACCCTGGCGATGAGTTACATGGCCGATCTGGATGTCTCGGTGCTCGACGAATTGCCGCCGGGGCGCACGCCCATTGTCACGAAACTGGTCTCGGACAAGCGCCGCGATGAAGTCATCGCACGCGTACGCGACGCTTGTCGCGAAGGCCGCCAGGCCTACTGGGTGTGCCCGCTGATTGAAGAGAGCGAGGCGCTGCAGTTGCAGACCGCGCAGGACACCTACGACACGCTCACTGCGGAATTGCCTGAGCTGAAGGTAGGGCTGGTGCACGGTCGCCTCAAGCCTGCCGAGAAGGCCGAAGTCATGGATGCCTTCGTGCGAAATGACATTCAGCTACTCGTGGCGACGACGGTGATCGAGGTGGGCGTCGACGTGCCGAATTCCAGCCTGATGGTGATCGAGCACGCCGAGCGCTTCGGCCTCGCGCAATTGCATCAACTGCGCGGTCGGGTAGGGCGCGGCGCGGCGGCGTCGAGCTGTGTGCTGATCTATGCGCAACCCTTGTCCGAGAACGGCCGCTCGCGCCTCAAGGCCATCTACGAAACCACGGACGGTTTCGAGATCGCGCGACGCGATCTGCAATTGCGCGGCCCCGGCGAGTTTATCGGTGCACGCCAGAGTGGCGTGCCGATGCTGCGCTATGCCGATCTGGAGTTCGACATCGATCTCGTCGAACAGGCGCGTCAGGCGGCCACGGAAATGCTGGAGAAATATCCGGCTGAGGCTGAGGTGCTGCTGGAGAGGTGGTTCGGTGGCCGGGCTGACTTGCTGAAAGCGTAGCCGACTCAGTGTTGCCTTAACTCAAGTGTCGCGAATGACGAACTTGTTTCATTTGTGACTTACGTTCTCCGCGAGGGCCTGATTCAGCACGCGCAGACTTTCCTCCGGCACGCTCTTGCTGCAGTAGAAGAAGCGCTGTTCGCCATGTACCAGATCGTCGAGCCGCTGCGCGTGCAGTGGCAATGACTTGACCATCTCCTGCGACTCGTCCTCCTGCACGACTACGAAATCGATGCGCCGTGCCATCAGCAACTTGGCGAAATGCTGGTTGTTTGCGCTGAAGTGCGCGATCTCTGCTTTTGCCGAAAACAGCACGGTCTGCACGTAGTCGCTGTAGTACAGCCCGCTCTGTACGCCCCAGCGCAGCTCGCGGTGGCTGGCCCAGTTGCTCAGTGTGGTCGGCTCCGGAAGGGTTCTGTCATTGCGCAGGACCGCTACATATGGCGAGGAGTCGGCGAGTGGCGCGCTGAATACGCCGAGGCGCATGCGTTCGACATTTTTCAGGCGGGCAACGGCACAGATGGGCGACAGGTTCTGCTGGGTCATCAGCAGCTGGCGCGCAACGGGGACTTCGCGCAGCTCGAAAGCGATGCCGGATTTCTGCAGCGCAGCCTGGGCGCGCGCGCCGATGCTGCCCTGCAGTGCCTTGCCGTCGAAAATGACGAAGGGCGGGCGAGTGTCGTAGAGCACAAGCAAGGGCGGCTGGGCTGCGCTGGCCAGGCCCTGTGATGCAGCGATCAGGGCTGGCAATACGAGGCTCAGATGTCGGGGGGCGAGCGCTAGCAAGTGCGGTCTTTGCCGCGTGCGTCTGTGTCGGCCAGCAGCTGCGCGCGGCTGGCGTTTTTCATGCGAAAACGGCCTCGCCGTACAGCATTTCGCGGGTCATGCTGAGTACGTCCACCCAATCGACTTCATCCAGTGCCAGCGAGGCCGCCAGTCGCGTGTCGATGGCGTGGATGATGCTGACCTCAGGAAGACCCCGTTCGATGCCCAGCGTGATTTGCGAGGCAAGATGCACGGTGCCTGCATAGGGGCAGGCTTCTTCAAGCAAGGGTGTAACGTACCAGCGCAGCGCATTGCGGATCACCTCAGGGAAGTTCCAGCGCATGGCCAGTTCGGCGCTTGCTTCGCTGTGATCGAGATCGAGCAGTCGGCGTTCGGCGGCGGCCAGTTCGGTCACGCTGATGCTGTGGTCGTTGTAGGCGATCTCGCGTGCTGCAGACGGAAACGCCATGGCGATGATCAGTTGGCCAATGCGGTGCATGAGGCCCGCCGTATAGGCAAACTCGCCATTGAGGCCGGCCATCTTGCCGAGCTCGCGTGCCAGCGCTGCGGTGAACAGGGTGTGGCGCCAGAAGCCCGGCAACTTGATGCCTTCGATCCTGCTGAAGGCAGAGGTGACGCCCGATGCAATCACCAGCGTACGCAGCGCATCGAGGCCGATCAGGGTGACGGCATCATCAATCGCGCCGATCTTGTGGCTCGCACCGTAATAGCTGGAGTTGGCGAGGCGCAACACGCGCGCGGCGAGGGTCTGGTCCTGCTTGATGCTTGCCACCATGCCGCGCAGGTTGGCGTCTTCGTCGTCGAGCGAGGCAATCAGCGCCTGTACGACGGAGGAAATACTGGGGAGCTGCGGCACGTTGCTGAAGAGCCTGTCCATCGGGGTCATGCGCCGTCCCTTCGTGCCACAGTGTATGCAGCGCGGGTTGTAAAGGCCCGCTGCCACGCCAGTGCTGTCATGTTCATGGTGTGTCTCGTGAACGGATATAACGGGTCGCCGGCAGGAGACTTGAGTAAACCGTGCTGGCGGCGATCGACTCGCGCAATGGTTTCGCGGTGAGGTCTCATTTATGATGCGGCCTCGAACCTGCCGCCTCATGCCTGAAACATTCCCTGCAAACACTATGATCGACCGCCTGTCGTCGTGGGGGGCGTCTCCGGTGGCAGCCAATCATCCACTG
The DNA here is from genome assembly GCA_035456105.1 of Rhodocyclaceae bacterium. GTDB lineage: Bacteria > Pseudomonadota > Gammaproteobacteria > Burkholderiales > Rhodocyclaceae > Viridibacterium. The sequence continues at coordinate 31,879 of DATIDV010000009.1, read as the reverse complement.
CATGGCTGGCTCACCGAAAGCGCCTCACTGACTGCCCGCATCACAGCACGCTGCGGCAGCTTGCGCGTAGCGCTGCTGTCGCAGCGCCTTGGTCGCCCACACCGTGACGAAGCTACTTTGCTGGGGCTGCGCACCGGAGAGCAAGCCTGCCTGCGCGAAGTGCTGCTACTGGCTGATGAGCGGCCCGTCGTCTATGCGCGCTCGTTGCTGCGGCGCGAGAGCCTGCGCGGTGCCTGGGTCATGTTTGGCGGTATTGGCACACGTCCGCTGGGGGCTGCGCTGTTTGCCGACCCGCTGATTCGTCGTGGCCCCTTGAGCGTGCGCCGCTTCGACCAACGCGATGCACGCCATGGTCATGTCCGGCGTCAGCTCGGGCAGCATGATCCGCTATACGCCGGGGTGGAGATTGGCGAAGCGCTGTGGGCGCGGCGTTCCTGTTTCGTGCGACGCGGCCAGCCCCTGATTGTTTGCGAGGTCTTTCTGCCCGCCATCCTGGAGTTACGGAAATGAAATTCAGCCCATTGCTGGCCAGACTTGATGCCTACGAGAAGCTCATGCGCCTCGACAAGCCTATCGGCATTTTATTGCTGCTGTGGCCGACGCTGTGGGGCCTGTGGGCCGCCAGCGGTGGTGTTCCGACCTTCTTCGTGGTGTGGATCTTCATCATCGGCACGGTGCTCATGCGCTCGGCCGGTTGCGTCATCAACGACTGGGCAGATCGCGATTTCGATGGCGAGGTGGCGCGCACCCGCAATCGTCCGCTGGTGACTGGCCTCGTCGGCTCGCGTGAAGCCCTGATACTCGCCGCCGTGCTGGCGATCTGTTCATTCCTGCTGATCCTGCCGCTGCACAAGCTGGTGTGGGCGATGTCGGTGCCCGCCGTGCTGCTCGCAGCGAGCTATCCCTTTACCAAGCGTTTCCTTGCCATTCCGCAGGCCTACCTGGGGGTTGCCTTCGGCTTCGGCATCCCGATGGCCTTTGCAGCCTTCGACTACAGCGTGCCGCCGCTGGCCTGGTTGATGTTGCTCGCCAATGTGTTCTGGGCCGTGGCATATGACACCGAGTACGCCATGGTGGATCGCGTCGACGATCTGCGCATCGGCATTCGCACCTCGGCCATCACCTTCGGCGAGTACGACGTCTTCGCTGTAATGCTTTGCTATGCCATCACGCTGGGCATCCTCGCCTGGGTCGGCGTGCTGCTCGGGCGCGGCCTCATCTACTACGCAGGCCTCGCAGTTGCTGCAAGCATTGCCTTGTATCACTACACGCTGATCCGCGAACGCGACCCGCAGAAATGCTTCAAGGCCTTCCTGCACAACAACTGGCTTGGTGCGGCAGTGTTTGCAGGTTTGGCGCTGGATTATTTTGTAACCAGACATTAGGTCATTGTCATGCATGCTGGCGTCCTGTTCGATCTTGATGAAACACTGGTTGACAGGCGCGGCTCACTGACGCGTTACGCATCGAAGTTGTGGCAGCGAGAACGGCGGGCCATCGCGCTATCGGAGTCTGAGTTCATCGCGCGTTTTCACGCGATCGACGATCGCGCCCGCACGCCGCGCAAGGCTTTTTTCGAGCGCGTCACGGCGAGCGTGCTGCCAACGTTTTCTGCCGCAGCGTTTGAGGAAGATTTCTACAGCCGCACCTGGGAGTCGCCCGTGTTGTTCGACGATGTCGTCCGGGTGCTGGGTACATTGCGCCAGCGTGGCTACCGTCTCGGCATCGTCACCAATGGTGGCGAGCGCGCGCAGAGCGCCAAGATTCGCAACTCGCCACTCGGGGAGTTGATCGACACATGGATCATTTCGGCTACTTTTGGTGTGGCCAAGCCGGACGCGGCGATCTACGCCGAGGCCATTGCACGGCTCGATCTCGACGTTGCCCGCTCATGGTTTATCGGCGACAGCCCCGTGCCCGATGTCGTGGGGCCGACGCGCGCGGGTTTCAAAGCCATCTGGATCGAGCGCCCGGGCGAATTGCACATGCCCTGGCCGGATGACGAGGTGCCTTGTTACGTCGCCCGTATCGGCACGATTGCGGCCGTGCTCGACCTTATTCCGGAGCAAGCCCGAGACGGCTGAACTTCAGGCGCCGAGAGCAGCCCAAGCCCTGTGTGCGAGGGCGAAATTAGCGACAAGCCCGCATCGTTCCGCCGCGGTGAATCCGCTAAACTCACAATCCCTCTCCGTAGCATCGAAAGCGCCCATGAACGCCATCACCACGCCCCCTTTCAAAGCTCTCAACACCGCGCGCGAACTGCTGTTGTTGCCTGGTGGGCTCAACGAAGCGGTTCTGAGCCAGGTGCTGGGCTCGATCATGAGTCACCAGGTCGACTACGCCGACCTGTACTTCCAGTATCAGCGTTCCGAGGGCTGGAGCCTCGAGGAGGGCATCGTCAAATCCGGCAGCTTCAGCATCGAACAGGGCGTCGGCGTGCGCGCGATTGCCGGCGAGAAAACCGCTTTTGCCTATTCCGATGACCTGAGCCTCAAGGCGCTCACTGAAACCGCCAACACCACACGCGCCATCGCCGCTGCGGGGAGCGCACGCAAGGTCAAGGTGGCGGCCGCGAAGAAGAACCCGCTGGCGTTGTACGCCGATGCCGATCCGATCGCCGCCTTGCCTGCTACCGAGAAGGTGCGCATGCTTGAACGCCTCGAAGCCATGGCACGTGCCGAAGACCCGCGCATCATCCAGGTCATGGCTTATCTCGCTGCGACCTGGGAGGTGGTGCTCGTGGCACGCTCCGATGGCCATCTCGCCGCTGACATACGCCCGCTGGTGCGTGTGTCGCTGTCCGTCGTGATGGAAGAAAACGGTCGCCGCGAGCAGGGTTCCTCTGGCGGCGGTGCGCGTATGGATTTTGCATATTTCACCGACGACGTGCTGCAGGGCTATGCGAAGCAGGCTGCGCATCAGGCGCGCGTCAACCTCGGTGCCAAGGCCGCGCCGGCGGGCACCATGACCGTGGTGCTCGGCAATGGCTGGCCCGGCATCCTGCTGCACGAAGCCATCGGCCACGGCCTCGAAGGCGACTTCAACCGCAAGGGTAGTTCGGCCTTTGCCGGCATGATGGGCAAGCAGGTTGCCGCCAAGGGCGTTACCGTCGTTGATGACGGCACCATCAAGGACCGTCGTGGCTCGCTGACTATCGACGACGAAGGCAATCCCACCAATCGTACGGTCCTGATCGAAGACGGCATCCTCGTCGGCTACATGCAGGACATGATGAATGCACGCCTGATGGGCGTCGCCCCGACCGGCAACGGCCGCCGCGAATCCTTCGCCCACCTGCCCATGCCGCGCATGACGAATACATTGATGCTCGGTGGTGACACGCCACCGGAAGAAATCATCGCCTCGGTCAAGAACGGTCTCTACGCCGTCAACTTCGGCGGCGGCCAGGTCGACATCACCAGCGGAAAATTCGTCTTCTCCGCTGCCGAGGCCTACATCATCGAGAACGGCAAGATCGGCCAGGCCGTCAAGGGCGCAACCCTCATCGGCAACGGCCCGGATGCGCTCACCAAGGTCTCCATGATCGGCAACGACATGAAGCTCGACCCGGGCGTGGGCACCTGCGGCAAGGAAGGGCAGAGCGTGCCGGTGGGAGTTGGTCAGCCGACGCTGCGCATGGAAGGCCTAACGGTCGGTGGCACAGCGTGAGATGAGGATGTGACAAAAGATTGGAGTGCATCGGCTACCCGCGCGATGACTGTTGCCCAGTCTTCGTCGCTTGCCTGATTGAATATCTGCATTGCCGGATACCAAGGACTATCGCAGCGGCCGAGCATCCAGCGCCATTCGCTGCCGCTCCGGTTAAGCATCCAGACGGTCTTGCCGAGCCCTCCTGCGAGGTGAACAACCGCTGTATCGACAGCGATGATTAAATCGAGCTCCTGGATGACTGCGGCTGTTTCAGCAAACGATGTGCAGTTGTCCATGAGATCGATCAGCGGAATATCGAGCCCTGCGTCATGTATTTGCTGGCGGGCATGCCCGTACTGCAAAGAGACGAATTGAATGTCCGGAAGGGAAAAAAGCGGCTGCAATGCGCGAAAGTGAAGACTTCTCGCACCGTCTTCTGCCAGTTCGGGATTTCCGGCCCATACGAGACCGACTCTAGGATGCGTGGATGAGCGAAGCGGCTCGAGCCATTGCCAGGTAGAGCTCGCTGGAGCTTGCAGGTAAGGCACATAGCTTCCTGTTGCTTCGAGAGCGCAATCCAGCAACCAGGGAAGGCTCATGAACGAGCACTGCAGATCGAATAAATCGTCACGTTCAACTTGGCCCGTTGAATTCCAAGTCGGGATACTGATGATTTCGTCGGCTATGCCCATCTCATGTGCGATCAGGATCAGACTTGGATCGAGCAAAAGGCTTATCTTCGCCGGGTTGTGTGCGCGAACTACGGAAAGAAAGCGGAGCATCATCAAGCAGTCGCCCAAGCCTTGTTCTCGCCAGATCAGCAGACGCTTTCCGCTGAGTCTATCGTCTCGTTGCCAAGGCGGTATTCGCCGTACGGCTTGCTTCATCGTATGAAAGACAAGTTGCAAGTCGTACGGAGTGTCTCGGCTCCCGGGTAGGTCGAGCCTGGACTCATGATGAAGCAGACCCTCCCTGAATCGGCCTGCTTTCAAAAGATGTATGGAATAGTAATAACGACTGAGCGCACGATCGGGGTGGCTGGTCGTTACTTGGCTCAATATCTCGAGTGCCTTCTCGACTTCTCCTAGCCGCGCGTAGGTATTACCGAGGAATTCTTTGGTCCGCGCATGATCTGGCGCCTTTTCCAATATTCGGGAGTAGAGAGGAACAGCGCTTGATGCGCCTTCCCGAGCCACCCGGATGCGAGCGGCGAAGAGCTGCAGATCCGGGTCGTCAGGTGATCTGGGAGCGAGTCTGGCAAGTAGCGCTTCCGCTTGTCCTAGCTTACGTGTCTCGATGAGCAAGGACAGGAGCGAGTCTGTCGCCATGCGATCCGTGGGGGCGTAGTCGAGTGCCAGATTGAGATAAAGCTCGGCCTCCACATGGCGACCCTGTTTGCGCAGAACTTCCCCTAATCCTTTCAGTGCATTTGCATTGTCCGTTTTCAGCGCGAGAGCGGCCTGAAAGCACCGCGCTGCTTCTTTCATGTCCAAGCGGCGATGTGCGTGTTCTGCGCGATCCAGCAATTCTCGAATCGAGTTCTCCAAACGCGTCTGCGTATCGGCCGGTCCTTCCTCCGGATGCAACACAACATCATCAGCTCGTTGGGTGCGCTCTCGTGAAAAGAGTCGTCTTATGAAGAATGAAAACATGTAATTTCTGAAAATTCCGCAATGATGCTTAATATCTCAGAAACAGCCTTGTTCGTCTGGATTGAAATTGTGCGGGCTGTTTGCAAGTGCACGCCGAATTTGAGTTTACGGCCGTCGGGGGCACCCCAAATCGGTACTGTAACCACGCAATAGGGCAAGGCGTGGCGAGATCGCAGTCTTGGCGTTTGGACAGGGCTTCCGGGAAAAGTGAGGCGCGGCAAGCATTCGCATCCAGTTTTCTCATTCATGGGCAATGGCTCTGCAACAAAGCTGATAATCTCGGGTAGGCTAGAATCCAATGCAATGAAAGTTTCATTTTTGTAGAATAGGGGTTTCATGATCTTGATCGCCCGATCGCTCATTGCAGTCTGCTGTGCTGCACTCACCCTATCACTTGTCGCCTGTGCCAGCTCACCCACATTGGAGAGCGAGGTCTGGGAGGTCACGCCTTCTGCGAGTTTTACAGGCAACTACAGTCTCAACGCCGGCAATAGTGGCTACATCCAGATTACACGCGACGATGGAAGCGCCGGCAGTGCATGCACCACGAGCGTCGTGGTGGATAGCCGTGTCGCTGCGCGGCTGCGTCCGACCGAGCGCGTTACGGTTCGCGTACCCGTCGGCGAACACAAGGTCAGCGCTGAAATAGTGGGCATGTGCCCCGGGTCAATGTCTGAACAGACGGTGCTTGTCTCCGCGGACGCCACGAAGCGCCTGCGGGTACGCTACGGAGATTTGCCAGGCAATTTCGCACTTCTCCCCGCTAACTAGCCGGCTAGCCCGCACAGAGTCTGCAAAATATTTTCTTTGCGCACGGACGCTGGGTGGTGCGCGACGCCGTGTGTTGCTGCATCCTGCGACGCTCAATGAGCCTTAGCTAGGTTTCGCTGCCACCAGCAACACATTCGCAAACCCCGTTCCCTCACTCATCGGGAGTGGCTTCACCGCAAAGCCGATCGTCTCGAGCAAACCAATCCATTCCTTCATCGGCCTGCACCACAGCTTGCACAGATTGCGGCTGCGGGCGAAGACGACGGCCTTGTCCACCCAGTTGCTCCAGCGGAATCCTCTGCCGGCAGCGGCATCGCCGACGCGTAGCAGGAGTCGCCCGCCGGGACGCAGTGCGGTGAACGCGCGGCGCAGCACGTCCTCCTGGGCGCTGTAGTCGATGTAGTGCAGCACGTCGAGGATGGCGATCACGTCAGCCTCCCCGAAATCCTCCTTGCATATGTCGCCGTGCCGGATGTCAGCTCGGTTGCCGAGTGCGGCCCGGGCGCGCCTGACGTCTTCGGGCAGGCGTTCGATGCCGCGTAATTCGAGTTTGTTGGGCGGTGTGAAAGGCGCGTTGCCAATCTTGCCCGCGGCATATTGTTCGCTGGCGTTGAGCAACCAGGCGGCGAGAAGACCCTGGCCGCAGCCCAGATCAAGGACGCTTTCTTCATCGCGAATCAGACCGTGTTGCAGGACACCCATGAAGACGGGATCGTGATGCAGTTTTCCCAAGGCCCATCCCCAGGCCATGCGACCCGCTGCGCGATAGCGTGTGGCTGCCCGCGTGGCGAGTGCTGCAGAAAATTTCGTGTTCATGAATGCCGTTCACGCCTTGCCGGAGAAAATTTCATGGCGCGATTATCCTATGTCGCGCTGCTGTGAAACGCGCCGCTGCTAAGCTCGGTACTGCTATTTGTCACGAGGGCCGGCAATGAACATCACAGACATTCATCGTTTTGCTGCAATCGACGAGAGGCTGGCCACAGCGGGCCAGCCGAAGGAGGGCGGGCTGGCTGCTGTAGCGGCGGCAGGCTTCGAGGTGGTGATCAATCTGGCGCTGCATGATGACCCGCGCTATTCGCTTGCGGACGAACCGGGCACGATTGCAGCACTGGGCATGCGCTATGTGCACATCCCGGTGCAGTTCAAGGCGCCGCAACTTGCCGACTTGCTGGCGTTCTACGCTGCGATGGAAGCCAACGTCGGCAGTAAGTTGTTCGTGCATTGCGCATCGAACTATCGCGTGCCAGTGTTCCTTGCGTTGTATCGCATCCAGCATCTGGCTTGGTCACAGGAAGAGGCTTTCGCGCGGATGCGCGAGGCCTGGGAGCCGGACGAAATCTGGCAGGCTTTCATCGGGCAGGCTCTGCAAGCAGCCTGAAATGAAAAAGGACGCATGACGCGTCCTTTTTCATGGGTGTGCGGACGACTTCAGAGGATTTGCTTGCCGAACTCGTAGGCGAGGGCGGAGATGACCGCGCTGGCTGGAATGGTCAGCACCCAGGCCCACACGATGCGGCCTGCCAGCCCCCAGCGCACTGCTGACATGCGATGTGCCGAGCCGACGCCGACGATGGCGCCAGTAATGGTATGCGTTGTTGATACCGGCACGCCGAGTGCAGTGGAGGCAAACAGGGTGATGGCGCCACCGGTTTCCGCGCAGAAGCCGCCGACCGGCTTGAGCTTGGTGATGCCCTGGCCCATGGTCTTGACGATGCGCCAACCGCCGAACAGGGTGCCGAGACCAATCGCGCTATAGCAGCAAATGATGACCCATGAAGGCACGTCTTCATGCTGGCCAGTGACGCCCGCCGAGATCAGCAGCAGCCAGATGATGCCGATGGTTTTCTGAGCGTCGTTGCCGCCGTGACCGAGACTGTAGGCCGCCGCCGATACCAGTTGCAGGCGGCGGAACCAGCGATCGATGCGACGCGGCGAGAAGCGGCGGAAGATCCACGCGACCACTACCATCATGGCCGAGCCGAGCAGCAGTCCCAGCAGCGGCGACAGGACAATGAACAACACGGTCTTGTTGATGCCGGCGCCAATCAGCGGACCGACGCCAGCCTTGGCGATGGTGGCACCGACAATGCCGCCGATGAGTGCATGCGAGGAGCTCGACGGGATGCCGTAGAACCAGGTGATGAGGTTCCACGCCACAGCGCCCACGAGCGCACCGAACACGACGTATTGGTCGACAACGCCTGGCTCGACAATGCCCTTGCCAATGGTCGCGGCAACATGGGTGCCGAAGACCCACAGCGCGATGAAGTTGAAGGTCGCGGCCCAGGCAACAGCGTGCTGGGGTTTGAGAACGCCGGTCGACACGACCGTGGCAATCGAGTTTGCCGCGTCGTGAAAGCCATTGAGGAAGTCGAAGAAAAGAGCGAGGCCGATGAGGCCAATGATGACCGGCAGGCTGATGTGCAGATCCATCGGTTAGACGCTTTCCAGCACGATGCTTTCGACGTGCTTGGAGACATCCTTGCAACAGTCCGTGACCTTTTCAAGAGACTGGTAGACGGCCGACAGGCGCATGACCTTCATCGCATCCGTTTCCTTGCGGAACAGGTTGGAGATTGCGGTGCGCATGACGCGGTCGCAATCGCCTTCGAGCTGTTCGATCTCGCGGCAGGTACGCATCATGTCGGCGGCCGACTTCATGTCGTCGAGCAGCGAAATGACGTGCTTGACGCGTTCGCAACAGGACAGCGTGAGGCTGGCCATCTGGCGCGCATCAGCGCTGTAAGTGTCGACGTTGTAGAGGGTGATTGATTCGGCCACGTCCTGAACGGCGTCGACGATGTCGTCCATGGCGGAAATCAGCTTATGGATCTCGTCGCGATCGAATGGCGTGACGAAGGTGCGGTGCAGCAAAGCCAGAACTTCCTGATTGACACCGTCGGCGCGCACCTCGCGCGAATCGATTGCCTGGATATGCGTTTCCGCATCGCCTTCGCCTTCCATCAGCAGAGACAGCTCTTTGGCTGCAGCCACCATGTGCTCGGCGTGAGCGTTGAACAATTCAAAAAACCGGCCCTCGCGGGGCATCAAACGACCAAACATGGGGGAGTGCCAAGGTTACGAAATTGGCGCAATTGTAGTCTGCTCCGTCGCTGGTCGGGCCACCTTGTCGCAAAGCCGCGCCAATGCTGGCTGTCAAGTCTTTGATGGGAGCGACGCACGCGCCAGTTTTCAGTTCCCGGCCCGGATTCGCTTGCGTGAGCGGGCTGTATTTCTGCCCGCTGATCAGCCCGCACGATCCGTGCGGCAATCCTCAGGCACAACCGTCGGGGCTCCCGGTTGAGTGATCTCTGCGTGATCTATTCGTCGGGGCCGCGTTCCTCGCCGCGCAAGTCGATGGGCCCGGAACTGACGCAGATCAAATCTTCGATCCTGGTCAATAACGCGATCGGGCGCGTGGCAGACAATGTGCGGCTGGCCCATCCCGCCCTGAACCGACGCGTCCACCATCATGCTCAAACGCCCAGAACTGCTCGCCCCTGCGGGCTCCATCGCCATGCTCGACACGGCGCTCGCCTATGGCGCCAACGCGATTTACGCCGGTCAGCCGCGCTACAGCCTGCGCGTGCGCAACAATGATTTTGGCGACCTGGCCGTGCTCAAGAGCGGCATGGACCGCGTGCATGCGGCAGGGGCCAAGTTCTATCTCGTGTCCAATATCTACCCGCATGGCGCCAAGCTGAAGACCTACTTGCGCGACATGGCGCCCGTGATTGCACTGGGGCCGGACGCGCTCATCATGTCCGACCCGGGGCTGATGATGATGGTGCGCGAGGCCTGGCCTGAACAGGCGATTCACCTCTCGGTGCAATCCAATACGGTGAATGCCGCGGCGGTGAAGTTCTGGGCGCGCAATGGTGTCTCGCGAGTGATCCTGTCGCGCGAGCTGTCTCTGGACGAGATCGCCGACATCCGCCAGGCATGCCCGGACACCGAGCTGGAGGTCTTCGTACATGGTGCGCTGTGCATTGCCTACTCGGGGCGCTGCCTGCTGTCCGGCTACTTCAGTCATCGCGATCCGAATCAGGGCTCTTGCACGAATTCATGCCGATGGGATTTCCGCTTGCGCGAAGGCAGGGCGGACGCGAGCGGCGATGTCTACCTGATCGAGGAGCAAGGTCGGCGCCAGGGGGACTACAACCTGATCGAGGAGGATGAGCACGGCACCTACATCCTCAACTCCAAGGACTTGCGCGCCATCGAGCATGTGCAGCGTCTGATGGAGATCGGCGTCGATTCACTCAAGATCGAGGGCCGCACCAAGAGCCCGTATTACGTTGCACGTGTCTGCCAGGCCTACCGGCAGGCCATTGATGATGCGGCTGTCGGGCAGAGCTTCGATCCCTTGCTGCTGGACTCGCTCGACGGACTCGCCAATCGTGGCTACACGTCCGGTTTTTTCGATCGCCATCATGACGCCAGCCACCAGAACTACGAGCGCGGCAATTCCGAATCGTCACGTAGCCTGTATGTGGGCGATGTGGTGAGCTTCGATGCCGCGCGCGGGCTGGCCGAGGTGGCGGTGAAGAATCGCTTTGCGCTGGGTGACCGACTGGAACTGGTGCAACCTGCGGGCAATCGCAGCTTCGTGCTGGATGCCATGGAGAGTGCGGAGGGCGCTCCGCTGAGCGTGGCGCCCGGCAGCGGTCATCGTGTATGGCTGCCTTTGTCCGCGGACAGCGTGGGCGCTTTTGTCGCGCGTTATCTTGAGGTCTCCGAGGCGGTGACGGACGAGCCTGCCGTGACTGCTTGCGGAGCAGGCGGGTGCAGCTGAAGGTGATATCGAGGGCAGAGTAAGCAGGGCGCTATAAGCAGGTCGCCATAAGCTGGTCACTATTGGCGTCTCGATCAGAGGGGGCAGGACCGCCCCGCAATTGCCGAGCTGTGGCAAACACGGCACCATGGCCGCCCACACGTTCGTCTGTCCTCGCCATGGAAATCAGTGCTGACGGTTACGTCACCGAACTCCCCTACAGCGTGAATCACTTCCCCGAGATGGCGCCCGCGCATCTCAATCTGGCCTTGCTGCATCTCGGGCTGGCTGCGCCTTCACTGGAGTCAGGCTTCAACTATCTGGAGCTTGGCTTCGGTCAGGGCCTCGGCCTGAACATGCTGGCGGCGACTTATCCGCAAGGACGTTTCTACGGCAATGACTTCATGCCGGCCCATGTGCGTGCTGCGCAGAATCTTGCGACGCAGGCCGGGCTCGACAATCTGAGCCTGTTCGAGGACAGCTTCGCACAATTGCTCGAGCGCGATCTGCCGCCGATGGATTACATCGTGCTGCACGGCGTTTACACGTGGGTGAATGCCGAGAACCGCGCCATTATTGTCGCCCTGCTGCACAAGCTGCTCAAGCGCGGCGGGGTGGTGTACATCTCCTACAACTGTTTGCCGGGTTGGTCGGTCAAGGCGCCCTTGCAGCGCCTGATGCGTGAGTTTTCCGAACGCAAGGCGAGTGGCAGCGCGCTTGAGCGCTTTCATGCGGCACGCGATTTTCTTGGCACGCTGGATGCGGCCGATGCGGCCTTCTTCGCGCGCAATCCCCCGGCGCGCGCGATGCTCGCCGAGCTGGAGAAGGCCAGCGATGCCTACCTGCTGCACGAGTTCGGGCCGAAGGGCTGGACGCCGTTCTATCACACCGACGTCGCGCAGGATCTGGCGGCTGCAGACCTGATCTATGCGGGTTCGGCAAAACTCTTCAACAATTTTCCCGCGTACTCACTGTCGCCAAAGATGCAGGCGCTGACCGAGGCCACGCCAGATGTCGGCTTGCGCGAAACGCTGCGTGACTTTGCAGTGCAGACGCCTTTTCGTCGCGACATTTTCGTGCGCGATGCGCGCCCGCTTTACGACGAGGAAATCGACGCGAATTTTCGCGGGCTCAAGCTCGCGTTGTGGCGTCCGCTGGCAAGCTGCGCGCTCAAGTGCCAGATTCCCGTCGGCGAATTGCAACTTGACGACGAGACCTTCGGCCCCTTGCTGGAGAGCCTCGCGCAGGGTCCGCAGGAGTTGCGCGCCCTGATGCAGTTGCCCGCATTTGTCGCTGCGGGTGAGGAGCATTGCATCGATGCGATCAATATCCTGCTGTGTCTGGATTACATTGGCATTTCCGCGTCGCTGGACACGGCCAGCAAGGCGCGCGTGCATGCCCTGAATCGTGCCTTGGTGGAGCGCCTGCGAGCCGGCGAACGCATCTCGGGTTTTGCGTCTGCGGCGCTTGGCGCAGGGATCACGATCTCCTATCACGACCTGTTGTTTCTCGCGGCGCAGAACGCCGGGTGTGTGCGCGCCGAAGACATTGCGGTCTTCGCGCAGGCCATCCTGTCGCGCGACGAGGCGCATGTCGACGCCACGGAACTGGCTGCGCGCAATCGTGAGGCGGGTCAGTTTCTCGCCTATGGTGCTGACTTTTACCGTTCTCTCGATTTGTTTGCTGCGATGTGATTTTTGCCCGGCGGGGACGGCACGAGGTGTGCGATTCTGCCCTCTGATGCACGACTCTGGCTCTTGGTGTTCCGGGGCATGTGTCACGTGGCTGGCTTCGTGGAAAACGTAATATGGAAAAGCTGTACCGTCTCGTCTTCAAGGGTGAATTGTTGACGGGGCACGATCCCGCGGAAATTCGAGCGCGCGCCAGCCAGCGCCTCGGTGCCAATACACAGCAGACGGCACGTCTGTTCAGTGGGCAGAGCGTCACACTCAAGCGTGGCCTGGTCATGGATGCCGCGACGCGTTATGCGAGGGAATTGCGTGCGCTGGGTATGCGCATGCATGTCGAACTTGACGCTGATGCTGCGCCGAAGGAAGTGGTCGATGACGCGCGCTACCGCGTCGTGTTTCGGGGTGAGCTGGTTGCCGGTTTCGTGGCAGAGCAGGTGATGCTTGCCGCCAGCGAGCGCCTGCATGCCAGTGCTCAGCAAGTCGCCACCCTGTTCTCCGGTCGCAAAACGACGCTGAAGAAGGGGCTCGATGCAGAGCAGGCACGGCGCTATGCGTCGCGCCTGAGCAGCATCGGCATGCTGGTGAGTACGGAGCCCGAGTCAGCGACGCCGGCGGTGGCTCTGGCCGCGCCCGTGCCGCCGCCACGCGTGGCGGCCGAACCGGTTGCGGCTGTACCGGTTGTGTCGGTACCCGTGGCGCGCGTTGACGAGAGGGTGGCGAGTCATGCCGAGACGCTGATCCACACGCCACTCATGCAGGCGAGTGATCGCTTGCATGCGGTCGATGATCCGGTCGACATGGACTTCACCCAGACCATGGTCGATCACGAACTGATCGCCACCAATGCGCAGCGGGCCTTGCCTGATCTGGAGAAGACCGAACTGGCCGGCGAAGCCAGCCTGCAGGCTTACATGCGCGGCGAGTCCTTGCCGATGCAGCCTACGGCGCACGTCACGCCACCACAGATGCCTGCACGTGCGCCGCAGGTGGCCTCGTCCATCGCAGCCAGCGTCGTGCGCGAAGGCGTCGAGGCGGCGCCTGCGGCGATACCCGCCCAGCCGGTGCGCACTTGCGATGGCTGCGGCGCACGTCACACACAGGGGCGCCACTGCATCCATTGCGGTCATGAATTCGTACGCGAACCCAAATCGCGCGCCCGTGCGCCAGGGGCGTCCGCCAATGTGGCGCAGGCATCGCCCGTCCCGGTAGCCGTCGTGGCGGCGGGCGAGGCTGCGCCGGCGGAGGATGCGCCAACGCGGCGTAGCAAGACGCCGTGGTACCTCGGGCTCGTGCTGCTGGGGCTCGCGGTCCTGGTCTGGCGGCAATTCGCCTAAGCAAGCGTCCTTCATAGTAAGCGGGCGATCCGCCCGCCTGCTGTCTGCGAACACGCTCCAATCCTCTCGCGGTGAGCGAGCTTCTCCCCGCGCCATTGCGGCGTTGGCGCGCAGCGCCTCAGTGCCACCCTGAAAATTCCTGTTGATTTCACCTTGACAGGCAGTCTGCTGGCAACTAATTTACCAACAGGTTAAATACATAGATCGCTTCGGATGTCTCCAGATCGTCTCAGTGCCACGTTCGCCGCGCTTGCCGACCCGACGCGCCGGGCAATTCTGGCGCGGCTGGCTTTGGGGGAGACCACGGTGTCAGAGCTGGCCAGTCCTTTCGAGATGAGCCTGCCGGCGGTGACCAAGCATCTCAAGGTGCTGCAGCGTGCCGGGCTGATTTCGCAAGGGCGTCAGGCGCAATGGCGGCCGTGCAAGCTGGAAGCGCAGCCGCTGCAGGATGTATCAAACTGGGTCGAGCAGTACCGCCAGTTCTGGGAGCTGCGCTTCGACCGGCTCGAAGAGTACCTGCGCGGACTACAGGTGGCTGAGCAGCAGGGTAGCGAGACAGGCGCGGTAACGAGTGGCGCGCAGGATGCGGACAAGGCAGCCGTCGTCCCAAAGGCCCGCGGAAAGAGGAAGTGAGCAGCACCGCTTTGACGATTAACCGCTTTGATGACGGGAATGAACATGGCATCAGCAGACATGAATCACGGACAGCGCGTACCTCGCTTTGGCACGCGAGTTTCGACGACACAGGTAGAGCCGGTGGACGGCGAGCTGGTCATGCGGCATGTCTTCGATGCGCCGCCCGAGCTGGTGTTCAGGGCCTGGAGTGATCCGCTACATGTCGCCCAGTGGTTCGGGCCCTGTGAGCTGCACATGACCGTGCGCGAGATGGATGTGCGGCCCGGCGGAATGCTGCGCATGGAGGGGTTGTGCGAAGTCGGGGGCAGCGTGCGCATCCAGGGCGAATATCGTGAAGTCGTTGAGCCGGACTGGATCGTCTATGCCGATGCCTGTTTCGTCGGTGAGGACCTGATCTGCGAGACGCTTGCCACCGTGACCTTTCACGAAGTGGTGGATGAAGAAGGCGTCTGGGAAGGCCCCTGCCGCACCCGCATGACGATTCATTGCGAGCCCGTGCTGGGCTTCGACGCCTTCGCGCAGCGTCGTTGGGCCGAGGGCTGGCATGCCAGCCTCGAGCGCCTCGACGCCTATCTGGCGAGACTCCTGCGCGGCGACCTCGTCGAGCCTGAAGGCGTCTGCTGTATCTGAAGGAGAAACATCATGAGCTACGTCGACGGATTCGTATTGCCACTGCCGAAGAAGAATCTCGCAGCGTATCGCCGCATGGCAAAGAAGGCCGGTGAGGTGTGGATGGAACATGGCGCTTTGTCTTACGTGGAATGCGTGGGTGACGATACGCCTGTAGGAAAACTGACTTCGTTTCCGCGCAGTGTGAAGCTCAAGGAGGACGAGATCGTGGTGTTCTCGTGGGTCGTCTACAAGTCGCGCAAGGACCGTGACCGCATCACGAAGAAGGTGATGGCAGACCCGCGACTGGCGGCGATGATGGATCCGGAAAAATCTCCCTTCGATTTCAAACGCATTATCTTCGGCGGCTTCAAGAAGCTGATCGAATACTGATTTTTCCAGAACGAAAATTTTTCCAAAAAACGCAAATGAAAGATTAAGAAAATGACATCAGCAAATTCAGCTGCCCAGGGCGAGCCCTTCGTGATCACACGTGTTTTCGAGGCTTCGCGTGAGCGCGTCTTCCAGGCATTCGCCGAGGCCGAACGCCTCGTGCAGTGGTGGGGCCCGGTTGGCTTCAACATCGAAGTGAAGAAACTGGAGTTTCGCGCAGGCGGCACCTTCCACTACTGCATGAAATCGCCGGCGGGCGATATGTGGGGGCGCTTCACTTATCGCGAGATCGTGGCGCCGGAGCGCATCGTCTTCATCAACTCCTTCTCCAATCCGCAAGGCGAGATCACGCGTGCGCCATTCCCCGGCTTCGACCTCTGGCCGCTGGAAGTGCTCAATACGGTGACCTTTGAAGAGTCAGCCGGCAAGACCACGCTGAGGCTGAGTGGCGGGCCGATCAATGCGACAGATGAAGAGCTGGCCATGTACAAAAGTGGTTTCGACAGCATGCGTCAGGGCTTCGGTGGCACGTGGGATCAGCTCGAATCGTACCTGGCTCGCACTGCATAGACCGCTGCCCCTTTCCCGGGAGGCGTCAGATGAACTACATGGCCGAGTGGCTGGACAGCTATCGTCGCTTCTGGGAGTTACGCATGGAGCAGCTTGAGGAGTACCTGCGCAGGCTGCAGGAGAAGGAAGCATCAAACGGAAAACCGAAGGACACAGGCAAGGTCGAGAGCGATGACAGCAAGCACGATGACAAGCATTGAGCCCATTCAGGAGCTGCGCATCACGCGCGTGTTCGATGCACCGCGCGAGCGGGTGTTCGAGGTGTGGACCAGGCCCGAGCATCAGGTGCACTGGATGGGGCCGAAGGACTTCAGCGTGCCTTCGTGTGAGATCGATTTTCGTGTCGGCGGCGCGTATCGCACCTGCATCCTCGAACCTACCGGTGTGGCGTACTGGATGCGTGGTGTCTACCGCGAGATCGTCGTGCCGGAGAGGCTGGTGTTCAGCTTCGCCTGGGAGGAAGAGGGCGAGCGCGGCGTGGAGAACCTTGTCACGCTGCAGTTCTTCGACGAGGGCGGGAAAGATAGCGGTAAGACGCGTTTCGAATTCCTGCAGACACCGTTCCAGTCCGTCTCCGAGCGCGACGGTCACAACGGTGGCTGGACGCAATGTTTCGATCGTCTGGCTGCGTATCTTGGTTCCGATACTTTCAAAGAGAGATAGTGGATATGCAAATACGATTGGCAAGCCTGCTGGTCGATGACCAGGACAAGGCCCTGAATTTCTACACCGGCGTGCTGGGTTTCGTGAAAGACAAGGACATCCCGATGGGCCAGTTTCGCTGGCTGACCGTGACTTCGCCGGAAGGCGCAGAAGGCGTGGAGCTGGTGCTCGAACCGATGGCCTTTCCTCCCTCGCAGGTTTATCAGAAGGCCCTGTTCGATGCAGGCATTCCGGCGACGGCCTTCATCACGCAAGACATCCATACCGAGTATCAACGCCTGAAGGATGCGGGTGTCCGCTTCCGCAGCGAACCGCAGAGCATGGGCCCGATTACTACCGTGCTGTTCGAGGACACCTGCGGCAATCTCATCAACCTCGTCCAGCCAGTAGGCTGAGGCGGCGTAAATCTCCAGCCAGCCTGAAAGGAGTCGTCATGATCGATACACCCTACATCACACACAGCGATGCGCAGCCCGTGGCGCGTATTCCGCTCTCGGTCTCCTGGGCTGAAATCAGGAACGAAATGGGCCCGGCCATCACCGAGGTCTATTCGACCCTGGCGGCGCAGGGCATCAAACCGGCCGGTCCCTGGTTCACTCACCACAAGCATCGGCCCACCGATGTTCTCGACTTCGATGCCTGCGTACCCGTTGGCGAGCCCGTCACTGCGACCGGGCGTGTGCTACCGGGCGAACTGGCTGCGCGCACGAAGGTCGCACGCACCGTGTTTCACGGCAACTACGACAAGCTGGGCGAGGGCTGGGGCGAGTTCATCAAGTGGATCGAGGCGAACGGACACAAGCCCGCCGTCGATCTGTGGGAGTGCTACGTCGTCGGACCGGAGTCGAGTCCTGATCCGGCACAGTGGTGCACCGAACTGAACATGCCGCTGGTCGACTGAGCGCGCGTTGATTGCCAGCAAGGAACGGAGGCCGGCATGTTGCTTCGAGATCGGAACGCGGTGATTTACGGTGGCGGCGGAGCCATCGGCGGTGCAGTTGCACGCGCCCTTGCGCGCCAGGGGGCGAGGATTTTTCTCGCCGGGCGCTCGCGAGGCAAGCTGGCCGCCGTGGCCGAGGAAATCAGAGCCGCAGGTGGCTCGGCAGAGTTTGCGCAGGTGGACGCGCTGGATGAACAGGCGGTTAACGCCTATGCCGACGCAGTCGCTGCGAAGGCTGGTGGTATCCACATTGCATTGAATGCCGTGGGCGTGATGCATGTGCAGGGCCGACCGCTCGCCGAGCTGTCGTACGCCGATTTTGACTATCCCGTTGCGACCTATATCCGCACCAACTTCATCACCGCCAAGGCCGTGGCACGCTACATGACCGGGCAGGGCGTGATCCTGACCCTATCGACGCCGGTCTCGCACATGGCCGGGCCCGGTTATATGGGCCACTGCGTGGCGTGTGCGGGGATCGAGGCGATGACGCGCCACCTGGCAGGCGAACTTGGCGCACAAGGCGTGCGAGCGATCTGTATCCGCTCGCACGCCATTCCCGAGGCGGCTGCAAACGGCTCGCACAGTCGCGAAGTGTTTGGTCAGATGGCCGATCCTGCAGGTATTTCGGTCGCGGAAATGCTGGCCGGAGCCGCCACGGGCACCTTGCTCAAGCGCCTGCCGACGCTGACGCAGATCGCCGAGACGGCGGTATTCCTCGCTTCGGACAACGCCGGCGCAATGACGGGAACGGTCGCCAACCTGAGCTGCGGCATGTCGCTGAATTAGATCAAGGCAAAACGAGATTGGAACAACATGAACGCTAGAGTCGAGAGCGAAGTCACGGCAGTCGAAGCCGATGTGGTCATCACGCGCACGCTGCGGGCACCTCGCGAACTGGTATTTCGCTTGTGGACCGAGCCGGAGCATCTGCCGCAGTGGTGGGGTCCGCAGGGCTTCACCTGCGTCGTATGCGATATGGATGTTCGTGTCGGCGGGGCATTCCATCTTGAAATGCTGGGCCCGGACGGTGTGACTTATCCGTGTGACGGTACCTACCGCGAGATCGTTCGGCCGGAGCGCATCGTCTATGACGGTCTGGCTGCCGAAGGTCACCCCTGCGGTGCGGGCTTGCCGCCATATGGGCGCGTGACGATCAGTTTCATGGAGCTCGAAGGCGTCACCACCGTCAGGGTCCACGCCAAGCTCAGATCGGTCGCCGATCGCGAGGCAGCGATGGAGCAGGGCTTCGGCGCAGGCTGGTCGCAGACGCTGGAGAAGCTGGACGCCTACGCATCACGGCAATGACAGAACAAACATCAGACAAACGCAAAGGAAGCATGAAAATGGCATGGTTGAAAGTGGGTGTCTTCGTTCTCATCGCAGCAATGGCTGTTGTCTTCGTGCTGGCGATGACCAAGCCGGATACCTTCCGTGTGCAGCGCACGGTGCGTATACAGGCCGCACACGACAAGGTGTTTCCGCTCATCAGCGATTTCCACAACTGGGGCGCGTGGTCTCCCTACGAGAAGCTGGACCCGGCCATGCAACGCACGTTCAGCGGTGCACCGAGCGGCGTCGGTGCGGTGTACGCATGGAATAGCGCTGGCAAGGCGGGGGCCGGACGCATGGAGATCACCGCGCCGGCAGTCCCGTCGCGCATCGGCATCAAGCTGGATTTCTTCAAGCCTTTCGAGGCCCATAACACGGCGGAATTTCTGCCGGCGCCGCAAGGCGATGCAACCGAAGTCACCTGGGCGATGTTCGGTCCTGCGACGTTCCTGTCGAAGGTGATGCAGGTGTTCTTCAACCTCGACAACATGATCGGCCGCGATTTTGAAGTCGGTCTCGCAAATCTCAAGGCGGTCTGCGAGAAGTGATGCTTTTCCTGGTCGGAATGAATGGGAGATCAGCATGCAATACAAAGGAAGCTGCCATTGCGGCAAGGTTGCCTACCAGGTGGAAGGCGAGATCAAGAGTGCGATGGCCTGCAACTGTTCGATGTGCCAGCGCAAGGGTTCCCTGCTGTGGTTCGTGCCGCGCGAGCAACTGACGCTGCTGACGCCTGAAGAAAACGCGGCGACCTACCTGTTCAACAAACACGTCATTCGCCATCGCTTCTGTACGACCTGCGGCATTCACCCGTACGGCGAGGGTACTGACCCCCAGGGCAACAAGATGGCGGCGGTGAACGTGCGCTGCATCGAGGGCATTGATCTGACCACCGTCGAGGTGCAGCACTTCGATGGCAGGGCGCTGTAGGTCGCGAATTGCTGCACACCATCGCCACCCAACTCACTGCAACAAGGAGAAAGCCATGCTCATTCAGCCTTATCTCAACTTCGATGGCCGCTGCGAAGAAGCGATCGATTTCTACACAAAGAGCCTGGGCGCCAAGCTCGAAATGATCATGCGTTACAAGGAGGCGCCGGACTCGCCGCCGCCCGGCATGGTCGCACCGGGCTCGGAGAACAAGATCATGCATTCGGCCTTCCGCATCGGTGAGTCCCTGATCATGGGGTCCGATGGTTACTGTGGTGGCAAGGCCAGTTTCCACGGCGTTACGTTGTCGATCAACGTCAAGGACGAGGCCGAAGCGGATCGCGTTTTCAATGCGCTGAGTGAGGGTGGCAAGGTGCAGATGCCGATCGGCAAGACCTTCTTCTCGCCACGCTTCGGCATGGTGGAAGACAAGTTCGGGCTGGGCTGGATGGTGATTGTTCCGGCGCCGATGTGATCGCGACGTGATCCTCATGTGATTGCAACCTCACCCATCCAGCCAACAGGAGAGCAGCCATGTCCCGCACGATTACCATCAGCCTGCCCGTCGCCAATCTGAACGCGTCAAAGGCTTTTTATTCCGCCCTGGGCTTCGTCAACAATCTGCAATGCACGGGCGAGGGCGCGGCCTTCATGAGCCTGGGTGAGACGATCAGCGTGGTGCTGCTGGCGTACGAGAAGTGGCGCACCCTGACCGACCGCCCGATTGCGCCGAAGACCTCGAGCGAAGTCGGGCTGTGCGTGTCCTGTGATTCGCGCGAGGAGGTGGATGCCATGAACAGGGCGGCCTCTGAAAACGGTGGAACCGCCGACATAAATCCCGTTGAAGACTACGAGTTCATGTACGGTCGTGACTTCATTGATCCTGACGGCCACGTCTGGGGCGCGAAGTGGATGGACATGTCGGCAATGCCATCCAGCTAAACGATAGGGGCCTTGCATCGCGGCCTCTGCGGGGCGCCTCGGTACTGCCTGTGGCGCTTCGCAAATCAGGAGAGTGTTTTTCATGACTGGCAAACAGCGCTGGCTGGCACTGATGATTCTGTGCCTGGGCGAATTGATGATCGTACTCGACACGACCATCGTGAACGTGGCCCTGCCTTCCATTCGCGAGGACCTGGGCTTCTCCGAGACTTCGCTCGTCTGGGTGGTCAATGCCTATATGTTGACCTTTGGTGGCTTTCTGCTGCTTGGCGGTCGGCTTGGCGATCTGTATGGCCATCGCAGGCTATTTCTTTCCGGGCTCGTATTTTTCACGGGCGCTTCGCTGGTGTGTGGTCTGGCCAACTCCCAGGTCTTGCTGATTGCCGCGCGCGCCTTTCAGGGCTTGGGCGGCGCCGTGGTGTCGGCGGTGGCCTTGTCGCTCATCATGAATCTGTTCACCGAGCCGGCTGAGCGGGCCAAGGCGATGGGCGTTTATGGTTTCGTCTGTGCGGGTGGCGGCAGCGTCGGTGTGCTGCTGGGTGGCCTGCTGACCAGCACCTTGAGCTGGCACTGGATCTTTCTGGTCAACCTGCCCATCGGCGCGGCGGTCTACGCGCTGTGCGTGGCGCTACTGCCCGACGAAGCGGGTCACGCTGAAGGTGAGCGTCTTGACGTGGGTGGTGCGATTACCGTGACGACTTCACTGATGCTTGCCGTCTATGCCATTGTCAATGGCAATGAAGCCGGCTGGACTTCGACACAAACGCTTTCTCTGTTGGGCGCTGCGGCGGCATTGTTCGCTGTATTCATCGCCATCGAGGCGCGCGTGCAACATCCCTTGATGCCGCTTGGCTTGTTCCGGCTGCGCAATGTTTCGGTCGCGAACGTCGTGGGCATCCTGTGGGCGGCGGCCATGTTTGCGTGGTTCTTCATCTCGGCGCTCTATATGCAGCTGGTGCTTGGCTATACGCCGATGCAGGTGGGGCTGGGCTTCCTGCCCTCCAACCTCATCATGGCCGGCTGCTCGCTTGGCATATCTGCCTGGCTGGTGATGCGTTTCGGTCTGCGCCTGCCATTGGCCGTCGGCCTGCTGATGGCGGCAGCAGGGCTGTTCCTGTTCGCGCGCGCACCGCTGGGCGGCAGCTTCATGGTCGACCTGTTGCCTGGCATGTTGCTGTCTGGCTTTGGTGCGGGCATTGCGTTGAATCCTGTCCTGTTGGCGGCGATGAGCGATGTGGCGCCGAGTGAATCGGGTCTGGCATCGGGCGTCGTCAACACAGGCTTCATGATGGGCGGCGCGTTGGGGCTGGCGGTACTCGCCAGCCTCGCGGCGGCGCGCACGAGCGCTTTGCTTGTAGCAGGTGCCGGAACGCTGGAGGCGCTCAATGGCGGCTATCAGACGGCTTTCCTGGTCGGCGGTATCTTTGCTGCGCTGGCTGCCGTGACAGGCGGCCTGATGATTCGCACGCGCACGCCGATTGCGCACGAAATTTCAACGGAAACCCAGCCGCAGGCGGCGGCATTGCATTGATGGAGGAGTCACCATGAAATTCATGATCATCGTCAAGGCCAGCAAGAATTCCGAGGCAGGCATCATGCCCGACGAGAAACTCCTCGCCGCCATGGGCCAGTACAACGAAGAGCTGGTCAAGGCCGGCGTGATGCTGGCGGGTGAAGGACTGCACCCGAGTTCGAAGGGCGCGAGGGTGCGTTTTTCAGATAGCGGTCAGACCGTTGTTGAAGGCCCGTTTCCCGAAACCGATCAACTTATCGCAGGCTTCTGGATGTGGCAGGTGAAGTCGAAGGAAGAGGCCATCGCCTGGGTCAAACGTTGCCCGAATCCGATGCCCGGCGAAGAGGCCGAAATTGAAATCCGGCAGGTGTTCGAAGCCGAGGATTTCGGCGCCGAGTTCACGCCGGAGTTGCGCGCTCAGGAAGAGCGGCTGCGTGCCGAAATGGAGGCGCGCAAGTAGCGGGAGATGGCGCTTTCCGGTTGAGGGGTGATAACCCGGATGTCATGAAGCGCATCCGGACCATCAGCTGCCAAGTGTCATGAGCGAAGGATTGCCGCCCGCCGCGGCCGTATTCACGCTGAGCACTCGCTCGATCAGCAAGCGGGGCAATGGATAGTACGGGCGGGTTGCCTGACGTGCGAGCAAGGGCACCAGTGCGCCATTGCGTGCAGCCAGCGCAAGGCGAGTCTGGTGCATGTCGCTTACCGATCCGGCATGCAGCACTGCGGTGAGACGGTGTGTGCCAGGGCTGCCGTTCACTTCAAGCCTGGCGAGCAGGGTCGCGGGTAGTTGTTTGCACAGCGAGACAGCGGCCTTGTTGTGAGCCAGCAGCGGCGTATTGCCGGTCGCGAAGACCGCGCAAATCTGTTCCAGCAGGGCTTCGCTTGTGTCGGCGATGCACAGTACCAAACCACGCGGCGCAAAGTGCAGGGTGTTGCGTTCGCCAGTCGGCCCCGCCAACGCGATGGAGTGATGCAACAGACTGTTCGCACGACATGCGGCGCAGGTGTTTATCAGCTCATGGCGTTCCTGCTGTTCAGCCCAGCTTTCAAGCTCCGCCAGCGCGTCTGGCGAAGCGCCCCGCATAGCTGCGTCTGGCTCCAGTCCGAGCTGGGTGGGAGTGAGTACAGGTGTTTCAAGCAGGCGATGCAGGTACAACGGCCCGCCAGCCTTGGGGCCGGTGCCCGAGAGCCCTTCACCACCAAATGGCTGCACGCCGACGACGGCACCCACCATATTGCGATTGACGTAGATGTTGCCGGCATGAATGCGTTGCGTCGCACGCGCGATGGTTTCGTCGATGCGGCTGTGCACGCCGAAGGTCAGGCCATAGCCGCTGGCATTGATGGCATCGATGAGGGTGTCGAGTTCGCGCGCGTCGTAGCGCAGCAGGTGCACTACCGGGCCGAACACTTCCTGCGGCAGGTTGCTGAACGTGTTGATTTCGATCAGCGTCGGCGGAACGAAATGACCTGTAGCGCAGTGATCGGGCAGGGCGAGCTGGAGTACTGGCATGCCGCGCTGACGCATGCTGTCGATGTGCGCATTCAGGCGCGCACGGGCTTCGGCGTCGATGACCGGGCCGACGTCGGTGGCAAAGTGCGCCGGGTCGCCAATGCTCAGCTCGCGCATGGCCTGGCGCAGCATTGCAAACAGTCTGTCCGCCACCTCATGTTGAACGCATAGCACGCGCAGCGCGGAGCAGCGTTGCCCGGCGCTGTCGAAGCCGGAGCTGATGACGTCCTGCACGACCTGTTCGAGCAGCGCGGACGAGTCCACGACCATGGCATTCTGGCCGCCGGTTTCGGCGATCAGGCGCAGGTCTGCCGTGTTGCCATGCTGCGCCAGACTGCGATGGATGAGCTGTGCGACTTCGGTCGAACCCGTGAACACGACACCACGTACGCGCGGGTCCGCCGTGAGTGCGGCACCGACGCTTTCGCCACGTCCCGGCAGCAGTTGCAAGGCGGTGGCGGGCACGCCCGCAAGGTGCAGCAACTCGACTGCGCGCGCGGCAATCAGTGGCGTCTGCTCGGCAGGTTTGGCGATCACCGGACTGCCTGCCGCCAGCGCGGCTGTCACTTGCCCCATGAAGATGGCGAGCGGGAAATTCCACGGGCTGATGCAGACGACGGGGCCAGGGGCGTTGCCGGGCAAACTGCCGTCGAGCGCGTCGAGCTGTTGCGCGTAGTAGCGACAGAAGTCCACCGCCTCGCGTATTTCGGCGACGGCGTTGGCGCGTGTCTTGCCCGCTTCGCGAATGCACAGGGCGATGAGTTCCACGCGATGTGTTTCGAGCAAGTCGGCTGCGTCGCGGAGAATGCGTGCGCGCGTGGCCGTGGGTGTCGTGTGCCAGGCGCTGGCGTTGCGTTCGGCGATGTCGAGCGCAATGTCTGTCTGGACGATGCTGGCTTCGTGGACCTGACCGACACAGTCGCGGCTATTTGCCGGGTTGAGGAGGGTGCTGCTGAATGAATTGATGGCACCTGTATCGTCATTGAGGCCGGGGCCGGAAGAATGACTGCGGAGGCGGTCCTCATGCGGCTGCGTCATCGCCAGAAGTGGACGGGCGGACCATTGATGCTTCTGCCATCTCGCAAGCTCGTCATCGAGTGCGGCAATTGCGCTTTCGTCGGAAAGATCCAGCCCGCACGAGTTCTTGCGCGCGCTGCCATAGAGATCTGGCGGAAGCGGAATCAGCGGGTGTGCATGACCACCCTCTTCGACGACTTGCGCCAGCGGGTCGCGGATCAGTTCGTCGATCGACACCTGCTCATTGACGATGCGATTGACGAAGGAGCTGTTGGCGCCATTTTCCAGCAGGCGACGCACGAGGTAGGGCAGCAGGGTCTCGTGGCTGCCAACCGGGGCGTAGATGCGGCAGCGCTGTGCGGGGCTACGCGAGCCGACGATGTTGTCATACAGCGATTCGCCCATGCCATGCAGACACTGGAATTCGTACTCTCCGACCTGGCGTTCGATGGCCATCTGCTGCACGGCTGCGAGGGTGTGGGCATTGTGGGTAGCGAACTGCGGATAGATCACCTCGCTGGCGTCGAGCAGCCGCGCTGCGCATGCAAGATAGGAGAGATCGGTGTGCTGCTTGCGCGTGTAGACCGGGTAGTCTGGCAGGCCGTCGACCTGGGCGCGCTTGATCTCGCTGTCCCAGTAAGCGCCCTTGACGAGTCGCACCATGATGCGTCGCTGCTGCGCGTGCGCCACGTGCACGAGGTAGTCGATGACGAAGGGGCTGCGCTTCTGGTAGGCCTGTACCACCACGCCCAGGCCGCGCCAGTCGCCAAGCTCGGGGTGCTCGATAAGAGCTGTGATGAGGTCCAGAGAAAGGTCGAGGCGATCGGCTTCTTCCGCATCAATGTTAAGGCCGATGTCGTATTGCCTGGCGAGCCTGACGAGTGCTAGCAGAGCCGGAAAAAGCTCGTCCATCACGCGCCCGCGCTGGCTGCGTGTGTAACGCGGATGCAGCGCCGAGAGCTTGACCGAGATGCCGGGTCCGGCCACCACACCACGCCCGGCACTGGCCTTGCCAATAGCGTGGATGGCCGCCTCATAGGCCTTGAAGTAGCGGGTGGCGTCGGCCTGTGTCAGCGCGGCTTCGCCGAGCATGTCGAATGAATGCGTGTAGCCACGTATGGCCTCCGGCTCGCTGCGAGCAAGCGCTGAGCTTATCGTCTCGCCTGCGACAAATTGCTGACCCAGCAATTGCATGGCAAATTCGACGCCCTTGCGGATCAGGGGTTCGCCGCCTTTACCGATCACGCGCGTCAGCGCCGCACCGAGCGCTGTGTCGCTATGCGTGGATACCAGCTTGCCGGTCAGCATCAGCCCCCATGTCGCTGCATTGACGAACAGCGAGGAACTATGACCCAGGTGAGCACGCCAGTCGCCGTGGCCGAGTTTGTTGCGAATGAGCAGGTCGGCCGTGCGTGTATCGGGAATGCGCAGCAGGGCCTCGGCGAGACACATCAGCGCCACGCCTTCCTGGCTCGACAGTGAGAACTCGTGCATGAGGTGATCGACGCCACTTGCCTGACGGCGCTGCTGGCGTACCGCCTGCACGAGTCTGCGGGCGACTTGCCGAACCTGTTGCGGATCGGGCGCGCGGGACTGCAACTCCTCGACCAGCGCCGCAACGCACAGGGTTTCGGCACGTCGATAGGCACGCGTGACGGCGTCACGCAATGTGCATTTATCTGGTGGCGGTACGCTGCGGCTCGTGCTCATCGGCTGCGTCCTGGTGTCACACGCAGCGCTCTGGTTCGGGCTGTGTCTCTTGTGATGCTAGGACGAGCCATCATCTTCGTCGAGTAGCGTTTTCCGCGTCACCGCTAGCGACGCTTTCAGCTTCCGGCCCTGAAGGCAATCCGCTTGAGTTCGGGCACGCATGAACCGCAGTTCGTGCCGCAGCGTGTGCGTGCCTGTACCTGTTCGAGGGATTCACCGGTACGGAGTGCCGCGCTGATTTCGTTTTCGGACACATCGAAGCAGTTGCAGATGATCTTGCCGCGCGCTGCATTGCCCGCCGGTGGTTCAGCGAGTGGGGCGAGCAGCCATTTGCGTGCTTCGGTTGCGGCGCCACCGTTGACCATCATGTCCTGCAGCCAGCTTGCTGCCTTCACTTCGCCGGTCAGGCGTACGGCCGCCAGCTTGTTGTCCACGACACGTGCGCGCTTTGCAATGTCGCGCCGGACGTCGCGGTAACTCACGCACTCGAAGTCATCGGCGAGCGAAAGCGCTACGTCGAGCGCGCGTTCGGCCTCTGGTGTCAGGGCTTCGGTCAGGGCTTTGAGGATGACGACCGGCGTGTCGCGACCGGCCAGGGTCAGCGATGCCTGTGGCATTTCCTTGATCTGTTCGCGCAGCTCTTCCATCAGCTGCAGCGCGTTGCTTTCCGAACTCATGCGGCGCATTGCAACCAGGGCTTTGGGTTCAGTCGTTTCTGTTTTCGAAGGCTTGTACTTCTCGAACTGCACCGCGCTGTGCTTGAGCTCCGGCTGTTTGCTGAAGGGGTCGAAGGTCTTGAGGGTCAGCGCGTTGGCACCTGCGCCACTCATGGCATTGCCGCCCCAGTGCATCGGCAGGAAGGCTTGACCGATGCGCACGCTTTCGCTGGCGAGGACCTTGATGATGATTTCGCCGCGACGACTCTTCACGCGCGCCAGATCGCCATCCTTCATGCCGCGTTTATCAAGGTCGACCGGGTTGAGGTGGATCATCGGCTCGGCTTCGTGCGCGTACAGGCGCGCCACTGTGCCGGTGCGGCTCATGCCATGCCACTGGTCGCGCAGGCGGCCCGTTGTCATGCGGATCGGGTAGCGCGCATCGGCCTTCTCGGCCGTGTCCTTGTGTTCGGCGGCGACGAATTTCGCACGACCGGAGGCTGTCGGGTAGATGCCGTCTTCATACAGGCGCACCTTGCCGCTCTCCGCACCTTGCGGGAAAGGCCATTGCTGCGGGCCCTTCTGTTCGAGCATGGCGTAGGACAGGCCGGTGATGTCGAGGTCTCGACCGCGCGTGCTCTCGCGATGCTCGTTCCAGATTTCCTCTTCGTTGGCGTAAGGAAAAAGCGTTGCCGTATTGGCGTTCTCGATCTTCTGGCCGAGGCGACGCGCGAAGTCGATCGCCGTGTCCCAGTCATGACGTGCTTCGCCGGGCGCAGGTACGGCCTGGATCACGCGGCTGATACGGCGCTCGGAGTTGGTGACGGTGCCGGTCTTCTCGCCCCAGCTGGTGGCGGGCAGCAGCAGGTCGGCGAAGCGCGCGGTTTCGGTGTTGCGATAGGCTTCCTGGACGACGACGAAGTCGCAGGTCTGCAGGGCCTTGTGCACGAGGTTCTGGTCAGGCATGGACTGCGCGGGATTCGTGCAGGAAATCCACACGGCCTTGACCGTGCCGGCGGCCATGGCATCGAACAACTCGACGGCAGAGAGGCCGGGTTTCTCCGGCACGTCGGCTATGCCCCACAGCCTCGCAACTTCGGCACGGTGATCCGCATTAGTGAGATCGCGATGGCCGGAGAGCAGGTTGGAGAGTCCCCCGACTTCGCGCCCGCCCATGGCATTGGGTTGCCCGGTCAGCGAGAAGGGGCCGGCGCCGGGCTTGCCGATCTGCGCCGTGGCCAGATGCAGGTTGATGAGCGCCGCGTTGTTGTGGGTGCCGTGCGTGGATTGGTTGAGGCCCATGCAGTACATCGACATGGTGGCTTTACTCGTGGCGAACCACTCGGCCGCGGTCTCGATTTCCTTCTTCGTGAGCCCACAAATCTCCGCCGCCATCTCGGGTGTGTAGGCGCGCACGGTGCGCTTGAGCGCGTCGAAGCCCTCGGTGTGCGCGGCGATGTAGTCAGGCTTGATCCACTCTTCCCACAGCATCACGTGCAGCATCGCGTTGTAGAGCGCGATGTCGGTGCCGGGCAGCAGGGCCAGATGCAGGTCGGCCTGCTCGGCTGTGTCGGTGCGACGTGGATCGACGACGATCATCTTCATCGCCGGGTTGGCCGCGCGAGCGTCCTCGATGCGTCGGAACAGGATCGGGTGGGCGAAAGCCGTATTGCTGCCGGCGAGGAACAGACAGTCCGTGTGCTTGACGTCGTCATAGCAGGCGGGCGGCGAATCGGCTCCCAGGGTCTGTTTGTAGCCGACCACGGCACTGCTCATGCACAGCCGCGAATTGGTGTCGACGTTGTTGGTGCCGATCAGGCCTTTGGCGAGCTTGTTGAAGACGTAGTAGTCCTCAGTCAGCAACTGGCCGGAGATGTAGAAGGCGACGGCGTCAGGGCCATGCTCGCGGATCACCGCAGCGAACTTGTCGGCGGCGTGATCGAGCGCGGTGTTCCAGTCGGTGCGCGTGCGCGCATTGGTGCCAGATGCGTCGCGCGAAGTGCGCAACTCGGGGTAGAGCGCGCGCACGGCGAGCGAGTCCGGCGTCATGGTCAGGTGCAGGGTCGAGCCCTTGGTGCACAGGCGTCCAAAGTTGGCCGGGTGATCGGGATCGCCGCGGACGCCGGTGATCTGTCCGGCCTTGTGTTCGATGATGACGCCGCAGCCGACGCCGCAGTAGCAGCAGGTCGAGCGCGTTTCCTGTGCGGCAGCGAGGCTGATGGGGGACGCGGAGGTATTTGATACGAGGGTTTCAGCCATTTCTCTCATTCCGGGCGCCGTTGCGGCAACCTGAGAGGGCGCGAACGGCGTGATGCATGGGGTGCTGGTGAGCCTTGCTCACTTGCCTGCGAAGGACGCCGTTGCCCGGACGCAGGTCTGGTCAGGGGTATTTGAGCAAGATGCATGCCTCGGTTGAAATGGCTTTAGCAACAATGGCTTGCCGGCAGACGATTGCCCCGGCCGCGTGGGCCGCCCCCGCCTTGGTGCGCCACATGCACTGCCATGGCGCGGTGTGTTTTGGCCGGGATCAAGGTGCGGGTTCCTTGAATCCTTATGATAGGCAAATGAAACTTTCCGAATCCCGGCGGAGTCGTTACGCTTGCATGCGAACTGGCTTTCTTCAATCAGCAGTGAAAAGGAAATAACCATGGAAATCGATATCGGTATCAAGAAGGCGGACCGGGCAAAGATCGCGACAGGCTTGTCGCACTTGCTGGCTGACTCTTACACGCTCTATCTCAAGACTCACTATTTCCACTGGAACGTGACGGGGCCGATGTTCAACACCTTGCATCTCATGTTCGAGACGCAGTACACCGAACTGGCGCTGGCGGTTGATCTGGTTGCCGAGCGCATCCGCGCGCTTGGGCATTTCGCACCGGGTTCGTACTCTGAGTACGCCAAGCTGTCATCGATTCCCGAGGCAACTGCCGTGCCGAAGGCGGCGGACATGATCAAGGAGCTGGTTGAAGGCCACGAGGCTGTCGTGCGTACCGCGCGTTCAATCTTTGCCGCGACGGAGAAGGCGACAGACGAAGCCTCCGCCGATCTGCTGACGCAGCGCATCCAGTTGCATGAGAAGACGGCGTGGATGCTGCGCAGTCTGCTCGAAGCCTGAACGGTTTCGACGAGTAAAGAAAAACCCGGCCGCGGCCGGGTTTTTCTTTGCTGCTTGTTGCCGACGTTTCGTGATCAGAACGAGGTCACGTCCGTCTTGCTGATGTCGCAGTAAGCCGTGTTCCAGAACTCACCGTTGTTGACCTGCGCTTCGCCGGGTTGCACGCCGATCGCCTGCACACAAACTTTCGGATGACCGAGCGTGTAACCCTTGATGCGCATCGTGCGTACGGTTGCCTTGTCACCGTAGTTGCTGTTCAGGCGCAGGACATAACCTTCGGTGCCATCCGGCTTGGTGACCGGACCATTCAGGGTCACACCGTTGGCAATGAAGTAGCGAGGTCCACCGTTGCTCGAGCAGTTGCCACAAGACGCCCACAGCCGCTGGATACGCTGATACGTCTGGAAGTTGCTCAGATTGATCGTGCTGCCCTTGCCGTTGTGCTGGAAGACCTTGTCGTCTGCCAGGGTGGCCGAACCGCCGATGACTTTCATCACCTTGCCACTGCCGCCCTGCATGGTCGCTGCATCTTCGCAGACACCATCCCAGACGACATTTTCCAGCGTGCAGTTACCCTGGCAATGAATGCCGTCGGCGCCGCCACCGGCCCTGATGTGCACGTTCTTCAGTACCGCGCCGTCAGCCAGGTTGAACACCGCCTGCTGGCTTTCGGATTGGCCGTCACAGGATGTGCCGACCGTGATGCCGCCGCAATCGACGGTACCCGTGATGGAGCCCGGCTTGCAGGCTGTTGCACTACTGGAACTGCTCGAGCTCGTTGATGAGGACGAGCTGGAAGGTGTTGATGATGAGGACGAGCTCTTCGAAGATGACGAAGAGGACGGTGCGCTGGAAGCACTGCTGGCCGCGCTGGCGATCGAGCATTCATTGACGCCACCGGCGATCTTGCTGCCGAATGTCGCTGCGCTGCAGACGAAGCTGCCTGACAGGACCTTGTAGATGAACTGGTCGGCGCGACCGAATGCGACATTGGTATTGGCTGCCACGGAGCAGCTTGCACCTTCCTTGCAGATGGTGACCCAGCCTTTGGGCCGGTTGGCGGCTTCCGCGCCCTGACTCAGACACACGAGGGCGAGCGCCCCCAGAAGGGATACTTGGAATTTCATGACTGTCTCCAGATTTGTTTGAAGTTGCTTCGACCGTCTTTGCGGCAAATGCAGCCCCTCAAATGGGGCTTTGAAAGTATGGGTGGCTCTCGAACTAAAGCAACCTGAAAGCGGCGCAAGAATGAAAAAACCCGACCGGAGCCGTAATGCCGTTCACTTAGGTGAGCGGCATTTTTATTTTTATCATCAGTTGTAAACGCAAGGAGAGGTTGTTAACGTCTGGCTCAAATGTTATCGAGCCAACTAAGCGCTGCTGTAGATGTAATACCGCCGATGGGTTTTGATCGGCTGTCAGAACATCTTCCGATGGAGTGGATCGCGAACGCACTGA
>DATIDV010000008.1:0-32255 GCA_035456105.1 Rhodocyclaceae bacterium | reverse complement strand
GCGCAAGCTGCTCTACATGCCCGCCATTGTGGCGGTGAAACACAATCCCCATATCCGGGCGTTGTACGAGCGGCTCATCGCACGGGGCAAACCCAAGATGGCCGCGATTGGGGCAGCCATGCGCAAGCTCGCGCATCTGTGCTTTGGGGTCGTGCACTCGGGCAAGCCGTATAGCCCAACCTTCAACACAGAAAACGCTTGATATTGGAGACGGTATCTACGCCCTTCGCGGAATTCGTCATTCCCGCGTTCGCGGGAATGACGACACTCATGACATCCATGAACGGATTATCAGACCGTTACTTTGCTGCCATCGAAACGCGTCAGCGTGAAGCCTTCGAAATTCTCGCGGAAGGTATAACGCTCGTCACGCAACAGGCTCAACGCCAGCTCTTCCGCCTGCGGCAGCGATGCCCCCGCATCGGAGCGGAAGTGGATACCGCCCCAGTTGCGCCCCCAGCCAAGATTTGAAGCCAGCTTGTTGAGCTCGCCACCCACGGTCAGTGGAGGCCCGACATAAGGGATCAGCTTCGTCGGATCATTCGGATCAGGCTGTACCGGATCGCTGATCACAAAGCTCTCATCGAAGAAAGCCTTCAGCAAGGTCGCGTGAATCGCAGCTGCCGATGAAGCGCCGCCGGGATACGAGCTGTGATACGGCGCGCCATCAGGATACGCATGCGACAAGAGATGCACGCCGTTCTTTGCATGACTACGGGATAGTGCATCCGACTTGAGGAAATCGTCGTGCAAGGGAATATCGCTCACGCCTTTCGCCAGGCGCTGATGCGCGAGGTTGGAGATTGCTTCCGGACGCGGCACGCGATGCACGAACCACTTCTGCCAGTAGTTTGCGCGAATCTCGCGCGTCGTTGCCAGCGGAATCAGCGACTGCACAAAGGGCGCGCCGAAGCTCGCGTTTGCCCCCTGCGTGACCTTGTACTTGAGGTAAGGATTGTTTGCTGCCAACGGCGCGCCGATGCCGCCCACCACCAGCGGATCGCTGCTGCGGGGATTGGAGAGAATCTGCGATGCAGCCCAGAAGCCGGGTGCGCCGCCACGCGAATACTCGGCAAGATCACGCCCCGTGGACAGGTAGCGCGGTTTCGAGTCGAGTTTGACCACACGCTTGTGTGGCTGGCCGCTGATATTGGCCAGCAGTTCTTCCGGATTGAGCAGGAAATCATTGCCGGGAAGTTGTGCGCGGATCGTCCCCGGAATGGACTGCAGGCCATAGGGCACATCGCGCAGCAGGAATTGCGAAATGTACGGCCCCACCAGCACGCCGACAGGGGCAATGGTCTTTGCCTTGCGGCCACTCGAATCGGACGGATCGACGTAGCGCGCCGTGCCCCGGAACAGGAGTGAAGGCGTCACCTTGCCCTCGGCATTGCGCGGACCTGCATAGCCCGGCAAGCGTGACAGCTCGGCTGCTGCCGCACGGAGCAGCTCATTGTGCGTGTCATCGCGATACTCGCTGAACGGCACATCGCGCAGCAGGCTCTGCCAGTAGATCTCGACGGCCTCGGCCGCCTTCTCCTGGCTAGCCAGTGCGGGTGCAGGCGGAATGGCGATCTGGTTCGGCCCCAGACCCGTGAGATTCAGCGACAGCGTGCCGAGCGGATTGACCAGCTTGCGGCCACCGCCCAGCGTCACTTTCTCGAAGTCTGCCGGCAAGCCCGTTGCCAGCGCAGCCTTCAACTCGCCCCAGGCTTTCAGGTCCACCTCGCCACGTGAATTGTGTGGCAAACCGCGCGTGTCATTGCCTATCTTGTTGGCATAACGCTCCTCATCACCATTGTTCTGGTGATTCGGCACGGGCTGGTCGTAGTTCGCCTTGGCGCGCTCGACGCGCAGGCGAAAGGTCTGCCGCCGCAATTGCTGGTTGAGATCACCACCACTCTCGCCCAAGGCGCGCACGTCAGGTATGCCCGCTTCGCTCTGTGCCAGAGCCTGGCCGCTGGCGACCAGCGCACCACCCAATGTCGCGACACCCGCCTTGCCGAAGAATGCGCGACGCCCGCGCACGGTCGACGTCTTTTCCAGTTGCCCGGTCGCATCGGCGACCGCTTCCCTGACTCGCTGCTTAGTCATCATTGCTCCTTGCATTGGTCGATATCGCCGGAGCCGGCGCGCGCCGCGCCCTCCGCGATAAGTGGTCAATGCAAAGCCTGTTCCACGCAACAACATTTCATATGCATAACTGCAAATCAGGCATTAATGCCTCAAGTGCGCCGCCATGTGCTGCGCATGCGACAAGCAGGAACAAAGAAACCGCTCCGCTGCTGCAGACGCAGCACGCCCACGAAATTTTCAGCGGCAGTTGAGTGGCAAGTGAGCGGCAGGCAGGCTCAGGCAGATATGCAAGAGCACACAGCTGGATGGAAGACTGCTTGAATCAGGACAGCTGACAGTCAAGCGTCGCGAATGGCAACAAAAGCGTCATCCCGGCGAAGGCCGGGATCCAGATCCACGCGTAGTGACTGGATCCCGGCCTTCGCCGGGATGACGAACTTGTTTTAGAGATTCCTTGGCTGGACCGCATTACCGCCGTGTGCTGGGGCTTTCCTGAAACAGGAAGAGCCATCGGGAGTCAGCGCCCTTTTTCTCACGCCGCGGCTTGCTCTTCGGCAATATGATTTTCGTCGGTCTGCACACCAAGGCTGGCGAGGAGGTATTTGCGCACTTCGACGATGCGCGCCTGACGCGCCAGACCATGTTGCGCCGAGAGCTCTACCTGCAGATCGACGATCAGTTTTCCCTCGTGAATGACGACGATGCGGTCAGCCAGACTTATGGCTTCGTCCACATCGTGTGTCACCAGCAACACCCCGGGCCTGTGTCTTTCGCACAGCTGGCGCAGCAGCGCGTGCATGCGCAGTCGTGTCAGCGCATCAAGCGCGCCGAAGGGTTCGTCGGCCAGCAGTAATTCCGGGTCGCGCACGAGGGCGCGAGCCAAGGCTACGCGCTGCTGTTCGCCACCAGACAGCTCGCCCGGCCACGCCCGCTCGCGCCCGGCCAGACCCACCTCGGCGAGCGCCGCCCGCGCGCGCTCTTGCGGATCGACACCGTGCAGGCCGTAAGCCACGTTCTCCAGCAATGATTTCCAGGGCAGTAGCCGAGCGTCCTGGAAAACCACCGACAATTTATTCGGCACACGCAGTTGCCCGCCGCCGCTCACTTCGTAGTCGAGACCTGCGAGGGCACGCAGCAAGGTGCTCTTGCCTGAGCCGCTGCGCCCCAGCAAGGCCACGAATTCACCCTTGCGGATATCGAGGTCGATTCCATCCAGCACGATGCGTTTGCCAAAACCACGCACCAGCCGACGCACTTCGACGACGCGATCGTCAGGAGTGCTATCGGCAAACTTGCTGATGAAACCTTCGGTGAAATTGGAATTCAATCTTCCAGTGTTCTGCGCCATCTCAGCACCCTCCTTTGCAGCAAGCGAACAAGCAAGTCCGAGCCGAGGCCCAGGAAAGCGTAGAGCGTGAGCCCGACGATGATGACTTCGGTTTGTCCATACGTGCGGGCCAGCTCGATCATGTAGCCAATGCCTGCCGTCGAGTTCACCTGCTCAACGACGACCAGGGCCAGCCATGACGATGTCACGGCAAAGCGCAGGCCCAGCAGAAAGCCGGGCAAGGCACCGGGCAGCACCACATTGCGCAGGAACTCGCCACGGCTCACCCCCAGCGTTTCCGACAGCTCGAGAAAGCGGCTGTCGATCGAGCGCAGGCTGTCATGCGTCTGGATATAGATGGGCACGAAAACGATCAGCGCGATCGTGGTGATCTTCATGCCTTCACCGATGCCGAGCCACAGCATGAGCAGCGGGATCACGGCCAGCGTCGGAATGGCGCGCTTGATCTGGATCGGACCGTCAACGACGTACTCACCAATGCGACTGAGACCGGCAACGACCCCCAGCAAGCCGCCCGCGAGCACGCCCCAGAATAGCCCTTGCGCGGCGCGGCCCAGCGAGGTCGAGAAGTTGTCCCACAGACGGCCCGAAGCAATCAGCTCGCCTGCTGTCTTGACGACTACCCACGGCGGCGACAGCGTCCGATGATCGATCAGCCCGGTCAGTGAACCGAGCGTCCACAACGCCAGCAACAGCAAAGGACCGATGACAGGGCCATAACGTCGGGGACGCCCTGGGCCGAGTCGCGAATAGCGCTTGACCTGCTCTCCGGCCTCGCGCGTTTCGTGCGCGGAAGTTGCATCAGGCAACGACGACGAGACGGGTGCGGCCCATACGGAGACGGGCGTACCGAACTCAGGCGGACTCAATACGGAATTGTTCACGGGAGGGCTCACTGCGGGGACTCCTTCAAGGCTGCTTCTTCGCCAGTGCCTGATTTGCAATGGCCTGATTCGCGAGCGCCTGGCCGGCCACAAACTCGAAACGACGGTCGAAGATGTCGGCCGCCTTCAACACCGGCTTGCCGCCTTCCTTGGCCAGCAAGTCGATGGTGGCCTGCTGGCGCTCGATGGCACCTTTCCAGTCGGCAGGAATATCCGGCTCGCCATTGGACTTGAGCAGGTATTGCCCGTCCTCGGCCTTGAGGCCTTGCTGCTCGACGTAGTAACCCTTGACCCACTCTTCCTGGTGCTCATAGATCCAGCGCTGGGCACGCGCCCAGGCCTTCACATATTCGCGGATCGCTGCGGCCTTGGCCGGATCATCGAGCACCGACTTCGGTGCGTAGAGATAGGAAGGATCATCGCGCAAACCATGCGAGAGCAAGGTGGCACCATTCGCCCCGTAGTTGGCGATGTAGCGCGGCTGGTTGGCTTCGGCGATTGGCGCCACATCCACCAGTTTGCTGGCCAGTGCACTCACATACACATCGCCGGTACTGGGCATTTCGATCAGCTTCACGTCCTTCTGCGTCAGTCTGGCTTTCTGCAGCACGCGCAGCACCAGCGCGCCCTGCGCCTGGCCGGGGCTGTACGCGATTTTCTTGCCGCGCAGATCGGCCAGCGTCTTCACGGAAGCGCCCGGCGCAATACCGAGTTTGTAGATCGGATGATTGACGGGATCCTTGCGGAAGCCCGCTGCGACAATACGCACCGGCAAGCCCGTCCAGTTCGCATGCAGCGGTGGAATGTCTGCGACCGAACCCAGATCCAGCGCGTTGGCGCGAAAGGCCTCAATCGTCTTCGGGCCACCACTGATGTTGGCCCACTTCACCTTGAAGGGCAGCTTGCTGACCTCTCCCGACAGCTCCAGCGCGCGCTGCGTCTTCGGGTCGCCGATGGCGAGCTCCGTGCCGGGCGGCACGCTGTTGGACACGGGAGCCACCCCCTGCGCCTGTGCGAAGAACGGGAAGGATGCTGCGAGCGCAATCAGCGCGCGTCGTTGCAAATGCCGGAATGTCCCGAATGTCATGACTACGTCCTCTCGATAAATGGATGATGTTGGATGCGCACCGATGAGCCACTGCAGGTGCGGTCGCGGAGCTGGTGGCTGGAGCAGGCGTGCCTGTCGTTCAAGGCTGGAGCGCCACCTCGGCAGGCCGCAAGCGATGGCGCGCAGGAATGTTCGCCAGCCAGCTTTGCAGGTCAGGATCGCCATAGACGCGATCGGCGATGAAGTGATCGCCATCAGGAATGAGCGTGAAACTCACTACAGATGCGTGCAGCGCGCGGAGAATGCCCACGGCATTCTCAGCATCACCCAGTGGCGCCCTGTCATCCTTGCCGCCGTGGAACACCTGCACCGGTGTGTCCCGCAAGGCAGTCAGACGTTGCACATCCACCGCTTCCGGCAATTTGCCCGATACGATGACGAGCCCGGCAAAACGTTCAGGGTGTGCGCTACCGATCAACCAGGTCCCCGCCGAGCCAAGACTGAAGCCGGACAGCACCACGCGCTCCGTATCGATGGCGTGAACTTCGGTCAGCGTATCGATCAACGCAAAAAGTTCTTCGCGCCACTCCGGCCAGGTCGTCTCGGGCGGAATCTGCAACGCAAGGAAGTTGTAGGGCAGCTTGTCGGCAGCGGCCGCAAACTTCGGGAAGCCCCAGCCAAGCGGCAGCGAAAGATCATTGCCGCGGTCTTTCGCACCATGCAGGAAGACCACCAGCGGTGTCTTGCCGTTGTGTGCGTTGGCAAGCACGTCCGCCTTGCGGAACAGATAAGGCAAGGTGCCGCGCGCTGTTGCGTACTGATGTTGTTCGATGCTCATTTTCGTCTCCTTGAACGGGATCAGGCAGCAGAGCGTTGTGTCGTTGTCTCGACTTCACGCTGCAGCACGTAACGACTCTCGGGGCGTTTCAGCCCGAGGTTGTCGCGCAGCGTCTCGCCCTCGTACTCCGTGCGAAACAGGCCGCGCTTTTGCAACTCCGGCACGACAAGCTCGACGAAGGTATCGAGCGACTCCGGCAGGATCGGTGGCATCACGTTGAAACCATCGGCCGCCTCGTTCTCGAACCACAGCTGGATCTGATCGGCGATCGTCTGCGGCGTGCCGACCACCACCCAGTGCCCGCGTGCACCGGCGAGCCGCGTGTACAACTGACGCAGCGTGAGCTTCTCGCGCTGCGCAAGCTCCGTCACCAGCGACAGGCGACTCTTGTTGCCGTTGGTGGTTTCGGCGAAAGGCGGCAACGGGCCGTCGAGGTCGTACTTCGTGATGTCTACGCCGGGGAAGAAGCGCTTGAGGATGCCGTAGCCCACCGAGGGGTGGATCAGGTCTTCCAGCTCGCGCGCTTTCGCCTCCGCCTCTTCCTGCGTGCGGCCGATCACCGGCGAGATGCCGGGCATGATCTTCAGCTCATCGGGATGGCGTCCGTATTTCGCGAGACGGCCCTTCACGTCGCGGTAGAAGGCCTGTGCTTCTGCCAGCGTCTGCCACGCCGTAAAGATCACCTCCGCCGTTTTTGCCGCCAGCTCGCGCCCCGGTTCGGAGGCACCGGCCTGCACGATGACGGGATAGCCCTGCGGCGGGCGCGAGATGTTCAGCGGCCCCGTCACCGAGAAATGCTTGCCCTTGTGATTGAGCGTGTGCAGCTTCGCGCGGTCGAAGTACACGCCGCTCTCCTTGTCACGCAGGAAGGCATCGTCTTCGAAACTGTCCCACAGCCCCTTCACCACAGCGACGAATTCCTCAGCGCGCTCGTAGCGCTCCGAATGATCGGGATGCTGCTCGATCCCGAAATTGCCAGCGGCATTTTCATTGCCCGTCGTCACCACATTCCACGCCGCGCGACCATGCGACAAGTGATCGAGCGAAGCGAATTTGCGTGCGAGCGTGAAGGGCTGCTCGTAGGTCGTCGAAGCTGTCGACACGAAACCGATGTGCTTCGTCACCGCGGACAAGGACGC
The DNA here is from genome assembly GCA_035456105.1 of Rhodocyclaceae bacterium. Lineage (GTDB taxonomy): Bacteria > Pseudomonadota > Gammaproteobacteria > Burkholderiales > Rhodocyclaceae > Viridibacterium. Next base: position 24,922 of record DATIDV010000008.1, on the reverse strand, counting down.
AAACAGCGTGACCGGCTCAAAGATCGCAATGCGCCCGTAACGGCCCGCCTCTTCACCCTCGATGCTGTTCTGGATGCCCGGACTGTCCGCCAGGAACACCATGTCGAACTTGCCGCGCTCCGCAGTACGGGCCACATCCTGATAGGCCTCGATATTCGTCCCGAGGTCTTCCTGCGAGCCCGGGTGACGCCATGCTGCGATGTGATGGCCCGTGGCCTGAATGAACGCGCCGAGGCGCAGCTTGCGATTGCTCATGCTGTAGCACTCCCGATGATGTCGGCACTCCGTCGCAATTACATGCACGGATGAATACCGTCATCTGGCAAGAGCCATGCCATTCACAAAACAACAGGATCAACGAGTGCTTTCAGGAAAAGCATGCTACCGGAATGTCTGACGCTGCTGCCGACACAACATGAGTCAGGGGGAAGTGACGAGTTTTGTGCAGGGGCAATTCAACATGCCGGACGCCGGGCGCATCCGGAACTGAATGAAAAGCCGAGCTGACAGAGGCCGGCATGGCGACTTGTCATCTAAAGTTTTGTTGGCCATCATGGTGCAGCCCTTGGGAAAATAGCCTTGGCAATTCAAGCTCATCCCGCGCAATGGAAATTGTCCAATATTCCAGTGCCCGGTCATTTTGACCACTACATCACGTTAGCAGCTTAGGGGCGCGTGTGACCTTCGTACTCAATGTTCTGCACAGAGACATGTCTATTCTGGCGGCAGATCGAAAGGCAATAGCGAAGTGGCCGGATGCAGCTGCGCCCGACACGAACGCTGACGCTGACGCTGAAGGCAGTCACATAATTCACGATTACAATAAGATCACTCTGAATGCGAGCGGGAACCTGGCCCTAGGAATAGCCGGCCATTCACAAGAACATTACTACCTCTAGATGATTGAGAGGAGCGCCAGTATCGATGATTGGTTTCTAATCATTAGAAAGCACATGGCAAACTTTATGCGCGTTCATGACCTCTCCAGTCTGAGTAAACTGACCTCGTTCATGGTCAATCAGGGCATCGCCACGTTCTTTGACCAGGGCACTAACACGTACTTCACAAATAAAATCTTGTTTAGTCCGGTTGAAATCCAGACTCGCCTGCATCGATCGACCGAAGGAGCAAAGGTTTTCCACGCAGGCTCGGGCAGCGAACATTTCGAGAAGGCTGTCGGATTGGCAAACGTCGAAGCATTTGTTGATTCCATTAAGAGTTCGTGCACGCCAGAGGCGTGCATTCCTTGGATGCAAAATGCGTACAGAATGGTCAGCGCAAGTGATCCAGACTCTGGGGCTGAGGCTGTGTTTGTGGTGTCAACTAGGTCGGACCCAAAGTTCCGTGCCATTGCGCGCTGCTAACCCTGCAGTCGAGCGGGACAGCCACAAGCTGCGCTTGTGGTTCCCTGCGCTTCGCTCCGGCTGCCACTCACTTCCACGTTAGGCGTCGCGAGAAGGCGCCCACAATTTCAACCGCGACCGAGCCAATCATGCGAATCGATCACGTTGCACTTTGGACCAATGACCTTGAGCGCTGCGCGAACTTCTACGTTTCGTACTTTGGCGCCACGGCGGGTGTCAGGTACGTCAACGAGAAGAAGGGATTCGAGTCTTGCTTCCTGAGCTTCACCGATGGAGCACGAATCGAAGCCATGACAAGCGCAACACTTGAGCCAATCATCATAGAACCTGGCGCCCAGCGAATGGGACTTACTCACTTCGCCATCGCACTCGGCTCAGACCAACTCGTAGACGAACTGACTGCACGCTTGAAGAGTGATGGATACCCAGTTCTCGATGGCCCGCGAAGGACTGGAGATGGCTACTATGAGAGCGTTATCTTGGATCCCGATGGAAATCGAATCGAAATAGCGGCATGAAGCGAGCGACGCCTAACCCTTCCTTAAAGCGGATCTTCCTACGGCACGCCGCTGAAGTAAAACGTTGGGCGTCACCAGGAGCGCGCCTTTGATCGAGATCGTTAGTCATTCGGAGTCACTGAGCGATCGTGTTGTTGAGCTCATTCTCACGATCCAACGCCTCGAATTCGGCTTCAACATCGGCATAAAGGACCAACCGGATCTTCTCGATGTCGCCGGCTTCTATCAATCGGGAGCTGGGGGGTTTTGGGTTGCACTTTCCGACGGTGAAGTCGTCGGAACCATCGCGCTTCGCGATATTGGAAACAACCAGGGTGCGTTGCGCAAGATGTTCGTCAAAGCGACGCATCGCGGAAGGGAGCACGCCGTCGCTACTCGCCTTCTGGAGCGGTTGTTGCTGTCGGCAGAAACCGCGCACGCGCGAGATGTGTATCTCGGCACAACCGAGAAGTTCGTTGCCGCTCATCGCTTCTATGAGAAGAATGGTTTCGTCCGAATCGCGCAAGAGGCTCTTCCCGAGTACTTTCCTCGCATGTCGCTCGACACGCGGTTCTATCACCGAGCGCTCGGCTAGAGTGACGCCCAACTCTTTCATCGAGGGGACGTCCACAAGCAAGCTTCGCTTGCTTGCGGCCGCCCCTCATGTCAAACGTTCGGCGTCCGTGAACACGTCGAGACTACTTGTTGCAGCGATGGCTCTTTCCGTTGCCGTACACGCTGGTGCCTTTGTGGGCACCTTCGCCGCTGATCTAGTCACAGCCGCGCGGGAAAGAACGGCGCACCAAGAGGTCTACGACGGTTCGTATCGAACGATCGGCTATCCATTGGGCGACGTTCCCGATGATCGTGGCGTGTGCACCGACCTCATCATTCGCGCGTACCGGCGTCTAGGCGTCGACTTTCAGGTGCTGATCCACGAAGACATGGTGCGTCACTTCACCGCATATCCGGCAGCCTGGGGCATGCGCCAACCTGATCGCAATATCGATCACCGGCGAGTGCCAAACATGCAAACGTTCCTCGCGCGCGCCGGCGCTTCTGTGCAAGTCTCCCAAAGGCCGCAAGACTACGTCGCGGGCGACTTGGTCACGTGGATACTCCCGGGAAATCTTCCGCACATCGGCATCGTGTCGGATCGAAAGGTGAGCGGCACAGGTCGACCGCAAGTAATACACAACATCGGGGCCGGCCCTGTGGAGGACGACATCCTTTTCGTCTATCGCATCACAGGCCATTACCGCTATCTACGGTGAGCGATGCCTTCCCATGAATCATTTGCCGCCTAACTCTTCCCTCGCGAGGACGCACCCCGGCAAGCCGGGTCGCGCCTCTCATGTCAAACGTAAGGCGTGCACTTTTCATCGAAAACGCATGAGACATCCTCAGAAAACACTCCACGTACTTTTATCTCTTCTCCTAGCCGCAGGGTGCACCGATGACATTGAGAAGATGACGCTAACTAAAGAAGAGAGGGAGAGGGTTATTTCGCTTCAAAACCCCTTCGGAAGTAGTCTCGTGCGACTAGATCCGTTGGGGAAAGACGGGCCCGTCCTGATAGGGCTACAAGATTGCAAGGTGTACCGTGCCGAACCTGAGCAAGGTGTGGTCACCGAGTGGGTTCGCGTGCCAGAAGTAGATGGGGCCTACCCTCTCCCGTCTGGGTGCGGCGGCGAACGCATGGAATATGACGGCGAATACGTAACGATCGAATTCTGCAAAACGCCGATAGGTGCAGGTGGGGGGTGCGCGGGAGGAATTAGCCCTCATCGAAGCAGAGACGGCAAAGATTGGGAGGCTCGCGTCGGAAAAGACAAATGGAATCCCATAGGCAAGCGGCCTTAGAACCTGTTCACGACCCCTGAAAAGCCATCGTCATCCCGGCGAAAGCCGGGATCCACATCGTACGTCCGGTACTGGATCCCGGCTTTCGCCGGGATGACGAGCTCCTTTGCAGGGTCTGAAGACAATACCGGCCCTATTGCACGAGTTTCCGGAGATCGTAGACAGCCTCTTGGAGGCGACGATGCCTGGCCACTCCATCGAGCGGATGTCCAACCGGCTACCGCTCATGTCAGGCGCTGAGGCTGTAGAAAAACTCGTTTTCGGCGAGAACGTAAAATTGGCCACGAGATCGCCCCTCCAGACCAGCTCAGAATTGACGATCGTGAGCTCGGGAAGGGACAACGGCCTCCTGTATTCAGACCGGATTTTGCAAACCCCACTTTTTTCTACACCCTCGCTGGACTCGCACACAATGACAAGCAAGTCGAGATTCCTCTCCGCATTTTTAGTCACCACATGCACTGCGGTTTTCGTCAATGTAGTTCCGTTCTTTCTGACTCACGGCGCGTATCAATCTGACGGCCAGGAAGTTGCTGGATTCCCGTACAGTTTTCACAAAATCGGCGGTGATTGCGGGCCTACGGCTTGCGACACGTACAACTTTGATGTCGGATACTTTGCGACAGATCTAGTGCTTGCGTTAGTCTGTGCCGTAGCTGTTGGCCTCATTGCGGCACGTACAGGAACAGACCGCCGCAGCGTGGTCTAGCACTTCATTCAGCCTGGACTGGCTTCAGCCCGATCGCTAATTCAAATGTCAGGCTGAAATTCGTTTGACTCGGTATTTGATCATGTTTAAACCCATATCCTTTTTAGTCACAATGCTTTTGTCATCATCGCCAGTCCTCGCCGCGCCACCGCGCATGGAGACGCTGACGCTCGGTTGTACGCCGGACAAGCTCTGTGTTGAAATCGCTCCATCGCAAACTGGTTGCGCAGACAAAGCGTGCGACGCCACCGTAGCCGATGACAGGGATTTGAGCTTGAAGCTATCTGGCGGCCCGCGTCGTCTGGCTGGCGCGCTCTTTCGGTTGACGGAGCTGTCATCCGCGGATGAAGAAGAGCCTTCGCTTCAGCTTTGGCCGCAGCTCATCCGCTTCGAGGGAGGCATCCTGGCAGGCGTTGAAACGGAGGCGCGCGCCATGTATTCAGGCGGCGGGGGCAATGCAACAACACTGCACCTCATCGCCTTTCTGCCTGGTCAGCCGCCGTTTGAGGTTCTCAGTGTTCCCCAGAGCGCCAATGTGATGATCCGGGCGTGTTTCGGCGAGCGAGACATGAAGAAGCGTGCCGGAGCCTGTCATGACGAATACAACTTCGACGCCAATCTCGCCCTGACTGGAAAGTCCGCGGCAGGAATGCCAGTGCTGCGCTATCGCAGCACGGCGACATCTTTTCCGGGGCCAGTGTCGCGGTCCAGGGATTCACTTGCGGGACGGCCTCTTCGCAAACGCGATCTCGTTACCTTCACCGATCCCCAATGCAGTTATCAGCGCTTGTATCGCTTCGCCCCGGAAGCCCGGAGTTATGTCCCTGATACGCCGCCGCCCGACTGTTCGAATTACACCGAACCCTGACTATCGTTGTGCCTGACATTGCGTTCAACCCAGACGGCTTCGCCGCCGGTTAACCTAGGCGTTAAACCACACGAGGACACACATGACCACTGTCTCGCACCGCAAACCCCAAGTCTGTGTTCTCGGCAGTGCCGAGCCCGGGTCGCCCGCTTACGATTTAGCCGGTCAGGCGGGTGAGGCCCTGGCCAGGCTCGGTATCACAGTCGTCAGCGGCTGCGGCAGTCCGGCAACCCGGGTTGCCGCAGAGCGCGCCATCCAGGCGAACGGTCTGGTTCTCAGCATCGTGCCGCCAGATCAGATGCCTCCGGCGGAGTGGCCTGCAACGGTTGTTGTGCCGTGTGGCATGGGCGATGCCCGCAATCTCTTGATGGCTCTCGCCGGCGATGCTTGCATCGTCATCGGTGGTCGTGCTGGCACCAAGTCTGAGGTCCACCTGGCGTGGCTTCATAAGCGGCCCTTGCTTCCGCTGGTGGGCTGTGGCGGTTGGTCCGACGAGCTGCCGTCTAATCCTCCGGACGAGCGAGAAAACTCCGAAATCCTTCCGTGGAGTTCTGTCGTTGAGTTGCAGAAAAACCTCCGCAGGCTTGGGCTGGTGCGGAGTACGGCCTGACTCTTCGCTGCACACCGAGGTGCTACGGCTGGTTGCGCCAGCTTTCGCGCGCGGGTGAGCGCATAGCTGGGCGTCATAGGCTCGTCCAGGAGCCAGTGGGTGCCGGCATGGCCCCCACTGGCCGACGGCTTACCACTTGTCGTCTTTGACCACCTCTTTCGGCTTCGGCTGCGCGGCAACTGCAGCCTTTGCTGCTTTGGGCTTCTCCGTCGCTGCGGGCGGAGTAGCCGCGACTTCCGGCTTCTGCTCAGTTGCGCCGGCCGCCGCCTTGGCGTCCCCATTGGCAGCCTTCGTCAAGCGCTCGCGCAACTCGATGCTGCCCCCGGTGAAAGGCTTTCCGCCCAGATTGGGTGCTCCTTCCTCAAGAGTCCCATAGGAAGTCTGTGAAGAAACCCGATCAATCCGCACCGTTCCGATCGGCATCTCGTTGCGCCCCAGCGAATTGCCGGTTTGAGCGTCCTTGAGCTCCTCGCCCAGATAGACCGCCTTCCAGCGCTGGCCCACCTGCAGCGACAGCCCCCCCTGGCTCAGGACCACCTGATCTCCGCTCATGGAGACCACTGACACCGGGAATACTTCGGTAACGATGGCTGTGCCGATCTGGTTTGCCAATGAATCCATCGTCTGAGCGGTCATGCTCTGCCCGTCAATGACGCGCGGCATGGTGCTGGGGTCGGCGTCGGCCAGCTTGTGCTCGAAGCTGTTCGACATTACGACCTCACCCGTCGTGGCATTCAGCAGCCGCAGCGTGATCCTGCCACTACCGGCATACGAGACCAGCTCACGATCTGACATGCGCAACTTGCGCACCGACTTTACGTACTCGAAGCGCTCGATCGTCGGAATAAGGATGAGATCCGTCGCCAGCTGCTGCCCTATGCGCGCACTATCCTGAGCCCGGACCTTGCCGCTGTTAATGTGGTCGATCTCCGCCTGGATGTCAGCCCCGAACTCCCGATCCAGCACGATGAAGCGCTTGGTCTGGGTCAGGATGTCGGACAGTCGGCTGCGAACAGCTTGCGCGACTTCCGCTGAAGCCACACGGCCGTCGCCAACCGGATAGCTGTCACCGAGGGTCTTGGGCAGGGCTACGATGATCTTCGGACGCCCCTTTTCATCCGCCGCGCTGAACTGTGCGATCTCGGCCTTTAGCTTGACCTTCCAGTAACTGCGCATCTTCTTGGTGGTCACGTCAGATGAAAAATTGCTCGGTCCCTTTTTCGCACGATAACCATTATCTGAATGCGAAACAGAAATTCGAATTTACCTCCGTGGCCATGCTGTATGCATTCGCATTTTGTACTCACAAGAGATAAATGCTAATTGGCTCTCGCAGTACTACAATTCAAACGCACTTCATTGACATCTATCGCGAGGTCATTTTGCTGTTGAGCCGTAGACCAGGTTTCGCTCTCAAATTCACAGCCCCGGGGGATCACAATGTCTGCCAGTTCCAAGTCATCCAAGTCCAAGGTTTCTGAAGCAGCTGCAGTCCTTTCTCACAACGACCTCTCGCTGATCGGCAGCGCCTACGTCGCGGGCCTCGAGTCCAGATTCGGTTCGGCGGTGATCGCGCCAACTGAAGAGCGCATTGAGCCAAAGAAGCCCACCTGTATTCACGAAATCCCGTTGATGCCAATTCACCTGGATGGAAAGCGCGCGGCGCCGGAGTCCGTCAAAGACTTCGACGGCAAGCCCCTGATCTATGTATTGGACGAGCGCGCCAGGGATGGCGACGAGCTCCAGGTATTCACAAACGCCACCAAGGCAAAACAACACGCCCTTATCTTGTCGCCGCGAGCAAAGGCAAAAAAGCCCGCCGGTGCACCACGATCACTCGCCGCCTCGATTGGCACTTCATCAACACCGCAGCAAATTGCGAATGTCATTGGCGGCTCGGTGTTCCTGTGGGAGCACATTTCTTTCAGTGGTTGGCAATGGCGCTTTGGTGCTGGCACAACCAGCAGCACCGGCGGTAGACAAGCAGGCAACGGCAATATTCCCGATTTTCGCAATGCCATATTTCTGCAGAACATCAACGACAAGGTCTCGTCAGTATCGAACCAGAGTGAAGTCTGGGCGAACGTGAGACCACAGCGCTCTTTCGTCATCCTGCATCAGCACATTAATTTCCTGGGCGCGCAGCTTTGGGTACCAGAGCGCCAGGCCTTTCCCGACCTCAGGCAGTTTGGCTGGAACGACACGGCGTCCTCCCTCTCTTACGCACTGGTCTGATGCGGCCAGCCACCTTGTGATTCATCCATCGCTTCGCGGCAAGGCCTGACCCGCACTCAAGCGAAGCGCTTGCGGCCCCAGGACAATTCCAGAATGAGGTGTCCAGACATGCTTGAACCGGCGGAAACCGCAAAATGACAGTCGATCGTTTGGGGCGATCGACTGTTCGGTGCTCGAACTGCCGGTACCTTTTCGAGCACTTCGCATGACCAGGGACATGACGCACAGCAGCCGCCGCAGCCGTCTCGTCTTCGCAGCCTTCTTTGTCTGCGCGGCGCTGACCTCCTCTGTCGCCGTCATCTTTTTCATCATCGGCCTCGGCGACGGCACGGTCTCTTCATTCAATCTGGGCTTGTGGTCGGGTCTGCTGGCCGTCATGGGCCTGAGTCTTTGGGCAGGCTATGCCCTGCGAGCCAATGGCAAGCCCGTCCTCGCCATCGCCGCTTTGTCCGTCACCGCTGTCCCGGGGCTGTTGATGGCGCTGTTCGTCTTGCTACTTCTGATCACTCAGCCACACTGGAATTAACATTCAGGTGGTGTGATTGCCACAACTGCAGCGCGGCGCCTGGCAGTTCCCTCAGAGCCTGTTCACGATCTGTAGCGAGAGGCCGTCAGCGGGCTTAGTAGCCAAACTCGGAGCAGCGCAGAAACCGGAGTGTAGATAACTACATGAGGATTTCGAGCAGCGCATGAGCCCCGATCACGGCCTCGCAGTAAGATCATGAACAGGCTCTCAGGCGAACCTGCCTTCGGCGGCATGCTTGAATCGCTAGTTGCCATCCAGTAGAACCAGAGGTATCCATGTCCATCTTCCAGACATCACGCGAGCTGTCAGCGTCCCCCTCAGAAGTTTTTGCCGCAATCAGCGATGGCGAGCGCCTTGCTCGCTGGTGGGGTCCGGCTGGCTTCACCAACACATTCGACATCTTCGAGTTCAAAACCGGTGGCCAATGGAAGTTCACCATGCACGGACCGAACGGCGCGAACTACCCGAACGAGTCCCGCTTCACGGAGATCGTTCCCGACGCGAAAGTCGTCATCAGGCACATCGTTGCGCCACTTTTCGAGCTGACCATCACCTTGAGCCCCTCCAGCGCAGGCTCGCTGCTTTCGTGGGTCCAGGCGTTCGATGATCCCGCCGTCGCGGCGGCCGTCAAGCATATTGTCGAACCGTCCAACGAAGAGAACCTTGACCGTCTCGCGGCGGAGGTCAGCGGCCGTCCGCACTAGCCTCCAGCAACGCAGCGCTCGTCCTGACAGCCCTCGAAACAAAGGAGAGAACGATGAGCACCTCGATGGCTCCAACCAGAAAACCTGTCGTGCTTGCACCTGGCGAGGGTCGCGCGTATCCGATGGGGCGTATCAGCGCGGTGTTCAAGGCAGACGAAGCAGAAACGGACTCGCGCTACTCCGTGTCGGAGTGGTGGCTGGAGCCGCGCACGCAAGGGCCCGGGCCGCACTCGCACGCGGAGGACGATCTCTTCTACATCATCGAAGGCACCATGAGTGTTCTGGTCGGCGAAAAATGGGTAGAGGCTGACAAGGGCGCCTTCGTGCTGATACCGGGTGGTGTCACGCATGACTTCCAGAATCGCGGAAGTGTTCGCGCCGGCCTTCTCAATTTCTCCACACCGGGACCGTTCGAGCCCGAGATGCCCGGCATCGCCGAATGGTTCGCGAAGAACCCGCCGCAGGACACCGGCACCTGACACACCCATCACATCAAATTCAACGTCCCGCACGCATCCTTTGGGCTTGCTCGTTCGTCCTGTGAACAGCGGATGCAATGCCTGCCGGGCCACATAGCCCGTTGTCACCTTTCAAGGAGAAACACATGAAGAACTTTCTGGCGGTTTTCACCGGCACACCCGAGGCGATGGAGAAGTCGGGCTGGAACGCACTGAGCGAACAGGAGCGTCAGGAACGCACGCAGGCCGGCATCAAGGCATGGGGCGCCTGGATGCAGACCAACGAGAAGCACATCGTGGTTGCGGGTGGGCCGATCGGCAAGACGCAGCGCGTGTCATCCACCGGCATCGAGGCCGCGCACAACAACATCTGCGGCTATGTGGTCGTCTCAGCGGAATCGCACGAGGCCGCGTCGCACCTGTTCGAGAAACACCCACACTTCAGCGTCTTCCCCGGCGAGGCCGTTGAAGTCATGGAGTGTCTGCCGACACCGGGTGCGTAAGGAACGGGCACCGCCCCTGCTGCCATCAAGACATCGCCCTCTGCAGTCTGACGATTTTCCAGCACCACACGCGACGCCACAGAAGACGGACGCATACCCTCTCTGCCGATGCGAAGCGCTACGCGCCAAGGCTCGCCTGCCTTCGCACGGACACCGCAGGCAAGCGTGGCACTCATATTGCAAGAAGCGTTGGCGTGCGCGCCCCGTGCGCACCGATCAACCTTCTTGAGGTAAGCCCATGAGCCAGCCCGCCAGCCCGAACCCCCTCCTCGACTCGGTGCCACGTCGTCAGGTCGACTTCAACCTCGACTCGCCTGAACTCGCCGAAACCTATGATCGCGTCGGTGTTCGCCAATTCAATCATGGCAAGCAGCTCATTGCCGATCTCGACCCGCAGCCGGGCGAGCATGTGCTGGACATTGGTAGTGGCACCGGCTTGCTTGGCGCCTATGTTGCCGAGAAGGTCTCGCCCAACGGCCGCGTCTTCGGCATAGACCCCCTGCCCCATCGCGTGGACATCGCCGCACGCAAGGGCCAACCCAATTTCGAAGTGCACGTTGGCCGTGCCGAAGACCTCTCTCAATTTTCGAGCGCGAGCTTCGACGTGGTCTACCTGAACAGCGTCTTCCACTGGGTTGAAGACAAGCCCAAGGCGCTCGCCGAAATCTTCCGTGTACTCAAACCCGGTGGCCGCCTCGGCTTCAATAGCGGCGATGCAGAGCGTCCGCACCAGTCCTCTAGCCTCCTGCGCGAAGCGGCCGATGCTGCTGGCATTCCAGCTGACAAGCAGCCACACGGTCGCCAGCTCGGCGCAATCAGCAACGCCCAGGCTCAAGCCCTCGTCGAAAGCGCTGGCTTCAGCGACTACCGCGGCGGCACGCGCACCATCGTCGACACCGTACCGCACGCGCAAGACCTGCTCGAGTGGAGCCGCAGCAGCTCCTTTGGCAACTCACTGGGCAAGTTTGGTGCGAGCGAGGAACAGCGCCTGCGCGACGCGCTGCAGACCAAGCTGGAGGCTTACCGCAAGGCAGAGGGCATCCAGCTTGAGCGCTATCTGATCTTCGTGACGGCGCGCAAGCCGCTGGTATCGTGATGTAGTCCCGAGAGGCGCTGTGCACATATGCATTGCCCGCCCACGCTCACAATTCGTCGTTCCCGCGAAAGCGGGAACCCAGCGGCTTTCGTACTTCAACGACACTGGATTCCCGCTTGCGCGGGAATGACGGCAAGAAGCCGTGCGACACGCAATCGCACGTGCCAGAAGCTCAGCGCAGCGGCCAGTCCTCACGGATGAAGTGCGCGACCGCATGCTCCGAGTGATGACCAATTATCTGCGAAGCGTGCTGCCTGACCTGCTCGACCGCATTGGCCACGGCAATGCCCCTGTGCGCAGCCCTGAACATTCCTACGTCATTCAGCTGATCACCAAAGACAACTCTCTCGTGTGATTCAAGACCGTAGTCACGCGCGAGGCGGCGTATGGCCTGATCCTTCGTCGCCCGCCGATCATGCACGGTAAGCCAGGGCCAACCGGGGAAGTAGATGTCTTCGAACAGATGCGTCTCAACCGAATCACCGTGGACCGCCACGATTTCCTGTTGCAGGATTTCCAGAGGCTTCTCTTCTGCGATCACGGTCAGACACACAACCTGTTCCGCAAACGCATTTTCGAGTCGTGACGGCCCCGCAAAGCGCGGGTCGCGCTGACTGAAGCGCTGCTGCAGATAGTTCTGCACGCCCGCATTGCGAACCTGGTTGTAGTGCACGCGATCCCGCGTGCCGTCAAAACTTGAGATAAAGGGCTCAAGGCCGTGACGACAAATGCGGGTGAAAATGCTCTCGGCAACATCGCTCGCCATGGCATTGATGACCTGATGCTCGCCGCTGGCAAGGTCGGTGATGAATGCGCCGTTGAATTCGATGACGGGCAGGCTCAGCGACAGCCCATCCAGCAAGGGTCGCATGGACGCCACGCTGCGCGCGCTGGCGACCGTGAAGATCAGCCCATCGCGCAGCAGCTCGTTGAGGATGCCAAGGGATTGCTCCGAGAGCTTGCCCGTGGCATCCAGCAAAGTGCCATCGAGGTCCGAGATGTAAAAGCGCTTCCTGGCGGCGTCGAATGATTGCATGCCGTCACTTTGCCATACCGAGCGCTACGCCGCTGCTCACCAGGACGGGACAACCGACTCCTTGAAGGTGGTGCGGATGAACTGCTTGACCTCGGCAGACTGATACGCCGTGACCAGCTTCTTCACCCAGGGCTTGTCCTTGTCGGCCGTGCGCACGGCGATGAGGTTGGCATACGGACCCGTCGGGCCTTCCACGGCGATGCCATCGCGGACCGGATCGAGGCCTGCGCTCTCGGCGTAGTTGCCGTTGATGGCGGCAGCGTCCAGGTCATCGAGCGAACGTGGCAGCTGGGCGGCATCGATCTCGACGATGCGGATCTTCTTCGGATTCTCGGCGATGTCGAGCGGTGTCGCCTTGAGGCCCGCGCCAGGCTTGAGCTTGAAGACGCCCTTGGCTTCGAGCAAGAGCAGCGCACGTCCGCCGTTGGTTGGGTCATTCGGGACGCCGATGCGTGCGCCTTCCTTCAGCGCATCGAGTGACTTCGTCTTGCGCGAGTAGACGCCCATCGGGAAGGTGATGGTGTAGCCGACCGAGGCGAAGGGATAGCCACGATCCTTGATCTGCTGATCCAGATAAGGCTTGTGCTGGTAGCTGTTGGCATCCAGGTCACCGGCGGCCAGTGCCGCGTTCGGCTGGATGTAGTCGGTGAATTCGACGATCTGGATCTTCAGCCCGTCGCGCTCTGCCACTTTGCGTGCGGCATCGAGAATCTGCGCATGTGGTCCGGCGGTGACGCCGATCTTGATCGGCTTGTCCTGCGCAACGACGGGCAGGCTGACACTTGTCGCAAGCAGTGCGGCAAGCAGGAAGTGACGACGATTTTTCATGATGGAGTCCTTTCCGGAAGAGAGATTGAATGTGGGCGAATGTGGGCTCAGCGATGCGACAAACGCCGCACCAGCCGGTCACCCAGGCTTTGAACGAGTTGCACGAAACCGATCAGTATCAGCACCACCAGCAACATCACTTCGGGCAGGAAGCGCTGGTAGCCGTAACGGATGCCGAGGTCGCCGAGCCCACCACCGCCGATGGCACCCGCCATGGCGGAGTAGCCGACCAGGCTGACGAGCGTGACCGTCAGCGCGGCGATGATGCCGGGCAGCGCCTCGGGCAGCAGCACCTTGCGGACGATCTGGGCATGCGTGGCCCCCATCGCTTGCGCGGCTTCGACGAGGCCGCGATCCACTTCGCGCAAGGCCGTCTCGACGAGGCGTGCAATGAAGGGCGCGGCGGCGATGGTCAGCGGCACGATGGCCGCCGTGGTGCCGATGGAGGAACCCGCCAGCAGGCGCGTGAAGGGAATCACCGCCACCAGCAGGATGATGAAGGGCGTGGAGCGCACGGCATTGACGACGATGCCGAGCACACGATTGAGCCAGGGGTGCGGCAACATGCCATGCGCATCCGTAACGTGCAGTGCAATGCCCAACGGGATGCCGATCAGCGCGCCGACCGCACCTGCCACGCCGACCATCAGCAGTGTTTCGAGGAAGGAGCTCCAGAAAAGCGCCAGCAGTTCAGGCGACATGGCGCTCTCCTTCCGCACTCACAAGAACGGGTACTGCGAGCGACAAGACGCCTTCCGCATCATCTGACTCGATGCGCAACACATCGAACTCTTCGCTGCGTACACCATGCGATGAGAAAAACGCCTGCGCGGCGGCAAGCGTCTGTGCATCGGACTGACTCAGCAGCGTCAGGCTGCCAAAGGGCTGGCCCTGAATCTCGTCGAGCTGACCATGCAGGATGCTGAAGTCCAGACCGAAGCGTTTGACGGCCTCCGACAGCAAGGGGCGATCCACATCTTCGCCAATGAAAGACAGGCGCAGCACGCGACCACGCACAGCCTGACTGCGCAGGCGCGCCAGCACGCTGGCGGGCAACTCGTGAGCAATGACATCACCCAGCAATGCGCGCGTGACCGCGTGCTGTGGCGCGCGGAAGACATCAATGACACTGCCTTCCTCGATGATGCGACCGGCGTCCATTACCGCCACGCGATCGCAAATCTGTTTGACGACCTGCATCTGGTGGGTGATCAGCACGATGGTGAGCCCGAGCTCGCGGTTGATCTTGCGCAGCAGATCGAGAATCGCCCGCGTGGTCTCCGGGTCCAGCGCCGAAGTGGCTTCATCGGACAGCAGCACCTTGGGCTGGCTCGCCAATGCGCGCGCAATGCCGACGCGCTGCTTCTGCCCGCCCGAGAGTTGCGCCGGATAGCGCAGGCGCTGATCCGTCAGCCCGACCAGTTCGATCAACGGATCGACGCGGCGGCGGATTTCATCACGGCTCAGGCCGATCAGCTCCAATGGCAGCGCGATATTGTCGAACACATTGCGTGAAGTCAGCAGATTGAAGTGCTGGAAGATCATACCGATCTCGCGCCGCGCCTGACGCAGCTCGTCCGGCGTCAGTGTGGTCAGCTCGCGCCCGGCAATGTTCACCGTGCCGCTGGTGGGCCGATGCAAGAGATTGAGACTGCGCACCAAGGTGCTCTTGCCCGCCCCGCTGCGGCCGATAATGCCGAAGATCTGGCCGGCCGGAATGTGTAGCGATACGTCGCGCACGGCGTGCACTTCGCCGCCCTGAGTGTCCCGATAGTGCTGGGAGAGATGTTCTATCCTGATCATGAAACGGGTTTCGTACCGGGTTCGCGGAGCACCGATGCCCCGCAATCAAGGACCCGACGATACCGTGCGACGACGCTCGTCCCAATCAATAAAAACCGGAATGCTTACGCAGATTCCATCTTTGCAAAACGTAATTTCGTTGATTCAGAACAAAGCTGTCAGTGTCCCAACGTGTCCCCTCCTGCGCGTCATTCCCGCGCAGGCGGGAATCCAGTGGCGTTGCCGTGCTGGTGGGAGCAGGACAATCAATTCAACGTCGCTGGATTCCCGCCTTCGCGGGAATGACGGCATGATTTCGGCTCAATCACGCACCGCCTTCGCGGCATACTCTCAACCCGCTTTGCAAGAATGCCCATGCACGCCCTGACCATGCCGACAACACATGTACTTTTCGACTTCTTCGGCACGCTCGTGTCCTATTCCGACAGCTGGGTAGAACAGGGATTTCAGCAATCGCACCAGTTGCTTCTGGAGAACGACGCGCAAATCGACTATGACGCGTTTCTCGAGCAATGGGCTGCTACGTTTGACGAGTTCGAAAGGCATGCGCAGCTCACGCTCGACGAGTATTCGATGGACGCTGTCTGCGAAAGCTTTCTGAGGCAAACACTGCCTCGAGCGCCCGGGAGAGAAACGATCACACTGCTGCGCGATACATATACTGCCGAATGGAATAAGGGCGTTTCGTACATCCCTGGCGTGAAAGAGCTGCTTGCTGAATTCGCCGAATCCTTCGCTTTGGTCCTGGTGACAAACACGCACAACGCCGACTTTGTCCGTAGCCATCTGCACATCATGGACATCGCGCACTACTTCTCGGCTGTCGTCGCTTCGGTCGAGCATGGCAAGCGAAAACCCTCCGCATGCATTTTCGAACGCGCACTCAAGCTGTCTGGCGGCGAACCGGAAACGAGCGTCTACGTCGGAGACTCGTTCGAGCCGGACTACCTGGGCGCCAACGGCGCAGGAATTCGATGCTTACTCATCGACCCGACACGCAAACACGACATTCCGGATTCAGATCGGCTGGGGAACATTCTCGACACGCGAGCAAAGCTCATTGCCGGATGATTCCGGACATACCGACTAGCGAGCTTCTTTGGTCTGCGAGCTTTGGGCACGACTTTATAAGCTTCAGCGACGCGTTGCAGTTCCCTCTCCCTGAGGGAGAGGGTGGTGCGTCAGCACCGGGAGAGGGGGAAGCGCTCATGCAATACAGGTCTCGGGGTTGACCAACCATTACCCCTCTCCCGCCCCTGATGGGGCACCCTCTCCCCTCGGGAGAGGGAACAGCAACGTACGTCCCTCGTGAACCTGCCAGCGGCCCAATCAGCACGGTCTGCACTGAGCCCATTCGCTGTGCGCATCACCCCACTGACGGCCAGCGCTGCACCTGTGTCGCCTCGAATGCCCTGGCTGCGCGCAGCACCAGATCGTCGCGATGCGCGGGCCCCACGATATGCAATCCGACTGGCGGGCCATTCGCATCGAAGCCGGCCGGCACCGAAGCCGCTGGTTGCTGCGTGAGGTTGAACGGCACGCTGAACGGTGCATTGGCGCGCTCACCAAGCCTGGGGACGGAGTCGGCGAGCACGGGGGTCAGCAACAGGTCGTAGCGCTCGTGAAAGCGGCGCAGCTGCACGGCGAGTGCCTGGCGCTGTTCGTTGGCGGCTACGTAGTCACTCAGCGTATAGGGTGAGGCACGCTCCACGCTCTGGCGGATTTCTTCATCCACGAGATGGAAACGCTCGGGCGGTATTTCGCGCTTGAGGCGTATCGCGCGTTCAGCAGCAAGCACATCAAGAATCGGTCGCGGGTCAGCAAAGCCCGGATCCACCTCCTCGACGATGGCGCCCAGCTCGCTGAACACGGCCACGGCCTTGTCGATCACAGCCGCGATATGCGACGCGACATGCGCATAGCCCAGCGTGCGGCTATAGGCGATGCGCAGGCCACGCACGCCGTCGTTGAGGCCGATGCGCCAGTCGCGACCGGTCTGCGGCAGGCTGGTCCAGTCGCGTGCGTCGTAGCCGCTGATGATGTTGAGCAACAAGGCGGCATCAGTGACCGTGCGCGTGATCGGTCCAAGGTGGAACAGGGTGTTGTTGTGCGCGGGCGGGTAGCCCGGCACGCGCCCGAAGCTCGGCTTGAAGCCGAACACACCGCTTACCGAAGCCGGTACGCGAATCGAGCCGCCGCCATCGGTCGCGACCTGCAGCGGGCCGAGGCCCAGCGCAGCCGCCACGGCAGCCCCTCCGCTGCTGCCGGTCGGCGTGTGCTCGGTGCTCCAGGGATTGCGTGTGATGCCTGACAAGGCGCTCTCGGTGATGCTCTTCCAGCCGAACTCCGCTGTGTTGGTCTTTCCCAGTAGCACCGCGCCACCTTCGCGCAAGCGCGCTGCTGCGGGCGAGTCTTCCTCCTGTGGTGTGTCGAGCGTGGCAAGGCTGCCCTTGCGAGTGGGCCAGCCGCGCACATGCAGCAAGTCCTTGAACGCCGCAGGAATGCCATCGACATCACTCAGCGCCTCGCCACGCAACCAGCGCTGCTCGGATGCGCGCGCCTGCTCCAGCGCGAGGTCTGCATCGACGAGGCGGTAGGCGTTATAGACCGCTTGCGTCGCCTCGATGCGGGCGAGAATTGCCTGTACGACTTCGACTGGCGACAGGGCTTTCTTGCGATACAGCCCGAGCAGTTCGGTGGCAGAGAAGTCCGCTGGCGTGGTGGGAGTGCTGGCAACTGAGGAGCTCATGACATCAAGCCTTCGCGTCGGCAGAAATCTTCCAGCCGGTGAAGCGGCGCTCCAGCCGCAGCAGGGCGTAATTGAAGGACAGTCCGATCGCGGTGATGGCGAGGATGCCGAAGTACATCTGGGCGATCTGGAAGTTGTACTGCGAGGCGATGATCAGGAAGCCGAGGCCTGCCTTGGCACCCACCATTTCCGCGGCCACCAGCACCAGCACGGCACTGGAACTGGCCAGACGCATGCCGACGAAGATCGACGGCAGCGCAGCGGGCAGGATCACCTTGCGGAACAGCTGCAGAGGTGTCGCGCCCATGGTTCGCGCCGACTTGATATACAAGGGGTCCACCAGTTTGACCGCCCCGATGGTGCTGATCAGCAGTGGCCAGGCGGCCGAGTAGACCACCAGTGTCACCTTTGATACCTCACCGATACCCAGCAACAGGATGAACACGGGCAGCAAGGCCAGCGGCGCCGTGTTACGCAGCACCTCGATCAGGGGATTCAGGAAGTTCGCGACACGTGGCACCCAACCGATGAGCAGCCCGAGCGGTATCGCGAGCGCGATACCCAGCAGCAAGCCCAGAAGCGCACGCCCGAGGCTCGCCTCCAGATGCTCGGCCAGCTGCCCGTTCCGTACGAGCTCCCAGCCCGATGCCAGTACCTCCGACAAGGGCGGCAGGAAGACCTGATCGGCGAGGCCGATGCGTGGTGCGACCTCCCAGAGCACCGCCAGCAGGATCAACACGGCCGAGCGATCAAACACACTGGCGGCAAACGCAATCACGCGACTCAGGAAGCGCTTGTGCGGCAGCGCGGTCCCTTGTTCGTTGCTTTCGGCCAAAGACAGACTGACTGCATCAGACATGGCTCAACTCCTCTTTCTCGATGGTCGCCACCGGCTTGTGGCCGAGGGCTGTGGCACGTGACACCTCGTCGTGCAGCAGATCCCAGATCTTGTGACGAACTTCGCCAAACAGCGGCAGCGAACGCACATCCTCCGTCTCGCTGTGCAATGCATCCGGAATATCCACGACCTGCTTGATGCGCCCCGGGCGCGCCGTGATCACGGCCACACGCTGCCCCAGCACCACCGCCTCATCAATGCTGTGCGTGATGAACAGGATGGTCTTGCCCGTGGCGCGCCAGATGCGCAGCAGCTCGACCTGCAAGCCCTCGCGGGTCTGCGCATCGAGTGCCGCGAAGGGCTCATCCATCAGCAACACCTCCGGCTCGTAGGCAAGGCTGCGTGCAATCGCCACGCGCTGCTTCATGCCGCCCGACAACTCGTGCGGATAGCGGTCGGCGAACGCCGACAGACCGACGAGCGCCAGATAGTGCTCGGCCCTTTCGCGTCGCACGGCTTGCGACTCTCCCGCGATTTCCAGACCGAACTCGATGTTCTGCTGCGCTGTCCGCCAGGGGTAGAGCGCGTATTGCTGGAAAACGATGCCGCGGTCGCGCGCCGGGCCGGTGATCGGCTTTCCGTCGAGCAGCAGACGCCCGCTGGTGGGCGTGGTTAGCCCGCCAAGCAGGTCCAGCAAGGTGGACTTGCCGCAACCGCTGGGGCCGACCAGCGCGAGGAACTCACCTGCCTTCACCTCTAGGCTGATGTCTTCCAGCGCCACGAAACGCTGCGCCGGATTGCCACGCGTTTTGCCAGAACCTTTCCCGCGCACGAGGAATTCCTTGCGCACATTTTCGAAGCGGATGTTGGAACTCATTTGGCAGCACCCTCAGCTTGCGCCAGGGGCTTGGGCGCGAAAGGGTTGAACTGGTTGGTGTAAAGGTCGGCCGCCTTGAACTGACCTGGTTTGACCACACCATCCTTGACGAGCCAGTCGACCCACACCTGCAGCTCCTTGTCGGTGATCACGCCACCCTTGCTGGCCACGCCCGTGCTCTTCCAGTACTTGATGGCAGAGGCATCTTCGGTGCGCTTGCGCTCGGCGATGATCTTCTCGAAACGTGCGCGCACCACCTCCGGCGGCTGGGTGCGTGCCCACTCGATGGCCTTGGCGGTCGCTTCCACGAACTTGCCGGCTGTCTTCGGGTTGTCCTTGATGAATTTCTCGCGCAGCACGTACGCACCGCCCGTGAATTGACCGAACAGATCCGTATCGGCAAACAGACGACGGACGCCACCACGCTCCAGCGCCTTGTCGCGCAGGATGCCGGCCAGCGTCGTCACCTCGACCTGCCCCTGACGCAAGGCCTGCTCACCACTCACAGGTGGCACCACAACCAGCGTAACCTGCTTGATCTCTTCAGGCGTAAGACCGCCGCGATGCAGATACTCACGCAGCACGAACTCAAGGTGCGCACCCAGCGTATTCACCGCAACCTTTTTGCCGATCAGATCGCGCGCATTCTTGATCGGGCTGTCGTCACGCACGTAGTAACCCTGCCAGGTGGTGTCGTCGGAGCCGTAGTAACCGATCACCGCCTTGATCGGCGCCTTCGCAGCGATCAACTTGATGATCGCGCCATAGAACGCACCGCCAAAATCCACATCACCCGTCACCGCGGTCTGGATGTCCTGCGGCCCGCTGATCGTGTTGCCGATCCACTTGAGTTTGACTGGCGCGAGGTAGCCAAGATCTTCCGCCAGCTCGGGGAAAGACACCTGCCCTGCCCAGCCTTGGTAGCGCAATTCAGTGAGCTCAGGTTTCGATGCAGGTGTGGCGTTCTGCGCGACAGCGCCGAATGAAAAAGAAAACGCCGTGATTGCGGCGAGGATCAGTCCGGGAGTTTTCATAGGGGGCTTTCCGCTATTTGATTGAGGTCAATGACATCGGCAACTGAGCGAAATACATGCCATGCCACGAACCACACAAACACGGGGCTGCCACTCTCCTCCATGCCCGGAAAATGCTGCATTGGATGCACTGGTGCTGCGCAATGGTCAACACCAAGACATCCGATATGCATAGTTGTATTTGTGGATTGCAGAATGCAAAACGCCTTGCCGTTTTCACGACGAGGCGTCTCTTTCAGATCATGGGGCGCAATCGAAGCGAAGCTCATTGCGCTGGATCCCCGTCATTCCCGCGCAGGCGGGAATCCAGCGACGTCAAGTTTCACGAAGACGGCCAAGCCACTGGATTCCCGCCTTCGCGGGAATGACGGAAAATTTTTGTAGCCCGGATGCAGCGCAGCGGAATCCGGGGCTCGTCGTGGATCAACGCGAAGCTCCCCGGATTCCGGCAAGCCTGCATCCGGGCTACATGGAAGCATTGCAACGCACCCGTGTTTTTAGCCGTCATTCCCGCCCACGCGGGAAGGACGGCTATTGGGCGCGCCTTCAAGCAACGACGGCCTCGGACTGCTCCGCCTTCTTCGTCGCCTTGCTACGCGTGAAACTGTGGCGACCATCGACACTCACCGGCGCCACGCCATCCACCGTCACGCGACGCACGATGCGGTGCTGGTCGCCGTAATCGTTGATGGCGTAGTGCTGCGTCGCACGGTTGTCCCACACCACCACATCGCCCTCCTGCCAGCGCCAGCGCACCGTGTTCTCCAGCTTCGTGATGTAGGACTGAAACAGGCTGTACAGCTGTGCAGACTCCGCCTTGCTGTAGCCAACGAAGTTCTTCACGAAGTGGCCAAGAATCAGGGAGCGCTCGCCCGTTTCGGGATGCACGTGCACCACGGGGTGCTCGGTCTCGTACACGGTCGAAGCGAATTGCGCGTAGTGCTGCAGCTCGGCCAGCGTGGGGTTGCTCTTGCGGATCGCATAGTCGTACTCGTTGCTATGCAAGGCCCACAGCTTGTCGGCCAGCTCGCGCAGATGTACCGGCAGATTGTCGTACGCAGCCGCCGTATTTGCCCACACGGTGTCACCACCTGCCGCCGGAATCTTCACGCCACGCAGGATGGAAGCACGCGGATACGCCTCGACGAAAGTCACGTCCGTATGCCACGAATCCGCGCGACCACCGTGGTTCGAGTCCAGCTCGAGAATGACCTTGCTCTCGCTGCCCGCCTTGGGCAAGGAAGTCGGATGCGGCACAGGTTTGCCACCGAACAGCGGCGTCAGTTGTTCCTGCTGCAGATCATCGAGATGATTCTGGCCGCGGAAGAAGATGACCTTGTGCTTCAGCAGCGCCGCGCGAACCTGCGCAACACTATCCGCGTCCAGATCGGCAGCAAGACGAACGCCGCGAATCTCGGCTCCGATACGGCCAGCCACGGGGATGACTTCAATCGTGCTCATGGTTTTTCTCTCCTCTGATGACAACGATGCATCCGGCGGGATTCGCGTGGATGGATGGAGTCGTCTGGCAAGAGGTATGCCATTGCGCAGATGGAGAGATCAGTGAGTGTTTTCGGTGCCCATGTGCAACCGGATGATTCGACACTGCTGGCACCACAACACAAGTTACGTGGAAGTGGGGAGATTTGCGCAATGCTATTCTCTCGACACCTTGTCAATGCAGATGCGGCACCAAACGCACGGCCGGGTAACCGACCCGCTTGTCATCGAAAGTCTTATTGGACATCATGCCAGCGGCTCATCGGAACTTCGCCTTCAACTCGCGCACTTCTCGACGAAGCCTGATTGACCGATATTCCAGTATCTGGTCATTTTGACCACTACATCACGCTTGAGAACTATAGAAATGCAGCCAACTGTGGTTCGGTGCAAATGCGCCTTCGAGTACTTCCAGAAAGTTGAGTCGATGGGCCGAAGAAATTGGGTGTATCGCGGTCACTCAAGATACAGCGACGACTCTCTTGACGATAACGACTGGAAACTCGAATCAAGTCTTCACAGGTTTCTCAACCAGCACAAAGGAAAAATTCTTAAGGCAACGAGCTGGTATCCAAGAGAAAAAGCTCTTCTCAATAGGTTCGCCGGATCTGCTCACATTCACCTATCTCATTTCCCAGATAAAGCAGACCGTCTCGGATGGCTTGCGCTAATGCAACATTATGGCAGCCCAACTCGACTGATAGATTTTACGTTCAGTCCTGCGGCAGCACTTTATTTTGCAATTCGCGAGGTTCGTCAGGGGTCAGGTCCTTTCAGCATTCACGCATTGCATCTCGATACAGTGCGAGGACGAGCGAAAGTTGCGAGAGAAAAATTGGAAAAATACAAAGACAAGGAGCCACCTCTTAACCCAAGCTCAGATGAGTATGGGATTGGAAAGAGCGCTTCAAAAGTTGATTTTGTTGGGTTCTTCGACGGCTCAATGCTAAACCCACGACAAGAAGCCCAAGATGGCCTGTTTTTGGTGCCGAGCAAAATCGACCTTAATGTGGAGAAATGGCTATCTAAGAATTTGGATCCAGTGAAAACGATCAAGCCATTTGATACGCCATGGGTTGAGTTCGTCTTCAATAATGAAAATGACGACTACTACAAGATCGTCAACCAATTGGTTCAAGTGGGAATGACGCCAAAAAAATTGTTCCCTGGCCTCGAAGGTATTAGCGAGGCTACAAAGTTTGCATGGCTAGAGGTTGCAAAAAATCTAGAGCCGTATGAGCTCAACCAAGTTCTCTAACTTTGCAGTCGATAGGGACAGCCAAGAGCTGAGATCTTGCTTCCCTCCACTTTGCTCCGGCTGCCCCTCACGAGACCGCTACCATGAAATCCGAGACATTCGACGTCTTCTGCCCTCACTGCAACATTCAGGCGGAGGCACGCGTGATAGCGAATGGTCACGGAGGTTTCCGAGGTGAGGGGGCGGATAGATTCGACGAGATCGACACTGAGTATCACGGCGACACGTACTACGTTGCGCTCTGTCGGCGTTGCCAGGCACCTTTTCTGATCCGGCAATCTCTTTACGGAATCCCAGGCGAGTTTGAGACCATTACCTCCGAAGACGTACTCTTTCCGTTGTCCTCCCGTCTCCCGGTTGAAGGTCTTCCTCCGGCAGTTCGACGTTCACTTGAACAGGCTGTTCGTGCGTTCACATCGTCTTCATTCGATGCCTGTGCCTTGATGTGTCGGCGGGCAATCGAGGCACTCTGCAAGGAACTGGGCGCTCGCAACGGATCGCTCCAAGCGAAGCTCGAATCACTGTCGACGCAGGGCATAATCGATGTTCGCCTCGCAAATTGGGCTCATGGCGTCCGCGCGGTCGGGAACGAAGCGGCTCACGACACCGATACTGAGCTCTCGCAAGATGACGCACGCGACGCCCTCGACTTCACCGAGGCTATCTTGATGTACGTATACGTTCTGGGAAGTCGCTTCGATGCCTTCGAGGCCAGGCGCAAGAAGGGCGGAGCCACGTGAAAAGGACGCGGTCTGGCATGGCAGTCAACGCGGACATACTCGCGGCAAGCTGTCGCCTGCCTATGGTTCGCCGGTTACTTCTACGCTAGGCGGCTCGATGCCGCATCCCGCTCTCTGTGAAAGCTTAAGCACACATCTCAAACCAGAAAGGACAATCACATGGCAAAGACTTATTGGATCAGCGCGTATCGCGCAGTGAAGGACGCTGACAAACTTGCCGCCTACGCGAAGCTGGCTGGCCCTGCCATCACAGCTGGCGGAGGACGCTTCCTGGCGCGCGGAGAGCCCGCAGCGGTTTACGAACTCGGCTTGAAGCAGCGCCTGGTATTGATTGAGTTCGACAGCGTCGAGCAGGCTATTGCCGCGCACGACAGCCCTGCCTACCAGGCAGCGCTGGCAGCGCTGGGTGACGGCGCGGACCGCGAGATCAGGATCATCGAAGGTATCTGACGATCACCGTAACAGTCGTCATCCCGGCGAAGGCCGGGATCCAGTTCGTACGTGAGTCTGGATCCCGGCCTTCGCCGGGATGACGAGATTCGAGGTTGATGATTCTTAACGCGCCGCATCCCTACGACGATATTCATTTGTCACATCACCTAGCTACTTCAAGTCCGTAGGGTGGGTTCGCGAAGCAACCCACCGCTTTTTTTTGTTGCACACGATGGTGGGTTGTCGCTGCGCTTGTTTAGCCGGGAGACATAGGTAACGGTTGTCGGTGGACATGGGTAACACATGTCAATCAGTCAGCATGGCACACGCAGGTCGATTTCTCGAATGCGCTTGTGACAGAAGTAAACGGCAAACAGCCCATCGGTTTCAGTCG
>DATIDV010000007.1:0-44561 GCA_035456105.1 Rhodocyclaceae bacterium | reverse complement strand
GAAGCCATGGGGGCAGAGCGCTTTGCCGACCTGGCGCGCGATGTGGGCCTTGATGGCGTGCTGCTGGTCGACTATCCGCCGGAAGAATGCCAAGACTATTCGGTATTGTTGAAGAGCCGCGGTCTTGACCCGATTTTCCTGCTGGCGCCAACCTCTACCGAGCAACGCTATTCGGATGTGGCTGCCGCAGGCAGCGGCTATATTTATTACGTCTCGTTGAAGGGCGTAACGGGTGCCGGGCACCTGAATATCGAGGAAGTCGCCTCGCGCATCCCGCTGATTCGCGAGCGTGTTGGCATGCCGGTAGGCGTCGGTTTCGGTATCCGTGACCAAGTCACGGCGCGCAGTATCGCGCGCATTGCCGATGCGGTCGTCATCGGTAGTCGAATTGTTGAAGAAATTGAATCGTCGCCACGTGGCGAGGAAGCTGCGCGGGTGGGCGCGTTTCTGCGAGGAATCCGGACGGCGATGGACGAAGTGAAAACAGAAGGAGCGAAGGCATGAGCTGGCTAACCAAACTTTTGCCGCCGAAGATCAAGCGCGATCAGCCGATCAAGAAATCCATGCCCGAAGGGCTGTGGATCAAGTGCGAGGCTTGCGAAGCCGTGCTGTATCGCTCGGACATCGAGTCCAGCCAGTACGTCTGCCCGAAATGCGGCCATCACAAGCGTATTCGCGCGCGTCATCGTCTCGATCTGCTGCTCGATCCGGAAGGTCGTTTCGAACTGGGCTCCGAAGTTGTGCCAGTTGATCCGCTCAAGTTCAAGGACAGCAAGAAATACCCTGATCGTCTTGCCGCTGCGTTTGAAGATACCGGTGAATCCGACGCACTTGTGGTGATGCAAGGCGCCGTGTGCAATGTGCCGCTGGTGGTTGCCTCGTTTGAATTCGATTTCCTCGGCGGTTCGATGGGTTCGGTCGTTGGCGAGCGTTTCGTCCGTGGCGTGAAAGCAGCTTACGAACAGGGGCTGCCCTTCGTGTGCTTCACCGCAACGGGTGGTGCGCGTATGCAGGAAGGTCTGTTCTCGCTGATGCAGATGGCCAAGACGACGGCGGCCATTACACGCCTGTCAAGCAAGCGTCTGCCCTTCGTGACCATCCTGACGGACCCGACCATGGGCGGCGTCTCGGCAAGCTTTGCCTTCATGGGTGACGTGGTGATTGCCGAGCCAGGAGCGTTGATCGGCTTTGCCGGTCCGCGCGTGATCGAGCAGACCGTTCGCGAGAAACTCCCGGAAGGGTTCCAGCGCTCCGAGTTCCTGATCGAAAAGGGCGCGATCGACATGATCGTGGACCGTCGCGAATTGCGCGAGCGTCTCGCGCAGGTACTGACACTCCTCTCCGGCCAGCCTGCGATCAATAATTGATGTCCGATGCGCCTTCGCGGGATCAGTCGCTGGACGACTGGCTCGCGTATATCGAAACCCAGCATAGCCGTCCGATAGAGCTCGGGCTTGAGCGCGTCGCCTCAGTGGCCGATAAGGTGCGCGATGCGCTGGCGCTGCAGACGGATGCAGTCGTCATCACGGTTGGCGGCACCAATGGCAAAGGCTCGACCTGCGCCATGCTGGAAGCCATGCTGCGTGCCGCGGGCTACCGAGTCGGGCTCTACACATCGCCTCATCTGCTGCGCTACAACGAGCGCGTGCGTATCGATGCGCAGGACGTCGGGGACGCAAAACTCGTGGATGCATTTGCCGCCGTGGAGCGTGCGCGCGGCGACATCCCCTTGACCTATTTTGAGTACGGCACGCTGGCGGCCTGGGTCGTATTCGCACAAAGCGCGCTGGATGTGGTGATTCTCGAAGTGGGTCTTGGCGGCCGCCTTGATGCTGTGAATGTCTTTGAACCTGACTGCTCGATCGTCACCGGTGTAGCCATGGATCACATGGATTACCTCGGCGACACGCGTGAGGCAATCGGTTTCGAGAAGGCAGGTATTTTCCGTGCGGGCAAACCAGCAATCTGCGGCGATCCGGTACCGCCGCAATCCCTTGTCGGTCACGCAAGATCCATTGGTGCGGATCTGCGCATCTCGGGCCGCGATTTCGGCTTCTCCGGCGACAAGACGCAGTGGCAATTCCACGGCAAATCGCAGAAGCGCAACAGCCTGGCTTATCCGGCCTTGCGCGGCGCCAACCAGTTGCTGAACGCCTCGAGCGCGTTAGCGGCACTCGAAGCCTTGCATGACCGTTTGCCGGTGCCGATGCAGGCGGTGCGCCAGGGGCTGATGCTGGTGGAAATTCCTGGCCGTTTCCAGGTTCTGCCGGGAAGGCCCGCCGTGGTGCTGGATGTGGCACACAACCCGCAGGCCGCCGCGGTACTCTCCGACAACCTGTCGAATATGGGCTTCTTTTCGGATACTTGGGCGGTATGCGGCATGCTTGCCGACAAGGACATCCAAGGCAGTCTGAAAAACATCGCCTCGCGCGTTGACCACTGGCTGCTGTGTGATCTGCCGGGTCCGCGAGCCGCTAGTGCAACGACTCTCGCAGAAACGATTGCTGTCATTTCGGCAGAAATGGATTTGAAGCCGACCGTCGCCACATTCGGCGATCCGGCTGCAGCATTCAAAGCGGCACAGGCGGGCGCGAAGGAGGGTGATAGAATCGTCGCCTTTGGTTCATTCCTGACGGTCGCCGGCGTAATGCAAGCCGTTGAAACCAAGCGTTCCTCGTAAAGTACATGGCCCTTTAATGGCAGACACCGACGCCCAGCTAGAGCTGAAAAAGCGCGCCCGCCGCCGCCTGATTGGTGCCATCGCACTGGTTCTCGCTGCCGCCATATTCCTGCCGATGGTGATGGACAGCGAGCCGCATTCCGGCGGCAACGATCTGCAGATCCGTATTCCAAGTCAGGAAGGCAGCAACTACACGTCGCGACTGATTACGACAGCGCCGGGTGCCGGTGCTTCTACTCCCATTGCCAGCCCGCAAGCTGCTGTTCCGCTCGTGCCGCCAACCGATCCGGAGATGGCGCCAACTACGGCTGCGTCTTCGTCTGTTGCCAGCGTGTCGACCTCCTCGTCCGCAGCCAGCATAGCTTCCAGTCATGCCGCCTCCAGCAAGGTGGCCGAATCATCTTCAAAGTCATCCATCAGCGGTGAAGCACGGGCCAAGGCTGCACTGGAAGGCGAGGCGTCACCCGCCGCGGAACCGCACTTTTTCGTGCAATTAGGTGCGTACCGCGATCCGGAAAACGTGAAGTCTGTGCAGGCCCAATTGAAGCGCGCTGGAATGACCGCAACTACCGACAAGGTCGGAGACAAGACGCGGGTGCGTGTCGGGCCTTACAAGACCCGACAAGCTGCTGAGGCTGCGGCGGCACGCCTCAAGCAGGGAGGACTGAACGGCGTTGTGACTGCAAAGTGAGCATTCCTGTCGTCGTGGTATCCGTGCAGGTTCTGCAATGACTGCGTTTGATCTGGTTTTTCTGGCTGTGCTGGCGCTGAGCTTGTTACTTGGTGCCTGGCGTGGTCTGGTAGGCGAGGTGTTTGCGCTGGTCAGCTGGATAGCAGCCTTCGTGGTCGCGAAACAGTTTGCAGGCGAACTGGCACCGCATCTGGCAGGCATCGCATCTGGGCCCTGGCTGCAATGGGGTTTGGCTTTCGTCTTGATAGTTGTGTTAGTTCTGCTGGTACTGGCACTGTTGCGATTCCTTCTGCGCGAAATGCTTTCCGCGGTGGGTTTGGGTGCTACAGATAGATTGGCCGGTGCGATGTTCGGTGTCGCGCGCGGTGTGGTGATTGCGGTAGTGATTGTGGCTTGTGCAGGCTTCAGCTCGTTGCCACGCGAGCACTGGTGGCGGGAATCCATTTTTGCGCCGCCGCTAGAAACGATTGTCATCGCCCTCAAGCCCTGGTTTCCCAAGGACTTGGCGGCACGAATCAAGTATCGGTAATAGGTGAAACTATGTGCGGAATTATCGGCGTGATGGCGACTACGCCCGTCAACCAGTTGCTCTATGACGGTTTGCAAGTCCTTCAACATCGCGGCCAGGATGCCGCCGGAATCGCTACCGCCGAAGGCGGGCGATTCCACATGCACAAGGGACCGGGACTGGTCCGCGATGTATTTCGCACGCGCAATATGCGCAGTCTCGAAGGCAACTGGGGTATCGGTCACTGTCGTTATCCGACGGCTGGCTCGGCCTACAACCCGGCCGAGGCACAGCCTTTCTACGTGAATTCCCCGTTCGGTCTGATGCTTGCCCACAACGGCAATCTGACCAATGCCGATGCGCTCAAACGCGAGATGTACCTCGCTGACCTGCGTCACATGAACACCAACTCGGACTCCGAGGTGCTGCTTAACGTGCTGGCGCATGAACTGCAGGAAGCCTCGGGCGGTTCGTTCCGTCTCGACGAAGAAACGATTTTCCGCGCAGTCGCTGGCGTGCATCGCCGCACACGTGGCGCCTATGCTGCAGTAGTGATGATTGCCGGCTACGGCCTGCTGGCTTTCCGTGACCCGTATGGCATTCGCCCGCTCATCATCGGCGAGAACGAAACGCCGGATGGCAAGGAATACATGGTCGCCTCGGAAAGCGTGGCGATGGACGTGCTGGGCTTCAAGGTGCTGCGCGACGTGATGCCGGGTGAGGCGATCCTGGTGGACACACGGGGCAAGTTCTCCAGCAGCCAGTGCGCCGAACCAAAGCCCTATGCACCGTGCATGTTCGAGTTCGTCTATCTGGCACGCCCGGATTCGCTTATCGATGGCATCTCGGTTTACGAAAGCCGCGTCAAGATGGGCACCTACCTGGCCGAGCGTATCCGTCGAGATTTCTCGCACCTGAAGATCGACGTGGTCATCCCGATTCCCGACTCGAGCCGTTCCGCGGCGATGGAACTGGCCAGCAATCTCGGCCTCTCTTACCGCGAAGGTTTCGTTAAGAATCGCTATATCGGCCGCACCTTCATCATGCCGGGCCAGGCGATCCGTCGTAAGTCGGTGCGCCAGAAGCTTAACGCGATCCATCAGGAATTCATCGGCAAGAACGTGTTGCTGGTGGATGACTCCATCGTGCGTGGCACGACCAGCCGCGAGATCATCACCATGGCGCGCGAAGCCGGGGCTACCAAGGTGTACATGGCCTCCGCTGCGCCACCGGTGCGGCATGCCAATGTCTATGGCATCGACATGCCGAGCAAGAACGAGTTGATTGCTTCGTTCCGCAACGAGGAAGAAATCGGGCGCGAAATTGGCGCTGATGCGCTGATCTATCAAAGCCTGGATGATCTGAAGGCGGCCGTGGGTTCGCTCAATCCGGTGATCAAGGAATTCGAAACTTCGTGCTTCGATGGCATCTACGTTACTGGCGATATCACGGCTGAATATCTTGACGAGATCGAAGGTGATCGCGCCGAGAGCAACAAGGCCGAGGCAGATGATGGCGAAGGCGGGCAACTCGATCTAAACCTGGTGTCGTAAAGCAGATGACTTGACAGCGCCTCAAGCGGGGCGCTAACTTGCAGGCAGTTTCAGTTGCGCCGATTTGATATACAGCTTGCGGGCGCATTACAAATACAGCTAAAGAGAATGGGAAGAATTCCTCAACCCGTTCCGACTCGTCAGAGCTGAACGGGTTTTTTGTTTCTGGAGATTTGCCATGACAGATCACGATTCTATTGGTGGTGACACGCCCCTTTCCCTCGACTTCGACACACTGGCGGTTCGTGCCGGCACACAGCGCAGCCAGTACGGCGAGCACAGCGAAGCGCTGTTCCTGACCTCGAGTTTCGTCTTTGATAACGCGGCCGAAGCGGCGCGACGTTTCTGCGGCGAAGAAGACGGCATGATCTATTCACGCTTCACCAATCCGACGGTCGACATGCTCCAGGTGCGTCTTGCAGCGCTGGAGGGTGGCGAAGCCTGTGTGGCTACCGCGACCGGCATGGCTGCGATTCTGGCGACGTGCATGGGCCTGCTGAAGTCGGGCGATCACATCATCGCTTCGCGTGGCCTGTTCGGTTCAACTCAGACTTTCTTCAATGCCTACATGGCGAAATTCGGTGTGGAGACGACCTTCGTGTCGGCAACCGATCTGCCGGAATATGAAGCGGCAGTGCGTCCGACGACGAAACTGGTTTTCGTCGAAACGCCGTCGAATCCGTTGACGCAGCTGGTGGACATCGCAGCCGTCGCCGCTGTGGCGAAGAAGGCCGGGGCGTGGCTCGCTGTCGATAACTGCTTCTGTACGCCAGCCCTGCAGAAACCGCTGGAATTGGGCGCTGACCTCGTGATCCATTCGGCGACGAAGTATCTCGACGGGCAGGGCCGAGTGCTGGGTGGTGCGGTTGTTGGTAGCAAGGCGCTGCTTGATGAGGTGTTCAAGTTCCTGCGCACTGCGGGCCCGAGCATTTCGCCTTTCAACGCGTGGATCATCCTGAAGGGGCTGGAGACTTTGCGCATCCGTATGGAAGCGCAATCGGCGAGCGCCCTGGCGATAGCGCAGTGGCTTGAAGCCCAGCCGGGCATCGAACGTGTCTATTACCCTGGCTTGCCCTCGCATCCGCAGCATGCGCTTGCGCTGAAGCAGCAAAAGAGCGGCGGAGCGATCGTGGCATTCGAAGTAAAGGGCGGCAAGGAGGGCGCATGGCGTGTGGTGGACGGCACGCGCATGTTGTCGATCACGGGCAATCTCGGCGACACCCGTACGACGATCACGCATCCGGGCACGACGACGCACGGCCGAATCTCTGCGGAAGCGCGCGCGGCGGCGGGGATCAATGACAATCTGCTGCGTCTCGCGGTGGGACTGGAGTCACCAGAAGATATCAAGGCCGATCTGGCACGCGGGCTGGCGTAGTTCGCCGACACCAAAGAGAAACGCCATTCCTGGTTGCCCGGGAATGGCGTTTTCTTTTGCTGCTATCAATCCATCGCCATCAAGGTCTGGCGCCCCCACCATTCGCCACCGGCTTCAAGCTTCACCGGGTTACGGATGACGGCAGCCTCAACGCAAAGCATGTGACGGAAACCATCCTTGGGCATGTCGGCCAGTTCGGCGCAGCGCTGTTCCCATGGATTCCAGACGACGGTGTCCGGCAAGTTTTCAGACTGGACGACGAGGCCGCGATGTGGCTCGTTAAGCATCAGCGGCTTGTTGGTGTCGTAATAGACCCGATCCACTTCCTGGTCGATCTTGAAGGGATTCTGCCGTTCGAGAAATACCTCTTTGGTCAGCATGTCTTCGCAAGTCAGTCCGCGCAGACCTTCGACGCCGCACTCCTCGACTTCGCGCACGGCAAGATAGGTGTGCAGCGCGACCGTGAAGTCGAAGGCCTCGCTGCCTGTGTTGGTAACTTCCAGCTCGACATCAAGGCGCGCGCCGCTAACGTTCACCGCGATCTCCAGCGCAAACTCATGCGGCCAGTGTTTGCGTGTTTCCGGAGAGTCCGTGAGACGCAGATGCGCAATCGCGTAATCCTCGCCGACACGCGCATCGACCAGTTCCCAATTCATGCGACGGGCGAAGCCATGGCCTTGCAGCGGACCTCGCTGACCGAACTGCGGGAAGATGACGGGCACACCGCCGCGAACCGGCGTACCTTCCTTGAAGATGGCTTTCGGCGACATGTAGATGCGCTCGACGCCATTGGCCGGCTTCCAGGAAACAATGTGGCCACCATGCTCAAGCACGATGGCTTCGGCGCCGTCGGGAGAGCGCAGGTGAATGGCAGGAAGTCCGTGATGGTCGATACGTTGTGGCGATGTTGTAGTCATTTTTTTTCAAGCGGCGCTTCAGTTGCAGCAAGTATAGCTGCGGCGATGCGGGCTCGGCCTACGAAGGCCCTCTAGCTTTTAGTGAAACAGTGCAAACACTTTGAGCATGAAGACCACGAAGGCAATCGCAGCAAAGCCCATGCCGACAAACACTCCGACGGATCCTCGAGTGTTTGTCGGCTGCCCCAGCGAGTACGATGCCGATCGGTCGGCAGTGTTAACAAAGGTGTCCTGATCGCGAATGATGGCTTGCGGCAGAAGGTTGTCGCTGCGCGTACCGGTGCCGTCCATCTTGCGTACGGCCGTGCCGATGGCGAGAAACTCGATGATGCCGCCGCCCAAGTTGTAAACGTAGGTCTTCACACCGAGCACTTGTTCAGCACCTGCATCACGCGCATCTTCACCAATGCGGATCAGGGCGCGTTCACGCGCTTCGTAGATGAGACTGGTGAGTTCGCTGATTTCGCCGCGCACGAAGGACTTGAAGAACGAGGACAGGCCACCGATCACGCCGAGCGAGTACACCGATACGCCCAGCACGAGTTGCACAGGCATATAACCCTGGTTGGCGAGGCTCCACATTTCCTCGTGGGTCAGGTCACTGGTGATCGGCATCCCTGAGCTTGGCAGGGCAGGGTGGGTGCAGGCGGTGCCGGTCATGACCATTTCCTGTATGCCGGCCAGCGGCAGGATCGAAGTGCAGATACCCGTCACGGCATTCGCGCCGACTTGCTGCGCCTCCTCGCGGATTCGTTCCAGCGCGAGATGACGTGTGCGGTTGAAGATCTCCGAGAATTCCGTGACCTCGCCGCGCCCCAGGCTGCGCAACATGCCCAGCAAGCCGCCGCCGAGGCCGACGGAATAAGCCACGTTGCCGAACACAAAATGTTTCGGCGTGAAGCCTGCGTCTTGCAGACAGTAAAGCGATTGTCCGTCGCAAGCGCTTGAAAACACTGGCGTGCGCGAACGCTCTTCGCCCTTGCGCACGCAGGAGCCCACGGCAAGAAATTCGATATTCGTGCCGTGAAAAATCAGCTCGCTGGATACGCCCGTGATGCCGTAGCCACCGTTGTGTCCCGCCTCCAGATGGAGGCGTTCGATGGCGCGCTTGCGACCGTCGTGAATGATCGACGTGACGCCACCGACTTCGCCACCAGCAAGCGTCTTGAGACCTGCGCCGATGCCACCAATCAGACCGAGCGAGATGACGCTGTTGCCGATGACGAGTTCGCCCGGGGAAAATCCCTGACGATGCAGACAATAGATCTCATTACCCGACAGGCCTGAAATGGTCGTCATGCGTTGCTCCGGGTTGTGCTACGGCGAGGAAGGGAGTCAGCCGTGCAGTTCGGCGTGCCTGAAGCAATCTGTCGTGTGGTCATTGACCATGCCGACAGCCTGCATATGCGCGTAACAGATGGTGCTGCCCACGAACTTGAAGCCGCGCTTCTGCAGGTCAGCCGACAGGGCGTCGGACAGGGGCGTTTTGGCCGGTACTTCGCCGGTCTTCCAGTGATTGTGGATGGGCTTGCCGTCCACGAAGCCCCACATGTAGTCGGAGAAACTGCCGTGCGAAGCCTGCACTTCGAGGAAGGCGCGCGCATTGCCGATGGCGGCCTGGATCTTCTGCCGGTTGCGGATAATGCCGTCGTTGGACATCAGGCGCACGATGTCTTTCTCGCCGAATTCAGCAACGCGTTTCGGATTGAAGCCATGAAAGGCTGCGCGGTAATTCTCACGTTTGCGCAGGACGGTGATCCAGGAAAGGCCTGCTTGCGCGCCTTCGAGGATCAGGAATTCGAAGAGCTTGCGATCGTCATGAACGGGCACGCCCCATTCTTCGTCATGGTATTTGACGTACAACGGGTCGTTGCCCGCCCAGGTACAGCGATGAGTCATGTCAGGTCGCTTTCAGCGGCTGGAGTGATGGAGTAGCGCGACGCCAATTGTCGTGAAAGCGGCATTCCCTTGGCAAGCATTCATTCTTCGCTGTTTGCGGGGCGGGATAGATCCAGTTCGCCATTTTTCATCGTCGGGTCCTCGGCGTCCGTACTCAGCGCGAAGCCCAGACGCTGCACGAAGCGCAGCATGCGCTCGTTGCTGGCGAGGAATACGCCCTTCATGACTTGAAGGCCACGTGCGCGCGCAGCGTTTATGAGTTGCGTCATGAGATAGCGGCCCAAGCCACTCTTTTGCCATTTGTCGGCAATGACAATGGCAAATTCGCAGCTGCGGCCGTCCGGATTCGTGGCGTAGCGGCATACGCCGATCTCGATCGTTTCGCCATTCTCTTCAACCGTGGCAATGAGCGCGATCTCGCGGTCGTAGTCGATCTGCGTGAGCTTGGCCAGCAAGGCCGGCGGCAGTTCGCGCACCGCATTCATGAAGCGAAAATAGCGTGTCTCCGACGATAACCCCTGGACGAAGCGCTGTTCGAGTTCGGCGTCTTCCGGCTTGAGTGGGCGCACCAGCACTGGCGTGCCGTCCTTGAGTTGCGAGCGCGAGATGAGATCGCTCGGGTAGGGGTGAATCGCCATGTGGTCATAGCGCCCGGCGCCAACAGGAATGCCGCCTATGGTGATGCGGGCGTCGGTGACGATGGCGTGTTGCTCGTCGACGCGCAGCGGGTTGAGCTCCAGCGACTGTATCCACGGCAGCTCGCAAATCATCTCCGAAATGCGCAGGAGAATATCTTCGACCAGGTCGACGCGCGCTGCCGGCATGTCCTCGCGCACGCCCATGATCTTTGCTGCGCGCGTGCCCTGAATCAGATCGCTGACGAGAAAGGCATTGAGCGGCGGCAGCGCGACGGCACGGTCGGGCCAGTAATCCGGATCGAGGCTACGTTCGCCAAAGCCGATGACCGGGCCTAGCACCGGGTCGCGCCACACACGCACCATCAATTCACGCTCGAACTGCGAGCGCCCTGCGTGCTCGATGCAGATGCCATAGTGCATGCTTTCCGCCGAGCGCTGGCGCAACTCGCTGGCGATGTCTTCATAGGCCTGATGGGCGGCCTCGGCGTCGTTGATATTGCGCCGGGTCAGCAAAGCGCTGCGCACCAGAGGCACTGCGGCGTTCGGTCGCATCACGACGGGAAATCCTGTCTCCTGCGCCATCTCTGTAGCTTGACGCGCCGAGCGTGCGAGCTGCATGGGCCGCGTCGGGATATGAAAAGCTGAGAGCAGGGCCATGCTTTCCTGACGCAGCAGCTGCAGGCGATTGCCCACCAGTGCGTTGTCAATCAGCAGGCGGGCCACTTCGAGCTCTGGGGCACGCTTATCGCCGATGGGGGCGGGGGCCTGCGTGAGCAGGCCCTGGTTACGGTAGTAGGCACTGAGATTTGCAAATAGCTCGACGGCAATTTCAGGCGTACGCAGCGAGGGGATGCCTGCCACGCGAAAAGCCTCGCGCGCATCACGTGTCTGGTCTTCGCCAAGCCAGCAGGTGAGGATAGGTTTCTCGGTGCGCTTGTGTTGCGCGATGACGTGTTGCGCCACTTCGTTGGGCCGCGTCATGGCCTGTGGCGTGAGCAGGCAGAGCACACCATCGACGCCCTCATCATCGAGCAGCGCGGCCAGTGCATTGGCATAACGCTCGGGATCGGAATCGCCGATCAGGTCGATGGGATTGTCCAGCGACCAGTGCGGTGGCAGGATCTTGTCGAGCCGTGTGAGTGTTTGCGTCGACAACTGTGCCAGCGGAATGCCCAGGTCACCCGCGCGGTCCGCCGCCATCACACCCGGCCCGCCGCCATTGGTGATGATGGCCAGTCGATTGCCGCGTGGCTTGAAATGCGCGAACAGGGCTTTGGACGCGGCGTAGAGCTGGCTGAGGTTGTAAAGACGAATGACGCCGGCCCGGCGCAGAGCTGCGTCGAACACCGCATCGTCACCCGCAACAGCGCCAGTGTGTTGAGCCGCCGCGCGCAGGCCCACCGGGTGGCGCCCAACCTTGAGGATCATTACCGGCTTGGCGCGTGCTGCCGCGCGCAGGGCCGACAGGAAGCGGCGCGCATCGCGAATGCCTTCGATGTAGAGCAGGATGCTTTCGGTGCGGAAGTCCCACACCATGTAATCGAGTATCTCGCCGAAATCCAGATCGCTCGACAGGCCCAACGACACGACGTTGGAGAAACCGACCTGATTGGGGCGGGCGTAATCGAGAATTGCCGCGCACAGCGAACCGGATTGGGAGATGAAGCCGATCGAACCCGAAATGGGCTTGCCGAGTGCGAAAGTGGCATTGAGACCGATGTGGGGCCGAGCCACGCCCAGGCTGTTGGGGCCGAGCAGGCGCAAGCCATGTTTACGGGCGCTGCGTACGGCCTGCATTTCCAGTCTGGCGCCCGCAGCACCGTTTTCACCGAAGCCAGCCGACAACACGACTGCGCAGCGCACACCCGCCTTGCCACATTCTTCGATGATGTCCGGCACCGTGTCGGCGGGTGTGGCGATGATGGCAAGGTCGACGCGGGGCGGCACATTGGCAATGCGCCGATAACACTTCACGCCCTGAACTTCCTTGTACTTGGGGTTGACTGCGTACAAGGCGCCCTTGTAACCAGAGGCCAGCATATTGCCGATCAGCACGGCCCCCAGCGCGCCTTCGCGCACGGTGGCGCCGACGATGGCAACACTCTGCGGTTCGAAAAGCGGGGAGAGGTAGTGTTTTTCGTCCATTGCTTGGGTCAGGGAAGGCGGGCCGCTGTGAGGATTCTGGCACAGTCGCGCGAATGCGCCATGCCATCGTTGCGCCCCGGCAAAAGACGCGGCACGTGTTTTCTGTCAAAGTAGCGGGTTCGCAAGATTGCCCGTGTCTGCAGGAGCCATGTAATGAGTCAGCTTGTCCACGTTTACGATTCCACTTTGCGCGATGGAGCCCAGGCGCAAGGGATTTCCTATTCGGTGGAAGACAAGATCAAGATCGTCGAACGTCTTGATGCGTTGGGCGTGAGCTACATCGAGGCAGGCAACCCGGGCTCGAACCCCAAGGATCTGGAATTCTTCCGCCGCCTCGGCGAACTCAAGCTTCAGCACAGCAAGATCATCGCTTTTGGCGCAACGCGCAAGATCGGCATCCGCGCAGAAGACGACAACAACCTGCGTTCGCTGCTAAGCGCCAACACGCAGGCCGTCGCCATCTTCGGCAAGAGCTGGGATTACCAGGTCACGGCGATCCTGCGCACCACGCTCGAAGAAAACCTCGCCATGATCGGCGACACGATTGCCTACCTGAAGTCGCAGGACAAGGAAGTGGTGTTTGACGCCGAGCACTTCTTCGACGGTTACAAGGCCAACCCGCAATACGCCATGCAAGCGCTCGAGGCTGCAGCGAAAGCGGGCGCTGATTGTCTGTGCCTGTGCGATACCAATGGCGGCACCTTCCCCGACGTGATCGGCAAGATCACGGCGCTGGTGGGGGAGCACTTCCCGGGCGTGGAAATCGGCATCCATTGCCACAACGATTGCGAGATGGCTGTCGCCAACTCGATCGCCGCCGTGCAGGCGGGAGCAACGCAGGTGCAGGGCACCATCAACGGCATCGGTGAGCGCTGTGGCAACGCCAATCTGTGCGCCATCATCCCGAACATCGAACTCAAGCTTGAGAAGCGCTGCCTGCCTGCCGGCAGCCTTGTGCATCTGACTTCGCTGGCGCGTAGCGTCAGCGAAATTGCGAACATGCCGCACAACGAGAAGGCGCCTTATGTCGGCAACGATGCCTTCGCGCATAAGGGCGGCATGCACATCGATGCGGTCAACAAGAATCCGATTTCCTACGAGCACATCAACCCGGAAGTGGTGGGCAATACCCGTCGCATCCTGATGAGCGAAGTGGCGGGCCGCAGCACCTTGCTGGCACGCATCAACAAGCTCGACGCTACGCTCACCAAGGATTCGCCCGAGACGCAGAAGATCGTCGACAAGCTCAAGGAACTCGAACATGAGGGCTATCAGTTCGAGACGGCTGAAAGCTCCTTTGAACTCGTCGTGCGCAAACTACTCGGCAAGCATCAGCCTTTCTTCGAGCTCAAGGAGTTCAAGGTCATCGTGAATGAGCCATCGCAGAACGGCATCAATTCCAATGCTCTGGTGAAGATCGCCGTCGGCGGCGAGGAAGAGATTACTGCCGCCGAAGGCGATGGCCCTGTCAACGCGCTCGACAAGGCTGCACGCAAGGCGCTGGAGCGTTTCTATCCGGTCATCGCCGAGATGAAACTCACGGACTACAAGGTGCGTGTGCTCGACTCCGACAAGGCCTCGGCCGCCAAGGTGCGCGTGCTGATCGAGACCGCCGACCACTCGGACAAGTGGACCACCATCGGCGTGTCGACCGACATCATCGACGCCAGCTGGCGTGCCTTGGTCGATGCAATCGAGTACAAACTGATGCTGGAGCAGGCACGCGCAGCCTGATCGGGGCAGTGCAGCCCCCCGTCGGGAGTGGTGGTACGTGTCAAGATTTGTATCCGGGGCCTCGTGTGCTGTACTGCAGCGCACGGGGCCTTTCTGTTTTTCCTTTTTCGACAATGATTTACGGCAACTCCTCGTTGCTTGAGGTCTGCTCGATACCTGATCAAGTTTCCGCCCGCAAGGTCGTTACTCCCTCGTTGGTGCGGCCTGCATGGGCGTCGCCGCAAAACCGAAGATTGATCGACAAGTACAGCCACGTACTTGTCAGCACGGAGAGAAGCGTAAATGGCCTTGTCGAAGAAAGCGGTTGCCTACATGGCCCGCGAGATGGTGGGTGGCAGTACTCAGGAACAGCTCCTTGAAGGCATTCTCGGTGAGGCGGAAAAACAGGATCAGCATCTCGTTATTTTTCGCGGCGGTCAGCTCGGAAAAGATCCGGGCGCAGCCATTTACGATCTGATCAACAACAGCTACCACGGAGTCATCACCTGGGCTTCGTCGGACAGCGACAACTTCACGAACAGCTACTACAAGCGTTACGCGCCAGTGCCGGTCGTCACGCTGACGCTCAAGATTCCACCGTTCCCGGTTGTCTCCACTGACAGCTACGCCGGCATGCGTCTGCTGGTCGAGCATCTGATCCATAAGCACGGCAAGCGGAAGATCATCTTCATTCGCGGGCCCGAGGTTCACGCGTATGCGAAGGAGCGGTTTCAGGCCTACACCGATGTATTGAACGAGAACAGTATCGCGGTCGACGACCGTCTGATTTCGCCATTCGGAAGCTGGGACAAGGCCCGCGGCGCGGAGATGCTCAAGCTGTTCCTCGATGACAAGGGCTTTGTGTCGGGACGGGATTTCGATGCAGTCGTCTGCGTCAACGACAACATCGCCATTGGCGCAATTGAAGAATTCCAGAAGCGCGGCATTCGTGTGCCAGAGGACATGGCCGTCGCAGGCTGCAATGACACAGTCGAAGCGCGCGCGCTGACGCCGCCCGTCACGACCGTGAACTTCCCGTGCGACGAACAAGGCGTCAAGGCACTTGAGCTGATCAATCTCGCGGCCTCCGGGCGAACACCTCCTGACCAGATCAAGTTGCCGGCCAAACTCGTGGTGGGACAGTCCTGCGGCTGCCGCTCACACAAGGTTGAGATGGCGATTTCCGGTTCGGTCTCAATGGGCCAGGAATTCGGCCTCGCTGATCGCGCCGCCCAACTGCTCAAGATGGCGGGCTTCTTCAATCGCCGCGCAACGGCTTTGGCCATGAAGAATTCGATCACCGAGAGCATGGGCTCGGCCAGTCTCCATGAAGCGATGTTGCTTGATGTAGCCGAGAAACTGATTGCAGCCTTCTGCCGCGAACTGAGCGGCTGGAAGCGGCATGGTGTTTTCATGGCCGCCCTGACCGACGCGATCAAAGCTTTCTCTGCACAAAAGATTCCTGCGGATTTGTTGCAGAACTACATCTCCATCATCCGCAGGAGCATCCTGCCGACGATCTGGCGCCGCGGAAAGATCATCAAGGCCGAAGATATCTGGGCGCAAAGCCGCGTGATGCTGAGCGAAGCAGTGAGCCGCCTGCGCGATGCCGCAAACCTGAAAACCATGACGCATGAGCGCGCCATCAGCCAGCTCGGCGCGAAGCTGGCGACGACGCAGGACACGGCGTCCATCGTTAAGATCATTCAGGCGGATCTGCCCAAGCTTGGCATTCCGTCGTTCTACCTTGCCATGTATGACAACGAGCCGGGCTCTGACCGCAAGACGATCCCGAGCCATCTGAATGTGCTCACGGCCTTCAACTCATCAGGCGTTATCAAGTTCGACGGTAGTCGTGCGCGCTGTGCGGTCGCCGACTTCATTCCGTCGATTGTCGCGAGCGCGACCGAACGGCAAAAGCTGGTCGTGCAGCCGCTGCATTTCAATGACGCGCTGATCGGTCTGGCGGTGTTCGGCATGGGTCCGAAGGCTGGCACCATCTATGACGCTGTCAAGGTACAGCTATCCAGTGCGCTCTATGGCACCCTGCTGCGTCAGACCTTGCGCGAGACCTTGTCGGTGATGGAGGCAAAGGTCACCGAGGTCTCCGGCAACTCGGAGAATATCAACCGCAGCGTGCAGGGCGGCTCGTCTGCCATGGAGGGTGTTGCGAGCAGCATTCGCGACATCTCGCAGAACATCAAAGAGGTCATGCAGGTCATCAGCAATGCCGTCAATCTAACGACTGCCGTAAGCAGCGACATTACCGTGCTGAACAATCAGGCATTGGAGATCGGCAAGATCCTGAGCTTCATCACCGAGATCGCCGAGCGCACCAATTTGCTCTCCCTTAACGCTGCAATCGAGGCTGCACGTGCGGGCGAAGCGGGCAGGGGCTTTGCAGTCGTGGCGCAGGAAGTGAAGTCGCTCGCACTGAATACGGTGACCTCCTCGACAAGCATCCGCTCGATGATCGGCAACGTTCAGGAAAACACGCGGCTGGTGTTCTCTTCGATGACGAGCATCAACGAGATCATGAAGAAGGTATCCAACCTGTCAGGGGAAATCTCGTCGGCGATCTACGAGCAGGAAGGTTCGACCAACGAAATCTCGAATGTCCTGAACGAAGCTGCCCGCGGCACGCAGCAGATTGCCCATGTGCTCGCGGAGATCGACGCCATCGGCAAGAACGCGGCGAGAGTTTAAGCGGGCTTGAGCATCACCAATTTGAGTTGCTCCTGCTCCACAGGATGTAGCGTGACTTGCCGGTAGCTGATCAACCCGCGCTTGGGGTGCCTGAAGTCACGCTGCCCGCCTTGGCGCTCCAGCACGTCGTGCTGTTTCCAGAATTGCGCAAATTCCGGACTGGCTTGCGTGAGCTCTTCGACTAGCTTCTGCAGGGCGGGCTCTTCCAGGCGCGTGCGGCAGTCGGCCCGGAATTCCGCTGTGATGCGTCGCGCGCGGATTTCCCAGTCGACCAGTAAGGCGCGCGCTGTGGGTGACGTGAACACAAAGCTCAACAGGTTCGGCGCGCGCTCATCCGGTAGGTCGAGCCATCCCGTGAATAGCGCAGCAGCGGGTTTGTTCCAGGCCAGCATGTCCCAGTAGCGACCCATGATGTAGGCGGGCGCGGCGATGTCATCGAGCAGGGCGCTCAGGGCCTCTGGCGGCGTGTCGTCGATGGGCTCGCTCTCTTCGCTGTCGCGTCGATCCGCCATTTCGAACAGGTAGGCGCGCTCCGAGCGTGTGAGTTGCAATGAGCTGGCCAGACGCGCCAGCACATCGGCCGAAACATTGACCTCGCGGCCCTGTTCCAGCCACGTGTACCAAGTCGGGCTGATGCCTGCGAGCTGGGCTACTTCCTCGCGGCGTAGCCCTTGTGTGCGGCGCCTGCTGCCAGCCGGAAAGCCGAAGGCCTGCGGCGCGCTGCGCTGACGCAACATCTGCAGGAAATCGCCCAATTCCTTGCGTCGCGTGTCTGCTTTGGTGTCCATGTTTTTATCCATAAGCCAAACAAGGCTATTACTTTCAATACTAGTATAAACAGTAGTCTTGTTCTGGTATTGAGCCACGCCTAACATTCGCTCCTGCGCTGCGGGATCCAGAGTGTCTATGCTTACGAGCGCACATTTCCCACCCGCAGTTTTTCCTAAGTTTTCATCTTCGAGTCCAATGAAGGAGCCGCCATGGCTGGCAAGACGCTTTACGACAAGTTGTGGGACACGCACGTCGCACACCAGGAAGAAGACGGCACCTGTCTTCTCTATATCGACCGTCACCTCGTGCACGAAGTGACCAGCCCGCAAGCCTTCGAAGGCCTGCGTCTGGCCGGCCGCAAGGCGTGGCGCAGCACCTCGGTCGTGGCCGTGCCAGACCACAACACGCCAACGAATCACTGGGATCGCGACATCGAAGATCCGATCTCGAAGACCCAGGTCGACACGCTGGATGCCAACATCAAGGAATTCGGCTCGCTGATCTACTTCCCGTTCAAGCACAAGAATCAGGGGATCATCCACGTCATCGCGCCCGAGAATGGCGCGATCCTGCCGGGCATGACGGTGGTATGCGGCGACAGCCACACGGCGACGCATGGCGCGTTCGGCGCACTGGCGCACGGTATCGGCACGTCTGAAGTCGAGCACGTACTCGCGACGCAGACGCTGATCCAGAAGAAGTCCAAGGCCATGCTGGTCAAGGTTGAAGGCAAGCTCGGCCTCGGAGTGACCGCCAAGGACGTCGCGCTCGCCATCATCGGCAAGATCGGCACCGCCGGCGGCACGGGCTACTGCATCGAGTTCGCAGGTTCCGTGTTCCGCGACCTGTCGATGGAAGGCCGCATGACGGTTTGTAACCTCGCCATCGAAGCGGGCGCACGCGCCGGCATCATCGGTGTCGATGACAAGACCATCAGCTACCTCAAGGGCCGTCCGAACGTGCCGACCGGCGCTGCATGGGATACCGCTGTTGCCTATTGGAACACCCTGCACTCCGACGCTGATGCGAAGTTCGATGCTGTCGTTGAACTCAATGCCGCTGACATCGAGCCGCAAGTCACTTGGGGCACGTCGCCCGAGCAGGTGCTCGCTGTGGGTGGTCGTGTGCCGAACCCCGCCAACGAAAGCGATGCAACCAAGCGCACCGGTATTGAGAACGCGCTGAAGTACATGGGCCTGCAAGCCGACATGCCGATCACCGATATCAAGATCGACAAGGTCTTCATCGGTTCGTGCACCAACTCGCGTATCGAAGACTTGCGCGCCGCATCCGTCGTCGCCAAGGGCAAGAAGGTGGCGAGCAACATCACCTTGGCGCTGGTTGTGCCGGGCTCCGGCATCGTCAAGCGTCAGGCTGAAGAAGAAGGTCTGGACAGGATCTTCATCGAAGCCGGTTTCGAATGGCGTGAGCCAGGCTGCTCGATGTGTCTGGCGATGAATGCCGACCGTCTCTCGCCGGGCGAGCGTTGCGCTTCGACCTCCAACCGTAACTTCGAAGGCCGCCAAGGCCCTGGTGGTCGTACCCACCTCGTGAGTCCCGCCATGGCCGCTGCCGCCGCCATCGCCGGTCACTTCGTCGACGTCCGCACTGCCGAGGCGTAAGGAGAAAACACATGAAAGCTTTCAAACACATCAACGGTCTCGTGGCGCCGCTCGACCGCGCCAACGTCGACACCGACGCGATCATCCCCAAGCAATTCCTCAAGTCGATCAAGCGCTCGGGCTTTGGTCCTTACCTGTTCGACGAGTGGCGTTACCTCGACCACGGCGAGCCGGGCATGGACTGCACAAACCGTCCGAAGAATCCGGATTTCGTGCTCAACAAGCCACGCTACCAGGGCGCGCAAGTGCTGCTGGCCCGCGAGAACTTTGGCTGCGGTTCGTCACGCGAACACGCACCATGGGCCATCGAAAACTTCGGTTTCGAAGTGATGATCGCACCGTCCTTCGCCGACATCTTCTTCAGCAACAGCTACAAGAACGGCATCCTGCCGATCGTGGCTTCGCACGAAGTGGTTGACCGCCTGTTCCAGGAATGCGAAGCGACCGAGGGCTACAAGCTCGACGTTGATCTGGAAAAGCAGACCGTGACCACGCCGTCCGGTTTCAGCTTCGGTTTCGACATCACGCCGCATCGCAAGCATTGCCTGCTCAACGGCCTCGATGAAATCGGGCTGACGCTGCAGCATGCCGACGACATCAAGTCGTTCGAAGAGAAACACAAGGCTGCTCAGCCCTGGTTGTTTGCATAACAAATACCCAATGACCGTCATTCCCGCGCAGGCGGGAATCCAGTGGCTTTGCAGTGCTGGTGAAAAAACCAACGCCGCTGGATTCCCGCCTCCGCGGGAATGACGTTTTAAGAAAGGAATACAAGCAAT
Source organism: Rhodocyclaceae bacterium (assembly GCA_035456105.1). GTDB lineage: Bacteria > Pseudomonadota > Gammaproteobacteria > Burkholderiales > Rhodocyclaceae > Viridibacterium. Next base: position 24,561 of record DATIDV010000007.1, on the reverse strand, counting down.
GAAGATCTGTTATCTGCCAGGCGATGGCATCGGTCCGGAAATCATGGCGCAGGCACTGCGCGTGCTGGACGTGTTCAAGAAGGAAGGCATGAACATCGAGCTGGAAGAAGCTCTGCTCGGTGGCGCTGCGGTCGACGCAACCGGCGTGCCTTACCCGGAAGCCACGCAAAAGGCCGCACGTGCGGCTGACGCCGTGCTGCTCGCAGCTGTCGGCGGCCCGAAGTGGGACGTGCTGCCACGTCCACAGCGTCCAGAGCGTGGCCTGCTCGGTATCCGCAAGGATCTGAACCTGTTCGCCAATCTGCGTCCTGCAATCCTGTATCCGGAACTGGCCAACGCATCCTCGCTGAAGCCCGAGATCGTCTCCGGCCTCGATATCATGATCGTGCGTGAACTCACCGGCGACATCTACTTCGGCGAGCCACGCGGCATCAGCGAAGAAGGTGGCAAGCGCGTTGGTCGCAACACGATGATCTACAACGAAGACGAAATCCGCCGTATCGGCCATGTCGCCTTCAAGGCCGCGCAGAAGCGCAGCAAGAAGCTGTGTTCGGTCGACAAGATGAACGTGCTCGAAACCACGCAACTGTGGCGCGACGTCATCATCGAAATCTCGAAGGACTACCCGGATGTCGAACTGAGCCACATGCTCGTCGACAACTGTGCGATGCAGCTGGTGCGCGCGCCGAAGCAGTTCGACGTGGTGGTCACCGGCAATATGTTCGGTGACATCCTGTCCGACGAAGCCTCGATGCTCACCGGCTCGATCGGCATGCTGCCATCGGCATCGCTCGACGCAAACAACAAGGGCATGTACGAGCCTTGCCACGGTTCCGCACCGGACATCGCCGGCAAGAATCTGGCAAACCCACTGGCGATGATCCTGTCGGTCGCCATGATGATGCGTTACACATTTGCGGACGAAAAGACGGCGACGCGCATCGAAAACGCCGTCAAGAAAGTGCTGGCCTCCGGCCTGCGTACCGGCGACATTTTCGAAGAAGGCACGAAGAAAGTGTCCTGCTCGGAGATGGGTGACGCGGTGGTGGCTGCGCTGTAATCAGGCGTACTTACGGCAGAAAAGGGTGCTGGGGTGAAAACCCCAGCACCCTTTTTTGTTGCGAATGCACGTAAGGATGGCACCGACCTGATCATGCCGCTGCTAGCATCATGTCATCGCGGGTCTTGAGATGTTTTGCATTCCATTGCGGTGCGTATGGCGCAAAAGGAGATGTGCATGAATCATGCAAGTCGGCTGATTGTCGTGGCAACGATATTTGCCTTCGTCTGCAATGGCTGCGCTACGAAAGCCTTGATGAAAGCGGCCGGCGAATCCAGCGGGCAGAAATATCCTGGCACAGTCCGCTTGATATCCGCATCTAGCGATGACGACACGGGTTATCTCTGTTTCCAGCGCAGCACGCCCGATGCCCGCATCGAAACATATCTGGCGCGCATTCCCGTTGCCGGGAGCAAGAGTTTCTATGTCTCGTCTGCCGGCTACCGACAGTCAGTCGTCAAGATCGCTGCAGATCAGATTTCTCAGGGCGCCTGTGAAACACACGGCAAGTCCATGCCCATCATCGAGATATCTGACCAGTACAAGTTCCGCCTGGGAGCTGACCAAAAAGAGGCTATGTATGTGAAATATGCAGAAGGCGGATTGCAGAGCCTCGGATATGTATCCGCAAACCCTTTCTACAACAGAAGCCTTTTGGGCGACTCCATTTACAGCTATGCCATTGATCTGGGCGACTCCGGCATCCTGTCCATGGGTGGGCAGAAGCGTCCCTATCTTCTGTTGTTGTTGCCAGTGACGGTGACGGCGGACGTAGTAAGCGGAGTAGCAGTTGGCGTTTTTGCCATCGCTTATCTGGTCGTTCGGGAATGCAGTAAAACTCCAGGGGGCTGTAAAGGCGGCAGCTAGCCCGGGAAGGCGTGCAAATTCTTTTCGTTGTACGCGCGCTTGGGTTCAACGAATAGGCTCGCGCGGCCAAGAAAGGCCTGCACGCGTCGCGCCATGGTTCTGCACCGGGCATCGCTGCAGGTGGCGCGGCAAGAGAGAAGGGCGCTTCCTGCGCCCTTTTTAATGTTCGGCGGCCAGGCTCTATCGAACTAGTAGCCGCCACCGCCGCTGCTATCTGGTTTTGCCGGTTCGGCGGCGACATGCCATGTCTTGTTGACGCCGTCGCCGGTTCTGTCGCCCGGCTTCTGATCCTTCACCCACAGATAGAGCGGTTTGTTGTCGTAGGCCCATTGTTTGCTGCCGTCGTCCCGGCTGAGGATTGAAAATCCGCGCCCGGGTTTGTCTTCAGCGCTGGCTTTGAGGGGAGGCCAGTTGCTTGCGCACTGATCGATGCAGGTACTCTTGCCCTTGGTGTCCTTATCGAAGGTGTAGAGCGTCATGCCGGTGCTGCTGACCAACACGCCGTCAGAGAACTTCACGGGAGCTGTGGGCGCCTGCAGGGCGGCGCATGCGCTGAGTAGCGCGACCGTGAAAACAAGGAGACCGGAACGCACATTCTTCTGTTTCATGGCATATCTCCAGAGAGTCGAGAACGAATGGCAATTGCGATGCAACGCCTGTTTTTGCTGCGCGCATCACCTATCCGTGAACATCTCGGAGGCTGAATTATTCCGCTTGCTCCGACTGGAGCGCAGTCAATACACCGGCTTGCCGAAGCGTATTTCCTGCAGGATCTTTGCCGCGATTTCCTCGATCGAGCGCGACGTGGAGTCGAGGAAGGGGATGCCTTCGCGTTGCATCATCCTCTTGGCGGCATCAAGCTCGGCAACGCAGTTTTCCAGCGAGGCGTACTTGCTGTTGGGACGACGCTCCTGGCGTATCTGAGAGAGCCGATCCGGGCTGATGGTCAGGCCGAACAGCTTGTTGCGATAGCGCTGTAGTTCGCCGGGCAGCCTGTTGCGTTCGAAGTCCTCGGGAATCAGCGGGTAGTTGGCAGCCTTCACGCCATACTGCATGGCGAGGTACAGGCTCGTAGGTGTCTTGCCCGAACGCGAAACGCCGACCAGGATGACGTTGGACTCGTCAAGGTTCTTGCTGCTGATGCCATCATCATGGGCCAGCGTGAAGTTGATGGCTTCGATGCGTGTCTTGTAGTCCTCGCTTTCGGCAATGCCGTGGAAGCGGCCGACGGTGTGCGTGGACTTCACGCCGAGCTCGCTTTCAAGAGGGCCGATGAAGGTGCCGAACAGGTCGACGAAACGAGCGTCCGTCTCATGCAGCGCAGCAATTATGTCAGCCTGAACCAGTGTGCTGAACACCAGTGGGCGCATGCCGTCACGACGGAATGCCTCGCGGATATTCCGGGCGCAATCCAGCGCCTTGTCGAGTGAATCGACGAAAGGCGCGCGCACCTGGCGGAATGCGCAATCGGGAAATTGCGCCAAAAGGCTGTGGCCCAAGGTTTCTGCCGTGATGCCAGTGCCGTCGGATACGAAAAAGACGGTTCTTCGCGACTTGTTTTCCATGTCACGCCCCTACCTTTCTTGCTGTTAGTTTCCCCGTAATCGGTCCTCTGCAATATCGGGCTTCCACGTGTGGGTAAGCTCTTATGCAGTGCACAAAAATTGCTAGATAGAATGCGGCTGAATCCTGCGCATTGCAATGCTGACCAATCAAAACGGGGTGGTTCATGACATCAAACGCAAATTCCTATGTTCTGCCTTTCGAAGAGCTCCGCATGACCGACGTGGAGCAAGTCGGTGGCAAGAACGCTTCGCTGGGAGAAATGATCAGCCAGCTGGCGGCCGCGGGCGTACGCGTGCCGGGTGGTTTCGCCACGACAGCCTTTGCCTACCGGGAGTTTCTGGCCAAGGACAACCTTGCGGGACGCATTCGCGAGGCGCTCGAGGTGCTCAATATCGACGATGTCGAGGCTCTTGCTAAAACGGGCGCACAGATCCGGCAGTGGATCATGGAGACCTCACTGCCCGCGCAGCTCGAAGCAGAACTGCGCACGCACTACGATCGCCTCGTTGCAGAGGGAGAAGGCACCTTTGCGGTGCGCTCTTCGGCCACGGCGGAAGATCTCCCGGATGCTTCGTTCGCCGGGCAGCAAGAGACATTTCTCAATATTTCGGGCTTCGAGAACGTGTTGCACGCGATGCGCGAGGTGTTTGCCTCGCTCTACAACGACCGGGCCATTTCTTACCGCGAACACAAGGGCTTCCGCCACGCAGACGTGGCCCTGTCGGCAGGTGTGCAACGCATGGTGCGCTCGGACAAGGGCTCGTCCGGGGTGATGTTCACGCTGGACACGGAGTCGGGCTTCAAGGACGTTGTGTTTATCACCTCGTCGTTCGGCCTGGGTGAAACGGTAGTGCAGGGCGCCGTGAATCCGGACGAGTTCTACGTTCACAAGCCGATGCTGGAGAAGGGAAACCCGGCGGTGATCCGTCGCAGCCTCGGCTCCAAGATGATCAAGATGGTGTTCACCGACAAGCGCGCGGCGGGCAAGTCGACGCTGATCGAGGACGTCCCCGAAGCCGATCGTCACCGCTTCTCGCTGAACGACAAGGAAGTGCTGGAACTGGCACGTTACGCCCAGATCATCGAGAAGCATTACGGGCGGCCGATGGACATCGAATGGGGCAAGGATGGCCTCGACGGCAAGCTCTATATCCTGCAGGCACGGCCGGAGACGGTGCAGTCGCAGACCTCCTCGACGGTGATGGAGAAATACCGCCTCAAGCATCACAGCCGCGTGCTGGTATCAGGCCGCGCAATCGGCCAGAAGATAGGGCAGGGGCCGGTGCGCCTTGTCAATGACGCCTCGGAGATGAGCCGCGTGCAGGAAGGGGACGTGCTCGTCACCGATATGACCGATCCAAACTGGGAGCCGGTGATGAAACGCGCCTCGGCCATCGTCACCAATCGCGGTGGGCGTACCTGTCACGCAGCCATCATTGCGCGTGAGCTGGGCATTCCAGCCATCGTCGGCTGTGGTGATGCCACCGAGGTGCTCGAAGAGGGCGAAAGCGTGACGGTGTCGTGCGCCGAAGGCGATACGGGCTATGTCTATCGTGGCCGACTGGAGTACGAAATCGTCACGACGGACATGGGTGACATGCCGGACATCCCGGTGAAGATCATGATGAACGTCGGCAACCCGGAACTGGCCTTCGAGTTCTCGCAGACACCCAATGGCGGTGTGGGTCTGGCGCGGCTGGAATTCGTCATCAACAACATGATCGGCATTCACCCCAAGGCCATTCTTGAGGTGCAGCAGCAGACAGCGAGTCTGCACGAGGAAATCCTGCGTCGTTCGCGTGGCTACGCGACGCCGCGCCAGTTCTTCATCGAGCGTCTGGCAGAAGGCGTGGCGACGATTGCGGCGGCGTTCTGGCCGAAGCCGGTCATCGTGCGCATGTCGGACTTCAAGTCGAACGAGTACCGCAAGCTCCTGGGTGGAGAAATCTACGAACCAGAAGAAGAGAACCCGATGCTGGGCTTCCGCGGCGCCTCGCGCTACATCGCGCACAGCTTCCGCGACTGTTTCGAGCTCGAATGTCTGGCCATGAAACAGGTGCGTAACGAGATGGGCTTGACCAATGTGCAGATCATGATCCCGTTCGTGCGTAATCTGGAGGAGGCAAAAGGCGTCGTAGAGTTGCTGGAAGATCACGGCCTCAGACGCGGTGAGAATGAACTCAAGCTCATCATGATGTGTGAGATTCCGTCCAACGCACTGCTTGCCGAGCAGTTCCTCGAGTACTTCGACGGTTTCTCTATCGGCTCCAACGATCTGACCCAGCTCACGCTGGGGCTGGATCGTGACTCGGGGCTGGTTGCGCATGCCTTCGATGAACGCGACCCGGCCGTGAAGCAACTCCTGTCAATGGCCATAAAGGCTGCCAACAAGCTCGGAAAGTATGTCGGCATCTGCGGGCAGGGGCCATCAGACCACCTGGACTTCGCGGAATGGCTTATGGACGAAGGCATACAGACCATCTCCCTGAACCCTGACACGGTTGTTAACACCTGGGTCAAGCTCGCCGATCACGCTCGGCGCTGATAAGCGGTAGTCCCTCGCGCAGGCCGGCCGCAGGGAGGCGGCTAGCCCGCGCACGTCGATTTCTCCTGCAGAACGTCGTTACAATCGGTTACATAGACACGCAGGGGAGGTGGGTTTACGTCAATGCCCGTTTGGGCAGCCGTGATACCATCCGGCCTCTTTCTGTCCTGCTCGCGCCTATCCACGAGTGCCGCGACAGAGTCGTAGTCAACGAGCGTCGACGGGCCACGTGGTCAGTACGGCGCCCCAAAAATATCGTTCGGCATGGCAGGTGAAGGCGGAGATCCGACAAGGTCCGTCTGCAGCGCATGTCGGCTTGAGGAGGGAAGCTTAGTGGCACTGCTTCTGCTATCAAACCGATCCATATCCCGTGCTGGTGTGCGCGCAGTCTCCATGCGCGACGTGGTTTCCGTCTCGGTCATTGCCTGTGCAGTCGTTGGGGCGCTGGCCTTTGGCGCGGGCGTGGCGATTGGCAAGCTGTCCGCCAGTGGTAATCCCGGTCTCGCAGCCGGAGCCGTGAGCGATCCCGTGCGTGACGGCTTTGCCATGCAACGCCTAGGTGAGATGTCAGCGCGCTTGGTGACGCTGGAAAGTAATACCACCAGCTTGCTCAAGAAGCTCACGGGTATCGAACAAATCCAGGGCGGACTCGACAAGCTGAACAAGGCGGGTATTGCGCCGCGTGCGGGGAGCCTGCCCAAGGTCAACGGCGCTCCCAAGGATGCTGCAGGTGGTCCCGAGTTGGCGCCTGTTTGTGACGTGCGCGCGGCCTACACGGCCAACCCGATGCCAACTCTCGAAAACGTCACGCAGGCTGAAAGTGCATTGAGTTGCCTGCAGTCGTTAATCGATCGGATCGAACAGTCCACGGCCTCACGCAGCGTTGCCTTCATGGCCCTTCCCAGTCATCAGCCAGTGGGCAACATCGAGCTGGGCTCTCCCTTTGGTAATCGGATCGATCCGATAACGGGTCGTGTCGCGTTTCATGCCGGTCTGGATTTTGCGGCCACTGCGGGCACCGATATCCTGGCGGCAGGCGGTGGCAAGGTACGCTTTGCCGGTTTCCAGAGTGAGCTTGGCAATCTGGTCGAGCTTGATCATGGAAACGGCTTGGTCAGCCGCTACGCACACGCTTCGCGGCTCTATGTAAAGGTAGGCGACATCGTGGCGCCCGGTCAGCGAATCTCTGCAGTCGGTTCAACCGGACGCTCCACGGGTCCGCATTTGCACTTCGAAATTCTGCATGAGGGTCGTTACGTTGATCCGACGCGGTATTTGACAGGACTCTCGCGTGACAGCAATGCTTCGCCCAAGTCGTAATCGGGTTACGCAACGTCTGAGTGGTTCTACTTACTCTCTGACCATTCCGACAGCGGGGCAAAAGCTGCCATGGATACTGGCCGGCGTCGCGGTGCTTGCAGCAGTCGCCGCGGTTTCCTACGTACTGTTTCTGACGCCAGCCGCATCCTTGCAGACACAGGCCGAAGTCGACCGCCTGCAACAAGAGGTTGTGCGCCTGCAGGATCAGATCAAGCTCGGCGAGCTGCGTCTGCAGCAGGAGATCGTTACGCGCGAGGAACTGACACACCAGATGGAAGCCCAATCGCAAAAGCTGCGTCAGGCAGAGCAGGATCTGCAGTTCTTCCGCGGGCAAAAAGACAAACTGGCACGCGACAAAACGCAGGAGAAGCAGTAAGTTTGCCTCTCTGGCCGTTGGCGCGTCCATCAGCATTCCCTGTTAAGACTCTCAAGGATCTAGCCCATGTTCGGCAAAAAGAAAGACTCATTCATCGAGCTGACAAAGCTGTCCAGCCTTGTTGCCAGCAATGTGGACGTAACCGGTGATCTGAGCTTTGTTGACGGTCTGCGCATTGATGGCCAGGTCCGTGGCAATGTACAGAGTCGGCAAGGCACCAAGAGCCTGCTGGTACTGAGTGACCAAGGAAGCATCACGGGCAATGTACGCAGCCATGACGCCATCATCAACGGCGTCATTGTCGGCGACCTGGAGGTCGAGCACTTCCTTGAATTGCAGGGCAATGCTCGCATCACCGGCAACATCACCTACCGCCAGTTGCGCATGGACTGTGGCGCATCGGTAGATGGCAAACTGAATAAAGTAGCGGAGGGTAGCGACATCTCCAATGTCGTCGAGCTGCCGGGAAACGGCAACGCTGCAACCGCCTGATCAGGGGCGCAGACCTTGTCCTTGAATGAAATCCAGATATCAACATGGTATTGGTTGACGCTTGGCGTCGCGCTGATTCTTGTCGAGGTTTTCCTTCCGGGAATGCTGATGGTATGGCTGGGTGTTGGCGCCTGCGTGGTTGCCATCATTTCAATCTTCTTCAAGCTGGCCCTGCTGACAAAATTGCTGATATGGGTCGGCGTTTCCGGTGCGCTGCTGGCGCTCTGGTACAAGGTTTTCCGCGACAATGACAGCACGCGAGCCGGACGCGCCGAAGCGACGCTCGGCTACACCGGCCACCTGATCCGCGCGGTAGGTCCCAATGAGAACAGCAGCGTGCGCTTCGCCCGCCCAATCCTCGGGAACGATGTGTGGGAGTGCGAGTCAGAGAAAACGCTGCCGAAGGACACTCTAGTCAAGGTGGTTGCCGTTGTCGGCCGCGAAGGGCTGCGTGTCAAGGTGATGCCGGTTTGACTATTCATTGCCGTTGCCTGGTTGCATGGGAACGGCACCGATTCATGAGCGAGCGTTCAGCTCACGTGCTCATGGCAGTATTCAATTCAAGGATGCCTGATTGATGAACAAAACACTCAGGTGCCTGTTGTCTTTTGTCTGTGCAGCTTGCCTGTGCAGCGTCACGATTGCAGCGCACGCGACAGAAAAGAAAGCCGCGAAGACGACTTCGGCCAAAACCGGCAAGACGCAAGCCAAGACAACGAGCAAGGCGCCCAAAAAAGCTGGAACGAGTGCAGCGAAGAAACCGGCAACCAAGCCGAACAACGTCGAGGTCGTGAAATCATGCAAGGAAGTACGCGTCAAGACCGCCAAGGGCTACCGCACACAGCGTAAATGCGTGGCAGGAGAAAGCGCGCTGCATAGCCCTGCCGGGGCGGCTGAGTTGAATGCCCAGCCAAGCTCTGGCAAACAGTCAGAACTCAAGGCGCGCACGATTCCGGATCGCGCATATGCCGTCGATGGCCATACTTTCTTCCACCAAGGGCGCAAGTATCGCGTTATCGGCATCGACGAAGCCGTCGTACCAGTCGGCAGCGATCTGGCAAAGCAGCGTCTGCAGTTGGCGCTGGATAGCGGCCCGATCAGTGTCGAGCCCGAGACGGTGGATGAAAGTGGCACGATGCGTGCGCTGGTGAAGATCGGTGGCAAAAACCTGGCTGACGTGCTTAACGCCAGCCGCTGATTTGGTGTTACCTAGCGGAGGGCATGCCCTCCGCGATGCCTTTCCTGACCTCTTCTAGTGCAGGTGTTTCGGTACCTGATCGGCTGACTCTTCCGGCAGTTCGGCGTGGACCGCTTCGCCATCCGGCGCCGGGTACATCGGCGAACCGCAGTCGTCGCAATACTCCATCGGGAAGCGCTGTTCGAGCTGCACGATCGTGGTTACGCCGCATTCGCGCAAGGTTTGTTCGATCTGTTGCGGCACATCGGGATTGTCATCTTCGACTCCCAGCAGTGGCCACACCACGCCATGCACAACGGCATTGCTGCCAGTAGCCGTGAAGCCGATGCGGTATTCCTCAAGCTGACGATCAAAGAACGGCGCGATGACGGCGCGCAACCCATCCGGCGGCACGTCCAGTGTGGTCGACAGGAAGGCCACAGAGGCGCGGATCGAGTAGCCGCGTGACAGCCGATCAGCCTGGCGACAGGCGGCGAAATATGCATCCGGCAACACAAGTTCGGTCGCACAGCCGGCCAGCAAGGGTGTCAGGCATGCGCCACCTTGTGTGCGCCACTGCAACGCGGCTTGCTCCCGCCCGCCTTCGCGTCCGGCGTCTTTTTCCTGCCAGCGGAAAATCGGTGCTCCGGGTTCGACAACAACAGCTGCCACCAGATAGCGCACATCGGAGAGGAAGCGTGCCGTCTCCGGCAGCGATTCCGTGTCAATGCTCAGGTCGCGATTCTTCTCGGCGTGGGCCACCAGTTCGGTCGCCATGCGCGCGGTCTCGCAGTAGCCCTGCGGCAACTGATCGGGACTGAAAAGCACATTGGCAAAAGCAAGTTTGGCCTTGCTGGCCAGCACGTGTGCGGACAAGTGCACGCGAAGATTCGCAAGTGTGCTGGAGGGTAGGGTGTTGGCTGGAATGCTGAAACGTGACCAAGCCAGTACAGGCGCGGTGATCAGCAGTGCGTGCTCGCGGCCACCGCTTTCGGCGCATGATTCGACAGCATCAGCCAAGGCATCATGTGCGGCAGGATTCGACGCGTAAAGATGATCCAGCGCCGATGTCAAAGCATCTTCATTGTCCGCTTGCAGCAAACCATTCACGCTTTCGCTCAGGTTTGCATCCCAGAAAGCATCTTCCGCGCGGCTGCCGGACTCGGCCAGGCCAGTGGCTAGCCACAGCAGGTTTTCGGCTTCGCGGGGCAGGCCGCTGCGGCGGCCCAGTCGGGATCGTTTCATGGGGCTGTCATTCGTATCGAGGTCGGCGGATTCTACACCCCGCGCACCCTTGCATTCCTGAGAGCCATCAATAGGTCGCAGGTTCCAGATACGTTGCAGCCGCTTGCGATGAAGCCAGTCGCGGCACGACGCCCAGGCAAGGCGCTTTGAGCCGCAAACGCAAGCTCGCCACGTTCTCATCGAGGCAAGGCATGTCGACGTCGATAACGTTGCCGACCCAGCCCGCAAGGCTCAGGCCGCGCGCAGCAATTGCCTCAGCGGTAAGCAGCGCATGGTTGAGACAGCCTAGGCGCAAACCTACGACGAGAATCACAGGCAGTCCAAGCTTTTGCGCAAATTGCGCCATGTCGTGCTGCTCGTCGAGCGGCACGATGAAGCCACCCGCACCTTCGACGATCACGCGATCAGCTTCCAGCCGCAGGCTTTCGAAATGCACGGCCATCTGCGCCATGTCGATGCTGACGCCGCAGTGCGCAGCGGCGAGGTGTGGCGCGATAGCCTCCGGCAGGCACAGCGGATTGATGCGCTCAAGTTCGAAGCCAGGCGTACCGGCCGCTTGCAGACGCATGGCATCGTCATTGCACAGACGTCCGTCGATCAGGTCGGCACCGGCGGCCACCGGTTTGTAACCCGCGGCGCTGAGCCCTCTGTTACGCCACGCGTGGAGGAGGGCGCAGGCAATGAAGGTCTTGCCTACATCCGTATCGGTGCCTGTCAGGAAAAAAGCCTGGTGTTGCGCAGTCATGGGTGTGCTTTCAGGCGCGTCGTGCCGTGATGAACACGGCTTCATAGGTAACGGGCAAACCAGGCGTTTCGCGCAAGCTCTCGTAGTAATCCTCAGCGCGACGGAAACGCTGAATGCCAAACAAACCGCGTGGGCGATCTGTCATGACATGCGCGCCAAGCGTTTTGATCTCATGCAGCAGGCCGCGGAAACCTGGCGCGTGGGCGACAAAGCTGGCGACGCTGATTTCAATATCCTTGAAACCAGCGGCGGCCAATTGCGGCGCGTAGCTATCGGCGCTCACGAAGCGCCGCACATGCTCAGCATCGTCGGCCTGGGCAAAAGCCGCGCGCAATTCGCTCAGCGTGCCGGGCCCGAGTGTCGCGACCACAAGCTGACCACCTGGCTGCAATACGCGCGCCGCTTCGCCAATGCTGCGGGTGGCATCAGTCCACTGCCAAGCAAGGCTCGAATAATAGAGCGCGATACATGCCGCATGAAGTGGCAGCGCCTCGATGTCCCCACAGACACCATCGGACCCTGCCTGAAGCAACATTGGCGCTGCATGATCGAGCGCCGCACAGGAGGCGCTGAGGGCGTGAAGCGTTTCTCGGGCATAGCCGGTGCCACTACCCGCATCAAGAGCCATCCCGCTTGTTTTCGCGCACTTGGAGAGCAGCACATCGGCGATGCGACGTTGCACATGCGCCACGGTGTCATAGCGTGTGGCAGCGTTGCCGAATGCGGCGCGAACAGCGCGTTTGTGCAGATCAGTTTGCATGGATGAACTGGCGAATGCGCGTGGCTACAGTAGCCGGTTGCGACAGGAAGGCAGCATGACCGACCCCCGACATGATCAGCGTCTCGCTACTCGACCAGCGATGAGCCAGCCAGTGAGAGGCAGCGACCGGCATGAGCGCGTCCTGCTCGCCATGTATCAACAGGCAGCGTAAAGATGCGGGAGGTAGAGCGCCGCGTAGATCGCTTTGCTCGAGCAAGCGCAACCCATGTGCGAGTGCACTGGCTTGCTGGTTGGCGTCAGCAATGCTGGCACGCAAGACTGCAGTGACTTGGCTGCGCTCTGTATCACCAAGTGCTTGCAACGCAATGAAGCGATCGAGCGTGCGCATCGGGCTATTGCGAAAATTTTGGCGAAATGCTGTCGTCGTATCGGCATCGAGAGCATGTTGCCAATCTTGTCGTTTGATGAAGCTCGGTGTTGCCGCGATCAGAACCATGCGCGAGATGTGTTGTGGGGCGCGAGCCGCCATCGCGAGTGCCAGCATGGCCCCGAGCGACCAGCCAATCAGGATTGCACCAGCGGGCACCTCGTCAAGCAGGCGTGCAGCCCAGTCATCGAGTGAGCCTTCTCCAGGGAGGAGTTGCGGCGCAAGCGTTTCCTGATCGAGTTCGGCCTGCAAGGGGGTCCAGACCGCCGGAGTCAAACCCCAGCCATGCAGCAAGACGATCGGTGCCATCAGTCTTGCTCCGAACGGGCGAGCTGCGCAGAAAGCGCCGTCACGAGCTGATCGACTTGCGCAAAGCTATGTGCGGCAGACAGGGAGATTCGCAGACGCGCACTACCAATCGGCACCGTGGGTGGTCGGATTGCGGGCGTCCAGATATCGTGCTCGAGAAGCACTGCGGCAATCTCCATCGTGGCGCTGTTGTCGCCGATGACTACGGGCTGGATGGCCGTACGTGAAGGCAACAGGCGTTTGGCATGCGGCATCATGGCTTCGCGAAAGCGCGCGATGAGCGCGTCCAAGTGACGCCGACGGTCATCGGCGTTCTCAATCAGCTCAAGCGAACTCAGCAGTACGTACGCCAGCATGGGCGGCATCGCGGTGGTGAAAATGTAAGCACGTGATTTCTGCACCAGCCAGTCAATCAGCATCCTGCTGCCTGCGACGAAAGCGCCGGACACGCCGGCGGCCTTGCCAAGCGTGCCCATCAGGATGATGCGCTCCGAGCGCAGGTCCGCTTCGGCAAGACTACCTCGGCCTTGCGGACCGAGAACGCCGAAGCCATGCGCATCGTCAATCAGCAGCCAGGTATCGTGTTGCTCGGCGAGCGCCAGCAGTTGCGCCAAAGGCGCGACGTCGCCATCCATGCTGAACACTGCATCACTGACGATGAGTTTGCGACGAGCCGTGGATGCGGCCAGCATGCTGGCAAGCGCCGTCATGTCGTTGTGTGCATAGCGACGCAACGAGGCGCGAGAGAGCAGGGCGCCATCCACCAGCGAGGCATGATTCAGTCGATCAGCGAAGATCTCGTCATCGCGCCCGAGCAATGCGGGCATGACCGCAATATTGGCCATGTATCCCGTCGAAAAAACGAGCGCGGCTTCGCACTGAACGAAGCGAGCCAGCTCTGCTTCAAGAGCCTCGTGCACGGCGGAGTGACCGCTGACCAGATGCGAAGCACCGGCGCCAACGCCCCAACGCCGTGCACCTTCCGATGCCGCTTCGATGAGGCGCGGATGATTGGCCAGTCCCAAGTAATCGTTGCTTGCAAACGCCAGCACGGATCGGCCTGCGAGATCGACTTGCGGCGCGCAAGCCGATTGCGTCAGCTTGCGACGGCGACGCAGGGGACCGGTGTCGAAATCGGCGAGTGCGTCGCGCAGCCTGTCCAGCAAGTCGGATCGGGTATTTGGCAAGGTATCGAGGGCGTATCTGTAACTGGAGGTGGCAGGGAAGGGTTTGCCCTAAGTCTGGCGCAAAACAGCCTGCGGCGAGAATTTTATCCCGGATAGCGACTGCACACGCGTATACCCTAACTCGCCTCGTCGCTACGCCCGGCTGTCGTTCGATGGCTCGCTACGGTCGTGGACATTGTCATAAACGCACCTTGCATCGGTATGGTGCAGCGTTCATTCAGGAGGGGTTATGGGCGACATTGGTTTCAACGACTGTGGTGCGATTTGGTCAAAACGTTTCATGCTGCGTTCCTATATCGCGATAGCGGGGTTGATGGTTTGCAGCAATACTTTCTCCGCGACGACCTTTGTATCTGCCGACGTGCAGAAGCCGGATCATCCGGTGGTGAAGGCCGTCGAACACATGTCACAGTTGCTGGCCAAGAGTACGAACGGCGAGCTTTCTGTGCAGGTCAAGCCAAACGGCGAGCTCGGCACGGAGACCGAGGTGCTCAACAAGTTGCGCAATGGCACGCTGGATATGGCGCGGCTGAGCATGGGGGTGCTCGGTGACTCCGTTCCGTCCGCAAAGCTCATGAGCTTGCCTTATCTGTTCCGCTCACGTGACCATTTATGGTCCGTTTTGCGGGGCGATTTTGGCGAGCGACTGGAAAGAGAGATTCAAACCAGCGGCCTGGTTCTCGTCATGTATCTCGACAGTGGTACACGGAATTTCTATGCCACTAAACCGATACGCACGCGCAATGATTTCAAGGGACTGAAATTCCGCGTACAGCCATCAGCGGTGTACAAGGATCTGATTACGGAACTCGGTGGCACGCCAGCTGTAATTGCCTATGACAAGGTAGGCGACGCGCTCAAGAACGCGGAAGTGGATGGTGCCGAGAACAACATCGTGTCCTTCGTCAGCGCTGAGCATTACAAACATGCGCGCTTCCTGAGCCTCGATGAGCACTCGATGGTGCCGGACGTACTATTGATGTCAAAGAAGGCCTGGGGGAAATTGACGCCTCAACAGAAGGAACAGCTGAAAGTCGCAAGCCTTGAAAGCGAAGAGTTTATGGCAAAGCTATGGCAGGAAAAAGAGCGTGACGCTCTGACTTTTGCCAAGAAGAATGGCGTAACCGTCATTGCGAAATCACAGCTGGCCATGGCAGGCATCGAGTCCTTTGCGATCAGGCTCTATTCGCGATATGTGCAGGAACCCAAGGATCTCGATACCGTATTGCAGATTGTCAGCGCGAAATAGTGACGCGCAGACCGGGTAAGAAAAAAGCGCACCGTGGTGCGCTTTTTTATTATCTGCGCGCTTACCTGCCCCCTATGGCGCCGCCTCATTCTCAGGCTCGGCAAAACGCTTCCGATACCAGACCGTCCACAACAACAGCAGGCCGATGAGACCGTAACTGACAAAGGGTGAAAGCGCGAGGAAGCGCTCCGAGGTCCAGTGCCAGGCGAGCCAGCCACGCAGCAAGGCCTCAGCGGTCAGGCCGAATCCCCAACCCCAGGTAATACCGCGCAACATGCGTTGCGAATTGGCCTCCTGCCACCAGTCATCGAATGCCGCACAGCCATCGGCTTCGCCTGTTTCGGCAGCGTCCTGTCGTTGAGCCATGGCGCGCGCCAAGTGATAGACAAAGGGTTTGGCAAAGGGCGCCGATACGATGAAGGCAACACCGATCAGGCCGGAGATCAGCGACTCGCGCACTAGCAACAGCTTGGGACTGCCCCCAAGGAGCAGGGCGAAGACGGAGAGGGCGATGCCGGCAAGAATCATCATGCTCAGTGCGTCGACGCGTCGATGCCGCACCAACTCCACCGAACTCCACAGCAAGGGAGGTAGTGCTGAAGCCAACAGGCCGCCGAACTCTCCCCAGACAGGTTCGGCCAATTTGTATGCAAGCCACGGCAGCGCGATATTGCAGCCAAGATCCAGCGCGAGATGCAGGTGTTTCCTGGTAATCATTTGTCTGGATGCACGCCCGGCGGGTTATCGTGGGAAAGGTGCTGAAAATAGACAAGAAAAAAGCCGGTTCCAAGAACCGGCTTTTTACATTCGTGAGCGCTTATTGCCCCAAGAAATCCTGACGTTGCGGCGTGAAGGTGTCGAGCAGCACACCCTTCTTGGTGCACACACAACCGTGCATGATTCCCGACTTCTTGTAGAGCGTGTCGCCAGCCTTGACCATCTTGGTCTCGTCGCCAATGGTGAAGCGGAACTCACCGGACATGACAAAAGTGAGTTGCTCGTGCGGATGGTTATGCAGCGGGCCGACAGCACCTTCTTCGAAAAACACCTGCACCTGCATCAAACTGCCATCGTGCGCCAGAATCTTGCGGCTCACACCATCGCCCAAGTCTTCAATCTTGCGATCTTCACCAAATACAAACATGTTTCTGATTCCTCGTACTTATAGTTCTTTGATTTTACACGATGTACTGCCCACGAGGCCAGAGTGGCGCGCTTTTCCGGACAGAACGGGTCGCTGTAAATTAGTGTTTCCCCAAGCAAGCGGCTCAATTTGATAGCTCATGAAAGTCTGCGCTGCGACGTTAATTCCAGAGTGACGTCAGCGCGGCAGGGCAATGCAGGGAATACGCGCGAATGTTAGAATCACGCTTTGCCTGACAATGTTAGTTAACATGAAATCAAGGGTTTATATGAGACAAGTACTCGACTATCTTTGCGGCTACGCGGATACCGTGCTGAGCAAGTATCGCGATCCCTATCATGGAACACCGCTGTTTTTCGATGGTTGCGATAGCTTTACCGGCCGTCCCGTAACGTGGCGCAATGTAGACGGTACCGACTGGGAGCCTTCAAATATTGCCTCCCAGCAGAATCTCTTTCGAACCCTTGCCGGACTGACCGCGCTGACAGGCAAGGCGGAATACAAGCAGGCGGCCAAGGATGCCTTCAAGTGGCATTTCAGTCATGCGGATTCGAGCGGATTGTTGTGCTGGGGTGGTCACTCGTTCCTCGACATGAAAACGCTCAAGTCTGTCGGTCCCGAGAACAAGAATCAGGTTCATGAGCTCAAGCATCACTATCCGTTCTACGAGCTGATGTACGAGACGGATGCGAAGGCAACCTCGCGCCTCATCAAGGCCATCTGGAACAGTCACATCGCCGACTGGGACACGCTTGAATTGTCGCGCCACGGTGAGTACGGCAAGCAATGGAACGAAGATGGCTTCTGGAACAAGCCGCGTAATGAAGATCTGGAAATCCTGCGCGAAGCCAAGGGGCTGTCGTTCGTCAATGTCGGCAACGATCTGATCTATGCCGCAAGCATTTCGTATCTGGCCGAAGGTGATGAAGGCGCATTGGCTTGGGCCGAGTTTCTGGCCAGCCAGTATGTGCGCACCCGCTATCCGGCAACCGGCCTGGGTTGTTACCAGTTCAACCGCCCGGTCAAGCGTGAAGAAGCACCTACTGACGAAAATCATCCGCAGTTCACCTTCTCCTTCTACGGTGACCGCGCGCAGCGTCAGTTCGGACCGGAATATGGCCCGGTGGCTATGGAGGCATGGGTCCTGTTCAAGATGGATGAGGAGGCATTGAATGGCCCCGAAGGCATCTACGGCGACAGCTCGTTGGCGCAAGTGAGCATGGCGCGCCAGCTCGGCGAACGCGGCAAGAAGATGCTGGATTGGACCGTCTCCGGTCTTGAAGCGTGGGCGAAGTACGCCTACGTGCCGGAAACCAACGAAATCAAGCCGATGTTCGCGGATGGGAAGGATCTGACAGGCCACACCTTCCAGCGTCTTGGCTTCTATGGCAAGAAAGGCATGGAATTCAAGCGCAAGCCGATTTCGCCGATTGTGTTCCTGTCCTACGCCACGGCCTGGGCTGCAACCAAGCGTGAATCGCTGTGGACCACAGTGGCGGCGATGGCTCGCAATTTCGGTCTCGGTAACTGGGACCCCAAGAATCCTAAGACGCCATCGGTGAATCTGGAAACGCGTGCCAATGACGCGACACTGCTGTTCGCTGTGCTTGAAATTGCCAATGCGACCGGTGTGGAGGCCTATCTTGATCTGGCCAAGGCGCTGGGCCAGAGCATCTTCCATCATCGCGCACATCGCGGGCTGTTCGTGCCGAGCGAAAAGCACATCCACGCACGCTTCGACGACGCCGAACCGCTGGCACTCGCATCACTGATAGCAACGATCGAAGGCAAGGCAGATCAGGTGCCTGCCTTCCGCAGCCAAGGTGGCTATATCCATGGTGATGCGCTGATGCCGGAAATCGGCAAGAAGAACATCACCGATCTCAAGGCGATCTATCCGCAGATCCGTCCTTGATCACTGCACGAGCAGTAGGGGGCTAGTGAGAGCCTGCTAGGCGAACAATAGCCACCCGGCCACGGCCAGCAAGAGCACGAACATCAGCCCGATGGTGAGCCACGTAGGCGCCGCGAGGAATTCACTCTTCGCGGCGCTTTTTGTTTGTGGTTCGTCATGTTGAGGCACAAGAACGGTTTCTTCGTTTACAGCAGGCCGTTTGGGTAAGGGCGTGAAGGCTTTCTTCGTGATCGTCGACTCACCCATCGACGCCTGCTTGGGCGGCAACGAGAGGGCGTGGCCACAACGGCGGCAATACACACGCTTGGGTTGCTTGTCGCCACAGGTCGGGCACTGAACCTCCTCCCCTGTAGCAGATGCTGTAGTTGGGACCTGAGTGCGTGGGACCGGAGTGGGCTGCATTATCTCTGCTGAATCCGGCGACAAATACGATTCAATTGCCTCATTGTTAGCAATCAGCGTTTTTTCGGAGTCGAATCCCGCATCGTCATCCGGGTTCTTGTCAGCGGGCGGCAACGTCGGATTGGCGCGAACGATGATCGTTGGATCGGACGCCGCACTCTGACGGGGTGGAACAATAATGGTTGGTGCAGAGCACGCCTCGTGCTTCGCAGAAGTGTTGCTCACTGCTCCCGGCGTCACCACGATGGTGGGCTCAGCTGCGTCGTTACTTGAACGAGGCCGCATCGCGATCGTGGGCTGCGTCGAGCTCAACTGCTTCTGTGAAATTGCAATGGCCGGTTGCGGCCACCTCTCAGAGGATAGCGGAGTCACACTGTCTGCTATGTTGGCAAGCTGCGTTTTCATGGGGTCGAACAAGGGTTCATCGCGAGACGTCACCCGTTGCGCCTCTGACCTTGCAATAGGTGCTGTGCTAGCAATCGAAATCTCGCCAATCGGATCATGCATTGCCGAATCGACATCAGGGGCAGGGGTCTTGACCAGCTCAGGCTCGATCACGACAAGCATGCCAATGCGTCGTAGCTCGCCGGCGTATCGCTGCGCAGTGTCGTCGGGCAGATTCTTTTTCAGGATTGCCCGTTTGCCAGAAAAAAGGCGATCAACCTGTTCAGGCGTTGCTTTGAGGCGACGAGCAGCACTTGCCTTGACCGCGGCAAGCTCAAAACCATCGAGCAATTTTCCTTGGAAGACGATCTGAAACTGCAACGCCATGTATCCCCCGGTGCGCCTTCATTTTTTGGATTCGGATGGTGCTTCTGGATAATCAGATGCCACGCGGGGATTGTCAAATGGACTGCCTTGTTGGGCCGACTGGTGCTAGAACGACGCCCCCGCCACTGCGTCGCGAACGGCGCTCTCGGCAGGCTGTAAACCTTTGTATCGTTCTCGAATTGTTCAATCAGGAAGTTGAGCCAAGTCGCCAAGGTGGCGTTCGATGAGGTGAGGACATATCGTCATCCACGGCGTGTTTCGAACGTAAATGGACAAAAATCATCTGAAACCCATCTCATTGGGCATGGCTTGAAGGCCCCTCACGACTGTCGGCGATACGTCGGCATGCCATTCGGATTTAGCAGTCTCCTTCGGACAGACCCAGATCGCCATGGGCATTGCCGTACTTCATCGAGAAGTATGCGAAATGAGCAAAGTTGTTTGCACGATACTGGCAGCCCTTGTCGCGATGATGATTGGGGGCTCCTTACTTGCACAGAGGGCGTAGTTCAAAAGCCCGCTGTTTATCTGGGCAATGAGCAGAATTTCAACCCCGCAGAATACGGATGACGGTGAATCCCATGTGTGGCCCAAGAAAGAAACCGGTATCGATCCCGCCATAATGGCGGCTGCGCCTTCAGCACAACCCGCGCCGACGCAAGGTATGAGGTTCGTGGCAGCGGAAAGAGCGCAGGGCAGGGAAGTAACAGGCACAACAAGCCTGCAGACGCGAACCACAGTGCGCGGCACGGTGTGGACGCCGGTCGGCGAACGCGCGCTGTTCAAGAAAGAGGGCACGACACCTAATGCGTTTGGTTGGTTTCCGCTACGCCGGCATCAAGGTATCAAGGCGTCAAGGCGTCAAGGCGTTAAGTGATTGGCCGCTGCTTTATTGAATAGTCTTGAATTTCTCAGACGCCGCTCTGCGCTAGGTGCGCATGGGGCCATACGGCGGCCAGCTTGCATAACCGTCCTCAATGATTTGGGAAAAGGCTCGTGGAGGCCCAACCCATCGCACAGAGATATCGCCGTTCCGTCCATCCGCCAAGCTCGCCAGCCAAGCGGTCAGCCTCCGCGTCAGTTCCGGCGATGAAGATCCTGCCCCGATTTTCACGCTTGGCGGCTGATATGAAACGAAAGGGACGCTGTAGGTCAGTACCTCTGTTCCGGTAAGCGGCAATGGACTATCGTCGCCAAGAAATACCGGCATGGGGCCCCGGCCTCTGATTGACTGTTTCGTGAGCCAAGGCGTCTTGATCAGTTGCTGTAAGGGAAGCGCCTGGCGGTATGAATCTGACAGCAACACGGGAAAGATGTGAATCCAACTGCCCGTATCCGCCATCTGAAGGTTGCCATGCAACACCGATGTCAGGCGAAGCAAATGCAAACCGTCGGTAGGCATTTCGATAATTTTCTGTGCGAATCTCGAGACTTGAAACACTGCGGGCAATGCCCACAAACGAAGTACGGCTCCATCGGGGAGAATTTGGTGACTGATCGCACGCTCAATAATTTGCTGAATCAACGGACGAGCGTGAAGCGGGGCGTTCGCCCATAATTTCGCGTCGTCACCCCCATTTAAGTTGAGAACGAGTTCTTGAATACGAGCTGCGGCATCAGTCAACGCTGCTTCGTACTCAACCCCGTCGCGCGCATTTGATAGCCTTGCGAGCTCTGCGTGAAGATAGATCCCTGCGTCCATGATGAAAGGATAGCGCGAGCGGCTGAGGCTGGCGTTGCAACCCGTCTAGCGGTCTATCGACTTGAGTTAGAGAAAATGCGTGTATGGAGGTAACGGCCGATCTTTCGTCACGAATGCAGAAAAGAGGGCCTATGCCGTTGCGGTCTAGCTTGAATTGCCTTTTTGACGTTTTGCAGTGCTCCACACTAAAAGTTAGGTCGTTTTTCTCTAGAGAGCCCGTGTAAATATTGAGGAGCGGATCGACAAACGGTAGTGGTTCAGTGGCATTACGCCAAGCAGACAGGCTGGTCTTGCGGGAGATGGCACTGATCGTTAAGCGCTTTGCGCCACCGCAACAAACTTCCGAGCAGTAAATGCGTGACGTTTATGCCAATCCAAGCATCCAAGAATTGAGCGGGGAGGGCATCCATACTTCTTCGAATTGGATGGTGATTCAGACAGAACAGCCAAACGCCCAACCGACCGTTGAGGCATTCGTCGAAATTTGCAGTGCTGAAACGGGTCTAGGGTAGCAATTCGGCCACAGCGGACGGTCAGGCCCCTTCGAATGAACGACCGCATTCCGCTCCACTGCTGTCGGCCAACGGCTAGTTAGGCGGCACGTACGCCGCGTGAAGTGAGTGGCCCGTCTAATGGCTCGCTCTCTCCAATCTAAATCCTGCGCGCATTTTTATACTAAGCAGGGGCCCCCTCGGAAGGGTCGTTTCCCGCGAAGAAGGCGAGCAGGCTCTGCGGAGACTGCTTGCCGAAGCACGCCGCAAAGACATGGGTCGCTTCCGCAGCAGTGGGCGAACCTTCGACCAAGCGCCGTCGGCGCCTATCAGCAACATGGTCTGCACCGTCGTTCCGTTGGCGAAACTCAGCTCGTGCCGCCCCCCGCCGAGAGACGTTACCGTTCTAACCTTGTGCCCCCAGCGCACCGTGGTAGCGGGCAGCGACTTGAGCAGCATGCGACGCAGTTGTCCGCGCGACACCTCTGGACGGCCGCCCGTGCCGTCGTCGGGATGATCGAGCAGCACGTTGGCGTGCTTGTCGAGCACCCGAGTCTGCTGTCCCCCGGCGTGTATCAGGCCCAAGAACTGGTCGTGCAGCCCGGCGGCCCTCAAAGCGACCTGACCGTTGTTCTCGTGGATGTCGAGCATGCCGCCTTGCGTGCGCGCATCCTTTGCGTCATCGTCTTCGTCAGGGCCAGCGGCGGGCGCTTCGGTGATGCCCGGGAAATACAGCGCGCTGCACGCGACGTCGAACTTGTGGGCCAGATAGAACGGAATGCGCAAAGTATCGCCCGCGATCAGCGTGTGCGCGGCGCTGGCTAGCGGGCGAAGCCAGCCCAGCCCGAGGTTGTAGCGTTTGAGCACGCTCTTGATGTCATGGCTGACATACAGCACGCGGTCGAGGATTTCATCGGCAGCGCCGCGATCATCGGTGAGGGCTTGGGATAGGTTGATTTCGTGCTTGCGCGCCATCTGTTCAACGAGGGCGTATACGACGCCCAGTTGCCGGGCGGTGAGAGGGACATCATAGCATTCTCCAGGTCGGGCAGGAGTGCCTGGAGAATCATATGGGTCTGATGTCGGGTGGATTTTCAGTAAAGCGTCGACACCTCCATACCCCCCGGAAGCAAGCCCCCCGGCGCAGGGGCAATTTGTTCGGCAGGGTGCGTCCCTGCTGATCGATCACATCTAGAAAAAAATTCAGGGCGATTCAAGATGAGCGGGCCGGACCACGCATGAATGACATGTGGGCGACGCAGTCGGTCAGATTCTGGTGGGTTCGACCTCGCGCGGCAAGCTTCAGAGAAGCTCGGGAGGAATTGCTCTGCTTGCATGCCCGCAAGGGTGTAGCCACCTACAAATGGCAGCCTGATGGACATCGCTGGTCTAGTCTCATACCAGTCGTTGAGACATAGCTTTCGTCCCATCAAGTAAGGAGTTGCAATGAAAGAACCGTTAGAAGCCTCTCTGACCCGGCCTCGGTTGCTGGGCGTGTCTGTCACTGGGCCTATCTATCAAGGGCCCCTCGATATAGCGTTTATCCCGCTGAACTCAGCATTGAGCCTGCTGAAAGAACTTGCCCAACGAGCACAGAACCCTACTGCCCCGGTTGTCAGTAGTCTAGCTGCGCGTGTGTCGGGTGACGACGCCTATAAGGCGTGGGCTCCACTTTCAGCTCAGGTCAGTGGACAGATCGGAATGATGCAGCCACGAGCGCGAATCAGGGCCTTGCGACAAATTATTGACTACCTCGGGCGTGATCGGGTTGCCGATGGCATCGAACCTGTTCTGATGACGACGTTCAATGGCACGTGGCCATGGCTCACCCGAGTCGCAAGCGACGCATCGCTCGCGCTGGTGGCCACTGCCGTAAGCGAATCACGCTTCGCCCAAACCCACCTTATCCCCGTCCTTGACCCGAACAGACGGACGTTTTCGGTCTTTGGACGCGCGGAACTAAGCCGGCTCGATCTGGAGCACTGGAAAGTGAACCGGACAATTATGGGTGAAGACAGGATTGCTCAATTGCCGGCCGGCGCGGAAGGGCTTGGGCGTGTTGGGCAATCGCAGCTCGAAGCTATCCTGGAAGAGCAGTTCGGGAGCGAATCCGACCAGGACAGCGGTGAGGATCTTCTGCCAAGTCGGGGGTCGCCCGGTGTCCCAGGTGATATGCCCTCTAGAGAAGACCTACCGGGCGGCCAATCGTCACGCGGAAGGCCCGGGCATCGAAGCGTTGACGATATCGCTCGCGATTGGAACCCGCTGGTGACGGAGACGGGCACGCCGGGCGGGCTGAGGGATATTCGGGACCTGCCGGGGCAGGGCGGCCGCCCGCAGGACTCGGGTCTCGGAGGCAGGCGAGGCCAACCGTCGCTAAACGACCTTAACTTGGGAGGATCTCGCGGAGCCGCCGGCTTCATCAACAAGCACGGGCCTGAGGGGTTTCGACTTGGGGGGTTCCGTGACGCCACTCCGGGCGGGCCTTTTGCGCCAGCCGGAAAGTTGCCTGCCACTGGCGGAGGCGAGCTAGACGAAGACACCATGGGTGTGGTCGCGTTGGTTGCAGGAGTTTTTGGTTTGTATGGGGGCGTCGCAGCGACTGCCGCAGGGGTGTTTACCGCAGACCCGCCCCTAGCGGCAGGGGGAGGCTTCTTAGTTGGGGTCAGCGCTGCCAATATCGTTGTGGGTGTGGGTATATTGACGCGGTGTTTAGCCGGGAGACATAGGTAACGGTTGTCGGTGGACATGGGTAACACATGTCAATCAGTCAGCATGGCACACGCAGGTCGATTTCTCGAATGCGCTTGTGACAGAAGTAAACGGCAAACAGCCCATCGGTTTCAGTCG
>DATIDV010000006.1:0-73951 GCA_035456105.1 Rhodocyclaceae bacterium | reverse complement strand
TCGCGAAGCAACCCACCGTTCGTTGGTGCGCGCGGTGGGTTGCTTCGCGAACCCACCCTACACCAGTGACTACAGCCAGGGCCTAACCGTCTCCCACACCAGCTTGGCCAGCAGCGACACGGCGAGGATCAGGAACAGTCTCCGGATCCAGTGATTGCCGCCCTTCATGGCCAGACGCGAGCCCACCAGCGCACCAAGAATGCCGGCGATGCCCATCGGGATGGCGAAGCTGTAGACCACCATGCCGGCTGGTACGAGAAAGGCCAGCGCCGCGAAGTTGGTGCCGAAGTTGACGACCTTGGCGCAGGCGGTGGCCTTGAGGAAGTCGAAATGGAAGCAGCGCACGAACAGGAACAGCAGGAAGCTGCCCGTGCCCGGCCCGACGAAGCCGTCGTAGAAGCCGATGACGAAACCCAGCACCAGCCCCTTGTAGAGATCGTTACGCGTGATCGGCTTGTTGGCGTCCTGCGTGCCGAACTGCGGTTTGAACCAGGTGTAGACCAGCATCACGGCAAGGATGACGATGACGATGGGCTTCATCCAGGTCGCCGGCACGAGATACATGATGCTCACGCCGGACAGCGCGCCGACGAAGGCGGCGGCCGCCGTGAGCAGGACGAGGCGCCATGGCAGCTGCATCTTCAGCGCGTACTGGCGCATCGAGGTGGCGTGACCGAAGATCGAGGCCAGCTTGTCCGTGCCCATGACCTGCGCCGGCAGGAAGCTCGGCAGGATGGCGTACATGCCCGGCACCTGGATCAGCCCGCCGCCGCCGACGGCTGCGTTGATGGCCCCCGTTGCGAAAGCCAATGGCAAAAGGGTGAGGAGCTGGATCAGGGTTTCGTGGGTCATCGGAGCAGGGGGAAGAAACAGGGACGCACGACCAGCGTGGTCATGCAAACAGAGGCAGAGGCGTTATTTTGTCAGACAAGCAATGCGGCGAAGCTGCTACAGCGCGCACGCCCAGTGAATCTTTGTCACGCGCAGACCAGGACTACTCGCCGGTCTTCATCGAACGATGGCGCACCAGCACCGGCGTGATGTCGGCCATCTCGCGGGCGAGGCGCTCGGCCAGGTAGACCGAGCGGTGCTGGCCGCCGGTACAGCCGATGGCCACGGTGAAGTAGCTGCGCCCGTCGCGGATGAAGGCGGGCAGCCATTCGGTGACGAAGCGGCGGATGTCCTCCGCCATCTTGTGGACTTCAGGTATGCGTTCGAGGAAGTCGACGACGGGCACGTCCTTGCCCGACAGCGGCCGCAGCTCGGTGTCGTAGTAGGGGTTGGGCAGGCAGCGTACGTCGAAGACCATGTCGGCATCGACAGGAATGCCGTGCTTGAAGCCGAAGGACTGGAACAGCAGGGTCAGGCCGCGATTGGGGGCGGCGTGGATCATGTCCTTGATCCAGGCGCGCAAGGTGTTCGGCGCGAGGTTGCTGGTGTCGATGCGGTGGCCCTCCTCGCCGAGCGGGGACAGCAGCTCGCGCTCACGGGCAATGGCTTCGCCGATGGTGATGTTGACGCCGGCCAGCGGGTGACGGCGACGCGTCTCGGAGAAGCGTGCAATCAGCGTGTCATCGCGCGAGTCGAGGAACAGGAAGCGCACGTCCTCGACCATATTGCGCAGCGCTTCCATGACCTTGGGCGCGGCGCCGATGCTGGCACCCGAGCGCACGTCGACAGCCACGCCGACGCGCTGGTAGCCAGCGGCGGAGAGGTAGGAGACGAGCTGCGGCAGCAGGGTGGCGGGCAGGTTGTCGACGCAGTAATAGCCCGCGTCTTCCAGCACGTTGAGGGCGATGCTTTTACCGGAGCCGGATAGGCCGCTGATGAGCGTGAGTTGCATGACACTGTGAGGCGATGGCGGACAGCCAGACGATACGCCAAACGTAACGTTTTTTGGGTGTGAACCGTGTCAAACCCCGACGAACAGGGTCCTCAGGCGCGCAGCGAGCTCAAACCCGGGAATTTCTCGTCGTGCGCCTTGCGCCGCAATTCGCAGTGCTGCAGCACCTGCGCGCGTATCGCGTTGTCCGAAGCCTGCCAGTTGCGGATTTCGTCGAGCGAGCGGAAACAGCCGAGACAGACATCCCGATCGTCAAGACAGCACATGCGGATGCAGGGAGAGCCAATCAGCTGGGTTTCAACTTCCGTCATAGGCGTACTGCAGCACAGTGGGTTTGTCCGGGAACGTGGGAAACGATTGCGGGTTGGCGGCGTCCTGCATCGGTGCGCGCCACACCACGAGGTCGTCGACGGCATACAGCACGCAGGGCTTGGGCGACACGCGATTACAGTGAGCCAGCGCCCGACTGATGGCGTCGCGAGGGCCATTCGCCCAGCCCCAGTAGCCGGCTTCGGAGATGGCGAAGGCGCGCGGCGGCCTGGCCGTCAGGAAGCGGGTGTAGCCGCGCATCTTGGCGCCGGAATCGAGCCAGGGGATCAACGCGACGTCGAAAATCGTGGCGCGGCCCGTCGCGTGTTGCAGCAGGGAGGGTGGCAGCGGATGCAGGCCCAGTCTGACAAGGAAGTCGTCCAGCAGCGGGCTCCAGCGTGCGCGCCCTTCGCCCATCAGGCGATGGCCGTCGTCGCCGAAAGACTCTTGCAAGACGAACTGCGAGGGTGAGCCGCCGGCCGCAAAAGCACGGTGCCAGCCGCGGCTGTAGCGCGGCGCGAAGTACTGGTCGTTCTCGGTATAGATCCACAGGTTCGGCACGTGGGTGGTCTTGCCGAAATCGCCATAGGCACGTGTGATGCGCTCGGCTTGGCAGGGTACGCCGGGATGCCGGAGCGGGTCGCCCCCCACGCCGCCGGCAAAGTTGACATAGCCGATCAGGCCGCGCGGGTTGCCTGCGGCATAGGCCACGCTGGCGAACCCCCCTGTGGACTGGCCGATCACCAGATGGCGAGCGGGGTCGGTGTAGCTTTGCTGGCGCGCATAAGTCAGCGCTTCGGCAATTTGCTGCACGGCGGGGCCGACCGCGCCGACGTAGTCCTTGTCGACGCAGTTGCCGGAGTTCTCGGGGTCGCTTGGCTGGGAGTCGGGTAGCGCGGAGCCGCCATAGCCAAGCCGGGTGGGCACGAAAACGGCAAAGCCCTGGGATACGAGGTAGCTCGCCATCGCCAGCATGCGGAAGCGTTCCGGCGTGCTGCGGTCGATACTGCGACCATGATTGATGATGGCGACCGGGAAAGGCCCGGGCCCGGCAGGCTTGAAGCTGGTCAGTAGCATTTCGCCATTGCTTGTGCTGCCGTTACGCAGGCTCACGCTGATGGGCAGTTTGACGACGGCCTCATTCAGTTCGTTGGCCAGCACGACATCGGCCGCGAAAACCGGCGCGGCCAGCAACAGGGCCAGCCCTATCCAGGTTGCAAGCAGTCGCGTCAGCCCGGCCCGCAGCATCAGAACCCGCCCTCGGCGAGCCAGCGCTCAAGTTGCGGCAAGCGATCAGCGCCCCAGAAGCCTTCGCCGTCGACCATGAAAAACGGCGACCCAAAGACGCCGCGCGCCAGTGCGCGGTCCATCTCGTGGCGCAAGCGCTCCTTGAGGCTCACCGAGGCCAGGGCTTCGGCCAGCGCTGCACGGGGGATACCCAGCGAGTGTGCGATGTCGAGCACGGTGTCGATATTGTCGATGTCGCGACCGGCCGTGAAATAGGCGCGGAAAATGGCGTGCGCCAGGCCCTTTGCAGCCAACGCATCGTGTTCGCTCTGCCACAGGAAGGCGCGCGCGGCGTGCTGGGTGGATAGCGGGAAATTCATTGGCTGCACGAAGGGCACATTCTGGAAACGCGCCGAACGGGCGAAGTCGCGCAGGAAGTAGTCGCTCTTGAGCGGCTGACGCACCGGCAGCGTTGCGCCGGTGAGCTTGAAGGCTGCGCCGAGCAGTACAGGATGCCAGTTCACCTGACGGCCGAAGCGCGCCGCCAGTGCGTCGATCTGTTCGCTGGCGAGGTAGCCATAGGGCGAGGAGAAATCGAAATAGAAGTCGATGGCCGTCAGCAGCGTGCTGCCCGCAGCGGGCGTGAGCGGCTGGCTCATGATGCGCCGCCCTGCGCAGGCTCCGCGATCGCTTGTTCTGCCCTGCGGTCTGCGTTGCGAAAGGGAAGGCCTTGAGTCACTGCGTGATTCCTGGTTGGAAGTAAGGCAATTCTAGGATGCTGCCGGCATGTCAAGCGAGCAGTTTGCCCAACAGTTCGATAGTCGGCACTTTGCAATAATTCAGCTGCCGTGCTTGCATGCTGTTGTTGCGATGCATCATCATGTCTGCGCTGGTTCTCCTATCGTTACTGTTGTCATCCTGTGATCATCTGATGCAAATGAACGCAGCCCAACTGGACTATCCATTTGATGCACGGCCCGCACCGGGAGTCGCGACCCTGATCGCGCCCGGCGTGCGTTGGCTGTGCATGCCGCTGCCGTTCTCGCTCAATCACATCAATCTGTGGCTGTTGGGTGAAGGCGAACGCTGCGTGCTGGTGGATACGGGCCTCGGCGACGGCGTGACGCGCGGCATCTGGACCGAGTACTTCGACCAGTCCGGCGAGCGCCTCGAACAGATCGTGCTCACCCACTATCACCCGGACCATGCCGGCAATGCCGAGTGGCTCGCGCGTCAATACAGCGCACCGGTTTGGATGAGTACCGCCGAGTACCTGCTGGGTCACGCCCTGCTCACCGAGAGCAGTGGCTACGATGTACCGAACATGGTGGCGCATTTCCGTCGTCATGGTCTGGATGAGGCGCGCTGTGCGCAGTTCATCAAGCGCGGCAATGTGTACGCCAAGGGCGTGCCTGCGCTGCCACGCGAATATCGACGCATGATCGACGGTGACCAGATCGTGCTCGCGGGTCATCGCTGGGAGGTGATCATGGGCTACGGCCACTCGCCTGAGCACGCGGCCCTGTACTGCGGCGAGCTGCGCTTGCTGATTGCCGGTGACATGCTGTTGCCGCGCATCACGACCAACGTCAACGTGCCGGCCACCATGCCGGAAGAAGATTCGGTGATGCGCTTCCTCAACTCCGTGCGCCGTTTCGCGCGCCTGCCCGCCGATACCCTCGTACTCCCCTCGCATGGCCTGCCGTTCCGCGGCGTACACGCGCGTATCGCGCAGCTCGAAGTGCATCATGCCGAACGCGATGCCCTGCTGGCCGAGCACCTGGGTGAGCCGCGCTGCGCCGTCGATCTGTTATCGGTGCTGTTCCTGCGCGAGCTCGACATGCACCAATTGATGTTTGCCCTGGGCGAGACCATTGCCCACCTTAATCACCTGGTGCAGCGTGGCCGTGCCAGACGCCGCGTGGGGGCGGATGGTGTCATCCGGTTCCTGTCCCTGCATTGAGTTTTCTAAGCCAAGCACGATATTCATTCGTCAGACCCTGCGCATTCCATAAGGAGCTACATCATGGCCGCCGCCACTCCCAGCCCCGCAAGTACAGCCACCGCAGCCGATGCGTCTAAAGCCGCTCTTCCTGATCCGGCGGCAATCGCCAAGACTTATGCCGAGGTCGCTCAGCGCAGCTCGCGCCTGATTACCGACCACATCAATCGCCAACTGGCGAAGGGCGTCACGCCACCGGTGGATGAGCTCGGCGTGGCGCAGGCGTTCATGGACATGACCCAAAAGCTGCTGGCCAATCCCTATGTATTGGCGCAGGCACAGATGAGCCTTGTGTGGGACTACTTCTCGCTGTGGCAGAACAGCGTGCAGCGCTTCATGGGCCTGCAGCCAGCACCCATCGCCACGCCGGCGAAAGACGACAAGCGTTTCAAGGACGAGGAGTGGAAGGACTGCTTCCTGTTCGACTTCATCAAGCAGTCCTACCTGATTACCGCACGTCATATCCACGACGCGGTGGCTGGCGTCGAAGGCCTCGACGAGATCACGCGCAAGAAGGTCAACTTCTTCACGCGCCAGTACATCGACGCCTTCTCTCCTTCGAATTTCGCCATGACCAATCCGGAGGTGTTCCGCGAGACTATCCGCTCCAATGGTCAGAGTCTGGTCAAGGGCTTCAACAATCTGCTGCGCGACCTTGAAGACGGTGACGGTTCGCTGCGCATCCGCATGACCGATACCAGCGCCTTCGAGCTGGGCAAGAACGTGGCGACTTCGCCCGGCAAGGTCGTGTTCCAGAACGACCTGCTGCAGCTGCTGCAATTCACGCCGAGCACCGACAAGGTCTTCAAGCGGCCGTTGCTGATCGTACCGCCGTGGATCAACAAGTATTACGTGCTTGACCTGCGCGAGAAGAACTCGCTGATCAAGTGGGCGGTAGACCAGGGGCATAGCGTCTTCGTCATCAGCTGGGTCAATCCGGATGCGAAACTGGCGGCCAAGGGTTTTGACGATTACGTGCAGGAAGGCGTCATCGCTGCCGTGGATGCCATCACCGAACAGACCGGCGTGAAGGAGATCAATGCTGCCGGTTATTGCCTCGGCGGCACCCTGCTCGGCACTTCCCTCGCTTACATGACGGCGAAGAAGGACAAGCGCATAGCCAGCGCCACCTACTTCACGACCCTGCTGGATTTTTCCGCGCCGGGCGAGCTGGGCGTGTTCATCGACGATGCGCAGGTCAAGAACCTCGAGAAGAAGATGCTCGAACGTGGCTACCTCGAAGGCAGCGAGATGGCGGGCACCTTCAACATGCTGCGCTCCAACGACCTGATCTGGTCTTTCGTCATCAACAACTACCTGCTCGGCAAGGATCCGTTTCCGTTCGATCTGCTCTACTGGAACTCCGATTCCACCCGCATGCCGGCCAAGATGCACAGCTTCTACCTGCGCAAGATGTACATGGAGAACGCCTTGTGCCAGCCCGGCGGCATCGAGATCGAAGACACGCCAATCGACCTTTCGAAGATCAAGACGCCGAGCTACTTCATCTCCACCATCGAAGATCACATCGCGCCCTGGAAGACCACCTACATCGGCGCCAAGGTCGTCGGTGGCCCCGTGCGTTTCGTGCTTGGCGGCTCCGGCCACATCGCGGGCGTCGTCAATCCACCGGCAGCCAACAAGTATGGTTTCTGGACGGCCGATGAGCTGCCCGACACGGCAGATGCCTGGTATGCCAGTGCGACCCAGCACGCCGGTTCGTGGTGGAGCGACTGGCAGGCCTGGCTGACCGCCATGGATGACACGCAGGTCGCAGCGCGCGATCCGGAGAAGGGCCAGTTGCCGGTGCTTGAAGATGCGCCCGGCGGCTATGTAAAAACGCGTCTCGACAAGACGGCGCGCTGAGCGGCATGCCTGTACTCGCTGCGCTGCACCGCTACGCCGTCAAATCCTGCCGCGGCGAGCGACTGAGCCAGTCGCGCGTGAACGCGATGGGTCTGTCGTCCGACCGGCACTGGATGATTGCGGACGAAGCAGGACAGATGCTGACCGGCCGCGACGAGCCGAGCCTGGTGCACATCCAGGCTGTTGCAGAAGACGATGGCGAGTCGCTGCAGTTGAGCGCTCCGGACATGCACGACCTGCATGTCTCGCGACATGCCTTGTGCATAGAGCAGCCCACTCAGGTCTGGCAGGACGAGTTCGTGGCGCGCGGCGGTTATTCACCTGCCAACGCCTGGCTGTCACAGTTTTTGGGGCGTGAGGTGCAGCTGCTGCACATCGGCGAACGCAGTGCGCGCCGGTCAGCAAAACAGCCGCATCTGCAAGAGCTTTCGTTCGCCGATGGTTTCCCCCTGCTGTTGCTCAACACCGCATCGCTGGATGTATTGAATGCGCGCATTGGCCGCGCCATGGAAATCGAGCGCTTCCGCCCGAACCTCGTCGTAAGTGGCGCCGAAGCATTTGCTGAAGACGGCTGGCAACGCTTGCGCATTGGCGAGGTCACGTTTGTTGTCGAGGAGCCCTGCGAGCGCTGCGTGTTCACCACGGTCGATCCGCAGACGGGCGAGCGCTCGGCCGATCAGGAGCCGCTGCGCACGCTGGCGAAGTTTCGCAAGCAGCCCGGTGGTGTCATCTTCTGCACGAACCTGCGGGCCGAGAATGCAGGCGAGCTGAGTGTCGGTATGCCGGTCGAGGTGCTCGACTAGTCATTTCATTGGCGCCACTGCGCGCCGCACAGTACAGTCGCTGCTCCGCGCAATTTCCAGCTCTTCGAGCCTTACGCATGCATCTCAATCCCCTGCCATTGCCACCCGCCGATACGCCCTTGCGCGTGGTGCTCGACACCAATGTGATCATGGCGTTCTGGCATTTCTGCGATCCCAAGCTCATGGACCTGCTCGCTTGGCTGGAGTCACGCCAGGTCGTACTGCTGACCCGCCAGTCCTGCCTGCATGAACTGGAACGCGTACTGGCCTATGTGCAGTTCGGCATTGCACCAGAGGAGCAGGCACGCATCCTGGCGGACTATGCGGCGCGTACGGAATGCCTGCCCGACCCCAGCGAGGCACAACTGGAGGCTGCCTTGGCCCTGCCGAAATGTCGCGACAAGGATGATCAGAAATTCATCGAGCTGGCCTGGGATGGTGGCGCACATTTGCTGCTGACACGCGACAAGCTGCTGCTTGGCATGGCGCGTCGTCCGCCCCTGCGCGACCAGACCAATATCCTTTCGCCAGAGCGCCTCATCAAGAAAATTGAAGCGCTGCTTTAGCGAGCAACCAGTATATTCATATGGGTTGCGCCGGCGCGGCGCATGGTCTTCAGTCAGTCTTGTACCAACGCACAGGAGAGAGCCATGGATGCTAGCTGGGTAAGCGATGTGAATCACCTCATTCTGCAGAACCTGGTGCCTTTCGGCACGCGCCTGGCCGGCGCCATCGTGCTGTGGATTGTCGGTGGCTGGGCCATCAAGGCCATCAAGGCGATGTCCCGTCGCGGCATGCATGCGCGCGGTCTGGACTCAACCCTTATCGAATATCTGGAATCGACCATCGGTGTGCTGTTGCGCATCTTGCTGGTGATTGCCGTGCTGAGCCTGTTCGGGGTCGAGACGGCTTCGTTCGCAGCCCTGATCGCGGCGGCCGGTGTGGCCATCGGCATGGCCTGGTCGGGCCTGCTGGCCAATTTTGCGGCGGGCGTTTTCCTGATCCTGCTGCGTCCGGTTCGTGTGGGTGATTTTATCCAGGCCGCGGGCATTACCGGCACGGTGAAAGAGATCGGCATGTTCGCCAGCGTGATCGACCAGCCCGATAATGTGCGTACCGTCGTGGGCAACAACAAATTGTTTGCCGACAATATCGT
The DNA here is from genome assembly GCA_035456105.1 of Rhodocyclaceae bacterium. Taxonomy (GTDB): domain Bacteria; phylum Pseudomonadota; class Gammaproteobacteria; order Burkholderiales; family Rhodocyclaceae; genus Viridibacterium. The sequence continues at coordinate 64,745 of DATIDV010000006.1, read as the reverse complement.
CAACTATTCGGGCAATGCCTTCCGCCGTGTGGACTTGACGGCACAGCTGGCGCATTCGGTCGATCCCATCGTGGCCATCGCCCTGCTCAAGGCACGCGTTGCGCAGATTCCGAACGTTGAAGCCAGTCCGGCGCCGGATGTCGAGATACTGGAATTCAATCCTGCGGGCACCAAGCTCGTGGTTCGCCCCTACTGCCATACCGAGCATTACTGGCAAGTGTATTTCGATACCAACAAGGCCATTCTCGAAGTGGCGGGGCAGGCGGGCTGGCCGATTCCAGCGCCGCATCAGGTGCTGCGCCAACAAGGCTGACGAGTGGTGTAACAAAGTGCCACACCCCGTGGTGCCTCAAGTTTGTGCCTGCGGGGTCGTAAGACATGGGTGAGCGGCGGCACGCTTCCGGCGACGGCGGCGAGGCCCTCTGGTTCGCGTGCAATACGTCGCTCACCCCCTTTCGAAGCCTCAATTCCGAAGCCGCAATCAAATGGCTGCGCAAATGCCTGTCGTTGTTGGTTCGCTCGCCGTGCATGAGCACTGCTCTGCGCGAGCCGCCTAGACAGCCCTCCGCTCGCTCATTTGCTTGCGGCTTCTCCTTTTGGGCTGGTGCAAAGAGAAAAAAAGAAAAAGCCTCGATCTCCGTGTGGAACCGAGGCTTTTTGTCATGACGGCCGTTGAATCCTTATTCGCCGCGTCTTGTCAGCGGCACACCCAGCTGTTTGAGCTTGCGATAAAGGTGTGTGCGCTCCAGCCCGGCTTTTTCTGCCAGACGTGTGATGTTGCCGTCCTCGAGCTGCAGGTGATACTCGAAGTACAGGCGCTCGAAGGTTTCACGCGCTTCGCGCAGCGGCATATCCAACGGCAGGGACAGGGCGGTGGTGGTGGCCTGAGAGACGCTGCGCACAGCATCTTCCTGCGAAATTTCCTCCTCCAGCGTGGCCAGCGCCAGCGAGCGGATGGTCGACTTGAGTTCGAAGAAACCGCCCGACCAGGTGCAGTTGCGCAGCGCGTTGAGAGCACCCGTCGACAGGGTGCGCGGCGGCACATCGGCCGATTCGACCAGATGCGACAGGATCTGCTGCGCCATCTCCGGCACTTCGTCTCGCAGCTCCAGTAGTGACGGGGGCACTAGCGAGATTTCAAACAGGCGTCGGATCAGCGTCGGCTCCCAACCTTCCGCCAGCAGGGCGTCCGGGCTGCGATCGCTGGCGGCGATAAGGCGCAACTCACAGCGATCAAGACGCTCCACTGCGAACGCCAGATTCTTCTGCTGGGCACGCGTCAGCAAGGCAATGTTTTCAACATACAGCAGGCCACCGCGCGCCGCTTCCAGCGTCTGCAATTCCAGCGGCTGTGAAATGCTGCCCAGGTCGATCCACGCGGTCCCAGGCGTTTGCTGGCTGCGCGCACAGAGCTCGGCCAGAGAGCCGGTGCCAATACGCAGCAGCACGATGCGGGATTTCTGTGTGATCTGTTCGAGACGCTTGCGCAGGTCGCGCAGGATCGGTGAGCGCGTGAACGCAGCCAATGTCATGTGCGAGCGCGCACGCGTCGGCTGGCGCTGCAGTCCGCGCTTTACTGCACTGAGCAGCTTTTGTAGCGCAATCGGTTTTTCGAGAAAGTCGACTGCGCCGAAACGGATCGCTTCGACGGCGGTGTCGATGGTGCCGTGGCCGGACATCATTACTACCGGCATGGTGAGCTGTCCATTGGCGGCCCATTCCTTGAGCAGGGTTACGCCATCGGTGTCGGGCATCCAGATATCGAGCAGCACAAGATCGGGCCTGGCGCCCTGGCGCGAGGCGCGCGCCTCATCGGCGTTGCCCGCCAGCACAACGTCATGACCTTCGTCTTTAAGGATTTCGGAAAGCAGTTCGCGTATGCCGATTTCGTCGTCAACGACCAGAATTTTTGCCACTTGCTTTTACTACCCAAGAATGAACGTATGGGAATTGCTTTATTGTCTTGTGCGGCGCTTGCGTAATTGTTGCATTTATACCAGTTCTGTCACTGTTGCGCCCGAGCACTTGCGGTTGTTACCGAGGCGTCCTTGCGCTCACGCAATCGGCAGCCGGATGCGCACCTCGGCACCCCCGTCGGGCAGGTTGCCCAAGGTGATCTCGCCGTGGTGCTCGTCGATGATTTTCTTGACGATGGCCAACCCCAGTCCGGTGCCACGTGCCTTGGTGGTGATATAGGGCTCAAAGGCGCGTGGCAGGGTGGCGGGAGGAAAGCCGGGGCCGTTGTCGCGCAAGGCGAATTCGATGCGGCGGCCGTCATGTCGAGTGGATAACAGGACGCGCCCGTCTGCCTGTTCAGCGATGGCCTGCTGGGCATTTTGCAGAAGGTTGTGGATCACCTGCCGCAACTGGCTGGAGTCGGCCTGCACGGCCGGCAAGTCCGCAGCGAGTTCGGTGAGGATGGGTTTCGGCGCGCTTTCATACAGCACCAGCACTTCACGGATCAAGGCATTGAGGTCAAGGTTGATTAGCGTCGGCGAGGGCAGGCGGGCGTAATCGCGGAAGCTGTTGACCAGCGTCTTGAGCGCTTCGACCTGATTGACGATGGTTTGCGTGGCGCGCGTCAGCATGCTGCGCCCGGCTTCGTCGAGTTGTTCTGACAAGCGCATTTCGAGGCGTTCAGCCGCAAGCTGGATCGGCGTCAACGGGTTCTTGATCTCATGCGCGAGGCGTCGCGCCACTTCGGCCCAGGCCGCATTACGCTGCGCCGAGATGATCTGCGAGATATCGTCGAACACCACCACGAAGCCGCCGCCGCTGCCCTCGGGCAGGCGCGAGCCATGTAATAGCAGGGTCTGCAAGTCGCCATTGCCACGATCAATTTCCAGTTGCTGGTGCCAGTCGCCCTCGCGTTCGGCAAAACCGGTGAGGATGGCATCGCGGAACTGCGTGTGTTCGGACCAGTCCGTCAGTGCGCGGTTTTCCACGCTGGACAGGTCGCTGCGCAAGCTGGTGAGCGCGCCACGATTGGCGGCGCGCAAACGGCCATCGGCGGAGAAGGCCAGTACGCCTGCCGAGAGGTTGGTCAGCACGCTTTCGAGGTAGGCCCGCGCGGCGTCGACCGCGGCACTGTTCTTTTCGGCCAGCGCACGCGCATCGAGCAGCTGGCGCGTCATGCGGTTGAAGCTCTGCGTCAGCACGCCGAGTTCGTCGCGTGCGGGCAGCGCCTGACGTGGCGAGAAATCGCCCGAGGCCACGGCCTGTGTGCCTTCGGCAAGGATCGACAATGGCGCCGAGAAGGCGCGCGCAAACACGAAGGCGATGGCGACTGCCGCAAATACGGCCAGCAGCAGGGCGAGGGTCAGGGTGATGATGTAGATGCGCTTGAGGCCCTGACGCGACAGCAGCAGCTCCTGATAGTCCTGATGCAGTGCCTGGATGCTTTCAGCGCTGCGTGCAAGGTCTTCCGGCACGCGCTGCATGACCTGCAGTAACAAAATGTCGGTTGAATAATGCCGGCTGGGTATCGGCACCACCACGCGCAGCACGAGACCGTTCGAGCCATTCGTCTCGACTGCCTTGAGGCCACGGTTCTGGCGCGCCTGACGCAACTGCGCGGCTTCGGGCAAGTCCGGCAGCAGCGCTTGCATGTCCTCGCCGGCTGAGACCAGCACGCGACCGCTCACAGAGATGACGCTGGCGTTGGCGGCGCCGAGATTGTCGCGTACGCGCGTGAGGGTTGGCAGGCTGGGCGGCAGGGCGACATCCCCCAGTTCCAGCGCCGCATCGTGGGCGCGCTCGGCGAGCTGGTCGAGCAGGGAGTCGAGCGCACTGCGCCCCAGTGACAGACCGGACTCCAGGGCCGTGTCGACCTTCACGTTGTAGCGCGACTCGACCGACTGCACGGCGAACTGCACCGACACAAAATAGATGACGGCACCCGGCAGCACTGACAGTGACACGAACATCACGATCAGCTTGAGCTTGAGGCGCGAGCCAAACTGGCGTTGCCGGTATTCGCGCCACAAGGTGTGCAGCTGGATGCCGACGAGGGAGAACAGGGCCAGCGCCACGACGCCATTGGCCGCCAGCAGAAAGGGGTAGTTGTGATCGAACAGCGAGGTGCCGGAGCCCGCCGACGCCAGCATGAACAGCAGCACGGCCCCGAGTACCGTGGTGAAGATCACCAGGTGGCGGATGGTGCGGCTACGCATGATCGTTGTGCGCCTTAGCCGAAAAGACCGGCACCGGATGCATCAGCGTGCTCCTGCCAGGAAGGTCCAGCGCGCCCAGTTGGTCGAGATATCGAGGTCGCGGTTGCCGAGGGCGGCTACCTGAAAAGGCTTGGGCAACTGCGACATGTCGAGGCGGAAACGCAGCGCGGCGTTGAGCGATTGTCCGCTCGGCAACTGGTCGGTATTGGCCACGGCCCAGTTGCGCAGCGACAGCAGCGCAGTAAAGGCCTGCTCGAAACTCGGGAAGCTGCGGTGCAGGCCGCCTACGGTCAGGCGGTATTGACGTGTCAAGGCGTGGTACGAGAGGCGCATGTCCATGACACGTTCGACGATGACCTCGTCAAACCAGTACCAGCGCGAGCGCGTCAGGACGAATTCGGCCACGAAAGGTACTGATACGCCGGCCTGAACCAGCTCTTCCAGTCGCGCCTGCGGGGCACCAGCAATCGTCGCATTGACGACGTAATGGTCGTCGATTGCGACAATTTCCGTGTAATGAAAGCTCAGGCCGTTGCGGCTGTCGGCAGCCTGAGTGGCGGGCAGCCAGAGCAGCGCCAGACAGGCGAGGAGACTCAGCAACAGGGCTCTGACGCTCATATTCATCGGGCTGCGACAAGCGTGCGCGCGTGCATGGCTCATGGATGCAGTCTCGTCGCCCTGCCATGCGCAGCAAGGGCGATGGCGGTTCCGCCGCTTGTTTGAACGACTATTTTTTCACGCCGGATTTCCCGATGCGCGCTTCTGGAGCAGAGCGAAATAAAAACCATCATGTTCGGGGCCTGGCAACCAGCGCGCTTCAAACAGCCCGTCCGCAAATGCCAAACGTTGGCAATCGGCGTGACGTGCAGCGAAACGGCTGATCTGCAAGTTGTTTTCTTCCGCGAAGATCGAACATGTCACATAAAGCATTTTTCCGCCCACGGCCAGCGTGGGCCAAAGGGCTTCCAGAATTTCGGCCTGCTGTGTTGCAAATCCCGCAACATCGTCTGCTTGGCGCAACCATTTGATGTCCGGATGCCGCCGGGCGACCCCCGACGCAGAGCAGGGTACATCCGCGAGAATTCGCTCGAAGGGCCGACCATCCCACCAGCTTTGCGTCTGGCGGCAATCGGCCGTTTTGACGCTGGCCGACAGGCCCAGCCGCGCCAGCTGCAGTTCTACCCGCTGGGCGCGCTCAGGGTCGGCGTCCAGTGCCGTGAGCTGCAGGTCGGCGGCCTCCAGCATGTGCGCGGTTTTGCCCCCCGGTGCGGCACAGGCGTCCAGCACGCGCTGGCCATCCTGCAGATCGAGCAGCGTGGCAGCCTGTTGCGCGCCCCAGTCCTGTACTGACAAAAGGCCCTCGGCGAAGCCTGGCAGGCTGGCGACCGGCACTGGTTTTTCCATGTGGATGGCATAGTCGCCGAGCGGGCGCACGGCATGCCCTGCATCTTGCAGGGCGGCCAGCGCGGCCGCCATGGTGGTCTTGCGACGATTGACGCGCAGGCTCATCGGCGGATGGGTGTTCGCCGCCTGCAACTGTTCACGCCAGTTTTCGGGAGAGGTCTTGCGCAGCTTGGCGATCCACCACTTCGGGTGGCGCAGGCGGGCCTGCTCATCAAAGTCGGCCGCAGTGATCAGGCTGTCCCATTGGCGCAGGGCATTGCGCAGCACGCCGTTGACGAGGCCCTTGAGGCCACCACGGGCGATGCGGGCGGCCGCTTCTACCGCCTGATCGACTACCGTATGGGCCGTATCGGCGCGCACTTCGAGGCGGTGCAGGGCGACGCGCAGCAGGCCATCGATGGTCGGCTCGGTCAGCGGTTGTTGCAGCAGGCGCCCAAGCAGGAATTCGCCGCGTCCATAGTCGCGCAGCGTGCCGTAGATCATGTCTTGCGCCGCGCCGCGCGTGGATGCCGGCAGATCAGGATAGTGGCGCCACAAAGCGGTGAAGCCGTCATTCAGTGCATGGCCGTTGCGCACGTAACCGATGGCGTCGCCCGCCACCGTCAGTGCCATTGCCAGCGAATCAGCAGGCAATGGCGGCAGCAGGGGGGCCGGCGCGGTCGCCGCGGGCCGGACGCCGGCTTTCGTATGCGTTCGTGGCGCGGTGCGTGGAGACGTGCGCGGCGGGCGATCGTTGTTGCGCATCAGGCAGCGCGCAGTGCGGCGATGACCGGTGCCGTGTCGGGACGGATGCCGCGCCACAGGAAGAAGCATTCCGCGCCCTGTTCGACCACCATGCCGAGACCGTCCGCCGTCTGTTTTACACCGGCCTCACGCGCCGCCAGCACGAAGGACGTCGGCTCTTTCTTGTAGGCCATGTCGTAGGCCAGCGAAGCGGCCTTCCACACTTCCGGCGCGAGCGGTGGCACTTCACCGGTCATGCTAGAGGCCGAGCCATTGATGATGATGTCGTAACCGCCTGGAATGTCGGCGAAGCCGCCGCCGGAGAGTTTGGTGTTGCCGGCTTCCTTGCTGAATTCCTGTGCCAGCTCGAGCGCCTTGGAGGCCGTGCGATTGGCGACGAAGACTTCCGCAGGGGCTTCGGCGAACAGCGGCAACAGCGTGCCGCGCACGGCGCCACCAGCACCCAGAAGCAGCACGCGACGGCCGCGGATCGTACAGCCAAGGTTGTGGGTGATGTCGCGCACGATGCCGAAGCCATCGGTGTTGTCGCCGAGCACCGTACCGTCGGCGCGCAGCGTGAACATATTGAGGGCGCCGGCCGCTCGGCCGCGTGGTGTCAGCTCATCGGCAAACTCGAAGGCATCGAGCTTGAATGGCATGGTGATGTTCATGCCCTTGCCGCCTTCCTGCTGGAACTTGCGGATCGCTTCCGCAAACTTCCCTGGTTCGCCGAGGATCGCACCGTATTCCATGTCCTGGCCATTGGCCTTCGCAAAAGCCATTTGCAGCGCGGGTGATTTGGCCTGGGCAATCGGGTTGCCGATGATGGCGTAACGGTCGGTCATGACGGAGCTCCTGAAGGGGAAAGTCTGAATGAAAGGCAGCGCGGGATTGTAAGGCGATCCCGCTTGTCAGGCAGCTTTGAGCCGGCCTGTGCTCAGGTTAAATTTCCGACGTTGAACAGGGCCAGCAGGCCCAGTACTGCGAAAATCACCGCACAGACCGTGTGTACGGTCTTGATCGGTACGCGCCGCGTGAGCTTGTCGCCGAGGAAGACCACCGGCACATTGGCCAGCATCATGCCCAGCGTGGTGCCCGCCACGACAGGAATCAAGGTCTGATATTTCGCGGCCAGCGCAACCGTGGCGATCTGCGTCTTGTCGCCCATCTCGGCGAGAAAGAAGGCGACGAGGGTGGCACCGAACACGCCGAAACGCAGGCCTTTCGGCTCGTCGTCCTCGTCCAGTTTGTCCGGAATCATGATCCATGCCGCCATGCCAAGAAAGGAGGCCGCGAGGATCCAGCGCAGGATTTCGGGGCTGAGCACGCTGGTGATCCATGCCCCGGCGGCACCGGCACCGGCGTGATTGACCAGGGTCGCGGCAAGAATGCCCCAGACGATGGGCCAGGGCTTGCGGAAACGTGCGGCGAGAACGAGGGCCAGCAGCTGTGTCTTGTCGCCCATTTCAGCGAGGGCGACGATGCCGGTCGAGACGAGGAAGGCTTCCATTTGATGATGACTCCGCGGGCCGGCTTGTGGACGAAACCATGACTGCCTCAGCCAGCCGACCCGTCGGTGCTGAAGCAGTCAAAAGTCTCGCCAAACAAGCTCGCCACGCTAAGTGGCGGGATGTCACCTGCACCATGGCCCGTGCATTGCGCCGGCGCCAAGTCTGTTGATGCAGGTCCCTCTGAAGAAGGAGGCTACTCCCTGATGACGGGGCGGATTATACGGACCTTCGCCCGGCCGCGGTCTGCTTTTGCAGACTTACACATCTCGTTCAGGCCGGATGCTTGCGATGTGCCCAGACCCATACGCCAATACCGAACAGGATCATCGGCAGGCTCAAGAGCTGGCCCATCGACAGGTTGAAGGCCAGCAGGCCAAGGAAGCTGTCTGGCTCGCGGCCGTATTCGGCGATGAAACGGAACATCCCGTAGCCGATCAGGAAGACCGCTGAGGCCGCTGCCAGCGGGCGCTGTTTGCGTGTGTAGAGCCACAGGATCAGGAACAGCGTCAGCCCTTCCAGTGCGAACTGATAAAGCTGCGAGGGGTGACGTGGCAGCGCCAGGTACTGGAGATGATCAAACCTGTCCACATACGGCATGAGGGATTGCTGTAGCGATGGCGCCGTCTGCACTGCCAGCGCGTCTTCAGCGCGAGCCTGCGGAAACAGCGTGGCCCATGGCGCCGTGGGCGAGGTAGCACGCCCCCACAGCTCGCCATTGATGAAATTGCCCATGCGCCCCGCTGCGAGGCCCGTCGGCACCAGCGGCGCGACGAAATCGCCGATCTGCCAGAAGGTCCGCTTCGTCTTGCGCCCGAACAGCCACAGGGCGACGAGCACACCGATGAAGCCGCCGTGAAAGCTCATGCCGCCCTGCCAGATGTAGAGCGCCTCCAGTGGATGGCCGAGGTAGTAGCCCATCTTGTAGAACACCACGTAGCCGATGCGGCCGCCCAGCACCACGCCCAGCGCGCCGTAGAACAGCAGGTCATCGACTTCGCTCGGTGCCCAGCCAAGGAAGGCATTCTTGCGCGCGCGATACTTGCCCAGCCAGACGAAAAGCATGAAGGCGAGAAGGTACATGAGGCCGTACCAGCGCACGTGCAGCGGGCCGAGCGAGACGGCGATGGGATCAAACTGTGGGTGGACGAGCATGGGGGTCTGTGTCGGCTTGGGCTAGAATCGAGGGCTCAATTGAAACACAACTCATGCCCTGTCATTTCGGTGCGGGCATGAACCGGAGATCTGCTATGCCGCAATACCGTTCCCGTACCACCACTCACGGCCGCAACATGGCGGGCGCTCGCGCCCTGTGGCGCGCCACAGGCATGAAGGATGGCGATTTCGGCAAGCCCATCGTCGCCGTCGTCAATAGCTTCACGCAGTTCGTGCCGGGTCACGTGCACCTCAAGGATCTGGGCCAGATGGTGGCGCGCGAGATCGAAGCGCATGGCGGCGTCGCCAAGGAGTTCAATACGATTGCCGTCGATGACGGCATCGCCATGGGTCATGGGGGCATGCTCTATTCGCTGCCCTCGCGCGAACTGATCGCCGACTCGGTCGAGTACATGGTCAACGCCCACTGTGCGGACGCCATGGTGTGCATTTCCAACTGCGACAAGATCACCCCCGGCATGCTGATGGCCGCCATGCGCCTCAATATCCCGGTCGTGTTCGTGTCCGGCGGCCCGATGGAAGCGGGCAAGGTCATCGCCAAGACGCCCGGCGCCGAGCAGGTCATCAAGCTCGACCTCGTTGATGCCATGGTCAAGGCGGCCGACAAGCACGTCTCCGATGCCGACGTGGCCGAGATCGAGCGTTCCGCCTGTCCGACCTGTGGCTCCTGCTCGGGCATGTTCACTGCCAACTCGATGAACTGTCTGACCGAGGCGCTGGGCCTGTCCCTGCCAGGCAACGGCACCATCGTCGCGACACATGCCGACCGCAAGGAGCTTTTCCTGCGCGCTGGCCGCACCGTGGTTGAGCTGTGTAAGCGCTATTACGAGCAGGAAGACCACAACGTCCTGCCGCGCTCCATCGCCACCTACAAGGCCTTCGAGAATGCCATGAGCCTCGACGTGGCCATGGGCGGCTCCACCAATACCGTGCTGCACCTGCTGGCCGCCGCGAGTGAGGCGGGCGTCGACTTCAAGATGAAGGACATCGACCGCATCTCGCGCAAGGTGCCCTGCGTGTGCAAGGTGGCACCAGCGACCGACAAGTTCCATATCGAAGACGTGCATCGCGCCGGTGGGGTGTATGGCATCCTCGCCGAGCTCGATCGTGGCGGTCTCATCAATCGCGATTGCTACACCGTGCACACCAAGACGCTGGGCGAAGCCCTGCACACCTGGGATGTCATGCGCGCCCATGACAATCACGTATTCGACTTCTTCCGTGCGGCCCCCGGCGGCGTGCCGACGCAGGTCGCTTTCAGCCAGGACAAGCGCTTCAACGAGCTGGATCTGGATCGCACCCAGGGCTGTATCCGCGATGTCGCCAATGCCTACTCCAAGGACGGTGGTCTGGCCGTGCTCTACGGCAATATCGCCGAGAACGGCTGCATCGTGAAGACGGCGGGCGTCGACGAGTCGATCTGGGCCTTCAAGGGCCGCGCACGTGTCTACGAAAGCCAGGACGCGGCCGTTGAAGCCATTCTGGCCGACGAAGTCATCGCCGGTGATGTGGTGGTGATTCGCTACGAAGGCCCGAAGGGCGGCCCCGGCATGCAGGAAATGCTCTACCCGACCTCTTATCTCAAGTCGCAAGGGCTTGGTAAGGAGTGCGCGCTGCTGACCGATGGTCGCTTCTCCGGTGGCACCTCGGGTCTGTCGATCGGTCACGCTTCGCCTGAAGCGGCCATGGGCGGCGCGATCGCCCTGGTTGAGGAAGGTGACACGATCGAGATCGACATTCCGAAGCGCAGCATCCGTCTGGCCATTCCGGATCAGGAACTGGCTGATCGCCGCGCCGCCATGAATGCTCGTGGCAGCGCGGCGTGGAAGCCGGCCAACCGCGTGCGTTACGTTTCTGCTGCGCTGCAGGCCTATGCCGCGCTGACCACCAGTGCCGACACCGGCGCCGTGCGTGATGTAAAGCAAGTCCAGCGTTAAATCCATCACGCCGCTGCAAGGCAGACAGGGCGCTCAAACGTTTGTTTGGCGCCCTGTTTTGCATTCAGGTCACGCGTAAGCCTCTCTTCTGCCGCGTCTTTTCTGGGGTTGCGCCGCTCGGCGCCTCAAAGCCCTGTCCCCCTGCAGTTCTGCCCGCTCAGGCCGTTAGTTCCAGAGAGGCGGCGATTCCCCGGATGACATCTATCCGGCAAATCCGGACGCCCCGTTCGCGCCCGCCTGCCAGTTCAGCGGTAACAGGAAGACCAGAAGAGCAGAATGATATTTCCGTCGGTAGAGCACCTGGAAAACCTGTCGAATAGCTTGCAGTCAGCGTTCATTCGTCTTTCGAGAGATGAGGCGCTGTGGCTGAGCGACCTCGACGGCGCCTTGCGTCACGTCACGGCCAGCGTCGCGCAGGCGCTTGACGTCGCCCGTGTTGGCGTGTGGCTGTCACAGGACGACGTGCCGCCGGGCATGGCCTGCGTTCAGCAATTGCTGGTGAAGGAAGGGTGCTTCGAGCGTGGCAGGAAATTGCAGGCGCAGGAGTACCCCGGCTATTTCCGTGCCTTGACGTCAGGACGCGTCATTGATGCGGCTGACGCGGTAAATGACTACCGGACTGCCGAGTTTGCGGCCAGCTATCTCATTCCTCTGGGCATCGGCGCGATGCTCGACGCAATACTGCATAACGCCGGGCGTTTCTGCGGCGTGTTGTGCATCGAGCATGTCGGCAGTGCGCGGCTGTGGAGCCGCGACGAGCAGAACTTCGCCACCTCGGTGGCCGACCTCGTGTCGCAACTACTCATGTTCCACTCGCTCAAGGACAGTGAGCGTCAGTACCGCACCCTGTTCAATGCGGCGGGTGACGCCATCCTGACGCTCAGGGGCGGTCTCATCGTCGACTGCAACCCGCGCGCGCTGGCCATTTTCGGCTGCACGCGCGAGGCCTTGCTGGGGTCGATACGCGGCGGCTTTTCACCGCCGGTCCAGCCCGACGGGCAGATGTCTGCGCCACGCCTGATCGCCATGCTCAAGGAAATCGAGGATGGCACGCCCACCTTTTTCGAATGGATTTTCCGTCGCCCCAGCGGTGTTGAATGGGAGGCCGAAATCAGTGCAGCCTCCATTCTCTCTGGCGGCGAGCGCGTGGTGATGGCCATTGTGCGCGACGTGACCGAGCGCCGTCAGGCCGAGCGCGTACGTCATCAGTCGGCCCTGTTGCTGGCGCGCCGTAATGGCGCACTGCAGGTGGTTAACCGTCTCGCCAGCCATCTGCACGGCATGACAGATGTGAATCAGATCGCAGCGGAAACCGTGCGCGTGTTGCGCATGCTGCAGGATGTGCCGTGCATAACCTTTCTGCGCGCGCAACCTGACGGGCTGACCATGCAGCGCATTGCCGTGGATGGCGAGGGGGTTGCAGAGCTCATGGGCGATGATGCATATGGCATTCCCGTCAAGGGCAGCCTTGCCGGACGCGCCTTGCAGGAGAATCGCATTCTCGTCAGCGGCGATGTTGAGCGAGACGAGCGGCTCGTTCCCGAAGCCAAGATCGGCTTGCTCAATTGTGGTTTCAAATCACTGGTCGTGCTGCCGCTGGTATTCAGCGGCGAAGCACTGGGCAGCATCGGCCTGCTGTTCCACGAAGCCAACGTGACGTTCGGCGACATTGAAATGGAAACGCTCAACACGGTGTGCCAGACCGTGTCGCTGGCCATGGTCAATGCACGGCATGTGCAGGAGCTTGAATACCAGGCCATGCACGACTCCCTGACTTTATTGCCCAATCGCGCCCATCTGCACCGCGAAGCGACGCGCGCCATCTCTCAGGCCGGCGAATGCGCACAATCGGTCGGTCTGATGTTGCTTGATCTGGACCGCTTCAAGGAGGTCAACGACACCCTTGGTCACCATGCCGGCGATTTGCTTATCAAGCTGGCTGGCGAACGCCTGGGCGAGGCCTTGAAGCGGCGTGATGCCATGCTGGCACGCCTCGGCGGGGACGAATTCGCGATCCTGCTGCGCGTGACCGATGGGCTCGACGATGCGAATGGCCTGGCGCTTGAGCTGGTGTCGGCCTTGCGCCGGCCGTTCGATGTGCAGGGCATCGCCATCGAGCTTGGCGGCAGTATCGGCGTCGCGATTTATCCGCAGCACGGCGATTCCAGTAATGCGCTGCTGCGCTGTGCCGACGTAGCCATGTACGCGGCCAAGAGCGCGGTGGGCAACGTCAGTACCTATAACGCGGAGCTTGATCAGCACAATCCGCGCCGCCTCGCCATGATCACCGAGCTGGGCTCGGCCATCGGGGGCAATCAGCTCGTGCTGCATTTCCAGCCCAAGCTCGATCTGGCGACCGGCGAGTGGTCGGGCAGCGAGGCGCTGGTGCGCTGGATGCATCCGCAGCTCGGCCAGATTCCGCCGGGCGAGTTCATCCAGTTTGCCGAAACGAGCGACCTGATCCGCCCGCTTACGTTATGGGTCGCGCGTCGTGCACTGGAGCAGATGCGTGACTGGCATCAGCGCGGCCTCGACCTGCCGGTGTCGATCAATCTGTCGACGCGCAATCTGCTTGACGTGACCTTCCCCGATTCGATGGCGGCGCTGCTCCAGGAGTACTGCGTGCCGCCGCATCTGCTCGAACTGGAGATCACGGAAACGGCGCTGATTGGCGACCCGAATCGCGCCATGTCGGTGGTCGAGCGTCTGGTCGAACAAGGCATGCGCCTGTCGATCGACGATTTTGGCACCGGCTACTCGTCACTCGCCTATCTCAAGCGCCTGCCGCTGCATGCGCTGAAGATCGACCGCTCCTTCGTGCGTGACATGCTCAGCGACGAGCAGGACGCCATCATCGTGCGCTCCACCATTGGTCTGGCACACAGCCTGGGTCTGCAGGTCGTGGCCGAGGGCGTTGAGGACGTGAAGACCTTGGCAGCCTTGCGTGAATTTGGCTGCGATCTGGCGCAGGGCTATGTGCTCAGCAAACCCGTAGCGGCCGAGCAGGCCGAGCACCGGATGAAGTCGCCCTACATAGCCGCAAACGAGTAAGAGCCCGTCAGGAAACGGGCTGCGCGGGCTGCCACCTGCGTTGGCTCGCTCGCCGTGCCGAAGCACTGCTCTGCGCGAGCCGCCTTGCTGGCAACCCGCTCGCTCCGTTTCCTGACGGACTCTGGGCTTGTGTTCAAAACCCTCTGTGGGGCGTGAGGTGTCTTCGCACTGGACAGAGGGTTACTGCCCGCCGTTCTTCACTTCCAGCGTCGAGTCGCCCTGTACCTTCTGGAAGCGGAAGGTTTCCACCATCACGAGGATGTCGGTATCGCGCGCGGTCTCTGGTGGCAGCGGTTTGAACGGTGAGCCCATGCGCACGATGCGCACCGCGGCGGCGTCGAGTCGCTTGTCGCCCGAGGAGCGTTCGACCGAGGTGTTGACCAGTTGGCCCTTGCGATTGATTTCGACCGATAGCATGACGCTGCCATAGATCGCGCGGCCGTCCTCACCCTTCGGGAATTTCAGATTGCCCAGATCTTCCACGACCTTGCGCCAGGCAACGGTGTACAGCGCAAACGGTGATTCCTTGGTGTGCGGCGAGATGAAGGCCTTGCGCGGCCGTTTTGCGTATTCGCTCAGACGCCGGTCGACGATGGCTTCCTGCTTGGCCATGGCACGCGTCTTGTCCTCGGCAGCGTCGCCGCTCTTCGGCGCTTCGCTCGGTGCCTGCTCGTTGGCGCGACGGCCTGTTGCCTGCTCGACCGATGCCAGTGCCTGGGCTTGTGCCAGCAGAGTGCGCTGACGTGCTTCAAGGGTTTCGACGCGCTTGCTGGCGTCGACCATCGAGTCGCCAGCCTGGTCGACGCGTTCGGGCGGCAGCGGCGTAGTCGCCATCTCGTTCTTGTCGGTGTTGCCGCCGCCATCCATATTGGCCTGCGCCAGAGCTTGCACGGTGCGTGGTGCCTGCTTGTGCTTGGCGTTGACGATGACCATGTCGAGGTGCGGCTTTTCCTTGCGCACGCCGCCCTCGGGCACGACAAAGCCAAGGCCCAGCAGGATGAAGGCATGCGCAACAGCCGAGGCCCCCGCGCCGACGGCGACGGCCACGGAGAAACGCTTCGTTTTCTCGCGCGCAGGTAGTTTCGCCACCAGCAGGGCAGGGGCACTCTCCACACGTCGGGCGGATTTTTTCGCGGGAGTGGCAGGCGCTACCGGGGCGGTAGGGGCTGTGCTGCGGTGGGCTTGAGGCGGCATGCGGCAGATTCTACGCCGGGCTCAGCGCCGGAATGTGGTCAATCCGACGGCCGCGCAGGGCAAGTGAAAGGCTCCGGTCACGGCGTCGGGTCCTGGTTCAGGGAGGCACTGGCTTCTGCCTCCGCCTCCGCGCTCAGCTCGGTGACGATGGCAGCACTTGCGGCCTCGGCATCGTTGCCAGCCAGTACCAGTTCGGAGGCCTCGATATCCTCTTGCTCTGCGCCATCTCCACCTTGTGCCAGTGGTGGCAGGTTGGCGACGTACTTGGCGCGCAGCTCGACGTCGATCAGGTCGAACTGCTCCAGCGAGAGCTGCACGCGATCGCCGTTGTTGAGGTTCGGCAGCGAGTGCACCTTGAAGACGAACGGTACATCTTCGAGGCGCACGATGTTCTCGCGCAGTACCTTGCCCGCCACTTCCTTGTCGTCGTTCTGGCGCAGCCAGCGCAGGCACCAGTAGCGCTCCATGCCTTGCTGGAATTCGGCATAGGCCTTGTAGGTGAGGTCGAAGTCGTTCATCGCCGCGGCGAGATCGGCCGAGCCCGGCGGGAAGTGCGCTGTTTCGCCGCGCAGGTGGGCGAGCAGTTGCCACTGATTGCACATGTCGACGTAGCGGCGCAGCGGACTGGTCGACCAGGCGTAACAGTCGACGCCAAGGCCGTCATGCGGCGCAGCCGCCGTAGTCATGCGGACGCGGCCACCAGTTTGTGCGCGGTAGATCGCCGGTATGCCCGCTTCATGCAGCAGTTTGCCCCATGTGCTGTTGGCGAGAATCATCAACTCGGCCACCAGTTTATCGAGCGGCGAGCCGCGCTTGCGGCGCTCGATGCTGATGCGACCGGGGCCGTCCTGCGTGTCGGTGTCCCAGTCCACGTAGTAGTTGAAGTCCATCGCGTTCTGGTTGGCCGAGGGCTTGCCGCGGCCAGCTTCGAGCACGGTCGCAAACTCCCACAACACGCTCAGCTCGCGCTTGAAGGCGAAATCCGGTGTGCCGGCAAACTCGTTGGCGAGCGTTTCTTCGTTAAACACTGGCTCCAGGTCGTGATGACGCAGATTGGCGGCGACCGGCACGCGCTCGATACAGGAACGTGTTCCTGCCAGCGAGTAGTCGCTGTTCACCTCGACATAGAGCGATACGGCAGGTCGTGCCGAACCGGCGCCCAGCGTGAAAACGTCGACCAGGTCGTCGGGCAGCATGGTGATCTTGTTGCCTGGCATGTACACCGTCGACAGGCGTTTGCGCGCAATCGCCTTGTCAATCTCCGAGCCGGGCTTGATGCCCAGGCATGGCGCAGCGATGTGGATGCCGACGATCCAGCCACCGCCCTCACGCGGGGTCAGCGACAGGGCATCGTCGATCTCCGTCGTTGTTGCATCGTCGATCGAGAAAGCCTGCACGTTGGCGAGTGGCAGCTCTTCAATCGCGTCAGGCGCGGCAACCGCGGGGAAACCGGTGCCTTCGGGGAAGTATTCGAACAGAAAGCGACCCAGCAGGTAGTCGTGCGAGGACGGCAGCGCGCCGGCCTTGAGCATGAGGCGCGGCACTGACATGCCGGAAGCTTCGCAGGCGGCTTCGAGAGCCTTGGTTTCGAGCTTGTTGCGATCCGGACGGTAGAGCAGCTGCTTGAGCATGGGCACGAACTCGGCCGGCAGTTTGCCTGCGATCAGCTCGTCCTTCATGCGTGCAATGGATTCCTGTTGCAGGCGCTTTTTCTCGGCACCGGCCAGTGCAGCCTGCAGGATTTCCGGCGGTGCCTTGCGGAAGCGGCCGCGGCCCTTGCGGTGAAAATGCAGGGGCGAGGCCTGCAGGCCTTGCAGCAGGGCCGTGGCCTCGATGGCGCTTGGCGGGTGGCCGAAATAGTCCTGCGCAAATTCGGTGAAACCGAACTCCGCATCGCCACACATCTCCCACAGGAAATCCGTTTCGAGGCCAGCGGCCTCCTGTTCGGCGCGCGCCAGCAGTTCGCTTGCCGTGGGATTGGCATAGCGCAGCAGGATGCTGTTGGCCTTGAGTTTTACCCGCTTGCCGTGCGCGGTTTCCACCTGCAGGGAGGTGTCATTGTCGGCCAGGATGGTGCCGGTCTTGAAAACACCATCCTCTTCAAACAGCACGTTCATCTGATTCCATTTCCGTAGTGGGCCTGTGTTGCCAGCGACACGGCAGCGTGGCCCATTGCAGCACGCGCCACGGCTTTGGCGCGCCTGACTGAGCCCGCGATTATAGGCTACGGGCCCTCTGGCGCCGTCATGCAGAACTGTGAATTCAACGGGGTCGTGCTGCACCACGCGTGACCTAAACGGCGCAGGAGCGCGCGAGTCTTTGCGCTGCGGGTCATCCGCGCCAGCGGCAATGCGTTAATCTCTCATGCAGTTTGCCCCGAATAGCCATACCTACTTTGCAGCCAAGGGAGCTTTACCATGCTGAACCGCCGTCGTTTCATCACGCTTGTCCCCATCGCCACAGTCGGCGTCATGCTGTCCCGCTCTGCCGCGGCGCAAACCAAGCTGACCGAAGCAGACCCGACTGCACAGGCTCTGGGCTACAAGGAAGACGCGAGCAAGGTCGACACCAAGAAATACGCGGCTTACAAGCCCGGTAACACCTGTGCCAACTGTGTCCAGTATTCCGGCAAGCCCGGCGATGCCAGCGGCCCCTGTGCCGCATTCGGTGGCAAGGCGGTAACGGCCAAGGGTTGGTGCATGGCTTGGGTCAAGAAGGCCTGAGCGTTCGCGGAGGACGCCTGCCCCGAGTGTGCGGGCGCCTTGACCTTGAGGGCACTGGCTGCCTGTGTGGCGGCCGGGTTAGCATCCTTGCCTGATGCTTCGTCCTGACGTCGTCCGCCACCATGCCCGTCCCCGCAGAAGCGCCCATCGTCCCGCTCTCTGAAGAGATCGCCAGCTTCATCCAGGGGCGCGTCTCCATCCTCGTGGCCTCCTGTGATCCGGGCTTGCTGACCTCGGTCGTATTTGCGCTGGGCTGTCGTGTTTCGCCAGACCGGCGTCGCATCACGATTCTCGTCCCCGCGCTGCAGGCGGCAGCCTGTATCGCCGATGTGCGCGCCACCGGCCGTGTCGCCGCCAATTTTGGTCTGCCCTCGACCAATCGCAGTGTGCAGTTCAAGGGGCGCGATGCAGTCGTCGAGCCTCCCAAACCGTTTGATCTGGCCTGCGTCGTCAAGCATTCGCAGGACTTCATCGACGAACTCTTGCCTTTGCGCGAGATGAGCCGCGAAGTGCTCGAAACCATGCTGCAGTACGCGCCCGAAGACCTCGTGGCGATCAGCTTCACGCCGTCGGATGGTTTCGTGCAGACACCCGGCCCCGGTGCGGGAGCGCGCTTGTGATCCACTGTGTCGATAGCATCAGGCCCTGCCTTGAAGGTGTGATTCCAGCCTTCGTCGCGACCTGCGCGCTGGACGGCACACCGAACATCGCGCTGGCCTCGCAGCTCGAATACGTCGATGCCCAGCATGTCGCCCTGTCTTTCCAGTTCTTCAACAAGACACGCGCCAACATCCTCGTCCATCCCTATGCCACCGTGATGGTGTTCAACAACGAGACGGGTGAGTCCTTCCGCCTGAGCATGCAGTACCTGCATACCGAAACCGAAGGGCGCCTGTTCCAGCGCATGAAGGTCAAGCTTGCCGGCATTGCTTCGCACACCGGGATGGCAGATGTGTTCAAGCTGCAGGGCGCCGACGTATATCGCGTGCTGGCCGTCGAGCGCGTGCCGGGTCATGCGCTGCCTGCCGGCCCGGCGGCACGCAACCTGCTGCCGGCGATGCGTGCCGTCAGTGAGCGTCTCGCTAGCGCGGCTGATCTGAGCAGCCTGTTCGACGAGACACTGAAGAGCCTCGAACAGCATTTCGGTTTCCGTCACAGCATGTTCCTGATGCTCGATGAGAGCGGCAAACGGCTCTACACCGTGGCTAGCCGCGGCTACGCGCAGTCGGGGGTCGGCTCGGAGATTACTGTGGGCGACGGCATCATCGGCGTGGCAGCCGAGCATCGCACGCCGATTCGCATCGCACACATGACAAGCGAGTACAGCTACGCACTGAGTCTGCGTGCGCGGGCGCTCGAGGCCGGTATCGCGGCGCGGGCCGAGATTCCGTTTGCAGGTCTGCCTGATTCGCACAGCCAGTTGGCCGTGCCGATTCTTGCTGCAGATCGTCTGCTGGGCGTGCTCTACCTGGAGAGCCCCGAACAGCGGCGCTTCAGTTACAACGACGAGGATGCGCTGGTCGCCATTGCACAGCAGATCGGCCTGATGATGCGTGCGCTGCAGAGCGTTGACACACAGGAGGATGCGCTCGCCATCAGCCCGGCCGCGTCACAGCCTGGCGGTGGTGCTCCGGTGAGCGTGCGCTATTTTCCGGAAAATGACATCGTCTTTCTCGCTGATGATTACCTCATCAAGGGCGTGGCGGGTGCGATCCTGTGGAAGCTGGTCAAGGCGCATGTTGATTGCGGCCGCGTCGACTTCAGCAATCGCGAACTACGCCTCGACCCGGCGCTGCGCCTGCCGGACATCGACGACAACCTTGAGGCGCGCCTCATCCTGCTGTCGCGTCGTCTTAAGGAGCGCTGCGATTTTCTCGGGTTGGAGAAGACCGGTCGTGGGCGCTTCCGCCTGCGCGTGGAGCGCACGCTGCAACTGGTTTCGGCGTAGGTCGGAAAAACAGAGCGCCTTCCGACACCACGACGTCAAGCAACACATGGGCGTTAATGTACGCAGGGAATGTCGGAAGGCGCTCTGCTTTTCCGACCTACAAATCACGCCGCAGCCAGTTCCTCACACCCCAGCGCACGCATCAGCTTGTCCCAGTCGTAGCTGTCGAGCAGCGGGCGCAGCATGGCGAGCACGCCGTCAAAAGCTTCTGCCGGCACGCCCTGCTTCATGCCGGTCAGCATCATCGCGCGTTCGCTCGCGCTGACCGAGGGCAGCATCCAGCGCAGGAACGTCATCATCTTCTCCGGCGACACGGCAGCGACGAGCGCGTGCTCGATGGCGAGGATTTCCGCGTCGGTGTAGCAGGCCCACAACACGGCGTTGTTATCGGTTTCTTCCACCGCCATGTGCTCGAAGTTCTCGGCCACGAACAGCGCGAGGCGCCGGTAGAGCGCACCGCCGAGTACGTCGCGCAGGAAAGGCAGGCTTTTCTCCAGTTCCTCGCAATCGGTCAGGATGCTCTTGATGGCCAGCACGTGTTCGTGATGGTCGGTGAGCGTGGCGTTGCTCGAACCCGGGCGGCGTGCCTCCATGGCGGTGTGCACAAAAGCGTCCTCATGCTGCAGATGGCCGTAGCTCACCTCCATGAGCATGCGTAGTTGGGCGAGGGTCTGGGCGCTGTCGCGGGTGTCCGTCCAGTCGGTGCGGCCGCACTGCTGCAGGGTGTCCGACATGAAAGTGCGCAGGCCTTTGTGAACGGCGCCGTAGATGTTGTAACGCTGACTTGCTGCTTGCATTTCGATATTCCTTTTGGCTAACGATGGGTCTGTGTTCATGCGTGTCCGGAAGGATTCTTTCAAACCGCATTTCGATGCATGAGCGTTGTTGTCTGCAGCACCTTGTTGAAGCCGCAGACATGGATCGAAGCGTAGGGAGTGCGCGCTACGGCTGCCGCTAAATGTTGCTTAAGAGATCCTTAAAGAAACCTTATTGCCCATATGGACAACGCGATCAGGTGCGCATGCGCGGCATCGGATTCATGGGGGCGCACAGGGGCGCCGTGTGCAGAAATGCGCACATGTCGTCAGTGCTGTTGGCGCCAGTGCAAAGCCCGGACGGGCAGGGCCGTAGCCCTGCCGCAACGCCGCCACGGCCGGCCGGGCCGGGTTGCGTAATCCCGGCTACAATACGCAGGTGCAAAACGTCAATCTCACCCATCATTTCCTCATCGCGATGCCTGCGATGGAGGACCCCGATTTCACCCGCTCCCTCGTCTATGTGGCCGAACACAATGACGAAGGCGCGTTGGGCGTGGTCATCAATCGCCCGATCGATCTGACCGTCGAAGGTTTGTTCGAGCGCGTGGATATTCCACTCGACGTCAAGGCGCTGGCCGATGATCCGATCTACTTCGGCGGTCCGGTGCAGACGGATCGCGGTTTCGTGCTGCATCGGCCGATCGGCGAATGGCAGTCCAGCCTCAAGGTCAATGACAGCATTGCCCTGACCAGCTCCAAGGACATCCTGCAGGCGCTGGGCAGCTCCGGCGACCCGGCAGAAGTGCTGATCACCCTCGGCTACTCCGGCTGGGGCGCAGGGCAACTCGAAGAAGAGCTGGCGGCGAATGCCTGGCTGACCGTGCCGGCCGACGCACAGATCATCTTTGCGCTGCCGCCGGACGAGCGCCTGACCGCCGCCATGCAACTGCTCGGTGTGGATTTCGCCAATCTCTCCGACGTCGCGGGACACGCATAGCGCGATGGCCACACTGCTCGGTTTCGACTTCGGCACCGCACGCATCGGGGTAGCCGTTGGCGAAACGGAAAGCGGGCTGGCTCAGCCGCTGATCGTCATCAACAGCGAGGCCAACGACGTGCGCTTTGCCGAGATCGGCAAGCTGATCACCGAATGGAAGCCCGCGACGCTGGTGGTCGGCATGCCCGCCACGGAGGATGGCAGCGAGCATGCCATGGCAGCGCGCTGCAAGCGCTTCGCCAATCAGCTCACCGGGCGCTTCTCCCTGCCTGTGAAACTTTTTGACGAAAGTCTTACTTCGGCTGAAGCGGAAGACATGCTCAGGCAGGCTGGTGGAAAATACGCCGACTGGCGCGAGCGCAAGAAAATTCTCGACGCCGTGGCCGCGCAGCGCATCCTGCAAAGCTACCTGGAAACCTATGCCAACTCGCCGGACGCCCATCATGGAACTACCTGACGCAAGCAAGCTGTGCGCGCAACTCGCCGCACAGATACGCCCGCATCTGACGCCCGACACGGCGCTGATCGGCATTCATACCGGCGGTGTGTGGCTGGCGGAGCACCTGCATGCCGTGCTCGGCATCAAGGAGCCGCTCGGCACAATCGACGTGGCGTTCTACCGCGACGACTTCGGCTCGCGCGGTCTGCACGCGCGCCCACGCAAGAGTGAGATTCCCTTCGACATCGACGGCCGTCCGCTGATTCTGGTCGACGATGTGCTCTACACCGGTCGCACCACGCGTGCCGCACTCAATGAATTGTTCGACTACGGTCGGCCCGGTCGTGTCGACCTTGCCGTGCTGGTCGACCGTGACGAGCGCGAGTTGCCGATCTCACCGCGCTACTGCCCGCTTACCCTGACTGAAACCCTGCCTGCCGACTCACGCCTGCGCCTGTCGCGCTCGGAGGCGGGCGAACTTTCCCTGAGGATTATCAATGTCTAAGTTGGGTCACAACCCGCAGCTGACGAAGAACGGCGAGTTGCAGCATCTGCTCACGCTGGATGGCTTGCCGAAAGCCATCCTCGAACAGATTCTCGACATTGCCGAGCCCTTCACCGAAGTGGCCGAACGCGAAGTGAAGAAACTGCCGCTGCTGCGTGGCAAGAGCGTGTTCAACGTCTTCTTCGAAAACAGCACGCGCACGCGCACGACCTTCGAGATTGCCGCCAAGCGCCTGTCTGCCGATGTCATAAACCTGAACGTCGCGACGAGCTCGACCAATAAGGGCGAGACCCTGCTTGACACGGTCGACAATCTCGTCGCCATGGGCGCCGATATGTTTGTCGTGCGCCATGCCTCGAGCGGCGCGCCCTATCTGATGGCCGAGCACCTGCGCGCCACCAATCGCGACCACATCTCGGTCGTCAACGCCGGCGATGGTCGTCACGCGCACCCCACGCAGGGGCTGCTCGACATGTACGCCATCCGCCACTACAAGAAGGACTTCACCAATCTCACCGTGGCCGTCGTTGGCGACGTCCTGCACTCGCGTGTGGCGCGCTCCGAGATCGCCGCGCTGACCACGCTGGGCGTGCCGGAAGTGCGCGTGATCGGGCCCAAGACGCTATTGCCGACAGGCATTGAACGCTTGGGTGTACGCGTCTTCCACGACATGAACGAAGGCCTCAAGGGCGTCGACGTGGTGATGATGCTGCGCCTGCAGAATGAGCGCATGCAGGGCGCCTTGCTTCCGTCGAGTCAGGAGTATTTCAAGGTGTGGGGCCTGACGCCGGAGAAGCTGGCGCTGGCCAAGCCGGACGCCATCGTGCTGCATCCGGGGCCGATGAATCGCGGCGTCGAGATCGACTCGGCGGTAGCTGATGGTCAGCACGCCGTCATATTGCCGCAAGTCACTTTCGGTATCGCCGTGCGCATGGCGGTCATGAGCATGCTGGCGGGGGGCTGAGCAGAATGAACATTCATATCAAGAACGGTCGCGTCATCGATCCGGCCAACAAGATCGACGCGCAGCAGGATGTCTTTATCACCGATGACAAGATCGTCGCCGTCGGCGCTGCGCCTGCAGGCTTCAAGGCTGACCGCGTCATCGACGCCAGCGGGCTCATCGTTGCTCCGGGCCTCATCGACCTCGCGGCGCGCCTGCGCGAACCCGGCTTCGAATATCGCGCCACGCTGGAGTCCGAAATGGAAGCGGCGATGGCCGGCGGCATCACCAGCCTGGCCTGTCCGCCGGACACGGATCCCGTACTGGATGAACCGGGTCTGGTCGAGATGCTGTGCTTCCGCGCCAAGAACCTCAACTGTGCGCACGTCTATCCGATTGGCGCGCTGACGGTGGGCCTCAAAGGACAAGCCATTACCGAGATGGCCGAACTGGTTGAAGCCGGTTGCGTGGCGTTCAGTCAGGCCAATACGCCGCTGGTGGATACACAGGTCCTGCTGCGCGCCATGCAGTACGCGGCGACTTTCGGTTTCCGCGTGTGGTTGCAGCCGACCGATCCCTTCCTCGGCAAGGGCGGCATGGCACACGACGGCGAGATGGCTTCACGCATGGGCCTCACCGGCATCCCGGTGGAAGCAGAAACCGTGGCACTGGCCACGCATCTCAAGCTCGCTCTGGCGACCGGCGTGAAGCTGCATGTCACGCGCCTGACTTCGGCCGCGGGTCTGGCCCTGATCGAGCAGGCGCGCGCTGCCGGTGTGGACGTAACCTGCGACGTCGCCGCACATCACCTGCATCTGTGCGACATCGATATCGGCTACTTCAATCCGCTATGTCATATGGATCCGCCGCTGCGCAGTCAGCGTGACCGCGATGCGCTGCGCGCCGGGCTGGCTGACGGACGCATCAATGCCGTGTGTTCGGACCACACACCGGTTGATGACGACGCCAAGCAGATGCCTTTCGGCGAATCCGAAGTCGGTGCGACCGGGCTGGAGCTGCTGTTGCCACTCACGCTCAAGTGGGCGCGCGACCACAAGGTGTCCTTGTCCACCGCATTGGCACGCGTCACGGCCGACGCGGCGGCCATCATGGGCATCACCAAGGGCGGCCATCTGGGCGTGGGGGCACGTGCCGATGTGTGTGTCTTTGATGCCGATGCCGAGCGCGTCATTACACGAGCCACGCTGAAGAGCCAGGGAAAGAACACGCCTTTCCTCGGTATGCCCTTGCCGGGCATTACGCGCTACACGCTGGTGGAAGGCCGAGTGATGTTCGAGAGTGCGGCGCAGTAAGCACCGCAGTCTCCATCAAGAAAAATGGCGCGGAATTTTCCGCGCCATTTTTTTGTCTGCAGGTCGTCAATGACAGGCGATGCGTTGTGCGCGTGCCGCGGTGCTGCAGCCCTCAGCCCAGCAGTCGTGTGCCGCGCTTCTTGCCACGCGTATTGGCTGCGCTGAGGGCACTCAAAGCACTGCCTGCCGCGCCGCCATTGGCGTGGGCAATGGCGCAAGCGAGCGCGTCGGCGGCGTCGGCCTGGGGGTCGCCTGCCAGTTGCAGCAGGCGTTTGACCATGTGCTGTACCTGCGTCTTGTCGGCCTTGCCGTAGCCGACGACGGCCTGCTTGACCTGCAGGGCGGTGTATTCCATGACCGTCAGGTCGCGTGACACGAGGCCGCAGATGGCTGCGCCGCGCGCTTGTCCGAGCAGCAGGGTGGATTGTGGATTGACGTTCACGAAGACGATTTCGACCGCGGCTTCATTCGGCTGGTAGGTGTCGACCACTTCCTGCACGCCGTGCAGGATGACCTTGAGGCGCTCCGGCAGCGTGCCATCCGGGGAGCGGATGCAGCCGCTGGCGATGTAGGCCAGCTTGTTGCCGCTGCGCTCGATGACGCCGAAGCCAGTGACGCGCAGGCCGGGGTCGATGCCGAGGATGCGGCTGGGAGGGAGTGCGAGAGCGGTCATGAAGGCGTGTGGTGAGGCGGCACGGGGCCGTGCCGCCTCGTGCTACTTATTTTTTGCGCTCGAATAACTCCGCGAACTTCAGCGGGTCGGTTGTGCCGCGGCGCGCGTCGACGAGGTCCACGAGCTTGGCGTTGATGAGCATGGCCAGATCGTCGTTCATGGTGTGCGAACCGGCCTCGGGCTTCTTGCTGAGCTTCTCCAGCAGCGGACGAATCTCCGCGAGGTTCTGCGTTCCGACAAGATGCTCGGCCTCGGGTGTCATGGTCAGGCACTCGGTGGCGAGGTAGTACGACTTGCCATTGCGCGCGGGCAGCAGGGTCTGGCAGATGACGCCACGCAGGGCAGTGGACAGGGACTGCGCTTGCGCGTCGGCGTTGCCAAGCAGGCGCAACAGTTTCTGCAGGCCCAGCTCGGTCGAGCGAGCGTGCAGCGTGGCAAACACCAGCGGGCCGGATTCAGCTAGCGCCAGCGCTTCGCGTGCAGTCTCTGCGTCACGGATCTCGCCGATGACGATGACATCCGGGCGCTCGCGCAGGGCATCCAGCGCGCCGTGGTAGTAGCTCTCGACGTCACCGTCGGCGCCGACTTCGCGTTGCGTGATGATGCAGCGGCGCTGCGGAATGATGGTCTCCACCGGGTCTTCGATGGTGATGATGTGGCCCGAGCGAGTCTTGTTGATCTCGTCGAGTAGCGAGGCGATGGTCGTCGACTTGCCCTGGCAGGTATCGCCGACGAACAGCACGAGGCCGCTGGTGAGCTTGGCGAAGTCCTGGATGCAGGGGCGCACACCCAGCTCTTCGAGCGGAATCGGTT
This sequence comes from Rhodocyclaceae bacterium, assembly GCA_035456105.1. Lineage (GTDB taxonomy): Bacteria > Pseudomonadota > Gammaproteobacteria > Burkholderiales > Rhodocyclaceae > Viridibacterium. The sequence continues at coordinate 38,468 of DATIDV010000006.1, read as the reverse complement.
CGGTCGGGAAGCGGCGGATCACGCAACCGAGACGTGTCTTGCCTTGGAAGGTGAAGCAATTGACGCGGATGCGTCCGCTGCGCAAATCCTTGGCGCGGTCGAAGGCGCGATCTTCGATGCGGTCGCGCCAGTTGGGTTCGATGACCTGGAAGAACTCTTCGAGCTCTTCGCGCGTAATCGGCGTGTCTGAAGCAGCCACGAGGCGTTTGGGCTGGCGCAGCAGGACGGGACTGTTCTGGTGGATGATCAGGTCGCTGAACACGATGTTCGAACTGAGCAGAAACAGGATCTGCTCGACGAGCGTGCCCATGAAGGGATAGTCCCCGACCTCGTCGCCAGAGAGTGTTTCGATCAATGTCTGCTGGTTCGATTCCATGCTGTTCCCTAGGGTCTGTTGTCTGTCGTTTGCCGGGTCGCGTTGAAGCGTATGGCTCGTGGGACAAGGCGTGCGACACAGTGCGGAGTGGTCCTCCGCACAACAAGTGCAACGCAGTTCCGCGAGCCTTACGCTTCAACCCGCAGGGCTCGCTCAAATGATCTCGCAGGGCGGTGTTGCAGCTCCTTGGCAGGGGACCACCCTGCTAGCGTCGCCGCGCCTTGCGCGGCGGCGCATTTGAACGAGCGCGACCGGCAAACGGCTGACAACAGACCCTGATAATCGCGTCGATTGTAGGGCAAAGCGTCGCGGCTGGTCATGCCGCAGGTCCGGCATATGTGACGCTTTTCCCGGCTACGCGTGGTAGTTGTTGCTGTCAGCCACTTTCCTGCCACACAGGTTTGCAATACACCTCAGTGGCTCGGCGAATTCAGCGTCGCGACAGCCACACGCCGAACACGGCGATAGCCATGCCCAGCAGGGCCAGCGCCTGCAAGGATTCGCGGAACAGCAGCCAGGCGAGCAAGGCCGTTACGGCCGGTGTGAGGTAGAACAGGCTCGTCACGCGAACGGCCGTGCCACGGCGGATCAGGATGTTGAGCACGCTGATGGCCGTGACTGAGAGCATCAACACGGCCCACAACCAGGCGAAGACGAATTGCCCGCTCCAGTCGATGCGCAGCGTCTCGGTTGCCGCCGCAACAGGCAGGGTCAGCAACAGGCTGGCGCTGAACTGGATGACGGCGCCGGTGCGCAGATCGAATTTCGGGCAGAAGCGCTTCTGGTACACCGTGCCGAGCGTGATGCCAGCCAGTGCTGCGATTGCCGGCCACAGCGCGCTGAGGCTCCAGGTATTTGACAAGCCCGGTGCGCGACTATGCGTTACGACCAACGCCACGCCGATGAAGCCCAGTGCTAGCCCGATCCATTGTGCGCGCGTGACCTTTTCGCCGAGCAGCCAGCCTGCGGCCAGCGCCGTCACGATCGGTTGCAGGCCGACGATGAGCGCGGTGAGCCCCGCCGGCAGCCCCTGATGGATGGCGATGAAGACGCCACCGAGATAGGTGGCCTGGATCAGCGCGCCGGCGATGGCGATATGCGCTACCTCGCGACGACTGATCGGCCACGGCGCGCGGAAGATGCGCGTGGCGACGAGCATTACCATAATGACAAGAGCATAGCGCGCGCAGAGAAAGGTCAGTGGCTCGGCAAACGGCAGACCGAGCTTGGCGCTGATGAAGCCGGTGCTCCACAGGAAGACGAAAACGGGGGCGAGGAAACGATCCATTGCCAGGCGCTCAGACGCTGACCAGCGCGATCACGCCAGCAGCGATACAGAGGGCGCCGAACAGGCGCATGCCTGCATCGCGCTCGCCGAGCAGGCGGCCGCCGAACAGCGAGGCAAACAGCATCGACAACTCGCGCGCCGGTGCCACCTGCGACAGGGGGGCCATGGTCGCGGCGAACAGCACCAGGGTGTAGGAGATCGGTGCCACGGCGCCGATGAGCAGGGCGTGCTTCCACGTCTGCTTCAGTTGCAGACTGAGTTGCAAACCAAGTCGCGAACGGAGCGGCGTGCCGGGAGCTGGCTGTTCACGCCGGTGCATGATCAGCAGGACGACGATGAGCAGCGGCAGGCGCGTGAGATTGCCGAGGTATTCGACGAGGATGGGCGAGATGCCTGCGTGCTTCACGGCATAGCCGTCGACGAGGGTGTAGGTCGCGATGAACAATCCGGTGACGAGGCCGTAGATCACGCCGGCACGCAGCGCAGTGTGTGCCTTGTCGGATTGGTCAGGGTTGAGGAAGGCGCGGATCAACGCCGGGCCTCCGGCGATCAGCAGGATGCCGCTGACGATGGCCAGCACGCCGAGCCAGCCAATGAGGCGTAGCGACTCGCCGAAGAAAGTGGTGGCCACGAGTGCCGTCACCAGTGGGCCCGAACCGCGCGCTAGCGGATAGACCACGGACAGATCGCCGAGGCGATAGCCGCGCAGCAGGCAGGCGAAGTAGGCAAGATGCAGCGTGCCGCTGGCGAAGATCAGACCCCACTGCAGCGGGCCAAGCTGGCCGGCCTGTTGCCAGATGAACCACCCCCCGACTGGCGCCCAGACGACGATGTGCGCGAGGGTCATCAGCAATGCAAAAAACATATCGCCGCCGGATTTCTTGGCGACGAGATTCCAGCCGGCATGAATGAGTGCGGCGAAGAAAATCAGTGTTAGGGGCAGTGCTGACATCAGGGCGTTTTTACAGGAGCCGGAGGGGGCGCGTTAAGCACACTGGCTTGAGGGACAGAGTGTGCGAGGCAATGCGGGGCCGATGTTGCCCAGGAGTCCCGCACAAGGAGAGGAGTGCAACGTGCCCTAAAAATGCTCGAGCAGGAATGTCTTCCCGGAGGCAGTGAACAACCACGCAAGCGCTGCGCAGTTCACGGCTACCGTGACCCGGAACAGGTTCTGGAAGCTCTCCTTGCTCGTCTTGTGGCGCAAGCGCTTTTGCGCGATCAGCCCGCCGGGCCAGCCACCCATAAGGTCGAATAGATGCAGTGTGTTCTCGGCGATTCGCCAGCGCCCGCCCTGCGCTGAAGACTTGTCCATGGCGTACGCGAAGTACGAAATGACACTTTCGACAAGGTAGAACGCAAGTACACCGGCTGGCAGGTATCCCTTGAAAGTCACGGCGGCCAGCAGGGCAAGGAATGCCAGCGCCAGCCAGCTCGTCGAACTCGCGCGGCGACCCGCGGAACGCGTTGCGGCCGCATCCATGGCGTAGGCCACCTTGCTTGCGCAAACACCACGATTCTTGTGCGGCACGAGCTCGTAGATGAGCTGCGTGCCCACACCAGGCTGGCGTTTGCGATTGAGGAAGGCCGACTGGTGGACGAAGACGCGCTCGCCACCGCCATCGGGCGTGATGAAACCGAAACCCTGGCGTTCCTTCCAGTCGGTGAGCGTACCTTGAATGCGCACGCGATCAGGCGTCCATCACGGCTGACGTGTAAACGTCCTGCACGTCATCGAGCGCTTCGAGCATATCGAGCAGCTTTTGCATGCGGACGGCATCATCGCCGCTCAGCTCGGTTTCGTTGAGCGGCTTCATGGTGACTTCACCGAACTCGGCCTTGAAGCCGGCCTTCTCCAGCGCTTCCTTCACGGCGGTGAATTCCCACGGGCCGGTGACGACCTCGAGCGAGCCATCTTCGTTGGTTGCGACATCTTCAGCGCCGGCTTCGAGCGCTGCTTCCATCAACGCATCTTCATTCGTGCCGGGCGCGAACATGAGCTGGCCGCAATGCTTGAACTGGAAGGCAACGCTGCCATCGGTGCCCAGGCTGCCGCCGCATTTCGAGAAGGCGTGACGCACGTCGGCGACGGTGCGCACCTTGTTGTCGGTGAGGCAGTCGACGATCACCGCCGCGCCGCCGATGCCGTAGCCTTCGTAGCGGGCTTCTTCGTAGCTCACGCCTTCGAGCTCACCGGTGCCGCGTTTGATGGCGCGTTCGAGGTTGTCGCCGGGCATGTTCTCGGCCTTGGCCTTGTCGATGGCCAGACGCAAACGCGGATTGAAGTTGGGGTCGCCGCCGCCCATGCGTGCCGCGACGGTCACTTCCTTGATGAGTTTGGTGAAGGCCTTGCCCCGCTTGGCGTCCTGACGACCCTTGCGATGCTGGATATTGGCCCATTTTGAGTGACCGGCCATGCGCGTATTCCTGGATTGGCTTGAGTAGAGAAGGCGAGCGGGACGTATGACGCTCCGCCGCAGAGGTCGGAATTATACAACCGCTGATCCAGCCGACGCCCGTTGCGACGGGGTCGCGCTGTTAGATTGCGACGCATTAATCGCGCAGGGGAAAACTTCGATGAAACAGCTGTTTGCAGCCTTCTTGTTAATGCTGGCGTGGCCGGTGTTCGCGCAGGACATGGGCTTTGATGGTTGTAAGGATGCCAAGGGCAAGGCCGTGGCGTCGTTGGCTGATGACAAGCTGCCGGTCGTGGCGCAATACGGCCTGGCTGAGGGCCAACCGGTGATCCGCTACAACCCGCAGCTCCTGCCGCGTCTGCTGCTGGAGACACGGCTGTTCGTCTATGCGCATGAATGTGGTCGTCAGTACCTGGGTTTTCCGGCGACCGGTGAGCGCACGGCGGTTCAGGCACGTCAGGCCGATTGCTGGGCTTACAGCAGCTTGAAGCGTTCGGTGCTGTCGACCACGCCGGTGCTGGCTGCGGTTGAAGATGATCTGAACATGGTGGCGGAGGACTGGGCGGCGCTGCCCGGCCCGGCGCGTGAGGTGAAGCTGGCCAGTTGCGGGGGGGCGCCGGCTGCTAAAAAGGAGGGGCTTGCATTGCCCACCGGCCCGGTGCGCGACAAATGGGATACCTGCCAGCAGCGCTGCGGTTCGAAGTTGTATAGCTGCGGGCGCTCGGCGGCATGTGAAACAAAGTTCCATGAGTGCAGTGCGGGTTGCGGAAACTGATGCGCTGAACAGAAGTGCGACGAAAGCGGGCTGCGGCCCGCTTTCTGTTTTTCAGAGCAGCGAAACGCATCTCGCGGTATAAATCCCGTCATGAATCCAACTCGCATCCACTCTTTCCGGAGTTCGCATGTCTGATCCTCTCATCGTTGCCCGCGCGGGCGAGCTTGACCTTGGCCTGCTGCCGCAATTCGCCAACCGCCACGGCCTGATTGCCGGCGCCACAGGCACCGGCAAGACCGTCACCCTGCAGCGTCTCGCCGAATCGTTCTCGCGCATCGGCGTGCCGGTCTTCATGGCCGATGTGAAGGGCGATCTCTCCGGGCTGGCGGCCGAAGGCAAGCTCTCGCCGAAGTTGCAGGAGCGGCTCGATCTGCTCGGCATCAAGGACTGGGATGCCGTGAAGTATCCGGCCACGCTTTGGGATGTCTTCGGCGAGGCCGGCCACCCGGTGCGTGCCACCGTGTCCGACATGGGGCCCTTGCTCATCACGCGCCTGCTGAGTCTCAACGAAACACAGGCCGGTGTGCTGCAGATCATCTTCAGGGTGGCTGATGACAATGGCTTGCTGCTGCTCGACCTCAAGGACTTGCGCGCCATGGTGCAGTTCGTCGGCGAGCATGCGAAAGAGCTGACGACCAAGTACGGCAATGTTTCTGCGGCGAGTGTCGGTGCGATCCAGCGCGGCCTGCTTGCCCTTGAGCAGCAAGGCGCTGACCAGTTCTTCGGCGAGCCAATGCTGAACATCGCCGACCTGATGCAGACCGATGCGCAGGGACTGGGCGTGATCAACATCCTTGCCGCCGACAAGCTCTACAACTTCCCCAAGCTGTACGCGACTTTCCTGCTGTGGCTGCTCTCCGAACTGTTCGAGCAGTTGCCCGAAGCGGGCGATCTGGACAAGCCGAAGCTGGTGTTCTTCTTCGACGAAGCGCATCTCTTGTTTGCCGATGCGCCCGCTGCATTGCTGGAGAAAATCGAGCAGGTCGTGCGCCTGATCCGTTCGAAAGGCGTGGGCATCTACTTTGTCACGCAAAATCCACTCGACATACCCGACACGGTGCTCGGGCAACTCGGCAACCGTGTGCAACACGCCTTGCGTGCCTTCACGCCACGCGACCAGAAAGCAGTGAAGGTCGCAGCGGAAACCATGCGCGCCAATCCGAAATTCAGCTGCGAGGCGGCCATCACCGAATTGGGCGTGGGCGAGGCGCTGATCTCCTTCCTCGACGCCAAGGGCACGCCGTGCATTGTCGAGCGTGCCTTTGTCATGCCGCCGTTCTCGCGCATCGGCCCGCTGACTGCGGATGAGCGTAACGGCGTGATCAATGGCTCGCTGGTGTATGGCACCTACGAAGAAGTCCTCGATCGCGAATCAGCCTACGAAAAACTGCGCGCGGGTGCGGGCACGCCAAGTGCATCGACTGCGGCCACACCTGCAGCAACGGCGGATGTACCGGCCACCGAGAGCGGCGGCATGTTTGGCGGCGCAATGGGCGAAATCCTCTTCGGCAAGACCGGCCCGCGCGGCGGCCAGCATGACGGGCTGGCGCAGATTGCCGCGAAGACTGTGGCGCGCACGATAGGCTCGGAGGTTGGTCGTCAGATCATTCGTGGCGTGCTCGGCTCCATCCTCGGCGGGCGCAGCAGCAAGCGTTGACATCGGGGCGGAACGCCTTCGGCGGTTCCGCCGGGTCAGGACTGACGGACTGACGCGTAAGTTGCGTAAAGCCGCCTTGCGGCGGCTGGCGGAACCTCCGGAGGAGTTCCGCCCTACGACAATGTGACGACCTCGTCAGCGACAACGCTCTGCCCGCAACGGCAGCCGCCATATTTTGTTTAAGATGCCGTTGCAAACAAGAATGATTCGCATATACACTTATGCTGGTTCAGAGAGCGCTGCTGTCTGAACGGCAGGTCTGACGCCGCTTGTGCTCCTCACAGCGTCGTCGGGCGTGTTTGGTTCCGTCGCTCCAGGACGGGCCGGGGATATTTCTGCAAGCCAGTGCGCCTCCGCGTGTGCAAGCCAGCATTTTTTTGCGAATCGAACATGCGGTGCAGGCCCTGTCCGGTTGCCAGTGAGGCGACCCGCTCGCGCTTCCCGCACACGGGGTACACGCCATGAACATCGATCCAGAAATCGCGCAGACGCGGCCAGCTGTGTTGCTTGCATCTGTCATACACCTGCTGACCTGCAGCGCGCTGCACGGCACTTCTATCGCCAAGAGCCGTTCGCTGTCGCAGCACCTTGCCGCACTGGCTGCGGTTCCGGATGTTGATCCGCTGCTGCGCCGTGCCTGCAACGAGCTGATGCAGACCTGGTATCAGGAGGCTGTCGAGTTGTCGCACGAACAGATCTTCGACGAAGCCGGCGCGCAAGCATCGAACGCCGCGCTGCACTGAGTCAGTCATGCACACGCCGGGCGCCAATACGCCATCCCATGTGCAGCCAGCGTCGCTTGCACCAGCTCCGCCGCCATCCGATGCGCTACGCGTCGTGGCGAGTAGTGAGCTGTTGCAGGGGCAGGTCTGCGTCAACATCGAACATGCCGGCGCGCTGTACACGCTGCGGGCAACGCGCAGCGGCAAGCTGATCCTTACCAAGTGATCCCCGGCAACCGAGTCGAAACAAGCTGTTTGAAACACGTAGTCCTCGCCAACTGATCCTCTTCCGCGGATCAGTGCTTCGTGCGCTTCAGGCACGCGAATTCATCAACACCAGGATAGAGAAAAAACATGTCCCGTTACACAGGCCCACGCCTCAAAGTCATGCGCGCCCTCGGCGTCGAATTGCCCGGTCTCTCACGCAAGAGCATCGAGAACCGCCCGAATCCTCCCGGCCAGCACGGTGCGCGTCCGCGCCGCGTGTCCGGCTTTGGCGCACAACTGCGCGAGAAGCAGAAACTGCGTTTCAACTACGGACTCGGCGAACGCCAGATGCGTCGCCTGATGACAGATGCAAAGGCCAGTCGTGGCAACGCCGGAGAAAAACTGGCTGAACTGCTTGAGCGTCGTCTCGACAACGTGGTGTTCCGCGCCGGTTTCGCACCGACCATCCCGTCGGCACGTCAGCTGGTCAACCACAACCACTTCCTGGTCAATGGCAGGCGCGTGAACATTCCGTCGTACCGCGTGCGTCCGGGCGAAGTGATTTCGCTGGCAAAGCCGGAGAAGGTTCTCGACATCATCAAGTTCAGCATGGAAGAGCCGTCGCTGACGCGCCCTGAATGGCTCAGCTGGGATGCCGCTGCCAGCAAGGCAACCGTCACGCATCTGCCAGCGCTATCCGATCTGCCGTTCCCGATCGAGATGCAGCTGGTGGTGGAATATTATGCGCAGCGCATGTAGAAACTGATCACGCTCGCTGCTGCGAGGACGTGATCGAGGCGCCGCGTGTTGCGACAAGAGCGCGCGAAATCCTCGTGTATCGACAATTCCGCTTTCTGTGCGGCGCTTCACCTCGCTGACGTCCTCTCGCGACGGAGCGAGAACAGTTTTCACGCCTCACAAAAAAGCCCCTGTTCTCACGGACAGGGGTTTTTCTTTTGGCAAATGACAATCAGCGTTGCGTCATTTCGCCGAGCAACAGGATTGCGTGGTGTGGTGAAAGCGGGGTGTTCTCCGGGCTTTCCTGCCGCGGGCCTGGCTGCTAAGGCGATTCCGGAGATGTTGTTGATTCTGTTGGATAGAAAAATTCAATACAATTGCAATTGCGACCCATTCGCAATAAAGGATAAGATCGCCTCGCTTTCCAGGCAGCCATCGTCGCCACTGGTACTGATGGAGTCCGCTTGCCGCGGTTCATCCAGCCAGCTCATCGCAGCCGGATCTCCCGCGAGACTCGGACTTCGCAGCGTGCGTAGCCACCCATCCGAGCGCTTATCTTGACCGCCCCCTTCGGTGGTCACAGCGAGGAGGAGTTTCCGCATGAACGACTTGTTCCGCCCCAAGACGTCCCGTCCCGACCCATCCGGTTTTGGTTCAACCCCCATGCAGTTCGGCGATGCCGCTGCGCAAGCTCGCAAGCCCTTCGTCTCGCTTGATAGGCGAGCACTCAGGCCCGACGATCTGTTCGAGCGATACCAGCCCGGCAACTGCCTGTTTGCCTCGCCGCGCAACGCATTTCTCGCGCATGACGAAGGCATTGTCATGCCGCCAGCGCCCACTGTTATGCTGGCCGCGCGCGCGACCGAGTTCCAGCGCAGCGCACTACGTCAGGGCCATTCCGGTGTGCTGATTGGCGCCGTGCCTTTCCAGCTCGATGCGCCCGCGCACCTGTTCTCGCCTGCCCGTGTTGACTGCGCTGCCGGCGTTCACGCCATGGAGCCGCTGCGGGTGAAGCAGCTGGACGGCGTGGACGCGCGCAAAAACATGATCTCGACACCCATGCCGCGGGGCTATGAGCACAACGTCGCCGAAGCGGTGGCCCGTATCCAGCGTGGCGAGCTGGAAAAGGTCGTGATGTCGCGCGCGCTGAAAGTCGATACGCAAGTCGACCTGCCCACTTTGTTACGCACCCTGGCCTGCCGTAATACGCGCGCCTACACCTATGCCATTGGCCTGGCTGCGGAGGCCGGCAAGCGTCGTACCCTGATCGGTGCCAGTCCCGAGTTGCTGGTTGCGCGTTATGGCCGCCTCGTCGCCTCCAATCCGCTTGCAGGTTCGATTCCGCGCAGCACCGATCCGGTCGAAGACGCGCGTCGCGCCGAAGGCCTGCTGTGCTCCGCCAAGGACCAGCACGAACATACGCTCGTGGTCGACGCCGTGGCCGCCGCACTCAAGCCCTACTGCCGCGAACTGATCGTGCCGAAGGCACCATCGCTCGTGTCCACCGCAACCATGTGGCATCTCGGTACCGAAGTGAAGGGCGACCTAGCCGATCCGGCGACGACGTCGCTGGAACTCGCCCTGGCCCTGCATCCCACGCCCGCCGTGTGCGGCTACCCGACTGTCGATGCGCGTAACTTCATCAACGAAGTCGAAGGCTTCGATCGCGGCTTTTTCACCGGTCTGGTCGGCTGGTGCGATGCCGATGGCAATGGCGAATGGGCGGTGACGATACGTTGCGCCGTGGTCGACGACACTTCGGCGACGCTCTACGCGGGCGCCGGCATCGTCGGTGCGTCGGACCCGGTGCTGGAACTCGCCGAGACCTCCGCCAAGCTGCGCACCATGCTCGGTGCGATGGGGCTCGAAGCCATACTGGAGGCGCTGTCATGAGTGTGTTGCAGAAGCAGTCCGCCGAAGGCGCGGACTTTACGCCCTGGCCCGAAGACTTCGCCGCACGCTATCGCGAAGCCGGCTACTGGCACGGCGAAGTGCTCGGCCAGATCCTGCGCGACAGCGCGGCACTCCGGCCGCAGCACACGGCACTGGTGTGCGGTGAGCGACGCTGGTCCTATTCCATGCTCGACGAGGAAGTGGATCGCCTTGCCTCCGGCTTGCGCCTGCGCGGCATAGGGCAGGGCGACCGCGTCGTCCTGCAACTGCCCAACATCGGCGAATTCGTCCTGCTGTGCTTCGCGCTGTTCCGCATCGGTGCCTTGCCCGTCTTCGCGCTACCCGCGCACCGCCGCAGCGAGATTGCCTACTTCTGCAGCTTCGCGGAAGCCAAGGCGTATGTCATCGCCGACGTGAATGGCGGCTTCGACTACCGCACGTTGGCGCGTGATGTCGTCAACGATGAAAGCGTGCGCGCTGCAACGCCCGATATGCGTGTCATCGTCGTGGGTGACGCTGCGGAATTCACCGCTTTCGCAAACGTCTTCGATGACAGCGAAACGCTGGTGTCGCTGGCGCCACCGGATGCGTCGTCGCTGGCCTTCCTGCAGCTCTCCGGTGGCAGCACGGGCCGCCCCAAGCTCATCCCGCGCACGCACGACGACTACTTCTACAGCGTGCGTGCCAGCGCAGAAATCTGCGGCCTGACGGAAGAGAGCGTGTATCTCTGCGCGCTGCCGGTCGCCCACAACTTCCCGATGAGTTCGCCCGGCATCCTCGGTGTGTTCTACGCAGGTGGCACCGTCGTGCTCGCGCCGAACCCGAGCCCGGATACCGTCTTCCCGCTCATCGAACAGGAGCGCGTCACCATCAGCTCGCTGGTGCCACCGCTGGCACTGATCTGGATGGAAGCGGCCTCTTCTCAGTTGCCCACAAAGAAGCATGACCTGTCCAGCCTCAAGCTGTTGCAGGTCGGCGGCTCGCGCCTCAGCGACGAGGCCGCGCAACGTGTGCGCCCTCTGCTCGGCTGCGAGCTGCAACAGGTCTTCGGCATGGCCGAGGGGCTCGTGAACTACACGCGCTTCGACGACCCGCGCGAGCTCGTCGTCGGCACGCAGGGCCGCCCCATTTCGCCGCATGACGAAGTGCGGGTCGTAGACGATGACGACAACGATGTCGCGCCGGGCGAGTTGGGGCACCTGCTCACGCGCGGCCCGTACACGATCCGCGGCTACTACCGCGCCGATGTGCACAACGCACGTGCCTTCACGCGCGACGGTTTCTACCGCACAGGCGACCTGGTGCGTCAGTTGCCGAGCGGACACCTTGTCGTCGACGGCCGCGCCAAGGACCAGATCAATCGCGGTGGCGACAAGGTCGCGGCGGAGGAGGTCGAAAACCATCTGCTCGCACATCCCGCCGTGCTCGACGCGGCAGTGGTGGCAATGCCCGATGCATACCTTGGCGAACGCAGCTGCGCCTTCATCGTGCCGCGTGGCGACGCGCCACGTGCGATGGAGATCAACCGCTTCATGCGCGAACGTGGCCTGGCGCAATACAAGGTGCCCGACCGTATCGAGTTCGTCGCCAGTTTCCCCAAGACAGGTGTCGGCAAGATCGACAAGCGTGCGCTGCGTGAGCGGTTCACCTCAGCAAACGCATAAAGAGGACCGTCATTCCCGCGAACGCGGGAATCCAGCGACGTTAGCTTCGGTTGCAAAGACACTGGATTCACGTGTTCGCGGGAATGACGGCAAGTAACAAATCCATCAGCCTTCTACGACGGAACAACACCATGACCATTCCCCGCATCGCCAGCTACGACATGCCCGCAGCCAGCTCCTTCCCTGTCAACCGGGTCGAGTGGAATGCCGATCCCGCGCGCGCTGCGCTGCTCATCCACGACATGCAGCAGTACTTCCTCGATTTCTACGACAACAGCGCGGCGCCCATTCCGCAACTCGTCGAGCACATCCGTCAGCTGCGCGATGCCGCTGATGCGAAAGGCATACCGATCTACTACACAGCGCAGCCTGCCGTGCAACCGGCTGAAGACCGTGCACTGCTCAACGAATTCTGGGGGCCGGGCCTGCCTGCGAAGCCGGAAGGTGCGCCCGTCATCGCCGCACTCGCTCCGCGCGCCACCGACGTAGTACTCGACAAGTGGCGCTACAGCGCCTTCGTGCGCAGCGACCTGCTCGAACGCCTGCGCGCGCAGAAGCGCGACCAGCTCATCGTCTGTGGTGTGTATGCGCACATCGGCTGCCAGGTCACCTGCGTCGACGCCTTCATGCGTGACATCCAGCCCATTCTCGTCGGTGATGCGCTGGCTGATTTCGGCGCCGAGCGTCACGCACAAGCGCTCGACTACGTGTCGCAGCGCGCCGGTGTCGTGCGCAGCACGGCGCAGGTACTGGCTTCGCTCGGCGTGAGTATTACGGCACCAGCCGCATTGCCATCGGACATCGACGCGCTGCACGCCGAGGTTGCGGCGATCCTCGAGATGCCGAAGTCCGACCTGAACACCGACGACAACTTGCTCTACGCCGGCCTCGATTCGATCCGCCTGATGAGCCTGCTGGAACGCTGGAAGCGCGCCGGCTCCAACATCAACTTCGTGCAGCTCGCCGAACAGCCGACGATTGCCCAGTGGTGGGCGCTGCTGAACGAGGCGCGCTGAGATGGGAGGCGTCGATGGTGGCGTCCAGGCGGAGCTCGGCAACTCCGCATCCGTGCAGCGGCTCCCGCTCAGCGCCGCGCAGCTCGGCATCTGGCTCGGCCAGCAGCTCGACCCGGCCAGTCCGTACTACTGGACGGCCGAAGCCATCGTGCTCGACGGCGAGCTCGACGTCACCGCCTTCGAAGCAGCCCTGCGCGGCGCCATCGACGAATGCGAGGCGCTGCATGTGCGCTTCCGTGCCGACGACAGCGCGAGCAACGAGGTCGTGTGGCAAGTGCCTGTGCGCGAAGCATGGAGCCTGCGCCACGTAGACCTCACTCACCCTTCACCGTCATTCCCGGGCAAGCGGGAATCCAGCGACGTTGAAAGCGCGTGTGAAAGCCACTGGAATCCCGCCGAAGCCCTTTCCCCCAACCCCTCTCCCGCTAGCGGGCGAGGGGAGCGGCGTGCGGCTGCGCCGGCTGTAAAGCTGGCGGGAATGACGGACTTTGGGGGGGTGGAACCAGATCATGCGTGGGTAGCCGCGCAGCGCTGGCTGCACGACGATCTGCAACGCACGGCCGATCTCGCACATGGCGCGCTCTTCGCCACCGCGTTGCTGCGTCTCGCGCCGCAGCGTCACCTGTGGGTGCTGCGCGTTCATCACGTCGCACTCGATGGCTATGGTTACGCGCTCCTGCAGCGCCGGGTGGCAGCGCTGTATGCGCGCGCCACCGGCGCACAGGTCGATGACCAGTTCACCAAAGCACGCGCCACACTCGCCGCCGTCGTCGAAGAGGCACGTGAATACCAGCAGCATGCCTCCGAGACGGATCGCGCCTTCTGGATCGCTCGCCTTGCAGGGGCGCCTGCTCCGGTCTCGCTTGCCCCGCCAGCCACGCTCGCACGCGGCGTTCGCAAGGCGCGCGGCGATCTCGCACGCGATGGCGAGAGTGGCACGCAAGTCCTCGAACGCTGGCAGACCGCCGCCAAAACCTGCGGCGTCGACTGGGCGGCCTGGCTCATCGCGGCGACTGCCGCATGGCTCGCGCAACGCACCGGCGCGCGTGACATCACGTTAGGCCTGCCCGTCATGGGTCGCCTCGGCTCCGTCGGCCTCACCGTGCCCTGCATGGCGATGAACATCGTGCCGCTGCGCATCCAGGTCGATCCCGCACAAGGCATCGCTGCGCTGGCGAAAAGCGTCGCCGCCGAGATGCGCGCCATCCGTCCGCATCAGCGCTATCGCTACGAATGGTTACGCCACGACCTCGGTCGCGCCGTCAACGGCCAGCGCCTGTTCGGGCCCGTCATCAACCTCATGCCCTTTGACCGCCCGCTGGAGTTCGGCGCGCTCGCCGCACGCGCGCAGCCAGTGTCGGCCGGCCCGGTCGAAGACCTCTCCATTACTGTCGCACCGCATGCAGCAGGCATGCGCTTCGACTTCGAAGCCAATCCCGATGCCTATGATGCCGACACGCTGAGCGCGCATCGCGCGGCGCTGGTGCACATCATCGACACATTGCTCGCCGCACCCATCGACGCGCCGCTGACTGACGTGCTCGGCGACTGGCATGTGCCGACAGCGCCTGCTCTGTCCATCATCGAAGGCGCACCGGTCGGCGAGATCACCGCTGTGCTGGATGCGTTCCGTGCGCACGCTGCGACCACGCCACAGGCCATTGCCGTCGAACAGGATGGCAAGGCCCTCAGCTACGCCGAAGTCCTCCTCGAAGTGAAGCAGCTCGCTGCCGTGCTGGCAGAGCAGGGCGTTGCACGCGAAGACCGCGTCGCGATTCTTTTGCCGCGCTCGCCGCAAACCATAGTCGCGCTGCTGGCCGTGCTATGGGCAGGAGCAGGCTACGTGCCGCTCGATCCGGATAGTCCGGACGCGCGTATTGCGATGGTGCTGGCGGATGCGCGGCCGAGGTTGGTATTGAGTGTGCGAGGGTATGCGAAACGGGTTGGTAGTGATTTGTTGTTGTGTCTGGATGAACTGACAGATCTCGCCGGTGGTGAATGCGAGCTCGTACCGGACTCCCCTCTACCGCTTGCGGGGCGAGCAGGGAATTCTCAGCGCACTGCGCTGAGCCTGCGCAGCCGGTCGGCAGTGCAATGCCGACAGTGGGGCGCGGAGCGGGGGCAGGGGGAGAGGGGACGTGGAGTAACCCTAGAACCTGGCACCGCGTTAGATCGCACCAGCCCTCTCCCCCAACCCCTCTCCCGCGCGCGGGAGAGGGGGGCTCATACCGTCGCATCAACAAAGCCCGTCATCCCGGCGAAGGCCGGGATCCAGTTACCCCGCGTGGAGCCGAATCCCGGCTTTCGCCGGGATGACGAAACAGGGGGAGGCGTCGCCCTATCGATGAACGAACCCGTCACCGTCGCAGACGACGCACTCGCCTACATCATCTACACCTCCGGCTCCACCGGCCGCCCCAATGGCGTGATGATCGGCCGCGACGCGCTGGCCCATTTCGTCGCCGGCGCCCGCGTGCGCTACGCCATGACGTCAGCCGACCGCGTGCTGCAATTCGCGCCGCTGCATTTCGATGCGAGCGTCGAAGAAATCTTCCTGTCGCTCACCACCGGCGCCACGCTCGTCCTGCGCAACGACGAGATGCTTGAATCCCTGCCGCGCTTCCTCGCTGCCTGCGCCGCAAAGCGCATCAGCGTGCTCGACCTGCCGACCGCCTTCTGGCACGAGCTGGCGTATTGCGTCGGCGATGAGAGCGGCTCTCACGCACTTCCTGAATCGATACGTCTCGTCATCATCGGTGGCGAAGCCGCGCTGGCCGACCGCATTGCGCGCTGGCGCAAGGCCGCGTCGCCACATGTCGTATTGCTCAACACCTATGGGCCCACCGAGACGACGGTGATCTGCACCACCGCCGTCCTGTCCGGCCCGGATGCGCTCACGTGGTCCGGCGAATCCGTGCCCATCGGCGCGCCGCTGCCGGGCATGACCGCCGTTGTCGTCGATGACGCCCTGCGCCCTGTCGCGCCCGGCGAAGCAGGTGAGCTGTGCATGATCGGCGCCGCACTCGCTCGCGGCTATTTCGAGCGACAGCAAGTCACCGACGCACGCTTCGTTCGTCTTACATCCTTCAACGGTGCGCCACGCGCCTATCGCACCGGCGACCGCGTGCGCCAGGCAGAAGACGGCGCGCTGGTCTACCTCGGCCGGCTCGACGACGAGTTCAAGATCAGCGGCTACCGCATCGACCCCGCCGAGATCGAAACCGCCTTGCTGGACTATCGCGGCGTGCGCGAAGCCGCCGTCGTCGGCCAGGTCCTGCCGGGTGGCAGCAAGCGCCTCGCCGCCTTCATCGTCTGCGATGGCGAGCCCTACAGCGGCGCGTTGCAGAAACACCTCTCGCAACGCCTGCCCGCCCCGGCCATACCATCCGCATACGTGCCGCTCAGCCGCCTGCCACGCAACGCCAACAACAAGATCGACCGCTCGGCGCTGCGCACGCTCGGTCTCGACGACATCCCTGCAAGCGACGGCACGAAAACCGCCACGCTCAGCACGCTGGAGCGCATCGTCATCGCCGTCTGGTCCGAAGTGCTCGGCACCCAGCAGATCGGCGTCGACAGCGATTTCTTCGCGCTCGGTGGCAAATCGCTGCAAGCCATCCAGGTCGCCAACCGCCTCGGCGTCGCCCTGCAACGCGAGGTGGCTGTTTCCAGCCTGTTCCGTCACCCCACCGTCGCCGCGCTGGCTGCCGCACTGGACGTACCCGAGAGCCACACGCCGCCCGACCAGGCCTGCGACCCGTTCGCGCCACTGCTGCGCATCCAGTCCGGTGACGAAGGCCAGCCCCCGCTGTTCTGCGTGCACCCCGCCGAAGGTCTTTCGTGGTGCTATATGGGCCTCGCCGCACAGCTGCGCAACACGCCGATCTACGGTCTGCAATCGCGCGGCATTACAGGCGAATCGCCCGCGCACATCGACGAGGTCGTCGCCGACTACATCGCTCTTGTGCGCAGCGTGCAGCCACATGGCCCGTACCGTTTCATGGGCTGGTCCTCCGGCGGCGGCATCGCCCACGCCATGGCCGCACGCATGCAGGCCGAAGGCGAACAGGTCGAATTGCTGGCGATGATGGACGCCTACCCGAGCGACATCTGGGCAGGCAAGCCGGAGCCCACCGAACGCGATGCCCTCATCGTCCTTCTTGACGTCATCGGCTACGCCGGCAAGGGCCACCTCGGCGACGACGGCCAGGCGCTCTCGCTCGACGCCATGCGCGCCCGCTTGCAACGCCCCGGCACCGTCTTCGCCGAACGTGATGCGGCTAGTCTCGCGAAGCTCACAGGCCAGGCGATCAACTCCATGAAGCTCTACCGCGGATTGCGGCATCCCGTGTTCCAAGGTGATGTGCTGTTCTTCCATGCCGCGCAGCGCCCGGCTGAAGCGCCGGACTGGCTTGGCTGGCGGCCGTATGTGAGGGGCGAATTGCAGCGCGTCGATATCGACAGCACGCATAACGGCATGAGTCAGCGGGCGCCGCTGGCGCATATCGGCCGGGTGCTGGCAAGCAAGCTGGAGAGTTAAAGCTCCCCTCTCCCGCTTGCGGGAGAGGGGCAGGGGGAGAGGGCTCGTGGAGACCGCCGGACTGTTGATCCGTCGCTCTTAGGTTCGACTCCGACAAGCGGCACCATCGATCAGCGTGTTGCGTGATCGCCGCGTTTGATTGCGGCAGCCCTCTCCCCCAACCCCTCTCCCACAAGTGTGAGAGGGGAGCGTAGAGCGGAACTCCTTCGGAGATTCCGCCAGCCGCCGCGAAGCGGCTTTACGTAGCGTACGTATCGGCCCCAACCCGGCGGAACCTCCTGCGGAGTTCTGCCCTACCCATGAATCGAGAGACCGGCCATGACCACAACCCAACCCGAATTCCAAAACAAAACCGCCCTCATCACCGGCGCCGCCCAGGGTATTGGCGCAGTCGTCGCAAACGCGCTCGCACAGCAAGGCGCTCGCGTCGCGCTCATCGATCATCAGGCCGACAAACTCGAAACCTTCGCCCACGGGTTGCGTGCCGAGAGCAGGCAAGCCATCGCCATCCCACTCGACCTGCGGGACGGTGCCGCCATCAACGCAGCCGTCGCACGCACCGAACAGGAACTCGGCCCGATTGACCTGCTCATCAATGTCGCCGGCATACTGCGATCCGGCGGAACGCTGGAGCTCAGCGACGAAGACTGGGAAGACAGCTTCGCCATCAACACCACCGCCATCTTCCGCATGTGCCGCGCCGTCGCACGCGGCATGGTGGCACGCAAGCAGGGCGTCATCGTCACCGTCGGCTCCAACGCCGCCCGCACACCGCGCCTCGGCATGGCAGCCTACGCCGCCTCCAAGGCCGCCACCGCCCACTACATGCGCTGCCTCGCGCTCGAACTCGCCCCACACGGCATCCGCTGCAACACCGTCTCACCCGGCTCCACCGACACCGCCATGCAACGCGCCTTCGCCAGCACGCCGGAACAGATACAAGGCGTCCTCAACGGCTCGCTAGAGCGCTACCGGCTCGGCATTCCGCTGGGACGAATCGCCACACCCGAAGACATCGCCGACGCCGTTTGCTTCCTAGCCTCGGAACGCGCACGGCATATCACCATGCATGACTTGTGTGTGGATGGCGGGGCGACGTTAGGAGCGTAGGTTGGGAGTGCCACCAGCCGGCGCAATGCGCTGCGCTTCGATTGCGCCCTACGATTGCTGCAGGAGCGGGCCATGCCTGCGACATCGCGTTGTTCTGCAAGTGCTATTGCTGATTCTTGAATACACATTGAAATATGTAAATGATTAATACATCTCAAATAATGTATTTTGAAAATACAACCCTGACTATGTAAAGTCAAAAAACAACCTATACTGTGTATTGCCAAAGAATAGTCAGGGGGCCGTAATGAGCGATTTCGAGGTTCGAACTGCCGATCAACTATCGACGCTGTTGCGGGGATTCCGGCGTAAGGCCCGCCTATCCCAGGCTGATGTCGCGCTTCGCATGGGGGTCAGCCAGCAGACCATTTCCGCCCTTGAGCAGCGCGCCAACCAGGTCAGCGCCGAGCGTCTGTTCACGCTGCTCAACGTCCTGGGCGTGGAGGTTGTGCTCAGAGATGGGGGGGGCTCCCCGGCAACACTGCCGTCCGATTCGACAAAGCCGGCGTGGTGAGTTGATGGGCCGCCCCTCACATGCCCGCGAGCTAGGGCTCTGGATGAATGGCGCTTTCGTAGGGACCTGGAGCATCCAGTCTCACTACGTCGACCAGCTTGCTTACGATTCAGAGTGGATGGCCTCGGCACAAGGGCGGCCGCTCTCGCTCTCGCTGCCTTTCACGCCTGACAATGCGCCTCACCGTGGTCCGGCAGTGTGCTACTACTTCGAGAACCTGTTGCCCGACAGCAAGCCCATCCGGGAGCGTATCGCGGGGCGATTCGGCGTGGGCTCCACCGATGCTTTTGACTTGTTGTCGGAGATCGGTCGCGATTGCGTCGGCGCCCTGCAGATCCTGCCGAAGGGCGTCGCGCCCGCAGAAATGACGCCCATCCAGGCTACGCCACTCGATGAAGCGGCCATCGCCAGATTGCTGCGCGCGACCACCACCCCCACCCCGCTGGGCAGGCACGAGGAGCCGGACGAATTCCGCATATCCATTGCCGGTGCACAGGAGAAGACCGCACTGTTGCGCTGTCAGGACAACTGGTGCCTGCCGTACGGCGCCACTCCTTCCACGCATATTTTCAAGTTGCCTCTGGGACTCGTCGGCGGGCTGCAATTCGACATGCGCGACTCGGTCGAGAACGAGTGGTTGTGCTCACGTATTCTGGATGCATATGGACTGCCCGTGGCGGAGTGCGAGCCTCTGCAGTTCGAGGATGTGAAAGTGCTGGCGGTCAGGCGCTTCGACCGTTCGTGGTGGAAGGTGCCTGCGCGTGGTGATCAGCAGCTGATCCGCTTGCCGCAGGAGGACATGTGCCAGGTGAAAGGTATTTCTCCCGAGGCGAAGTACGAAGCAGATGGTGGCCCTGGCGTCGACGACATCATGGGGATACTCAATGGGTCGACGAATCGCGAAGCAGACCGCAGGACTTTTTTCCAAGCTCAAGTGATCTTCTGGATGCTGTGCGCCACCGACGGCCACGCGAAGAACTTCAGCATCTTCCTGCGGCCGGGTGGTCGCTACGCACTCACGCCGCTTTATGACGTGCTGTCGGCCTATCCCGTCATGGGAAAGGGCGCGCATCAGCTGTCTCCCCTCAAGGCCAGGATGGCCATGGCGGTACGCGCCAGGAATGCACACTGGAAACAGCGCGAGATTCTGCGCCGTCACTGGATCGAGCTAGGTGCGCGACACGGGGTCGTCGGGCCCGATGGACAGCCTGCACAGTTCGTGGTGGATGAGCTTGCCGCACGTACGCCGCATGTTATCGACATGGTCAGGGCGCAATTACCCGATGGCTTTCCTGCTCATGTCGCGGAGAGCATTCTCGAGGGGCTGCACGAAGCTGCAAACCAGCTGGCCGGTCAGGAATAAGGCGGTCCAAGTTTGTTGAGAATGAAGGCCGCTGCGGTGGTCCGCGAACCCGCGCTACGTCCGTAGCGTTGCAGAGCAATGCGGGACTGCCAGCGCACCTGTGTAGTGGCGTGCCACGGATAGTGACCAGACCTTTGTGCCCTGTTGAACCGTGTAGTTGTCGTTGCCCGGCGGTAGCGTGGAGGGTAGGTCTCTATCCATGGAGAAACCGGTTCCGCATACCTTGATCATGGCTTCCTTGCCGCACCACAGGGCGTAGAAACGGGCGCTGTCGTTGGCGCAGTAGTCGCGCTCCGCTTGCGTGAAGATCGGCGAGGCCAGCACCTCCAGCGGTGGCTTGTCTGCATGACGTTCGATGTCGATGCCAACACTGTGTGTCGTCGAGATCGCAATCAGTCCGTACTGCCCGCTATGCGAGACGTTGAAGTGCAGTGTGCTGTCACTGAGCGCGGGTTTGCCGTGGAAGCCATGGCTGAAGTGCAGGCTCGTTGCTTCGCGGCCGAGCTTTGCGGCGAGGAGTTGGCGCAGTGCTGCGCGGGTGAGGGCGAAGCGCTGGGCGTCGGCGGGGTGGTGGTAGCGCTGGTAGCGGACGTGTTCGTCGACGCCGAGGAGGGCGAGTGTGGCGGGGAGGCGTGGTGTGGCTGCGTCGATGTCAAGCAGCCAGACTTCGACGGTGTCGGGGACGTCGGGCGGGAGGTTGAGCGGTGTTAGTGCCTTGAGCATGGTATTGGGGAGCAGTTGTAGGGTGCAATAAGCGAAGCGCATTGCACCGAAACAGTCGCTCGCTCACCCATCCGGCGCAATGCGCTTCGCTTATTTCTCTCTACGTAGAAGCTCACTGCTATTGAGGGACGCCGAGCAGGGTCCGTAGCGCCAGGATCTCAGCGTCGGCAAAGGAGGCAAGTGCGCAGGGAGTGTCGCGATGACTCGCTTGTATGGTGTTCGATGTACCCGATGGGTACTTGAGGATCATCAATGAGCTTGTGCTGCCATCTGCATGTACGATGGAGACGCGCACAGGGCCTCCTGGAGGCGTCTGGAGACACTTCCCCCATTTCGAGCGACTGCTTTCAAGCCAGGTCGTGAGTGCCTGCAGCTGTTGTGGCGAGAGGGAGTGCTCGATCCGCTTGCCATCCTCTGCGGGCCAGGAGGCGACGGCGGAGGCGATGGGCGAGATGTTGTCGAATACGCCCTCATGACAGCCGGTGAGCGACAGGGTGAGGGTTGCTGGGAGCAGGATAAGTGCTTTTTTCATGATGTTCCCTTGATATGCCGCCCTGGTACCGGATTGGGTAACCTCCTCTGAATTCCGGGTTCCGAACAGGTCGAGGGCAGGCTCCGCGGCCACCCATCCGGGCCACATGTCTTCTTTGTACGAGCAGGCGATGCTCGTAGCACCGATCTTCGTAGTGCGCGGGTGTCGCGGGCATGACCCGCTCCTACACGGGGGCTTCCTGCGGCGTTCTCAGCGTCAGGCCCGGCAGCAGGGCTGCGAGGCTGTCGTTGGCGCCGACTGTCGCGAGCGTCCTGAGCCATTGCAGCAGATCCTGGTGCAGTTCTTCGATGCGCGCTGCGCTGTATGCATTCGGGTTGGCTTCGCTTCGCAGTTGCCATTCCGAATTGAGCACGAAGACGCTGATGTTGAGGTCTTTCACGGGGCCGGCGCTGATGGGTTCTATGCGCGACTGGAGGCCGGCGAACTGGGCACTGCGGTCGAAGGGCAGGAGGTTCACGGCCTGGTTGAAGCAGTGGCGGCCGATGGCCATGTAGCCAAGGTCCATGCGGATCCAGCCGTAGCGGTAGTAGGTGTGCGGGCGGATGGCGCGCATGTTGGTGGCGAGCTGGCGGCTGAGGCTCTGCATGTCGTCTTCCGAACCTATGCGGATGCTCATGGGGACGATGTTCATGGCCATGCAGGGCACGCCGAGGGCGGGAGTGCCGAGGCGGTTCATGACGGGCAGACCGAATGTGAGTTCGCTCTGACCGGATTGTTTGGCAAGCCACAATCCGATGGCAGCGAGCATCCAGCTGCCCCAGTCCTGGCCGCAGTTTTTTGCAGCGGCGCGCAGGGTGTCGATCTCGGCGTTGCTGATGCGCGTGTCGCAGCGATGCAGTTCGTCCGAGAAGGCGCCGGGTGGCGCGATGGTGGCAGGCGCGGGCGCGTCCTGCTGGTTGCCGAGCCAGAAGGCCTTGTCCTTGTCGAAGCCGCCGTTGGCCTTGTAGGTCTGCTCGGCCTGGGTGACTTTCTCGAGTTGCCAGTCTGGTAGCGGGGGCAGGGCTTCGCCCTTGATGCGCGCGCTGTAGCGCTCGGCGATGAGCTGGCAGACGAGGCCGTAACCGTAGCCGTCGAGCGCGATGTGGTGCACCTGCAGGTACCAGAGGTGGTGGTCGTCGGCGAGTTGCAGGAGGGCGCTGCGGTAGAGCAGGTCTTCGGTCGGCTTGCACAGCGTGGCGAGGGAATCGGCAATCCATTGCTGTGCAGCGGCTGCGGGGTCGGCTTCCTTGCGGAAGTCGTGCACGGCGAGAGGCGGTGTGGCGGGTGTGAGTGGGATCTGCCACAGGCCGGTGTCGTCTTCCACGAAGCGGCGATGCAGGGTGTCGGCGTTGTCGAGCACTTCGACGACGGTGTCGGAGAGGGCCTTGACGTTGAGCGGGCCGCGCAGCGAGATGGTCTCGGCGGTGAGCATGGTGGGGCTCTCGGGCGCCATTTTCTGAGCTACCCAGATGCCATATTGTGCGGTGGTGGTAGGGAGGCGGGTGGGAAGGGTGCTCATTTCAAACCTTTCGTGCTTGAGATGAAGGAGTGGGTTTGCGCGCCGATGTGTCAGCCGCGCTGCTTGGGCGTGCCCTCTCCCCCTGCCCCTCTCCCACAAGCAGGAGAGGGGAGCTGTTATGGCGCGAACGCGAAGTCGACGACACGTCTCGCGCCGTGCATCAGCATGTCGTGGTGATCGTGGCCGGGTACGGCCTGGAAGGTCAGCGACAGGTTCGGCACCTTGGCGTCGTTCAGCTGGCTGCCGAAGGCGCGCACGTTGTCGACCATGGCGCGCGCCTGCAGGCGTTTCTGCGTGGCGGCGTCGGCGAATTTCTCGGGGTACTGCTCGTCCATGCCGACAGTGATCATGACCTTGGTCGCTTGTGCCAGGCGTAGCGTGGCAAGGCGCTTCGGCAATTGCGTGAGCGTGTAACTCTCGCCAAACCAGAGTGATGGACTGGCCGCCCAGTAGCGCTGGAAGTGTTGCGGCTCCGTGCTCAGCGTATGCATGGCGAATAGCCCGCCGTAGGAGAAACCGAACAGGGTGTTGCGTTGCGGGTCGATGGCGAAGTGCCTGGCGATGAGGGGTCGCAGTTCGAGGGTGAGGAACTTGAGGAAGTTGGCTGCGCCACCGAAGCGTGGCGAGAGGCCGTCGCCGGTCTTAGTGCCGGGGGGCAGCTCGGGCGTGTAGTCGAGGGCGCGGCCGTTGACGTCGATGATCTGGCCGTTGGTGTAGCCGATGGCGACGACGAGACCGGCGGGTTCGTCACCGAGCTTTTCGAGGTACTGGGCGCTGTCGGTGGGAGACGCCGGGCGCGGCCGCACGAACTCGGTGATGGGGAAGCTGGCGAGGCCGTCGAGCATCCACAGTGTGGGGTAGCCGGTGGCCGGCGCTGCCTTGTGCGACAGGCCGATCATGATGCGATAGCGCTGGCCGGTGTATTTCGAATCGATGTCGAAGCTCAGGCTGCGTGAGAGTGGCGCGGGCTGCCAGTCGGCGGGCAGCGCTGCCTGCGTACTGAAGTCCGGCGTGGCGGCTTGAGCGATGGCTGCGCTCAGCATGGCGAGGCCGCAGAAAAGTGCGCTGAGGAAGAGCCTAGTGCACATGACAAAAGAATTAATGGGGAGAAAGTGCATGAAGAAAGAGCCGTAACGGAAGGCATGTTTTTGGAGAGCAGCGGCGCTGGTGTGGCTGACGTCTTAGTTCATTTCGTGCGTGCAGCGGCGCTGGGGCTGACACCGAAGCGCCGCCGAAATGCTGTGGCGAAGTTGGCGGCGCTACTGTAGCCGGCCAGCTCTGCAGCTCGCGTAACACTCACGCCGTCGTGCGTCAGGGCAGCGCGTGCCGCGTCGAGGCGTCTGCTGCGCTGATAGGCAAAGATGCTCATCCCCTGGATGGCGTGGAATTGCTGTTGCAGGGAGCTGGCGTTGAGGCCTGCGTGGCGCGCGATGGTGGCGAGGTCGAGGCGGTCCGCCGCGCCGGAATCCAGCCATTCGCACAATGCAGCGATGCGGGCACGCACGCGTGGCGCGAGTTTGCCGTTGTCATCTGCGGGCGGAGTAAAGAGGTCGGCGAAGCTTTCGGTGACGAGTTCCAGTGCGCGGCTCTCGATGTAGAGATGCTGCAGGGCGGGCGAGAAAACCGGGGGATGGATCATCTGCTGCGCGATGGTGGTGGCGCGCGTGCTTGGTCGCCAGTGATGCACGTTGAGGTGGCGACGGCGGAATGTTGCCAGGCCATCGGCATCCAGACCGCTGGCATCCAGCCAGGCGGGGCTCATCGTCACGACGACCTTGCGTTCGTGATTGCCGCGACGCGAGTGGCGCACGAATTGTTCGGGCTCGGCCAGCGCGATTAGCGCGCCATCCGGCTGGCCCGTGCCGCCCAGCACGACCGGCTTGTTGCCAAAGCAGGCCTGAGCGCGACCGGCAACCAGCACGACCAGGCTGAGACCTTCTTCCAGCGCGGCCTCGGTGCGCATGTCATACAGATCGACCACGTCGACGCACTTTGTTCGCAGGCCTTCACGCAGGAGGTCGATGCGGAAATGTCCCGACAGCACCGCGACGTTGCTGGCGACATCGGGGCGCTGCACGCGGAAGTGCGAGCGATGCGGCGCAACCGCTGCAATGAGTTGTTCGCGATTGACGCTGTTGGCGTGGGCGGCGCTATCGAGCGTGGATTCTGGAAGAAGTCGCAAAGCTTTCTCCTGCAAAGACTTTCCTGTGTTGCGCAAAGGCTGCTTGCGCTGCGTCTGGCGATAATAGCGACAAATCACGTTAATGCAAATCATTCGCATTTAATATTTGCCAAACCACTAAAAAGCCCGCAGGAGATGCGGGCAGGGGAGTTCTTCAGCATGTCCAGCAAGCATCACCAGCCCGCGCGCAGCGCCATTGCGCTCGCCATTCTTGCCGCCGTGAGCGGCGGCACCAGCTTCGGCGTCTTCGCTGCAGACGCCGCACCGGAGTCGGCGGTCGCGCCGGTCGTGGTCAAGGCCGATCGTGACAAGCAGGCGTCGGGCTATGGCGCGGCGACGGCCAATGTCGGCGGCAAGGGCGATGTGCCGCTGAAGGAAATCCCGCAGTCGGTGTCGGTGGTGACGCGCGAGCGCATGGACGACCAGAACATGGTCCGTCTCGAAGATCTTGCACGCCGCACGACGGGCATGGTGGTGCTGGCCAATGACCAGGGGCGCTCATCCATCGTGGTGCGCGGCTTCGAACTGGATTCCTACCTCATCGACGGCTTGCCTGCGCCGCTGTCCAGCATCTACGGTTCGCAGCCGGACCTGTCGATCTTCGATCACGTCGAAGTGCTGCGCGGCCCGGCAGGTCTCTACAACGGCACGGGCGAACCCGGCGGCACCGTGAACCTGGCGCGCAAGCGTGCGCTGAAGGACTTCGGCTTCAACGGCTCGCTGTCGCTCGCGTCGTGGGACACGAAACGCGTCGAAGCCGACGCGACCGGTTCGCTGAATGCGGATGGCAGCGTGCGTGGCCGCGTCGTCGCCGCGTATCAGAACAAGGAGTCCTGGGTAGACGTCAATCAGAACGAGAACGGCGTCGCCTACGGCACGCTGGAATTCGACCTGACACCGCGCACGACGCTGTCGATCTCCGCGACCGCAGCCAACAGCAACGTCACCCCGTTCAATGGCCTGCCGACCAAGGCCAATGGCGAGTTGCTGGATGTCGATCGTTCGACCTTCATCGGTGCGGACTGGAACCGCTTCAGCAACGACTCCACCGAGGGCTTTGCCGAACTGGTGCACCGCCTGGACGGTGGCGGCGAACTCAAGGCCTCGGCGCGCTACGTCGATCGCTCGGTGGATTTCAAATATGCCTATGCCGGTAGTGCAAGCACCGCGACGGGCAATGTGACGCGTACCGCCATTGCGCGCGAGTACGAGGAAAGATCGCTGGCGACTGACGCGCACCTCAACCTGCCGTTCACGCTGTGGGGCCTCAAGCAGAACGTCATTGCCGGTATCGACTATCGCAAGTACGACCAGACGACCCTGTCGGGCGCGGCCAACCCTGCAGGCACGACGAATGTCTACAGCCCGACCTACAACTGGCCCGAGCCGGGCATCGCGCTGACCAGCCGCACCAACGTCGATCCGCACCAGTACGGCGTGTACACCAATCTGCGTATCAAGCCCTGGCAAGCGCTGAGCCTGATCGCCGGTACGCGCGTGTCATGGTATGAAAGCACGACGACCAACCTGGTCAACAACACCAGCACCAAGGTTGCCATCAACAACCAGGTCACGCCTTACGGCGGCATCGTGTACGACCTGACGGACAACTGGTCGGCGTACACGAGTTACACAACGATCTTCCAGCCGCAGACCAATCTCACGCAAAGCGGCCAGACCATCGACCCGCGCGAAGGCAACAATATCGAGGCCGGCGTGAAGGGCGAACACTTCGGCGGTCTGCTCAACTCGCAGGTGTCGGTCTATCGTCTGCGTGACAAGAACCGCGCGATTGCCGTGCCGAGCACGGCCTACTTCGTCGCCAATGGCGAAGCCGAAGTGAAGGGTGCTGAAGCGGAAATCTCCGGCCGTCTGCTGCCGGGCTGGGAAGCCAGCATCGGTTACGCCTATACGCAAACGGAATACCTTTCCGGTAGCGTGGGCCAGGCCGGAACAGCGTATTCGACGTATACACCGCGCAACAGCGTGAACGTGTGGACGCGCTACGACTTCCTCAACGGGCCGCTGCAAGGCGCCTATGTAGGTGGTGGCGTGCGCGGCATGAGCAGCTTCTACACGCTCTCCGGCGCCGTGCGTATCGAACAGGAAGCCTACTCCGTCGTCGACGCACTGCTCGGCTACAAGTTCTCGCCGAAGGTCGATCTGTCGCTGACGATCAACAACCTGCTCGACAAGAAGTATTACCAGCGTGTGGGTGGCACGACGGTGTTCAACTTCTATGGCGAGCCACGCAGCCTGTGGCTGAAAACGGCCTTCAAGTTCTGAGAGGTTTGCGATTGTTGGAGTCCGAGCCGCGAGACCGGCTTTATCTGGCAATCCGCAAAAAGAAGCGCGTCAGCCCGGCGAAGGCCGGGATCCAGATCGGACGTCGGTACTGGATCCCGGCCTTCGCCGGGATGACGATGATGTCCGGAGGTCATGAACAGCCTATGAGCGAGGTCCGCCGTTCGTAGTCATGCAACAACGCCAGCCGCGATGCCTCATGCACCGCGGCAAGCCAGAATGAAAACACTCTTGATTCTTATGTCATTGATGAGCATGGGTGCCGCGACGTTTGCTACGTCGGTGGTGCCCGTCGTCTTGCCACGTGCCGAACAGCTCGAGCTGCACTCCGTGCGTACTGGCGATGACTTCCGCATCCTCGTCGCGCAACCCGAGACACCGCCTCCCGTGGGCGGCTATCCGGTCGTGTATGTACTTGATGCCGATCTCGTCTTCAACAGCGTGGTCGAGACCATGCGCATCCAGTCGCGCCGGCCGCAGGCCACCGGCGTGTTGCCGGCGCTGATCGTCGGCATCACCTATCCGGAAAAGGACGACGCCATCCTGCGGCGCGCCGTCGACTACACGCCGACGCCGCTTGCCGCATCTGTGTCAAATTCGGCACCGGAGATGAGCGCTGCGATGCGCACGGCTGGTGGCGGCGCCGACCGCTTCCTTGATTTCATCGATCACGAGTTGCGCCCGCTGATCGCGCAGCGCTACGCGACCGATGCCTCGCGCCAGGTGCTGTTCGGCCATTCGCTGGGTGGCCTGTTCGTGCTGCATGCGCTGTTCAGGCGACCGCAGGCTTTCACGCACTACATTGCCGCCAGCCCGTCATGGTGGTGGAACGAGACCGTCATGGCTGAACAGGAGACGGCCTTCCGCAAGCTGCCCGATGCAGCACGCAGTGGTCGTTCGCTGTTGCTGACAGTCGGCGAGTTCGAACAGCAACCGAGTCGCTTCTCCGACAACATGCCCGGCGGCATGGCCACGCTGACGCGCCGCGCGATGGTCGACAATGTGCGCGCCGTGGCGAGCCGCCTGAAACCTCTGCCCGGTCTGCGCGTCGATACCCTCGAAATCATGGGAGAGAACCATCTCTCCAGCCTGCCCCAGGCCATCAATCGCGGCTTGCGCTTCGCGCTCGAGCCGTGACCCCACACTTCACGAAGCCATGCACATGTCACACAGATTCCTCGCCGTCATTCTCTGTCTCCTGTCCTTCGCTGCCTCGGCACGCAGCGTGACGGACCTCGCCGATCGCAACGTGCAGGTGCCCGACAAGGTCGAACGCATCCTGCTTGGTGAAGGGCGCTTCCTCGTCGCGCTCGGCCTGCTCGAAGGCGCGGACCTGACCAAACGCCTGGTCGGCACCATGGGTGAATTCGTCGTGCTCGATCCGGATGGTTACGCGCAATACCGCAAGCAATTCCCGGCGCTCGAAAAACTGCCGCTGGTAGGCCAGACGTCCAGCGACAGCTTCAGCGTGGAGAAGGCCATTTCGCTCAAGCCGCAGGTGGCGATCTTCGGTCTTGAAGGGCACGGACCATCGCCGGCGAATACGGAAGTCATCAGCAAGCTGCAGGCAGCCGGCATTGCCGTGGTGTTCATCGACTTCCGCAAGGATCCGCTGGCCCACACCGAGCGCAGCATGACGCTGCTTGGCCAGGTGCTGGGGCGCGAGAAGGAGGCGCTGGCCTTCACCGATTTCTATCGCACGGAGCTGGCACGTGTGACTGATGGCTTGAAGGGCGTCACCAGAAAACCGCGCGTGTTTCTCGAAAGTCGCGTTGGCCTGCGCGAGGAATGCTGCGAGACCATGGTGAACGGCATGATGGGCCGCTTCCTCGACGCTGCCGGTGGCGAAAATATGGCGCGCGCACTGGTGCCCGGTCAGGTAGGCGTGATCAACCTCGAATACCTGCTCAGCCAGCAGCCGGACATCTACGTCGCGACCGCCATCGGCAATAGTGTTGCCGGGGCCGGTTCGCGCCGCATCCTGATGGGCGCCGGTGTGAGTGCCGGCGCCGCGCAGCAATCGCTGGCCAGCTCGATGAAGCGCCAGGGCATCGCCAGCCTCAAGGCCGTCAAGTCGGGCCATGCGCATGCCATATGGCATCACTTCTACGATTCGCCACTCAACGTGGTCGCCGTGCAGGCCTTTGCCAAGTGGTTCCATCCTGATCGCTTTGCCACGCTCGACCCGTCTGCCACGCTGACCACGCTCTACAAGCGCTTCCAGCCGCTGCCGCTGGATGGCACCTACTGGACCACCTTGGGCGTGACGCCTTGAACGCTGCTGCAACCACCCCTCCCGCGCATGTGACGGGCACGCTGGTCGCGGCGTATGCGCGCATCCGTGCGCGGCGTGTGCTGGTGCTCGTCGCGCTATGCGCGGTGCTCGTCGCCTCGTTGCTCTACGACATCGCCAACGGGCCGGCCGGTTTGCCGCTGGCGCAGATCGTCAATGGCTTGCTCGATCCGGCGACACTGGAAGAGGGGCAGCGCGTCATCCTGTGGGACATCCGCTTACCCTTCGCGCTGATGGCGGTATTCGTCGGCGCGTCGCTCGGCCTGGCTGGTGCAGAAATGCAGACGGCATTGGGCAATCCACTCGCCAGCCCGATGACCCTAGGCGTCACGGCGGCGGCGACGCTGGGTGCTGCGCTGGTCGTGGTGTTCGACCAGAAGATTACTGCCGCGGGCATCGGCAGCAACTATGCCGTCACCTTCGGCGCCTTCATTTTCGCCGCGGCCTGCTCGCTGCTGGTGCAGGCCCTGGCGCGCGCCTTCGGCGGCTCGTCCGGTGCCATCGTGTTGTTCGGTATCGCCCTGTCGTTTGCCATCAATGCGCTGGTGTCGGTGGTCGAGTTCATTGCCGAGGCGGGTTCGCTGCAGCAGATCGTCTTCTGGCAGATGGGTTCGCTGGCGCGCGCCGACTGGCACAAGCTGTCCATCATCGCCGTCGTGCTGGGCATCTGCCTGCCCTGGTCCTTGCGTGGCGCGTGGGCGATGACGGCGCTGTGCGCGGGCGAAGAGCAGGCGCGTGCGCTGGGCATTGCCGTCGAACGCCTGCGTCTCGTCACCTTGCTGCGTGCCAGCCTGCTGGCGGCGGTGGCGGTGGCCTTCGTCGGCGCCATCGGTTTCATCGGTCTCGTCGCGCCGCATCTCGCGCGTCTCGCACTGGGCGAGGACCATCGTTTCTATCTGCCGGGCGCGGCGTTGGCGGGGGCCGTGGTGTTGTCGCTGTCGTCCATCGCCAGCAAGAGCATGGTGCCCGGCCTCGTATTGCCGGTGGGCATCGTCACGGCGCTGGTGGGCGTGCCGCTGTTCATCGGCCTGATCCTCATGCAGAGGCGCAGTCTGTGAGCTGGGGTCTGGAGATCAAGGGCTTGAGCGCGGGTTATCGCCGCCGCGCCGTGCTGGGCAATGTGAGCCTGGCGCCCATCAACCCCGGCAGCGTGGTGGCACTCGTCGGCGCCAATGCTTCGGGCAAGTCCACCCTGCTGCGGACCATCGCCGGGCAACTTCCCGCTCTCAGTGGCAAGGCTGAACTCGACGGCATCGATCTGCTCGGCCTGGATGCGGGCACGCGCAAACGCATGATCGGCTACATGCCGCAGTCGCTGCCCTCGGGCGGTTCGCTGTACGCGTGGGAAGCGGTGATGGCGGCCAGCCGTGCGACGCGGCCGGAGTTGTCGCAAGCCGAAACCGAAGCGCAGTTGGAGAAGGTCTTCGCGCAACTGGGGTTGCGTGCGCTGGCCGTGCGCAAGCTCAGCGAACTGTCGGGTGGGCAGCGCCAGATGGTCGGGCTCGCGCAGCTCGTCGTGCGCCAGCCACGCCTCATGTTGCTCGACGAGCCGACCAGTGCGCTCGATCCGCGCTGGCAGCTGGAAGTCTTCGACGTGGTGCGCGCGCTGACGCACGAGACCGGCGCCATCGCCATGCTGGCGATCCACGACCTGAATCTTGCGTTGCGCTTTTGCGATCACGTCGTGGTGCTGGCGGAAGGACGGGTGCTGGCGGATGGCAGTCCGCATGAGGCGATGAATGCGCAGGTGCTGTCGGATGCCTATGGAATAGAAGGACGCGTCGAGCAATGTTCGAACGGCAGCACCATCGTGCTGGTCGACCGCGCGCTGTCGCGAATCAATCGAGGAGAGTCATGAATATGATCGTTCAGGAAGCACGCATCGCCACCGAATTGCCGGGGCGCATGATCCTGAAGCTGTGCAAGCATTTCCGCCACAAGGTGCCGGCGGAATTCGACGAGCATATCGGCCGTGTCGACTTCCAGCCGGGCCTGTGCATCTTCACGGCTGAAGCCGAGGCGAAGATCCTGCACATCCGCATCGAAGGCGCCGACGAAAAAGAGATCGGTCGCATGCACTACGTACTGGAAGACCACATCCAGCGCTTCATGCGTGACAGGGAGATGGCCTTGCCCTGGGAAACGGTGCCTGCAGCCCCTTAGATGCTGTCTACGATCTCCGGCAATTCAATTCGTGCAATAGGGTCGGTATTGTCTTCAGTCCTTGCAAAGAAGCTCGTCATCCCGGCTTTCGGCGGGATGACGATGGTTTTTTTCAGCGATCGTAAACAGATTCATAGATGCAGCTGCTCCGGGAGGAGATGGCATTCCCGCATTCGTCACAAGCTTTTTGTCAAAGCGCATATGCGATAGCGCTCGGGGCACTTATTCTTGCCTGTTTCAAGTCGGCCTCAGTCCCTGCCCTAGAGCAGGAGTCGCCTTGTCCGGGGAACAGAATAATGAAAACCAGAATGTGCAGCGCCGCCTTGCTGCTGACGATGAGCGCCGCGGCCTTTGCCGGCCGTCCCCTTGTGACCGACGATGCCAGTTTCATCAAGAAGGGCGGTGTCGAGGTGGAAGCTTTCTATCGACGCCAGACCGAGCGCGATACCCCGACCCTGACGGGCTTCCACGTGCAGCCCAGCGTGGGCATCGGTCTTAATACGCAGATCGGACTCGGCGTCGACTATTCGCGGCAGTACAACGCCGACTTCGATGCAAGCAAGAGCAGTGGTCAGTACGCCCTTGTCGGCAAGACGGGCCTCAAGGAACTCACCGATGATGCGTATGGCATTGCCGTCGCCTACGGCGTCGATCGTACGCGCGCACCCGGCGAGAGTTTCCGCTACGACAATGCCGTGATCAATGGCGTGGTGACGGTGCCGGTCAGGCAATGGCTGTTTCACGCCAATCTTGGCTGGGCACGTTCGCGTGTCGATGCTACGAACGCCACGACGTGGGCGCTGGCCGCCGAGCGCACCGGTGCGATCGGCCCGGTCGATCTGGGCGTCGAGACCTTCGGTACGGACCACGAACCGGCCTGGGTGCAGGTCGCGGCGCGCTGGGTGGTGAAGGAGGACCGTTTCTTCGTCGACGCTTCGTATGGCGCGCAAACCGGCAGCTCGCACGCAAAGTTGCTCACCATAGGGACCAAGATGGCCTTCTGAGAAGGGGAATCTGAATACGGAAAGACCCTTGCGGGCAGAGGGGTCGCCACCGGCCCGGCTCGGCGTCATAATCCAGTCACCCCGCACCTTCATAAAGCGGGGATTCGTCGGGGGATTGAAATGAGTTCAAGTACCGCGCAGTCGGCCCAGCGCGCCATCGTTCCGTTCTGGAATCGCGTTCCGCTGTTTTTCCTGTTTCCGCTGCATGTGGCCATGCTGGCCCGCATCGCGCTGTTCTGCATCCTGCCCGCTCTTGGCGTGTTTGCCATGACGCCGCCAATGATGGTGGTCGCCGTCCTCGGCCTCAGCCTGCTTGCGTGGATCGGCTTCCTGCGTTTCGGTAGCCGGGTGCTGTCCGAAACCTCGCTCGGGCACCTTGCGCCACGCCAGTACTCGCAGTTCAGCGACGAGTCGCTGGCTTACATGCCGTTCAAGATATTCGCCCTGTTCCTCGTTTCCGGTCTCGTCGTTGGCGTGCTGGCCGCGATGTTCGGCGGCAATGTGGCCATCGGCGCCAATATGCTGGTGTCCCTGGTGACGCCGGCTGCCATCATCGTGCTGGTCGTCAGCCGTAGCCTGTTCGCAGGGCTCAACCCCATGGCCTCGCTGAGTGTCATGGCGGCCATCGGCAAGCCCTATTTCCTGCTGTGCCTGTTCCTGTTTTCGCTGTCTACGGCTGAAGGTTTTCTGACCGCCAAGATGCTTGGCTCCGTGCTCAAGCCGCTCATCGAGCGCTGGGTCGAGATCCAGGGCGCAGCGCGCGAGATTGCTTCGCAGGCCGACGCGGACGATGTGACTGAAATGATGCAGGCATTCTCTGCCGAGCTGCAGCGACTCAAGCCACGTTTTGCGGCCACCGTGTTCCTGATCAGTGCCGTGGCCATGTACTTCACCCTGATCGCTTTCAACATGCTGGGCTACGTGGCCTACCAGTACCACGCCAAGCTGGGCCTCGAGGTCGATGACGAGCCCGAGACGGCACGTCGTGGCGCAGGGCCCGATGCCGATCCGGACGCGCAGCAGATCGCCGCGCTGGTGGCTGCGGGCAAGGTCGAGCAGGCGCTCGATATTGCCTATGAAGCACAGCGTCTCGACGCCGAGAACGTGCCGGCGCAGGAGCGCTATCACAAGCTGCTGCACCTTGCGGGCAAGGACGATCGCCTGGTGAGCCAGACCAATCGCCTCCTGCCCCTGTTGCTGCGCCAGGGCAAGAAGCACAACGCGCTGGAGGTCCTGCGGCGCATGCTGGAACGCCAGCCGCTGTATCTGCCGGAGCAGGCCGAACACATACTGACCATGGCCGAGATTGCGCGCAGTGAACGCCTGCCCAAGCTCGCCTTGATGCTGCTCGCCGGCTTCGAGCAGAAGTGGGCGCGCAGTGCCTTGCTGCCCGAAGCGCTATTCCTCAGCGGACGGATTCTCTGCGAAGACCTGCGCGACGATGCGAAGGCAGACGGCTATTTCTCACGCGTATGCGAAGCTCATGCGACGCATCCGAAGGCCGGGGAGGCGCAACGCTTCCGCGATGTGCTGGCACGGATGGCAAACGGACCGGTGGCGGCAGGCTGAGTCGACGATTGAATCGGAAAACTTCGGGCGCTTGAGCCCGCAGTTTCCCGGCCAGCCGGCGCGAGTTTCTACTTTAGTCCAGCGCTCGCAAACAGTTCGGTCAGCTGCGCCGCTCTGCCGCGCTCGCCCGCTCCAGCCAGAAACTCCGCCCCGTGTTTGGCCATTTCCGCACTGCGCGGATCGCGTGGTGCCATGGCATGCAGCAAGCGCACGCAGCGCTCCAGCTCCGCCAGATTGCGCTGGCGCATGAAGCGCTCCGACAGCATCACAAGCGTGCTCACGCGGAGGCGCGGCATGGGTTGCGCCTTCTGGATGTAGCTGCGGAAGGTGTCGAGCACGAAGGCGTGCGTATTCCCCTGGTAGCCCGGCAGCCGCAGGACTTGCGCGACGACTGCGTGATAGGCCTCGCTGGCCGGTGCCAGCGCGGTGACGTTGAGGCATTCCTGCAATAGCGCTTCGTCGCCATTGGCGCCATGCGCAACAAGCGCATACGACTTGCGCGCTTCTTCGTAGCTCATCGCCGCCATCTGACGTCGGGCGCGCTGCAGGTTGGGATTTTCGCTGCTCCCGTTTGCGGCGGCTTCTGCTTCCACAACCTGTGCCAGCCTTGCCGCAGCCCGCTTGCGCAGGGGCCAGGCGAGCAGGGCGCCCATCAGCAGGCCGCCGAAGTGGGCGCCGTAGGCGACATGTTTGTCACCGAACCAGAACAGCTGGGCCAGCTCGTTGGCAATCCAGATCGGCAGGGCGAGCAGGGCCGGTGCGCGGATCACGTCGAAATACACGACGAGGGAATAGAAGAACGGAATCTTCTTCCGGCCGAGCAGCACGGCAAACGCACCCATGGCACCGGCGATGGCGCCAGAGGCACCGACCAGTCCGCCCGCATCGGGCGAGAGCAGCATGAACATGCCCACGGCGGCCAGGCCGCTGCACAGATAGACGGCGAGAAAAAGTCCCATGCCGATCAGCGCTTCGACTGCGGGGGCGATCAGGATCAGCACGATCATGTTGCCCATGATGTGGCTGAAGTCACCATGCAGGAACTGGTGCGTAAAGGCCGTCAGCAGCGATGGGCGCTTCGTGTCGAAGTGGTAGTGGTTGGTGAAGACCGCGGCCATGGCGGCTTCGTGATCCGAACGCGCCTTCTTCCACAAGCGAAAATCACTATGCCGCTCGGTCACGATTTCGTCCGCGTGCAGCTTGAGCATGAAGGCTTCGTCCTTCTCCATGTGCAGCAGGGCAGGTGTGATGTTGCCCTGGGCCACGAGCTGCTTCAGCGTATCGGCGTCCTGCGGTTCCTTTTGTGAACGCAGCCAGCTCTCGTAGAGCGGCAGCTCTATCTCCGGCAGAACGCCGCGTGCGTAATGCTCGAAGATGGCCTGGTAGCGCGCCTCATCGCCCGATTGCAGGCCAAAGAAGACGAAGGCATTGATGAGGACGAGCAGTGCTACGCCGAAGGGAAAGCGGGCACGGGTGATGCCGTGCAGATAGGGCATGAGGACCATGCCGGCATGCTAACAGCGGGCGCTTGTCATGCGAAAGCGATTCACGCCGTTGCGGCGGATTTGCGTGCACAGTGGGACCAACGACATGGCTGTCGTGACTTCAATTCGATCAGCGCAGTGCTTTGACGAGCTGCGTTGCAGCTTGTATGAGCGCGTCCGCAGACAAGGCGGGTGCCGCGAAAGTGCCGCGCAGCTGTTTGCCGCTTGCCTTGTAATCGAGGCCGTAGCAGTCCAGACCCAGCAAGCGCGTGTCGGCGGGCATTTCGTTTGAAAGGTTCCGCAGCAAAGCGGCTTCGTCATCCAGGGCGAGTCGCGGAATGTCATGCCAGTCCTCACGCTCCAGCCAGCCCATGCGCCCGAGTCCGCCGATGTAGCGCAGGCGTTTGGGCTGCAGGCGAAAGAACATGAAGTCGAGTGCGAGGTATTGCTCGGCGTCGGGTTGATAGCGCAGATAGCGGGCGACGAGCTGCGGTGTCGGCTCGAAACGTTCGCAATCACCGACGATGCTCAGGCGCGCTGCGGCCTGCACATTGCCCGCGTCGCTGTGTACGACGGACAGGCTGGTGCGTGCTTCGGCGAGCACATTTTTCGTGTGCTCGGCCAGCGCGCTGATGAAGAGGATCGGGCAGTGCGTTTCGTCCAGTACGCAAGGCACGACAGTGGCATACGGGTAGCCGGGCATCTGCAGCGATTGCGTGGCGAGCGTGGCATGCTCGGCGCCGTGCAGGAGATGAACGACGTCGGCGGCAGCGATTTTCATGTGGACTCCTTGATCCCTGGCTGGGATAGAAGGCTCCATCCTAGTTCATCTGGTGCGCTTGCCGGCGACCAGGAGCAGCCAGCCGCAAACGGCCACGATCAGGCCCAGCGCCAGCCCGGAAGCAAGGTCCCACGCGCCATCGCCGAACAGCGCCGCCAGCAGGCCGATCAGGCTCAGCACGCCCAGCGCAATCGGCCAGCGCCAGAGGCTCGTAGTCGAGACGGGTGGCTTCATGGTGAGGCCGCTGCGAGTCTGTTGCCTGCGCCGGCACGGCTGCGACCCTTGGCTATCCAGAGGTAAAGGCCGCTGCCGAGCACGATGATGCTGATCAGGTCGAGCGCTGCCCAGAGGATCTGCATGGCTCGGCCACCGTAGTCGCCGAAATGCAGCGGTTGTGAAAGCAGGAGTGCGTTGAGATACCAGGGGAGGGTCCGACTGTCGGTGACCTGCCCGCTCGCGGCATCGACCAGCACGGGTTTGAGCAGGCGCGAAGTGTGTGCTTCTTCGCCGCGCATGAAAACCGCATAGTGATACGGGCTGCTGAAGCTGGTGCCGGGGAAGGCGATGAAACTGATCTTCATGTGGGGTTCGTGGCGACGCGCGGACTGCACGGCGGTCTCGAGCGAGCCGGGGGCTGTCAGCGCCGCCCGGCCCTTGTAGGGCGCGAGCATCTCGCTCATCTGGTCGGCCTGCCAGTGTTCGACGATCAGGTCGGCCCAGGTGTTGATCATGCCTGTGGCGCCGACGACAAATAGCCAGACGAGGGTGACGATGCCAAGGGCGTTGTGAAGGTCCAGCCACTTGATGCGCGTGCTGCGTTGCCGTCGTACCTCTCCGAATTCCAGCTTGCGCATGAAAGGCGCGTACAGGACCACGCCCGAGACGAGCGCGATGAGCAGCAGCAGGGCCATGAAGCCGAGGAGCAAGCTGCCCGGCAGTCCTGCGAAGAGATCGATGTGCAGCGAGCGCATGACGTACATGAAACCGGCGTCGAGCTGCGGCTCGGCCAGTGCACCGGCGCTGCGCGCATCGACGGCAACCTGCTTGAGTCCGGTCGACGAGGTCGGTGTGTCGCCCAACGTGACGTACCAGACGCGATCGTCATCAGGCTCCTGCGACACGAACATGCCACCCTTGCCGGGGTGGCGTGCCCGGGCCACCTCCATGACGCGATCAAGACTGGCTCGTGGTGTACCGGCCGGCATGTCGGCAACCCTGGCCTCGGTGCCCAGCAGCTCGCCGATCTCGTGATGGAAGATCAGCGGCAGGCCGGTCAGGCACAGCAGCAGCATGAAGACGGTGCAAACCAGGCTGCTCCATTTGTGCAGCCAGGCCCAGGTCTTGATCGCAGGCCGGCCGAGCATCAGAAGTCGGCGCTGAGGTTGAGGCTGATCGTGCGCGGCGTGCCGATCACCAGATAGCCCTGGTCGGGATAGCCGCCGGACGAGGCCCAGTACTTCCGGTTCGCCACATTGTCGACACGGGCGCGCGCGGTCAGCAACGCGCCCTTCACTTCGAACAGATAGCGCACGCCCAGGTCGAAGCGGGTCCAGTCGGGCACGGCCAGGGTGTTGGCGCTGTCGGCCCAGACGCCGCCGGTGTGGATCGCGCGGGCGTCAAGCGCCAGGCCCTCGACA
>DATIDV010000005.1:0-101754 GCA_035456105.1 Rhodocyclaceae bacterium | reverse complement strand
ACGTCGTCCATCACCCGCACCGGGCTGTCGAGCTGCAGCTCGATGTCGGCACCGTCGCGGCGAAACACCCAGGGCATCAGGCGGCCAGTGCTGGGCCGCACGAACTGCGCGCTGGCGTGCTGCTGCAGTTCATCCAGTGAGCGTGGTTCGCCGTGGCGTGACAGGTAGTCCGGCGCGGCGAACACGCCCATGCTGGCGTCCTCCAGCTTGCGTGCCACGAGGCGCGAATCCGGTGGCGCGCCGAGGCGGATCGCGAGATCGAAGCCCTGCTCCACGAAGTCCACATTGCGGTTGGACACCTCCACTTCTACGCTGACCGCAGGGTAGCGCGCGCGGAAAGCGGGCAGCAGCGGCAGCACGCGTGAATGGCCGTAAGTGGTGGGCACGCTGATGCGCAGGGTACCGGCCGGCACGGCCTGGTGGCCGGTGATGGCGCGCTCGGCTTCCTCGATCTGCGCCAGCGCCTGCCGGCATTGCTCGTGGTAGAGCTGGCCATCGTCGGTGAGGCGCATGCGCCGTGTGCTGCGCACGAACAGGCGCACGCCCAGACGCTCCTCGATGCGGCCGATGGCGCGGCTCACCGCCGCCGGCGTCACGCCCAGCGCCTCGGCGGCGGCGGTAAAGCCGCCCAGCTCGGCGGCCTTGCAGAACAGCTCGATGCTGCCGAGCTGAACGGGATCGAAACTGCGGCTCATTGATTACATAAGGTTGAAGATGAATTGATCCAATCCTAGTTTATCGCCTCCGACCAGCGCAATAGACTGCACGCACTCCCCAACACCTTCCCTGAAAGGAACGCACCATGAGCAAGAAAGTCCTGATGATCCTGACCTCCCACGACCGCCTGGGCGACAGCGGCAAGTCCACCGGCATCTGGTCGGACGAGCTGGCCGTGCCCTACTACGGCTTCCGCAATGCCGGCATGGACGTGGTCCTAGCCTCGCCGCGTGGCGGCGCCGTGCCCTTCGACCCGAACAGCCTGAAACCGGCCGGCGAGAACGATGCCGAGGTTGATCGCCTGCTGGCCGACCCGGTGGCGCAGGCGGCGATCCGCGCCACCACGCCGGTGGCCGGCGTGAATGCAGCGGACTTCGATGCGGTGTTCATCGCGGGCGGCCACGGCACGATGTGGGACTTGCCGAATGACGCCGGCGTAACGCGCGCAGTGGAGACCGCCTGGGCCGCCGGCAAGGTGGTGGCTGCGGTGTGCCACGGCCCGGCCGGGCTGGTGAGCGCGAAGGGGGCGGACGGCAAGTCCATCCTCAACGGTCGTCGTGTCAGTGGCTTCACCAACAGCGAAGAGAATGCGGTGGGCCTGTCCGGCGTCGTGCCCTTCGCGCTGGAGAGCCGCATGCGCGAACTGGGTGGCGTTTTCGAGAACGGCCCGGACTGGCAGGCCTTCGCCGTCACCGATGGCAAGCTCGTCACCGGCCAGAACCCGGCGTCGTCGGGGCTGGTGGCAGAGAAGGTGCTGGCGCTGCTGCAGGCGGCTTGAGGCGCTTTGCGTTCGCCTCGGGGAGCAGCTACCTGCTCCCCGATACAGGGCAGATGCGGTGCGCATGCGCTCGTCTTGCCGCCCGCCAGTGGTGGGATGTCGCTGCGTGCCGAAGCCCCCTACCTCGCCCGCGGCAGGCTCACCGTGACGCGCGTCCAGTTGCGTTCATCGTTGGTCTCCATGCCGATTTCGCCGTGCTGTGCTTCAACCAGCAGGCGCGCGGAATAGGTGCCGAGACCGGCGCCGCCCGCCTTGCCTGCGGTGGCGAACTTCTCGAAAAAACACGCGCGGATAGCCGCGGGCACCGTGCCCTTGTTCTCGATCACGATGACGAGCGGGTCCTGGTCGAGCAGTTTCACCTCGACCTTGCTGCCAGCCGGCGCAGCTTCGCAGGCGTTCTGGATCAGGTTCTGGAACACGGAGAAGCACAGCGTGGCGTCGGCCAAGGCACGCGGGTACATGCTGCCGAGCGGCGCCGCGATGTCGACCGGAATCGACAGCCTGCGCTCGGCCCAGGTGATGTGGGCGGCGTCGGCAATGCGGCGCAGCAATTCGACGATCGCTACTGGCTCGGCTTTGAGCTCGAACTGGCCACGCTCGATCCGGTACAGCTCGGCGGACTGGTTGATCATGCCCAGCGCATGCAGCGTGATCTCTTCGGCCAGGCGTAGCTGCTCGAGCTGGCGGCGTTCCAGCAAGTCGTCTTCGAGTAGCGTCTTCAGCACGCCCAGCACACTGGTCAGCGGGCCCCTGACGTCATGGCGGGTAATGCGCTCCACGTCGTCACGCAACTGCGCGGCTTCGATCGACTCGTCGTACTGGGCCTGCAGGTCCTTGCGCTGCTGCACGTAGCGCATGAAGTTGCGCACGCGTGGCTTCAGCGTGGCCGGGTCGATGGGCTTGGTGACGTAATCCACCGCGCCCAGCTCCAGGCCCTGCAGGCGCGCATCGGCGCCGCCCAGGGCGGTGACGAAGATGATGGGGATGGTCGAGGCCGCTGGATGCTCGCGCATGTGGCGGGCCAGCTCGAAGCCATCCATGCCCGGCATCATGATGTCGAGCAGCACGAGGTCTGGCGGATCGTTCGAGGTGACGTACTGCAGGGCCTTTTCGGCGTTGTGGGCGAGCCGCACGCGGTACTCGTCGCGGAACAGGCCGGACAGCAGGACGAGATTGTCCGGCGTGTCGTCGACGACCAGTACCGTGAGCCGATCGTCATCAGGGCTCTGCTGTAGCACAGCGGACGCGACAGGCTGCGCCGCGGCAGCCACGGTTGCCGCAACAGCTTGCGGCGCAGGCCGGCGCGGCGTCCTGCGCAGCGCTTCATCCACGCGAGCAATCAGCTGCAATGGCGAGTAGGGTTTGAGCAGCAGGGAGGTCACGCCGCAGGCGATAGCCTCCCTTACCTTATGCCGTTCGGTTTCCTCCGTGATCAACATGAATGGCAGGGCCGACAGCGCAGGGTCGGCGCGCATGGCACGGAGCAGTTCGAGGCCATTCATCACCGCCATGTTCCAGTCTGACAACACGATGTCGAAGCGCGCGCCCTGCAATAGCTGCAAGGCTTCGGCGCCATTGCTGGCCGTCACGACCTGCTCCACGCCCGCCTGACGCAGCTGCTCGGCCGTGACCCGGCACATGGTTTCGAAGTCATCGACCACCAGCACCCGGGTGTTGTAGTCCAGGCCTTTGCGCTTGAGTTGCGTCGGTATGCTCATGTCGTCACGTCCTGTTCATGCAGCGCGGCGAGCGCGGCGTCAAAATCAAAATCACCCAGCGCGCGGCACACCCGCTGCAGCATGCGGGCTTGCGGCGTTTGAGCGGCTCGGGCCAGCAGTTCTTCGGCCACGTCGACGGACTCGGCATCCCCCTGGTTCAGCAGGCGCACCAGGCGTTGAATGCCCTGCTGCAAGGCCGCGTCGACAGGTTCGTTGGCGGCGTCAGGAAGCTCGCCGTCACTAGCGGCAGCGCTCGTTCCGGCGAGACTCGCCAGACCAGTGAGTACGGGATGCAGTGCCTGCAGAACTGACACCAGCGCGGCATCCACTGCGGCCGGGTCGGCGCCCGGCAGACAGGCCTCTTCGAGGCGCGCAGCAGCGGCCTGGACTTCCTCGGCACCAATATTGCCGGCCGTGCCCTTGAGCGTGTGGGCGACACGCAGGGCAGCACTGGCATCGGCATCCACACGGGCTGCGGCGAAGGCTTCGGCGAAGCCGCTCTGGCCCGCGTGGAACTTGAGCAGCAAACGCCGGTAGAGCTCCGCCTTGCCTGCCGCGGTGGCCAGCCCGCGCGCCGTGTTGATGCCAGGCAGTGGCGGCAGCCCGGAAGCGGTGACGGGAATGTCCGCCGCGGCAGCTTGGGCGCTGCGCCGCGATGCGGGCGTGACCCACCTGGCGATGGTGGCGAACATGGAGTCGACGTTCAGCGGCTTGGGCACGTGATCGCACATGCCGGCTTGCAGCGCCTTCTCCCGGTCACCGGCCATGGCGTTGGCGGTCATGGCGATGATGGGGATGTGCTGCCAGGCCGGGTTGCTGCGGATGTGCGCGGTGGCGGTGTAGCCGTCCATCACGGGCATCTGGCAATCCATCAGGATGCCGTCGAAGTCCGCATCCTGCGCCAGCAGGTCCAGGGCCTCCTGGCCGTGGTTGACGCACACGACTTCGATGCCGGCATCGCGCAGCAGGTCCATGGCCAGTTCCTGATTCAGGTCGTTGTCCTCGACCAGCAGCAGGCGGGCGCCGGCCAGGCGTGCCGTGGCCTGGGCATGGTGGTCGGCCTTCTCGACGGCGCGCGTTTCCACCAGGCCACTCTTGCCCAGCGAGTCGGCCACGGCTTCCAGCAGCGAGGACGAGGTGACCGGCTTGGTCAGCACGGTGGCCGGCGCCACGCCCTGATCGCGGGCCGCACCCAGCGCCTCCTCGCGACCGTAGGCGGTCACCATGATGACGGTGGGGGTGCGCTTGAGCTGCTGCTCACTCAGCCGACGCATGGTCTCGACGCCGTCCATGCCGGGCATCTTCCAGTCCATCAGCACAACGTCATAGCCAAGTTCCTGCTCGTCGGCGCGCACCATCATGCGCAGGGCCTCGGCACCGCTGTGGGCGGCATCGACTTCGAGGCCGAAGGTCTTGGCCATGCTTGAGAGGATCTCGCGTGCCGAGGCGTTGTCATCCACCACCAGCACGCGCGTGCCCAGCAGCTCGTCGGCCCGGAACATCCGGCGCGACTGCGGGTTGCTCTGCACGCCCAGGTGAACGTGGAAGTGGAAGGTCGAGCCCTGGCCGGGGCTGCTGTCCACCCAGATGCGACCGCCCATGAGTGCGACCAGGTTGCGTGAGATTGCCAGCCCGAGACCGGTGCCGCCATAGCGGCGCGTGGTCGACGCGTCGGCCTGGGCGAAGCTCTCGAACATGCGCGCGCTCTGCTCCGGCGTCATGCCGATGCCGGTGTCACGCACCCAGAAGTGCAGCACGACGTCATCCGCCTCTTGTATCACTGCCTCCACGCCGACGACCACTTCGCCCTGCTCGGTAAACTTGACCGCGTTGTTGCCCAGGTTCACGAGTATCTGGCCGAGGCGCAGCGGGTCGCCGCGCAAGGCCGTGGGCACGTCGGCACCGACATGGAACAGCAGCTCCAGTTCCTTGTCGTCAGCCTTCAGGCCGACCAGGTTGGCGAGGTGGTCCATCACGTCTTCAAGACGGAAGTCCGTCGTCTCCAGCGCCATCTTGCCGGCCTCGATCTTGGAGAAGTCGAGGATGTCGTTGATGATCCCCAGCAGGTTCTCGCCCGAGCGGTGCACCTTCTCGATGTAGTTGCGCTGACGCTTGTCCAGCGTGGTCTGCAGGGCCAGATGCGACATGCCGATGATGGCGTTCATCGGTGTACGGATCTCGTGGCTCATATTGGCGAGGAACTCGCTCTTGGCGCGCGTGGCGTCCTCTGCCACTTCCCTGGCGCGCGCCGTGTCCTCCTGCAGACGCATGCGTTCAGTGATGTCCTGGTGGATGCCGACGACGCGTAGCGCACGGCCGTTGGCATCGCGCTCGGTGGCCCGGCCGACCGACAGGATCCAGCGCCAGCCACCGTCCTTGTGGCGCAGGCGGAACTGGGTCTGGTAGTCGCCAAATTCCGGGTCTTCGATGCAACGCTCGAAGCGCTCCTGCGCCGCGGCACTGTCGTCCGGATGCAGCAGGCGTTCCCAGGTGCTGATGATGCTGCCCTCGGCATCGACGACTTCGTCCGGCCGGTAACCCAGCATCTCGGCCCAGATGTCGTTGACGCGACAGATGCGGGTGGCCACGTCCCAGTCCCACAGGCCCAGGTTGGCACCGCGCAGGGCGAAGTCCAGGCGCTGCGCGCTCTCGGCCACGGCCCGTTCGCCCGCCAGGCGCTCGCTGATGTCGCGCACCGAGGCGCAGACGCTGACGCCGCGCCCGCCCAGCGCCGGCAACTGCGACAGGCCAACGTCGATGGGGAACTCGCTGCCATCGCGGCGAAGCCCATGCAATTCGCCGCCGCGCGCGGCCATCGCACGCGTGCCACCGGTACGCATGAAGCCCTGGCGCAGGCCTGGGTGTTGCGCACGCCGAGCAGCCGGCACGAGGCGCTCGATGGGCTGGCCCAACAGCTCGCCAGACGCGTAGCCGAACATGCGTTCCAGTTGCGGATTGACCATCAGGATCTGGCCCTGCTCGTCGGCGATCAGCAGGCCGTCCGGCGCAGCCTCGATAATGCCGCGATACCAGATTTCGGTGGCCTGGATCTCGGCCTTCTGCGCTTCCAGCTCGCCGGCCTGGCGTTGGGTTTCCTCCAGCAGCCGGTTGGCGCGCGCGGCGCGCTGCAGGATTTCGAGGTTCATGGCCAGCACCGGTATCAGTACG
Organism: Rhodocyclaceae bacterium; assembly: GCA_035456105.1. Taxonomy (GTDB): domain Bacteria; phylum Pseudomonadota; class Gammaproteobacteria; order Burkholderiales; family Rhodocyclaceae; genus Viridibacterium. The sequence goes on along the minus strand of DATIDV010000005.1, from coordinate 95,373 downwards.
TCCAGCAGCGCCCGCTCACGGGCATCGAAGCGCGTCAGGGTGGCCAGTTCCAGCACGCCCAGCAGGCGTTCGCCGTGCAGCAGGGGAAACAGCGCGATCGCGCCGGGCGTGGCCTCGCCAAGGCCAGATGCGATACGCAGGTAGTCCGCCGGCGGCTGGGTCAACACGATGGGCGCGCGTTCCAGCGCGCACTGTCCCACCAGGCCCTGGCCCACTGCAAAGCTCTGCCCTCGCGCGAGCCCCTGGTCGCCGGCATACCCCCCCAGCAGGCGCAGCTGTTGCGCCTCTTCGTCATGCTGGTAGATCAGGCCCTGGCCGATGCCCATGATGGCGGCCACTTCGCTGAAGAAGATCCGGGTCAGCTCGGCGCGGTTGCCCGCTGTCTGCAGGGCGCCAGAAATACGGGCGAGCTGGCTCTTCTGCCAGCTCTCCGCTTCCATGTCCTGAGCGACCCGCTGCAGCACATGGATCGAGCGCGCCATGTCGCCCAGCTCGTTGTCATAGTCCTGGTGGGGGACCTCTGCCGACAGCTCGCCCTGTGCGAGGTGTTCGACGGCATCGCGCATGCGCAGTGCCGGGCGCCGGATGGAGACCATCGTCAGCCAGATCAGCAGGCCGCCCAGCAAGGCGCCGACCAGCAACAGCACCAGGGTGCCAGTGCGGGAGCGTTCGGCCGCCACACGGGCATCGTCCATGTTCATGCGGGCGCCGAGCTCCTTGCCTTGCACGACCTCCTCCATGCGCGCACGCACGGTGTTGCCGACCTCCTGGAAGTCGTGCGACGCCACGAAGGCGCGCGCCTGCTCGATGTCGCCACTGTCGATCAGGGCCAGGGCGTGGTCCACATTGCGCTTGTAGGCGGCGTAAGCCGGGTCGAACTGTTGCAGCCTTCTCTGCCCTTCGACGCGGAACACCCGTGGCTGCAATTCGTTCAGCGCCCGGCGCAGCCCTTCATCCTGCTCCTGCACGCGCTGGATCGCCGCTGCGCGATCGACCTCGGATTCGGCGATCAGGGCCTGGCGCAGCTCGCGGCCCATGGTGATGTAGGCGGCCTGCGCATCCTTGGCGTTGCCTACGCCCAGCAGATCCCGCTCATAGAGGGATTCGAGCTGGCGCAGCAGGCTCTGCTGGGAAGCGAGGCTTTCCAGCCCCAGCGCCAGGGCCAGAACAAAGAGGACGCCGAACCCCAGCAGCAGCTTGGTGTGCAGTCGGCGGCCTTCGAGCCAGCGTATGCCAGTCGTTTTCACGCGATCTCCTTCATGGGTACTGCCCGTCCGTGCCGACACGGCTTCATGCCGTTGCCTGGTGCTGCGTCGCTCCGTCCTCTAGGAGCGCCGGAATGCTTCCAGACTCCGCGCTTTGGCATGCAGGTCTGCGTCACTGTCCACATAGCGAAGCGCGACCTCGTGGAAGCGTTCAGCCAGCGCGACGAAGGCGTCTGCGATATCCGGGTCGAAGTGGCTGCCACGTCCTTCGACGATGATCTGCACGGCCTTCTCATGCGGCATGCCTTCCTTGTAAACACGTCGGCTGATCAGTGCGTCATACACGTCGGCCACGGCCATCAGACGGCCCGAGACGGGAATCGCGTCGCCTGCCAGGCCTTCCGGATAGCCGGAGCCGTCCCACTTCTCCTGATGGCTGTAGGCGATCTCCTTGGCCACCGAGAGGAATTCGACCGTGAGCCCCAGTCGGTCTTCTGCATGCTGGATGGCGTCGCGTCCCAGCTTGCAGTGCGTCTTCATGATCTCGAACTCGTGGGGTTCGAACCTGCCCGGCTTGAGCAGGATGCCATCAGGAATGCCTACCTTGCCGATGTCATGCATGGGGGCCGATTTGAACAGGGTGGAGATGTAATCATCGGTCAGCACGGCGGCGAAGCGCGGGTGCTCGCGCAGATGCTCGGCCAGGATGCGCACGTAGTGCTGGGTGCGGCGGATGTGGTTGCCGGTGTCGTTGTCACGGGTCTCGGCCAGCGAGGCCATGGCGAGGATGGTCACATCCTGGATGGCCGTCACCTCGCGAGTGCGCCGTGCGACCTCCGCTTCGAGGAAAGCCTTCCGGTCGCGCAGGAAATCGGCTGCCCGCTTGAGCTGAAGTTGGTTGGCCACGCGTGCCAGCAGGATGGGCGGATTGACCGGCTTGGTGATGTAATCCACGACGCCGAATTTGAGCCCTACCTCCTCGTCCAGCGGATCGCTGAGGGCGGTCAGGAAGATCACGGGAATATCGCGTGTGCGGGGGTCGCCCTTGAGTCTGGAGCAGACCTGATAGCCATCCATCTCCGGCATCATGATGTCGAGCAGGACGAGATCCGGCGGCTCATCCATGCACGCGATCTCCAAAGCCCGCTGGCCGTTGCTGGCCAGACGCACGCGGTAAAGCTCCTTGAGCAGTCCCGCCATCAGGCTGAGGTTGTCGGGCGTGTCATCGACCACGAGGATCGTTTGCTTGTGCACTTCACCTACCGCGTCAGCCATGTCTCGCTCCTTGTCAGCACAAACCTGCCAGCCTCCAGTGCCGATGAGTCTGCATTATGCGATCCGGGTCCTGCTAATCCAATGATGAGCCTTTGTCCTCAGGATGGCGATACCTGTTTTCACTGCAACCCTTGGCCAGGAGCGGCGTGGGCGCTGCACCATGAGGCCCGGTGAGTAAGGGCGGCCGTGTTGCACCGCCGTTCAGGCTGCCGGCCAGGGCTGGTGGCGGAACACATAAGGTCCCAACTCCCGCGAGCCCTCCGGTTCGACTGCCAGCAGCGTGAGTTCATAGGTGTGCGCGGGCAGGAAAATGACTTCGCCTCGCTGCGGATCGAAGGGAATGCCTTCGAAGCGGGTGGGCCCGTCAGCTTCGATCAAGATCCCGATTGATATCTATTTCTCACGCGGCGTGCCACGCCCCGAGCGTCGCTCGGAGGCGCTTGCGGCAAAGGGCGAACGCGGCATCTGTCAACGACGCCTCTGGAAGCACGCCATTCGCGACAATCGCGACTATGCACATCACATGGACTACGTGCACTTCAATCCTGTGAAGCATGGCCTCGTCGCGAGCGTCACCGACAGGCCGCACTCGACGTTTCATCGCTGCGTGACAGAGGGTCTGTATCCGCGAGACAGGGGCGGGGAGGGCGAAACCTCTTTTTGTAGAAGCTCGGCGGTTCCGCCTCAAGCTTTTGCTCCGGCCATGCGGCCGCCGTTGCTGTGGTATACCCGTACCACATTGTTTTTCTGGGCGTTTTTTAACGCCATCGACTGTGCACTCATTCAGCCTCTGTGATGGATTTGCTGTTTTTCTCGATTTTGATGTTGTTGCCAGATCCAGCTTGCCGACAATGCGGATATCGCCTGACCTGACCCAAGGCACGGCGAAAAACAGAAATGAGAAATCAACTCTTTCAGGGGACAAGTAATGAACGCAATGCACAAAACCACGCTGGCACTGAGCCTGGCCCTCGCCTTCAGCGGCACGGCGATGGCGGGCCAGACCGGCGGCTTCTCGACAGCCGATGGCGGCAACAAGAGCGGCGCGCTGGCGCGCACGGCCACATCACTGCAAGGGATCATCGACGCGATTGCGGAAGCCAAGTCGGCCGCCAAGCCACTGGTCGTGACTTACACGGGCAATGAAGATTCACTGATTGCCGCGATGGTCGCCAATCACACCAAGAATGCTGCGGGCGCCTGCCCCAGCCCGCACTGGAGCGATGCCTATCGCAAGGTGGAGGTCAGTGGCTTCACCTACGGCCTGACCATCCTGGGTGCGAATGGATCGTCGGCCAATTTCGGTATCGTGCTCAAGAGCGGTTCGAGTGACGTCATCATCCGCAACATGAAGATCGGTGCGCTGGCCGGTGCGGCTAATGACGCTGACATGATCCGCATTGACGGCTCGTCGAACGTCTGGGTCGATCACAATGAACTCTTCGCGGTCAACAACGAGTGCAGTGGCTCGCCAGATGGTGACCTGACCTTTGAAAGCGCGCTGGACATCAAGGGTGCTTCGCACAACATCACGGTTTCGTACAACCACATCCACGACAGCAAGAAAGTGGGACTGGATGGATCGTCGAACACGGACATCCAGGGTGGCCGCAAGATCACCTTCCACCACAACGTCTACTACAACGTGAACGGCCGCCTGCCGCTGCAACGTGGTGGCTGGACGCACATGTACAACAACACCTACGACAAGATCACGCTGTCGGGTATCAACGTACGTCAGGCCGGCTATTCGCTGATCGAGAAGAACTGGTTCCAGAACTCGATCGACCCGGTGGTCTGCTTCTTCGATGGTGGCAGCAACTGCGGCTTCTGGGATCTGCGCAACAACAACATCAACAGCCCGGCCGATTTCGCCACGTACGGCGTCACCTGGTCGACGCCCGCCACCGGCGACAAGAGTGCCTCGGCATGGACCACGACTGGCGCGTTTCCGCTCACGCTGCCCTACACCTATGAGCCTGTCACGGCCCAGTGCGCGAAAGACAAGCTGGCCAGTTACGCAGGTGTCGGCAAGGACGGCGCACAGCTGACCGCAGCATCATGTGGCGCCTCGGCGAGCTCCAGCAGCAGCTCCGCCGCTGCGTCCTCGGCAGCGTCCTCTTCAAGCAGCAGCGTGTCGTCCAGCAGCGCAAGTTCTGCGACCTCCTCCGCTGCATCGTCCGCCGCTTCGTCGAGCAGTTCCGCATCGGGTGGCGGCACACCACCGGTACTCGCGGGTACGGGTGACTACCCCACCGGCTTCTCGAAGTGCGCCGACCTTGGCGGCACATGCTCGATCACCACGGGTACCGGCTGGGTCGCCTTCGGTCGCGGCGGCAAATGGGTGCTGAAGTATGTGGGTGTGGGCAGCAACACAGCCTGTACCGTCGCAGTGTTCGGCAGCGACCCCGGCGGCAATCCGAACAAGTGCTCGAAGCAGAACTGAACTCGGCTGAGCAAGTTCGGCAATGAAAAGAGCGCCCCGCGGGGCGCTCTTTTCTTTTCTCCCATGACAGCAAATCTTTGCTGTTGTCCTGGCGACGGCTGGCTGGGGCACAGCGCCGCAAGTTGAAGTAGCGTGCGTGCGATCTGAACCGGCGAACACTTCGACGGCGAAGCCGGCATCGGCAATCGCCTCAAGCATCACATCGTCATGCCACCGCCCACCTTCGACATTGACGGGAGTGAAGCCGCGCTCGTCGGCATGCGCAAGGTCTCGCCTGGGGCGACCCGGAATCAAAATGCGCAACGCAACACAACACCCGTTTGTCATACGCATTTCGGGGGCTCGCACAGCGCTCAATAACCGGTGCGGCTGCGCAAGGAATTCCGCCACTTCCGTATCGAGCGTGCGCAAGTCCTGCCCGCAAAAACGGAGATGTACCGCGACCAGAAGGCAAGGAGGCTCGGCGACATCTACGTTCAAGCGGAAAGGAAACACGGTGTTCGCGTGAATCACAACTGCGCACGCAGCGCCAGAAAACTTTTCATGGATATTGCGCTGACGCAAAAGCATGTCGGGCCGCGGGATTTCACCGTATTGACGCTATGTGAGGGGTCTGCTATACACATCGGCTATTGATTGTCATATCCATGCAGGGCTGCGTTCGCGGAGGTGGTTTGTGCAAGACGAGCCGGTACAGTTCTCCAAGCAACAAGAGCTACGCAGCTTCCTGTTCCTGACCGTCGTGATGGCCCCGGTTCTGGCGGTGCTCATCGTCGCCGGTTACGGCTTCATCGTCTGGTTCTATCAGCTTCTGATCAGCGGCCCGCCTCACGCCTGAGCGCGGCTGCGCCAACACACACCCCAACACACATCCATTCCAACGGAGGTTTTCCGTGAGCGAGAGTCCGCACGACGATTGGCATATCACCAGTCTGGTCGTACATGCCCTGCCCAGCGCGCTGGATGCTGTCAGCGAGGGCATCCGTGCCATCGAAGGCAGCCAGATTCACGTTGTCTCGCCGACCGGCAAGATGGTCGTCACGCTGGAAACCCTGGGCAACGCGCGCATGGTCGAATGCATCAGCGCAGTACAACGGCTCGAGGGCGTGCTGTCCGCAGCACTGGTGTATCAGCACGCCGATTCGGTCGAAGCAATGAATGAGGAGATTCTTCCATGACAAGCCGCCGTGATTTCATCAGGCAAAGTGCCGCAGCCACCGCCGCCACCGTAGCAGGCGTCTCCCTTCCAGCCGGCGCGCAGGAAGTCGCGGGAGGCAGCGGCGATACGCAACTCAAGTGGTCCAAGGCCCCCTGCCGTTTCTGTGGCACCGGCTGCGGCGTCAACGTCGCAGTCAAGGACGGGCGCGTGGTCGCGACTCATGGCGACTTCAATGCCGAGGTCAACAAGGGGCTCAACTGCGTCAAGGGCTACTTCCTGTCGAAGATCATGTACGGAGGCGACCGCCTGACCAAGCCGCTGCTGCGCATGAAGAATGGCCAGTACGCCAAGGATGGCGAGTTCGAGGAGGTCAGCTGGGACAAGGCCTTCGACGTGATGGCCGCACAGTTCAAGCGCGTCATCAAGGAGAAGGGGCCGACCGCCGTAGGCATGTTCGGCTCGGGCCAGTGGACCATCTGGGAAGGCTACGCCGCTTCCAAACTCATGAAGGGTGGTTTCCGCACCAACAACCTCGACCCCAATGCGCGGCACTGCATGGCCTCGGCCGTGGCCGGCATGATGCGCACCTTCGGCGCCGACGAACCGATGGGCTGTTACGACGACATCGAGAACGCCGATGCCTTCGTGCTGTGGGGCTCGAACATGGCGGAAATGCACCCCATCCTGTGGTCGCGCGTTACCGACCGGCGCCTCAGCGCGCCAGCCACCAAGGTCGCCGTGCTGTCGACCTTCGAGCATCGCAGCTACGACCTTGCAGACATCACGCTGACCTTTACGCCGCAGAGCGATCTGGCGATCCTCAATTACATCGCCAACTACATCATCCAGAACAAGAAGGTGAACAAGGACTTCGTCACCAAGCACACGAACTTCCGCCTCGGCAATCCTGACATCGGCTACGGCCTGCGTCCGGAACACCCGCTGCAGAAAGCGGCTACCAATGCCGGAGACCCGAACGGATCGAAGCCGATGAGCTTCGACGAGTACGCGCGCTTCGTGTCGAAGTACGACCTCGACTACACCGCGAAGATCAGCGGCGTGCCGAAGAACCGCCTGCAGGCACTCGCCGAGCTCTACGCCGACCCCAAGGTGAAGGTCACTTCCTTCTGGACTATGGGATTCAATCAGCATACGCGGGGCGTGTGGTGCAACAACCTCGTCTACAACCTGCATCTGCTGACCGGCAAGATCTCGACGCCGGGCAACAGCCCGTTCTCGCTGACGGGGCAACCGTCTGCATGCGGCACCGCACGCGAAGTAGGCACCTTCTCGCATCGCCTGCCCGCCGACATGGTGGTGACCAACCCCAAGCATCGTGCCAGGGTGGAAGAGGTCTGGAAGCTGCCGGAAGGCACCATCCCCGACAAGAACGGCTACCACGCCGTCTTGCAGAACCGCATGCTCAAGGACGGCAAGCTCAATGCCTACTGGGTCATGGTCAACAACAATATGCAGGCGGGTGCCAACCTCGCGCAGGAGGGCTACCCCGGTTACCGCAATCCTGAAAACTTCATCGTCGTCTCCGATGCCTATCCAACTGTCACGGCCGTCGCAGCCGATCTGATCCTGCCCACGGCGATGTGGGTCGAGAAGGAAGGTGCCTACGGCAATGCCGAACGCCGCACGCAATTCTGGCATCAGATGGTGGACGCCCCCGGCGAATCGCGCTCCGATCTGTGGCAGCTCATGGAGTTTTCCAAGCGCTTCAAGGTTGAAGAGGTGTGGCCTGCCGATCTGATCGCCAAGGCACCAAACCTGCGCGGCAAGACGCTCTACGAAGTGCTGTTCAAGAACGGTCAGGTCGACAAGTTTCCGCTTTCCGAGACCGCCAAGGACTATGCCAATTACGAATCGAAGGCCTTCGGCTACTACGTGCAGAAAGGCCTGTTCGAGGAATACGCACAGTTCGGTCGCGGCCACGGCCACGACCTCGGGCCCTTCGACCTGTACCACGAGACACGCGGCCTGCGCTGGCCTGTGGTCAATGGCAAGGAAACTCTGTGGCGCTACCGCGAAGGTGCGGATCCCTACGCCAAACCCGGCAGCGGCTTCGACTTCTACGGTCAGCCCGACGGCAAGGCCATCATCTTCGCCCTGCCCTATGAACCGCCAGCCGAAGCGCCAGACAAGGAATACCCATTCTGGCTAAGCACTGGCCGCGTACTGGAGCACTGGCACTCCGGCTCCATGACCCAGCGCGTACCCGAGCTGCACAAGGCCTTCCCCAATGCCGTGTGCTTCATGCATCCGGAAGATGCGCGCGCGCTCGGCCTGCGCCGCGGTGTCGAAGTCGAACTGGTCTCACGGCGTGGCCGCATGCGCACACGTGTCGAAACACGCGGCCGCAACAAACCGCCACGCGGCCTGGTGTTCGTGCCCTGGTTCGACGCGAGCCAGCTCATCAACAAGCTGACACTGGATGCGACCGACCCGATCTCGCTGCAGACTGACTTCAAGAAATGCGCGATCAAGATCGTCGCAGTGTAGCCAGGAGACCAACATGAACCTGCGCACATACTTCCTGTCACTGACCAGCCTGCTCATCCTCTTGAATGCGCATGGCATTCACGCAGCGCCCTTCATCGACGCCGCACGCGGCACCACGCCGATTATCGAAGAGATGAAACCGCCCCTCATCGGCAACGAGGAGAACAAGGACATACGGCGCACGCGGGCCTACACCATGCAGCCGCCGACCATCCCGCACAAGGTCGACAACTATCGCGTGGACAAGAACTTCAACCAGTGCATGTCCTGCCACGCCCGCTCGCGCACCGAAGAGACGCAGGCCATCCCGATCGGCGCCACGCATTACATGGACCGCTCGGGCAACATGCTCGCCCAGGTTTCACCCCGTCGCTACTTCTGCCAGCAATGTCATGTACCGCAGATGGACGTGAAGCCCATCGTGTCCAACAATTTCCAGGACGTCGACAGCGTGATCCAGCAGTCCCGCACCAAACGCGCGGGTGAGAAATGAAAAGCGGGCAAGGATTGAAAGACGGGCAGAAAACGGGGGCCATATGTGGGCATTGCTGAAGCGCTACTGGAAGATTATCAACCGGCCCAGCACGCACTTCAGTCTCGGCTTCCTCACCGTCGGCGCCTTCATCGCCGGCATCATCTTCTGGGGCGGCTTCAACACCGCGATGGAGCTGACCAACACGGAACAGTTCTGCACCGGCTGTCACGAAATGGCTGACAACGTCTACGTCGAGCTGCAACCGACCATCCACTTCACCAACCGCTCAGGCGTGCGCGCGATGTGTTCGAACTGCCACGTGCCGCATGACTGGACCGACAAGATCGCGCGCAAGATGCAGGCCTCCAAGGAAGTGTGGGGCAAGATTTTCGGCACCATCAACACGCGTGAGAAATTCGAAGATCGTCGCATTGAACTCGCCCAGCGCGAATGGGCGCGCTTCAAGGCCAACGACTCACTCGAATGTCGTAACTGCCACAACTATGACTCGATGGACTTCACGCGTCAGAGCGTGCGCGCGCAGACCATGCATTCACGCTATCTGGGCAGCAAGGAGAAGACCTGCATCGACTGCCACAAGGGCATCGCTCACCACCTGCCGCCGGTAGCGCAGGAGGGCATTACCAATGCGGGGGCACACGAGTCGGGTACGGCATCCATGCAGAAGACCGAAGCAAAGCCTTAGGCCAACAGGTTCGTCATCCCGGTGAAGGCCGGGATGACGAACTCTTTTGGAAACTCCTTGGCTGAGCTGCATTGCCGCATACGCGGCACTTCGTCATATCAGGTGCGCGACCGATTGCCGTAGCAAAACGCCGTCACCAGTCAGGAAGACATTCATTTCACATAGGGTCAGACGGCCTTCGCGCATCGCCTGCACAAGCCACAACTGAACACGACGCGCACCCCCTGCAGCGAGCACCTTCGGCACATTGGTCGCGTGGCAACCAACAGCCTCCGTCGTGACTGGCTCAGCCGAAGCGCAGCTTCATTGCAAGGATGAAGCCCGACAGCACGAAGGTGATGATGTTGGCGAGGAAAAGCGGCCACGAGCGAATGTAGAAACCATACACCAGCCAGCATCCAATTCCCGTAACAAACAGGCTGTACATCCCTAGGGAAATGCCTTCAGCAGAGCGGCGTTTCCACACCAGCCAGGCCTGCGGTGCAAAGGAAATGGTGGTGAGGGTAGCGGCGACATAGCCAAGAAACTCGATGTGAAACGCTTCCATGGTGGTGGCTCTTTGCAGCAGATGTATAGCTGAAAGAATGGCATGCCATTTGCAAAAAGCCATGAAATTTTGGCTACACTGAGTCAGGAGCTGGCGGCGCTCAGCTCACTGGGCACGAGCTTTCACGAAGACCACGACAGGGAATGTCAGATGGCAGCGGATCACATGTCACCCTTCACCCCTGCCCAGGCGCACGGCCACATCGCACGCCAGATCGACAATCTGGTCAATATCACGGACGAGACGGGCGAGTTCCTGCTGCGTCTCGATGAAGGCCGGGTCGTCGTCGCCAATGGCGAGCTGACCCAAGCGTCATTCGGCACGGCGATGGGGCCGGACCTGCCGCTCTACCGTGACATCAAGCTCACCTCGATGGCCTTCGGGCAGTCGATGGCGATTCGCGCGCTGACGGAATAGATCAACCACTACATTCGAGACTCCAGGCAGCGACAGAAACACAAGACGAGGGGCTGTATGAAGAACAAGCTGTTATTGGGGATACCGGCACTGGTGCTGCTGGGCTGCGTGGTCTTCATCGCGTGGGCGAAGTTCACGATGCAGAGCGTCACCGTGCTGCGCTATGCCTATGCGAGCAATGCGCTGCCCGTCAAGCAGGCGATCGAGCGCTTCATTGCCGACGTGGAAAGCAGCAGCGGCGGGCGCATCAAGATTCTGGTGTTTCCCGACGGCCAGCTCGGCGGCGAGCGCGAGCTGGTGGAGTTGATGCAGGTCGGCGCGATCGACCTGACCAAGGTGACGGCCGGTTTGCTCGAGGGCTTTTCACCCATCTACGGCGTGTTCTCGCTGCCCTATCTGTTCGACGACGAAGCCCATTTCTTCCGCGTCATGGATGATCCCAGCGTCATTCAGCAGGTGTACGACGCAACGCGCCCGCTCAACTTCGTCGGCCTGACCTGGTACGACTCCGGCCAGCGCAGCTTCTACACCCGCAACAAGGCAATTCGCACACCCGCCGACCTGAAGGGGCTGAAGATCCGTGTGATGCAGAACCAGACCAGCATCCGCACCGTCAGTGCGCTGGGTGGCTCGCCCATCGCCATGAACAACGCCGAGACCTATTCGGCGATGCAGCAAGGGATCATCGACGGCGCAGAGAGCAACGAGTTTGCGCTGACGGTGCCGCGCCATGGCGAGGTAGCCAAGCGTTATTCCTACGATATGCACACACGTGTGCCGGACATCGTGCTGATCAACGCCACGACGCTGGACCACCTTTCGGCGGCCGACCGCACCTTGATCCATGAAGCCTCGGTCCGCTCGACTGCCTTCGAAAAGGAAGCGTGGAGAGCGGCCATCAAGGAAGCCCGCGCGCAGGCCGCGCAGGAGTTTGGCGTGGTGTTCAACGAGGACGTCGACGTCAAGGCCTTCCAGCGAGCTGTGGCCCCCATCTACGACACCCTGGGTAACCAGCCTGCCGTGGCGAAGGTCTTCGGCGATATCCGCGCTCGCAGCAAACCCTGAACACAGCCACTGAGGAACCCGTATATGGGCGTCATCCGCAAGTTTCTGGACCTTTGCATCGAGGCCTTTGCCTGCCTGGCATTCGCCGCCATGATCTTCGTGTCCACATGGCAGATCATCAGCCGCTACGTCTTCCATGACCCCATCATCTTTTCCGAAGAGTTCCTGCGCTATGGCCTGATCTGGATGTCCATGGTCGGTCTGGCCTATGCCAATGGCAAGAGCGCGCACATCACGCTGGATCTCTTCAAGGACATGCCGCCAGATACGAAGCGACGCCTCACCAGTTTCTCCCAGATCATGCTGATGCTATTTGCGTTGGCAGTCATGATAGGTGGCGGCATCCGCGCCACTCATCTCGCTGCCAACCAGTTGTCGCCAGTGCTGGGTATCTCGATGGGCTGGATCTACGTGGCGCTGCCGGTGTCCGGCGTACTCACGGTGATCTACGGCGTACTGAATCTCGTCGCGCCGGTCGCGCCGAACGGCCTCAGCGATATCGACGTCGTGCGGGAAGAACACCAGGGAGAGCACCATGCAGTTTGAAGCCGCAGCCATTCTGGTCCTGCTGTTCTTTGCCTTGTTGGCGCTCAACGTACCCATCGCGGTGTGCATCGGCATGGCCTCGGTGGGGGCCGTGCTGATCATGACGCCGGGTGAAGTGGCCGTGTTCACTGCCGCGCAGAAAATGGTGGCCAGCCTGGATTCGTTTGCGCTGCTGGCCGTGCCCTTCTTTATCCTGTCCGGGGTCATGATGAACAGCGGCGGCATCGCGCATCGGCTGGTCAACTTTGCCAAGGCCGTGGCCGGTGGGGTGCCCGGTTCGATGTCGCAAACCAATGTCATGGGAAATGTGCTGTTCGGTTGCGTCTCCGGGTCGGCAATCGCCGCCTCCACGGCCATCGGCGGCACGATGATTCCGTTTGCCGTCAAAGACGGCTATGACCGCGACGTCGCAGCGGCGGCCAACATCGCCTCCGCTCCGACCGGCATGCTGATTCCTCCCACCACCTCGTTCATCATCTACGCCACCGTGGCTGGCGGCGCCTCCGTTTCCGCCATGTTCGTCGGTGGCGCCATTGCGGGCCTGCTGTGGGGCTTTGGCTGCATGGTCGTCGTCGGGGTAGTGGCCACGCAGCGAGGCTACCCACGCCTGCACATGGCGTCGCTACCGGTCATCTGGCGCAGCTTCGTCGATGCGCTGCCCAGCCTGCTGCTGATCCTGCTCATCGTCGGCGGCATCACGGCCGGCGTGTTCACAGCCATCGAGGCCTCGGCCGTCGCAGTGCTCTACACGCTGGTGCTGACCATGGCGGTCTATCGCAGCCTGAACTTGCGCGAGTTGCACCGCGCCGTGCTGCAGACCTTTCTGCTGACCAGCGCCGTGATGTTTCTGCTCGCAGCCTCGGCAGCCATGTCCTTTGCCATGGCCTTCACCGGCATCCCGGCCGCCATCAGCTCTCTGATCCTGGGCATCACCAATGATCCGTTCGCAGTGCTGCTGATCATCAACGTGCTGTTGCTGATCGTCGGCATGTTCTTCGACATCGGGCCCGCGATCCTGATCTTCACGCCCATCCTGCTGCCACTGGCCGTCAAGGTAGGCGTTACGCCGGCGCACTTCGGTGTGATCATGGTTTACAACCTGTGCATCGGCACCATCACGCCGCCGGTGGGCACCGGCCTGTTCGTTGGCGCTGGCGTGGGCAAAGTGTCCGTCGGCGAAGCCGTAAAGGCCTTGTGGCCGCACTACGTGGTCATCATCGGCATCCTGTTTCTGATCACCTATGTGCCGGCGCTGACGATGGGCCTGCCAAAGCTGCTGGGAATTTAGCGCGAACCTGAAGCATGCCCTGCGCTGAGCCCGCGCACTGCTCGTGACCTGCGGGATGGGCTCAGCACGGCCTTCTCGTCAGTTCATGCGAATGGCCGTATCAAAACTCCAGCTCCGGCGAATTTCTATGACGTCGTACTGGCTGGACAGCGCCGGCGGGAACGGGGGGTAGAGCGCCTGGCTTTGCACGATTTCCCGTATGGCTTCGTCGACTGCCGCCACGCCGCTGGAGAGCACGAAAGTCACTTTTTCGACGGAACCGTCACTGCGGATCGCCACCGTGACGAGGGGCCGTGTGTGAGGCTGTTTCGCTAGTGTACGAACCGTGTCGGCGGTTGTGTTCTTCTGGATCTTGCGGCTCCAGGTTTCCGCATACAGGACGAGTTCGGCGTTGGGGTCAGTGCGCCCGAAGAGCCTTCCGCGACGTTGGCCGGTCGACACGGGGAGCAGCGGGGATGCAGCTCCGGCAGCGCGCGAATCAGCGTCGCGTTTGGCGGCCTCCGCGTCAAGTTGGCGGCCGATTGCCCGCAGTCGTGCTTCTCTTGCAGCCTCCTGCTCTGCCAGTGCGGCTTCCTGCCTGGCTTTCTCCTGCTTCGCTGCATCCTGCCGGGCGGCCTCTTGCTGCGCTGTGGCTTGTCGGGCGGCCTCGAGCTGCACCGCTTCCTGTTGAGCCTTGTCCCGTTGCGCCTGCTCCTGTCTTGCCCTCTCCTGCCGTGAGGCTTCCTGCTTTGCAGCCTCCTGACGCTCAGATTCCAGTCGTGCGGTCTCGGCCCTCGCAAGCTCCTGTTGAACCGCTGCCTGACGCGCAGCTTCCTGCTGCGCTTTCTCGCGCTGGGCCTGCTCCTGCCTTACCCTTTCCTGCCGTGTAGCCTCTTGCTTCGCGGTCTCCTGACGCTCAGCCTCCAGTCGTGCCGCTTCGGCTCGTTCAAGCTCTTGTCGAGCAGCCACCTGAAGCGCCGCCAGGCGTGCAGCCTCGATCTGCGCTGCCTGCTGTTGCGCCTGTTGTTGTGCTTGCTCCTTCTGCGCTTGCTCTTGTCTGACCCTCTCCTGCCGCGCGGCCTCCTGTCTTGCAGACTCCTGGCGCACTGTCTCGCGGCGTTCGGCTTCGAGTCGTGCAGCCTCGGCGCGCTCAAGCTCCTGTCGAGCGGCCGTCTGCCGTGCAGACTCCAACTGCGCCGCGGCTAAGCGGCCCGCTTCGAGCCGTGCGGCCTCCTGCTGCGCTTGTTCCTGTCTTGTCCGCTCTTGCCGCGCAGCCTCTTGCCTGGACGACTCCTGGCGCTCGGCTTCCAGTCGCGATGCCTCTGCTCGTGCGAGCTCCTGCCGTCTGGCCTCCTGCTCGGCTCGCTCGCGGCGGGCCAGTTCATTGGCGCGCTCACGCGCCTCCATTTCGATCTGCTTCTGCGCTGCGAGGGTCGCATCTGCAGGAGCCAGTATGTCGGTCTCCGTGCTCGGGCTGCTTTGTGCCGTTGCGATCTCCGGCAGGCGCTGTGATGAGGTCGAGGGCACGGACACAATGCTCGCTTCGGACGGCACCAAAGCAGTCATGACCTGTGTCGACGTCGGCGCTGAAATGGGTGCAGCCACCTCGCCCGCCACATTCGTCGGAGATGGCGCCATCGTGGTTGCCGAAGCCGTCGCAACTGGGGCGTTGATCGCTGCGCTGCCCGCTGCGGCCGGCTTGGTCTCAGTGGGCGCTACGGCCAACGCGGGGGCATCTGGCGCTGCCGATGGTGGCACGGGCGCAAGCGCTGGTGCCACAACCCGGGCAGGCGCAAGCAGCACGCGCAAGTCATCTGCACGGAAACGTTTTTCCTTCCAGGGAAAGTCGAGACCCGGTAGCCCGAGCCCCTGCCCGAAGCTCAGGCTCAGGAGCAGCGCGTGAAGCAGCAAGGAGATGAGCAGCGCAGTGCTCATCCTCCACGGTTCGCGCTGCAGGATGGCGTCAGATCTCAAGCCGGAAGCCCCGTTCAATGTCCAGGCACGGCGCCAGACAATTCCAAATCAATTTTTCTTTGGCCATTTTCGACTCTTGCAGACTCTTCCAGTAAGCACCGGTCTCAAGCACCGGCCCCATTCAGCGACCTCAGATCCGAACAGTCGCCTGACGGTACGCCGTCCCCCATCGCAAATGCCCCGTAATCAACAGGGGGTTGTCGCTGCGCTCCGAACCCGCCCTACAATGATGCCACCCCACAACACAGAGGAGCGTAACCCCATGAGCAATCTCTATGACATTCCCCTCAAACGCATCGACGGCACGGGCGCCACGCTGGCCGACTATCGCGGCAAGGTACTGCTGGTGGTGAACGTGGCTTCCAAATGCGGGCTGACGCCACAGTATGAAGGACTGGAAAAGCTCTACGAGGACAAACGCGCACAGGGGCTCGAAGTGCTGGGCTTTCCCGCCAACAACTTCAAGGGCCAGGAGCCCGGCAGCGAGGCAGAGATCGCCGAGTTCTGCTCGCTGACGTATGACGTTCAGTTTCCACTGTTCTCGAAGATATCTGTGGTCGGCGCGGACCGGCATCCGCTCTATGACGCGCTGACCGAAGCGCAGCCCGCCTCTGTCGGCGAAGGTCCGATGCGCGAACGCCTGGCTGGCAAAGGCCTCGTTACCGGCGGGCCCACGGACGTGCTGTGGAACTTCGAGAAATTTCTCATCGGCCGCAGCGGTGAAGTCATCGCACGCTTCTCGCCCGACGTGACGGCCGACGATCCGCGTCTGTCGCAGGCCATCGACGCGGCGCTGGCGTAGGGAGGAACTCCGCAGGAGGTTCCGCCAGCCGCCGCGAGGCGGCTCCACGCAACGTACGCATCAGCCCGGCGGAACATCCTCCGGAGTTCCGCCCTCACACATCCAGCCTCGTCAAATAATCGCAAGCAATCAGGATCAACAAAATGACAGATGCAACACCCGTGGCTCCGGACCCGCTGGAATGGGGCCACGGCAGCACGATTCTCGAAGTCTTCCTCGAACCCACCTGCCCTTACTCGGCACGCGCTTTCGGCAAGCTGGAAACGCTTCTGTCACGCGCCGGCGAAGACAAGCTGACGATCAGGATCCGGCTGCAGTCACAACCCTGGCATATGTTCTCGCCGATCACGACACGCGCCATCCTTGCGGCGTCCACCTTGCCGGACGGGCGCAATGCTGCGCGAAAAGTCATGGAGGCCATCTACGCGCATCGCGAGAACTTCGAGCCCGCCGATCATTGCCGCGGCCCCTTGCTGGACTTGTCGGCCGCGCAGATTCTTGCCCGCATCGAAGCGGTCAGCGGCATGGCATTACGTGCGGCCTTCGAGCAGAGCGAACTGACCGTGGCCGTCAAATGGCAGACTCGCTATGCGCGCCAGAATGGCATTCACGTATCACCGAGCTTCATGGTGAACGGCCTGGTTGTTTCTGACATGAGTAGCGGTGACGAGATCGACGCCTGGCTGAAGAAGCTCGGACTGGCTTGAACCAATGACGAAAGAATGACGCACGCTGCGTCAGACGGCAATCCGGCGACGCGGAAGAAAGGATGAAGCTTGGTCCATCAGGAAATACTCCGGCAGCGCACGACCCGTCGCGGCACCGTCGAGATCACGCGCGAAGTTGCGGCAGTCGTGTCGCGCGCGAACGTGCAGTCAGGCCTCGCCAATGTATTCGTTCGGCATACAAGCTGTTCGGTGATCATCACCGAGAATGCCGACCCTTCCGTGCGCCGCGATCTGGAAACACTGGCGCAGCGCTGGGCACCGGATGGCGATGCGGACTATGTGCATGACACGGAAGGCGACGACGACATGGCAGCGCATGCGCGCTCCGTGCTCACCGCCTCATCCCTCAGCGTGCCGATTGCTCATGGTGAGATGCTGCTGGGCACCTGGCAGGGCATCTTCCTCTGGGAGCATCGCACCCACGCCCACACGCGTGAAATCGTGGTGACGGTGACAGGCTGATCTGTGCGACCAGGCTAGGGCGTGTTCACATTCACCCGGCGGATTGCGTTGAGGCCCAGGGCTTGTCGTACAAGGCGTGCGACGCAGTGCGGGGTGGCCCCCCCGCACAAGGAGTGCAACGCAGTACGGCGAGCCCTGCGCCTCAACCCCTCGGGCGAGCACGGGATTCGCCACAGCACTGCGTTGCAGCTCCTCGTCAGGGGGCCACCCTGTCAGCGTCGCTGCGCCTTGTTCTGTGCCGAATCCCGTACTCGCGCAACCGTCGGGTGAATGTGAACACGCCCTAGTGCCGGGCGGCTGCCGCGCAGCGAGCTAGCTACCAACCAACCGATGGAATTTCGCGTCGAGCGTGCCGATGCGCACGGGACGTCGCCAGTGCGCATCACGCAGGCTGCCAGCGATCTGTGCCTCCACGCCGAGCAACATCGCGAACACAGCCATGCGCACCGCCATGCCGTTATCGGTCTGGCGAAAGATGGCGAGGCGCGGGTCTCCGTCCAGATCGCTTGAGAGGTCGTTGGCTTCTGGCGCGCTGTCGCGTGGCAGGGGATGGAGGATCACGACATCGGCGGGCGCGAAGCGGGTGATGGCGTTCTTGTCGATGCAGAAGCGTGCCGGGTAACCCTCTATCAATTCTTCCTGCATGCGCTCCTTTTGAATGCGTGTGGCATAGATCACATCCGCGTCACGCAGGCCAGTCTGCAAGGTGCTGTGCTGCGTGGCCTGATGACCTCGCGCTACAGCCGCGTCGATTAACTCCGTGGGCATTTCGAGACCTGTCGGCGCGACGAGTTTGAAGTTCAGCGCTCGATACACCGTGAGAATGCGAAACAGGGATTGCACGGCACGGCCATTGCGCAGGTCCCCGACGAGCGCAATCGTTGCCCCATCCAGCGACTTGCCGAGGCGCGAGAATTCTTTCTCCATCGTGTAGACGTCGACCAGCGCCTGGGTCGGATGCTCGCCCGCGCCATCACCGCCATTGATGACGGGCACCTCGATGCCTTGCGCGAACTGCGCAACGGAGCCTGTTTCCGGATGGCGCACGACGATGGCATCGAAGTAGCCGGCCACGACGCGGCTGGTGTCGGCGAGAGACTCGCCCTTGGCCATCGACGAGAAGGTGAAACCCGTCGTATCGCACACGGCGCCACCGAGCCTGCTGAAGGCCGCGCCGAATGACAGACGGGTGCGCGTACTTGGCTCGAAGAACAGATTGCCGAGCACGGCACCTTCGAGCACGCGGCTGACTTTGTGTCTTTGCGCGATGGGCTCCAGAGAAGCCGCCAGGCGCAGCAACTCGTCCAGCGTATCGCGCTGGAATTGCGTGACGCTCAGGAGATGCGGCGCCTCCGGTGCACAAATGCGGTCGCGCAACGGCGCGAGCGCTACTGCCGCATCAAGCCTCGATAGACCTGGCCAGCGGCTCTCGATGAGCAAACGGACGGCGTCGGGCATCTGCCGGTACTCCTGCGAGGTGGCGGGCAGTAACCAGGTATCGAGCGCACGGCGCTTGACGCCGAGGCTGTTGGAAAACATGTCGCGGGTCATGCCGAGGGCCTTCATGGCCGCTCGCAACATGGGCTGCTGATATGTGCGCATTGCGTACTCTCCATAAGGCTAAAAAGCCGAATACGGAGAGTTTGACGCAGGTTTCGCCATGCGTCTGCATGCGCAAAGCGCACACCACGTTCATGTTGCTTGAAGTTCCGGCTGTCCACGCCGGACCTTCAGGCCGTGGCTACGCGATCAGGGCGACGTAGACGTTCTGCACGTCGTCGTTTTCATCAATCGCCGCCAAAAAGGCTTCTACTTCTTCCAGCGCTTCGGCATTGAGGCTGGCGGCGCTGACCGGGTTCTTCGGCTTGTAGCCGAGCTTGGCGGAGAGCACGTTGAAGCCGTGGTTGCCGAGCGCCTTGCTGACCAGATCCAGCTCGGTGGGTGCGGTGTAGAACAGGGTCGTGCCTTCTTCCTCGCCCGGCTCCAGGTCCTGCGCCCCCGCTTCAATGGCGGCTTCTTCCGGATCAATGCCGGCCTTGGTCGGCGCGGCTTCAATCATGCCGAGGTGATCGAAATCCCACGCTACGGCGCCGGACGCACCGAGCTGGCCCTTGCGGAACAGCACACGCATTTCGGGCGCGGTGCGCTTCACGTTGTCGGTGAGGCATTCGACCATCACGGCAACCTGATGCGGCGCAAAGCCTTCGTAGATGACGTGTTCGAAGCTGACTGGCTCGTCGGTCAGGCCAGCGCCCTTCTTGATGGCACGCTCCAGCGTGTCCTTGGGCATGGAGGCCTTCTTGGCTTGCTCGACGACGAGACGCAGGCGCGAGTTGAGCGTCGGGTCCGCGCCACCACGCGCGGCGATCATGATTTCCTTGGCCAGCTTGCCGAAGATGCGGCCCTTGGCATTCGCGGCGATATCTTTATGTTTTGCTTTCCACTGCGCGCCCATGACGCCTGCTCCTTATTGTCGTGCCTGATCAGGATCGGAAATGGCGAAACGAGCTCATTTACCGAAGCCGTGCATTCTAGCGCGGCGCTCGCGGGATGAGCCCCTGCTGGATCAGTGCATCGGCGATGGCCTGCGCATCCGGCAGCAGGGAGCGCTTCGGGTTGCCGTCGAGCAGCGTGCTATAGCGCCACACCGTCAGCTTTTGCGGGACGTGTACGAGTGAGACTTCCAGATCTATCGTGCGCAGGCCGGCAATCTTGCCGCCATTGAGAATCACCTCGGCATCCACCGGTTTCAGTAACAGTACATAGGACGGCGGAGCTGACGGGTTAACCGCGCCATCGCCAGCAAGCTGCACCGGAATGCTCGTCGCGGCAAACCCCGGTTTGATGTTCTTGCCGAGTTCCTGCATGTAGAGCCCGACCACCTTGTCGAGACCCTCATGATTCGCTGCGGCGACATCGCGCCATGCGATGCCCGGGCCGCGTTCGATCTGGACGTCGAGCGCCGTAACCGGCTCGGGCAGCTCGGCCACTTTCTTGCCGCTGGATGCGCAACCAGCCAAAGCCGTGACAAAGGCCGCAAGGATGAAGAAGCCTGTCTGGCGGCGGGAAGCGGGCATGGCGAGAGTCCTTGGGCTGAAGAGGCTCGAGAA
Organism: Rhodocyclaceae bacterium; assembly: GCA_035456105.1. Taxonomy (GTDB): domain Bacteria; phylum Pseudomonadota; class Gammaproteobacteria; order Burkholderiales; family Rhodocyclaceae; genus Viridibacterium. Next base: position 74,681 of record DATIDV010000005.1, on the reverse strand, counting down.
TATCAGCAGAAGCAACGCAGTCACCACCCTGGCGCCACTCTGCCGGCTGGCGCGCAGGAAGTCTGCCGGCCCCCACCGGCAGCCACCTTTACAAACCCTTACATCTCCATGTCGGCAGCGCCGGTTCGCCCGGCGTTATTGATCTCGGAGGACGTCATGTCCGATCAAGGAGACACAACATGAAACCAATCCGCACCTTAGTCATTGCCCTGCTTGGCTACACCGCCGCGCTCGTGCCGGGCCTCAGTCAGGCACATGGCGTCGAGCTGTCGCTGCCAGGTGTCAGCGTGCGCCTGCCTGCGCCGCCAATCCTGCTGCCCCTGCCCGTGCCACAAATCGTGGTGCGTGGTGGCTATGCCGAATACGGCCCGGAATACCGTCGCATGCCGCCCCCTCCCCCACGCTATTACTACGAGGACTACCGCCGCGAGCGCTGGGAAGTGCGCCATCATCACGACCACCATGACCACGGCCGCCGTGGCCATGACGGGGACGGTTGGCGTCATTGAGGCGCCTGGCTTACCCAGCACGCGCGGACTGAACGAAGGCAGAAAGGAAAACGGGACGCCGCGAGCGCCCCGTTTTCCCTTTTGTACGTCGGCACAGCCACGTCCCTTCAGAAAACGACAATTCTGACGTAATCATCCGTGCGGCACTCAACACGCAGCACGACAAACGGGAAGCCACGCAGCTTCCCGCACACACCGGGGATATCCTGAGCACCGAGAACAGTGAGCTGGCGCACCTTACCGTGCGACGGCTCTCTGCGTCCGCAATATTCTTCCCCGGTTATTCGCCACCGTAGATGACTCCGCCCATGAATCCCTTCCAGCAGGTTTTGAGCATTGCGCGCATCGAGTTCGGGCAGTTCGCGCGCTACCCCAAGCAATTGCTTGCCGCTGTCGTAGTGGTGCTGATTCCGGCGCTGTATGCGCTGATCTACCTCGTGAGCGTGTGGGACCCGGCCGCCAATACCGGCGCGCTGACCGTCGCCCTGGTCAATCAGGACGAAGGCATGACCTATCAGGACCAGACCTTCAATATCGGCAAGGACGTCGTGGCGCGCCTTGAAGCGGATGGGCGCTTTGGCTTCAAGGAGTTCCACGATGAGGGCGAAACGCGAGCCCTGGTGCGTCAGGGCAAGCTGGCATTTGCGCTGATCATCCCGCCGCAGTTCAGTTCCAATGCCATCCCGGGCATTCTGGTCGGTGCGGGCAAACCGGTGATCTATGTCTCTGAAGGTAACAACTACGAGAGTGCAGCCATGGCGGCGCACTTCGCCGAGATTCTCGGCCAGCAGATCAACGAAAGCCTCAACGAGAAACGCTGGGCCATGGTCCTCGCCAGCGCCAGTGGCTCGCAACAAAGCGTCGAAGCCCTGCGGGCCGGCGTCGCCCGCTTGAGCCAGGGTGCGCGTGAGCTGAGCACAGGCGCAACGCAAGCGGCAGAAGGCACCAAAACCCTGGCGGCAGGCAGCGATCGCCTCAATGAGGGCGTCGGCCAACTGACCTCGGGCATGAAGCAGCTCGACAACGGCCTGCGTCTGATGGATGCGCATCGCCCCTCGAATGCCGAATTGAATCAGCTCAAGAATGGCGCAGACCGGCTCGCCGCCGGACACGTGGAGCTACGCCACGGCATGGGTGAATTGAAGGCCGGCAGCCAGCAGTTGCAGGCAGGCGTGCAGCAATTCCAGGATGAGGCCGCCAGCAGCCTCTGGGCTCCGGCCTCCCTGACACAGGGTCTGCGCAGTCTGGGCCAGGGTGTATCCCTGCTGGACGAAGGGATCAGCGCGGCAGGCGAGGCACAGGGCGCGCTGGCCGATGGCGCCGATCAGCTTGGCAACGGCGTCGGCAAGCTGGTCGCAGGCATGCGGACTTTCAGCAGCGGCATCCACACCATGGTCACGCGCCTGCCGCTGACGAGCCAGCTCGACCAGCTGGACTCGGGCGCGCAGGTCCTCGCATCCGGCAGCGGCAAACTGGAAAGTGGCACGCAGAGCGTTGCCAAGGGCGCACAGATGCTGGCAATGGGTCTGGACCAGCTGCAGAGTTCCTTGCCCGCCAAGATCTCCAGACCAGGTGGCAGCCCAGAAGGTCTGGCGCGTTCGGTCGAACCCATTGTCGAACGCGTCGCGCCGGTCGAGAACAATGGCAGCGGCTTCGCTCCGAACGTTATTCCCGCAGCATTATGGCTGGGCGCCGGCGTGGTGATCTTCCTGCTGCACGTGCGCGCCCTGCCGCTGGAAGCCCAGGCGTATTCGCCCCCCGCGCAGTTGCTGGGCAAGATCGTGCTACCGGCAGCCCTCGTGCTGGCGCAGGCCTTGATCGTGCTGCTCGCGGTGCGCTTCATTCTGAACATCCACCTCGTCCACTCCGGGGCCTTCGCACTGACGTTAGCAGTCTCATCGGTGAGCTTCCTGCTGATCTCCTTTGCGCTGACACGCGCCTTCGGTGATGGAGGCAAGGCGCTTGCAATGGTGCTGCTCGCCGTTCAGCTGTCCTCCTCCAGCGGCATCATGCCGGTGGAACTCAGCGGCAAGCTGTTCATGGATATCAGCCCCTGGTTGCCGCTCACCTGGGTCGTCAAGGCGCTCAAGGCCGCCATGTTCGGCGCCTATGACAGCGCCTGGCACACCTCGCTGCTGTATGCCTCGCTCAGTGGCGCGCTGGCCTTTCTCATGGGCTGTACGATCGGCAAGTGGCGCTTCACCGCCGAGAGCGCGCGACCGGCAATCGACTTCTGAAGAACCCGACTGGCATTGGACTCCTGCCATGCCAGCCGGGCTATGATGCTATTGGCAAGCAGCGGAGGATGATCTCGGCTGACTCTGGCGCGGGCGGACACCCGGCCATGCGTGCGGCATTGACAATATTCTTCAGGGAGAACGTCATGAATATCGTAGAGCGGGCAAAGAACATCCTTCTGTCACCGAAGACCGAATGGCCTGTGATTGACAACGAATCGTCCTCGGTAAAATCCATCTATACGGAATATCTGGTACTGCTCGCCGCAATACCGGCCATTGCCGGTTTCATCGGCATGTCGCTGATCGGCTATTCGATGGTCGGCGTGACCGTGCGCGTGCCGCTGGTGGCCGGCATCGCCACCCTGATCCTCGGCTACGCCCTGTCGCTGGTGACGGTCTACGTGATCGCAATCATCGCTGACGCGCTGGCGCCGAGCTTCCAGGGTGAGAAAAATCTGTTCAACGCCTTCAAGCTGATTGCTTTCAGCATGACGCCGGGCTTTCTGGGCGGCATCTTCAGCCTGCTGCCAGCCTTTTCCGCGCTTGGCCTGCTGGCCTCGCTATATGGCGTTTACGTGCTCTATCTCGGCGTACCCACACTCCTCAAGGTGCCGCAGGACAAGGTCGCGCCCTACACGATCGTGCTGGTGATCTGCGTCCTCGTCGTCTCCGTCATCTCGGGCGCCATCGTCGCGGCGGTCTCCAGCATCGGCATGCACTGAAGACGCAACATCGACCCGGGCAGCAAGGTCAACCCGCGCATGACATCCGTCTGCGGGCGGCCTACTATTTGAACTGCTGCCCCCCGCGTGAGACCACTGGCCAACCAGGCGTGGGCTCACACGCTCCATGCAGTTGTACGCCTCACTCAAGCCGGATGCGGCACGCGAGGCGTCGTACGCCATGCCGTGTGCGTAACTGGCGCAAGCCATTCGCGGAGACGGCATGCCCCATCCGTCACGCTAGATACGGGAGATTCACATGAGCAACGACACCACCTCCGACCTGATCGAGGAATCGCAGGACATCCTGCGCGAGACGGAGCAACTCATCGCCACGGCGGTCGGCGCAACCGGTGAGGAGGCGAAGGCCTTGCAGGTGCGCATCATTGATGCCCTTGAGCGGGCAAAGAAGAGCCTCACGGAAGCGGAACGAGCCGCCGTGGCCAAGGCCCGCGCCGCAGCGAAAGCGACCGACACCTATGTGCATGAAAACCCGTGGAAGGCGGTGGGTCTGGGGGCCGCGGTCGGCATCGTGATCGGCATGCTGATCGCACGTCGCTAGGTCGCGGCCGATGCGCCTGCCCTTCGTCGACCGCTTCCGACGCATTGCCGCCAGTGCCAGCGGTCTAGTCGGCGCACGTCTGAATCTGCTCAGCCTGGAATTGCAGGAAGAGCTGGAGCGCCAGCTGGGTCATCTGACCCTGTTGCTGGCGCTATTCACCTTCGCCACGCTGGGATTCGTGTTCGCCGGCGTGCTGATCCTGACGCTGGCCTGGGAGCATGGTCATCTGCTCGCCGCCGCAGGCTGCCTGACCCTGGTTTGCGTCATCGGGGCCACGGTCAGCGCCTTATGCCTGATCCGAAGAGTGCGCAATGCACCGCCCCCCTTCAGCGAAACCGTGGCGGAATTCAGGCGCGATGAGCAGGCACTGGGCGGCACGCCGGAACATTCCGGCAAAGCCGCAAACCAGACGGAGAAACTCTCGTGAAAAACGACAAGAGTCTTCGGCAATTCCAGAAACAGTCTCTGCGCCTGCAGGCGCAGCGCCACCGGCTTGCACTGCGGCAGGAATGGGTGGCGCTCACCGAACCCTTTTCCGGCATGGGCGGCGCCCCGGACACCAGGCAGTGGATGGGCACTTTCGGCAGCCTGCTGTCGATCTTGCCCAACAGATGGAGCCGTATCCTTGGTGTTGCCCTGGTCTTCTGGCGCCTTGCCCGGCGCTCCCATGTAGAACGCAGCCCGCAGCCAAAAACAAACGAGAAGTGATGCACACCATGGGGCATGTCAGATAGATGCCATCGCCATGCACATGCTCTAATGCGTTCTGTCAGACGTCGTGCCGGAGGGCTGCATGGTATCCCCACAGAAATTTCCAGAAACGCGAGACACGCGCTGGAAGATTCCGCTCCACGTCATCACCTCGGCGGGCACCGTCACACTGCTGCTGGTGGTTGCCTCGGTACTGGCCTGGCATGCCTATAACGGCGCACGCAAGGTGCTGCTATCGTCTGTCGATGAATCCATAACGCATGTTTCGCGGGTTTTGCGCAGCCGCGTCGACAGCATCCTGCTGCCCGCCGAAAACCAGATAGACCTGCTTGTACACCATGACCTGGTACTTGCCAAAACGCGCGAGCAGCGTCTGGCCGCCCTGTCCGTCGTACGCTCGGCGGAAGCCTCCAACCCCTTGCTCGATGCCGTCTACGCAGGCTATCCCGACGGCGAATTCATACTCTTTCGCCCCTTGCGCAATCCGGCAACCCGAGAGGCTTTCCGCGCCCCCCCGCAAGCCGATCTGCTGGTCCAATTACAGACCCGCCAGGCCAACGGCAAGAACAGCGGAGAATTTCGTTACTACGACAAGAGCGGGCAGCTGCTCAAACAGGACTCGCGCGGCGACTACGTCTACGACCCGCGCACGCGCCCCTGGTATACGCGCGCCATGGCCTCTGCCGAATCCGTGATGGTCGAGCCCTACGTGTTCTTCACCACGCGCTCGGTGGGCACCACGCTGGCCCGCCGCTCGGACGTGCCCGGCGTCGTGGTGGGACTGGATGTCACCCTTGAAAGCCTGACGCACGAGATCGCCGCCCTGCGTGTCACTCCGGGCACACGTGTGGTGATCATTGATAGCGACAACCGGGTTTTAACCAGCGACAAGGGCAGCGGCAGCATGCTCTTTGACGAAAGTGGCAAGGCGCTCGCGCAGAAGGTCAACGTCACCGAGGTCCCGGCGCTGATCGCTGCGGCCGAACTGCCCACGCAGGGCATCCAGCGCCTGCATCGCTCGCTGCAGGGCGAGGACTGGGAACTGGTCTCCATACCCATTGCCTGGCGCGCACAGGGCCAGCCATTGCGCCTGCTGATGGCCGTGCCACATACAGAACTGTTCCATGAGGCGCGCGGCCTGCTGCAACGCCAGCTGTTGCTCACGCTGCTGTTGATCATCGCCGCCGCGCCTGCCGGCTACTGGCTGACACAGAAGATTGCCCGACCCCTGCGCTTTCTCGCCGACGACACACGTTCGGTCGCCGCCTTTGATTTCTCCAGCAGCAATGTGCGGCGCTCGCGCATTGCCGAGGTCGACCAGCTGGCGACGGCGACCATCCAGATGAAATCGACGATTGCGCGCTTCCTCGGGGTGAGTGCCGCACTGAGCTCCGAGACCAGTCTGGAGCGTCTGCTGGAAGTCGTGTTGCACGACGTGACTGCCACGACACAAGCGCGCTCCGGTGCGCTCTACCTCTACGATCCCGACCGGAACATGCTGGTGCGCTCACAGCTGCAACGCTCTGCCAACGCCCATGCCGAACATCCGGAGACACTGACGCCGGCCAGTCACCCGGCACACCCGGCGACGCAACTGATCGCGACACGCACCAGCGTCATCGGCGCGGCTGAAACGGGCAGCGCCGAACTGGTCGCCGTCGCCCTCGAGACGCTGGGCAAGGAGTTCGTCGGCGCGATCGTGCTGGAGCTGCCGCAACCTCTCAGCGCGATGCAGAACGGTACGCGCAATCCGCAGCTGGCCTTCATCGAGGCACTGTCGTCCACCGCGGCGGTGGCGATTGAAACGCGCCATCTCGTTGACAGTCAGCAGAATCTGCTCCAAGCGCTGATCCAGCTCATGGCGGGCGCCATTGACGCCAAGAGCCCTTACACCGGCGGCCATTGCCAGCGCGTGCCTACGCTCACCAAGATGCTGGTCCACGCCGCCGAGGACGCCCGCGAAGGGCCGTTCCGCGACTTCTCGCTCAATGAGGACCAATGGGAGGCCGTACATGTCAGTGCCTGGCTGCACGACTGCGGCAAGGTCACGACACCGGAATATGTGGTCGACAAGGCCACCAAGCTGGAGAGCATCTACAACCGCATCCACGAGATCCGTACGCGCTTCGAAGTGATCAAGCGCGACGCCGAAATTGTCTATTGGCGCAATCGCGCGCAAGGCATGCCGGACCAGGAAGCCTGGGCTGAGCTGCAGACAAAATGGCAGGCACTGGATGCGGATTTTGCCTTCGTCGCCGAGTGCAATGTGGGCGGCGAGTATCTTGATCCGGCGAAAATCGAGCGCCTGAAGAAGATCGCACAACGCCCGTGGATGCGCACGCTGGATGACAGGCTGGGCCTGTCACGCGAAGAGGCCCGCCTGCTGCAGGGCGTACCCCCGCAGCCCTTGCCACATGCCGAGACGCTACTGGCCGACAAGCCCGAACATCTCGTTGCGCGCCAACCCGACGAGCTGTCCGCGACCGACAAGGACCCGCGCTTCCATATCAAGGTGCCAAAGTACAAATTCAACCACGGCGAGATCTACAACCTGTCAATCAGTCGCGGCACGCTGACCGAGGAAGAGCGCTTCATCATCAACGACCACATCGTGCAGACCATTGTCATGCTCGAGCATCTGCCATTTCCGCGTCATTTGCGCAGCGTGCCGGAAATTGCCGGCGGCCACCACGAACGCATGGACGGGCGCGGCTATCCGAAGGGGCTGCGCCGTGACGAGATGAGCGTACCGGCGCGCATCATGGCCATTGCTGACGTGTTTGAAGCGCTCACTGCCGCCGACCGCCCCTACAAGCTGCCGAAGACCCTGTCCGAATCACTGACCATCATGGCGCGCATGGTCAGCGAACAGCACCTGGACGCCGATCTGTTCGAGCTATTCCTGCGCTCGGGCACCTATCGCCAATATGCCGAGCAATTCCTGCTGCCCACGCAGATCGACAAGGTCAACATCGAGGAACTGCTGCGCCAGAGCCAGGTGTAGGGCGGAACGCCTCCGGCGGTTCCGCCGGGTCTGGGCCGAAACGTGCGTTGCGTAATGCCGCCTCCGGGCGGCTGGCGGAACCTCCCCAACTTATGAGTGGCATTTCCCCCGCGTTCTTGGAGTCCGTCACAAAACGGAGCGAGCGCGTGGCTGGCTAGGCGGCTCGCGCGGAGCTTATGCACGGCGAGCGAGCCAACAACGCCAGCCGCGTGCGCAGCCCGTTTTGTGACGGGCTCTCAGAGCATCCACTCGATCGGGAGTATGGACAGGAAACCCACCCAGCCACGCAGCATGGGGCCCGAGCCCGGCTCGGTATCGTGACGCACTTCCCCCTGCGGCGTCTGCTCGATCCAGCACAGCGAGCCGTCCTCCTGCAGTACTACGTGATAGGCCCTGCCCGGCAATTCCTTGTCGAACCATTCCGAAAGGCGGCCGGCGAACTCGGTATTGTCGATCACCAAGCCCATCTCGGTGTTGAGCCAGGCAGAGCGTTGGTCGAAGTTGAAGGAGCCGACGAATATGCGTTTGCCATCCATGGCGAAGGTCTTGGCATGCAGGCTGGCCAATGAGCTGCCGCGCAGCGTCTTGCGTCTTGCCTCGGGCTCGCTGTCCTTGCTCCGCTCATCCGCTTTGCCTGCAGGCTTGAGCGGACGCTGACGCTTGAGTTCGTAGAGTTCCACGCCGGCCTGCAGCAGAACCTTGCGATATTCGGCATAGCCCGCGTGCACGGCAGTCACGTCGGAGCTGGCCAGAGAATTGGTCAGCACACGTACACGCACCTTGTTGCGCGCCAGCGCCGTGAGGGCCTCCGCGCCTTGATCGCCGGGTACGAAATACGGCGTAACAAGATCGAATGATTGCGCCGGCAAATGAATGGCCGCCATGAGGCGGCCCAGCATGAGGCGCTCGCGGTCCTCCACGGCGTCGAGCTGGCCCAGCGTTTTCGCGGGATCGTCCACCACCAGCTGCGTGTCTGCCCAATATAGCGGCAGGGTATCGGCCAACAGCGCGCGCATCAGTTTCGTATCGCGCAAGGTCTGCAGGAACTGCTGTGCGCCTTCGTCGACCCTGGTCTCGGCGAAGCGCTCCAGCAGCGCCTTGCGCGAGTCTTCATGACCGATGATGCTGGCGGCAGGGTAGGCCGAAGCACTGTTCCAGTAGTCCTCGAACGAGGCCGTCACGTCCTTCACGGCAGGCCCGGTGGCGATGACATCGAGATCTTCAAATCCGACGTCCTCGCTGGCTCCGAAATACTCGTCACCGATATTGCGTCCGCCAACAATCGTGGCCTGGTTGTCGGCAGTGAAGGACTTGTTATGCATGCGGTGATTGAGCCGCGAAAAGTCCGTCACGAAATTGAGCAGACGTGCACTGCGCAGGGTCATCGGGTTGTACAGGCGCACGCTGATGTTCGGGTGTGCATCGAGCGCCCGCAAGGTGTCGTCGAGCCCAGCGGTATTGGTGTCATCCAGCAGAAGGCGTACGCTCACACCGCGTTCCGCTGCCTGCCAGATGGCTTCAAACAGCAGATAGCCCGTATGGTCACCGCGCCAGATGTAGTACTGGACATCGAGTGTCTTGTCGGCAGCCTCGGCCAGCACGGCACGCGCTGCGAACGCCTCGCTGGCGTCCGCCAGACCATAGATGCCGCTGCGTCCGGCATGAGCCGCCAGCCCGGGGGCAAATGCACGCCCGAGACGCGTTGCAGACGCATCGACCACAGCGGGTGACAGCCCGGGATACGAAACGGGCAGTGAGTCGCGGGGCGGCAGTCCCACACACGCCGCCAGCAGACCTGCGCAGCTCACGGAGATCAACAGCTTCGTAATTCGAGTAATTCGAGTAATTCGAGTGATACCCATCGCCATGCGGCCGCTCCCGGAGAACGTCGAATGCCCTCAGCAAAAGCCGGCAGGACCCGATGGAGGCGGTCCTGCGCAGCTGCGCCAAGGGCAGACCGACGCGCTATCTATTCTCCAGCCGGTTGTAATCCAGCCAGCCCCCCTCGATCGGTCGGCTCTTGATGTACTCGCTGTTGACCGCATCACTCAACGCCCAGAAATGCGGGCTGGTGCGACGCACGCCAAAGTGGTCCATCAGTTCTGCGTAATCGCTGGCTGAGCCGAGGTTACGCACGGCGGCCGTAAAGGCCGGCAGCTCATTGCGCTGGACGCGATAGAACGCATTCGGATAGGCCGTGGCGATACCGGAAAGCACATCCATGCTGTTCTCGCCCGGCGTGATGGTCTTGTTCTCGCGCAGCAGGTAGGTGATGTGGGTATGCCCGGTATTGCGCAGCAGGGTGAATGTACGCTCCTGCTGGCCCGAGCTCTCGACACGCAGGATGGCCGCTTCCGGCATCCACGCCAGCGGGACGCCACGCACCTCGGCCAGTTCGTGCAGGACACGTTTCAGCTCTGCATCGTCGAGCATGTCGACGTCGTACTCGTGCTGCGCCACTGGCGCGAGGCGCTGCTTGAGCATCTCCATCAGGGCCGGGGCGGGTGCACGATCCGCTGGATACTGAATGCCTGTCTCACGATTGAAGTGCGCATACTTGCCATAGACATAATCCTTCACGTCGGAGCTGGTTTCGCGATACCAGGCGTCACGCACGCCAACACGGCTGGCGCGCGGCAGGAGGGCGATGAAATTGAACTCGCCTTCCATGCGCAGGAAGTCCATGTAGAGCCGTGTGTTGAGCTGGTGCCCGAGGTTGCCATACACGTCGTAACCTGCGACCAGCAGGTAGTGAATGCGCTCCAGCAATGAGTAGCCCAGAATCCATGCAGTCTTCGGCACCTCACCCTGCAGCCCCTTGAGCACGCTGGCGCTGTCGAAATGGCGGTAAATGGTCAGGCCGGCGTTGGGGTTGCGCCCGTCACCATCCCAGACCAGATTCAGGCTCACCTTGTCCGGCGTATCGAAGCGCTTTTCCAGGTAGGCCGACTTCGCCTCCATGAAACCCTCTTCGTGGTTCGAATAGCGCAGCCAAGGCCCGACGATCCGCGAGTTGTCCTGCCCCGACGGCAGCACCAGATCGCGGCTCTCGCGCTGCAGGAAGCTGGCGTCTTCCTCGCTCATGAGCTCGGGGTCCTGGAAGAAAATCCAGAAGTGATCGTTGATCACGTTCAGCGCCGTCTGCCCGCGGCACACCGGCCCCTTGATGAAACCCATCACCGTCGACTGTGCTTCGTCCAGCAAGAAACGGTAACGCGCTTTCTCCGGCAGGGCCTGGAAGGTGCCAAACGGGTTGGCCGTCTCCTCCGTCTTGTACGTCGGCAGCTTGTTTACCGGATAGTTCGTAGCAAAAAAGAGTTCTTTCCAGCGCGCCATGCGCTCCGGCGTCAATGCATACGGCATGTGCGACTTGGCCACAATGGTCTCCGCCTCCGGCCGGAAGCGATAGTAGACGCGCGCCACGCCTGGATCATCGAACGGGCGGCGCGAGACGATCTCATGTAGCTTCTCGCCGGGCGGCGTGCTGGAACGAACCAGCACGAAAAACTGCGGCCGACCGATGTCGCCGAAGTAGATGTGATTCAGGAACAAGTGTTCGTAGATGTAGCGGCTGACCAGTTGCTCGCGCAGCGAAGCGCCGTTGAGAAACTTCTCCCACAGTGCAATCTGCTGCTGCGCCAGCGGGGTGGGCTGCTGCGGACCTTCATACGGTGCGCCGACACGCAGCCAGCGCCGGATCATGCCGGACTCTTCCGCTGTCAGACCTGGCAGGCCAAATGGCATGCCCCAATCCGGATTGCGTTTGGCATAGTCGGTGTAGCCCTCGACCGGCGTGCATTGCTGAACGCGATCCAGAGAAGTATCGACGCTGGCCGGCAGCAGGGAGTCAGGCGCGACCGGGTGCTTGTCCTTGAGCTCGATACTGCGCGCCAGCAGACTCGCGTGTTGTTCAGCGACAGGATTGACGCCGTATTCGTTGAGTACCGGGAAAAAGCCGCGTTTGCGCCACTCCGAGGGCTTGTCCGCATCGAGAAACAGGCGCGTCAGATCGCCTTCCAGGAGGCGCTCCCCGTCGTATATCAAACCCGGGGTAACACCGCGCGCTGCGCCCTCCCAGGCCGTCAGCTTGAGCTGGCAGGGCGCGTCGTAGCAGGCATGGCAAACGACGCAACGCTTGTCCAGAATCGGCTGCACGTCGTTGCGGTACGACATGCCTCCTTGCGGCATTGTGGGCACGTCAAAGCGCTGCGGATTCGGCTTGCCAAACAAGTCTTCGAAATTCTCGTGCATGAGCCCGGCACAACCGGCCAGGAATGCCAGTACCAGAAACAGGTAAAGCCTTTTCATGAACAACGACTCCATTCTGCGAGGACAGAGGCTGACTGCTCTTGAACGCTGCCCCGGGCGTTACGACCCAGTGTGACATGAGCACATGACACCTGGACTAATTTTGCATGAAACCCGCGGAGTACGGCAGTCAGTCCATGCGGTCGCCAGAATGCAAAAAGGGCCGCAAGTGCGGCCCTTCTTCATGGGGAGATCAATCGTGTTGCGCGATCAGGTTTGCGAGCCGGCCATCACCTTGAGCATCAACTCGCCAGACTGGGGGTTGACCAGTACGGGGCTGTAGACACTGCGCAAACGCGACACGAAGCCAGAGCTGTCCTTCATATCGTAGAACTTGACGCCCTGCTTTTCGAGTGCGGTGCGGATCGTGGCGGTCTTCTTGACCCACAGGCCATGCATGAGCTCAGCTGATTCGTGCGCCGACTGCTTGAACATCTCGCGTTCTGCAGGTGAGAGCTTCTGCCACAACTGCGTCGACACGACCATGGCTTCCGGCAACACACTATGGTTGCTGACTACGTAGTACTTGGCGAACTTGTACTGTTCTGACAACTGGTAGGAGATGAGGTCGTTCTCGGCGACATCGATCTCGCCGCTTTCGAGCGCACCCTTGACCTTGTCATACGCCAGCGTGTTCGGCTCGCCGCCCAGTGCGGACACCATGCGCTTGAGCTCGACCTTGTTGGCGACGCGCACCTTCAAATGGTCGAAGTCACTGGGGTTGCGCAGCGGCTTGTTGCGCGAGTAGAAAGAGCGCGCACCACCGTCGTACCACGCCAGCACGATGAAGCCCTTGGCCGCCAGCGAACGCTCGAGGCCCTGGCCGACTTCGCCATCAAGCGTCTTGAGCATGTGTTCGGTGTTCTTGAAGATGAAGGGTAGCGACAACACTTCCATCTCCGGCACAGCCTCGTAGAGCGGTGCATTGCTCAACACGGCAAAGTCGATCTGCCCCTTCTTGAACTGCGGCAGGATGGTTTTCTGATCACCTGTCGACTCGCGCCAGAGTACCTTGCCGTCGAACTTGCCGTTGCTGCGCGCCTTGATCTGTTCGAAGAAGTACAGCATGCCCTGATGCTTCGGATAGTCCTGGCCTTCGAGTACCCATCCCTTGACTTCGGCCGCACTGACCGCGTTTACAGCGCCCAGCAGTGACAGGGCGATGAGAAGTTTGCGCAACATTCGTTTTCCTCCGTGACGGTTTGGCCGACCCGACGAAAACCTGGGCAGCCTTGAACATGGCGGGAATGCTGGCATGCCACCTAGGGTAAACCCCAGTAAATATTTTTGATAAATCCTTCAATTACATTAATAACGAGCCGAACCTGCATGGCATGAGCGGTTCGCAACAGCCGCAAACAAAGGCTTTCCGCTCAATTACTTGGAAGAACACAGGTGCTACTGACGGGCACCTGAATATTCTTCAGCGCACCTCGAAAACCGTTGATCGGGCCGACTTTTAGTGGTTCCGACTGTCGGAATCAGAAAGCGGGCGGGGATCGCCACCGGCGTTCCGGCCGGGTTGGCCGGGTTGCCTCTACCAGCACGACTGCAGTGCCGATCCCGGCACGGAAAATCCCGGCGACGGTCCGAGCAGCCCATATGAAGTCCAAGCATGCCGCGAGAATCAGCGCCAGGATGGGCACGGCCACAGCGACGTAGCCGGCCCTCCGACACCAGTGCGCCCCGTGGGCATTACCACCTTGCCTTCGACTGAAGGCTCGGCGCTTTGAGCGCTAACGCACAGAAATCGCCCGCAAATCCCCGCATCGTTCGTGTCGTCTGCCAGGAGGTTTGGAGCCGCTCGTTTCCGGCGGAAACGCCCCGCGCCACCGCCTTTACAGGGCGACCCTGACGAACGATCACTTTGTCGTTCCTACACACACGAGGAGTCTGAACATGTATGCATTAGGCAATTTCAATTCTGTTTCAAAACGCATCGCAGTGACCCTGCTGGCTTCGGCTGCCCTGCTGACGGGTTGCGGTGGCGGCGATGACGGCGGCGATGTTGGCGGCTCTCCGTTGCCGGACTCGATCACCATCAGTTCCCTTGACGGGCCGAGCGGCGTCAAAGTCCTCACCTCGACATCCTTCACAGTCGCTGTCGTGACCACGGGCGGCATTGGCGCGAGCGATATCGCTTACACATGGGAGCAAACCGCCGGCACGCCGGTCGTGAGCAAAGCGCAAAGCGACGGCGATCATCAATCGACACTGACCTTCACGCCGGGCGTTGCGAACGAAACCGTAACGTTCAAGGTCACGGCCGATGCGCGTGGCAAGACGGCATCGCAGGCGAAGTCCGTGCCGGTGACACCGTAAGCGGCTTGCCTCACCAGTCTTGAGACGGCCAGTGTGCATGCGCACTGGCCGTTCTTGCGTCTGGGCTTTCAGTTTCGGATTTGCTTGTACGCCATAGGTCAATACGCCGCCTGCGCAAGCCACTAGAATTGGAGCTCGCTTCATACCGGATGAGCCATCATGTCAGTTACAGCCGATCTCCCCGTACGCGTTCCCTACGACCGTCTCTGCAGTGCAGTGCAAGCCGCGCTGGTAGCGCACGGCGTGTCCCCGGAAGTTGCACAGGTTGAAGCGTGCATCATGGCCGAGGCCGATCTGCACGGCACGCCCTCGCATGGCATACGCATGCTTCCGGCATTGCTGAGCGGTCTCGCCACCGGCCGCGCCAAGGCCAGGCCTGACTTGAAATTCACTCGCGAATTCGGCGCCATCTGCGTGCTCGATGGCGATAACGGCCCCGGTCGCCACGTCGCCGCCACGGCGATGCAGGCCGCCGTCGACCGTGCGCGCAAATTCGGCGTCGGCGTCTGTCTCGCCACCCACACCACGCACTGGGGCCGCGCTCATGCCTATGCCCTGCGCGCGGCGCAGGCCGGCTGTATCGGCCTGTGCAGCACCAATGCCGTCCAGACCATGGCCGCATGGGGCGCCACCAAGGCTGTCATCGGCAACAATCCGCTGGCCATCGGCGTACCGCGCGCACCGGGCAAGAATCCGGTCGTGCTCGACATCGCCATGAGTCAGGCCGCCGTCGGCAAGGTCGCCACCTGGCTGCGCGAAGGCAAGGCGCTGCCGGAAGGCTGGGGCGTGGATGCCGATGGCAAGCCAACGACGGATGCGAAAGCCATCCTCGGTGGCGCCGTGTCGCCCATGGGTGGGCACAAGGGCGCCGGCCTCGCGTTGATGCTGGAATTCATGACCGCCGCGCTCGGAAGCGGCCTCTTTTGCCGCGACATCACGGCGCCCGCAGGCGCGGTGGAAACCGAGGCCAGCAAGCTGTTCATCGCGCTCGACGTCGCAGCATTCGGCAACGATGGCTTTCACGCACAGGTCGAGGACTATCTCGACTACCTGCGCAGGGAAGCAGGCACACGCGAAGCCTTCCTCTTTCCGGGCGAACGTGGCTGGACAGAGTGCGCAGCGAATCTGCGCGATGGCGTGCCGCTGCATGCGGAGATCGTCAGCCAGCTGGAGAAGGCAGGCGTCGTACTGGGCTGACGACAATGCAATATGCATCCGCCGAAACAACAATGAAGTCGCCCGGATGCATGCTTGCCGGAATCCGGGGTGTCGCCACCGTTGCCCCGGATTCCGCTGCGCTGCATCCGGGCTACCGCGCGCTGCAAGACATCCCTACTTCGCCAGCGCTTTTACGTCCTTCTCTTCCTTCGGTGGCCAGAAGAAATCTCGCGGGCGTCGGACCAGGCGCAGCAGCAGTATGCGCAGCAGACCGCGTGTGTCGTGAAAGCGCACACGCCGCGATTTGAGCGCCACATACATCGCCAGTGAAAAGCTGACGGCCAGATTGGTCATGCCGATCATGAACACACCCAGCACGCAGACGGCCGCCTGCACCCAGAACACCTGGAAGTCCAGGGCCTGCAAACCGTAGGCAAGGTTCGCTGCGCCGAAGGTCACGTGGCGGATATCAAGAGGCAGCCCGAGCAGGAAGCCGAGTGTGCCCATGCACCCGAGCATGAAGCCGAACACGAAGTTTCCCGCGAGGGCGCCGAGATTGTGTTCGATGTAAACAACGAAGCGCTCGTGGCGCTTCACACCGAGCAGACTGCGTAGCCATCTGACGCGCCGCAGCCGATCCGGCACGCGGTTGTAGATGGCCTTGTTGTCGTAATAGCCGGTGACAAGGCCCGACAGGAACAGGCACACCCCGGCAATCGCCGCATGCGGCAACGCCATGCTGAACAGCGGATGCAGATCGTGCAGCATGTTCTGCGCCTTGTCCGGCGTGGCGGCAGGCGCGCCGAAGATCGCCAGCCAGCCATAGGCAATCGCCAGCGAGGTCATGAAGGCCAGCAGCACATTGCCCGCTATCGCCACGAACTGCGAACGGCACACCTGCACGATCAGTTCGCACATGTCATCCAGCGGGCTGGCGCCGTTGTTGCGCGGGTCGATCGCGGCGGCGAGGGTCGCTGCCGTCATGGCCGGTTGCTTGGTGGCAATCGTGAAGCCCAGCAGATGTACCAGCACGAAACCCAACCCGTAGTTGAGGCTGAAGCCCAGTGCCTCCCACAACGGCGGCAGATGCAGCATGGCAATGTGCATCTTGATCAGCGCCATGAAGCCGACAATGACGCCCGCCCCCGCGGCCGCACGGAACATGGCGTAGAACTCACTGCGATCACGCGTCACGTAGTGCTCGCCGGTCTTGCTCGCATGCTCCGTCACCTGCAGTGAGAGCAGATCGGTCACGCTGCTGACCAGTTCGCGCACGCTGTTGCGACGGCATTCGGCGTCGACCAGGCTGATGAAAAATCCGGCTCCCGCTGCCATCTTTTCCGGATGCGGCCCGGGCACGAGCAGGGCCAGCATCAGACGCATGCGTTCGATGATCTGGAAGGCACGCGTCAGGTGCCACGACAGTCTCACGGCGGCGCCGGCCTCGCGTGACAGCTTGCGAATGCGCAACAGCGCATCGCGGCATTGCTCGAGCAGCACATCGGCATGTGCGCTGTCCGGCCACTCGTGCGACGCCCCCAGCAATGCCTCCTGCATACTGACGATGACAGCCTCGAATTCGCGTTGCTGTGCCAGAAATGGCGACTCGTACTGCGACAGCGCCGGGTAGTAACGCACCAGATCAGGTTCGAGCCCGAGTGCCGCAAGGCGGACAGCCAGCACGCGCAAGCTCTCGCACATCTCCTTGCGGATCTGCAGCTGCCCCGCTGTCGGCTCGGCGACGCTGAAGCCCATTGTCTGGAACAGCTCTTCCCACAGCGCCACTGGAATCGACGCCAGCCACTGCGCATCGTCAGCGTGATCGAATACCTCCTCGATGAGATCGCGCAGGAAACGCGAATCGAGCGCAGGCGGCAGCAGGCGATTGCCGATGCGATGGCGCAACTCGGTAAAGAAACCGGTATTGCCGAGAATGCCGCTCTCCGCGTACACGAAGAAGTGATTGCGGCTGGCCAGCAGCCCGGAGATGTAATCGCGCAGGCTCGCAGCCAGCGACGGCCGACTGCGCAGCACGTCGATGAGAAGGCACATGCGCCCCTCGCGCTCCACCGTTGACTCGCCATGCGCGGGGCGCAGACGGCGCACCAGCTCGACCATTGGCGTCGTATCGATGTCCGGCGCGTTCGGGCGCGATCCGGCTTGCGCCAGTCGCGCGATTTCTTCGAGCAGGGGATGCAATGCAATCATGCGTGCCTTTCCTAGGGTCTGTTCCCATTCATCCGACGGATCGCGTTGAGGCCTCTGGCTTGCGGAACAAGGCGTGCGACGCAGTGCAGAGTGAGTCGGGAACAGACCCTGGAGATCAGGCACCGCCCGGGGACACGCAGTCTAACGTCTTATGGTCACGGCCCTGCCTTCAGCGGCCTCGCGCCACGTGCTTGACCGCTCAGCTGCGATGGCGCTTTAGCTGGACAGCACGACACGTCATTTCGTTCAGTTGCGATCTGGCCGCGCGGGTAGGATGACACCCATGTCTGACGCCGACACATCATCTGCCATCAGCTGGACCATACATTGCGACGGCACAGCCCTGCCCAATCCCGGCCGCATGGGCATCGGTGCCGTGCTGACCGCGCCTGACGGCACGCGTCACACGCTGTCGCAAGCCACGGGTATGCACGGATGCAATAACGAAGCGGAAGCTCGCGCGCTGATCGCAGCCCTGCGGCTGCTGCAGAACATTGGCGCGGAGAATGCGGCGCTACATATTCGCAGCGATAGCAGCGTGCTTGTCGCGCAGCTTGGTGGGGCGGCCCCGATCGTGCGCCTGACCGATGTGTTCGACGAAGCGCGCCAACTCCTGCAGCAGTTCGGCAATGCCCGACTGAGCTGGGTACCGCGCCATCGCAACAGCGAGGCCGATGCGCTGGCGCGCGCTGCGCTGGGCCTGCCGAGCAAGGCCGGCGTCAAGCCCCGTCCGAAGAAACGTCGCTCGCGTCGCAAATGAACCCGGATTTTCGCTGACGGCATCTGCATGCAAATGCCATGCGCGGCATTCGACGAACTCAGCGCCGCCCCTCTGGATTGCCCGGAAAGCCCGCGCGCTCAATCCTGTCTTCGAGCTGACCGATATGGGCTGCAACGCCGTTGCCAAGCACCTCGACGGCCCCCAGAAATCCTGCTTCGTGCTTTTCGAGGTATTCAAGCAACTCGGCCTGCTGCGCGGCGTCGCGCTCGCTGACCTGCTTCAGGGCGCCGTCCAGAAAGTTACGCAGCTCCGTGAAGCGCGAGGCTTCAGCCGTATCGGCCAGAGCGCGCTGTGCGGCAAGCTCCTTGGCATGACGCCGCGATTCGAACAGCAGCGCGGTCTGCAATTGCGCCACGAAGGCGATGAACAACACGGCCAGCACAACAAGAATTGCCAACAGGATTATTCCGAGCGGCGCGACTACAGTCGTCACCCCCAGCGATATGCTGCCGGGCGCGGTAATGGCCGCCCAATTGAACAAGACGAACGCCAGAGTGCATGCCACGGCTATCAGAAGCACCAGGGTACGGATCCGCATGGAATCTACCTCGCTCACAGGTGAAGGGGAATGACGGAAGGCGCACACGCAGCCGTTCCTACGATAGCCCAGTCACTCCTGAATTGCGATGCGTATCAAGCGCGTGACAGTGCCGGCGGCGGTGCCAAAAGAAAACGGGCTGCAAGCAGCCCGTTCCCGGTCCCGTCATGACGCTGCAGTATCAGTACTTCGGCCAGCCCGACGAATCCCAGTTGAGATCGTTGATCAGCATTTTCGGCGAACCGTTGTCGGTCGCATCATAGGCATGACGGATGATCACCGAGGTGCCATAGATGTCCTGACCGCCCGGGCCCTTCCATACGTCATTACCCGCATCCAGCACCGTGCCGCCACCGCTCTTCATGTCCTTGCCGCTCTTGTCGAGGTAAGGGCCGGTGATGCTGGTCGAGCGACCATAGGCGATCTTGTAGGTGCTATCCACGCCTGCGCAGCACTTGTCGATCGACACGAACAGATAGTAGTAGCCGCTGCGGTAGATGATCACCGGCGCTTCGATGCCTGCCGAGCGTGTCGCCAGTGTCGTCAACGAACCGGTGGGCTTCATCGTGCTCTTGTCGAGCTTGGTCAGCTGGATGCCGTTCCAGAACGAACCAAATACGAGCCATGGGTTGCCATCCTTGTCGATCGTGAGGTTCGGGTCGATGGCGTTGTAATTGTTGGACGCCGTGGAGCGGATCACCAGACCGTCATCACGCCAGCTGCCGGCACCGATGGTAGCGGCCGACACGAGGCCGATGGCCGACACATTGCTGCCGAAAGTGGAGATCGAGTAGTACATGTAGACGCGGCCGTTATAGGTCGACACGTCCGGCGCCCACACATCGAGGTTGGTGTGGTTAGGCACATAGGTCTTCCACCAGCTCGGACGGCTCAGGAAAATCTGCGGAATCGCCGACCAGGCCTTGCCGTCGTTCGAGCGCTTGCCCTGGATGCCGGTACCGGTGTGAAACTCGTACCAGACGCTGCCTTCCTTGGTCAGTGTCGGATCGTGCGAGCCGACATCACCGGTCAGCGCCCAGAAGCCACTGCTGCTGGCGGCCGATGAAGCTGCGCTGGAAGAAGCCTTGCTGGAACTGCTGCTGGCCTTAGACGAACTCGCTGAACTTGCCACTGAGCTGGCCACCGAGCTTGTCACCGAGCTGGACGTGCTCGAGGTCGGGCCGACCGAACACCACGCGCTGGTCGTGAAACTGTTCGACGGGAACAGCGAGGTCTGGCAGGTGAAGTTGCCGGTGAGGGTCGCGTAAACGAAGGAACCGGACTTGCCGAGCGCCACTGAATGCGTGCCGCTCATGGCGCAGGCGCTGCCGACCTGGGCGCACTTGGTATAACCGCTGGGATAGTCCGTTGCCGCAAAAGCTGTGGTCGCCAGGCCCAGGGTCCAAGCGCCAAGCCATAACTTGAGTCTCATTGTCTGCTCTCCAGAGATGCATATGTGGATATGAACCCATATGCTTTTGTATGTGATTGTTTTTTAGGTGCATTTAGTAAAAATCACCTCAGCGGATTCTAGTGGCAATGCGGACGCCTACCAATGGAATTCGATGCTGCACTGCGCACAGGATTCCGTCAGCGTATGCACATCCGCCCGCCATTGCCTGATCGTGCTTGCTCAGGTGCGCGCGAGCTACAACCTGCCCTTAGCGGCAAACAGCCATGGCGAGTCCTTTGGCTAAAGTAAGATTGGGCCTCACCCCGCAAAGGAAGCACCATGATCAAATCGCGCGCCGCCGTCGCCTGGGCAGCAGGCCAGCCCCTTGAGATCACCGAAGTCGATGTCGCGGCGCCGCAGGCCGGTGAGGTGCTGTTACGCGTAGTCGCGACCGGCGTCTGCCATACGGACGCCTATACGCTGTCAGGCGATGATCCCGAAGGCATATTCCCGGCGATCCTTGGTCACGAGGGCGGAGCCATCGTCGAAGCCATCGGCCCTGGCGTGACCTCGCTGGCCGTCGGCGATCATGTAATCCCGCTGTACACGCCCGAATGCGGCAAGTGCAAGTTCTGCCTGTCCGGCAAGACCAATCTGTGCCAGGCCATCCGCAGCACGCAGGGCAAGGGCCTGATGCCCGATGGCACGTCGCGCTTCTCGAAAGACGGCAAGCCGATCTTTCACTACATGGGCACCTCGACTTTCTCCGAGTACACCGTGCTACCGGAAATCGCCGTGGCGAAGATCAGCAAGGACGCGCCGCTCGAAAAGGTCTGCCTGCTCGGCTGCGGCGTGACCACCGGTATCGGCGCCGTACTCAACACGGCGAAGGTCACGCCGGGCAGCACGGTGGCGATCTTCGGCCTGGGCGGCATTGGTCTGTCGGCCGTGATCGGCGCAGTAATGGCCAAGGCCTCGCGCATCATCGGCATCGACACCAATCCGGCAAAATTCGAAATTGCGAAACAGCTCGGCGCCACCGAGTGCATCAACCCGAAGGACTTCGACAAGCCGATCCCGCAGGTCGTCGTCGACCTCACGGATGGCGGCGTCGACTACTCCTTCGAATGCATCGGCAATGTGAATGTCATGCGCTCGGCACTGGAGTGCTGTCACAAGGGGTGGGGCGAGTCCATCATCATCGGCGTGGCCGGCGCGGGGCAGGAAATCTCGACTCGCCCCTTCCAGCTGGTGACGGGACGCGTCTGGCGCGGTTCCGCTTTCGGCGGCGTCAAGGGCCGCAGCGAATTGCCGGGCTACGTCGATCGCGCGCAGCGCGGCGAGATTCCTCTCGACACCTTCATCACCCACAAGATGGGCCTCAATGACATCAACAAGGCTTTCGACCTGATGCACGAAGGCAAGAGCATCCGCACTGTCATCCACTACGATCTGTAAGTAACTCCCATGCTGACAATGCTCTCTGAAAACCGCTGCTTCGGCGGCGCGCATCGCCGCTACGGCCATCGTTCCAACGTGCTCGATTGTCATATGGTGTTCGCCGTGTACCTGCCACCGCAGGCGCTCGCCGGACATCGTGTGCCGGTGCTGTACTGGCTGTCCGGCCTCACTTGCACGGACGAGAACTTCATGCAGAAGGCCGGTGCGCTGCGCGTGGCGGCCGAGCTGGGCATTGCCATCGTGTGCCCCGACACCAGCCCGCGCGGCGAAGGCGTACCCGGCGACCCCGATGGCAGCTGGGACTTCGGCCTCGGCGCAGGCTTCTACCTGAATGCCACGCAAGCGCCGTGGGCGACGCATTACCGCATGCATGACTACGTGGTCACCGAGCTGCCCCAGCTCGTCGAAGCCTGCCTGCCCGTGACCAAGGCCCGCAGCATCTCGGGCCATTCAATGGGCGGCCATGGTGCGCTGGTGTGCGCCCTGCGCAACCCCGGGCGCTACCGTTCGGTATCAGCCTTTTCACCCATATGCCATCCGTCCATCAGCCCCTGGGGCGAGAAGGCATTCAGCCGCTACCTCGGCCCGGATCGCGCACTGTGGGAAACCTGGGACACCTGCACCCTGCTCGCCTCGGGCTGCGCCCAGATGCCACTGCTCATTGATCAGGGCACGGCCGACAACTTCATCAGTACGCAACTGATGCCGGAACAGCTCGAACGCGCAGCCGCTGATGCAAAGTGCCCGCTGACCCTGCGCCGACAGACGGGCTACGACCATAGCTACCACTTCATCGCCACCTTTATCGAAGAGCACATGCGCCATCACGCGCGGGCGCTGCTGGCTTGATATGCAGTCTGGATTAGGCCACGGGCCGTAGCCCGGGCCATGACAACACACCTGCCGGGACCAAGACGATGCACTTCCAACGTCGCCAACGCAGCTTGGTGCTTCGCCTCATCGGCCTGCTCCCCAACATGCTTTGCATGCTCGTCGGCACCACAGTGCTCACGCATGTCGCGATAGCCGAGCCCGTCTGGCAGACCCAGACCTACGCGCCCGCCCCCGCCGACAATCCTCTCAAGGGCCTCGTGCCCTATGCGAATCCGGCGAACCCTGACGGCTTCCCGCACAGCATGGAGTTCAGTTACATGCCCTTGTCATCCGTCATGACGGGGTCGGATCGCTACGACTGGAGTGCGCTGGAACGCCTGCTCAACGACATCGCCGGGCGCGGCCATCAGGCCGTGCTGCGCTTCTACACGGAGTACCCGGGCAAGAAGAACAGCCTGCCCGCCTTCCTGCTCGATGGTGGTCTGCAGCTATTCAGATCGCAGCGCCCGAGTACCCCGCCGCGCCCGCCGGTCGACATCGAAACACCTGATTACGCGAACCCGGTCCTGCGCGACGCCCTGCACAACTTCATTGCCGCGTTCGGCAAACGCTACGATGGCGACCCACGCATCGGTTTCATCACGGCAGGTCTGCTCGGTCATTGGGGCGAATGGCATGACTACCCGCTGGACTCACAATTCGCCAGCAAGACCGTGCAGAGCGAAGTCATGGATGCCTACGAGGCCGCCTTTCACGTCACGCCCGTTCTGTTGCGCTACCCGGCGGGCGACGGCGATGCGCGCTACGTCGCCAACGCAACGCGCGCATTCGGCTATCACGATGACTCATTCGCCTGGAGCACGCTCAGCGACAAGAACGCCTGGCATTTCGTGCCGCTGATGAAAAAGGCCGGCGACGCCGCCGTGCGCAAGTGGCAAACGCAGCCCATCGGCGGCGAGATTCGCCCGGAAGCCTGGGGCAAGGTGTTCGATGCCGAACCTGGGCAACTCGCCGATGACGCAAGAATCGAAGATTTTCGCCAGTGCGTCGACGCCACGCATGTCAGCTGGTTGATGGACAGCGGCATGTTCAAGAGCAGCAACTCTGCTGAGCGACGCCAGCGCGCGCACGAAGAGGTGCGCCACATGGGTTACGAATTCCATGTGTCGAAAGTTGCGCTGACTGCGGAAGCCCGGCTGAACATCGCGCTGCAGATCGAGAACCGCGGTGTCGCGCCGTTCTATTACGCCTGGCCGCTGGAATTCGCCCTGCTCGATGACCAGAAGCAGGTCGTGCGCGTGACGAAGTCAGCGCTCTTGCTCAAGGGGATTCTTCCCGGAACACCCCGAATTTCCGAACATGCAATCGACATTTCCGGAATTGCGGCGGGACGATATCGCGTCTTGCTGCGCGTACCCAACCCGCTACCCGCGGGCAAGCCCGTGCGCTTTGCCAATGCGCGGCAGGGCGCCGACGCCGACGGTTGGCTGACGCTGGGTGAAATCAGCTTGCCGTAGAAGTTGCGTAGGTCGGAAAAGCGAAGCGCCTTCCGACATCGGGCGTGAGCAACAGGCCCTACGTGTTTGACGTAGACGAGTGTCGTAAGGCGCTTCGCTTTTCCGACCTGCAACTCAATGTGCAACCGGCTTCAACAAAGCCAGCTTGTCGCGAATCTCGACCAGCGAGTGACGTGAATAGAGCGTCGGCACGCCGAGCTTGTTGGCCTGCTTCCGTACATGGTCGAGCAGCTTGTGGTTGATGCGGTCGCAGATGACGACGATCAGGCGCGTATCGTCGGACACGGCGCGGCGCACATCGCCGACCTTGCGGCCCGACCAGTGCTCAGTGCGCGTGATGCCGAAATGCCCGGCCCGCTCCAGCTCTTCGCGGATCGGTTCAACCCGGTCAGCGCCCACAATCAATGCTTTCATTTGCCTGCTCCTCACGGAATGCGTACTTGCAGGCTAGGGGCTCGTGGCGCTGTCACAAACCATTTTGAAGTGCGCTGGATATTCTGTTTCTGAAAATGCATGTGGCTGCGCACTGCCCTGCAAGAAACCAAATGCAACAATTCACGCGGACGCAGGTCCAAACAAGCCTTCGCGTCGAACGGGCAAGGCGAGTACACTTGCCGGTTCGCCAATCACTAACTTGGCTGTGCAGCCGAGGAGACTTCATGCCGCTTTATCTCACGCAGAACGTGCAGGAGAAATGCGTAATGGCGCGCATCAATCGCCAGAAGGTCCGTTATCAAGCCAACTTCACGCTGGCCCAGTACGGCACCTGGGACAAGGCCAACCGCGCCGCGCGAAAATGGGTCAAGGAGATCCTGCCCACCTTGCCCGAGGCGATGTCGTCGAAAGACCGCAAGACCAGCCGCAACACCTCCGGCATTGTCGGCGTACGCCTGGCCAATGCCACCCGCACCAAGGACGGCCGTACCTACCCGGACTGGCGTTGGGTCGCGTTCTGGACGGACTGTCCGCAAAGTGGTGGCATCGGCTGGTCAGTGAACAAATACGGTGACGAGGGCGCTTTCGTCTGCGCCTGTCTCGCTCGCAAGAGTGAATCCATCGCGCGCGCGGATATTGAAAAGGCATACGCGAAACTGGTCGGTACCAAACGCTACGCCAGCATCCTCGCGCAGAAACTCATCTCGCCTCCACCGCTGAAGGCTGTGAAAGCCACGAAGGTGAGCAAGGCCAGCAAGGCGACCAAACCCGCTGCCGCGGCGAAAGGCAGCAAGGCCGCCAGCGCGCCGAAGAAGATTGTCACGCGCGCCAAAGTCGCGGCCAAAGCACCTGCCGCCAGGACCAGCCGCGTCAGGAAACAAGCATGAGTCTCGCCCCCAACCAGCTCGAGCTGCTGTCGCCTGCCAAGACTGCAGAGATCGGCCGCGAAGCCGTACTGCACGGCGCTGACGCCATCTACATCGGCGGCCCGTCCTTCGGTGCACGCGCCAATGCCGAAAATTCCGTGCAGGACATTGCCGGGCTGGTGAGCTTTGCGCATCGCTTCGGCACGCGCATCTTCGTCACGCTCAACACCATCCTGCACGACAACGAGCTGGAGCCGGCACGCAAGCTGATCCACCAGTTCTACGATGCGGGGGTCGACGCGCTCATCGTGCAGGACATGGGCATTCTCGAACTCGACATTCCGCCGATCCAGCTGCACGCCTCAACGCAATGCGATATCCGCACGACAGCCAAGGGCAAGTTCCTCGCACAATCCGGCTTCTCGCAGATCGTACTGGCGCGCGAGCTGACCCTGCAGCAGATCGCCGCCATGCGCGCCGAAGTGCCTGCAGAGACCACGCTGGAATTCTTCATTCACGGCGCGCTGTGCGTGGCCTTTTCCGGCCAGTGCTACATCAGCCATGCGCACACCGAGCGCAGTGCCAATCGCGGCGACTGTACGCAGGCCTGCCGCCTGCCCTACACGCTGGAAGACGCTCAGGGCCGCGTTGTCGCTTATGACAAACACCTGTTGTCGATGAAGGACAACGACCAGACCGCGAACATGCGCCTCTTGGTCGATGCGGGCATCCGCAGCTTCAAGATCGAGGGCCGCTACAAGGACATGGGCTACGTCAAGAACGTGACCGCCCACTACCGCCAGATCCTCGACGGCATTCTCGACGAGAGTCCGGAACTGGCGTCGGGCTCGGCGGGTCGCAGCAGCTTCACCTTCCAGCCCGAGCCGGAGAAGACCTACAACCGCAGCACGACGGATTACTTCGTCAGCGGCCGCAAGACCGACATCGGCGCCTTCGATGCACCCACCCACGTGGGTCAGGCCATCGGCACGGTGACGCGCATCGGCGCGGACTGGTTTGAAATGGAGTCGGACGCGCAGCTCGCCAACGGTGATGGCCTGACCTGGATGCACAAGCGCGAACTGCAAGGCATGCAGGCCAACACGGCGCAGTTGCAAGGCACGAAGTCATCGTCAAATCTCTGGCGCATCGTGCCGAACCAGAAGATCAGCGAACTGACCGGCCTTGTCGTCGGCACGCCGATCAGCCGCAATCGCGATCACGCCTGGGAACAGGCACTGACGAAGAAGTCCGCAGATCGGCGTATCAGCGTCGACATGCGTCTCGAAGAAACACCGGAAGGTTTCGCGCTGATCCTGGCCGACGAAAGCGGTGTCTGCGCGACTGCCAGCATCCAGCACGCCAAGGAGGCCGCGCAGGACACCGAGCGTGCCGCAGCAGGTTTGCGCGATGGTCTCGCCAAACTCGGCAATACGATCTTCGTCGCGGGCGATATCACGTTGGCCTGGTCGCAGGCCTGGTTCCTGCCCGCTTCGGTGGTCAATGCACTGCGTCGCGACGCCATCGAAAAGCTGGAAGCCGCACGCGCGGCCAGCTGGCAAAGACCGCTGCCGGCCGTGCCGGTCGAGCCGCCCGTGGCGTATCCGGAAGCGTCGCTGAGCTACCTCGCCAATGTCTACAACGTGGCCGCACGCGCCTTCTACTCGCGCCACGGCGTCAAGCTGATCGCCGCCGCCTACGAGGCACACGAGGAGACCGGCGAAGTGCCGGTGATGATCACCAAGCACTGCCTGCGTTTCTCGTTCAACCTGTGCCCGAAACAGGCCAAGGGCGTACAAGGCGTGCAGGGCCAGGTGCGCGCCGAACCCATGACGCTGATCAACGGCACGGAACGCATCACGCTCAAGTTCGACTGCAAGCCATGCGAAATGCATGTCATGGGCACGATGACAAAATCCATCCTGCGCACGCTGCCGCCTTCGTCAATGCCTGCAAGCGCACCGATCATCTTTCACGCCAGGCGGCCCGCGTAGCAAGAGAAAACAACAGGTCGGGTCAGCGCAGCGTAACCCGACAATCACAGCAGCATTAAGTGATCCGTCAGGCTAAGCTGCGCTGCCCGAACTGCGTTGAACCCTGTAACGATGACCACGAGACAAGGCATCTGAAATTGGCAGAAGACGATCCGCAGTCGGCAAAGACATCACCGCGGGCGCCGTTGCAGGCCGCGCCGCTTGCCGCACCGGCTGAAGTCACACCCGCGGCGACCGCCGAACTGGTCGCCGAAGTCGCGGCCGAGAACCGCGGCGCACCCACACCGCCTGCCACGCCGCATTTCAACTTCCTCGGCCATAGCGTGCCGCTCTTGCCGGTCATCATCGCCTGCGCGCTGTTCATGGAAAACATGGACTCGACGGTGATCGCCACCTCGCTACCGGTGATTGCCCACAATCTCGGCGAAGACCCGGTGGCCCTCAAGCTGGCGCTTACGTCCTACCTCGTCAGCCTCGCCATCTTCATTCCTGTCAGCGGATGGATGGCCGACCGCTTCGGCTCGCGCACGATATTCCAGTGGGCTATCGCGGTGTTCATGGGCGGCTCGCTGCTGTGCGCCACTTCCAGTTCGCTGGCGGGCTTTGTCATGGCACGCTTCATCCAGGGCATGGGCGGCGCGATGATGGTGCCGGTCGGGCGCCTGGTCGTGCTGCGTTCGACCAGCAAGGCCGAACTCGTGCGTGCGATGAGCTACCTGACCATGCCGGCCCTGCTCGGCCCGGTGATCGGACCGCCGCTGGGGGGGTTCATCAGCACCTATTTTCATTGGCGCTGGATCTTCTTCATCAACATCCCGATCAGCCTGCTGGGCATGTACCTCGCCGCGCGGCATGTGCCAAACGTGCGCGCCGACAAGTCCGCCCCACTGGACCGCACCGGCTTCGTGCTGTCGGCAATCGGACTGGCGCTGCTGATGCTCGGTTTCGCCACGCTGGGGCGTCACCTGATCTCGATGCCGGCCGCCTTCACCTGCATCGGCGTGGGTGCCGTCACCGTCGCGGTGTACCTGTGGCACGCGCGACGCACGCCATTTCCGCTGCTCAACCTGCGGCTGATGCGCACGCTGACTTTCCGCTCCGGAGTGCTCGGCGGTTTCCTGTTCCGCATCGGCATCGGCGCCATTCCCTTCCTGCTGCCGCTGATGATGCAGCTCGGCTTCGGCCTGTCGCCGTTCCAGTCCGGCATGCTGACCTGCGCCACGGCCATCGGCGCGCTGGGCATGAAGGGCGCCGCAGCGCGCATCCTCAAGACTTGGGGATTTCCCCGCGTATTGCGCGTCAATGCAGTCTTGACGGCTGGCTCGCTGGCCATCGTCGCCGCATTCACTGCGCATACGCCGCATCTGCTGATGATGGCCATCCTGCTGCTCGGTGGCTGCCTGCGCTCGCTGCAGTTCACGAGCATGAATACGCTGGCCTATGCCGATATCGATACGGCGCAGATGAGTCAGGCGACGAGCCTGGCCAGCGTCGTGCAGCAACTGGCCGCTGGCGCTGGCGTGACTATCGGTGCGGCGGCACTGCAACTATCGCAGCATTGGCACGGCCATGCCACGCTGCAGGCGGGCGACTTTTCTGTCGCCTTCCTGTGCATCGCCTCGGTCTCGCTGTCGTCGCTGTTTTTCCTCGCCAGGCTGCCCGCCAACGCCGGTGCGGCGCTGTCGGGCAAACGCGCCTGATATCTACCAGGAGGTAAGCCCGCCAGCCTCAGGCCGGCTGCAGCTTGTCGGCCATCCAGCCGTGCCGCGCGACGAACTGATCGAGCGCGCGGTGATAGGCCGTATCGAAGACGTGCTCGCTCTCGATGAAGTAATCGAAGTAACCGCGCTTGCCGACGAACTGGAAAGGCTCGAGCTGGATATGGCCGTAGGCGTCATCGGCCAGTCGTCGCTCGCGTGCCAGGCGGTTGATGAGCTCGATGCGTGAAATCTGCATGGCATACGAACTGTTCATGCCGATTTCAGTTTCCATGTCACGCTGCTCGAAGTAATTCTCGGGCATGGCGCCGATCCAGCGCGAATTCTGCGGCCGCACGATCCACAGCGTCTCGGGCCGCACTGGCCGCGCCAGCTCACACAGCTCATTGAGGATGAACTGACGATGGTAAGCCCCGTCGATCAGGTTCATGCCGAAATAGGTGCGCTCGTAGCCATAGCTGTAGAGATGCAGGGCCGCTTCGACACCTTCGGCCGTGATCGGCATGTAGATCTTCTCTGGCGTCTGGTCGTGCCAGTCGACGCCCAGCTTGTCGCGCGCTGCGGCATTGATGAACAGGATTTCCTGCCCGGTCGGCGGACAGAAGGCATTGAACATGACAGCGACATGGCTCTGCGAAAGCGTGTCGGCTACGAACTCGAAGTATTCGAATGAGCGCGTCGGCACCCAGGTCTGCGCCGGCATGAGCCGGTCCGCCCACTCCTTCGGTTCGGAGAACGGCGAGAGGAAAGACCAGCGCTCCCAGTACTCCTGCATCGCCGGGCGAAACACCCCGGGCAGCCCCTTGGCCAGCACCCACTGATTGCCGAAGGGGACGGACTCCGGTGCTTTGGGCATCTCGGCGAGATGCTCGCGCAACTTCTCGCGCAGATCATCGCCCGCGAGGAAATGCGCGGTCCATACGATCATGCCGGAAGTACATGAAATGGCAGAGGGGCGGACACGCCGCTCACGTGCGGCGGCCAGAAACCCGGCGCCGAAAGCGTTGCCGCCGCCCAGTCCGCCGAGCGCGAACCCTACCGCACCACCGACACTTTCTTCGTCCGGCCGAAGCTTCGGCAACAAGCTGGATTGTTGTGAATCCTGCTGCAAATCCCCTGATGATTCCGCCCCGGAATCAAATCTGCTCAGTGCACCCATGATGTAACTCCTTGCTGCTCCCCCGTCGCGCCGACGGGTTCCCGGTCTTCCGCTTTTGGGGAAGTTCGGGCTAGGGGTTTACCATGATATTGCACCGCAGCAATGTCAATGCCTTTTGTCAATAAAGGCGGAATGAATGAGCCGCGAAGCGATGAGCGCTGGGACGCAGCGGTTTGACGGCTACCGAGCGGCCACCGGGCGCCCACCTGAGGCACGATTCAGGCGCTCTCCACGCAGTTGCGCCCTGCTCCCTTGGCGGCATACAGCGCGCGGTCGGCGCGTTCAACCAGGGTTTCCGGCGTGTCCTCGTCGCGCAACTCACTGACACCCGCACTGATCGTGACACTGATGTCACCCGCCGCGTCGGGCAACGGCTGCTCGACGATCTGCAGGCGCAGCTTGTCGGCAATGGCAACCGCGTGATCGACGCCGCAGTCTCGCAACAGCAGCAGGAACTCCGCGCCACCCCAACGACAAGCGATGTCGGATTCGCGCAGATTGGCGCGGACCAAGCCCGCCAGGTGCCCGATCACCTGGTCGCCGCGCAGGTGGCCGTGTCGCTCATTGACGGCCTTGAAGTGGTCGATGTCGAGCAGCAGCGCGCAGAGCGGCCGCTCGCTGCGACGATGTTCGGCCATCGCCTGCTGGATCAGCACATCAAAGGCGTGACGATTGAACAGGCCTGACAGGCGATCCGTCGTCGCCATACCCTCCAGCCGCAGCTGATAGCAATTGAGCGTCAGGTTAGTCAGCCACAGCACCACCGCGAGGATGGCTGCACACACGCCGAGATTGATCCATAGCATCCGGCGGATGCCTGTCAGCGCCGCGTCCTCACTTTTTTCGACGAACAGGAACCACTTCATCTCCGGCATGTAACGCACGTTGAACAGATAGTCTTGCCCATGGCTGCGGTACTGGTAAGAGCGGCTGATGCTCGTGGCCCCTGCACTGGTGAGAATCGGTATGGCCAGGTCGCGCAGGCCCTCCACGTCCTGGATTTTCTGCCCACCGTGCACCGGATCGGACCCGAACGGCATCACCTTGCCCTGCCGGTCTACGAAATAAATGCTGCGCTGGTAGCGCACCCGATAATCCGTCAGCAAGCGCCGCACCGTGTCTACCGTCAGCCCGACCCCGGTCACGCCGATGAACTGATTCGCATAATCGAGAACGCGGTGATTGATGAATACAGCCAACGCCCCCGGAGTGCGCGTATCCGGATCGATATTGATTTCGTAGGGGTCACTCATTGCGCGCGCACGGAAGAACCAGGCGTCGCGTGGATCACTCTCCGACACGGATCGCAAAATGCCTTCGGCATGGTAGTAATTGCGCGTCTGCTCCGACACGAAGAAACTGCCGAGGGTGCCGTAGCGCGAGCGCATCTCGGCGAGATACCTGGTCATGGCGGACACATCCTGCTCACCACCAAGCACCCAGTCGCGCACGAAGGTATTGCTGGCCATCACGGAGGAAATGAAGATCGGCCGGATCAGATCCCTCTGGATTTCCGCATAGATATGATCGGAGGTCAGCGGCAACTCGTGCTCGACGATTGCCGCGCGAATCTCGCGCCGCGACACCACGTAGTTGATGACGCTGATCGACACGAAGCCGAGCGCCAGCAAGACGCCCAATTGCACGACCAGGCGCCGCTTGCCACTGGCCTTGCGTTGCCCCTCAGCATTATTCGTCAACAAGACGCACCCCCGGCTGCCGTAAGAACTGCGCGGCGATATGTGTGTTCCTTCATTCTCGCACCAGTCCGACGCGTCGTGCCACCCAAAACAGGAGGCCTGTCAGCGTTTCACACGCGCAGGCGCGATACGCCCAAGACCACCAGTGCAGCGCCGATCAGCTGCATCAGCCCCAGGGGCTCATGCAACAGCAAGGCCGCCAGCAGAATGGTGAACACTGGCCCCAGCGTACCGACCATTGAAGCGGGCCCGGCCCCCAGCCTGCGGATGGCCTCGGACACCAGCCAGATCGGCAGCACCGTAGAGAAGATCGCCATGCACACGCTCAGGGCGTGCACCGGCCAAGGCTGCGCAAGATGGGCAACGGGCCGCACGGCAAAGAACTGCGCCAGACTCAGTGCACAGGCCACACCCGTCGCCAGTGCCGTCACGCGCGTCGAGCCCAGGCGCCGCACCACCTCCCCACTGAGCATCAGGTACGTGGCATACGATAGCGAACTCGCAAACACCAGCGCACAGCCCAGCGCCACGCTGCTGCCACCAATGCTCAGGTCGTGCCCCACCGCCAACGCGATACCTGCATAACATATCGCCAGCGGCACCAGCATGCTGCGCCGGATAGGCTTGTCGAGAAACGCCGCCGACAGCAACAGCACCAGCGTCGGATAGAGAAACAGGATCAGCCGCTCAAGCGACGCCGTGATGTAGCGCAGGCCGAGAAAATCCAGATAGCTCGATGCGTAATACCCAAGGAAACCAAGCAGCACGAGAATGAGCTTGTCACGCCGTGTCAGGCTCATCGGCTGGGTGCGCGCAATGTACAAGCCCATGGCGATGAAGAACGGCAGCGCATAGCCCATGCGCAGGGCCAGCAAGGTCTCGGCGTCGACACCATAGGTGTAGGCCGCCTTGATGAAAATCGCCTTGAAGGAAAAGCCCAGCGCACCCAGTGCGGCAAAGCCGAGGCCTGTGGCACGTGCTGACGGAGAAGAAGACACGGGCAACTCCGGAATCGGGGTCAGTCAGTATAGCTGCGGAGCGCCGATGCCCGGCGTTGCGTGTCTAGCTCAACGCAAACGCCAGCACGATGGGCAAGACGACTATCGCAATGAGATTCCCAAGCAGGACGATGGACGCGACCTTGTGCGGCTCCTGTCCGTAGCGCTCGGAAAACAGGTAGTTCATGACAGCGGGAGGTAGCGCGCCGTAGATGATCAGCAGCGCAGCCTGCAAGCCATGCAGGTCGAACAACCAGGCGACCAGTGCCGAGACAAGGCCGCCGATGAGCGGCCGCGCAAGCCCCCCGATGACGCCCACGCGCCAGCCTTCCAGTGTCACATCCGTCATGCGCACGCCCAATGCAAACAGCATGAGCGGAATGGCAATGTCGCCAAGCAACTTGAGGGCGATCACCAGCGGTTGCCAGACGACGATGCCGCTCAAGGAAACGATCAGGCCAAGCAGCGTGGCGATGACGGTGGGCACCTTCCACAGATTGCCGAGATTGACCTTGTGATCGAGCAGCCAGCCGCCGTAACCGAAGTGCAGCAGACTGGAGACCATGAAAAGGATGACAGCGGGTTGCAGCGCGCTGTCGCCGAAGGCCAGCACGGCGAGCGGGATGCCGAGGTTGGCAGAGTTGCCGAACATCATCGGCGGCACGATGGTGCGGAAGTCTTCGCGCAGCACACGCGCCAGCACGTAGCCCGCCAGACCACAGACGACGGTGATGAGCAACATGGCAAAACCGAGCCGCCAGAACTGCGCAACGTGAAAGTCTCGACTCGCCAGCGCGCCGAACACCAGCGCAGGCGCGAACACGTCCATGGTCAGCTTGTTGGCCACCGCCATGTCGGGCTTGTCACGACGTGCAACGAAGTAGCCGATGGCGGTGATGGAAAACACGGGAAAGAGAATCGAGATGATGCGTTCGAGCATGGTGCGGCCTGCTGCGGGGGAAGAATGATTCTAGCGGAGCGACCGGAACATCCTGTTGCCGTGACTCATAATCACGATTTGCCCAAGGCGACACACACGGTATGGACGACAGCACAGGCCACAAGGCCCGCAGCGCAGGGGAAGAGTTCCGCGATGGCATTCATGCCGAGCTGCCCCTGCTGCTCGGCGTCGTGCCGTTCGGTCTGATGTTCGGCGTGCTTGGCCTCGCAGCGGGCCTGCCGGCCTGGGCCGTCGTGGCCATGTCGTCCATCGTATTCGGTGGCGCGTCGCAGGTCGTGTTTGCGCAGTTGTGGGGCGCGCAGGTACCACCCGCCGTGATCTGTTCTACCGTGGCCGTCGTCAATCTGCGCCATGCGCTCTACAGCGCGAGCGTTGCGGAATGGTTGCGCGACCTGTCATGGCGCTGGAAGGTGCTGCTCGCCTACCTGCTCACCGACGAGGCCTATGCCGCCGCCCTCGTGCGCTTCCGCGACAGCCCGCCGGGCGCACATCGTCACTGGTTTCTGTTCGGAACGGGATTGACGCTGTGGAGCGGCTGGCAAGTGTCGACGCTGGGCGGCGTGCTGATCGGTGCGGCAATTCCCGCCAGCTGGTCGCTGGATTTCTCCATCGCCCTGACCTTCATCGCCTTGCTCGTACTGGCGATCCATCGGCGCAGCGAAATGTGCGCGGCACTGGTGGCGGGCATCGTTGCCGTGCTGGCGCAACCCCTGCCCCACAAGCTATGGATTCTCGCCGCCGCTGCGGCCGGCATCGCGGCCGGCCTGGCGGCGCGCAAACTCGATCGCAGGGCCCGCACATGAACGACGGCTACCTGCTGCTCGCCCTGCTCGCCTCGGGTCTGTGCACCTTCCTGATCCGCTTGTCATTCATCGCTGGCGAGCGCTGGCTGCCGCGCAGCGAAAAGCTGCACGCGCTGCTGCGCTACGTGCCAGCCTCGGTCCTCGCGGCCCTGGTGGCGCCGGAGCTGCTGGTCCGGGGCGGCGCGGTGCACATCGCCACTGACAATCAGCGTCTGTGGGCGGGGCTGCTGGCCATTCTCGTCGCCTGGCTGTCGCGCTCGGTGATGGCCTCCATCGCCGCCGGTATGGCCGCGTTGTGGCTGTTACAGGCATACATGCGATAAGACAGTTGCGCGGAGAGCGGCCCTGGCCCGAAAGCACGCCCTGTAGCAAAACCCTCAAAACAAGCGCGTTATCCCGGCGCAAGCCGGGATCCGTACCGGGCGTTTGATCTGGATCCCGGCCTGCGCCGGGATGACGATGATTTTTGGGCTGTCGCCATGAAAAAAGCCGGCACGCGTGCCGGCTTCTTCGTCTGGACCACTACACCATCAGGCGTCCATGCCGCGCCCCGTCAGACGCTCGTAGGCCTCGATGTACTTGGCGCTGGTCTTGGCCACTACATCGTCCGGCAGCACCGGGCCCGGCGCGGTCTTGTTCCAGTCCAGTGTCTCCAGATAATCACGCACGAACTGTTTGTCATACGACGGCGGCGAGATGCCTTCGGCGTAGCTGTCGGCCGGCCAGAAACGCGAGGAGTCCGGCGTCAGCGCTTCGTCGATGATGTGCAGGGTGCCGGCCGCATCGAGACCGAACTCGAACTTGGTGTCAGCGATGATGATGCCGCGCGTGGCGGCGTAGTCACGCGCTTCGGAGTAGAGGCGGATTGCGGCGTCGCGCACTTCGACAGCGCGCTCGGCGCCAAGCAGCTTGGCGCATTCTTCGAAGTCGATGTTCTCGTCATGCGTGCCCATCTCGGCCTTGGTCGAGGGCGTGAACAGCGGCTTCTCGAGCTTGGCGGCCTGCTTCAAACCGACAGGCAGCGTGATGCCGCAAACCTTGCCGGTGGCCTGGTAGTCCTTCCAGCCACCACCGATGATGTAGCCGCGAACGACCGCTTCAACGGGCAGCGGCTTGAGGCGCTTCACGACCAGCGCGCGGCCGATGACCTGCTCGCGCTCGTCTGCCGCGACCACGTCTTCCGGCGCGATGCCGGTGAGCTGGTTGGGCAGGATGTGGCTGAGCTTGTCGAACCAGAACAGCGCGGTCTTCGTCAGCACTTCGCCCTTCCTCGGAATCGGGTTGGGCAGGATCACGTCGAAGGCGGAAAGGCGATCGCTGGTGACGATGAGCAGTTTGTCTTCGCCCACTGCGTAGATGTCACGCACCTTGCCGCGGGCAAGCAGGGGCAGGCTCTTGATGGACGATTCGAATTGGGGTTGGCTCATGATTCGGGGCGGAGTGAGGAGTAATGAGTTATGAGTGAGGAGCAAAACCGGCGGGGTGGCGAGCGAGGGCGGGATTTTACTCCCCTCTCCTCACTCCTTCCTCCTCACTGCTTCGGGGGGACGTAACCCGCGGCGGCATCGGCACCCGTGCCGAAGAAATGCTTGTCCATCTGCTCGGCGAGGTACTTGCGCGCCTTGGGATCCATCATGTTCAGGCGGTTCTCGTTGATCAGCATGGTCTGATGCTTGAGCCAGCCTTGCCAGGCCTCCTTGGAGACGTTCTCCCAAAGCTTCTTGCCCAGCTCGCCCGGCATGGGCGGGAGGTCGAGACCTTCGGCTTCGACGCCGAGTTTGACGCATTTGACCATTCGGGCCATGGGACTGTCCTTCACTGAAAATTGGGGAATGGCCGATATTCTACTGCGCCACCGCAATCGAATCGACCGATTAGCAAATTCATTGGTTTCAGCCATTTACTGGCGGAATATCGCGCGGCGCACCGGGGGCGTTTGTCGGAGCGAGCCCCGTTTCGCTACGGACAATCCCCAAGCCATTGCCGCCGAGATTCCATGCCTCGCGGCTGTGCGCTAGGCTTATCCTGTCGCTTGCTCTTGCAAACCCGAATGCCATGGCCCGCATCGTCCTCACGCAGCAGCTGCAGCGCTTTACGTACGTGCCTGAAGTCGAGGCGGACGCAGCGACCCTGCGCGAAGCGCTGGAAGCGAGCTTTGCCGCCAATCCGCAATTGCGGGGCTATGTGCTCGACGAGCAGGGCCATATCCGCAAGCATGTCGCGGTGTTCATCGACGGCCAGATGCTCACCAATCGACAGAACCTTTCGCACCCGCTGGGCCCGACCAGCGAAGTCTATGTACTGCAGGCTCTATCCGGAGGTTAGGCAATGTCGCACCGCGCATGGATCGCCACCCGCAAGGGACTCTTTCAATACATTCTCGACACCGGCAAACGCACGCCCGGCTGGCACCTCGCCAGCAGCAGCTTCCTTGGCGAACCGGTCAGCATGGTGCTGCCGGGCGGCAACGATCACCCAATGATCGCCGCGCTCAATCTCGGCCACTTCGGCGTGAAGTGTCATGCCTCGGATGACTGGGGCGATAGCTGGCACGACATTGCAACACCGGCTTTTCCGCCCCAGCCCGATGAGCCTGCCGACGCAGAGAACAAGGACGTGCCGTGGAAGCTGCAGCAGATCTGGTCGCTCGCAGCAGCCGATGGCGTGATCTGGGCAGGAACGCATCCCGGCGGCCTGTTTTTCTCAAAGGATTGCGGGGACTCGTGGCAGCTCGTCGAATCGCTATGGAATCGGCCGGAGCGCCGCGGCTGGTTTGGCGGTGGCTACGACGTGCCTGGCATTCATTCCATCTGCATCGACCCGCGTGATCCGCAACATCTGTTGCTGGGCATCAGTTGCGGCGGCGCCTGGGTGACACGCGACGGCGGCAAGAACTGGGAACTGCACGCCAAGGGCATGAACGCAGCCTACATGCCGCCCGAGCAGGCCGGCGAGGAGAACATCCAGGATGCGCATGCCATTGCGCAATGCACTGCGGCGCCGGACACGCTGTGGTGCCAGCATCACTGTGGCATATGGCGCAGCACGGATGCGGCAGCCTCATGGCAGGAGATCAAGGCTCCGGTGTCGAGCTTCGGCTTTGCCGTGGCGGCGCATCCCCGGGATCCCGATACGGCATGGTTCGTTCCGGCAGCCAGCGACCAGCTTCGCATCCCGGTCCACGGCGCGTTGTGCGTCAATCGCACACGCGATGGCGGCAAGAGTTTCGAGACCTTGCGCACGGGCCTGCCGCAGAAGGACTGTTATGACCTGATCTATCGTCATGCACTGGCCGTGTCCGACGACGGCCAGCACCTGATGATGGGCAGCACGACCGGCAATCTGTGGATCAGTGATGACGGCGGCGATAGCTGGCAGACGCTGTCGAATACGCTGCCGCCCATCTTCGCCGTGCGTTTCGAGGCCATCGTTTGAAAAAGAGTGACGAGCGTGGGCAGAGGCGCCGCTGGCGCAGGTTCGCCCTCCTGTTACTCGGCATGCCGCTCATAGCACTGCTGTGCTCGGCGGCCTTCGCCGACGTGGTCGTCAGGGGCAGCAGTATTACGGCCTCCGGCTCGGCAGGCGCCAGCGGCGCCATGCAGGCCATGGACGACAATCCCGATACGCGCTGGGAGGCTGACAGCGCCTCCGCCGGCCAGTGGCTGGCGATGAGCTTCCAGACGCCAGCGCTGCTGCGTGCCGTGCGCGTCAGCGAGCCGCGGCCACGCATCCGCGGCTGGCGCATCGAAGTGCTGGGCCGCGGCGTGTGGCAAACGGTGCTGAGTGGCATCGGCATCCCGCGCGACAAGATCGTGCTGCCGCCCACTTGGGCAGAAGGCGTACGCATCGTCACCGCCAGCCCCTCCGATGGCCCGCCCGCCATCTCCGAATTCGCGGCCTGGGGCAGCGGCACCAGTGCCTGCATGCCCCTGCCCGGCACGCCGAGCATCACGGTTGTGGGTGATCTCGACTGTGCCGGCCTGACCCTCAGCCAACCCTGTGGCAAGGCCGGGCCGCTGGCGCCGCTATTCGTGCTGGCCGACGGCGCACGCCTGCGCAACACCACGCTGATCGACAGCTATGTGAGCTGCGATGGTGCCTGCACCCTGGAGAACGTGAACTGGCGCAACAACTGCCCGACCCTGATCCAGCAATCCGTCGTCATTCAGGCGTATTCGGATCAAGGCAATAAGGATGTCAACGTTGTCGGCGGCAGCGCCTTCGGGCGTTACGGTGCGCTGTTCCGCCTCAACATGCCTGACTCCACGCTCAACCTGCGCCAGTTCGTGTTCTCCGGTTATGCCGAATCAATCAACGGCTATCCGGTGGAGATGGCCAGCAATCTGCGTTACCGGCTGGACGAGGTGTCACTCGCTGGCGCCATCCGGGGCGCGGTCATCCAGGTTCGTTTGCACAAGGGCGATAAGGCCTCGATCCGCCACCTGCGCATCGCAGCGTATCGCGTCGGCACGCCGCTGATCTGCAATAGCCAGAGAGTCGAAAACGAGCACCTGCTGTCGCTTGGCGAGCAATGGCAGAGCGAGGCCTGTGACGTGGGGCTGGATGACGTGAAGGTAGCACCGGGCTGAGGCTCCGGATCACAGCCAACAAAGAAAAAGCCCTCGATTTGCGAGGGCTTTTTTACGGAAGCTGCGTGAGCTTACTTCGCTTTCTGTGCCAGCTCGCCGCTCTTGTACTTCGCGGCAATCTTGTCGAGCGCAATCGGCTTGATCTTGCTCGCCTGACCGGCGCAACCAAAGGCTTCGAAACGCGCCCTGACGATCAGCTTGGCCGCTTCACGTGCGGGCTTGAGGTAATCGCGCGGGTCGAACTTGCTCGGATTCTCGACCATGTATTTGCGGATCGCCGCGGTCATGGCAAGGCGGATGTCGGTGTCGATATTCACCTTGCGCACCCCGTACTTGATGCCTTCAACAATCTCTTCAACCGGCACGCCATAGGTTTCGCCGATATCGCCGCCGTGTTCGCGGATGATCGCCAGCAGGTCCTGCGGCACGCTCGACGAGCCGTGCATGACGAGGTGGGTGTTTGGCAGACGCGTGTGAATCTTCTTGATGAGATCGATCGCAAGGATGTCGCCCGTGGGCTTGCGCGTGAACTTGTAGGCGCCGTGCGAGGTGCCGATGGCGATCGCCAGCGCATCGCACTGGGTGCGCGTCACGAAATCGACGGCCTGTTCCGGGTCGGTCAGCATCGCCGAGTGATCCAGCTTGCCTTCGGCACCGATGCCATCTTCTTCACCGGCCATGCCGGTTTCCAGAGAGCCTAGGCAGCCCAGTTCGGCTTCGACGGTCACACCAATGGCATGCGAAAACTTGACCACCTCGCTGCTCACCGCCACGTTGTACTCATAATCAGACGGGGTCTTGCCATCTTCGAGCAGGGAGCCATCCATCATCACCGACGAGAAACCGGAACGGATGGCGGCCATGCACACCGCCGGGCTTTGGCCATGGTCCTGGTGCATCACGACGGGGATGTGCGGATAGGCTTCGACCGCAGCCGAAATCAGGTGACGCAGGAAGGCTTCGCCTGCGTACTTACGCGCACCGGCCGAGGCCTGCATGATCACCGGGCTGTCCAGTTCGCTGGCCGCTTCCATGATGGCGGTGACCTGTTCGAGGTTATTGACGTTGAACGCGGGCAAGCCGTACGAGTTTTCGGCTGCGTGGTCGAGCAACTGGCGCATTGAAACGAGAGCCATGGCAACTTCTCCGTCTGGATTCAGGGGTACTGAAGGTTTAAAGGATGGCGAAAATATTTGTGGGCTGATTGTATCGCGCCCGGCTCACACGAACTATGCCCATCGCTACCAATGGGCAGGCGAAAGCCGTGCAGTACGGCACAAGCACATTACAAATCGCGTGGCCAGCAAAAAGCCCGCACGAGGCGGGCTTTTTGGGAAATACCGACAATCAACCTGATCGGTTTTCGCTATCAGTTTTCACCGATTCGCACGATCTTCAGGCTGTTGGTACCGCCGGACTGGCCCAGCGGCTCGCCGACCGTGATGACCACGACGTCACCCGGCTGCACCAGCTTGTGCTTGATCAGCGTCAGTTCCGCTTCGCGCAGCAGATGATCGCGCGAATCAGTGATGTGCGGCACGAGTATCGGATGCACCTCGCGGAACAAGGCCATCTTGCCGATGGTGTCTTGCTGCGAAGTCATGCCGTAAATCGGAATGCCCGAGTGCATGCGGCTCATCCACAGCGCGGTCGAGCCCGATTCGGTCAAAGCCACGATGGCCTTGGCGCCGAGATGGTGTGCCGAGAACAGCGCGGCCATGGCAATCGACTGGTCGATGCGCGTGAAGGTGCGTGTCATGAAATCCTGACCCAGCGTGACCGGGTAGGACTTCTCGGCCTCTTCACATATACGCGCCATGGTCTCGACCACTTCAACCGGGAACTTGCCCGCTGCGGTTTCGGCCGACAGCATTACGGCGTCGGTGCCATCCAGCACGGCATTGGCCACGTCGGACACTTCGGCACGCGTCGGCACCGGGCTGGTGATCATCGACTCCATCATCTGCGTCGCGGTGATGGCCAGCTTGTTCATCTCGCGCGCCAGCTTGATCATCTTCTTCTGCAGCGCGGGCACGGCGGCCTCGCCCACTTCAACGGCCAGATCACCGCGCGCAACCATCACGCCATCCGACGCTTCAAGGATCTCGCGCAGGTTCTTCGGCTCGACGGCCTCGGTACGCTCGATCTTGGCAATCGTCAGGGCGTTGCTACCCGCCGCGCGCAGCAGGGTGCGCGCCATGTACATGTCAGCTGCGGTCTTCGGGAAGGACACGGCGACGTATTCGATGCCGATCAGCGCCGCCGTCTTGATGTCTTCCATGTCCTTGGCAGTCAGCGCGGGAGCGGTCAGGCCGCCCCCCTTCTGGTTGATGCCCTTGTTGTTGGACAGCTCGCCACCCTGACGCACGATGGTATGGATTTCGTTGCCGCTGACGCGATCAACTTCGAGCACGATCGCGCCGTCGTTGAGCAGCAGGATGGTGCCGGCCTTCACGTCCTTCGGCAGATCCTTGTAGTCGAGGCCTACGCGTTCGTCATTACCGATTTCGCAGGCAGCGTCCAGAATGAACTTGCCGCCTTTTTCCAGCAGGGTCTTGCCGTTCTCGAACTTGCCGACGCGGATCTTCGGGCCTTGCAGGTCGGCGAGGATGGCGACGGGCTTGCCGACGCGGCGTGCCGCTTCACGCACGATGTTGGCGCGGTTGATGTGATCCTCAGCCTTGCCATGCGAGAAATTCAGTCGCACGACATCGACGCCTGCGCGAATCAGGCGCTCCAGAACATCTGCATCGTTGGAAGCTGGGCCGAGGGTGGCCACGATCTTGGTATGGCGTTGCATACTGACTCCTTCGTAAGAAGTGTTGTGTATTGGGGGTGGGGTAGTACTTGCAGCCTTGGCGCCCGATGAAGGCTTGCTGCCCGTTTTTCTTGTTGGTTTGCTGACCAGATTGCTTGCCAAACTCTTTGCCAGACCTTCTGTTTTTTTCATTTTATGCGCTGTACATGGACGTAAATGTGCATGTCAAAAAACTGCGCCGGTCCAACAACAACCGGCGCGTTGTACTGCTTTACTTGCTGAAACGCTGACCCAGCGCTTCAACCGCTGGCAGGGACTTGCCTTCAAGGAATTCGAGGAAGGCACCGCCCGCCGTCGAGATATAACCCACCTTGTCGCTGATGCCGAACTTGGCAATGGCGGCAATCGTGTCACCACCACCGGCCAGCGACATGGCGCTCGACGAAGCGATTGCTTCGGCCAGCACCTTCGTGCCATTGGCGAAGGCATCGAACTCGAACACGCCCAGCGGGCCGTTCCAGACAATGGTCTTCGAGGCCTTCAACTGATCAGCGAGCTTGGCAGCTGTTTCCGGACCGACATCGAGAATCATGTCATCGGCATCCACGTCCTTGACCGCCTTCACGGTCGCCTTGGCGGTCGCGGAGAATTCCTTGGCGGTGACGACGTCGACCGGGATCGGCACCGACGCACCACGCGCCGCCATCTTGGCGATGATGCGCTTGGCCTCTTCAACCAGATCGGCTTCGACCAGCGACTTGCCGATTGGCAGGCCGGAGGCCAGGAGGAAAGTATTGGCGATACCGCCACCGACGATCAGCTGATCGACCTTGTCGGCGAGGCTGTCGAGAATGGTCAGCTTGGTGGAAACCTTGGAGCCACCGACGATGGCCGTCAGCGGACGCTCAGGCGCCAGCAGGGCCTTGCCGAGGGCTTCAAGTTCGGCAGCGAGCAGCGGGCCGGCACAAGCCACCGGCGCCGCCAACGCGAGCGCTTCCGTCGTGGCTTCAGCACGGTGGGCGGTCGCGAAAGCGTCGTTGGCATAGATGTCGCACAGCTTGGCCATCTTGGCGGCGAGTTCAGGGCTGTTCTTCTTTTCACCCTTGTTCACACGGCAGTTTTCGAGCAGCACGACTTCGCCGGGCGCAACGGTGAAGCCGCCGTCAACCCAGTTCTGCACCAGGCGCACCGGTTTGCCGAGGATTTCGCTCATGCGCGCAGCCACCGGCGCCAGCGAATCTTCAGGCTTGAAGTCGCCTTCGGTCGGGCGCCCCAGGTGCGAAGTGACCATCACGGCCGCACCCTTGTCGAGCGCCAGTTTGATGCCTGGCACCGAAGCACGAATGCGCGTGTCATCCGTGATAGCGCCGTGGTCGTCCTGTGGAACATTCAGGTCGGCACGGATGAAAACGCGTTTGCCGGCGAGGTCCAGATCAGAGAGTTTCTTGAATTGCATGGCTGCCTGTTTGCGTGGATTGTTATCAGGGAATGAATCTTGTTGCAGGCTCAGCGGGAAGCCGGTTCGTGCGGATTGTGAATGATCCAGATCAGATGCCCGGAACCCCAGTCGCCAATATCGCCGCCCGCAAAGATCAGGCGGCCTGTGTTCTTGTAAACCGCTTCGTAGCGATGGCGATCGCCACCGAAGTAAAAGGGAATGAAAGCCTTGCCGGTGACGTAGGCCCCCTGATCGGAGGGTTGACCGATCAGATCCGCAACCTGTTTCATCGACATGCCGATCTTGAGCTTGCCAAACTTGCTACCCGGTGCGGGCTTGCCGGTAATCTCGCCTTCGACATCACCGACTGTCACTTTGGTTCCATGGCCGCTTTCGACCTTGGATGAATCGATGACTTCGCCCTTGGCGTTCATGCCTGGCAGCACACCGCCCGCAACACTGCTGCTCGATGCGGAAGCTGCCTTGCCGGCCGGTGTAGCGGACTGGGCCTTGTTTGCAGGCGCCGCAGCCTGAGGCTGCGGCGCGCTGGAGGAAGCAGTAGCGCTGGTGGCAGGTGCATCACCCCTGGAAGCACATCCCGTCAATGCCGCGAGCACCGCGACACCAATCAGACAACAGATGTTCTTCCGGTGCATTGCGCGCCTCCCTCCAGCTCGCCTCTGCTGCCTTCAGTTACTTGGCAACGACCTGAACCATCTCCAGTACCTTGTTGGAGTAGCCCCACTCGTTGTCGTACCAGGCCACGACCTTGACGAAGGTGCCGTCCAGTGCGATACCCGCGTCAGCATCGAACACCGAGGTGCAGGATTCGCCACGGAAGTCGGTCGACACGACCTTCTCGGTGGTATAGCCGAGCACGCCCTTCATGGCGCCTTCGGATGCTGCCTTCATGGCCTTGCAGATGTCTTCGTAGGTCGCTTCCTTGTTCAGTTCAACCGTCAGGTCGACCACCGACACGTCGGAAGTCGGCACGCGGAAAGACATACCGGTGAGCTTCTTGTTCAGCTCGGGAATGACCTTGCCGACAGCCTTGGCCGCGCCAGTCGAGGAAGGAATGATGTTTTCCAGGATGCCGCGACCACCGCGCCAGTCCTTGTTCGAAGGACCATCGACGGTCTTCTGCGTCGCCGTTGCAGCATGCACGGTCGTCATCAGGCCACGCTTGATGCCGAAGGTGTCGTTGAGCACCTTGGCAACGGGCGCCAGACAGTTGGTGGTGCACGAAGCGT
This sequence comes from Rhodocyclaceae bacterium, assembly GCA_035456105.1. Lineage (GTDB taxonomy): Bacteria > Pseudomonadota > Gammaproteobacteria > Burkholderiales > Rhodocyclaceae > Viridibacterium. The sequence continues at coordinate 29,744 of DATIDV010000005.1, read as the reverse complement.
TGGAGATGATGGCTTCGCCCTTGTAGGACTTGTCGTTCACACCGTAGACAAACATCGGTGTGTCGTCCTTGGACGGTGCGCTCAGCACAACCTTCTTCGCGCCAGCCGTGAGGTGGGCAGAAGCGGTAGCGTTGTCGAGGAACAGGCCGGTGGATTCGATGACGATGTCGGCGCCGACTTCATTCCACTTCAGCTCGGCCGGGTTCTTCACGGCGGACAGGCGGATCTTCTTGCCGTTGACGATCAGCGTATTGCCATCGACCTTGACGTCGCCCTTGAAGCGGCCGTGCACCGAGTCGAACTTGAGCATGTACGCGAGGTAATCGGGCTCGAGCAGGTCGTTGATGGCGACGATCTCGATTTCCGGGAAATTTTGTACCGCTGCGCGAAACACCATACGGCCGATACGGCCAAAACCATTGATACCAACCTTGATTGCCATTGAGTGACTCTCCTCAATTCAGTCCAACATTCCACCAACACCGCGTGCCACCTTCGTGCGTCACTACTTATTCAAATTACTGTCGTGAGCGCCTTGTGCGTGCAATACCCGACCGGGGGAAGAGCCGGGTACGCGGACCTTGAAGTTTATATCAGTCAAATTTAGTCCAATTTGATCCCGAGCAGGGTTTTGACAACTCCCACTACGTTCTCTGGCACAAAACCGAAGTGCTTGAACAGCGCCGCGCCGGGGCCGGATTCGCCGAAACGATCCATACCGATGACCGCACCTTCCAACCCGACATACTTGTACCAGCCGTCTGTTACACCGGCTTCAATGGCCACGCGCGGCACGCCGTTACCAAGAACTGTAGCCTTATAGGATGCGGCCTGCAGGTCGAACAAACGCGTACAGGGCATCGACACCACGCGCACGCCGATACCTTGCTCCGCCAGTTGCTTCTGCGCCGCCAGTGCCACGCCCACTTCGGACCCCGTCGCGATCAGCACGGCTTTTTCTTCACCTGCGGCAGGCGACAACACATAGCCGCCCTGACTGATCTGCCCGATCTGCTCGGCAGAGCGCGCCGTGTAGGGCAGGTTCTGGCGCGTCAGCGCCAGCACTGTGGGGCCATCGGCGCGTTGCAGGCCATGCGCCCAGGCAACGGCGGTTTCTGTCGTATCGGCCGGACGCCAGACATTGAGATTCGGGATCAGGCGCAGCGAGGCGGTGTGCTCGACCGGCTGGTGCGTCGGGCCGTCTTCGCCCACCCCGATCGAGTCGTGCGTGAACACCATGACCTGACGGATCTTCATCAGCGCGGCCATGCGGATCGCGCTGCGGCAGTAATCCGAGAACACCAGGAAGGTGGCGGTATAAGGAATATAGCCGCCATGCAATGCGACACCATTGGCGATGGCTACTTCGGCAAACTCGCGCACACCGTAGTTGACGTAGTTGGCTTCAGCGATATTGCCGGCCGGATTGAAGTCCTTCGAGCCGGACCAGTGTGTGAGGTTGGAGCCGGCCAGATCGGCCGAACCGCCAAGCAATTCAGGCAGTGCCGGCGCCAGTGCTTCGATGGCATTCTGCGACGCCTTGCGCGTGGCAATGCTCTCGGCCTTGGCCTGGGTCTTTTCGATCAGGGCCGCCGCCGCAGCGTCGAAACCCTGAGGCAGCTCACCGGCCATGCGGCGCAGGAACTCGGCGGCCAGCTCGGGGAAAGCCGCCTTGTAGGCCGCGAAACGCGTATTCCACTCGCCTTCTACCGCAGCACCAGCCGCTTTGGCGTCCCACGCGGCATACACGTCGGCAGGAATATCGAAAGGCATGTGCGGCCACTGGATGGTCTGACGTACCAGCTCGATTTCATTGGCACCGAGCGGCGCACCGTGCGAATCCGCAGTACCGGCCTTGTTCGGCGAGCCATGGCCGATATTGGTCTTGCAGATGATCAGCGTCGGCTTGGTCTTTTCAGCCTTGGCTTCCAGCGTGGCCGCCACCAGCGCGACGGAATCATGGCCGTCGATCGGGCCGATGACGTGCCAGCCATAGGCGTGGAAACGCTTGACCGTATCGTCGGTAAACCAGCCCTCGACTTCGCCGTCGATGGAGATGCCGTTGTCGTCGTAGTAGGCAATCAGGCCGCCCAGCTGCCAGGTACCGGCCAGCGAAGCCGCTTCATGGCTGATGCCCTCCATCAGACAACCATCGCCGAGGAACACGTAGGTGTTGTGATCGACAATGCTGTGGCCGGGGCGATTGAATTGCGCCGCCAGCATCTTCTCGGCCAGCGCAAAACCTACGGCATTCGTCAGACCTTGTCCCAGCGGGCCCGTCGTCGTCTCGATGCCCGGCGTGTAGTGCACTTCCGGGTGGCCCGGCGTCTTCGAACCGAGCTGGCGGAACTTCTTCAGCTCCTCGATCGGCAGGTCATAGCCGGTCAGGTGCAGCAGCGCGTAGTGCAGCATCGAACCATGACCATTGGACAGCACGAAACGATCACGATTGACCCACTGTGGATTGGCCGGGTTGTGGCGCATGTTGTGACGCCACACCACTTCGGCGATTTCCGCCATGCCCATCGGCATGCCGGGGTGACCGGAGTTGGCTTGCTGTACGGCGTCCATCGCCAGAGCGCGGATGGCTCCGGTGATCGGGTTGAATGCGGGGGTCTTCGAGATGGTCTGCATGCGGAGAAACTCACTAGGACGGCGGTCAGGCGGAGCCAGACACTGCAGTCAGGCTGAAAACTCTCGATTATCCGCGAAATTGGTCTGCGATGCCTGACTTTGCTGCAACGCGCAAGCTATACGCAGGCGCGAGGCCCGGACGGACCCGTTTGCCGGGGTTACTGTTTTATTCTATTGAAGAGAACAGTCGGTCAGGTGCTGACCGGTGCCTTGCAGGGCAGTACGACAGTGAAGCGCGTCCCTTCCCCTGGCGTGGAATCCACGCTGATGCGGCCGCCCAGCAAGGTCGTCACGAGGCGATAAACGATGGACAGCCCGAGCCCGGAGCCCCCCTGACCGAGACGCGTGGTGAAAAAGGGATCGAAGATCAGGCCGAGATTTTCCGGCGGGATGCCACGCCCATTGTCGCTGACACTGATCTCGATCTGCTCTTCGTCAACCAGGCGCGTTTCGATGCTCACCAGCCCCGGCACACTCTCCTGCAGGCCATGGAAGAAGGCGTTCTGCAAGAGGTTGGTAATGACCTGCCCGAGCGGGCCCGGATAGCTATCCATCTGCACCCCGGGCACCAACGCCGTCTCAAGACGCCAGTTGTGATTGCGCAGGCCGGGCCGCACCGTCTCGCAGATATCGTGCACCAGCTCCTCAAGCGCAAAACTGCGACGCCGCTCGGAGCTCTGGTCGATGGCGACCTGCTTGAAACTGCTGACCAGATCGCGCGCCTGGGTCAGGGAGTGGTCGAGCAGGCCGATGGCGTGATCAGTGTCGCCGATGAATGACTCAAGTGCCGACTTGCGCAACTCGCCGCTTTGCAACGCACCTTGCACGGCGCGCATGTCCTGCGCCAGCGTCGAGGCAATCAGCACCGCGTTGCCAATGGGGGTATTCAGCTCGTGCGCAACGCCTGCCACCAGCGAGCCGAGGGAAGCCAGTTTGTCGGACTGCACAAGCTCATCCTGGGCGCGACGCAATGTATCGAGCGTCTCCGTGAGGCTCTGCGTGCGCTCGGCCACGCGCTGCTCGAGTTCCGCATTGAGGTGCTCCAGCGATTCTTCCGCGACCCGGCGTTCCGTGATGTCGACGAAGGTTGAGAAGATCGATGGATGCCCTTCGTACTCGACCGCATCCGCACTTATCAGGAAGTGCCGCACCTCGCCGTTGCGCATGCGAAAGCGCACGAGGTAGTTGAAGGTATGGCCATCGCGCCGCAGGGTGTCGGCAAAAGCCTCGCGATCCTCTGCCGATAGCCAGATGCCCAGCTCGGTAGAGGTCTTGCCGATCAGCTCTTCATGCGACCAGCCCGAAACGCGTGACCAGGCCGGGTTGGCATCGCAATAGGCGCCGTCTTCGAGGCGCGTGACGCTGACCGGAATCGGATTGAGGTAAAAGAGCGTGGCCAGCTTGTCGCGTGTCTCGCGCAGTTCCACCAGGTGACGCGCCAGTTCCTCTGCAGCCAGGCGTTCGGTCTCGTGCTTGCGCTGGTTGCTCTCTGCAACATGCAGGGCGAGTATCGTCGCCACCCCACATACCAGCGTGACGGCGATCCAGTAGGCGCCTGCGCTACGAAAAGAGGAGCCATGCCAGAACACGTCGTCCCACAGGGTCATGCCGCCAAACCAGATCAGCGTTACGGCCAGCATCAGCATGGCGGCGCGGCGCCCCTGGAGCCAGCCTGCAAGCGTCAGCACGACGGGGTAGCCCATGACCGCCGGCGAGCGTATGCCTGTGGCAATCGCGCACTGAATCGACAGCACGATCAGCAGACCCCAGCACAGGATATGCGTGGCCAGCGCCACACGCGCCGTCTGCAAGGCGTAGCGGATGCCCAATCCGACCAACGCAAGATTGAGCATGGCGACCATGCCCCCGCTGAGCACCTTGCCGGTGAACAAGATCCTGAGACACACCAGGGGCAGCGCGACAAACAGGATGAAGCGCCAGACATTGCGCAACAACCTGACTTCCTGCGCATGGGTATCGGGCCCTTCAGGTCCGGAAAATGTCAAAAGCATTCTCCGGAAAGAACCTCCGATTGAGGGCAGCGCCGCCATGGCATGCGTGCATCAGGGGCGAGCCTGGGCACGACGTTCCAGCAGACCGAGAATCAGCGGCGTGAGAATGATCTGCATGGCCAGATCCAGCTTGCCCCCCGGCACCACCACAGTGTTGATGCGGCTCATCCACGCCCCGTCGATCATCTGCAGGAGATAGGGAAAATCGACGTCACGCGGATCGCGAAAGCGAATGACGACCAGGGTTTCGTCCGCAGACGGCACTTCGCGCACGATGAAGGGGTTAGAGGTGTCCACCATGGGCACCCGCTGGAAATTCACATGGGTTCGCGAAAATTGCGGCACGACGACGTGAACATAGTCTTCCATGCGCCGCAGGATGGTGTCCTGCACCGCCTCCAGCGAATAGCCTCGCACGCGGGTATCGCGATGAATCTTCTGGATCCATTCCAGATTGATGATGGGCACGACGCCGATCAGGAGGTCGACGTGGCGCGCGATGTCGATCTGATCAGTGACCACGCCGCCGTGCAGGCCCTCGTAGAACAACAGGTCTGTCGGCTCCGGCAACGGCTCCCAAGGCGTGAAACTGCCACCCGGCAAACCAGCGGCCAGTGCATCGGCGTCATCGTGCAGATAGCTACGGCGCTGGCCCGTACCCGCCCGCCCATACTCTTCGAACAAGGCTTCAAGACGATCCAGATGATTGGCGGCCAGCCCGAAATGGCTCGGCCCACGTTCGCCGACCTGCTCCGCTTGTTCGATAAGCGCATGCATTTCGGTACGGTCATACCTGTGGAACGCGTCGCCCTCGACACGCGCGGCCAGTACCCGCTCGCGGAGGAAGATCCATTCGAACGACTTCGACACGGTCGAGGTGCCCGATCCGGAGGATCCGGTTACGGCAATGATGGGGTGCAGGATGGACATGGGCTGCCTCTTGCAGAAGTGAGGCAAATCTTAACGCGAATGCGCTGCCGGACTGCATCTATCGCGCAGCCGGCACTTCCCCCTGTCACCCCCGGCGAAGTGGAGCCCTATTGCGCGAAATGGAAGCGGACCAGGTGGAAGAAGATAGGCGCGGAAAAACACACCGAATCCAGCCGGTCGAGCATGCCGCCATGGCCCTCGATCATATTGCCCCAGTCCTTCACACCCCGGTCACGTTTGATCGCCGACATGACAAGCCCGCCGAAGAAGCCCATCAGCGTGATGGCCAGCGCCATCAAGGCCGCTTGCCAGGGATTGAAGGGCGTGATCCAGAACAGGGCGGCGCCAAGCAGGGTGCTACTCGCAACGCCGCCGATGAAACCCTCCACCGTCTTTGACGGCGACAGGTTAGGCGCAATCTTGTGCCGCCCGAGAAGCTTGCCCCATACGTATTGCAAGACATCGCTGGATTGCACGACAAGAATGAGGAAGATCACCAACAGCATGTTGCGATCCGCATAACCAGGGATATCCAGCGCCAGCAATGCCGGCACATGCGAGATGCAATACACGCAGATCATCAGCCCCCACTGCGTCTCGGCGTTGCGCGACAGGAAGCGCGTCGTGTCGTGACCGAAGCAGGCCAGAATGGGCAGGAACAGGAAGCCATACACCGGGATGAAGATCGAGAACATGCCATACCAGTTCTGATCGACGAAGAGGTACTGCAAAGGCAGGGCGACGAAGAAACTCGCCAGCAGTGCGAGGTGGTCGCCGCGCCGCGTCTGGTTTAGGGTAATGAACTCGCGCAGCGCAAAGAACGACACGAAGCCGAACAGCACGACAACGCCCGTGCGCCCGCCCAGAAAGGCCAGACCGATCACCGCAATCATCACCCACCAGGCGTTGATGCGCGCATTCAGGTTGGCGACCACGCCGTTCTCGGCGCCAAGCTTCCAGCGCAGCACGGCGCCGATCAGGCTGGCGCAGAGCAGCACGCAGCCCAGGCTTGCAAACAGCATCATCGTCTGTTCGCGAACGGGTTCTGGAACGTAGGAATCGAGTCTCATGATGGGCTCAGGCGGAACGGGGTGGTTGAACAGGAATCATCTGGATGATGGCGTCGCGTGCACGCACAAGAAACTGATCTTTCGGCTCGTCGGGCTGCAGCGCCACGGGCACACCAAAATTGATGGTGCATACCAGGGGCAGCGGCAACAGCTCGCCCTTGGGCATGACGCGGTTGAGATTCTCGATGCGCGCCGGCACCAGTTCGATCTGCGAGCATTGGCGCGCGATGTGGAACAGCCCGCTCTTGAAGGGCAACATTTCCTCGTTGGCGTTGCGCGTGCCTTCCGGAAAGAAAATCAGCGAATCCCCCGCAGCAATCGCCGCCAGCACCGGTGACAAAGGATCGTTCAGGCGCTCGCCGTTCGGCCCCACACTGTTGTCACCACCGCGCGCAACGAGCACGCCATTGAACACATGGCGGATCAGATAACGACGCACTGCACTCTTGTTCCAGTAGTCGGCGCCCGCAACGGGGCGCGTCTTCCAGCGCAGCCGTGGCGGCAGCAGGGCCCACAGCAGCAGGAAGTCGAGATGACTGGAGTGATTGGCGTAGTACAGGCGTTGCCGGGGCAGCGGCGCAGTTCCCGTCCAGCGCGCCTGCGCGCCGGTCACGAGACGCACCAGCGTGATGAGGAACAAGGCAACGATGCGAGCAGCAAAGCGCGCAGGCAGGGAGGCTGTGGGGCGGTCACTCATGCTTCGATTCTCTTCATTCTTGTCATTCTCAGTTCAATGCCATGGCGACTGCCGCAGCACACAGCAATGCCAGTTGCAGGCCCACCGCCACCAGTGCGCGCATGATCAGACGGCGCGTGCCCTGCACCCGTGCTTCCAGCGGGCGCGCCACGGGATTGCTGACCAGACCCAAGGCCTGCAGTGCGCGGTCCATCGGCTCCAGAGTCTCGCTTGGGCTGGTTTGTGCCGCGAGCTGCTCGAACAGCCGCGCGTCCAGCTCAATCCGCAACATGAGGTAGAGCACCGGCAGGAGCAGCAGCACACAGGCCAGCAGCAGCGCGGTCGCCGCCGCGCCAAGATACAGCCCCAGCAGACTCGTTGCCGTGGCCACCAGGCTCGCTGGCCGCAGGCCCAGCACAGCGCGCAGCAAGGCCGCTGTCGTGCTCGCCAGCATGTGTGCAGAGCTCATCGTCGCAGTGTCGCTCATGCCTTGACGGGTGCGACGTTCTGCAGGCGCTCGAGCACCTCGGGTCCCAGCACCACCTGCGGGCGACGTTGCTGCACGCAGTTCACGGCCTCCGCAACAAGCATGTGGCGGTAGCGCACCAACCATGCGGCGATCACGGCCGCGCTGCGCGAAAAGCCCAGCGCACAACACACCAAGACCGAGCCCTGCTGGCGCAAGGCTTCGAGCTTGTCTGCCGCGCGCTCGAGTTGGTCGACGCGCGGCGGTAGCAGATCGAGCATGGGCAAGGCCTCCTGCACGACATTGCCGGCCGGGCAGGACAGCTCCGCGCTCAGCGTGAGCACGCTGTCGAAGCGCCCTCCCTCCAGCTCGCGCGCACTCAGCGGCATGCGTCCAAGCGAGACCCCCTCCGTCACGAGCACGCGCTGTGGCAAGCCCCGCGTCCACCACCAGACATTGATGCGCGCGGCCAGCAGATAGGGCGCGAAAAGCAACCGCAGCCACCACGCCCTGCCACCGCGCGCCGTGCCGAAATGCTCACCCTGGCCACCGACGTAGATCGCCGCAACGAGCAACAGGGCGCCGCCGAGCCAGGCCAGCGACCACGCCAGCCAGGCTGGCAGCAAACCGGAGAAAGCCGGCAGGAGCACGAGCGCGGCACCACAGGCGTACCTGCCCGCCAGTCGTTTCCGCTTCGGCTCGGCGCGCATGTCCGCAAAGCCCCAGCGACGTTGCGATGCATGCGAGCCCTCCTCGCCCACAATGAACAAGCACAGCAAGCCCGCCCAGACGCCGGTCACGAGGTCGATGAAATGATGCTGGTAAGTCGTCAGCACCGAAATGCCGATCAGCGCAAACCAGCCATGCAGGAGCAGCTTGCCGGCAACGCTGCGCACATGCCGGGCATAGTGCAGCCACAGGATCACCAGCAGACAGATGTGCAGCGAGGGCGCCTGATTGAAGGGCTGGTCGAAACCCGCCAGCGTGTCGAACATCAGGCCGAAGAAACCGTTCACTGCCGGCCGCTCGAAACTGAAACGCAACGGGAACAGCAGAAATCCCGCGATGCAGACGAGCTGCGCGCACAACAGGCGCATGGCATGACGCCGCAGCTCATGGCGCGTCGTGCACACGAACAGCGACAACCCGTAAAGCAGGTCGATGGACCAGTAAGGCACGATGGTCCATGCAAGGAAGGGAATGTGGTGCTCCCACGCAAAGGCCACCACGTCCACGCCGTCGCGCCGTGCGGTCAACCAGTTCGTCGTGTTGTAGGTCGTGAAGAACAGTACAGCGAGGCCGAGGCACCAGAGTGCCGCCTCGCCCCACGGTCGCTTTGCGCGCACGCCTGTGTCATGCATGGCGCATGGCCATCGACACGGAGAAGATGCCCCACTCGTCGATGCGTTGCGCCAGCTTGCCAAAACCTGCTGCCTCGACGAGCTGATCCATCTCCGCCTGCGTACGCCGGCGCATGACCCAGGATGCGCCGCCGCGATGGCTGGTCAGCACGCGTGCGATGAATTCGAGCTGCGGATGCCATGGCTGGCCGGTGTACAGCAGCAGGCCGCCGGGCGCTACGGCGGAGCCCAGCCCGCCGAGCGAGCGGCGGATCAAGGCGTTGTCCGGGAAGAGCTCATAGAGGCCGGACACCACACCCAGCGTCGGGCGCGGCTGCAGGCCGGCGAGCGATTCCGCATCGAAGGCGTCGCCCTGCACGAAGCGCGCGAAGGCCTGCATGCCTTTCTCGGCGATCAGGGCATTGCCTGCTTGCACATTGATCTCGCTGTAATCGCGCAGCAGCACCGAATCCGGCTTCTGCGGCAGCGACTCGAGCGCTTCGAGCACATAGCGACCATGCCCCGCTGCGATGTCGACGATGTGCACCGGCAGGCCGCGCGCACGCAGATCGGCGATCGCCGCGCCGAGCAGTTCCTTGAGATGCTCCTTGCGCTGGCGAATGCCACGCCAGCCAATGGCATCGAGGTAGTTGCGATCGAACAGGCGACCGAAGAACGAGATGCCACGCGCCTCGTTGCGATACACATAGTCCAGCGTGCTGCCCGAGTCGAAGCCGGTCGCGAAACCGAGGCGCACGCCTTCGGAAAGGCGACCGAGCGAGCCCATGGAGGCCTTCGTCATCGCAAAACCCAGCGCCTTCGGCGACAGCGCCGGAAGAGGTTTTTCGAGCATGAGTTGTTCATCGAAGGTGTAGCCGCGCTGATGTGCATCGAGCAAGGTCGGTGCCGTCACCGGCTGCGCGAATTGGCGCAGCACGAAGTCGCGGATCTTCGCCATGGCGCCCGCGCGATCCTTCTCGCCCAGCGTGTCGTGGAAGAAACCATCGAGGACATGCTTCTCCTTGACGGGACTACCAAGACGCGCGAAGAACTCGTGCTGCGGGCCGTGATGCACGACCCAGTCCGCACCGGAGATGAGCAACTGCGTGGGCACGAGAATCGCCGCCGCGTCAGCAACCAGTCGTTCGGCCGTCTCATACAGCGCGATCAGGATGTTGGCGGAAATCGGCCGCGTGATCAGCGGATCGTTCTCGAACGACGCAATACGCTCCGGATCGTGGGTAAGGAACTTCGCCTTGACGTAGGAGTTGACGAAGAAATTGCCGCGCAACTTGTGCATCAGCTTCAGGCCGGGTCGTGCGAAGGGCACGTAGAGCTTCACCTTGAAGGCCGGCGATGCCAGCGACAGCGCGCGGATCTTCGGCGCATAGTCATGCACCCAGGTGCTGGCCAGCACAGCCCCGACACTCTGTGCGATGACAGCAACATCCTCGATGGCCACACCGCTTTGGGCGGCAGCAAAACGTACGAACTCATCCACATCCTGCACCGAGCGGCCGATGCTTGGACTGAAGCCGCGCTGACCGGGCGAGCGGCCGTGGCCGCGCGCATCCCAGGCGTAGAAATCGAAGTCGGGCAGGTTCAGCTCATCGATGATGTGTTGCAGCCGCCCGGAGTGCTCGTGCCCGCGGTGGAACACGACGATCACGCCACGTGGCGCGGCCCCGCCCGCCATACCACCCGTGGCACTCCATTTGCGATAGAACAGCTCGACACCATCACTCGTCGCAAACACCTGCTCGATAGCCTGCCTTGACATGCTCACTCCCCGAAAATGGCAACCAGTCAGGCCGGGCTGCCGCGGCTCGGTCGCAAGATGCTAAGCGGAAAGCTCAGCCAGACCGTTGCGGACGCGCTTGATGACGGTGACAACGCACAGCACCGCCATCAGCGGAAATACGAACTGCTGCCAGGCCTGCACCGGCAGGCCGAGCCCCAGCGCCAACGCCAGTGCGCCGAACACGAAGGCCCGATCACTCTTGCCGAAAGGGCCGTCGTAGCGTCGCGACGCACCGGTCAGCAAGGCCACGCAGCCCGTCATCTCGACGATCACCGCCAGCACGATGACGATGCCCACCCACAGCGGCTGGAAGTGCGGCACGAAGGCGAGTGGCAGATACAGGACGGCGTCGGAAATGACGTCGGTCAATTCATTGAGATAGGCACCGAGATGCGATTTCTGTCCGAACTCGCGCGCCAGCATGCCGTCGACAGCATTGAGCGCCATGCGCAGGAACATCCACAGCGGAATCAGCAGGAAGGCACCGGCATGCTCGACGTTGAAGCACAGGAAGACACCGAGCGCCACCGACACCACACAGGCCGCAACCGTAACCTGATTGGCCGTCACGCCGCCCGCATACAGCGTGCGAACCAGCGGACGCAGCAGCGCCTGGAAGCGCGGTTTGAGTGCATAGATGCTCATGGCGTGAAGATCGGCGAAGTCATGGCGGGGCATTCTACACACGAGCCCCCCCGGCGAACCCCGAACCTGCCCGTAGGGCGGAACTCCTGCGGAGGTTCCGCCAGCCGCCGAGAGGCGGCTTGACGCAGCGTACGTACAGGCCCCGGCCCGGCGGAACCGCCTCCGGCGTTCTGCCCTACCCCTGCTTGCCGAGCAGGGTGGCCAGCTCCACGGCGGAGCGCACGCCCATTTTCTCGAACACATTGGAGCGGTGCACTTCGACGGTGCGCATGCTGATGTCGAGCTCGTCGGCGATGACCTTGTTGAGTTTGCCTTCCAGGACCAGCGCCATCACTTCGCGCTCGCGCGGGCTGAGCTGTTCGACGCGCGCAGCCAGTCCGGCACGCTGGTCGATCTCCTGCTGCGCCACCGCGTCACGCTGCAAGGCCTCCCGCAAGGCTTCCACCAGCAAGGCATGCTGCGGTGGTTTTTCGATGAAATGCGTCGCCCCGGCACGCATGACATCAACGGCCAGCGGCACATCACCATGTCCGGTCAGGAATACCACGGGCATGCGGCAGCCACGATTGCGCAGGATGTCAAAACACTCCGGTCCGGTCATGGCGCCCATGCGCACATCGAGCAGGATGCAGCCACGCATGCTGTCGCGGTAGTCGAGCAGGAAGCTCTCCGCATCGCGCCAGCTCTGGCTGGCAATGCCATGTGTCTGCAACAGGAACTCGAGCGCGTCGCGAATCGCGTCGTCGTCATCGACAATGTGCACCATGCCCGGCATCAGTCAGCACCTCGCGGCAGGGAAAAACGGAACAGGGTGCCGCCACCGGGGTTGGGCTCGAACCACAGGCGGCCACGATGCCATTCGATGATGGAGCGGCAGATATTGAGGCCCATGCCCATGCCTTCACTCTTGGTGGTGAAAAACGGCGTGTAGATCTTCTCGATGCTCTCGGCGGTAATGCCGCTGCCGCGGTCGGCCACGCACACTTCGATGACCTCCGCCGTGCTTGAGACGGAGACACGCAACTGACGTTCGCTCTCGGGAATTTCGCCCATCGCATCCATGCCGTTGCGCATCAGATTCACCACGACCTGCTCCAGCAAGGTTGCATCGCCATCAATGCTCGGCAGCTCGTGGCCAAACGCCAGCGCGATACGCACGCGCCGCTTGCTGGCGCTGCTCTCCAGCAAGGCCGCCGCCTCGGTGACGACGCGCGTCATCTCGACCGCCTCATGACGCGGCTCACTGCGCCGCACGAAGTTCTGGATGCGGCGGATGATGTTGCCGGCACGCTGCGACTGATGCGCGATCTTCTGCATGGCTTCGCCGAGTTGGGCGTGCGGCATGCCGCTGTTGATGCCGTTGATGCAGCCGCTGGCATAGCTTGATATGGCGGCCAGCGGCTGACTGAGTTCGTGCGCCAGCGTCGAGGCGAGCTCGCCGGTGGTCACCAGACGCGCCGTCGCCTGCAGGCGCTCCTGCTGGGTGCGTGCGAGTTCCTCGGCGCGTTTGCGGTCGGTGATGTCGAGCACCGATGCCATCCAGCCGAAGTGGTTGCCATCGGTATCAAGCAGTGGTGCTTCGTAAATCAGCGCGTCGAAGATCTCACCATTGCGTCGCTTGAAGTGCAGCTCGAAGCCCTGGTGCGAGACCTCACCGGCGAGCACGCGCTTGTGCATCTCGCTGGTCACCTCCAGCTCTTCGGGAATCCAGTATTGCATCGGCGAACTCACGCCGATGAGTTCCTCTGCCGACCAGCCCACCATTTCACAGAAGGCGCGATTGACGTAAATGGTGCGCCCTTCAAGATCGCGCGCACGCAGCCCGGTATGCAGGGAATCTTCCATCGCCTGGCGGAAAAGATATTCGTTCTGCAGGGCCTGCTCGGCCGCCTGGCGCCGCCGCGTGTGGCGCAGCAACATCCACAGGCTCCATAGCAGGGCAGCCGCAAACAGGATGACTGCACCGGCGAACAGCAAGGGCACCATGCGCGGACCATTGTTATAGGTATCGACGTGCAGCATCAAGCCATTGCCTGGCGGCTCGAAAGCCACTTCGTAGGACAGCGCCGGATGCAGCGCCGCCACTTTCGACTTGCTGGCAATTTCGCGCCCCTGCTGATCCGTCACGGTGAGGCGATAGCGCTCGGAGAACCACCATGCCACCTGATTTCCCAGCAGGCGCTGGATCGGGTAGATGCCGACCGCGAAGCCACGCAAGCGGGTGCCTTCGTAGCTCGGCACGGCCACACAAAACACCGGCCCGCCCGTACCACTCAGATCGTCGGTGACTTCGCAGTACGCCGCCTTGGCAAAGGCACGCGCCTTCTGCAGCGCAACGTTGATCGCCGCCTGTTGCTGGACACCATAGCGGCTCTCCTGTGGCGGCAACACGCCACTCATCATCTGCGTTGCATCGAACCAGAGTATCTGCGACAGCGCCGTTTCCGCGCCAACGGCCTGGCGCGCGCGCAATAGTGCGGTCTCGTCCGGTGGGGTCTGTGTGAGCAGATCCTCCGCCAGACGTCCCAGCAACTCTTCATTGCGCTCGAAATGGAAGCGCAGGTTTTGCTCGAGCCACAGCACGTCGGTCAGCAACGAGGCGCGCTGCTCTTGCTGGTCCTGCCTCAGGGTCAGCACGACGAAGCCGATGACGCCCGCGATCAGGCAGATCACCGCAATGGCAGGCAGACGCCAGAACCATAGATTGTTTGGTGCGGGAGCGACGCGCGCAGCGTCGTCTGGAAGCGTCTTCGGCGACAAGTGGAAGCCCGGTGAGATTCTCATTCAGCAGCGCCGAGGAGTTCCAGCGCTTGCGGGCACAAAACCTGTGGAACTCCACAATGGAAGCAGGTCCATGCGTTCTCTAGCATGCGTTGTATCAGGCCGGTACCCGCTCCTGCGTACAAGCCCGTACTTACCCTGACAGCAGGCAGGTCATTACACGCTGCAGTTGGCGACACCCGCAAACCCCGATACATACGGAGGAGACACATCATGAAATTCCGATCCACCCGACGTCTGATTGTTTCCGCATTGCTTGGCACGCTGGCCTGTGCCGCCGCACCCGCCATCGCACAACAACCCATCGTCATAAAATTCAGTCACGTTGTTGCCAAGGACACGCCCAAGGGGCTTGCTGCAGACTACTTCGCCAAACTCGTCGGTGAGAAGACCGGCGGCAAGGTGAAGATCGAAGTCTATCCGAACAGCCAGCTCTACAAGGACGGTGAAGAGATGGAAGCGCTGCAGCTCGGCTCGGTGCAGATGCTCGCCCCCTCGCTCGCCAAGTTCGGCCCGCTCGGTGTGCCCGACTTCGAAGCCTTCGACCTGCCCTTCATCTTCGACAACTACGAAGAGCTGCACAAAATCACCTACGGCCCGATTGGCAAGGCCTTGTTCAAGAAGCTTGAGCCGAAGGGCATCATCGGACTGGCGTACTGGGACAATGGCTTCAAGGATTTCTCGGCCAACAAGCAGCTGAAGGTCCCGGCTGATTTCAAGGGCCTGAAGATGCGCATCCAATCGTCCAAGGTGCTCGACAGCCAGATGCGCGCCCTCGGCGTGAACCCGCAAGTCATGGCTTTCTCCGAGGTCTATCAGGCCTTGTCGACCGGCGTGGTGGACGGCACGGAAAACCCGCCATCGAACTTCTACACGCAGAAGATGCATGAGGTGCAGAAGTTCATGCTGCGCTCACAGCACGGCTACCTCGGCTACGCCGTGATCGTTAACAAGAAATTCTGGGATAGCTTGCCCGCCGACCTTCACAAGACGCTGGACGAGTGCATGGCCGAGGCCACGGCCTATGCCAACAAGATTGCCTTGCAGAAGAATGAAGAGGATGTGGACGCCGTGCGCAAGTCCGGCAAGACCACCATCATCGTGCCGAACGCCGCCGAACGCCTGGAAATGAAGAAAGTGCTGGCGCCGGTGCACAAGCAGCACGCCGCACGTATCGGCAACGACCTGCTGCAATCGATCTACAAGGAAACCGGTTTCGACCCGGACAAGCTGTAAAGCCTGGGAGGAGTAAAGAGTGAGGAGTCAGGAGTAAACCCTCCTGCCACGCCCGCTTTTTACTCCTCACTCCTCACTCCTTCCTCCTCACTAAAAAAATGAAATTTCTCGATCACCTCGAGGAATGGCTCATCGCCACCTTGATGGGGCTCGCCACGACTATCGTTTTCCTGTCGGTGGCGCACCGCTATCTCTCCGGCTTTGCCATTCCCCACCTGCAGGACTGGTTGCTGACGATGGACGTCAGCTGGTCGCAGGAAGTCACCATCATCATGTTCGTGTGGATGGCGAAATTCGGCGCAGCCTACGGCGTACGCACCGGCATCCACGTCGGCGTGGATGTACTCATCAACCGCATGCAACCGAAGCTGCGCGCCAAGTTCGTGCTGTTCGGTCTGGGCGCTGGCGCGCTCTTCACGGCACTGGTCGCCATTCTCGGCGCGCAGCTTTGCTGGCACAGCGGTCTGGAACACTTTGCCTACACACTCTTCGGCCTGCCAAGCGACGCCTTCGGCGGCTCGACCAAACCCGACACCGGTTGGCCGGTATGGGCCGTGTATCTGGCGATTCCGCTCGGCTCCAGCCTGATGTGCTTCCGCTTCATCCAGGTGGCCGTGGCCTTTCTGCGCACGGGTGAATTGCCACATCACGACCACGGCCATGTAGATGGGCTCGACGAAGAAATGGAGGTCGGAAAATGAGCGCCCTCATCATCTTCAGCCTGCTGCTGGTGCTCATGCTGACCGGCATGCCGATCTCCATCTCGCTTGGTCTCACGGTGTTGACCTTCATGTTCACCATGACGACCACGCCACCGGTCGAGGTCGCTCACAAGCTGTTCACCGGCATCGAGAACTTCGGCGTCATGGCGATCCCGTTCTTCATCCTTGCAGGCAATTTCCTCACGCACGGTGGCGTCGCGGCGCGCATGATCCGTTTCGCCACGTCGATGGTGGGCCACATGCATGGCGGCCTCGGCCTGGCCGGGGTGCTGGCCTGTGCGCTGTTTGCGGCAGTGTCCGGCTCCAGCCCGGCGACCGTCGTGGCCATCGGCTCCATCCTGCTGCCCGCGATGGTCAAGGCCGGTTTCCCGAAGCGCTTCGGCGCCGGCGTCATCACCACATCCGGCGCACTGGGCATCCTGATCCCACCCTCCATCGTGATGGTGATGTACTCGATCGCGACCAACACTTCGGTCGGCGCATTGTTCATGGCGGGCGTGATCCCCGGCCTCATCCTCGCCACGATGCTGGGCATGACGACCTGGTATCTGGCACGCAAGAACGGCTATCCACGCCTTGCGAAAGCGAGCTGGCCGCAGCGCCTGCGCGCCTTCCGCGAAAGCATCTGGGGCCTGCTGCTGATCGTGGTGGTGATCGGCGGCATCTACGGTGGCATCTTCACGCCGACCGAAGCGGCAGCGGTGAGTGCGGTGTATGCATTTTTCATCGCCGTGTTCGTCTACAAGGACCTGAAGATGTCCGACGTGCCGCGCGTGCTGCTGTCGTCGGCCAACCTCAGCGCGATGCTGCTCTACATCATCACCAATGCCGTGATGTTCTCCTTCATCCTCACCGACCAGCAGATTCCGCAGACGCTGGCAGAGTGGATGCTGGCGCAGGGGCTGGGGCCCATCGCCTTCCTGCTGGCGGTGAACATCCTGCTGCTGATCGCCGGCAACTTCATGGAGCCCTCTTCCATCGTGCTGATCATGGCGCCCATCCTGTTCCCGATTGCCATGCGCATGGGCATCAACCCGGTGCACTTCGGCATCCTCATCACGGTGAACATGGAAGTCGGCATGTGTCACCCGCCGGTGGGGCTAAACATGTATGTGGCATCCGGCGTGGCGAAGATGGGCATCACCGAGCTGACGATTGCCGTATGGCCATGGCTGCTGACCATGCTGGTGTTCCTCGGCTTCGTCACCTACATGCCGGAGATGTCGCTGTGGCTGCCGCGCGTGCTGGGCATGGTGCAGTGATACTTTGTTTGCCGGCCGATGGCCCCGGCACGGTCTGCTGAAAGCATCCGCCGGTCATGATTGACGAGCCACGGGCACCCACCCGTGGCTCGTCTGCATGAACACGGGCCAGTCCATGTTCGGCATCAGCAACCTGATACTGGCTTCCCTGGCACTGCTGCCGGGCACCGTGGTGGTGTTCGAGATGAAGAAGGAGCGCTACGCCTGCTAACGGTGCTACCCCTGTCTGGCTCTTCATCGCATCCATGACAGCGAGCTGGCAGAAGAGCCTCCACGAAAGCCCGGCAATCGGCTTCCTCGTGCTCGCCAAGAGCATCGAGGACATCGGCCGCTGCAGCCCGACGACTTCCGGCGTCTCAGCCCCGGTTCAGACTGATTGTCCGGCGTGAAAGAGGTGGCGAAAAAGGTCGTACAGAACTGCCGCCTCATGGTCGGCATTCACGACTACGAGTACCACTTTGCCCACATGCGCGAGCGCTGCCGCGAAGCCCTCTACCTTTACTGCCTTGAGGCCCGCTGCCCGTGCTGAGACGGGCCTCCCGCATCCTCGGCGGGGTCTACCGCAACAGGAAGAAGCGGTAACGCATCGGCAGGCTCTCGCGCACGATGAAACGCCCTTCGTGCGGCATGTCGGCCGTGCTGCGCACATAGACCTGCACCTTGTCTGAAGGCGTGATCAACAGCGCATCGGCGTCGCACATCAACACCGCGCCCTGCATCTGGACTGCCTTGCAGCCCTTGGTCCATGACGGCCCGTCTGGAATGACGACGGGCGCGACGCTACTCGCGGAACTGCTTGCTGCCGCTTTCATCGCCGGTTTTGGCTCCGGCGGCCGGACTTCGGCAGCAGGCTGCTTGACCGCTGGAGGGCGTGGCGGCACAGCGGCGGGCAAGACGCGGGGTGCGGCGGACGGAACGGGAGGTGACGACAGGGACGATGAAGGCGGTCTGGGCGCGAGCAGCTCGGTGCCTTCCTCAGTCGACTCTGGCGGCAGTTCAACCTGCACTGCCGGCTCGGCCGCAGGCAAGGAAGCTTCCACCGGATCGGACTGAGCTGCAGGGGCTGATTGTGCAACGGGCGCCGATTCTGCAACGGGCTCTGATTGCGCGACCGGCTCCGACTGCGCGACCGGTTCGGACTGCGCTTTGGGCGCGACCGCTGGCGCTGGTGCTGGCACAGCAACCGGTGCGGATTGCGGCTCATCCGTGCCGCTACGCACGGGCAGACCATCTTGCGTCACGATCTGCGCCATGGCGACCGCCATGCTGCCCAGAAAGACAGCACTCAAACCGAAGGAAAGAACTAGCGGGCGCATGGTGGCATAAGCATAAAAAAGATGAGCGGCATCATACCTGTGCCTCATCAGACCACCCGCCACCACACGTCGTGGAAACAAAACGTCGCAAATCATCATGCATGCGCCTCGCAATCCGTCCTACACCCCGCCCTGCAGCCGTTTCGGCAGCCGTGCCTGTTGCCTGCGAACGCCCTTTTCAGTAAGGTGTCGGCATCGCTAGGGGTCTGCCAGATCAAGTAGTTGCGCAAGAAATTGCGGCCTCAACTGCAACGCTCGGCAGTGAGAGAAACCCTCCGAACCTGATCCGGGTGATGCCGGCGTAGGGAAGCGAGACACCAGCCCACGGATTCATTCGCCGAATCTTTCCTACTGGGCCGACTGCCTCTCTCTCCCACGTTCCACCCACACTGAGAGTGCAGCCATGAACGCCAACGAAAAATTCATCGCCTCGTCCGCCCACGTCGACGAAGCCGCCATCGCCCCCCTTCCAAATTCGCGCAAGGTCTACCTTGAAGGTTCGCGTGAAGACATCCGCGTGCCGATGCGCGAGATCACGCAGAGCGATACCCCGACGGGCATGGGTGGCGAGAAGAATCCCCCGATCTATGTTTATGACTGTTCAGGCCCCTACACCGACCCGGCCGTGAAGATCGATGTGCGCGATGGCCTCGCCGCACTGCGCGGCAAATGGATCGAAGAGCGCAACGACACCGAGCAACTCGACGGCATGACGAGCGAATACGGCCGCGCACGCGAAGCGGACAAGAAGCTCGACGAGCTGCGCTTCAACCTGCAACGCAAGCCGCGCAAGGCGAAAGCCGGCGCCAACGTCAGCCAGATGCACTACGCGCGCAAAGGCATCATCACGCCAGAGATGGAATACATCGCCATCCGCGAAAACCTGAACCGCGCCGCCTACATCGAATCACTGAAAGCCACCGGCCCGAATGGCGAGAAGATGGCCGCTTTCATGGGCCGCATCCACAAGGGCCAGAGCTTTGGCGCTGCGATCCCTGAAGTCATCACACCGGAATTCGTGCGTGACGAAGTCGCCCGTGGCCGCGCCATCATCCCGGCCAACATCAATCACCCGGAAAGCGAGCCGATGATCATCGGCCGCAACTTCCTCACCAAGATCAACGCCAACATCGGCAACAGCGCCGTGTCGTCTTCCATTCAGGAAGAAGTCGACAAGCTCACATGGAGCATCCGCTGGGGTGGCGACACCGTCATGGACCTGTCCACCGGCAAGAACATTCACGAAACGCGCGAATGGATCCTGCGCAACTCGCCCGTGCCGATCGGCACCGTGCCGATCTATCAGGCGCTGGAAAAGGTGAATGGCAAGGCTGAAGACCTGACCTGGGAAATCTTCCGCGACACGCTGATCGAGCAAGCCGAGCAAGGCGTCGACTACTTCACCATCCACGCTGGCGTGCTGCTGCGCTACGTGCCGATGACCGCCAACCGCATGACCGGCATCGTCTCGCGCGGCGGCTCCATCATGGCCAAGTGGTGCCTCGCGCATCACAAGGAGAACTTCACCTACACGCACTTCGAAGAGATCTGCGAAATCATGAAGGCCTACGACGTCAGCTTCTCGCTCGGCGACGGCCTGCGCCCCGGCTCGATCTGGGACGCCAATGACGAAGCGCAACTCGGCGAACTCAAGACGCTTGGCGAGCTGACCCAGATTGCATGGAAGCACGACGTGCAGGTCATGATCGAAGGCCCCGGCCACGTGCCGCAGCAACTGATCAAGGAAAACATGGACCTGCAACTGGAGTGGTGCCACGAAGCGCCGTTCTACACGCTCGGCCCGCTGACAACCGACATCGCCCCCGGCTACGACCACATCACCTCCGCCATCGGCGCCGCGCAGATCGGCTGGTATGGCTGTGCGATGCTTTGCTACGTCACACCGAAGGAACACCTCGGCCTGCCCGACAAGGACGACGTCAAGGCCGGCATCATCGCCTACAAGATCGCAGCCCACGCCAGCGATCTCGCCAAGGGGCACCCGGCCTCACAGATCCGCGACAACGCCATGAGCAAGGCGCGCTTCGAATTCAGATGGGAAGACCAGTTCAACCTCGGCCTCGACCCGGACACGGCACGCAGCTACCACGACGAGACACTGCCGCAGGAAGGCGCCAAGGTCGCGCACTTCTGCTCGATGTGCGGCCCGCATTTCTGCTCGATGAAGATCACGCAGGATGTGCGCGACTTCGCCGCGGCCCAGAACATCGCCGAGGAAGAGGCGCTGAACAAGGGCATGGAAACCAAGTCGATCGAGTTCGTGAAAAAGGGCGCAGAGGTTTATCACAAGGTATAAGTACCGCGCCTCACAAAAGCAAAGGGCCGCGCAAGCGGCCTTTTTTTGTACGGCGTGATCCCGTTCAACGCGGTACGCGCTGCCCTGCAGAAACGCGCCTCCCGGGATTGATCACCAGCGGTACGCCCCACCTCCCGCCTGCCGACCGTCAGTTCAAGTCGTCGTAGACATAGTAGTTCGTGCCCTTGGCCGTCAGCTCGACCGCCAGACCATCGCCCTGCAACTGGTAGAGCCACACGCCCGGCGACACCGATATGGCGCCAGCATAGGCGCCACCCATCGTCTCGTACTTCGCGGTCGCATTGGCCTGGCCGGACAGTTCAAAACTGCCTGACATGAATTTCTTGAGGCCTGCCGGATCTGCAAAGACCCATATCTGCGAGAAACTCTTGACCCCCAGGCCCAGCCCGGCCTGCAGTTCGACCATCTTCATGTAGGTCTGCTTGCCATTGCCCTTGTTGACGGCAATCCCTTTGCCCATGCCACTGCCCGCCACAAAGATCTTCACGCCGAAGTTGTTGAAGACGGCATAGCCCGCAGCGCGGTCGATGACGGACTTGGCATCGGGCTGCGTCTTGTACAGCTTCGTGAGGGTGCTCTTTACTTCTTTGTTGATCTCCTTGCGCTCCTTGCTGATCTTCTTCGCGCTCATGGCAGCGGTGCTCAGACAGGGAGTGAGACTCAGCGTGATAGCGCAGGTGCAAACCAGTAGATGTTTCAGCATGAAATCCATTCTTGATAACGAAATACGAGGCGACGAGACACCCAGGCGAAGCCGCATTGCTGGCGCGCGGATGCTCGTAGTCAAAATTTCCGCAAGACATATCCCGCCCACGGCTTAGCCGCGAAGCGGATCTTGTCCATAACGGATTCAGGGATGAGCAGTTCGTGCGGAGGCTGCTTTCAGCGGCATATCCAGAAACAGATGCGCTGAAGCGCGGGGCGGAAATGAAGTCGGTGGCGCACTACAAGTCACGCCCTGCATGGACCTTCCCTGCTTTCCAACGCTTACCGGCCACACCAGAAAAGCATTGCTAGCAGATCGCCACCGCGGTACCGAACTTGCCGTTGGTGCTTCCTGCGCGACCAAAGTTCCGGCGCCAGCGCAGGCGCAGGCCCGCCTTTGACTGACGTCAAAGTTAAGGGAGATACAAATCGGCGCTCCCTGCCGGCTTCACAAATCCGCGACAACGCAATGAGCAAGACGCGTTTCGAGTTCAGATGGAAAGACCACTTCAACCTCAGGCTCGACCCTGACACCGCGCGCAGCAACCACGACAAAACCCTTCCGCAGGAAGGCGCCAAGATCGCGCACTTCTGCTCCATGTGCGGCCCGCACTTCTGCTCGCAGAAGATCACGCAGGACGTGCGCGACTTCGCCGCGGCCCAGGCCCGGGTACCCATGTACGGCCACGGGATTGCCACGCCTCGCCCAATGCCTGATCACGCCACCCTTGATCCGCTTCGGCAAGCACCGAGCAGGACGGCTCCATTTGTCCCATTTCGCATAACAGGAAAACCTGGCGCGCAGGCATGAAACCTGAAAATCTACAGCGGCGCTCACATCTCCTGTCGCTGTCGCTCAACACGTACCATGCTGTCATGAGCGGTCTGGCTGACGCACCAGGCAAGTCAGGCTACATCTGTCGCAGCAAACTCCTACCCGGAAAGGAAACCGACATGAGCACTGAAGAAACGGTGGATGTCGATCGCGAGAGACGCCTCTCTAACCACCTGCTTGACGTACTCATCCGCGCCGGCCTTGTTCTGGCTCTGGTGGCGCTGTGCTACCAGATCTTCTCGCCCTTCCTCACCCTGATGGCCTGGGCGGTGATCCTTGCCGTGACGATCTATCCCCTGCATCGGAAGCTGGCGGCAAAGCTCGGCGGAAAGAATGGGTGGTCAGCCACCCTCATCGTGCTGGCGGGCACCTTGCTGATCGTCGCACCCAGCGCTGTGCTGATGAACCCCCTCGGCGACTCCGTGCAATCCGCGATTGAAAAGGTCCAGAACAACGCGGTGGAAATTCCAGCCCCCCGCGAGAGCGTCGCGCAATGGCCACTGGTGGGCAAAAAGATTCATGCCGGATGGAGCAAGGCCTACGCCGACTTTCCGGCCTTCATCAAGAGCATGCAGCCAAAGATCGGCGACCTTGCCAAGGGAGCGCTGTCGATGGTTGCGGGTATCGCCGCCGGGCTGCTGATGTTCGTCGGCTCGCTCATCGTCGCCGGCATCATCATGGCCTACGGCGAGTCGGGGGCCCAGGCCAGCCGCAACATTTTCGTGCGCATCACCGGCCCCAAGAAGGGCGCCGAGTTGACCACGCTGTCTACGGCAACCATCCGCGCGGTGGCACAGGGCGTCATCGGCATTGCCTTCATCCAGGCCATTGCCGTTGGCCTGTGCCTGCTACTCGCGCATGTGCCTTTTGCGGGCGTGCTGGCGGCCGTCGTGCTGGTACTGGGCATCGCGCAGATCCCGGCGCTCATCGTCACCCTGCCGGCGATTGGCTACATCTGGAGCGCCGATGGCTACGGCAGCGTCGAGGCGGTCATCTACACGGTCTTGCTGTTCGTCGCCGGCATGGCCGACAACGTGCTCAAACCGCTGATGCTGGGCCGCGGCGTCGAGGCGCCGATGCCGGTGATCCTGCTGGGCGCGCTGGGCGGGATGGCGGTGGCCAGCATCCAGGGGATGTTCGTCGGCGCCGTGCTGCTGGCACTCGGCTATCAGATCTTCATGGGCTGGGTTGACGACGGGCCCACCGCCTGAAATCGGTGAAATTTCACAGCCAACGGTAGCGATGCCGATCCGATCGAAGCATCCGGCGCTGAGCCGCCACCTTGTCGCGCCGGTGGCGGCGGGGCTGCTCAGTGCCTGCACGATGCTCGGGCCGAACTTCAGCCGCCCCGAAGTGCCTTGGCTTGAGAGCTGGTCCAGCAAAACGTCCACCACGACCGCACAGCCGGCGCCTGCCAGGCGCCCGGAAAACGAGACCTGGTGGCGCTATTTCAACGACCCCGTTCTCGATCAGCTGATCGCCGAAGCACAGCGCCGCAACCCCGGCGTGCGTCTGGCAGGGCTGCGCATTCTTGAAGCGCGGGCGCAGCTCGGCATCGCCGGCAGCACGCTCTACCCGCAGCTGCAGCAGGTGAATGCGCAGGCGCTGCGCGTCGGTTCCGAAAATTCGGCCGGCGTCGACTCGTCTGCAACGACGGCGGGTGTCGGCGCGAGCATCGCCTGGGAGATCGACTTCTGGGGAAAATTCCGGCGTGCCATCGAGGCCGCTGACGCCGGTTACCTCGCCAGCATCGCGCAGTATGACGATGCCCAAGTGCTCATTGCCGCGACGACCGCAAGCCTCTACAGCACGATCCGCACCGTCGAGCTGCGTCTGAAGATCGCGCAGGAAAACGCCGCGATCCAGCAGCGCAGCATGGAGATCACCGAACGCCTGTTCAAGAGTGGCAACGAATCGGAACTCGACGTGCAGCAGGCGAAGTCGCAATACCTCAGCACGCTGGCGACCATTCCCGATCTTGAAGGCACGCTGCGTCAGTCACAGAATGCCTTGAGCATACTGCTGGCGCACCCGCCCGGCCCGATTGCCGAAATGGAAGCCGGGCGCGCGCAGATACCGCTGGCCGATCTGGATCTGGTAGTCGACCTGCCCGCCGAACTGCTGCGCCAGCGCCCCGATGTGCGCACTGCAGAAACGCAGCTGGCCGCACAGTCGGCCCTCATCGGCGTCAGCGAAGCTGCCCTCTACCCGTCGATTGCGCTGACTGGTTCCATGGGCCTCTCGGCAACTTCGAAAAACTGGTCGATGCGTACGCTGGACTGGGCCATAGGACCGGCACTCGTATGGAATATCTTCGACTACGGACGACTGAAGAATCAGGTGCTGGTGGAAGACGCGCGCTTTCAGCAGTTGTATGAAAACTATCAGGACACCGTGCTGCGCGCGGCCCGCGAGATAGACGACGCCTCTGTCGGCTTCGCCAAGGGGCGCCTGCAGGTCGACATCCTGCGCGAGGCCGTACAGGCAGCCCGGCGCTCACTGGACATCGCCACCATCCAGTACCGCGAGGGGCTGGTCGATTTTCAGCGCGTGCTCGACGCGCAACGCACCTTGTTCGGCCAGCAGGACCGGCTCGTCGGCATCCAGGGCGGCGTCACGCAAAGCCTGATCTCGCTCTACAAGGCAATGGGTGGCGGCTGGCAAGCAGCGCGTAGCCAGCCGATTGTCGACGATGCCACGCGCGACACGATGGCCCGGCGCAGCAACTGGAAGGGGCTGCTCGACGCCCCGCTTCCACCGCCACCTGACAAAGATTCCGCAAGCTCGAAGAAGGAGAGGCCATGACCCAGGACGCTGTGGACGCCAAGGACGCCACCCGAGCTGCGCCAGCCGGGGACGCCGTCGGCAAGGGAACCCGCATCGGCGCCATCGTCGTCGTGGCGCTGATCCTGCTCAGCCTGATCCTCTACTTCGCGGGCGACCGGCTGACCCCGTATTCCTCCCAGGCGCGCATCCAGGCTTTCGTCGTGCCGGTGGCCGGCGAGGTAGGCGGCAAGATACTCAAGGTGCATATCCACAGCAACGATGTAGTCACCCCCGGGCAATTGCTGTTCGAGATCGACCCGCTGCCGTATCAGATCGCCCTGCAGCGCGCACGCTCGGATTACGACTCCCTGCGCGGATCGATCACCGCATCGGTCGCGGGCGTCGATGCAGCGCGTGCTTCACTGCGCGCCGCGGAGGCCAACCGTAACATGGCCGCGCGCGACGCCACCCGGCTGGAAAAACTGTACGCGGAAGACCCCGGCGCCATCTCCGTGCGCCGGCTAGAAATTGCGCAATCTACGCGCGACGAAGCGATCAGCAAGACCGCCAAAGCCGAGGCGGATCTGCGCAAGGCCATTGAAGCCACCGGCTCGCACGGCGAGGACAACACCCAGCTGGTGAGCGCCAAGACGGCCATCGAGAAGGCCGAGCTCGACCTGACGCGCACCAAGGTCGTCGCCCCCGCGCGCGGCACCGTCACCGACTTGCGCGTGGACACCGGCCAGTTCGTGCAACCCGGCGCGCCAATGATGACCCTGATCGCCATGCACGACCTGTGGATCAGCGCCGAGATGACGGAGAACAATCTGGGCAATATCCAGCCGGGCAATGAAGTCGCCATCGCACTCGATGTGCTGCCCGGCAAGATTCTCAAGGGGCGGGTGCGCAGCATCGGCAGCGGCGTCAGCAGCGGACAGCAATCACCGGCGGGCACCCTGCCCACCATCGAGAACAATCGGGACTGGCTGCGTCAGGCGCAGCGCATCCCGGTGATCGTCGAGTTCCTGCCCGGCGAGACGGATGGTGTGCGCGGCCTGCGTGTCGGCGGGCAAGCCGAGGTGCTGGTCTATACGGGAAACCACCCGATCATGAACACGTTCGGCGCGCTCTACATCCGCGCCATGAGCTGGCTGTCTTACCTCTACTGAGCTCACCATGCACGCCCGCGACAAGGCAGTTCTGCGACTCTGCATCGGTCTGGGCCTCGCCTGCGCCCTGGCCTATGGCTTTGCGCTGCCGCTGCCCTATGTGAGCTGCATACTCGCCGTGATCGTGCTCAGCAAACCCGGCCCACCCCTGCCCTTCATCAAGGGGTTGATCGTCGCGGCGCTGTTTGCCGGCTTTGTTCTCGCCGGCGTCCTCATGGTGCCCTTGCTCGAGCACTACGCCTTCGCCGGCATCCTGATCACGGCGCTCATCGTGTTCGCCCTTGTTCACGCCGGCCAGATCAGCGGCAGCCCGGCCACCACCGTGCTGCTCATCTGCTTCGCGCTGATCCCGGTGGCCGGCGTAGCCGAACAGGCGCTGGTGTCGCTGCTGAGCATCTCCCTCGCCACCGGCTTTGCCGTCGGCACGCTGGTGAGCGGCATCTCCAGTCGCCTCTTCCCCGATCCCGTAGATCCCAAGCAGGCAGGCAAGCAAAGGCCGCCGCCTGACCACGAAGAGGCGCGCTGGATCGCCTTGCGCACCGTCGTCATCGTCATGCCCGTCTTCGTGTTGGCGCTGACCAACCCCTCCTTCTACCTTGCCGCCGTCATGAAGACCGTCACGCTCGGCCAGCAGGCCAGCGAACTGGACGCACGCTCGGCGGGCCGCGAACTGATCGGCTCTACCCTGATGGGCGCCATCGTCGCCCTGGCGGTGTGGTGTGGCCTGTCGCTGTGGGCCACGCTATGGATGCTTGTGCTGTGGCTGATGGCCGCCGCATTGTGGACCGGCTCCGGCATGCTGCGCACGCGCCAGACGCGCTACCGACCCTCGTTCTGGAGCAATGCGCTGATCACTGCACTGATCCTGCTGGGTCCGGCAATCGAAGACAGCGCCAGCGGCAAGAGCGTGCTCCTCGGCTCCGCAATGCGCACCAGCCTCTTCGTCGGTGTAGCACTCTACGCCTGGGCTACCATCTGGTTGCTCGAACGCTGGCACGCCCCCCGCACCCCATCCTCCAGCGATCTTCCAGAAGGAGAAATCGCATGATCTTCACCGTCCTGCTTGTCGGGCTGCCCGTCAATCTCCTGTGCCTCACCATGGAAGTCTTCACCACCTGGTGGTGCATCCGCTTCTACATCCGCCGCGTCCACAGCGAGGAACAGCCGGGCGTATTCGTCGAAGTGCGCCCCCTGCTGATCGTCATGCTGGCCATGACGGCCGCTACCCTCGTGCAGATCGCGGTATGGGCGATCCTTTTCACGATGCTGGGTCAGTTCTCCGAGTTCTATGAAGCCATGCACCACTCGGCTGTGAATTTCACTTCGCTGGGCTACGGAGATTTCGTGATGGAAAAACGCTGGAAGCTGCTCGGCCCGCTGGAAGCCCTCAACGGCGTGCTGATGCTGGGCATGACCGCCTCCAGCCTGATGGCGATCCTGCAGCACATGATCAAGGCGCGCGCCAAAGCGCTGACGGCAGAGGACTAGGAAAACACGCGTGCATTGCGTTGAGCCTTCGCCGGGGTGAGCTGCGCGCGCCGTCGCCACGAAAGTTCACCCTTACCGGCGATGCCTTTTGCATTTTCAGCGACGCTCCGGCTCAAGAGGCATGTAAGGTTAGACTGATCGTCACACGACCCCGACGAGGCCAGCCATGCTACAGCCCACTTTTCTGCTTTGCCTTGTTTTGCTGGTCTCAGGCTGCGCGACTATCGAGCCGCCCAACCCTGCCTATTACGACATCGAGCCGGGCCAGCTCCCTGCACCCACCGTCACGCTCAACATTCCCGGCCTCGGCCCCTGCACCGACAACCCGGACCGCAGCCTGCATCTCGACGCAAACCAGCCAGTCAATGTGCTTGTGCACGGTTGTTTCGGCTCATCAGGCAATTTTCGTGGCCTCGCACAAGTGCTTGCCTTTCACGGGCAGCAAAGCGCTTGCTTCACCTATGACGACCGCGCCGCGCTGGACGAGTCGGCAGCAAATCTGCGCCAGGCATTAGGGCAGCTTTCCGCACGGACGCAAACACCGCAGATCACCCTCATTGGTCACAGTCAGGGCGCCTTGATCTCTCGCAGGTCACTGACCGAGCCTGCATTCACACCCGAACAGCGCCAGTCGAACTTGCGTCTGGTCACCATCTCGGGGCCGTTCGACGGCATCGCCGCCGCCAGGACCTGCGGACTGGGTTGGCTGCAAGTCCTGAGTCTCGGCCTGCTGCCCGTAAGCTGCCATCTGTTGACCGGCCCGAAGTGGGCAGACATCACCTCCTCGTCCCCCTTCATACGCCAGCCCGGCCAACTCACGCCCGAGGTCAGCCGCTACCTGAAGATCGATACGGACGAACGCGACACTTGTCGCCAATTCAAGGACGGCAAATGTGCTCAAGACGATGACATATTCAGCCTCGCCGAGCAGCACAACCAGATCATCGAAACCGACCCGCGCATGCAGCGAGTTGTCGTGCAGGCCGGGCATGTAGAAATCGTGGGCGACAAACGCATCGCCCCGACCAAGTTGATCGCTGTGCTGCAAGCACAGAACATATTGCGGAACACGCCACCAGAGCGCGCGCGGGCTTTCACGCAATTGCTGGCGCAGGTTTATCAGGAGCACTCGGTGCGCGCAAACACCCAATCGGCATTGGGCAATCTGCCATGACGACTCCGCCACGGCGTAATCGCCTCCATCCATCAGCAGACGCTCTCACACAGACCCCACTACGCCTGAACGAGCGGCCTTGAGCGTACTCCAAGCGCTTTGCGTAGGGTGGGTTAGCCGCGCTCTTGCGGCGTAACCCACCACTCGGCCACGCCAGTGGCCAAGCCAATGAGGCGTCATTGGCATAGAAGCAAAAAAGCCATCCGTGCGGATGGCGAGCGGTGGGTTATGCCTGCATGTTTAGCCGGGAGACATAGGTAACGGTTGTCGGTGGACATGGGTAACACATGTCAATCAGTCAGCATGGCACACGCAGGTCGATTTCTCGAATGCGCTTGTGACAGAAGTAAACGGCAAACAGCCCATCGGTTTCAGTCG
>DATIDV010000004.1:0-152331 GCA_035456105.1 Rhodocyclaceae bacterium | reverse complement strand
CACAGATGCGCGAGCTTGCGCATGGCTGCCCCAATCGCGGCCATCTTGGGTTTGCCCCGTGCGATGAGCCGCTCGTACAACGCCCGGATATGGGGATTGTGTTTCACCGCCACAATGGCGGGCATGTAGAGCAGCTTGCGCAGATGCGCAGGCCCGGCCTTGGACATGCGCGGTTTTCCCTTGATGGATGAGCCCGATTGCCAATCGACAGGCACCAGACCCAGATAGGCCGCCAGTCGCTCGGCCGAGCCGAAACTGCGCGAAGCCAGCAAAGCGGCCATGTTCTGCGCGACACGCTCGCCCACGGCGGGAATGCTCAACAGCAACTCTCGTTTGTCACGCAGATCCGGATCGTTATCGATGTGCTGATCGATCTCGCGTTGCAGGCGTTCGAGCTGAGCCGCCAGAAATGCAGTCCCTTCCAGTAGCGATTGGCGTACCGACGCGGGCACCTCCGTGACCTCCAGCTTCTCCGCCCGGTTGCGCTCCCGCTGCAGGTCCTCCGCGACCGCATCACGCCGTGCCAACAAGGCGCGCAGTGCGCGCACCGAAGCGGAAGGCGGCGTCCAGGCCGCCGGCTTCTCTGCGGCCCCATAGCGCGCCAGCAGCGCAGAATCGGCTGCATCGGTCTTGCTGCGTACCCCCAGCGCCTGGGCATAGCGACGCAGATGCGCGGGATTGATCAGCGAGACGATGCAGCCTGCATCGCTCAGCGCGAGGGCCGCCAGCTCGTGATAGCTGGCCGTCGGCTCCATCACCACGTGGACCGCTCCAGGCGCAACACCCCAGACCTGCAACGCATTCAGCAGCGCGGCAATGCCTTCGCTGGAATTGGCCACTGTCTTGTTCTTGCGCTTGCCGCTCTCTGGATTGAGTAGCACACAATCGAGTTTGGCTTTGGCCACATCGATGCCGAGATAGTGCATAACAGGATCTCCACAAAGGCAGCTCCAATGCATCTACGCAACCGACCGCCCACTTGCCTTGTGCATGCAGGGTCCAGGCCTCAAACCGGGCCCTTGGCTACCGTCCAGTGTGATTCGATGGCGTGAAGGTGAGGCGAAGGCCTTCATCTACGCAACAAGGTCAAAGCCTTCAGGGCGGAAACAAGCTTCCCTTCGCCTCGTGTAGCGGGAGCTATTCGCTACAGCCTTAAAGATACAAGGGGCGGAAAAATCGCGAGCATCACGCTTGCATGCGAGCTCGCTGGCACGCTTGACGCCCTGCGCTGGCTTCCGTTATGAGCGCTCCCGCACATACAGAATGATTCCAGCGCGCTAAAACGTCATCACCTGAAGATGCGTTCTGAGGACTGACCGTTGTCAGAACCATGATTCGCGGTACCACGGCACTTTCTGCCACGGTCTGTCGAGTGGAATGCAGGTACAAGCAGGTGCCAAAAGCAGGGTTTGAGGCCCATCAGGCAATTAACCCCCCCACGGCACTTCCGAAAGCAAACCAAGCGTTTCCGTGACATGAGCTGCCCGGGCGTCGTCGCTTGTGAAGAGCGGCACTTGCGTGTTGCCAATGTCGTAAAGACCAGTTAATGGTCATTCAGTTGAGTCAGGAGAAAACCATGAACAAGGATCAAGTCAAGGGTGCCGCCAAGCAAACTGCTGGCAAGGTGCAGGCTGCTGTCGGCAGGGCCGTTGGGAGTACCAGTCAAGAACTGAAGGGGGAGGTCAAACAGGTCGAAGGTGGCGCGCAGAAAAACTTCGGCGACGCCAAACAGAACGTCAAGGATTCCCTCAAGAAACACTAGTCAGTATCTTGATTGAACAGTGAAGAGCGGGTGGTCGATGCGGCCACCCGTATTCTTTGCGCGAGCACGGCCGCCGCGTTCTGTGATGACCTTCGCAGGCAGTCATGAATGTAGGTAGAAACTGTTTCCGATCTCTGTAAAACCATCGTCATCCCGGCGAAAGCCGGGATCCAGATCGCACGCCCGGTACTGGATCCCGGCTTTCGCCGGGATGACGAAATTATTTTCGGCGTTTCAAGAAAATTCCTGCCTTATTTTCACGAGTTTCGAAAGATCGTAAGCAGGTTCCTGGAAAAACGGCGAGCACTGCGCTCGCCGTTTTTTTTGTGCTTTCGGATCTATCCCAAAGCTCCGTCATCCCGGCGAAGGCCGGGATCCAGCTTGGGCGCGTGGCACTGGATCCCGGCTTTCGCCGGGATGACGATCGGAGGTCGCGCATTGCTCTTTGCATCGTCATTCCCGCGCAGGCGGGAATCCAGCGACTTTATCGAGCGTGGTTAACGACACTGGATTCCCGCCTACGCGGGAATGACGGAGTGGGGGCGTCATCGATATGAGTCCTCGATCTGATTGGTAAGTGTTGCTTAATATGTAACTAAGATTATGGCTATTTTTCTCATGAATTGCGTTGCGTAATCTGCAGTCTCCGAAGCGCGTTCAGCGCGCAAACCAAGGAGAACTGCCATGACCTCTTCGACCAACGCCGCTACTCAAAACACCGCTCCGTACTACACCCTCGGCCGCACCGGTCTGCGCGTCAGCCGCCTCTCGCTAGGCGTGATGACTTTCGGCACCGAATGGGGTTGGGGCTCGGACAAGGCCGATGCGCAGCGCATGTTCGATACCTATCTCGATGCAGGCGGCAATTTCTTCGATACGGCGGACGCCTACACGAACGGCACGAGCGAGACCTGGCTGGGCGAGTTTGTGAAGGCGCGTGGTGCGCGTGACCAGAGCGTCATCGCCAGCAAGTTCACGTTCAATCTCGGCGATCGCAATCCGAACGCGGGTGGCAATGGCCGCAAGAACATCCTGCGTGCGGTCGAGGGTTCGCTGAAGCGTCTCGGCACGGATTACCTCGATCTCTACTACCTGCACGCCTGGGACCAGATGACGCCGACGGAGGAGGTGATGCGTACGCTGGATGACCTCGTGCGTTCGGGCAAGGTGCGCCACATCGGCCTCTCCGACGTGCCGGCCTGGTATGCGGCGCGGGCGCAGACGCTGGCCGAATGGCGCGGCTTCGAGCCGATCTCGGCGCTGCAGATGCAGTACTCGCTGGTCGAGCGCAACATCGAGCACGAATACACGCGCATGGCGGTCGAGCTCGGCATGGGCATCACGGTGTGGAGCCCGCTGGCGAGCGGACTGCTCTCCGGCAAGTACAAGCCGAACGAGATGCCGCAAGGGCGTCTGGCGGCGATGAAGGACAACGGCAATCCGGCTTTTGCGCATCTGACCGAGCGCAACTGGGTCATCGTCGCGGAGCTGGAAAAGGTGGCGAAGGCGCTGGATCGCTCGATGAGCCAGGTCGCGCTCAACTGGGTGGCGAACCGCCCCGGCGTGGCCAGCGTGATCACCGGCGCCAGCAAGCCAGAGCAGTTGCAGAACAATCTCGGCGCGCTGGACTTCGAGATTCCGGCCGAGTTGCGGGCAAGGCTGGACGCGGCCAGCGCGCCGGTGACGCCGTTCCCGTACTACTTCTTCACCAATGCCATGCAGGGGATGATGTATGGCGGCGCGACGGTGGCGGACAAGCCCGTGGGCTATCGCTCGCAGGTGGTGGTGAGTGGTAGTGGCTCTGGCGTGGCGTGAGCGCTCTTCGGTCATGGCCGCCCACTGCGTCCGTCATCGCGGCGAAGGCCGGGATCCAGTCGCTCGCCCACATCACCCCGAATGCATGGCCCTGCGGTGAGCACACGCTGCTGGATCCGGGCCTTCGCCGGGATGACGACGATTTGAAGTCGGCCGACCCGGTGCCAGCCGCGCAGGACAGGTTTGAACTGGATCAAATCAGCCCCTGAATCTACCCGCTGAAAGCCTTGCTACACCTGATTTTCAAGGCTTTCCCTTGATCCAGACTGCCCATTGCCTCAAAATAGTCCGCTGTTTATCGGGCGTCGTACCCCCTCGGCGCCGAAATCAATCAGGAGAAATGCAATGGCAGCTAAGGACCGCATGGCCGTCCTGTCCGCAATGATGGAACAGGCAGTGATTCCTGTTTTCTATGATCCGGACGTCGAAGTTTGCAAGAACGTTATCCAAGCCTGCGCTAACGGCGGCGCCAAGTGCATCGAATTCACCAACCGTGGCGACTTCGCTTCCCACGTGTTCTACGAAGTGACGCGTCACTTCGCCAAGGCTGATCCTTCCGTGATCATGGGCGTCGGCTCCATCGTTGACGCACCGACCGCCGGTATCTACATCGCCAACGGCGCCAAGTTCATCGTCGGCCCGCTGCTCAACGCCGACGTCGCCAAGGTGTGTAACCGTCGTGGCATTCCGTACAGCCCAGGCTGCGGTTCCGCGACCGAAATCGGCGACGCACAAGAGCTGGGTTGCGAAATCGTCAAGGTCTTCCCGGGTTCGTCCGTGGGCGGTCCTGAGTTCGTGAAGAGCGTGATGGGCCCGATGCCCTGGACGCGCATCATGCCAACGGGCGGCGTCGAGCCGACCGAAGAGTCGCTGCGCAAGTGGTATGGCGCCGGCATCGTTGCCTGCGGTATCGGCAGCAACCTGATCACCAAGAAGCTGCTCGACGCCAAGGATTACAAGGGCATCGAAGAGAACGTGCGTACGACCGTTCAGCTCATCAAGACGATCAAGGCCGAACTGGCTGCCAAGAAGTAAGCACTGCACTGAATGCCGTCGGGCCGTTACTGCGTAAGCGGAACGGCCCGCGGTCCAAGTCCACACCAAAATTCCATCCATATAAGGAATAGAGAAATGTCAGAACTGATCATCAAATCTGCCGCCGAAACCAAGTGGGACTGTGTCTCCTTCGGCGAAGTCATGCTGCGCTTCGATCCAGGCTTTGGCCGCGTGCGTAACTCCCGTCAATTCCAGGTCTGGGAAGGCGGCGGCGAGTACAACGTCGCTCGCGCCATGCGCAAGTGCTGGGGCAAGCGCGCTGCTGTCGTCACCGCTCTGCCGAAGAACGATCTGGGCTGGCTGGTTGAAGACTTCATCATGCAAGGCGGCGTCGACATGTCGCACGTCATCTGGCGCGATTTCGACGGTCTGGGCAAGAACACCCGCGTCGGCCTGAACTTCACGGAAAAGGGCTTCGGCATTCGTCCGGCTCTGGGTTGCTCCGACCGTGGCAACTCGGCCGCATCGCAAATCCGTCCAGGCGAAGTGAACTGGGAAAAGCTGTTCGGTGAAGAAGGCGTTCGCTGGTTCCAGACCGGTGGCATTTTCGCCGCACTGGCATCGAACACCGCTGAAGCCGTGATCGAAGCCGTTGAAGTTGCCAAGAAGTACGGCACCGTCGTTGCATACGACCTGAACTTCCGCGCATCGCTGTGGAAGAGCCAGGGCGGCAAGGAAGGCGCACAGAAGATCAACCGCAACATCGCCAAGTATTGCGATGTCATGATCGGCAACGAAGAAGACTTCACCGCCTGCCTGGGCTTCGAAGTGGAAGGCGCCGACGAGCACCTGACCAACATCGAAACCGACAGCTTCAAGAAGATGATTCAAGCGGCTGTTGCTGAATTCCCGAACTTCAAGGTTGCTGCAACGACCCTGCGCAAGGCCACCACGGCTACGCTGAACGACTGGTCCGCTCTGCTGTACTACCAGGGCGAGCTGTACCAATCGATGAAGCGCGACAACCTCGAAATCTACGACCGCGTTGGTGGTGGTGACGGTTTCGCTTCGGGTCTGGCTTACGGCTTCCTCGAAGGCAAGGGCCCACAAGCTGCTGTCGAATACGGCGCAGCACACGGCGCACTGGCCATGTCGACCCCGGGCGATACCTCCATGGTTCGCGTGGAAGAAGTCGAAGCAGCGATGAAGGGCAAGGGTGCTCGCGTCATTCGCTAATCCGATTCACGCATAGGGCTACTGCGCGGGAGGATCTCGAAACTCTGGTGCTCAACGTACTCACGTACGTATCCGCTCCTCGTTTCGACCTCGGCGCCGCTCGCTACGCGCCCTGCACAAATCTGTTGCTTGGATTGAAAACAAAAGCCCGAAGGCGAAAGTCTTCGGGCTTTTGTTTCGTCATTTGTAAGTACAGCTTTGCACGTTTTTGCCTGGCTGAACCGGGTACGCGTGTGCTTGTTGATAGCCTTCCGTGGGTGGCGCAGGGAGTTCTCTGCGCGTTCAGGACTTCATCCGGAAGGCATCATATGACTCGCAAATTCTTTTTCGTGCCTCTGTGGCTTGTTGCTGTGTTGGGGGCTTTATTGCTCGCCGTAACGCTGGCGGGTTGCGGGGGGGCCGACACGACGGCGGCTGACACCGTGACGATCAGCTCCCTCACATTCACGCCATCGGCACCGGTGAGTGGCAGTGCAGTCGCCACGACAGTCGTGGCGACCGGCACGACGAGCTCCGCAAGCAACTCGCTGACTTATCTCTGGACGCAGACATCCGGGCCGAGCGTGACCTTGTCAGGTACGACTGCGGCGACTGTCTATTTCACCGCGCCGACTGTGACTTCCTCGACGGACATCGTGCTGACGCTTACGGCGACGCTCGGTTCGGCAAGTGCTTCGAGGAGCGTAACCATCACCGTTGCGCCCTGACTGTCACGGCGCAGGGCTGGCCAGTGCTATTTCACGTCCAGCTCGCAGGTCGCATCGCCGCGCTTGCCCTTTGCGGTTGCGTGTACGTTGATCTTGTACTTGGCCGTTGAGGTGGGGGCGGTGATGCTGATAGTAGATGTGTTGTCCTTCTGGCTTTGCGAGCCGAACTTG
Source organism: Rhodocyclaceae bacterium (assembly GCA_035456105.1). GTDB lineage: Bacteria > Pseudomonadota > Gammaproteobacteria > Burkholderiales > Rhodocyclaceae > Viridibacterium. The sequence continues at coordinate 145,644 of DATIDV010000004.1, read as the reverse complement.
AGTGCGGTGTTGTCAGCGTCCCAGGTCCATATGACGTCAGCCTGATTGATGCCGATGATCGCGGCATAGGCCTTTACTTGTGAGTTGGTGCCGGGCGGGATGCTGGCGCCATCGCCCGTGATCGGGCATTCCATTTTTTCGATGTTGATCGACTCGAGTGCATCCGGTACGCCATCGCTCCCGCCACAGGCAGAGAGCAGCATGGCAAGAGCCGGCGTGATGAGGAGGGAGGGTAGTGCGTACGGGCGTTTCATGGGTGTCTCCGTGAGTCCGGGATGCTGGGAACAGTATTGGTGAGCATAGCCTGCGCTTGAGCGGGAAAACAAGGCGCGGACCATCGGGATGTACGTCGCTCTTGAAAGCAGCATTGTTCCCCGTGTCGATGCAAATGAAATGTGTTCGTGAGGGCGATGCGGTCCCGGCGTCGGATCGGGTCGCAAAGCCGTAACACCAGCGTCAATTCATGTTCACATTGCGCGCGCAAGCTCGTCCTCTTTTGTAACCGAAGGAGAGACGGAATGCGTTGGAGCCCTGTTCTTGCCGGCTTGCTGGCTGGTACTTCCCTGTTGGCTGTTAGTGGCGCGATGGCGCATGACGACGAGCGTCATCACAACGAGCGCAAGCCGCTGGTGATCGGCCATCGCGGCGCACCGGGTTACTTGCCGGATCACACGCTTGAGGGTTATGCCAAGGCGATCGAAATGGGAGCGGATTTCATCGAGCCGGATCTTGTGGCAACAAAGGATGGTGTGCTGATTGCGCGCCACGAGCCGAACATCATGGGCACGACCGACGTGAGCCTGCATCCGGAGTTTGCGTCACGCAAACGCATCGCGCTTGTCGATGGCGCCGCTGAAGAAGGCTTCTTCGTTTCCGATTTCACGCTGGCCGAGATCAAGACGCTACATGCGATCCAGCCTCTGCCGGAACGCCCTCAGCAGTACAACGGCAAGTTCGCCATCCCGACCTTCGAAGAGATCATCGCGCTGGTCAAGAAGAAGTCGAAGGAGACCGGGCGTGTCATCGGCATCTACCCGGAAACCAAGCACCCGACCTATCACCGCAATCTCGGCTTGCCGCTCGAAGGACGCCTGATCAAGGCGCTCGAAAAGGCGGGTTGGAATCATCGCAGTGCGCCAGTGTTCATCCAGAGCTTCGAACCGGGTAGCCTGAAAATCATGCGCAAGGTGTCGGACGTTCGCATGATCCAGCTGATCGATGCCAACGACGTGAAGGCCGACGGCAGCCTGGATTTCACAGCGCCCTTTGATCGTCCTTACGACTGGACGGCCTCTGGCAAGCCCGAGCTGTTGGCGCGTACCTTTGCGTGGCTCACGACAGATGCCGGCCTGCGCGATGTGGCGAAGTACGCCGACGGTATCGGCCCCTGGAAGCGCTACATCGTCAGCACCGTGCCGGATGCTTCCGCGCCGGCCGGCGTACCGGGCGAGTCCTCTCTCAAGACGCTGCCACCAACCGATCTGATCAAGCGTGCGCACAAGCAGGGTTTGCTCGTTCATACTTGGACGTTTCGTAGTGAGCCGCGTCGCCTTGCCTCGAATTACGGCGGCAATCCGCAGAAGGAATACGAGCAGTTCTTCAAGCTTGGTATCGACGGAGTTTTCTCGGACTTCACCGATGCTGCGGTGGCCGCGCGCAAAGCCCAGCATTGAGTCTTGTCTTGCGCGCCCAAAGCCCGGCTGATGCCGGGCTTTTTCGTTGGCTTGTCACCGGACCTGACCCGCCGTGTGGCTCGCTGCACATGGCGAGTGATGGCGTATGCTGCCGTTCTGTCTCAATAACCAAAGGTCGATTGGATGACGATTATCTGGGTCTTGCTGGCGGTGGCTGCCGTGGTCGCAGAGATGCTGACCGGCACGCTCTATCTGCTTGTTGTAGGTGTTGCGGCAGGGCTGGCTGCCGTGACGAGTTCGTTTGCGTACGGGCTTGTCACGCAGTGCCTGGTCGCCGCAGTCGTTGCCGTGACCGGCAGCCTGCTCGTGAGTCGTTTCCGCAAGCCGACCGCGGGCGACATGGCACCTGATCTGCAGGGAAGTGCCGAGGTAGTTGCCTTGGGCGAAGCCGGCAGGTTGCGTGTGCGCTGGCGTGGCACCGAGTGGGATGCGCGTGCGGACGAAGCCGTGGCTGTGGGCGAGGCTGTCGTGGTCGTGCAACAGCAAGGCAATGTGTTGCAGGTGAGAAAAGCGGCCTGAATGTTTTTGTAGTTCCTTCATTGGAGAGAAAGTAATGACAAGTACCTACATCGCGCTGGCGATCCTGATTGCGGCTATCGTGTTTGCAGCGCGTGCGATCCGCATCGTGCCGCAGCAGACCGTCTACATCCTTGAACGCTTGGGAAAATTCCATGGCGAGTTGCACGCCGGCTTGCATTTCATCGTGCCCTTCATTGATCGCGTGGCGTATCAGCTGACGATCAAGGAAGTGCCGATGGATGTGGCGCCGCAGATCTGCATCACCAAGGACAACACGCAGGTGCATATCGACGGCATCCTGTACTACCAGGTGACCGATCCGCGTCTGGCCTGTTACGGCACGGCGAATTATGAATTCGCCATTGAGCAGCTGGCCAAGACCATGTTGCGTTCGGAGGCGGGCAAGCGTGAGCTGGATCTGCTGTTGGAGGCGCGTGGCGAGATCAACCAGGCGGTGGTCGCGGCGCTGGATGAAGCGTCAGGCGCCTGGGGCGTGAAGGTCCTGCGTTACGAGGTGAAAGACATCACGCCGCCGGAAAGCATCCTGCAGGCGATGGAGTTGCAGATCAAGGCCGTGCGCGAGAAGCGCGCCGTCATCGCCCGCTCCGAAGGTCAGCGTCAGGAGCAGATCAACAAGGCCGAAGGCGCGCAGCAGGCGGCCGTCATGACTTCCGATGGTGAGCGGCAGGCGGCGATCAATCGTGCCGAAGGCGAAGCGCGTTCGATCGCGTTGGTGGCCGATGCAACCGCCGCAGCGATTCGCGTCGTGGCTGCGGCAATCGAGACAAATGGCGGCGAGAAGGCCATTCAGCTCAAGGTTGCGGAGAAATATGTGGAGTCGTTCGGCCACATCGCCAAGGCCGGCAATACGGTGGTTGTCCCGGCTGACATGAGCAATATGGCGGGGTTGATCACGGCAGCGATGCAGATCGTTGGCAAGCACCCTGCGACTTGAGCCGCTACGGTTCGGCTGCGGAAGCACACAAAAGAAAAACGGCACCCGCGGGTGCCGTTTTTCATTGTTGGCTCAGAAGCTGATCAGAGCTTGCCTGCGCCTGCATTGGCCTTCACATGTGCCGGCACTTCGGTCGCAGGAAGCGGCGCCTTGGCGTACAGCGTCGGCTTCCAGCCTACATCACCGGACAATGGCGTCTTGGTGGTTGCGTTGAGTTCCTTCAGCGCATCGACGGGTTTGCCATTGAAGTAGGTGCCTTGATCGAAGAACTTCGTGCCACCCTGGATTGCCGCGATGGAAGACGGACCTGCATTCTTCACTTCAAACCAGTTGTTCTCGGAGTAAATCAGCGAATCCTTGCCGATGCCGAAAGCGCCGCGGAATACATTGTTGGAACCATGTTCCTTGATGGCCTTCAGGTGATTGTCATACAGCGGCAGTTTTCCATCGTCCATACCTGCAGCGTCACCGCTGAAGAAATTGTTGTACGAATGCACCTTGCCGAAACGCACACGCGGAAGGCGCTGACCGGAGTTGTCGAAGAGGTTGTGGTGATAGGTCACGCTCAGCTTGCCCGGATCCAGCTTGTTGGAATCGCTGCTGCCGATCAGGGATGTCTTGTCGTGATCCTTGAAAACGTTGTAGCTGATGGTTACGAAGTCCGCGCCGTTGACCACGTCAATCAGGCCGTCGTGATGCTGGATCTTCTGCGTGATCTCGTTTTGCGGGAACGGGAAGTTGGGCGGGTAGAGCTTGTCGGAACGATCGCCATCATTGAAGGTGCAATGGTCGATCCAGACGCGCTTGCCACCATCAACCGTGATGTTGTCATACTCGGAATTCCAGCGACCACCTGGGCACAGCTGTGGACCGGTCTTGGCATCGACGTAGGCTTCCTGGCAGCCAGGGTAGCTCTTGTCGACCTTCCATGAGTCGCCCGGATCCCAGCCCGGGAACAGGTCGAAGGCGTCTTCGAAAGTGATGTTGCGGATGATCACGTTCTCGGAGTTCGCACCAATCTTCAGATTGCCATGCACGATCTTCGCATCGCTGCCCAGACCGATGATGGTGGTGTTCGACGTGACGTCGACGACAACACGAGCCCTCTGTTTGCTTACGCCACGCTTGCGCGCTTCTTCCAGCGGGCCAGTCAGGTCGCGAACGGGGCGGCCCTTGTCGAGCTTCTGGTTCCACACGGCTGGCGCATAGGTCTTGGTGTAAGCGTCGAAGTCGAAGTCAGGCGCGTAGTCCTTCTCGGTCAGTTCCTTGTTGTTGTCGTCTACGTTAAGGCTGATGCGACCCTTCACGTAAATGATCTTCGATGAATTGCCAGCACCATTGAGTGCTTTGACCAGTTCTGCGCGATTGCTCACGGTGAAGACATTTTCGGCCTTGGCCTTGGAGCCGCCATCGACGCCGCCACCAGTGGATGCCCAGCCGTCATTTGCGGCCAGAGGCGCGCGACCAATGTCGCCACTCTTGACCGGTGCGGCGTCAGGCTTGCTGGAATCCACGCTTGAGCAGGCGCTCAGCAGTGCCAGTGCGGCCACGATAGACGTGCCCAGAACTGTTTTTTTCATCTATTTTCCTCCGGAGTTGAAGAACACACTTTTTTGCAGTTGCGGCATAAAACGCTCATGCCATGCTGCTGAAAGCTAACCTGGGCTGCAAGCCTTCTCAGGTCAGCGAATAAGTAGCAAGGTGAATCGACAATTTACTATATCGAACGTTCCGTCACGGCCTGATGTTGTTGATGTTTTCGCACTAGCTTGCGTTTAGTGAAAGTCAGGCTAGATCAGCGACGGGCCTTCGACGATTTTTTCGGCTTCTTTGGCGGAGATGCGAACGCCCGCAGTCGCAATTACGTGGATGGTCAGCCATTCGTGCAGACGCAGCGCACCTTCGCCTTCCAGGGAAACGAAGCGGCAGCCGATCTGCCCTTGCGGCTCACCGGGAACGAAATTCATGTGCTGCGCCTGGCCCCTGATCTTGTCAGGAATGCCTTCGAGCCTGAGCTCGAAGGCAAAGGGTTCGTTATTGTCCGGAGCGGTCGTGGCGGCGACGCTGAAGCCTTCAAGCGACAGGTCGAGCAGAGGAATGCGATTGCCGTCCCACACGACCCAGAAACAGGTTGCTTCGCCACGTTTGGCAAGAAAGCGTTGCCGCTGGCGGCGCTCGTTATATTCGTATTGACTCATGCTGCTGCTCCGGCGAGAGATTGCCGCTCGGAATATGGGCGGCGCTCAGCTATTGTCGGCAGGGAGTTGGACGAACTTGAGGGTCACCTGCAATTGAGTGACGCCCGTTGCAAGGGCGTCACAGGGTGTGCGAATGGCGCGAATGTCAGCGCGTCGATGAAGGCATCTGGATGGGCGTATTGCCAGTCTTGCCGTCTTTCTTTGCGTCCTTGGCGGCGCGTTTTTCCTTGAGGCTCAGCGCAGGAGCCTTCTTCGCTTCCTTATTGCTCTTTTGTACCTTGCTCATGATGCGGCCCTCTTTCTTAGCTCGACAGCGAGCGCTTGGAGTATAGGCCGAAGAGAGCCAATTGCCATGCTGCGGGCCGCTCTGCGGGCATTTAGTGGCAGAGCGCGAGCAAGGCCAGCATGGCTGCGAGCAATGCATGTGGGAACGCGATTGTGGGGCGTAGCGCGTGGCGCATGTATTCGCCGCACAGCCCAAGGGTACCCCTGCGGCTGGCCAGCCATTCGCTATGCAATTGCAATGCGTGGCCTGCGTCATCGCGCTGACAGGCCTCGATACGCAACAGGCGTTCACCGAGGCGTGCCTGGCTGGTACGCAGGATCGCTTCCTGCAGCCACAACACGCATTGCACGAAGCTCAGGATGACGAAGTGCGTCGTGCCGTTCAAGCTCGTTTCATGCGGCCACACTGTGCCGGCAGTGAACGTGAGGATCGCTACGATCTTGATGAGCAGTGCGCTGCGCTCGTACTGCTCGTGATTGTTCTGCAGCGTTACCCATTCCTGGGTGAGCGCGTTCGCGGCATCGCTCATGACTTACACGCGCAGCAGTGCGATTTTCAGCGGCGGCTGGCCATCGAGGCTGGGGAAGTCGGCTTCCGGTGTGATCCACTCCATCTCGCGGATTGGCCGTCCGGCCTTTCGCGCACTGCGCTCCAGCTGATCAATCCATGAGTCGCGCGTGACCTGTGCGACGTTATTGCAGCAGATCAATGTGCCGCCCTCGGCCGTGCACAGCAGCGCGGGCTTGAACAGGGCAGAGTAATCGTTGACCAGATCGACCACGCCGAACAGGCTCTTGGCATAACGTGGTGGGTCGAGGAAGACCAGATCGAAAGCATGCTTCTCCAGCTTCGGAAAGGCGGGCATGCGCTTGCCGCGAACGATCTGCGCCTGGCCGATGCCGGCGAGCTGGCGCATGGCCGGGAAAGCATCGCTCTTGACGAAGCGCACACGGATCGGCAATTCATTGATCTGCGCGTTCGACTTGCCGATGGCCAGGTTGGTATCGGAAAAATCCACGTTCACCACGTGGCGTGCGCCTGCCTTGGCGGCTGCGATGCCGATGCCACAGGTGTAGGCAAACAGATTCAAAACGGATTTACCTGCCGCTTCCTGCATCACGCGACGGCGCCCGGCGCGCATGTCGAGAAACAGCCACGGGTCCTGGCCTTCATGGCGGCCCTGGATGCAGTACTTCACGCCCAGTTCCCGCGCCTCATGCTGGATTCTGGCAACGGCAAGTTCGTCGGCAGACAGCGCATTCGAAATGCGTGAATTCGGCTGGCTACGGTCGTTGTAGACCACGGAGAGGCCCGGCAGGGCGGTGGCGTAAAAACTGATCAGCTCATCCAGTTGCGTTGGCGCAAGCGGCTCGTGGAAGCTTTGTACGAGGAGCAGATCGCCATAGCGGTCAACGCTCAAGCCGGGCAGGCCTTCGGCCGTGCCATGGAAGACGCGATAGGCATCGGTTTGCTCGGCATGCAGCTGCTGGATCAGGGCTTCGCGAGACTTCAGTGCGCTGGCGAGAACGGAGTTGAGGGTGTCTGGCATGGCGCTCTCACAGAGTGTCGGGATACGCGGACCGCCGGGGGATTCTGGCAGTCTGCGTGCGGGAACAAGTCACCGCAGGTGCTGACATCTTACAGGCTCTTTGCAGACAGGGCGCCGCGCGCGCTTCGGTGGCGCCGGCCTGCCGGCTTTTGCAAGGTCGCGGATTATTCCATTGGCACAAAACGCCGCTGACGTTTGCCGTTGATTTCGATCTCTTCAACGAACATCGCGAAGGGGCGTACCCACCAGCCGCTGTCGTTGTAGAGCGGTCGATACATCACGAGCGCTTCGAGGCTCTCGCTATGGCGTGCTACGCCCACTACTTCGTATTCGCCGCCCTTGTAGTGACGGTAACGCCCCGGTGGCAGGGCAGGCAGCGCGGGTAGGTCAGAAGTGCTCATGGTCTTGTCTCTGAATCGACGCCGACGGCGCAGGGGAGCTCATTAGACATGCCGCGTGACCCCGAGCCAAGTATTGCGAGGCACTGCTATCGGGCGGCTGCGCGGCGCACGGAACGCCGATGGTGCAGATTCAACGCGAAAAACGCTCGATTGCACGCTGACCGCAAGGCACACAACCTGCATGAGTCCAGACACCGGCAGCAAGCGTCATGCGATGGCATGCCGGGCAATCAGGGGAGAGCTCACGCCAATGAAAACCTTCATTCAAGTCACGGAAATCTGGGTCCCATCGCGCGATCGCAATATTCTCGAATATCACGCCGGCCTGTTCGGCCCACACCACGCCTTTCGCACGGTCACGCAGAAGATGTGTTTCGGCTATGACGAGGGGCTTCCGGGCAGGGCCTGGGCAGCACGCCGTCCAGTCATCCTCAACGACTTGCAGGACCCGCTGTTCCGACGCCGGGAGGCGGCGAGCAAGGCAGGGCTCACGTGCGGCGTCGCCATTCCGGTGTTCGCCGGCGACATGCTGCTGGCCGTACTGGTGTTCTTTTGTGGTGATGATGACGATCATGTCGGTGCCATCGAGCTGTGGCACAACGACCCGGCGCAGTCATCCGACATGGGGCTCGCGGACGGCTACTTCGGCATTGCCGACAGTTTCAGGTGGGTGGCGCAGCACACGCGTTTCGCCAGCGGTTTCGGGCTGCCGGGCATTGTGTGGAAGACGCGCATGCCGGAGGTCATGGGAGATCTCGGGCACGCCAATCGTTTCGTGAGGCATGATGATGCGCGCCGCGTCGGCATCAACAAGGGCCTTGGCATTCCGTCTCTCTATGCCGACGGGCAGAATTATGTGATGACCTTCCTCTCTGCGCTCGGAACGCCGATCGCGCGCCGCTTCGAGATATGGATACCCAACGACAAGGCCACAGCACTGCGTTTTGACACGGGGCAATGTGACAGTGCCGCCAATCTGGCGAGCGATTATCGTGGTGTGGTCTTCGAGCGTGGCGGCGGCCTGCTTGGCAAGGTCTGGCACAGCGGTCTGCCTGTCGTTGATGAATTCATCGCGACAGAGGGCTCGGCTGTCGGGGCTTCGGCGCTGAAGGCGAATCTGTCGTCGATGGTGGCGCTGCCGGTGCTCGATGCGGGGCGCATCAAGGCGGTTGTGGCGATGTATTTTTGAAGAGGTCCAGCTGCGCAGATCCGGCCGAACGATTGCCTGCGTGGCTCAGCGGCGCAGAAATTCTGGCAGATGGGTCGTGGCTTCATCCGGGGCGTCAGTGGAGACGGTTTCGAGCGCGCGCATGAGTAGTGGCCGAGTCGTTCGTGGCTGCTGCGGAGTCGCGACCTGCGGATGTGTCTGAGGGGCGATCCGCCCATCGACGGGGCGGCTGATCTTCGGCTCCGGAGGCGCAGAGGCGAGCAGGGCATTGAGCCAGTCCGTCATTGGCCGCCACTCCCGCAGCAGGCTTTCTACCTTGTTTGGCGGGAAGTCGAAAATCGACAAGCCCTGCTCAAGGCATCTGCTGTACGCAGTGGCAGCCTTGATGGTGCCGATATAGGGAAAATCCAGTGCTTGAGCCCAGGCTCGTAGCGCCTCGGCCGTTTTCGTTCGCCCATCGATACGCATGCCGATGCAGCCAAGGCTGCATTTGCCGCTCGCCACGCGTGGAAAAGTGCGCAATTCCTTGAGGCAGTCTTCTGCTGCGGCACGGTCGAAGATGGAGGTGATCGCGGGGATCAGTATGGCGTCGGCATACAGCGCGACTTTCATCAGGCCAATGCCCTGAAAGCCGCCCGGGGTGTCGAGCACGACATGTTTTACGCCACCAGGAGGACGCGCAAAATTGCGCTCGTCCATGGTCCAGCCCTGAATTTTCGGCGTGTTGTCCGGCCGCAGACTCAGCCACAGGCGTGAGGATTGTTGTTTGTCCACATCGCCGAGCATCACTTCATGGCCGAGGGACGCGATATAGCCGGCCACATGCGTGGCCAGCGTGGATTTACCCGCGCCCCCTTTGCGATTGACCACCGCGATGACTGACATTACAGCGCAGCTCCTCGTGTCGACTGCTGCGGCAACCCGTGTTGACGCAGTCAGTCACACAAGAATAAGCGGCGCACGCAGGCCGCCAAAGCCCTTTTAAACGGGTTTTTCGCCCGTAGAGCGCCTTTTGGCTGTGGCTGCGGCTGTTTCAGCCTATTTCTTCCACTTGCCTGGGGCGGCAGGCTTGCTGGACGAGAACTGCTTCTTGTCGCGCGTGGGGGAGGCACTGCCAGGGCGGCTGTCCTCGAAGGTGCGCTTGGGCGGCGCTTCGCCCCCGAAGGAAGAGCCTCCTGCGTTGCCGAATTTACGCGGTGGCGCGTCGCGCCGTGGTGGGCGCGAATCGCCACTGCCGCTCTCTCGGAAGCCACCACGTGGCGCATCGCCCGCATCGCGACGCGGTGTGCGTTGCGGCTTCTCATCGACCTCGCCGGGTTCGACGGCGCGGATCTTGATCTGCAACTGGCACACACGTGTGCGTTGCAGGCGCTCGATGATGTTGCTCGGCAGATTGCTCGGCAACTCCACCGTGCTGTACTCGCTAAACAGATTGATCTGGCCGATCTGGCGACCATCGATGCCACCTTCGTTGGCGATGGCGCCGACGATCTCCTTCGGCGTCACGCCGTGATTGCGGCCTACCTCGATGCGATAACGTTGCAGCGCGCCATCGGCCACGGCACGGCGGCGCGCAAGGATTTCCTCGCGGTGCTCATCGGGCAACTTCTCGAAGCTCTGACGTTCACGTGTTGCCGCATTGTAGCCGGGGTCGATGAAGGCGCCACTGCGGCGCGGCTTCTCGCCTTCGACCTTGCTGGCGAAGGAGGGCTTGCTGTGCGGGGCACGGCTGTCAGCGCCGTCCTGCGGTCGCTGACTGTAGCGGTCGTTGAAACTGCCTGATGGCGCGCGTTCATTGCGCTCAGGCGCGCGTGGTTGCAGCACTTCCGGCCGGTCGCTGCCTTCGAGCTGTAGCGGACGCTCACGCTGCGCGAGGTAAGCCAGAGCGGCAGCGATTTCCTGCGCACTGATGCTTTGCTCTTCTTCGAGTTGCTGCACGACGTTCATGAAGAAGCTCATGTCCTCGCTGTCCAGCGCATCGATGACTTCCTGCTTGAATTGCGAGACGCGCTTTTCGGCGACGGCCTCACGGCTTGGCAGCGCGATCTGTTCGATGGGTTGGCGCGTGGCGCGTTCGATCGCGCGCAGCATGCCGCCTTCACGCGGCGCCACGAACAGGATGGCATTGCCGCTGCGACCCGCACGACCGGTGCGGCCGATACGGTGCACATAGGCTTCGGTGTCGTACGGAATGTCGTAGTTGATGACGTGGCTGACGCGTGGAACGTCGATGCCGCGTGCTGCGACGTCAGTGGCAACAACGATATCGAGCGCGCCACTCTTGAGCTGCTCGATGACGCGCTCGCGTAATCCTTGCGTCATGTCGCCATTCAGCGCGTCGGCCGCATAGCCGCGCGCCGCGAGCTTGTCGGCTAGCTCGACAGTAGCGGTCTTGGTGCGCACGAAGATGATGGCTGCGTCGAAGTCCTCTTCCACCTCGAGGATGCGGGTCAGCGCGTCGAGCTTGCTGACGCCACGTACCTGCCAGTAGCGTTGCTTGATGGTCGACACGGTGCTGGTGGCGGCCTTGATCTTTATTTCCTGCGGGTCGCGCATGTGGGTGCGCGCCACGCGGCGGATCACGTCCGGCATCGTCGCCGAGAACAGTGCGGTCTGGCGCTCTGCAGGAGTGTGCGTGAGGATCCACTCGACATCGTCGATGAAGCCCATGCGCAACATCTCGTCAGCCTCGTCGAGCACCAGCGCCTTCAGATCGTCGAGCACCAGGCTCTTGCGATTCAGATGATCCATGACGCGGCCGGGCGTGCCGACAATCACCTGCGCACCGCGACTCAGCTGGCGCAGCTGCACAACCATGCTCTGGCCGCCATAGATCGGCACGACGTGAAAGTCGCGCATGTACTTCGCATACGTCTGGAAGGCCTCCGCCACCTGGATGGCCAGCTCGCGAGTAGGCGTCAGCACCAACACCTGCGTCTTCTTGCTGGCGTGGTTGAGGCGCTCGAGCAGGGGCAGGGCGAATGCGGCGGTCTTGCCGGTACCCGTCTGCGCTTCACCGAGCAGGTCGCTGCCTGCCAGCAGATGTGGAATACAGGCGGCCTGAATGGGCGAGGGCGTCTCGTAGCCGATTTCCGCGAGCACTGTCAGCAATGGTGCGGAAAGATTGAGGCTTTCGAAAGTTTCGACGGGAGAGGTGGATTCGGTCATGGTGGAGCTACCAGCGTATGGGGGATGCGCGGCATATTGCGCTGCGCCAATATCTGTATTATCGCCGACGCAGCCTGATATGCCCGAATAAGTTGATTACGGGCCTTTGAATACGGACTTGGCTGGCTGAAGGCAGTGGAAAAACAAAGGGCCCTTGCGGGCCCTTTGTCATGGCGCTACTTGATGTGCTTACTTCAACACACTGGCAATTGCATCCGCCACGTAGTCGATGTTCTTCGTGTTCAGCGCCGCAACGCAGATGCGCCCTGTCGACACGGCATACACGCCGAACTCGGACTTCATACGCTCGACCTGCTCAGCCGTCAGGCCGGTGTAGGAGAACATGCCGCGTTGCTTCAGGACGAAGCTGAAATCCTGCTTCACGCCACGCGCAGCGAGCTTCTCGACGATGGCGCTGCGCATCTCGCGGATACGCAAGCGCATGCCGGCCAGCTCATCTTCCCACTGCTGACGCAGCTCGGGCGAGGATAGCACCGCAGCGACGACGGCGCCGCCATGCGTCGGTGGGTTGGAGTAGTTGGTGCGCACGACGCGCTTCACCTGCGACAGCACGCGGCCGGCTTCGTCCTTGCTGGCCGCGACGATGGTCAGTGCGCCGACGCGCTCGCCATACAGCGAGAAGGACTTCGAGAACGAGCTGGACACGAGGAACTGCAGGCCCGAAGCGGCGAACAGGTCGAGTGCCACGGCATCTTCCTTGATGCCGTCGGCAAAGCCTTGATACGCCATGTCGAGGAAGGCGATCAGGTTGCGTTCCTTAATGGCCGTGACGACTTGTGCCCACTGCGCAGCGGTGATGTCGGCACCAGTCGGGTTGTGGCAGCAGGCGTGCAGCACGACGATGCTTTGCGCTGGCATCTGGCGCAGATCGGCGAGCATGCCTTCGAAGTTCACGCCACGGGTAGATGCGTCGTAGTAGGCGTAGTTGTTGACCGGAAAACCGGCCGACTCGAACAGCGCGCGGTGGTTCTCCCAGCTCGGATCCGAGATGTAAACAGTGGCGTTCGGCAGCAGGCGCTTGAGGTAGTCGGCGCCGACTTTCAGTGCGCCGGTGCCACCCAAAGCTTCGATGGTAAGCGTCTGGCCGTTGGTGATGAGGGCCGAATCCTTGCCGAAGAGCAGGGTGGCGACGGCGTTGTTGTAGGCAGCCAGGCCTTCGATGGGCTGGTAGCCACGTGCCGGAGCGGCTTCGAGACGGGCTTTCTCGGCAGCCTTCACGGCGCCAAGCAGCGGGATCTTGCCTTCGTCGGTGAAATACACGCCCACGCCAAGATTGACCTTGGTGGTGCGGGTGTCTGCGTTGAATGCTTCATTCAGGCCCAGGATAGGGTCGCGCGGTGCCATTTCGACGGCGGCAAATATCGACGAACTCATGAGTGCTCCAGCTATGGAAAGAGCCCCGAGGCATTCTGCTTCGAGGAAGAAATACGGAACCCGGTCAGTACAAGGTAACCTAACGATCCAGCGCCAATCTTGCTGACGCCAAATTCAAAACAACTCAGTATTTTAGCATGTCAGAACAACAGCCTGCCTCCCCGATTGTCACCTTTGATGGCAGCCCGTTCCGCCTCCATCAGCCGTTTCAGCCCGCAGGCGACCAGCCCACGGCTATCACGCAGCTGACCGAAGGCATCGAGGACGGTCTGATGTTCCAGACCCTGCTGGGTGTGACAGGGTCGGGCAAGACCTACACGATGGCCAATGTCATCGCGCGCACGGGCCGGCCTGCGCTGGTGCTGGCACCGAACAAGACGCTGGCGGCGCAGCTTTACTCCGAATTCCGCGAGTTCTTTCCCGAGAACGCCGTCGAGTATTTCGTCTCGTACTACGACTACTACCAGCCCGAGGCCTACGTGCCCTCGCGCGACCTGTTCATCGAGAAGGATTCGGCGATCAATGAGCACATCGAGCAGATGCGCCTCTCGGCGACGAAGAGCCTGCTTGAGCGCCGCGACGTGGTGATCGTGGCGACCGTATCGTGCATCTACGGTATTGGCGACCCGAGCGACTATCACAGCATGATCCTGCACGTCAGCGAGGGCGAGAAGATCGCGCATCGCGACGTGCTGCAACGCCTCGTCGCCATGCAGTACGACCGCAATGACGTGGATTTTCATCGCGGCACCTTCCGTGTGCGCGGCGATGTGATCGATGTCTTTCCGGCGGAAAATGCCGAGCTTGCGGTGCGCATCGAGATGTTCGACGACGAGATCGAACACATCACACTGTTTGACCCGCTGACGGGCCATCTCAAACAGAAGCTCGGGCGCTTTACGGTGTTTCCGTCGAGCCATTACGTGACGCCGCGCGCGACCGTGATGCGCGCCATCGACAAGATCAAGGAAGAGCTGCGCGATCGCATCGAGTTCTACCAGCGCGGCGGCAAGGCTGTTGAAGCGCAGCGCATTGAGCAGCGCACGCGCTTCGATCTGGAGATGCTCTCCGAGCTGGGTTTCTGCAAAGGCATCGAGAACTACTCGCGTCATATGTCGGGCCGCAATGCGGGCGATCCGCCGCCGACGCTGATCGATTACATGCCTGCCGATTCGCTGATGTTTGTCGATGAATCGCACGTCGCAATTCCACAGGTCGGCGCCATGTTCAAGGGCGACCAGGCGCGCAAGCTCAATCTCATTGACTACGGTTTTCGCCTGCCTTCCGCGGCGGACAACCGCCCGCTCAAGTTTGATGAGTTCGAACGCCTCCTGCCGCAAACCATCTTCGTGTCGGCGACGCCGTCGACTTACGAAGAGACTCATCAAGGGCAGGTAGTCGAGCAACTGGTGCGCCCAACCGGATTGGTCGACCCTGTTGTCGACGTGCGCCCAGCGACCACGCAGGTCGACGATGTGTTGGCGGAAATCCGCAAGCGCGTCGCGGTGAATGAGCGCGTGCTGATCACTGTGCTGACCAAGCGCATGGCCGAGGAGTTGACGGAATACCTCGGCGAGAACGGCGTTAAGGTGCGCTACCTGCACAGTGATATCGACACGGTCGAGCGCGTCGAGATCTTGCGCGATTTGCGTCTCGGCGAGTTTGACGTGCTGGTCGGCATCAACCTCTTGCGCGAAGGTATCGACTTGCCGGAAGTCTCGCTGGTCGCGATTCTCGATGCCGACAAGGAAGGCTTCCTGCGTTCCGTGCGCTCGCTGATCCAGACCATCGGTCGTGCCGCGCGCCACCTCAACGGCACGGCCATCCTGTACGCAGACCGCATGACTGATTCGATGCGCGCGGCAATGGGTGAAACCGAGCGTCGACGTAACAAGCAGATCACGTTCAACGAGGTCAACGGCATCACGCCGAAGTCGGTCAACAAACGCATCAAGGACATCATCGACGGTGTCTATCAACCGGATGTCGAGAACGCCGCATTGCTCGTTACGGAACCCGGCGTTGACTACGCGACGATGAACGAAAAGCAGCTCGCCAAAGCCATCAAGAAGCTCGAAAAAGACATGATGGAGTACGCGAAAAATCTCGATTTCGAGCACGCCGCCGCGGCGCGCGACGAACTCTTCAAACTACGCCAGCGCGCATTCGGCGCGGATCATCACTGAAATTCAAGAGAGGAGTCAGGAGCGAGGAGTGAGGAGTCCGAGGAGCATTGCTCCTCACTCCTCACTCCTTCCTCCTCACAGAAGTCGTGAAAAGAATTTTGTTTGTATGTACCGGGAATATCTGCCGCTCGCCTACGGCTGACGGGATTGCGCGTCACTGGGTGCAGCGGCTTGGCATGCAGGGCGAGATCGAAATTGATTCGGCCGGTACGCATGCGTATCACGACGGCGAGGCGCCGGATCCGCGTGCGCAGAAGGCCGCCAAACGCCGTGGCTACGAGCTGTCGCGGTTGCGTGCACGACCTGTCCTGTCGGAAGACTTCGAGCGTTTCGACCTGATCGTGGCGATGGACAAGGGCCACCTTGTCTGGCTGAAGCGGCAATGCCCGACCGAGCATCATCACAAGCTGGTGATGATGCTCAGCTTTGCCGAACGCTTCGGCGAAGGCGATGTGCCCGACCCTTACTATGGCGATGAGGATGGTTTCGAGCGCGTACTGGATATGTGCGAGGACGCCGTCCAAGGCATCCTCGACAAGTACCGCTAGCCCAGGAGGCCGCCTGATCGCGTGATCATGCTGATGTCGACGCGATGCGAGGCGCGCTCGTCATTGCCGAACAGCAGCTCCCAACCTCCAAGATCAAGCGTGCGCATGCCTTGCAGAGACGCGGGTGTGCCTGCTGCATCGGGCGACTTGCGCGCCGTTTCGATTAGGGCGCGTGCTGCGATGTAGCCTTCAAGGCTGGCTGCGGTAGGTGCTTCGTCCATGTATTTCGTCAGGACGCGTGAAAACTCCCGCACGATGCGCTCGGTGCCCTTGTTGGGGTTCGGCACGACGCGTGACACCAGCAGGCCGAAAGACAGCTCTGCGCCAAGTATTTGCTGCAAGGCCGTGGCGTCCACTGCAGAGGTGATGCCGATCAGCATGCCCGGCGCGCGCGACCGCAATTCACGCACAAGTAACGCCGCCGGAACAGTGTCCGCGATGATGACCAGGGCGTGCGGCGGGTTGCGCGCGATACCGGTGGCCAGCGCGACGGCATTGCTGCCATCGTCCTTCAGTGTGACCAGCGCAGGTGGTGGTGCGTTTTGTTTGCGCAGCAGTTCCAGTGCGGCATTGCGCGTTGCAATGCTGCCTGCGGTCGTCGCGTGGGCGATGGTGAAAGAACTCATGTTGCCTGCCGTGAACTGGCGAAACATGGCGGCGATTTCTTCGGCGTAAGTGGCACGCATATACACCACGCGGCCGCTTGTCTTGGTCGAGGCCAGACCACTCATCGGTGCAAACAGCAGGCGGCCGGATGCCTTGAAGGCTGGGGCAGTCAGTACGGCCTCGACACACTCGTCGCCGGTGAAACCGAACAGGACGTCAGCGCGATTTTCAGTGAGAAGGCGCGAGACGTTTGCGACGGCCTGAGCTGGTTTTGCACCGTCGTCGAGCTGGATGAAGCGCCATTTTCTGCCGCCTGTGCCACCGCTGGTATTGGCCTGATCGAAAGCGAGCTTGGCGCCAGTGAAGTAGTCACGACCAAGGTTCTGCAAGGGGCCGGAAAGATCGATCGACTGGCCGACGACGATCTCGCCGCGAGCTTGTTGCGCCCCGACGTCGAGGCTGGTGACGAGTGCGGCGGAGCCCAGAGCTGAGCTGAACAGGAAGTTGCGACGATTCATGGGGCAGCCTGCGGTGGGGGAGCCGCATCATGCTTCGCCGGCATTATCGCTTCATTACAACATGAAGAAAATTTCAGGGGCGGCTTGGGGAGTATCTAGCGCTGACGTATCTTCGACCCACCTGCACTCCGTTCTGCTCGCGCCTCACCAAGGCCACTTCATGCGCTACAACATCGGCCTTGCGATCATGAGAGGCGGCTAGCGCCTGCCGTGCGCGGGCGCGGGCGCGGGCGCAGTCCTTGCGCGTGGTGCGATGCGCACCACGCTGTTGGCGAGTAGCAGGAAGATGCTCGGGCGCCGCTCAAGATCGGGGCGTTCGGCCTTTGTCCATTGAGCAATGCTGCGTGTCATCACCCATTCATCCGTCGTGGTCAGCGAAGTCGCTACACAGAGGAGGGTTTCCGGCTTGCATGCGGCAAGCAGTGCATCAAGCATGGCCGCATTGCGATAAGGCGTCTCGATGAAGAGCTGGGTGCGCTGCCATTGGGCTGATTCAGACTCAAGTTGCTGAATGCGATGTGTGCGCTCCGTAGCGGCAATCGGCAGGTAGCCGTGAAAGGCGAAGCTCTGCCCATTGAGGCCGGAAGCCATCATGGCCAGCAACAGGGATGACGGTCCTACCATCGGGACGACACGCAAGCCGTGATGATGAGCGCGGCGCACAACCAGCGCGCCGGGGTCCGCCACAGCAGGACAGCCAGCTTCTGACATCAGTCCGATATTGCGGCCCGCGCGCGCCGCCTGCAGGTGCATATCCAGCCAGGCAGTGTCGGGGGCTTCCGGTAATTCATGGATTTCAAGCTCTTGCAGCGGGCGCGGATGGCCGAAGCGTTTCAGGTCGGCACGCGCCGTCTTGGCACGTTCGACGATGAAGTAGTCGAGCTCCTGCAGCTGCCGCAGCACTTCTGGCGGGTGGGTCAGGGCGCTGTCCCCCGGACCGAGCCCGACGGGAATGAGATAAAGCGTACCGGTACTCATGGCAGGACCACGCCAGCGGCGCGGAGCATATTGCACAGGGAAATCAGCGGCAGGCCGATCAGCGCGTTGGGGTCATCGCCGCGCATGTATTCCAGCAGGCTGATGCCCAGCCCTTCGGCCTTGGCGCTGCCAGCACAATCGAGTGGTAGCTCACGCCGCACGTAACGCTCGATTTCCACATCGGTAAGTTGGCGAAAGCGCACTTCGGTGCTGACGGCATCCAGCTGGTATGAACCGTCGCGGCTGTCCAGCAAACACAGTGCGGTATGGAAGAATATCGACTTGCCACGCATGGCTTGCAGCTGCTCAATTGCGCGCTCGACCGTGCCGGGCTTGCCAAAGCGTTGTGTTCCATCGTGCGCCAGTTGATCGCTGCCGATGATCAGAGCATCGGGGTGGCGGCCCGCAACGGCCTGCGCCTTCTCCAGTGCAAGACGTTCCGCCGTGGCTGGTGGTGTTTCGCCAGGCAGTTCGGTTTCATCGACGTCCGGACGATCGGTCAGAAAAGGCAGGCCGAGACGTTCCAGAAGCTGTTTACGGTAGGCGGACGTGGAGGCCAGAACGAGCGATGGCATAGACAAATGCAGGCTCGTATGAGCGCAAGCTTTGACAGGGAAGGGCCAAGATAATATCATTGACGGTTTATGTCGCACCACAACGCAAGCATTGCAGACCCCTTCGAGTTCGCGCGCCGCGGCGCCGTGCTGGAAGCCGAGGTGCCCGCAGGTGGTTTTGCCAGACTCGCTGACCAGTTGCGTCGCTCCGGGGCGGAACGTGTCGTGAAGTATCGTATCGAAGGTGAAAGCCGTGATGACAAGGCCTTCCTTGTCCTGCAGCTTGAAGCAGATGTGATGCTCGGTTGTCAGCGCTGTCTTGGTGATGTGGCGTGTCCCGTTGAATCGCAAGTCCGGCTGTTGCTGGTGCGCGAGGGGGATGAGCTTCCTGATGAGGGCCTGGTCGAGGATGATTTCGACCCGATCCACGCAAGCCGCAATCTGGATGTATTGGCCCTGGTTGAAGACGAGCTCTTGCTGAGTCTGCCGCTGGCGCCGATGCACGACGAATGCGAAGTGTCGTCAGGTGGGTCGCAGGATGATCTGGCATCGCCTTTCGCGGTGCTGGGCAAATTGAAGCGTTCGAACGATTCGAACGCATAGTTTCCAGGAGTAGAACAAAATGGCCGTTCAACAAAACAAGAAGTCCCCTTCCAAGCGTGGCATGCACCGTTCGCATGATTTCCTGACAGCGCCTTCGATTGCCGTCGAATCGACCACGGGTGAAGTTCACCTGCGTCATCATGTTTCCGCTTCCGGTTTTTACCGGGGCAAGAAGGTCGTCAAGGCCAAGGGCGAGTAATCCGCCCCTTTGTCGGGCAGGCCACTCCCGGCCTGTCCTCCGTATTACCGACTCCGTCACAGGTCGCAATGAACGTCACAATTGCAATTGATTGCATGGGCGGTGACCACGGTCCTTCGGTCACCCTTCCGGCTGCGTGCGAGTTCCTGCGCGCCGATCCTACGGTGAAGGCCATTCTGGTCGGGCGCGCGGACATCTTTGCCGGGTCGATTGCTGCCGAGCTCGCCTCCTTTGGCGAGCGCGTCAGGATTCAGCACGCCAGCGAAGTCATCGCTATGGACGAGCCTCCAGCCATTGCCATGCGCGTGAAGAAAGACTCTTCGATGCGCGTGGCGATCGACCTCGTCAAGAGCGGTGACGCGCAGGCTACCGTCTCGGCGGGCAATACCGGCGCCTTGATGGCCATCTCCCGTTTCGTGCTCAAGACTCTGCCGGGTATTGATCGCCCCGCGATCGTCCAGGTCATGCCTGCCGTTGAGGGGCAGACCTATATGCTCGATCTGGGCGCCAACGTTGACTGTTCTGCTGAGCATCTGCTGCAGTTCGGCATCATGGGTGCCATGCTGGTCGAAGCGCTCGAGCATCGCGAGCGCCCCGAGGTTGGTTTGCTCAACATCGGCGAAGAAGAGACCAAGGGCAACGAAATCGTCAAGGAAGCAGGCGAGTTGCTGCGCAAGAGCGGCCTCAACTTCATTGGCAATGTCGAAGGCAACGATATCTACAAAGGTGCGTGCCACGTCATCGTCTGTGATGGTTTCGTTGGCAATGTCGCCCTCAAGGCTTCCGAAGGTCTGGGCATGATGTTCGTGTCCTTCCTCAAGGCCGAGCTTGGTCGCAACTGGTTCACGCGTCTGTGTGCCTTGCCTGCGGCGCATCTTCTCAAGCGCTTCAAACAGCGCGCGGATCATCGCCGTTATAATGGCGCTGTGCTGCTGGGCTTGCGCGGGGTGGTCGTGAAAAGTCATGGTTCGGCAGATGTGTTTGCTTTTGATCAGGCCCTGATGCGTTGTGCCGAAGCGGCGCGCAACAATCTGATCGAGCGCATCGAAACGCGAATGCTTGAATATACGCAGACGCACGCTCCCCGCAGCGAAGAACTCAACAGTACTCAGGCGGTTCGTTCAGCATGATTTTTTCCCGTATTGCGGGTACGGGCGGCTTTCTGCCCGGCTCACCCGTCTCCAATAACGACCTCGTCGCGCGCGGCATCGATACTTCCGATGAGTGGATCGCCGAGCGCACCGGTATCCGCGCGCGCTATCTGGCTGATGCTGGCGTAACAACGAGCCAGCTGGCCAGCGAGGCCGCGCGTCGTGCTCTGGAGGCTGCAGGCGTTGCAGCTTCTAAAATCGATCTGCTGATCGTTGCTACGACGACGCCGGACATGATTTTTCCGAGCACCGCCTGCTTGGTGCAGAGCGTGCTCGGTGTGCCTGCTGGTGCAACGGCCTTCGACGTGCAGGCTGTGTGCAGCGGCTTCGCCTATGCGTTGGCCGTGGCCGATAAATTCGTCAAGAGTGGCAGTCATAAGCGTGCACTGGTGATCGGTGCTGAAACGTTGTCGCGCATCGTGGACTGGAATGATCGTGGTACCTGCGTGCTGTTTGGTGATGGTGCCGGCGCGGTCGTCCTGGTGGCCGATAGCGAGCCTGGCATTCTCGCGACAGCGCTGCATGCAGATGGCAGCCAATCGCCTATCCTGAATGCGACGGGTAGTATTTCCAATGGCGTGATTACCGGTTCGCCGTTCCTGTATATGGACGGGCAATCGGTGTTCAAGATGGCTGTGCGTGTCTTGGGTGATGTAGCGCTGGAGGTGCTAGCTGCTGCTTCGATGCAGACGGGTGATCTCGACTGGTTGATTCCGCATCAGGCCAATATCCGCATCATGAAGGCAACGTCCAAGCGTCTCGGCATCCCTGATGAAAAGGTTGTCGTGACGGTTGATCGTCATGGCAATACCTCGGCGGCCTCCGTGCCCTTGGCGCTCGACGCTGCTGTGCGTGACGGACGCATCCAGCGTGGCCAGAGTGTCTTGTTGCAAGGCGTTGGCGGTGGCTTCACCTGGGGCGCTGCGCTGCTGCGCTTCTAGGCCAGACAGCGTTACGGTTTGAGCTGACGTTAGTCGGCACCAAGCTTTTACCTTTTTTTCTGCAAGTATTTCTTTGCCGATAACTCAGGAGTTTGTCTTGAAGAAGTTTGCCGCTGTTTTCCCCGGGCAAGGCTCGCAGTCGGTTGGCATGATGGCGCCTTATGGCGATCTGCCTGCTCTGCGTGAAACTTTTGCCGAGGCGAGCGATGCATTGGGCCAGGATTTGTGGCAATTGCTTGCCGACGGTCCGGCCGAAACGATCAACCAGACCGTCAACACGCAGCCCATCATGTTGACCGCAGGCATTGCCGTATGGCGTGCCTGGCTGGCGCAGGGCGGTGCTATGCCGAGCATGGTTGCCGGCCATAGCCTGGGTGAATATTCCGCGCTCGTTGCTGCTGGCGCCTTGCAGTTTACCGATGCCGTGCGGCTCGTGCGTTTTCGCGCGCAAGCCATGCAGGAAGCGGTCCCGGCGGGCGAGGGCGCCATGGCTGCGGTGCTTGGGCTGGAACCGGATGTCATTGAAGCAGCTTGCAATGAAGCTGCGCAAGGGCAGGTGGTCTCGGCTGCCAATCTCAATTCGTCCGCTCAGATCGTGATTGCTGGGCATGTTGCCGCCGTCGAGCGTGCCATGGCCGCGTGTACCGCGCGTGGTGCGAAGCGTGCTGTGTTATTGCCGGTCAGTGCGCCTTTTCACTGCGCACTGATGAAGCCTGCTGCCGAACGTTTGCGTGAGCGTCTTGCTTCCGTGGCAATTGCAGTGCCGAGCATCCCTGTCCTTAACAACGTCGACGTAGCGACGCCTGCGGATCCCGACTCGATTCGTGATGCGCTCGTCCGCCAGGCTTTCAGTCCTGTACGCTGGATCGAAACCATCAAGCACATGCATGCAGATGGCATTGAGGCCGTTTATGAGTTTGGTCCGGGTAAGGTGCTGGCTGGATTGGTGAAGCGTATCGAAGGCTCGTTGGCTATTGAAGCCATCACCGATGCCAGCAAACTGCAGGCCCTGACGCAGGCCTGAGTTGCGCGACCCGTATCGCAACAGGAGAAAACGAACGTGTTCAATCTTGAAGGACAAGTGGCACTGGTGACTGGTGGCAGTCGTGGCATTGGCAATTCCATTGCATTGCAACTCGGTAAGGCCGGCGCGACGGTCATCGGTACGGCAACATCGGAATCCGGTGCGGCAGCGATTTCTGCTGCACTGGCTGAAGCCGGTGTAAAGGGGCACGGCATGGCGCTGGATGTAACCGATGCAGTTGCGGCCGAAGCGGCTGTTACGCAGATCGAAACCGAATTTGGTGGCGTATCGATTTTGGTCAATAACGCGGGCATCACGCGCGACAATATCGCACTCCGCATGAAGGACTCGGAGTGGGACGCGGTTATCGATACCAATCTGAAGGCAGTATTTCGCATGTCTAAACTGGTCATGCGTCCGATGATGAAAGCGCGTTTCGGCCGCATCATCAGCATCACGTCTGTTGTTGGTAGTGCCGGCAATCTGGGTCAGGCCAATTATGCTGCCGCCAAGGCTGGCGTGGCGGGCATGACGCGCGCGCTGGCACGTGAATTGGGAAGCCGCAACATCACCGTCAATTGCGTGGCGCCCGGTTTCATCGATACTGACATGACGCGCGAGCTGCCGGATGCGCAGCGTGATGCGCTGCAAGGCCAGATCGCGGTAGGTCGTCTGGGGCGTCCAGAGGAGATTGCCGCTGCGGTTGTATTCCTTGCTTCCAGCGAAGCCAGCTACATTTCCGGCGCAACCTTGCACGTCAACGGTGGCATGTACATGGCGTGATTTGTTGGGCCTACGGGCCTGATTTGAACCTCGGCGGAAAGCGTGGCAAGAGCCGATACAAGAAGGCGGCTCAAAGTTGGCGGCGCTTTCTGCTAAAATGGTGAAGTTTTGTCCAATTAGTAGACGCATTAATTAAGAGAAGGAGCGATTCATGGAGAACATTGAACAGCGCGTTCGTAAGATCGTCGCCGAACAACTTGGCGTCAACGACGCAGACATCAAGAACGATTCGTCGTTCGTGGATGACTTGGGTGCAGATTCGCTGGACACGGTTGAACTCGTGATGGCGCTCGAAGAAGAATTCGAATGCGAAATTCCGGACGAAGAGGCTGAAAAGATCACCACTGTTCAGCAAGCAATCGACTACGTCAGCGCCAATCTGAGCAAGGCCTGATTGAATTTCGTGAAGTCGTAATGCTGTATGTCCGGAATGCTTCAGGGCAAACCGGACAAGTAGTTCGATACGGCTTCAGGCGGCGGAACAGTCCGGTTTCGGAGTGTTCCGCCGTTCGTTGTTAATGTCTTCCGCTTTTTTGCCGCGCAGTTGTAATGCGCCTTGCCGTTTTGAATGGCATGCGAAGTCGCCCCGCAGGTTTTGGCATTCCATGGGTGTCGTCTCGAGGCAGGACGTGGAGGCTTTCGAAGGAGCAAGTCCTTGACGCGTCGCCGAGTCGTCGTAACAGGACTGGGGATCATCTCTCCGGTTGGCAACTCCCTTGCCGAAGCATGGGACAACATCGTCAATGCGCGTTCGGGCATTGCACGTATCACGCGTTTTGACGCGTCTACACTGCCCACCCAGATTGCGGGTGAGGTCAAGAATTTTGACGTCGCACATTATCTTTCTCCGAAAGAGGCGCGTCGGTTTGACACGTTCATTCATTACGGGCTCGCTGCCGCCATCGATGCGCTCAAGGATGCCGGCATTGAAGCCAATCCTTCCTATGCGGAACAGGTTGGCGTGTGCATCGGCTCCGGCATCGGTGGTCTGCCGCTGATCGAGGATACACACGAGGCTTCGCGCGAGATCGGCTTGAAGAAGGTTTCGCCGTTTTTTGTGCCGGGTTCAATCATCAACATGATCTCCGGCATCCTGTCGATCAACTACGGTTTCAAGGGGCCTAATTTTGCGACGGTGAGTGCCTGCGCGACAGGCAATCATTCCATTGGTGAGGCACAGCGCCTGATTGAGTACGGTGATGCGGATGTCATGATCGCCGGTGGTGCCGAATCGACTGTGTCGTTCCTCGGCGTTGGTGGCTTCTGTGCCGCCAAGGCTTTGTCGACGCGCAATGATGATCCTGCGACGGCCAGCCGTCCTTGGGACCTTGGCCGCGATGGTTTCGTGCTGGGCGAAGGTGCTGGAGTGCTGGTGCTCGAAGAGCTTGAGCATGCCAAGGCGCGTGGCGCGAAGATCTATTGCGAAGTGGCCGGTTATGGCATGAGCTCGGATGCCTATCACATCACGGCACCGAGTGAAGGTGGTGAGGGTGCAGCGCGTTCCGTCGCCAATGCACTACGCAATGGGCGCGTTAATCTCGATCAAGTTGACTACGTCAATGCGCATGGCACATCCACCGGACTCGGCGACATCGCGGAAACGCTGGCGATCAAACGTGCATTCGGTGATCGCGCGAAGAAGCTGGCAATCAGTTCTACCAAGTCGATGACGGGTCATCTGCTGGGCGGTGCGGCAGGCATCGAGGCGGTCTTCTCGTGTCTGGCGATCCATCACCAGGTCGCACCGCCGACAGCAAATCTGCATGATCCAGACCCGGCGTGTGATCTTGACTATGTGCCGCTGATTGCACGTCCGATGAAGATCGACGTGGCTATCTCCAACTCCTTCGGTTTTGGTGGTACGAACAGCACGCTGGTGTTCCAGCGCGTCTGATCAATCCGGCAGCGCCCCGGACCTTGCAACGATGCTTGCAGCCGAGGCGCCTGCCATAGTCACGTATCCGTCAGTCATTCCACTGGCCCGATCTCCGGCTTTATTGCTGGCGGTCGGGCTTGTGCATTTGATGCCCATGGCAAGCGTGTTTGGGACAGGCGTTCCGGTGTGGGTGCGTTGGGTGGTGTGTGTGTTTTGCGCCGCATCGCTAGCGCGTGAATGCAGGGCCGTCATGCGCTTGCGCAAGGAAAGTTTGCGCCCGCACTCTGATGGAGCCCAACTACTATTGTCCGGGCAGGAGCTTGATGGGCGCGTACTGCCATCGAGTGTGGACATGGGTGCTCTCGTGGTCCTGCATTGGCAGGCCGAGATGGGTGGCAGGCTGCAGCGTTTCACGCTATTGCGCGATGCCTTTTCGGCAGAAGAGTGGCGGGTGCTGAAGGTCTGGCTGCGCTGGTCAGTGATGCCGCAGGCAGCCAGACGCGCCTAACTGTTCCAGCGTTTGAGGCCCCAAGGGAAGCGTCGGTTGGACAGCACGGTCGGCTTGGCGTGTTCGGCTGTTTCGGGGTAGTCGCGCGAGAAATGCAGGCCGCGCGTTTCCTTGCGACGTAGTGCGCTGCGCACAATGAGATCGGCTGTGGTGACGAGGTTGCGCAGTTCGACCAAGTCATTGCCGATACGGAAGTTCGTGTAGTACTCGTTGATCTCGCGTTCGAGCAGGCGGATGCGATGCTGGGCGCGTTGCAGGCGCTTGGTGGTGCGCACGATGCCGACGTAGTCCCACATGAAGCGGCGCAGTTCGTCCCAGTTGTGCGAGATGACGACTTCTTCGTCAGCGTCGGAGACGCGGCTTTCATCCCAGGCCGGCAGTGCTTTCGCGATCGGGCGTGGATTATTCAGGATGTCCTGCGCGGCGGCCTCGCTGAAGACTACGCATTCCAGCAGCGAGTTGCTGGCAAGTCGATTGGCGCCATGCAGACCCGAACACGCCGTTTCCCCAATGGCATAAAGACCCGGCAGATCGGTGCGCGAATTCAGGTCGATCATCACGCCGCCGCAGGTGTAGTGCGCAGCGGGTACGACAGGGATTGCCTGCTTTGTAATGTCTATGCCGAGCTCCATGCAGCGCGCCAGGATGTTCGGGAAGTGCTCATGCAGAAACGCAGCGGGCTTGTGGCTGATGTCGAGGAAGACGCTGTCGATACCGCGCTTCTTCATCTCGAAGTCGATGGCGCGTGCCACGATGTCGCGCGGCGCGAGTTCAGCGCGCGGGTCATGGGCCGGCATGAAGCGCGTGCCGTCCGGCAACTTGAGCAAGCCTCCTTCGCCGCGTACGGCTTCGGAAATCAGGAAGGACTTGGCCTGCGGGTGATACAGGCAGGTCGGGTGGAACTGGATGAACTCCATGTTAGCGACGCGACAGCCCGCGCGCCACGCCATTGCAATGCCATCGCCTGTCGCGGTATCCGGGTTGGTGGTGTAGAGATAGACCTTGCCCGCACCGCCTGTAGCCAGAACCGTGTGCGAGGCCGCGAAGGCCGTGATGTGGCCACTCTTGATGTCGAGCAGATATGCGCCCAGACAGCCTGCGCTGGGCTTGCCCAACTTGTGGCCGACGATCAGGTCGACCGCAACATGCTGCTCGAGAATGGTGATGTTGGGGTGGCGGCGTACGCGGTCGGTAAGCGTCTCCTGCACAGCCGCGCCGGTCGCATCGGCAACATGCACAATGCGGCGATGGCTGTGGCCACCTTCACGTGTGAGGTGCATGCCCCATGCCGTTTCGTCATCGGGCGTGAATGGCACGCCCTGCGAGCGTAGCCATTCGATGGCGCCCTTACCGTGCTCGACGACAAAGCGGGTGGCGGCTGGATCGTTGAGGTGACTGCCGGCAACGAGCGTGTCGTCGTAATGCGAATCGATTGAATCGGAAGGGTCGATCACGGCGGCAATGCCGCCTTGCGCCCAGGCACTCGCCGTGTCTTCGATGTGCCGCTTTGTTACGAGGGCGATGTGCAACTTATCGGCCAGCCGCAGTGCAAGCGATTGCCCTGCAAGGCCTGTGCCGAGGATCAAGACGTCGAACTGCTTCAAGGAGAAGAGCCTTTGAGTGGGTGGGGCAGTCAGGATGGTGGGCTGAGCTTGCCTGTCATCATCGAGGTTTGAGGCCTCCGGCAAGACAGTCTGTATTTACGCCACGAAATATAACATGCGTGTTTGGCGACCAACTTGATGCGGATTGTGTCCTGCCATGAACTTCCCGGCACGCCTCGGGTCACACCGCCAGTACGTCGCAAGGCATGGGCTATACTCGCGCGGATTCGTCGGCCGATGAGTGGCAGACAGAACAGCGCAGAAAGAGTCGATGAGCGACAGGGAAATTGACCAGCAATTGGTTGAGCGGGTACAGCGCGGCGATAAGCAGGCTTTCGGTCTGCTCGTCTCGAAGTACCAACGCAAGCTCGCCCGGTTGCTGTCACGCATGATCCGAGATGCAGGCGAAGTGGAGGACGTGACGCAGGAGGCTTTCATCAAGGCTTACCGAGCGCTGCCGTCATTTCGTGGTGATAGCGCGTTTTATACGTGGCTCTACCGGATTGGCATCAACACGGCCAAGAACTATCTCGTGTCGCAGGGACGGCGCGCGCCGACGTCTACCGGCGTCGATTCGGATGATGCGGAGTCAATGGAAGACGGCGACCTTTTGCGTCACGTCGATACGCCGGAGCGCTTGATGATGACCAAGCAGATCGGTCAGACCGTCAATGCTGCGATGGATGCATTGCCGGAAGAATTGCGCACGGCCATCGTGCTGCGCGAGATTGAAGGTTTGAGTTATGAAGAGATTGCAACCGTGATGGATTGCCCTATCGGCACTGTGCGGTCGCGTATTTTCAGGGCACGCGAGGCAATATCGGAGCGTCTGAAGCCGATGCTGGATGTGGCGCCTGACAAGAGGTGGTGAAATGATGAATGAACAGATTTCTGCGTGGATCGATGGCGAGCTTTCCGAAATGGAAATGCGCCGCATGCATGACGCAGTGGTGCGTGACCCGGTACTGCAAATGAAGTGCGGCACCCTGTGGCTGATTGGTGACGTGATGCGTGATGAGTCTACGCTGGCGACGGATTTCACAGGTCGTGTCATGGCCGAACTTGATGCGGAGCCAACGGTAATGGCGCCAGTTGCAGTCTTGCCGATGCGCACTGCTACGGGACGGGGGCAGCGCTGGATGCCGATGGCTGCAGCACTTGCCGGTGTGGCTGTCGTCGGCTGGATGGCCTTGTCGAACAATACTTCGCAGCAGATGGCGGCACCAGTGATGGCTGCCGCGAGTCCACAGCCGCAGCAGTTCGCATTGCAGAATAGTGTGCAACGATCAGGCAGTAAGGCAGAGGACGATCGCCCATACTTGATGGCACATCAGGCATATGGCCCTGGCGTGCAGATGGCCGGGGTGTCGGGCTATGTGCGACCCGTTTCGATGGATGACGCCATCGCCTCCCGTTAATGCCTCTTAATGACATTGTGAAAACTGTTGTGAATTCCAGGGTAGTACAGCAGCTTGTGGCTGCCTTGATGCTCGCCACGCTCACAGGCACGGCGGGGGCGCAGGGAAGCTCGCAGGACGCAACGGCTTGGCTGCATCGCATGAGCCAGGCGTCGCGCACGCTCAACTACTCAGGTCTCTTCGTCTATCAAAGCGGTGGTCGCTCGGAGAGTTCGCGCATTACGCACGTGGTGGATGGTTCGGGCCAGCAAGAGCGCCTTGAAACAGTCGACGGTGCTTCGCGCGAGGTGATTCGCAACAACGATGAGGTGCAGACTTTCTTTCCTAAGGAGCGCCTGCTGGTCATTGACCGCGCTGTTGCGGGCAGTTTCCCCGGTCGCGCAGTGACGGTGGTTTCCGGGCTGAGCGATTTTTACGTGGTTCGTATAGGTGAAGTGGAGCGGGTTGCCGGGCGCGATACGCAGTCCATCCGGCTCGAGCCGCGCGACGATATGCGTTATGGCCATGAGCTGTGGGCCGACATGGCGACCGGCCTGCTGATCAAGGCGCGCATGTTGCGTGGGTCCGGTGAGGTCGTCGAGCAGTTTGCGTTTTCAGACGTGGTGATCGGGCCGCAGGTCGATCGTGAGCGCGTCAAGCCGCGCTACAGCCGCACATCCGACTGGACCGTGTTGAACGCACGTGGTGCGGATCTGCGTGCAGACGAGTTCGGTTGGGCGTTCCGTGGCTTGCCGCCCGGGTTCAAGCAGGTGTCGCTGGCGCGGCGACCAATCCGCAAGGATGGCCCAGAGGTTTTGCATGCCGTTTTTTCTGATGGGCTGGCCACTATTTCTGTGTTCATCGAGCCGGGCAACGGACGCAACATGAGCGTTGCGCCGGTGCAAAGCCATTCCGGCCCGATCGGTATCTACAAGAGCAGCAAGGGTGAAGTCATGGTGACGGCAATTGGCGAGGTGCCGCCAGCCGCTTTGCGTCGTGTCGTGGAAAGTGTCGAGAAGCTGACGCCAAAGCCCTGAGCGCTTTTTTTTTGGCGGGTCTCATCGACCTTCTCCTGATGTGACGCGCCGGGTTTTCCGTCACGATCAGACGTACGGACGGCTGCGTGCCGCATCTGTTGATTGTGGCGACCCTGCGGCCTCTGGTATGTTCGATCCTTTGCTTGCGGACTTGAACCGGGCTGATTGCCATGGCTCGGGAGGCGCAGCGGACGATACACTGGAATCAAGATGAATTTGTCCTCACGGGCGCCGCTCCGGCTGCAGCCTGCTTTGCAGCACACACGTTTTCTCCACGTTTCCTTTCGTTACCTGACGGCCTTTTTTTTCGGGCTGTTCGCGAGTGCCCCTGTCCTGGCCGTGCAGGCGCGCGACCTGCCAGATTTTGCGCCTTTGGTAGCCAAGCAGTCGCCGGTCGTGGTCAACATCACGGCGACACAGTCTTCGCGTGCGACTTCGCCCCTGCAACATCTGGGGGACGACGCGCCCATGCCCGACTGGCTGCGCCGCTTCGTACCCAAGGGCAGTGAGCAGCTGCCCATACCAGATGACGATAATGAGGCGACGGGGTCCGGTTTCATTATTGGTGCGGATGGCTACATCCTGACCAATTCACACGTCGTGGAAGGTGCGGATGAAATCCTTGTGCGCCTTTCCGATCGTCGCGAGTTTGCCGCCCGAGTCATCGGTCGTGACAAGCGCAGCGACATTGCTTTGCTGAAAGTCGATGCCACTGGTCTGCCGGTTGCGCGTTTTGGCAATCCAGCACAGTTACGGGTTGGCGATTGGGTGCTGGCCATCGGCTCTCCGTTCGGTTTCGAAAGTTCGGTGACTGCCGGCATCGTCAGCGCCAAGGGTCGTTCGCTCCCGGACGAGACGCTTGTGCCTTTCATTCAGACCGATGTGGCGATCAATCCCGGTAATTCCGGTGGGCCTCTCTTCAATCTGAAGGGTGAGGTGGTCGGCATCAACTCGCAGATTTATTCGCGCTCTGGCGGTTTCATGGGGATTTCGTTCTCGATCCCGATTGACGTGGCGCTGGATGTTCAACAGCAATTGCGTCAGTACGGGCGTGTCCGACGTGGCCGTATCGGTGTCGTGATACAGGATGTTTCGCGTGATCTGGCCGACAGTTTCGGCCTGAAAGTACCGACTGGTGCCTTGGTGAGTGCTGTTGATCCGGATGGGCCCGCCGCACCAGCTGGCCTCAAGGTTGGCGATGTGATCCTGCGTTTTGATGGTCAACCGGTGGAGGATTCGGTGCAATTGCCGCGCATCGTCGGAGTGGTGCGCCCGGGGACACGTTCCATATTGCAGGTATTTCGCGCAGGGGCCGTACGTGATGTCGGCATCGTAGTTGGTGAATTCGCTGCCGACGATGACGAGCTGACGCCTGCTACCCCTGCACCCCAACCTGTCTTGCGTGGGACCAATCGCTTAGGCTTGGTGACGCAGGATTTAACGCTTTCGCAGAAGCGGGAGTTCAAGATCGGTGGCGGGGCTGTTATCAAACAATCTTCCGGTGTCGCGGCGCGTGCCGAACTGCGCAGCGGAGATGTCGTGACGGCTGTGGTGGCACATGGCAAGACCGAAGAGGTGCGCTCGTCGGAGCATTTCAATGCCATGGTGAATGCGCTGGAGGCGGGGATCGCCGTGAGCTTGCGCGTGCAGCGCGGCGATGCAGTCAATTTCGTGGGCATGAAGGTGCCTGCAGCACCGGCTGGCAGCAAGCGCTAGCACCCTTATGGCAAATGCTCAGGGGCTGTGGGCTCTGACTCGGCTATAATCGCCGGTCGCGCAATTTACAGGTTACGAAAGGGTGCTGCGGCACCCTTCTTCATGTCCGCATGCAGCACATACGCAATTTCTCGATCATCGCTCACATCGATCACGGCAAGTCCACGCTGGCTGATCGCATCATTCACCGCTGCGGTGGTCTTTCCGACCGCGAAATGGAAGCCCAGGTGCTCGACTCGATGGATATCGAGCGAGAGCGCGGCATTACCATCAAGGCCCAAACGGCGGCTTTGACCTATGTCGCCCGTGATGGCCAGACCTACAATTTCAATCTGATCGACACGCCTGGTCACGTCGACTTTTCCTATGAGGTGAGTCGATCATTGTCTGCTTGCGAGGGTGCGCTGCTCGTTGTCGACGCGTCGCAAGGGGTTGAAGCGCAAACCGTCGCCAACTGCTACACCGCGCTGGAGCTCGGTGTGGAAGTGGTTCCCGTGCTGAACAAGATGGATTTGCCTTCGGCCGATCCGGAAAGCGCCAAGCAAGAAATTGAAGATGTGATTGGCATTGATGCCACGGATGCGATTCCCTGTAGTGCCAAAACAGGCATGGGCATCGACGATATTCTGGAAGCCGTCATCGCACGTATGCCTGCCCCCAAAGGCGTCGTGGATGCGCCGCTCAAGGCGCTGATCATCGATTCGTGGTTCGATAATTATGTTGGCGTCGTGATGCTGGTGCGCGTCGTGGATGGCGTGCTGCGTCCCAAAGACAAGATCATGTTCATGAGCACCGGCAGCGCATATCTGTGTGAACAGGTGGGTGTGTTTTCTCCCAAATCGCTGCCGCGTGAAAGCCTGTCTGCGGGGCAGGTGGGCTTCGTCATTGCGGGCATCAAAGAGCTCAAAGCCGCCAAGGTGGGTGACACACTGACGCTGCAAAACAAGCCAGCCGCTGCGCCCCTGGAGGGATTCAAGGAGATTCGACCGCAGGTCTATGCCGGTTTGTACCCGGTCGAGTCCAGCGAGTACGATCAGCTGCGTGATTCGTTGGAAAAGTTGCGCTTGAACGATGCTTCGTTGCAGTACGAGCCGGAAGTGTCGCAAGCGCTCGGCTTCGGGTTCCGCTGCGGCTTCCTCGGTTTGCTGCACATGGAAATCGTGCAGGAGCGGCTGGAGCGCGAATTCGATATGGACCTCATCACGACCGCGCCGTCCGTGGTCTACGAAGTCGTGATGAGCAATGGCGATGTGATCGAGGTCGAGAATCCGGCCAAGCTTCCGGACTTGTCGAAAATTGACGAGATTCGCGAGCCCATCATTACCGCCACGATTTTCCTGCCGCAGGATTATGTCGGTGCGGTTATCACCTTATGCAACCAGAAACGCGGCAATCAGGTCGACATGCTTTATCACGGTCGTCAGGTGAAGCTGATTTACGAAATTCCGATGGCCGAAGTGGTGATGGACTTCTTTGACAAGCTCAAGTCTGTGTCGCGCGGTTATGCGTCGCTGGATTATGAGTTCAAGGAGTACCGTGCGGCCGACGTGATCAAGCTCGATCTGCTGGTCAACAGCGAAAGAGTTGATGCTTTATCTGTCATCGTTCACCGGGAAAATGCGGTGTTTCGTGGCCGAGCTTTGGCGGCGAAGTTGCGCGAACTGATTCCGCGGCAAATGTTTGACGTAGCGATTCAGGCAGCCATTGGCTCCAATATCATCTCGCGTGAATCGATCAAGGCCATGCGTAAGAATGTGCTGGCCAAGTGCTATGGCGGCGATATTTCGCGCAAGAAGAAATTGCTCGAGAAGCAGAAGGAAGGCAAGAAGCGCATGAAGCAGGTCGGCAATGTGGAAATTCCGCAGGAAGCCTTTCTCGCTGTGCTGCGCGTTACGGATGGCAAATAGTCGTTGTTGAACAAGCCCTGAAAACTCTGGATACGAGGCCCTCGTGGATTTTGCACTGATTCTGTTCATGCTGTCGGTGGTTACCGGCATCTTGTGGTTCTACGACGTCTTCAAAGCACGCAAGTTGCGCGTCAAAGGCACACCTGATCCATGGTGGGTCGAGTACGGTGCGAGTTTTTTTCCGGTCATTCTGCCGATCTTCATGCTGCGTTCGTTCTGGGTTGAACCCTTCCGCATTCCTTCCGGTTCGATGATCCCGACGCTGCTGGTGGGTGATTTCATTCTCGTCAACAAATATGCTTATGGCGTGCGTATTCCGGTCATCAACAAGAAGGTAATCGAGGTAGGTAACCCGCAGCGTGGTGACGTGTTCGTCTTCCGTTATCCGCATGACACGACGCAGGATTACATCAAGCGTGTAGTGGGGCTGCCAGGTGACAAGATCGAATATATCGACAAGAAGCTGACAATCAACGGCCAAGCAGTGCCGGTCAGTGCGGCAGGAGACTATGTGCAGGGACTGGACAGTCTCAGTCGCGTCAGCGAAACGATTGATGGCACGCAGCATTACGTACTTAATGACCCGACCAAGCTGCAAGAGCCGGGAAGCATTCCGCACGCGTTCAGCGAGAATTGTCAGCGTTCATCGAAAGGCCTGATTTGTGTTGTGCCACCGGGCAACTACTTTGCCATGGGCGACAACCGGGATAACAGCGCCGACTCGCGTGTATGGGGCTTCGTGCCCGAAGAGAATATAGTGGGCAAGGCGTTTTTCGTGTGGTTTCACATCGATAGCATTCTGCCCTTCCCCAAGGGCGTTGATTTCAGTCGTATCGGCAGTTTCAAATAAGGAATAGGGAGACTTTTGCATGAACAAATTGCAAATGAGGCAAACAGGGAAAAGAAAGCAAAGTGGCTTGAGCATTCTGTCAACCCTGATAGTTGGCGGCTTTATCGCAGCCGCATTGATTCTCGGGCTTAAGCTCGTGCCGGTCTACACGGAATTCTTTGCTGTCAAAAAAGCATTCAATAATGTGGTCAAGAACACGGATCCACAGGCGCCCGCCACAGTTTTTCGGCAGTCGTTTTCTAAGTACGCGCAGATTGATGACATCTCCTCGGTTGATCCGCAGACCATCGTCGTCACCAAGGATTCTGGCAGGGCCTCCTTGTCTGCCGACTACCAGCGCACCGTGCCCCTGTTTGCCAACGTAAGTCTGATCTTTGATTTTTCGGTAGCCAGTGACAAGTGAGCCTTGAAGCACTTCAGTGCGGACTGGCATACCGGTTCGTGCAAAGCCGCCTGCTGGAGCAGGCCGTTACGCATCGCAGTTACAGCGCGGATCACAACGAGCGCCTCGAATTTCTCGGCGACTCTATCCTGAACATGGTTGTGGCCATGATGCTCTTCGAGCGTTTTGGCTCATTGCGCGAAGGCGAGTTGTCGCGTTTGCGTGCCCAGTTCGTGCGCCAGGATAGCCTGCAGGGCATTGCCGAGAAACTCGGTATTGGTGCCGAATTGCATCTTGGCGAAGGCGAGCTGAAGAGCGGGGGTAATCGTCGCCCCTCCATTCTGGCTGATGCGACCGAAGCGATCTTCGGCGCGGTCTTTCTCGACGGGGGCTTTGATGCGGCAAGACGCGTCGTCGAAGGACTCTATGCGCCTCTGCTGGCAGATTTCGATCCCAGTCGCAACCTCAAGGATCCCAAGACGGCCTTGCAGGAGCTGTTGCAAGCGCGCCGTTTGGCCTTGCCTCGCTATGAGCTTGTGGAAATCCGCGGTGAAGCCCATGCTCAGGAATTCGAGATTGCCTGCGTCATCGACCCGCTCAATCTCCGCACCCGGGGCGTCGGCAATAGCCGTCGTGCCGCAGAACAGACTGCCGCGCAATCCGCGCTTGAAAAATTGGTACAGCATGAGTAATACGCCTGACGCTTCTCCGGACTCTTCCGACAACGCACCTACCGCCAACGAGCCTCTTGCAAGTGGTCTGGTACGCACCGGCTATATCGCCATCGTTGGTCGTCCGAATGTCGGCAAGTCGACTTTGCTCAATCGACTCGTCGGGCAGAAGGTCAGCATTGTGTCGCGGAAGCCGCAGACCACGCGCCATCGCGTGACCGGTGTGCTTACCGAGGGCAACGATCAGTTCATCTTTGTCGATACGCCGGGCTTCCAGACGGAGCATCGCAACGCGCTCAATCGCAACATGAACCGCACCGTGACGCAGGCGCTGGTCGATGTCGATGTCATCGCGCTGGTTGTCGAGTGTGAACGTTTCGGCCCGGCCGACAAGCAGGTGCTGGACCTCATTCCGGAAGGCGCCAAGGTTGTGCTGGTGATCAACAAGATCGACCTGCTCGATAATAAGCGCGACGTGCTGCCTTTCCTGGCGCAGATGGCCGAGGTCTATCCGTTTGCCGACATGGTGCCGATCAGCGCGCAGCGCGGCAAGAATGCGCCTGAATTGCTGAGCACGCTCGGCAAGTTCCTGCCTGAAGCGCCGCATGTTTTTGGCGAAGACGACATCACAGACCGTTCCGAGCGCTTCCTTGCCGCCGAGTTCGTACGTGAAAAGCTGTTCCGTTTGCTTGGTGAAGAGCTGCCTTACGGCATGACAGTAGAGATCGAGAAATTCGAAGTCGAAGGCCGTATGCGCAAGATCTACGCCGCTGTCATTGTCGACAAGGCGGGTCACAAGGCGATGGTCATCGGCAAGGGCGGCGAACATCTCAAGCGCATTTCCACCGAGGCGCGCATCGATATGGAAAAGCTCTTCGACAGCAAGGTTTATCTTGAGATCTGGGTCAAGGTGAAGAGCGGCTGGGCTGACGACGAACACGCGCTCAAGTCTTTAGGCTACGACTGAAAACGCAGCCATATCTCTCGCTGCTTTCTTGGACTTTTCCGGCGCACCTGTGGCGTCGCAACATCGCCGCATGAATCCGCGCCAACGCATTGATGACACGCAAGGCTTTGTCCTGCACACCTATCCATGGCGTGAGACCAGTCTGATTGTCGAAACCCTGACGCGTGAATACGGGCGCTTGCCCTTGATGGCAAAAGGCGCGCGGCGCCCTGGTTCAGCGGTGCGTGGCGTGCTGATGGCGTTCCAGCCGTTGGCCGTTTCCTGGACTGGCAAAAGCGAGGTCAAGACGCTGACCGGTGCTTACTGGCTCGGTGGGCAGGCTCTGTTGTGCGGCATTGGTTTGTTGTGCGGCTACTATCTTAACGAACTATTGCTGCGCCTCTTGCCGCGAGAAGATCCACATCCTGTCCTGTTCGATCGATATGCCGCGACCATTCGCGCGCTGGCGGAAGGCGCGTCGACTGCACCTCTCTTGCGCAGTTTCGAACTGGCCTTGTTGCAGGAACTTGGCTACGGTTTGACGCTGGACGTACTGGCGGACACTGGCGAAGTGGTGCGGGCCGATGGCCGCTACTGCTTTGTCGCCGAGCGTGGCGTGCTTGAAGCGGAGGGCGAGATGGGTGATATTCCAACACTCGACGGCCGAGTCTTGCTGGCCATGGCGCGTGATGACTTTTCCGATGCAGATACGCTGACGCAAGCCAAGGGGCTCATGCGTCGTCTGCTACAACACTATCTCGGCGGCCAGCAGCTGGAGTCGCGCCGCATCCTCATCGAATTGCAGGAGTTGTAATGATTGAACTCGGTGTAAACATCGACCACGTTGCCACCCTACGTCAGGCGCGCCGTACCTACGAACCCGATCCTGTGTGGGCTGCCGTGGAAGCGCATCTGGGGGGCGCAGATGGCATTACGGTTCATTTGCGTGAAGACCGTCGGCATATTCAGGATCAGGACGTACGTCGCCTGCGCGAGCTGACCCACATCAAGCTCAACCTCGAAATGGCGGCGACCAGTGAGATGGTTGCCGTGGCATGCGATATCAAACCGGAAATGGCCATGCTGGTGCCTGAAGGGCGTCAGGAAGTAACCACAGAGGGTGGCCTCAACATTCTTGGCGATGAAGCGCGGCTCAAGGACGTCATCTCGCGCCTGCGTGATGCAGGCATCATGACCAGTGTGTTCATTGATGCCGACCCGGCGCAGGTAGAGGCGGCAGCCCGCATTGGCGCACGGGTTTGTGAAATCCACACTGGTCCCTATGCACATGCGTTCTTTTCGCGTGGGCGCGACATGCGCAGTCCGGCAGTGCTTGAAGAGCTCAACCGCATCCGTGTGGCCGGCCGTGCCATCGTTGACCATGGCATGCGCTTCAACGCTGGCCACGCGCTCAACTACTTCAACGTGCAACCCGTGGCGGCTTTGCCCGAGATACGTGAGTTGCATATCGGTCACGCCATCGTCAGCCGAGCGGTATTTGTCGGCTTGCGCGAGGCGGTGGCCGAGATGAAGCGTCTCATGCGCGAGTCGGCCAATCGCCTGCAGGCCTGATTTCATGATTTTCGGCATAGGCACTGACATCGTTGCTGTGGCGCGCATCCGCGAGGGGCTGGAGAAACATGCCGAGCGCTACGCAGAGCACATCCTGATGCCGGCGGAACGTGAAGAGTTTTTCGCTGCACGGGATCCCGCCCGTTTTCTCGCCAAACGCTTCGCCGCCAAGGAAGCTTTCTCCAAGGCCTTTGGTACAGGTCTGCGCACGCCAATCACCTTGCATACGGTAGGCGTGGGGCACAACGAGTTGGGCAAGCCGCATTACATCTATACGGACGAGGTTGTGGCGCTGCTACACGAATCAAAGTTGAGCGCCATACTCTCG
The DNA here is from genome assembly GCA_035456105.1 of Rhodocyclaceae bacterium. Taxonomy (GTDB): domain Bacteria; phylum Pseudomonadota; class Gammaproteobacteria; order Burkholderiales; family Rhodocyclaceae; genus Viridibacterium. Next base: position 107,426 of record DATIDV010000004.1, on the reverse strand, counting down.
ATCAGCGACGAAAAGGAATACGTCGTGGCTGTCGCCCTGATTGAACAGAACACAAGGTAGGTAATCATGGTTTCGACTGCTGCGGCGAAGTTGCCTCTGGGGCCGGTGATGTGCGATGTGGCCGGTTTTGTCATGAGCGATGCCGAGCGTGAAACGCTGCGTCATCCGCTCGTCGGTGGTGTGATCCTGTTTGCGCGCAATTACGAAAGCCCCGAACAGCTCTCCGCGCTATGTGCCGACATTCACGCGCTGCGCAGTCCGGCGTTGATCATTGCTGTCGATCACGAAGGCGGGCGCGTGCAGCGCTTCCGTAGTGGCTTCACGCGCCTGCCCGCGATGCGCAAGGTGGGCGAGTTATGGGCGGGGCAGGGAAATGCCCACAATACTGCGGCCAAGGCCGCGGCACAGGACGTTGGTTTCGTGCTGGCGGCCGAGTTGCTGGCGCACGGCGTGGACCTCAGTTTCACACCGGTGCTGGACCTCGATTTCGGCCAGAGTGCAGTGGTGGGAGACCGCTCCTTTCATCGTGATCCGGCCATCGCGGCCGAACTGGCGCATGGCCTCATGCTGGGCCTGCGCGAGGCCGGCATGGGCGCAGTCGGCAAGCACTTTCCGGGGCACGGCTTCGCCGAGGCCGATTCGCATGTCGCTATCCCGGTTGATCCGCGCGACTTCGATGCAATCTGGGCCGATGACATCGCGCCCTACCGTCACGACTTGAAGAAGATACTGAGCGGCGTGATGCCCGCGCATGTCATCTACGAAAATGTTGATCCGAATCCCGCAGGTTTTTCCCGGTTCTGGCTGCAGGACGTATTGCGTGGTCGTCTGGCCTATGACGGTGTGATCTTCAGTGACGACCTGACAATGGAGGGGGCGACAGTGGTAGGCGACATCGTTGCGCGTGCCACCGCAGCACACGGTGCTGGTTGCGACATGGTGCTGGTCTGCAATCGTCCGGACCTCACGAATGATTTGCTGAGTCGCTGGCAACCGGATGTTTCCGCGCGCTCTGCTGAACGGGTACTGGCGCTCACACCAGCCGGTCGTCCCGGCCCGGAGGCCTTGTCGATCGATACGCGCTTTCAGCAGGCCTGGCACACGGTTACGCAGCTCGCCTGAGCTACCGCATGCATGTGAAGACAGGGCCCGCATCTGTGGGCCCTGTCTTTTCTATTGCAGTCGGAACGTGTAGTTGTACTGGCGCGTAACGCCATTCACGATGACATTGTCGATCTGCACGCTGTAGGTGACGTTGGTCTGCAGCCCGGCGACTTTCCATTGCAGCGAGTTCGGCAAGCCATAGCCCGTGTAGTCGGCGAGTTGGCCGCTCACGGCCAGAGGTGTTCCAGCATTGCTGACGGTGATACTGGCGCCTGCAAAGCTGACTTGCGCGCTGCCATTGGCTGCAGCGCTTGTCTTGCTGGCGACGACGGAAAAGGAGAGGTACCAGCCCGCCGCGAACTCGCTGGCGGGGTAGTTGCCATAAGGGTAGGCCACGAAGTCGTTGGCCATGGTGACACTGCTGGCCGCATTGCCGATGACCTTGAGGGCCGAGGCCATGTACTGGCTGCTCGTGCCCGCAGGCTGTCCGTCTACGCGGCCATACGTCGTCTTGTTGAGGAATGGGTAGAGCACCCAGCGGCGGTGGCCCAAAGAGGCAACATTGTCATCGACGAGGTAGCCCACGATGGCGTCGCTGCTGGCGATGTTTTGCGTTGTCGCAGCACTGGTCCAGCTGAGGTGAAGATTGCTCGTGCCAGCGAGGCTTGCCGCATTGCTGGTGTAGCACGGCCCGCTGCTATCTGGTGAGTGCGTCAGGGCCTTGTTGGCCACCATGTAAAGCGCAGCTTCAGCGGCTGCACCGTCGAAGCTGCTGTCGTAACTTACGGCAGGCAGGCCGTGACGCGCGCGTACCGCGTTCAGCTTGTCGAGCACGCCAGTGCGCTCGCTGTCCTTGAGTTGCCCCGTATTGCAGGTTGCGATGTTCGGCGCGGTCAGGTAGATGCCGGACGACGTGCTGCCCGTGCTGCTTGCTGTGGATGAGCTGTTGCCAGCGCTCGACGCGGCTCCGGAGGACGTACTGCTTGCGGTGCTGGATGCACTATTGCTCTGATTGGCAGTGCCGGAGGAATCGCTACCGCCGCCGCCACCGCCGCAGGCCGTCAGGGCGAGCGCCAGTAGCGCAAAACCATAGCTGACGAGTTTCAATGTGATCCTGGAGCAGGGTGGGCGCATGGCGCATCCTCGTGATGAATCTGGCGCGCATTGTGCGCGTCGTTGCCGCACGCTTCGCAGTCTCTCCGTCGGTCTGCGATGTACGCGGCGGGATCCGAGAGCGTCGTCGCGGGCAGTGTGAAGACGCGGAACCCGATAAACTTGCAGCATGAGCTTTGACGCGAAATCCTTCCTGAGCGATCTGACGGAAAGCCCCGGTGTCTATCGCATGATAGGGGCCAATGACGAGGTGCTCTACGTCGGCAAGGCGAAGAACCTCAAGCGCCGCGTATCGAGTTATTTCCAGAAGAATCATCCCAGCCCGCGCACCACGATGATGGTGGCGCGCATCGAGCGTGTCGACATTACCGCCGTACGTTCGGAAGCCGAGGCACTGATTCTTGAAAACAATCTCATCAAGTCGCTGCGGCCGCGCTTCAATATTCTGTTTCGTGACGACAAGAGCTATCCCTATATCGCCATTTCGGGCGATGAGTTTCCACGCATCGCCTACTACCGTGGTGCGTTCGAAAAAGGGGTACGTTACTTCGGGCCATTCCCGTCGGGCTGGGCGGCGCGCGAGGCGCTGCAATTGCTGCAACGCCTGTTCATGCTGCGCACCTGCGAGAACTCGGTATTCAGCAATCGCTCGCGCCCCTGCCTGCTGTATCAGATCAAGCGTTGCACGGGGCCCTGTGTAAATCTGATCGAAAAAGAGGCTTATGCTGCCGACGTGAAACTGGCGACGCTGTTTCTCGATGGTCGTCATTCGGATGTCATCGATGATCTAGGCGTGCGGATGCAGGAAGCTGCCGGACGTTTTGCATTCGAAGAGGCTGCCGTCTTCCGCGATCAGATCCGCACCCTGCAGACGGTGCTGCACAAGCAACATGTCGACTCCGGCAAGGATGAAGATGTCGACGTCATCGTCGCCATGGCACAAGATGGTTGCGTCTGCGTGAATCTCGCCATGGTGCGTGGCGGCCGCCATCTGGGTGACAGGCCGCAATTTCCGCAGGCGGCGGGTGAGAGCCTGAATGCGGCCGATGCGCTGCTGGCTTTCATCGAGCAGCATTATCTTGATCACCCGGCACCCGGCAAGATTGTCATTGAAGGCGCAGAAGCGGAGGCTGCGCGTGCCGTCCTCGACGAGGTTCTGGAGAAAAGCCCCATCGTCTCGTCTGCTCGCTTCCAGAACGAGAAAGCCTGGGTCGAGATGGCCTTGCTCAATGCCAAGCTCGCCATCGAAACGCGACAGCGCGAATCGGGTCGTGCCCAGCATCAGCTCGACGCCTTGAAAACAGTGCTGAACATGGAGGAGCGTCCGCGGCGTATCGAATGCTTTGACATCAGTCATACCCAAGGCGAGGCTACGGTTGCCTCCTGCGTGATCTGGGAAGGCGAGGGCATGAAGAAAGCCGACTACCGGCGCTTCAATATCAGCGGCATTGAACCCGGTGACGACTACGCGGCAATGCGCCAGGCGCTCACGCGACGCTACGAAAAGGTTGCAGCAGGTGAGGGCGTACGGCCTGACCTGATCCTCATCGACGGTGGCAAGGGGCAGGTTGGCGTGGCCTGGGAGGTGCTCAACGAGCTGGGCTTGCAGAGCATCGCCATGATCGGCGTTGCCAAAGGCGAGGAGCGCAAGGCCGGGCTGGAGCAACTGATCTTTCCTGATGCCCGCCCGCCGCTGATTCTCGGCGGCGAACATCCTGCTCTGCACCTGATCCAGATCGTGCGCGACGAGGCTCACCGCTTTGCCATCACCGGCATGCGTGCGCGACGCAGCAAGACACGTCTCACTTCGAAGCTCGAAGACATTCCGGGCATCGGCCCGACACGGCGCAAAAAACTTATCGAAACCTTTGGCGGTCTGGCAGGGGTGCGCACCGCAACAATTGAGGATTTATGCCGCGTAGAGGGGATCAATCGTAGAATCGCGGAACAGATTTATAACGCGCTGCGCTAGCAGTCATCCAGACCCACGCCCTCACTTATGTTCAACAACGTTCCTATCCTGCTCACCTGGGCGCGAATCCTCCTGATTCCCGTGGTGATTGGTGTGTTCTACCTGCCTGCCGACGTACTGAGCATGCATCACAAGAATCTGATCGCCTGCGTCGTGTTTGTCTTCGCGGCGCTGACTGACTGGTTCGACGGCTTCCTGGCGCGCTCCTGGGGGCAGACTTCCAGCTTCGGCGCCTTCCTCGATCCTGTGGCCGACAAACTTATGGTCTGTGCTGCGCTAACTGTGCTCGTGTGGCTCGATCGCTGCGATGCCTTCATTGCATTTGTCATCATCGGCCGCGAGATCACCATTTCCGCCTTGCGCGAATGGATGGCCAAGATAGGTGCTGACAGGAGCGTAGCCGTGTCGTTTGTGGGCAAGCTCAAGACTACGGCGCAGATGGTGGCGATTCCCATGCTGCTGTTTCACGACGACTTGTTCGGGTTACCCATCCAGAAGTTGGGCACGCTTCTGATCGTCGTGGCCGCCGTGCTGACGGTGTGGTCCATGATTTACTACATGCGCAAGGCAGCGCCGGACCTGCGACGCGACGTCTGATCCCGCGCTCGTCGTGGCGACTTTTAGCGCGAAGAAAAGTGCGCGGCGAAGCTTGACAATTCTGGATGCTGTATTAAAATGCGCACCTCTCATCGCGGGAATAGCTCAGTTGGTAGAGCGCAACCTTGCCAAGGTTGAGGTCGAGAGTTCGAGACTCTTTTCCCGCTCCAAATTCAAAGAAGGGAAAGCAAAACGCCGCTTTCCCTTTTTAGTTGGAAGCAAGTGCGGTTTAATGCTTGTCCGCGAGGCGCGGTAGCAAAGCGGTTATGCCCCGGATTGCAAATCCGGTTAGCCCAGTTCGACTCTGGGCCGCGCCTCCAAATAAATCAAGTAGTTACGTAACATCTAAGCCCGCCGAAGCGGGCTTTTTTACGTCTATGCCCCCGCAAAACCCCCTCCATCCACCCGCAAAAATGCTATAACCACCCGTCCTTCGGATTACTAGGCGGGGAGGCCAGTACATTGGCATCAAAAAGACAGCGTGCAAACGGCACGTGGGAATTCGTCATCAAGCGCAAGCCCTTGCTTCCGAATCCGGTATCGATGACGTTCGACACCGAGGCGGAGGGCGACCAGGTGTGCGCGCGCATCGAGGCTTTGCTCGACAAGGGCATCGTGCCGCCGGATCTCGTCACTGAGTCGCGGGAGAAGGTGGCGACGCTGGGTGCAGCGATCCGCGCATACCTCAGCGCCGTCGCGGTGAAGTCCGACGATGACCTGCTCTTGGGTTACATCCTCCTGCATGACGGTGGCCTACCTTTGGTGAAGCTGAACTACGACTGGGCGGAGGCGTGGGTCACCAGCATGAAGCGCGAGCGCAACCTTGCGCCGGGCACGATCCGCAAATACGTTGGGGCGCTGGCCAGGTGCTGCGACTGGGGAGCGAACAAGAACATCGCTGGCCTACTGTCACACCCGTTGCGACGATTGCCGCGCGGCTACTCGATTTACACCCGTGATGACCTGGCTGTTCTTGGCAGGTCAGGCGCGCAGGGCAAGGTGGACGTTGAGCGTGATCGCCGGCTGGAGGAGGGCGAAGAGGCGCGGATTGATCATGTCTTGTCGGGTGGCAAACCCGAGGGCCGTCAGCGGCCGCTTGCGTTGCCAGAAGGGTGCGCACGACTCGACCTGCATCACCTGGCGCTTGACTCGTGTATGCGTCTCCGCGAGATGGTCACGCTGACCGAAGATCAGATCAGCTTTGCCGGCCGGTCAGTAAACCTCGATGAGACCAAGAACGGGCAGAAGCGTCAGGTGCCAATCATGACTGACCGGATGGAAGAGATCCTGCAGCGGCGATGCCTGGAAGCAGGCAAGGGCGGGCGGCTGTTTCCGTGGTGGGATGGTGATATCGATCCCGATGCGCTCAAGAAATTGTCCAACCTCATTTCGCATCGGATGATCTCCGCCTACGATGCTGCTGGCTGCGAGGATTTATCGCTTCACGACATCCGGCACGAAGCCACTAGTCGCCTGTTCGAAACGACGGAATTGAACGATACAGAGATTGCCTCAATCACTGGTCACACTGATCCGCGCATGTTAAAAAGATACGCTAACCTGCGGCCAAACCGCTTGGCAGAGAAAATCAGGCATTCAAGAAATGCAGCACGATGAACAATTCAATATCAGGGGGCTGGGGCATGAGCAAGTCAATTTCAGTTTTCAATAACAAGGGTGGCGTCGGCAAGACCACGATTATTTGGAACTTGGCAGTTTCGCTTGCCGACAAAGGCAAGTCAGTACTGCTTATTGACTTCGACCCGCAGTGCAATCTATCAATTGCGTGTTTGGGTTCGCAGGAGTTCTCGCAGCTGCTTCAGACCTCCGCCCAGTATCCGCTGGGACAGACCATTAAGGCCTTTGCGCTTCCGTATATTCAGCAGAATGCGCCGGGGACAGTGCATACCTTCCTGACAAAAGAGAAAACGAAGCGTGGAGATCTTCATATTGTGCCAGGCGATTTCTGGCTCAATACGTTCTCAGATATCTTGAGCGTGGGTACTGACGTGATTAGCGGCGCGGGCCTGTACCGCTTCATCTTGCCGCAGCTGATAGCTGATCGGGCTTCGGCGAACACCAAAGTGAAATATGACTATGTCTTGATTGACCTGCCGCCTTCGTTCAATACCTTGGTAAGGTCGGCTCTGTACTGCTCCGACTATTTCTTGGTGCCGTGTACTCCGGATTTGTTTTCGTCGTATTGCGTCGGGCTCATCGGAGAAATGCTTCCAATTTTCATCCGCGACTGGGAGCAGGGTACGCAGCGGTATCTGGCCTCGAACCCAAGCGACAAACTTATTGCGATGAAGGGCCATCCGAAATTTGGTGGGTGGATCTTCAACGGGTTTGATACGAGGAAGTATCAGGGCGTGAAGCATGAGGTAGGGGCGGACGCCGAACATCATCGGACGATCACTGATGCAGTGCTGACCCGGTTAATACCTCCCTTGAACGCAGGAATTCGCACCTACCAAGCCGTGCCGTCGTTCGTGACAGGGGATAATGTTGGTGCCATTGAGGACTTGAACGTCATGGCGCCAGACAGCATTATTCAGAATGTGCCAATTGCATATTTGTCGAAGAGAAGGCCCACAAATGCACTGCGCGGACGTGGCCAGTGGGCAAAAAATCAGACGGAACTGATGCAGAAGATGGCTAAAGAGTACGACAAGATTGCTGATCACGTGATCACAAACTTGGTCTAGCAGTTTCAGTACATCTATCCAAATTTGGGTAGAGCGAATGAGTCAGCTTTTCGAGGCCGGCGGCGCGCCATGACAACTGGCAGCGTCCCCGGCCTTTCTGCATTCTGCTTCCGTTCCTTGCGCTGCCGCGTCTGCTCTTCGATCTGATTGCTCAGATAGTTGTCGACGTCCTGCCGACGAAGTCGCCACGACTTGCCAACCTTGGCGGCAGCAAGCAGGCCTTCGTCGATCATCTCGTAGATGGTGTTCGCATGTACGCCCAGGATATCGCCGGCCTGCACGGCATCGATGAAGGGAGTCTGTTCTGCGGTCATGATCAATGCGCCTCTTGATCGTGCGACGTCGTGCCGCACGAAAGTCCGGTAATTGGTTTGAGGCGGCGAGCGCGACGCCCCTTGAGGCGAGGGCGCTGCCGCTTTGCTGATTCGTTGCTGGTGGTCAAGCCGACGTTTCCGCTGGGTCGGTCTGGCCCGGCTCGAACATGTCGGACGTGTTCTCGCAACGCTCTACCGTGGCAGCGTCGCTAGCCGTCGTAGTCCGCAGCTCGTCGAGCGTGCCACCGTCCGCAAGGAACATTTCCACCCAGGCAGGCTTCCTGCCTCGGCCTGTCCATGTCTGTGAAGCGTCGCTTGGGTTGGTGTAGAGGACGGGCGTCGCAACCGTGGGGGTTTTAACCTTGCCTCCAGCGGCAGCGCCGCTGCTCTGCTTGTCCTTGACCTTGGGTTCCTTTGCGGCGGCAGCCGCCTTTCCTTTGGTCTTTGCGTTGGCTCTGGCCGGCGCAGCCGGTGTTTCGTCGGCCGTTGTGTCACTCGCTTGCGCAGCATTCGCAGCGGCAGCGTCCGTCACGATCGGAAAGGGCCACGCCTGGCTCGGCGAGAGGCCCTTAAGGCTCGGGTGAGCCTCCTCAACGATCCTCGCGGACACTGCTTCCGATACTGTTTCAGCGGGCGCGGTTGGGTCCCCGGCATGCGCAGCGGGCGTAGGGGGTATTTGCTTTTCCTCGGCAGTAGATACCGGCTCCACGAGAGGCACGCTGTAGCGCCCGGCCATGGCATTCATGAGCGGCATCAGGGGCGCGTTGTCGTCGTGCCAGTTGGTGGATTCGGACATGATGCAGAGCAACGCCGTGTCGACAAGGAAGATCAGCAAGGTCTGTATGTTCATGGCATTGACGCGTTCGACCAGGAGGGCGTCTTGTCGGTCCTCCTCGGCAATGTCGCTCAACAGCAGGTCTTGCAGAGAGTCGCTGTCGCCGTACTCGATCGCTTGATGCAGTGTGGTCAGTGCGACCAGTCGGATGTCTTCGATATCGACTTCGGAGCCTGCTGCCAGGTGTTCGTCCAAGGCCGTGCGAATGCGGAGGTGAAGCGACTTGCGGCGCTCAAGTCTATTCTCGCGCTCGTCGCGCAGGCGCTGGTGCGGGTCGTTCTTGGCTGAGTCGAGCTGCGACTGGTTGTGGTCCAGGTCCGGGTTTTCGTTCAGGCTGTTTGATCCCGAGCCGTCGTCGAATATGCCAACCTTCTTCAGGGCAGCTTGCAGAGCACTGTTCGCTATGGCTTCAATGAAGGCTCCGGTGTGGCGGTTCTCGATGAGGATGGGCGATACGTCGAGTTTGTATTTCTCGATGAGCTGGGCGACCGTCGGCCATTCGTCCTCGTCAATGCACTCGCTCTCGGCTACGTCGTAGCAAGGGTCATCAATCCGCGTGTGTTGCGGCATGTGGCTCGTGCTGGAGGGCATTGCCTTCTTGGCGTCGTCGCCGGTGATCACCTCGCGCCCACTCGCCTGCGCCTCGGCAACCACCTTGCAGCGGTACGCCGTAGCCTTTCCCGCAAAGCAGTCGGTGTCCGTACAGAGATCCTTCTCTACGTCACCGAACAGTTCGACATTCACGCTGGTGCGCTTGGGGCAGGTGTTGCAAGCGCCAGCGATTGGGATGAGGTCCGTGTCTGCCAGATCCCAGCGCACGTTTGCGTCGAAGGGCTTCATGAAGCTGTTCTGGATATGAAGCTTGGCGCTACGATGGCTGAGTGCTTCGGCCTGCGTGGTCGGCTGAGTGATTGCCTTCAGCGCCTTGACTTGCAGCGAGGGTGCGGGGATGCGCGCAATGAGCAGGGCACGTGACGCGTCGATGATCTTGTTGCGCACCGCGTCGCGTACGTCGCCGCACAGGTCCAGGAGCTTGAGGCGGGCATAGAGGTAGCTGCGGCTCTGTCCCACTTGTTCGGCCAGCTGGTCGACGGTGTAGTTGTAGGGCTCAGCCATCATGGTGCGATAGCCTTCCGCCTCTTCGAGTTCGTCCAGGTCGCTGCGCTGAAGGTTCTCGATGATCTGGATGGCGAGCACTTGTGCGTCGGCCAACTCGTGGATCATGCACGGCGCCTGATCGAGCAGGATCATGCTGGCAGCGCGAAAGCGACGTTCGCCGGCTACGATCTCGTAACGCGGCGCGGGTGATGATGACCAGGTTGCGGTGTAGTGCGCAGGCCATGCCCGCACGGTAATCGGCTGGACAATTCCGTGCGCCTGGATGGTGTCGGCAAGTGCCTGCAGCTTGTCCGCATCAAAGGTCTTGCGCGGATTCGTGGGGCTCGGGTGCAGGGCGCGCAGATCGATGTATTCGAAGCGTGCAGGCGTGCTGGATGCAGACGTCTGCACAGCGGGGGCTGCAGCGGGTTGTTTCTTTGCCATGGCTCAATGCTCCTTCGATGTCTTGGCGCATCGCTCAACGAGCTTCAGAAGCGCCGGGGTTGTGGTTGTGCGGCCCAGTCGGGTGCCGCGGTCTTGATGCGGTAGTCGTCGGTACAACAGAAAGCAGTCGCTGGCGTGGAAGACGAACATGTTGTGATCCCCTGCGATGCGTCTGGCATCAATGAGGTTCTTCACGTCGTCGCCCTGGAGCTGCATGGCTCGGGCGTCGGCTGAGCGATGACCGGTGTGCGTCCTCGGATGTCGCGCGCCGGTGGGGGCGGCGGAGGTGCGGGTGGTTTCGGATAGGTTGGGTCAGGGTTCGAGCCTTTGCGTGCCACAGGCGGCGGAGCTTTGGGTGGCACCTGGCTGTGGGGCCTAGGGTGATTGACCATGCTGTGACACCGCATCGCAGCTACGATCCCGAATGGCCCGCCGAGCAGGTATGCGGCGATCTCCAGCGCGCCGGCGCTCGGTGCGAGCTTGTAGAGAATCAACTGGCTGATGCCGATTCCGAAGCTTGTGAAGAACGCGGCGCGGTACTGGTGCGAGTTGACGTTGCGGCTCTGCAGTCCGAGAAAGAAGACAAGCAGGAATGTGCTGGCGAAGAGCAGCGCAGCACTGATGAGCTGGTGTTTCATGCGGCCTCCAATTGCGGGATCAGCGACGCGACGCGCGTGCAGACCTGGTTGAACGAATCGAGATAGCCTGGGGTGATGCGGCGCGGCTCGTCTTCGAGCATCGCTGCGGCCTGGCGGAGGACGCTGGCATCTTCGTCCGCAAGGTCAATACGACGCAGTGAGCCGAGTGCGAGAACGTGACGTGCGAATTTCACGTCGGCATACGGAAGTCGAAGGCTCATGCGAAGTGCTGCCTGTGGATGCACGCCAGCGTGTCGCGCTGGTGCTGGGTCAATGCTGTGACCTGGCCGCAGTGCATCTGCTCGATGAGGCCTTGCACGAAGCTGCGATCAGAGGGGTTGAGGCAGTGGTCGGCTATGTCCTCTAGCTGCAGAAGCATGTCGCTCGGCGTGCGTTCTTCGAGCTTTGGCATTGGGCCGTTCATGCCGGCGCCCGGTGGAAAGGAATGTCTGTCTTCGAGCTGCGCGCGGCGCATGCCGTTTGCGTTTCGAGCGTGAGCTGCAGGCTGGCGACCTGCTCGCGTAGCTGTGCGACTTCGCCGAATTTCGGCAGGCCTGCGTCATAGCCTTCGTCGTAGCCATTGACCTGACCGACACGGTAAATGGCGCATGCCAATAGGATGAGCAGGATGAGCGCGACTGCGACGGCAAGGTTAAGCAGCATTGCGAGCCTCTTTCGTTTGCTGGTGGCGGGACGGCTTGGCGAGGACGCGTAGGGCGCCGTCGCGCGAGAGGCCTGCTATCTGCAGCAATGCAATGGCGCAGACGGGAGTGATCTCGCAGCGCAGCGCCCGCCACCAGATCTGACTGACCTTGATGCGCATGGCGTAGTTGATGCGCTGCTCGGCGGGGCGTGCAGACGTGTGCATGGCCACTCTCACGCTGTTGCGCGGGAGTGGTGGCAGATGCACTCACTACGGACGTAGGCGCCGCAATGGCAATTAACCGGACGCAGATCTACGAGGACGCCCCTGGGGAACGACTGGGCCGGCTTGGCTGCAATGCGGTTGGTGCGGAAGACCGCAGGGCGCTCGATCTGGCCGAGCAAGGGGCGGGTTGGGCTGAGGGCTTGGGCTGTACGCATGCTGGGCTCCTATGTCAGGGGTGGGGCAACGGAGCGTAAGATAGACTTACGTATATTCTGATGTCAAGTTGAACTTACGTACGTAGACGTAAAAAAACCGCCGTGAGGCGGTTGTGGAGCGGAGCGCTCTAATAGGAGTCGGGAATCGGCGGGGCTTTGACGACCTTGCCGTCTTTGAAAACGACGGATACAGCCCGGGTTCCCGAGAAGGTGTTTGCGTAACTCCACACCCAAGTGACCCCGTCGCCGTTGCTTCGGCTTGAATAGGGCTTGCCCATGATATTGAGCACCTCGGGCTCGGTCATGCCTAAGGTTACGCGTCGAGCGTCGGACCACTCGAACGGTGTCCCGGCACAAGCCGCCAAGGTTATGAGCATTGCAGCGAAAGCGAGCCGTCTTAGCATTTGATTCCCCGTAAATTTCTGTGCCATCTATTTGATCTGTGGCGTAAGGCCTTAGTTTGCTGCGTGATTAATGCCAATAATCGCGCCCGAGGACACGAACTCTGGTGATACATGGATCTGATGCGAAAAGCCCCTTACAACTTCACGGCCAGGCATACACAAGAGATGCTGCAGGGGATCGAAAATATTGCGGCGCGCGTCAAGTCAGGTTTCTATACCGGCATGGCGGCGACCCTAGTGGACCGGCACAACCAACTCCATGAAGCTGTCTTGGGGCGCGCCCGAACCGAGCAGCGGATGATCGCGGGCGCCGGTGCGCATCGTCTTGCAAACCTGCTCTTGCACCCCGATGATTACGAATTACCGAGCGTGAGTGATGACGATCGCCGCGCTGGCTGACGGATGATTGGTGAGGCTCCACACGAAAGGTCTCCGGCGTCACCTGGTATAGCAGTGTCCCTTTATTGGCCCGCCTTGCTCGCGGGCCTTTATTTTGCGCGACAGAATGGTAGGCCAAGTTGACCTAGTTCGTCTATTGGTTGCCCTTTCGGACAATTGTCTTGGGCGTTTTGGGTTTGTCTTTCTTGACGAATCCGTATTTTGCAAGAGGACGGTCATTGCGATCGTCAGCGGCTGTCTCAACAACGGCCAGCCCGCGCCGCTCCTCAGCAGGGGCCTTCGTGGCAGAGACTTTGATGTCAATGCCATCCTCTCCCACGTTCCACGCCGATATCCCGAGCCCTAACGGCGACAGGAGGCCGGAGATTTGCGCGCGGACAACGCCGGAATCTGAGGCTGAATGCGAGATGAAGACTTTGGGGGCCCCAAGGGCATCGAGAACTTGATCAGATGTGTGATCAGCCCGGCTCATCAGGGCGTCCATCGAAATTTCGAGCAACTCACACAGGCGGTAGAACGCAGCCATCGCCGGCAGGTTTATATCCCGCTCCCAGTTGGATACACCAATCCGGTCGATGCCTAGCTCTGTGGCAACAGCTTCTTGTGACAGTCCCTTTGCACGCCTGGCCGCAGCGAGCTTTTGCCCAATCTTGGGCACGTCATCGGGGGTAGTGGGCTTGGGGTTGCTCATGAGCGGGATTATGTAAGGCGAGCTTACGTTAGTCACCGCAAGTTGAACTTGCGCGCGCGAGTAAGTTGAGCTTACTATTCCGGTCATGGAAGACATTCTAAAGACGGCAATTCAGCTGGCAAATGGACCTGCAGCTGTCTCGGCGTTGTTCAACATTCGGCCGCAAGCGGTATCCCAGTGGGTCATTTGTCCGCCAGATCGTGTCATTGCGCTTTGCGGGGCCGGTGGCTGGAGGGTGACTCCGCACCAGCTGCGTAGCGACCTCTATCCCAATGCCACGGATGCATTGCCTCCCGAATTGACGCAGGAAATGCAGGGGCAGGCCGCTCATGTCTGATTCAGCACCGTGCTCAAGTGGTCTCTCAGTTGCTGAATCTGCCGCCGCATTCCCTGTGTGGGCAGCTTCTTCGCAAGCATCTTGTCCAGCTCGCCCACGAAGGTGCCTGCCACATGGGGGGCCTCGATCGCAATCACATCCAGCAATAGCAAGAACGAGATCTCTATCACGAAGGCGGTATCGCCGAACGAGCAGAGCGGGTGGTTGGGATCGGTCGGGGTAGGCATCACGTTCTCGGCTGGTTGATGTGCCTCAAGTATCGGTAGTGATCCTGCAGTGAACAACATTTAAGTGGATGGGATTTTCATGAGTAAGCCAACGGCATTAGACCTAGCTGTGCATCGCACCTTCCACAAATGGTCAGGCGGCCTGCCTGCAGCCGCAGCAGCGCTGGGCAAGTCGGAGCAGGTGTTGCGCAACAAGGTGAACTGGACAGTGGCGACGAATCATCTGACGCTAAATGAGGCGCGCGACGCGATGCTGATGTCGGGGGACTTCCAGATTCTCTATTCCTTGGCTGAGGAACTGGATTTGCGGATTCTTGGCCCTGCCGAGCCGTACGCGTCATTCATGCAGGAGCTCATGACGGCTGAAGCCGCGCACGGTGATGTGTCCCGTGCGATGGCGGATGCAATACGCGACCGGCGTATCTCGCCACGGGAGCGTTCCGAGATTGCGCAGAGCATCCGCAACGAGATCGCTGCCAAGCAGCGTTTGTTGGGGGCGATTGACGCGATAGTCGAGGCTGGCGGGTTGGTGTCCCATGGCTGACTGGATCGATCAGTCCGTCGAGACGGCCGAGCAGCTGGCGGCCGTGGCCCTCGCGAAGCGCAAGCCTGAAGGCCCAGAGCCGACAGGCCAATGCTTGTGCTGTGGCAAGCCTATGCGCAAGAGCAAGACGCCACGCCGCTGGTGCGACGCCGATTGCCGTGATGACTGGCAGGCCGATGAGAATGCCAAGAGCCTGAGGGCGCACGGCTAGCATGGCTGACTTCGATTTCAAGCGTCTGGCAGACGCGGCCCTTGCGCGAGCGGATAGCCTGCTTGCGGAGTGGCTGCCTCATGGCAAGCGGGTAGGGCACGAATGGAAAAGCACGAACCCGCGCCGCGCTGACAACCATGAAGGCAGCTTCTCGATCAGCGTGGTCAATGGGCGCTGGGGCGACTTTGCGACGGATGACAAGGGTGGCGATCTGTTGTCCCTGTATGCGTACCTGTTCTGCAATGACGACCAGGGCGATGCGGCACGCTACCTCGCGGGCCTGTTCGGCATGCCTGAGTGTGTGCCTGCGCCCGATGGCAAGGCGAGGCCAAAGCCTGCTGCAGTGGCGCAGGTGCAGCCCGAAACAAAGCCTGAGAAGGTGCCGGACTGGGTGCCGGTCATGCCCGTGCCTGACGATGCGCCAGCGCCGCCTGCCGCGCATGAGTTTCGCGGCCTGCCTGAAATGTCATGGCCATACCGTGATGCGGAAGGACGTTTGCTGGGCTTCATTCATCGATTCGTGAAGAGCACGGGCGGCAAAGAGATTGCGCCGCTCACCTACTGCCGAAACACGAAGAGCGGCAAGTGCCTCTGGCGCTGGATGGCGTTTCCTGATCCTCGGCCGCTGTATGGGCTGGACCGTCTCGCTGCCATGCCAGATGCGACGGTACTGCTCGTCGAGGGGGAGAAGTGCCGCGATGCTGCCCAGGTGGAGCTGCTCGATGTAGTGGTGATGGCGTGGCCTGGTGGCGCGCAAGCCGTCGACAAGGTGGATTGGTCACCGCTGGCCGGCCGCAAGGTTGTCACGTGGGCCGACTGTGATGCCAAGCGCGAGAAGCTGACGGTAGAAGAGAAACAGGCCGGCATCGACCCATTGTCCAAGCCTTTGCTGCCTGAAGCGAAGCAGCCGGGCGTCAAGGCCATGGCGAAGGTGCGCGCGCTGCTTGGGCCAATGGGCTGCAAGCTTTGGAACATGAGCATTCCAGCCCCTCTAACCGTGCCGGACGGCTGGGATGTTGCAGACATGCTGGCGGAGTGGCGCACAGCTGGCGTGGAGCAGGATGTGCGGCTCGCCGGCTATGTACGTGAGCACGCGCAGCTATGCATGCCCGACACAGCGCCACAACCGTACGCTGACGCTACGCCGACTGCCGCAAAGCCGTCGAAGAGGCGCGACGTCGATAACGACCATTGGCGCGACCGCTTGCTGTGGCGCA
This sequence comes from Rhodocyclaceae bacterium, assembly GCA_035456105.1. Lineage (GTDB taxonomy): Bacteria > Pseudomonadota > Gammaproteobacteria > Burkholderiales > Rhodocyclaceae > Viridibacterium. The sequence goes on along the minus strand of DATIDV010000004.1, from coordinate 91,490 downwards.
AGGGTGAGCTGGCCGACTGCCTTGCGAACGTGTTCGACATCATGGGTAACCGTGATGAGTGGCAGGGCGTGCTGGCCTACGACGAATTCGCGCTTATTCCGGTGAAGCTGCAGGCACCGCCATTCCATGGTGGCGAGGTTGGTGAATGGACGAGTGCGGATGACTCGCGCACGGCGATCTGGCTGACACGCGCGGAGGGCATTACGCCGTCATCTGCGCGCGTGATGGAGGCGGTCGAAGTCTTGTCTCGTGCTCATTCATTCCACCCTGTGCATGACTTCCTCAACGGCTTACCGAAGCACGATGGCACCAAGCGCATCGATCATTGGATAGCCGATTGCCTGGGCGTGGCAGACACGCCTTACGTCCGCCTGGTGTCGCGCTTCTTCCTGATCGGAATGGTGGCGCGGGTGATGGAGCCCGGCGTGAAGTTCGATACCTGCCTGGTGCTGGAAGGCACACAGGGTAAGGGCAAGTCGACGGCGCTGAGCATCCTCGCTGGAGAGTTCTTTGATGACACCGACCTCGACCTGCAGAGCAAGGACGCAATGGCATCCCTGGGCGGCGTATGGCTTCACGAGTTCGCGGAGCTAGGGTCGCTGGCAAAAGCCGAAGCAAGCAAGCAGAAGAGCTTCCTGACGCGTCGAATCGACAAGTATCGACCGGTGTATGGCCGGCGTGACATCAAGGCACCACGGCAGGTCGTTTTCGCGGGCTCGGTGAATGACTGGGAGTGGCAGAAAGATCCGACTGGCGGGCGCCGTTTCTGGCCAGTGAGTTGCGATGAGGTCATGAACCTAGATCTGTTGCGCGCGAACAGGCCGCAGCTCTTCGCGGAAGCGCTGGCAGCGTACAAGAGCAAGGAACGATTCTGGCCGACCGCGGAGGAGCAGAAGGCCCTGTTCGACCCTGAGCAGCTGATGCGTGAGCAGCCCGATAGCTACATCGATGCGCTGCACGACTGGGTCTATAAGCAGGTCACGGATTTCTCTGTCGCCATTGCGGTGATGGAGGGTTTGAAGATGGATGCAAGCAAGCTCACACGCGACGTACAGACGCGCGTGGGCATCGCCCTGCGGAAGTTGGGGTGCACGCGTGTCGAGAAGCGCAATGGCATGACTCGGTATTGGTACAGGCCTCCCATTAGAAATGAGGCGACGTCGGAAACCGAGACGCCAGCAGCGGATTACCTGGCAGATGAGGAGGTCGCAAGTGCGGGCTTCTGACATCAAAAACACGGCCGAGGTTAGGAACGTTGGGAGCAGGTTAGGAACCCGCAAACCCGCGCCAGTGCTTGTTCTTCCTAACCTTCCTAACCTTCCTAACCTTTTTGATCACACGTGTGCACATGCGTGTGCACACGTGTGCACGGACACCTGCGCACGATCGCGCCTGCGCGCGCCCACACACAACACACAAACGTTAGGAAGGTTAGGAAGGTTAGGAAGAGCTAGGCCGGTAGCCACTCTCCGGGCTCCTAACCTCTGCCCGACGTTCCTAACCTTCGGAATCGGGAGTCATTGCGATGAGTGATCCAGCGAGCAATCAAGCGTTGTCTCAGGCTGTTCTGACCCAGATGCGCAAGGACTGGCTCACGGCGCGCGAGTGGCTGCAGGCCGTGCAGGGCTGGCCCGACACCGATATCGCCGACATCACGGCGACGTTAGCGAAGGCGGTGGAGAGCAACGACACGGCGGAGCTCCTGTCGTGGTCCGTGTGGCTCGCAACCAAGGCCGCCGATGCGCGCCGCGCGGGCTGGATCAAGGCGCGTCAGGAAGAGGGCTACCGGGCGATGCTGGCTGCAGAGCGTGCGACAACGGCAGTGGAGTGGAAGGTCATCGCTGATGGCCTGCGCGTGAAGCACCACGGCGAGGACAAGTCACGGATGTCGAGGGCGCGGCCATGATCAAGATGAGCATCCGTACGAATTTCCCCGACGTGGCGAAGCAGCTCAAGACCCTACCTGAGCAGGTGGCGAATAAGGCCATGGCTCGTGCGCTTAACACCACGACGCAACAGGGGGTTCCCGAGATGGCGCGAGCGATCTCTGCTGAGTTCAGAGTGACCAGTGCTCAGGCGAGGAAGCGTCTCGGAGTTGAGCGGGCGGTTAGCCGGAAGGGCGCTCTACAGTTGACGGCCTCGCTGTACGCAAAGCGCGAGGGCGGCCTGCACAGCAACGATGCACGAGGGATGAACCTGATCAACTTCGTGGTCGGAGGGAAGCCAACCAGAACCAAGAAAGGGGGGCTCAGGCAGCTTACGTTTCAGATCAGGCGGGGCGGGGGCAGGAAGGTCATACCGGGTGCATTCATTGCAACGTCAAAGGCAACGGGGGGCACTGCGGTATTCGTTCGAGACGGGGATCGTCGTATGCCGATATCAACCATCACCACTCTCGACATCGCCCAGATGTTCAACACCAAGCGCATTAACCAAGTCGTTCGAAAGGTGATGGTGGCTCGCTTCCCTGCCAACTTCAAGCGTGAGCTGCGTGCTGTGCTGAAGGGGTATGCCAAGTGATGAGCCGACTCGACAAGTTGTGTGGTGTGGTGACGAGTGATGTCGTCAAGCATCGAGGCCTTCGCGGGTCCTCCCCTGGGGTATGCACACACGGCGCGAAACGACCCCGAAAAAATCCTAGTTACGGCGAATGCAGCGAGGTAAGTAAGTGCTAGTCGAGGGGCAGGAAACCATTGCCGACGTGTTCGGCGTCGCACCAAAAACGATTGTCGAGTGGCAGAACCAGGGCATGCCCATCGCGCAACGGGGCAGTCCTGGTGTGCCGAGTCATTACGACAGCAAGGCGTGCATCGCTTGGAAAATCGAAATAGAGCTCCGCAAGGTGCGAAGCGAGACGCCAGCTGATCGGCTCGCGCGCGTGAAGGCTGACGGCCTGGAGATGGACAACTTTGAGCGCAAGGGTTTGCTTGTTCCTGCGGAGCAGATCGAACCCAAGATCGCTGCAGCCATGGTGCTTGCGCGCGAGCAAATGCAGGACGAGCCGGCGCGCCTGGCGCGAGCTGTCGCGGGCAAGCCTGTTGCTGAGGCCGAGGAGTTGATCGGCAAGGTATTTGACGCCTTCCTGATGCGCATGTCGGGCTGGCAGTCGGCGGATGAAATTGATGACGAGGATGACGAGTGAGTCAGATCCGCGAGGTCGTTCATTTCCCCTGGGCAGAAGAGGCGCTAAACAAACTGATTGCGCGTTGCTTCAGGAAGCTCAGGCCACGCAAGCCCCTGAGCATCCTGCAGTGGGCGGAGAAGTACCGCATCCTGTCGAAGGAAGAAACCAATGACTTCCCCGGCGATTTTGATATGGACAACACGCCGGTGCTGCGTGGAATTCTTGCGGCATGCGGAGAGCGGCACGTCAAACGCGTCATCGTCCAGAAGTCAGCGCAGGTAGGTTATACCGCGGGCATAGTGTGCTCGGTGCTGGGTTATCACATCCACTGGAAGCCTTGCGTCCAGGTCGTAATGTTCCCTCGGGCCCAGTCGGCGAAGGACTTTGAGGCAGAGAAGTTTTCGCCGATGGTTCGGGCAACGCCGGCACTTGCCAAGCGCATATCCGGTAACAGTCGAACCAAGGGCAATAGCACCACGCGGAAGCACTATCTGGGCGGCCTCATAAAGCTCGTGGCATCCAATAGCCCGGCCGACGTGAAGAGCACGAGCGCGAAGATCCGGATTGTTGAAGAGCCTGATGACACGAACAAGGACGTCAAGGGGCAGGGCAAGTCCATTGCCGCTCTGCGCGAGCGAGGCAAGACGGTTCGCGAATCCTTCGAACTCATCGGAGGATCTCCGACCGCCAAGAATGCGAGTGAGATCGAGGCCGAGATGCGAACGACGGACCAGCGTCGCTTCTACGCTCCTTGTCATCACTGCGGCGAGAGTCACGAGGTCGAGTGGGAACACGTCACGATTCCCGGGCTAGACCTTAGCGAAGAAGACTTGCGCGCTCCTGATCTGGATGTGCGCTGGCCTATCCGTGAGGTGTATGGCCGTGCGCGGTGGGAGGACGCGTTCTACACGTGCCCACACTGCGGCAGTGTCTGGCCTGACGAAGATCGCGTTGAGAACATTCGGGCTGCAGCGCGCGTCGAGCCGCACTTCGGCTGGGTGCCGAGCTCCAACAACCCGGACCCGGGCTTCTACTGCAACGAAATGCAGAGCATTTTCGAAGGCAGTTACACGCCGAAGCTGGCCGAGAAGTACCTCCGCGCCTTGCATCTCTTAGAGCAAGGCGACCCCACAGAAATGATTGTCTTTACGAACGCCACGCGTGGCAGGACATGGGAGTACGCCGGCGAGTTACCCGAAGAGGACGAACTCCGCGAGCGCGCGGAGGCGTATGCAGAGTGGTCCGTGCCGGCCATGGGCGCACTGGAAGTCATCGCGACCGTCGACGTGCAGGGCTATGGCGTGGCGGTAACCGTGTGGGCTGCTGGCAGGGGAGAGGAAATGTGGATTGCCTACTGGGGGGAACTCTTTGGGCAAACAATCGTTCCTCATGCCGGTGCTTGGATCGAGCTCGAGGAACTTCTTAGCAAGTCCGTTCGGCACCCCAGTGGAGCGATGTTGCGCATCCGTGCAGTCGGCATTGATTGCGGTGACGGCAATACGTCCGATGCCGCATATGCATTCGTGCGAAAGCACGACCGCAAGGACAGGCCGGTACTCGCGCAAAAGGGCGCTCCGGACGATCAAGGTCGCGTTGAGATATGGACTCCACCCAAGCCAATCGACCCAAACAATAAGGCGACGAAGGCTGCGAAGTTTGGCGTCCTGATCTACCAGGTTGGCACGGCGAAAGCCAAGGATCTCATTCTAGGCTCCAGCAAAGACGCGGGCCGCGTCCGCCTGACCGGTAGCGGCCCTGGTCGCATGCATTGGTACAAGGATATCCGCGCCGACTTCTACGAGCAGTTGTTGAGCTCGATGAAGATCCCGTCGCGAATCAACCCGCGCCTGAGCCGATGGAAAGATCGCACCGATCGGCGCCACGAAGTGCTCGATTGCACGATCTATGCCGTGCATCTGTGTCGGCACCTCCGTCTCCATCTCAAGAAGGCGTGGGAGTGGGACGTGCTGGAGATGCACGTTCGTCAAGCGGACATGCTGAGCGACACCCTCCAGTCGGAATTGCAGACGTCTGCAAATTCACCGGCGACTGCACTGCCCGATGCGCCGCAGCCCGCCCAACCGCAAGAGGTCGCTGCACCGGCCGAGCCTTCCACCAGCCCCGCAATTGGCGAGGACTACCTGAGCAGAATTCAGAAGCTACGGAGAAAACAGAATGGCAGACGCTAAATCAAACCGCGCGTTGTTAATCACGATCAAGTGCGCCAAGGGGCTGACTCAGGCCGAGTACGACGGCATAGCCGAGAAAGTTCGCGCGACGGTCGGGGACGACAAGTATGCAATCGGCGTGCAAGAGGTAACCGGCTCGGACCGCGTGTATGTCGGCGCCCGGCCAGACAAGAAGCAGCGACTGGACACTATCCAGAAAATGGAATCAAGCATGACAGCGCAAGAGGTGGCTGATTCGCTCGGTCTGAGTCGGAGGCAGGTGTGCCGGTACAAGGCATTCCTTCGCGCGCTCACTCTGGATTAGCGGCAACCAGTCGCTGTGACATTTCGCGCCTGTATATGTCACAGGTGCCCGCGTTAGTGTGCAGGTGTTATTTCCAAAGGAACTGATCATGGCCAAGTGGGCGCACTCAGACGTACTGGATGGCGGCCTAACCGCCATCAAAACTGCAGCAACGAAAATGCTGCTTCTTTCCGCATATGCGGTCGGCGATTCGTATGCTACGGTCATTGGCAACAAACTTGCTGAAGCGACGATGGCAAGTGCCGATTTCACACTGTCCTCATCAGGAAGTAACCGATTGGTCACGACCGCAGCAGGCAAGACCGGCTCTGCCACGGCGGGCGCGGTTGCGGGATCAAACCTGCATATCGCATTCACGGACGGCAGCGCCAAGGTTCTATGGGTCTCGGATGAAACGACGGACCAGGCGATTACGGTCGGCAACGTCGTCACTTTCCCGCAATTGACCTACACCAGCAACCAGCCAACCTGATCATGATGACGTCTGAACAGCAAGCCGCACTGGCGGCCGTGGCAGGCAAGGCCCTGTCGGCGGAGCAGGTTGCCATCGTTGAGCCCATGCTCGCTGCGCGCGATGATGTAGCCATTGCTGCGGCGCTCTCAGTTGGTCGTACACGTCTGGTGCCCTGCAAGATCGGAGTCGGATCCATCCTCGCAGCACTGAATCCCGGCGGCGGTGCATTCCTTGAGGCCGTTGAGGCCATGGGCGCAACCGACCTGAACGTCAAATGGGCGATGTACCTCATCAAGTCCGGCGAACTGGACGTGGGCATGGCGGTGACACGCGAGATGCTGACCGCCTTCGCTGCCGAGCACCCGGGCTTGGCGGCATCCGTCGCCGCGCTGATGGCGCTCGCGGAGGTCCCGGAGGTAGTGGGCTACAACCTGGTGTCTGACGCGTTGAATATCGCAGAGGGACGGATGACGCTATGACCAATGAAGCACGCGTGTTCGTAGGAGCGCAGAAGACCCTCGAGTCAGTCGGCGCTGCGATCACCAACAACTCAGTCGCCCAGGCTGACGATGCGAACTACTCGCTGAGCGCGGATGGCGCGAACTACCCGGACGCAGAATTCGTTCTAACCGCAACGTTTGCCACCGCTCCAACCGAAGGGACGGCGCTGTCCCTGTACGCGCGCCCGCTCGATGTGGACGGCACAGGTGACACCGAGATTCCGGAAGCAGCGCGACCGACGATGTTCATCGGCTCGTTCTTCGTCAACAACGTGACCACGGCGCAGCTCATGGTTCTGCGTGCGTACGAGCTTCCGACCCTCGCAACGTACTACATCCACAACAACGGCACCGGTCAGACCGTGTCTGCCGGCTGGATTCTCAAAGTCACCCCGCGCACCATCGGCCCGGCCTAAATGCCAAGCTTCATCCTTCCCGCGCGGAGGGTTAGCACCGCTTCTCCACGCAAAGTTCCTCGCCTCGATCGGTCAAACCCGATCACGCGAAAGATCGTGCTCGCCGCCTGCAGCGCGGGTGGGGTCATGTGGGATGCCGCCACCGGACAACCGATAAGGGCGGTCGGCCCTAACGCATGTCCAACTGCAAACAGACTTGGCCCTGCCGGCAGAATGGGGGTCGATTCCTACTACACCCCGCTCAACGTGCCATCCATGCCTGGGCGTCAAGGCGGAGGCGCGGGCCACTCTGTCATGTTCATCGGGGAGATCACGAGCGCCTCACTCGGTAACGCGACCCTCCTGGAGGGTGGGGCAAGGGCATGGTTCCCAAGCAACGACAGCTACCTTCACTTTACCGACTCTGTCGGCACAGAGATTTTCGGCACAAGCAATTCCGTCATCGCAATCGGCTTGCACCGTCCAACCATCGCCGTAATGGGCGACATGGACCGACAAGATGCGCGCCTGTACTCGAACGGTCGTCTGATCTCGACAGTCTCTTCGGGCCTGGACGGCTTTAGCTCAAATGCGCCCATCTCCTTCGGTGGTAGCTCAAACTTTCCAAACGCCGACTACGTTAACGGCTCGCTCAATGCGATGGTCATGTGGAGCGGCATGCTCACTGACATCGAGGCGCGGTCGCTCTTGGCGAATCCCAACCAGATATTTCTGGCCGATCGGCGCTACTTCTTTGTCGGAGCAAGTGGTGGCGCTGTATCCCTTGTCGGTCTTGCGAGCAGCCAGGTCAATGGGTCTGCGAGCGGCGCAATCAGTGCCAATCACATCCTCATTGCGGCGACGAGTGCACAGGCGAACGTCAGTGGGACGGGCGCGCTTGGCGGCAGCATTGTTCTGGCAGGATCAACCTGCAGCCAAGCCAACCTGGCGACAGTCGGTGTGGTCGCTGTCGGACGCGTGTTGGCTGCTGCAGCAACGACGCAGGCGAATGCCTCGTTGTCCGCGGCGATCGCACAGCGACACAGCCTCTCAGGTGTCGCGACCAATCAGGCGAACAGCTGTAGCACCGGCTCGCTGAGCGGAGGCGTTGTCTTGGCCGGCTCAACCTGCAGTCAGTCGAATGCGTCTTCCGTGGGCGCAAGTGCAGTGCGGCACGTGCTCGTTGCGGTGCCGTCCGTGCAAGACAATATCGCCGCCTCTTCGTGGCTAGTGCAGCGTCATTTGCTCGCGGCAGCGGCATGTGCGCAAGCGAATCTGGCCAAGTCCGGCGGCTTGGTGCCCAACGGTGGTATCGACGCACAGCCATTGATTGTTACGCGTAGTCGCCGCGACATGCTCGTTGCGCGCGCATCCCGAAAGTTCGAGGTTTCCCTATGAGTGGCTGGCAGCGTTTCCCGTCAATGAACAGGACAGAGCGTCGCCTGCTCCAATTCAATTTCGCGCCAGAAATCTCGGCGAGTGACAGCATCGTTTCCGGATCTCCCGTCCTGTACGTTTCAATCGTGCAGGGCACGGACGCTTCGCCAATGGCGAGGATTGAAGGCGATGCGGCGATTAATGTTGGTGTCGTCGAAGTGTGGTTCCGTGCGACCTTGCGCGGGATCTACCGCATTCGCTGCGTTGTGACTTTGGCCTCGGGATCGATCCTGGAATTGCCAGCTGAACTTCACGTAGAGGACGGCGCCTAGCGCGAGGTGGCCGCCAGCCTGCGGGCTGACATTTCATATCGCTCGGTGTGACATTCTGAACCTTTAAATGTCACAGCCATGCAACGCAAACTGCGCTGCATGAACACCGAACCAACATCCCTTCGCGCTGGCGATAGCACTTCCTGGACGAAGTCGTTGCCAGACTATCCGGCAAGCGCCGGTTGGGTGTTGGCCTATCGCTTGGTCCCTCAGGCTGGCGGCACGGCTTCCACGATTCCGACTGTTGCAGCCGGCGATGATCACGCCGTCATCTTGACGGGAGAGCAAACGGCTGAATTCTTCGTGGGCGACTGCACCCTCGTGGGCGCAGTGACCAAGCTCGCTGAGCGCATAACCGTTGTCACCCGGTCATGCACCGTGCTGCCTGATCTGATGGCGGCGGGCGTGAGCGATCCGCGAAGCACTGCCCGCAAGATCGTCGAAGCAATCGATGCGTGGCTGTCCGGCAAAGCCGGCTGGGCAGGCGAGAAGCAAATTGCTGATCGACACATCAAGGATCATCCATTGCCGGACTTGATCCTCCTGCGCGACCGATTTGCGCGCGATGTTGCCAGCGAAGATGCACGGCTCGCGATCCTCAATGGCCTGGGGCGTAGCAACCGCGTTCGGGTGTCGATGTAATGGGCGCGCGCGAGCCCATCAGCTGGGATGATGTGCAGGCACGTTGCCGTGTGAAGGACAGCGTTGTGCTCGCGCAGTTTTCGCAGCAGCGTGCGACTGAGCGCGGTAAGTGGGTCGCGGGCCTCGTGCAGCAGGCGGCCGCTCGCGTCGGCAGTGATGCGCCCGGCATGCGCCGCTCGTTCGATGCAGCCGAAACGCCCGCATGGACGGCTAGCTGGAGTACGTCCGGCAGCACGATCAACCAGGACCTCGAACGCAGCCTGATTCCTCTCGTCTCGCGCTCTCGCGAGCTGTTCAAGAATGATGTCTGGGCGCGTCGCGTTCTCACTCTGTTCATCACCAATGTTCTCGGTCCGCAGGGCATGCGGTTGCAGATGCGCATCGGCAAGCGTGGCGGCGGCCTGCACAAGAGCATCAACGAGACCGTTGAGTCCTTCTGGCGCGGGCTTGGCAAGAGGGGTAAGTGCGATGTTTCTGGTCGCTTGAGCTGGCGCGGAGTTGAACGCCTGACGCTCACCCATCTGGTGCGTGATGGTGAATTTCTTGTGCGCATGCTGCCCGGCCGCGGCGAGCATGGCTTTCAAGTCCAGATCCTTGACCCCTTGCTTCTGGATCCAAACTACCGCGGCAACCATGCAGGCAACCGCATTCGCATGAGCGTCGAGATTGACGGCGACAACCGTCCCGTCGCGTACTGGCTGCGCGCTCAGTCGAGCATGGGCGACTACTTCTCGCTCGGCTATGGAGATCAGCGCCGTGTGCGCATTCCCGCCGCAGAGATCCTGCACTACTTCGTGCCGGAAGAGGCCGACCAGCTGCGAGGTTATCCCTGGATCACAGCAGGCGCGCGTCGCTTGTGGCTGCTCAAGGACTACGAAGAGGCAGCTGCCGTCGCGAGCAGCAACGCGGCAAAGCGCGTGGGCTTCTTCGTGTCGCCAAACGGTGAGGCCCCTCCCGGCTTTGCCGATCAGATCATCAGTGCGGCGCTCGATGACGCGAAGGCGCAGGGGCGCGTTCTCTCGGCCGAGGACCTCAAGACGCTGATCGCCTCCGCCCAGAAGTTCAACACCGTCGCGCCGGGGCAGTACGACGTGATCCCGAACGGATACGACTTCAAGGCGCATGACAGCCAGTACCCGCACATCAACTACGGCGAGTACGTGAAGGAATGCCTGCGCGCCTTCATTGGTAGCTTTGGCATGAGCTACGCGACGGGCGGCAACAACCTCGAAGCGGTCAATTTCAGCTCGGCCCGCGTCGGCATTATCGATGAGCGCGAGATGTACAAGATCCTGCAGGAAGACTTTGCAGAGAGCCTGCACGACCCTGTTTTTGCGATGGCACTGCGCTATGGCCAGCTCGCGTCTCGCTTGCTCGCAGGCTTCCCCGCGCAGCGCTATGACGAAGCGATCGATTGCACGGTCTGGATCAAGCGTCGTTGGGCCGGCATTGACCCCGTCAAAGAGGCGAATGCGAGTGACATCAATCTGCGCAACAAGCTCACGAGCCCGCAGCGAATCATCGCCGAGCGTGGCGACGATTGGGAAGAGATCGCTGAAGAGATCGAGCAGTGGGAGGAGCGTGTCGGTCCCGTGGGCAGTGGTTCCACGCAGGCCCAGGCAGATCTCGCAGGAGAAGACGAAGTAGAGCCGGCGGCCGACGATGGGTCAGCCAAGCCGGATGACTCCACCAACAAATCACAAGCGCGCAGGGAACCAGTGCGCACTGCCACCGCTTAGGGGATTTCATGGCAACAGAAACTCAGGACCGTCCAGCCGCTCAACGCGTTCAAGGCACGGTGTATCGAAGCCTGCCGGCATCGCTGACCGTGCGTGATGACCCTGCCCATGCCGAGGGCGCAGAAGGAACGGACGGGCTATTGCGCCTGCACCTGTCCGCCTCATCTGACCAGCCCTATCTGCGTCAGAGCTGGTGGGATGAGCCCTGGATTGAAGTGCTGGGTCACAAGGACGGCGAAGTGGATCTCGCTCGCATGAACGGGGGCGGCGCGGTGCTCGGCAATCATGACCGCTACACCGCCATTGGCAACACGCCGCTAGCGAGCATCGGCATGGTCGAGAAGGCTTGGCTCACCGATGGTCGGATGGAAGCGGACATCGTGATCAGCCGCCGCGAAGCGCTCTCCGATTTGCGTCAAGACATCCTCGACGGGCTCGTTCGAAATGTGTCGATCGGCTACCAGATCAACGCACGCGTACTGACCAAGGCCAATGTAGACGGCCAGCCTAACGAGTACCGCGTCACTGAATGGGAGCCGTTCGAGATCTCCCTAGTCGATATCCCGGCTGACGCCACAGTCGGGCTCGGTCGCTCGGTTGACGGGGCCCCGCAAAATTACCGCGTCATAGACATCCCATCCCTTTCTCAACCAGCCGGTTCGCCCGGCAAAACTTCGCAGGAGCGAACCATGGACCCTGAAGTTGAAAACCAAGTCGACAAGACCAAGACGATCACCTCCACCATTGAACTGCGCGGCGCTGACCCGCTCGCAGGTGAGCGCGAACGCAATCGTGAAATTCGTGAGCTCGGTAAGCAATTCAATATGGGACCGGATGCCGAACGCGCAATCGATAGCGGCCTGAGCGTCGAATCCTTCCGTCGCGACCTTCTGGCGAAGATCAAGCCCGGTTCCACAGTGACTCCGGCCGAGACCAACGCAATCGGTATGAGCGCGCGCGACATGGACAAGTACAGCTTCTGCCGCGCAATGCTGATCGCTGCTGATCCGGCGAATCAGGCCTATCGCAAGGCGGGCGCATTTGAGCTGGAATGCTCGGAAGCCGCGCGCAGCAAAGTGCTGGATGGTCCTGCGTCAACGAAAGAGCGCGAAGGCGGCATCAAGATTCCGGCTGACATGCTGGCCGCGCCGATCTCCAATCGCACCGCGTATGCCGAGGCTGCGACACGTGCATTGCTCGAGCGTGCAAAGGGCAGCGCCGCGTATCGTGACCTGGTTGTGGGCGCACCTGCCTCGGGTGGCAACCTTGTCGCAACTAACCTGTTGGCCTCCAGCTTCGTCGAACTGTTGCGCAACAAGATGGTGCTGTTCAATCTTGGCGCGACGGTGCTGTCGGACCTCTCGGGCAATCTTGCAATCCCGCGCCAGAGTGGCGGTGCAAGTTGCTACTGGGTCGCCGAAAGCGGCGCACCCACCGAGAGCCAAGCCAGCTTCGATCAGGTGCCAATGACGCCGCACACGGTGGGGGCGTACAGCGACTATTCACGCCGCCTGTTGTTGCAGGCTTCGCTCGATATCGAAGCCTTTGTTCGTACCGATCTGGCGCTGTGCCTGGCGCTCGGTATTGATTACGCGGGCTTCAATGGTTCCGGCGCCAGTAATGAGCCTATGGGCATCTTCAATCAGTCTGGTGTAGGTGGCGTTGCTATTGGTACCAATGGTGGCGCACCGACTTGGGACCACATCGTCCAGCTCGAAGAGGCCGTGGCGGTCGCCAATGCCGATGTCGGTGCCCTGTCGTATGTCACCAACGTCAAGGTGCGAAGCAAGCTTAAGCGCACGCAGATGTTCGCTTCCACGAACGGCATGCCGGTGTGGGACAAGGGCGGCGCTCCTGGGGTCGGTGATCTCAACGGCTACTCCGCCTATGCCACAAACCAGATCCTGAGCAACTACACCAAGGGCGCCAGCGCCGGCATCTGCTCGGGCATCGCCTTCGGTAACTGGGCGGATCTGATCATCGGCATGTGGGGCGGGCTGGATCTGATGCTTGATCCCTATGCCATGAGCACATCCGGTGGCAAGCGCGTCGTCGCCCTGCAGGATTGCGACATTGCGGCGCGTCGTGGCGGCAGCTTCGCCGTCATCAAGGATGCACTGACAACCTGATCCTGGCGCAAGCCTCCAATCCATCAACGCACAAACCGCACGGCAGTGATTGCCGTGCGGCCGGGAGAACAAAATGGCAAAACTTGTACTGTTGGAAACGATCGTCGTGAATTACGGCGACGATCGCGGTGGCGTGATCGAGTCTGCTGGCGACCTGATTACTGTCACCAAGGAAACCGGTATCGAACTGACCAATCACGGCCGTGCGCTCTATACGCGCAAAGGGGACGATCACTCCAAGGGCGGTCTTCTGACTGCGCCTGCGGACGTGGTCAGTGCTGCTGAAGAGCGGGCGTCTACCAAGGGCAAGCCGGCCAAGGGCGCTCCTGAACAGAAGTCCGAAGGCAATACGGAAACCTGATCGCCGTGGCTGACGACTTCTTCACTGCTGCGGACGATGCTGAGCTCTACGCTGAGCTCGGCACGTCTGTCGTCTTCAAGCCTGCTGCCGGCGGATCGATACCCGGAAGCGCTTTGTTTGACGAGAAGGGCGTCGTCGCGTTTGGCAATGTCATAACCGAAGACCCGACGTTGCGCTACTCGCAAGGCGCTTTCCCTGCAGTGAAGAAGGATGATGCCTTTGTAATTCGTGGCGCCAGCTGGCGGGTGCGTCAGGTACCGCAGCGCATGTTTGATGGCAAGGATCTCTTTGTGCTGCTGGAGAAGCAGGCATGAAGTCCGCCACGGAGCTGATCCTCGAAGCTGCTGCGGCCTCGCTGGCCGGCGGAACTGCCGCAGAAGGTCGGATCTTCCGCGACCGCGCCGATGACATCCCTGCCGATGACGAATTGCCCTGCATCAACGTTGTTCGCGGCGAAGTCGGCTCTTCGATTTTTGGCCAAGGCGCAACTCGCAATTCCTGCAACTTCAAGCTGCAGATCTGCGTCAAGGGGGCAAACCGTGAAGTGGCCCTCGATGCATTGCACACGTCTGCACACGGCCTGCTCTTGTCTGACCCGACGCTGCTTTCACTCACTCGCAGCCTGTTCTGTGCCGGCACCGATGAGCCGGAGCACTTCTCTGGCGATCCTACCGTCGCGCGCATGACTGCGACATACCAGTTCCAAACCCTCACTCGCGCGGCCAACCTGGCCAGCGCGCCATGAAAGGAAGCACACCATGTTCGCATTCGGCGCAGGCAAGTTGATTGCAGTTCCCCAGTTCGATTCGCAAGGCACGTTGATCGCCAACCCGACCCCTGTATTACTCGGCGCCATGCAGGACGTATCGCTCGACATCTCCGTCGACCTCAAGATGCTCTACGCGGCCAAGCGCTTTCCGATCGCCGTCGGTCAGGGCAAGGGCAAGATCGAGCTGAAGGCGAAGTACGCCGACATCAACGGTGGCGTCATCGGCTCGCTGTTCTACGGCAAGCTGCCGACTGCGGGCATCAAGGGTCTGGTGTCTGATTTCGCAGCCAGCGTACCGGCCGCCTCGACCTACACGATCACCGTAGCGCCTCCCAGCGCAGGCACCTTCGTCAGTGACGCGGGCGTATGGGACGCAGCCACTGGCGTACAGCTCACACGCGTCGCCTCCGCACCGGCTACCGGTCAGTACTCGGTCAGCGTGGCCGGGGTCTACACCTTCGCTCTTGCCGACGCCAGCCGTGCGGTGTTGCTCAACTACGAATACAGCGCCGTCAGCACCACGGCGCAAACCTTCAACCTTACCAACGACCTGATGGGCTTCACGCCCAGCTTCTCGATTCTCATGCGTCAGCAGACGCCTGACGGCAAGACGCTCACGGTCAAGTTCAACCGTGCCGTCAGCGGCAAGCTCGCGCTGCCCTTCAAGTCCGATGACTTCACGGTCTCCGACTTCGAGGCGTCTGTCTTCGCCGACAACGCTGACAACATCGGCTGGATGTGCCTGCAATGAGCGGGAATTCCATAACGCTAGCTGGCGTGTTGTACGACGTCCATCCCCTCCCGTTCAAGCAGCTCCGCGTGCTGACGCCACTGTTCTCGCAAATCGGTCGTTCGCTGGGACGTGGCGAGCTGACAGACGAAGTGCTGGACACCATGGGCAGGATCGTCACCGCCTCCATGCGCAAAACGCCTGAAGAATTCGGCGAGATTGCCATGGGCATGGATGAGCTTGCCGAGGCATTCCAGAAGGTTGCCGAAGTCACCGGCCTTGCGCCCAAGACCGGCAAGCCACGGGAGGATCTATCGGGGGAGGTGATGGCGGGGCGTGGGACTGGGACGACCTCTACGCCTACCTCGTTACCTGCACCGGTTGGACCTGGGAGTACATCGACGACCACATGACGCTGCCGCGCCTGGCGAGCCTGACGCAGCAATGGAAGCGTCTGCCGCCAGTGCCGCTGCAGCTCCTGCGTCTGAGTTACTTCCTGGGCGTCAAGCCGCCCTCCGAAGCGGAATCAACGCCGCTGAAAACAGTGCAAGACGCCTCAAGCCTGGGCGTTCCCGTGATGAGCGAATTGCCTGACGACCCGATGCTCAAGTTCCTGGATGAATGACCATGTCTGATAACGAAGCACGAATCGAAATCAATGGCGACGCGGCGGGGCTGGAGGCTGCGGTCAAGCGTGGTGCAGCCGCCTTCTCCCAGCTCGAAGAGCACACCAAGGCGCGCTTCGCCGGCATCGGTTCGGTGGTCGAGGGCCTCCAGTCAAAATTCCTCGCCTTCACCGCCGTCATTGGCGGTGGCGCCATGTTCGGCAAGATCGTCGAGCAGACCGCCCAACTGACCGAAGAGACGCAGAACCTTGCGCGGGCGCTTGGCATTTCCGTTACCGAGGCAGGAGCCTACAAGGCCTCGTTTGATGACATCGGCGTATCGTCTGAAGAGTTCCAGGGCGCGGCGCAAAAGCTTGCCAAAAACCTGAAGGATAACGAGCAGTCCCTCAACAAGATGGGGCTCGCCACTCGCGATGCATCGGGTCACCTGCGCCCGCTTAATCAGATGACGGTCGAAGCGATCGGGTTGGTCAATGGCTACAAGGAAGGCACCGACCGCGTCGTTGCCGGCCAGATCGCATTCGGCAAGGGCTTCGAGATGACGTCGAACCTGGCCAAGCTCAACACGGAAACGATCCAGCAGAATCTGGATGCGCAGCGCGAATTGGGCTCGATAGTCGGCGAAGAGAGTGTCGCCAACTTCAAGGCGTATGACGATGCGACTGACCAGACGCATCGCGTCATGCATGCCATGACGGTCACCGTCGGCAATGCACTGATGCCAGTGCTTACCGATCTCGCCAATTGGTTCAACAGCATCGGACCAGTGGCCGTCACCATCATCAAGGGCGCCCTCGGCGGCCTGGCGGCAACCTTCCACCTCATCACCACGGGCGTGACGGTGCTGTGGGAGACGCTCAACGCCATGATCGTCACTGTGGCAGAACCCATCCGCGCCCTGGCCGCAGCCATCGGCAAGGCTGTGACGGGCGACTTCGCCGGGGCCGCGTCCGAAATCAAGGGCATTGGCGCTACCATCGGCGGCGCATGGTCGGGCGCGTTCGACCAGATGCTCATCAAGGCACAGAGCACGCGGGATCGGCTCACAGCGCTGTTTGGCAACCCGACTGAGGGGGTAGCGCCGGCGGGGGGCGGCAAGAGCGCTGGTGGCCTCACTACGCCCGCGCAAAAGGGCCCGGACGAAGCGAGCGACATGTCCAAGTGGCAGGCAGAGCTTTCTGCCGCCAAGGTCGCGTACCAGGAACAGCACAACCTGCGCGAGATGAGCCGGCAGGAAGAGATTGCCTTCTGGCAAAACGTGCTCGCCACGCGCATCGTCACCGAAAAGGATTCGGTGGCCATCGCGCGCCAGACGAGCCAGCTACGTCTTGGCATCCTGAAGGAAGCTTTTGCGACCGAAGTCGAAGACTTGCGCAGTCAGCAAAACGCCTACAAGAGCAACACCGACGCAAAGCTTTCGCTCGCCGAGCAGGAGGCAGCCCTCATGCGTCAGCGCTACGGTGTCGACTCTCGGGAGTACGCGGCATCGCAGGGGCAGATCGTCCAGATCAAGAAGCAGGCCGCGGACCAGATGCGCGCCGTCGAAGAGACGATCCACGCAAGCCGTCGCGATATGCAGTTGGCCGAGATCGAAGACGGCATCGCGAAAGCTCAGTTCGAATTGGACATGGGGCTCGCAACAAGGGAGCAGGTCCTCGCTCAGGAGCGGGAGTTTGAGTCGCAGCGTTACCAGATCGAACTGCAAGCCATGGAAGAAAAGCTCGCCCTGGCTGAGCTGGACCCCGACAAGAACGTGGTGCTGCTTGAGCAGCTGAACGCCCAGAAGCTTGCGATTCAGCGCCAGCACAATCAGGCCCTCGTACATATCGATCAGGATCTCGCGCTTGAGAGGACCGAGAGCCTGCGCGAAACCTCCAACGATATGGCCAATGCATTCGGCGGGATGCTGACTCGGATGGCGAATCGCCAGCAAACCTTCGCGCAATCGTTCCGTCAATCAATGGCGCAGATGTACGACGCTTTCCTCCAGAACATGGTCATCAAGCCGATGGCTCAATGGCTGGCTATGGTCATGAAGCAGCTCGCTGTAAAGCTCGGGATCATGTCGGCTGAAACGGCAGCTCAGACCGCGCAGAGTGCCACCACGATGACTACAAAGGCGACGGAAGCGACGGCCGTTGTCGGTGCAAACGCTGCCGAGGCTGCATCGGGCGCTGCCGCTTCTGCGTCATCCATCCCATATGTCGGCTGGATTCTTGCCGGCGTCGCGTTCGCCGCCGTGTTGGCAATGACGCTTGGTGCGAAGAGCAGCATCAAATCTGCCGAGAACGGTTACGACATTCCGGCGGGCATCAACCCGATGATGCAGTTGCACGAAGAGGAAATGGTTCTACCGAAAGAGCACGCCAATACCATTCGCAACCTTGCCAACGGTGGCGGCGAGGGCGGTGGCAGCGCGCAATCGGGCGGGACCGTGAACGTCTATCCGCGCGGCAAGATGACAAGGCGCGAGGCCGATGAAAGTGCCCGTCATATTGCCGATGCGCTGAACAAGCTGAAGGGCGGAGGCTGGAGTCCCGCATGAGCAACCTCGTATTCCCGGTCCTGCCGGGCATCAGCGTCGATATCAAGCGCCGTCCTGAGTGGAAAACCAACATCAAGGAAGCGCTCAACGGGCAAGAGACGAGCACTGCCCAGCGTGCCTGGCCGCGTTGGCGTTACACGCTGTCGTTCGAAGTGTTGCGCTCCGATCATGGATTCGCCGAACGACAAAAGCTTCAGGCCTTCTTCAACAAGCACCGGGGCTCGTTTGAGTCGTTCCTGTTTGTCGATGACGAAGACAACGCCGTGGTCGAACAATCTTTCGGCACGGGTGATGGCGTCGCCACCATGTTCCAGCTCGCTCGCCCGATAGACGACTGGCTTGAGCCGGTGTGGGCCGTGGCGGGGAGTCCTGCGCCAGTCATCAAGAAAAACAATGTCGTGCAGACGCCCATTTCCGACTACAGCATTGGCAGCACCGGGCAAGTGCAATTCACTCTGCCGCCTGCCGCAGGTCACATCCTGAAATGGACGGGCAGCTACTACATGCGCTGCCGCTTCAGCGAAGACACGCTTGAGCTTGAGCGCTTCCTCAATGGCCTGTGGAAGTCGGCGAAGGTCGAAATTATCAGCAAGGTATTCGGATGATCGAGACAACTGCAGAGCACATCGCGCTCCTCAATTCGCGGGTCTTCTGGGCGGTGGATCTGTACCAGATCACATTCCTTGACGGCACCAGCCTGCGCTTGCTGGGCGATACCGGGGGCCTATCGACACTCTGGAATGGAAACACGTTTCAGGGTGGCGGGCCGTTGCTCACGCGTGATGCCGTTCGTATTGCGCGCGGCCTCGAAGCAGACGATCTGAGCATGACGATCAACCCCAAGGCAGACGATCTTCTGTTGGGTCTGCCGTGGCGCGAAGCCATTCAGAACGGTGCGCTGGATGGTGCGCGCATCTCGCTGTGGCGTGCGCATGCGCCCATGCCGGGCGCTCCCATCGTCGGTGCCGTCTTGCGCTTCTCCGGCCCCGTGAATGACTGGGAAGTCGAAGACGAGATCCGTATCAGCGTGAAGAGTGACATTTCTAAGCTCGACGCACCGCTGCCTCGCGCCGTTTATGGCCCGGGCTGCGACCGCACGCTTTACACCCCGGGCTGCGATGTGAATCGCACTGCCTATCAGACCAACGCGACCGCGCTGCCGGGCAGCTCACCGGCATCGATCAACACCGGCCTTACTGCCGCTGCGGGCTACTACGCGGGCGGTGAGATCCGCTGGATCACCGGCCTCAACGCGGGGGCCCGGCGCACGGTCAAGCGCCAGTCGGCAGCCGGCACGCTCGCGTTGACCTATCCCCTCAACCGCAGCGTCACGGCGGGCGACTCGTTTGTCATCTGGCCGGGGTGTGCGCACGACACGCAAGACTGCGGCGGCAAATTCAACAACCTCCCGCACTTTCGTGGCGAACCTTTTGTGCCTGCACCGGAGACAGCATTTTGAAAAGTGCAGACGTCTGCAATCCAGAACTTTGTCCTGTGGTGGCAGAAGCCATCACCTGGCTCCGTACGCCGTATCACCACAAGGCGCGGATCAAGCACGTCGGCGTCGATTGCGCGATGTTGCTCTATGGCATCTACGTCGAAGCCTTGCAACTGGTACCGCCGTTCGCCTTCGATGACTACCCGGCCGACTGGATGCTGCACCGTGCAGAAGAGCGCTTCATGACGCACGTCGAGGCCCATTCCGACCTGGTCGAAGTGCCCCAGCCTGGTGACGTGGTGCTCTACAAGGTCGGGCGCTGTTTCGCACATGGCGCTGTCGTCATGGACTGGCCGACCATCATTCATGCCGACATCCGCTTTGGCGCCGTGACGCAGGCCAACGGCGACGAAGGCCATCTAGCCGGGCGCGACCGGAAGTTCTACCGGCCACGGAACAAGCAGGCCGACGCTGAGGTGCAGGCATGAGCTTCGGCGCCGCAGCTCCTGCTTCGAAAGAGCCCTCCAAGGTTCTGTCGCTACGCGTCAACCAGAGCGCGTATGGCACGGCCATACCGCGTGTGTGGGGCACCGCTCGCCTGCCTTCGAACCTGCTCTGGTACGGCGACTTTGTAGGCACGCCTGTGCGCAGCCAGCAGCAGGGCGGCAAGGGTGGTGGCGGCAGCTCTGAGCCGCCCATTAGCGGCTACAGCTACCGCGCAGCCATGGCGCTATCGCTCTGTACGGGGCCGATTGAGAGCGTCGTGCGCGTATGGGCAGACAAGCAACAGTTTTCCCTTGGGGCGCTGGGTTTCGGCCTCGCCAATGGCACGCTCGGGCAGTCAGTCTGGAGCCACCTGTCCAGCAATCACCCGACGGAAGCCATCGGGTATTCCGGCCTTGCGTACGTGCGCGCCTCGTCGTTTGAGCTGGGCGATCAGCCTTCTGCGCCCAACCTGAGTTTCGAGATTCGTGGCGAGCGAGTTAGCGCCAATGGCGACGCGCTGCCGCACCACATCATCAGCGACATCACGACTGACCCGCTGGAAGGGCTGGGCCTTGCCGCTGAGACGCTTGGTAACCTGACGGACTACGTCACGTGGTGCCAGGCGATGGACTTTACCTTGTCGCTGGCGATGGAATCGCAGTCGCCCGCACGCGACTATCTGCGCCAGGTCCTCGATGCCACGCTGTCCGAGGCGGTTCCGTCGCAGGGCAAGATCAAGATCGTGCCGTACGGCGACGAGGCTGTCGGAGAATGGGCGCCGGATGACACGCCGGTCTATGATCTGACCGTCGCGGACTTCCTGTCGATCCCCATCGCCAAGGGCACGGACCCGAGCAAGGCCGTCAATCGTATGACGCTGGAGTTCGTCAATCGCGAGCGCGACTACAACACCGAGCCGGTCACCAAGGACGACCAGTCGGCGGTGACGCAGTACGGCGTACGTGCCGAATCCAAGACCCTGCATTGCATCAGCCGGCCGGAGATGGCAGCGGTCGTCTGCGAGGCCATGCGCGATCGAGCGTTGCACATTCGCAAGGAGATCACATTCCGTGTCGATGAGCGCTTCATTCTCATGGAACCGATGGACCTGCTCACGCTGACCTACCCCGAGCAGGGCATGAACCGCTTCAAGGTTCGCGTCAAGGAAATCAACGAGCAGGACAACGAGCTCGAAGTGACGGTCGAGGAGTGGCCCTTCGGCATCTCCAACCCGGCCGCCATTCGCACGCAGCCCTCCAGTGGCTATGTGCCTGACCTGAATGTGGCGCCCGGCAATGCCAACACGCCTGTCATTTTCGAGCCTCCGGTCTCGCTATCGGTCGAGCCCCAGATATGGCTGGCCACATCGGGGGGCGGTGCCTGGGGCGGTGCCGAGGTGTGGATCAGTCTGGACGACGCCACCTACAGCAAGATCGGCGTTATTTCGGGGCCGATGCGCCACGGCCTGATCACTGCAAACCTGCCGTCGCACGCGGACGTTGATAACGTCAATACGCTGGCGGTTGATGTGTCGGCGAGTGGCGCGACGCTCTTGCCCGCAACGTCCGCTGCGCGCGATCTGTTTCAGAGTCTGTGCTTCGTGGGCGGCGAACTGGTCGCATACCAGGGCGCCACGCTGACCGGTGTGAATCGCTATGCACTGACCAATTTGCGGCGCGGGGCTTACGGGTCGCCGATCGGCCTGCACCTCACGGGGGCGCCGTTCGCGCGACTGGATGGCACAGAGTTCCGCTACACCTATGAGCCTGCGCTCATCGGCAAAACGATCTACATCAAGCTGCGGAGCTACAACCGCTATGTTGGTGCGTTCCAGGATCTGGCAGACGTGTCTGCGACCGCCTACGTCGTGCTCGGCGCGCCGCTGGGGGCTGTAAGTGGGCTCGCCCTTGATCGGCCCTTTACGGGGCGTGCAGCGGCCTGGAAGTGGTCGGCCTATCCTGGTGCAGCAACCTACACCGTCGAGCTCTACAACGGCACGCAAAAGATGCGCACCGTCACCGGGCTGACCGAAACACGTTACGAGATCGATGTCGGGCAGGCGCTTGCCGATGGTCTCTCGCGCTCGATCGAGATCCGCGTGTATGCCGTCTCGGCGAACGGCCAGAGCAGCACGCCCGCTGTGCTGCTATCGACCAATCCGCAATGCCCGGCGCCTGCGCTTAATGTTCAGCCGATGGCGGGCATGCTCATCGCCAGCGTTTCGGCGCCAGTGGATATCGCGGGCACGTATCTGCCTACGCCGGCGCTGACGGCAGCGGGCGTCTCAGCGGGTATGGGGGTGGTCACAAAGACCGTCGCAACGTCCGTGTGGGATAGCCAGGCGTACAGCACGACGAGCCTGACTGCGCGCGCCATTGCGACCGCCGTGCCGGCGCAGGCAAATGCACAGATCATGTTCGGGCTCAATGTCGACCCGGGCACGGACGCAAACTATCCGTCGCTTGACTACGCGATCTATTGCCGTGCGGACGGAAAGCTTGACGCTTACGAGGGGGGCACCTTACGCCCCATTGGCGTTAGCTATGTCCCTGGCGATGTGTTGGCTGTCATCTATGACGGCGCGAGCGTTCGCTACACAAGGAACGACGCAACGATTCGAAGCGTAACTGCGCCAGCAGGACTGGCGATGTACTTCGATTCGAGCTTCGCAACGTCGGGCGGTACGCTTCACAGCATCAAGTTTGGCGTGCCGCCGACACAATCTGACTGGCCGGGCGGGGCCATGTTCTGGATCAGTCAGGACGCCGGCTTCGATACGACAGCGCATGCGCCCAACTATGACGGGACCAACGTGTCGTGGCCGTCACCCGATATCGTGGCGGGCACCTGGTACGTGTGGGCGGCACTCTACGACGCATGGGGCAAGGACAGTCTCAACATCACCACGCCGTTCGCGGTCTCCGTGACTGCTGCTGCGTCAGGTGTCCAGCGCGTCGTCAATGCAGCGGCGATCACGGCGCCAACCGGGTCGCCTCCGCCGGATGGCGATGCCTACTGGTCGGTGTATGACAACCTCACCGCTAAGATGTGGATGTGGCATCCGGAACTTAGCCCGGCCCGCTATACCTCTGCGGTGAGCGCCGCGGATATCGCCGGGCGCATCGAGGAAGAGCAGCTGCCGCTCGACACTATTCTCGATATCGACAACATGCACAGTGGGCTTGCGAGTCTCTCGATGGCAGTGACCGACGAGACTAGTTCGCGAGTAGCCGCAGTCAATCAGGTGAGCGCACGCCTGAGCAGCGGCGGCGACATCGGCGGCGCAATCGTCCAGGTGCAATCGGCCGCAGCTGCAACGGCAGGCAAAGTCAATGCGGCGTATGGCGTTACGGTCGATGCCAATGGCTACCTGTCAGGCATAAAGTTTCTAAACGACGGCAGCACGTCCTCGGTAAAGATCGCCGCCGACAAAGTGGTTGTTGCCGCGTCAAACATCGTGCGGGATGCGGGGTTCAACTCTTCGGCGTGGTGGGGGGCGGGCGCAGCATGGCCTAGCAACACGCTGCCGGTCGACGGCGCTGGGTCGTCGAACCAGCCCCTAAGATTTCTGCGACTCACCGCCGGATCTGTCGACATGGTCGGAGCGAAGGTCGCCGTCGAGCCTGGCGGGCAATATCGCATCAGGCTGCGTGTCTACCGTTCGGGCGATTTCAACGGCAGGATTTTCGTTGGCGCGAACATCCCCAACGTCGCCTGGGCGATGCCAGGCCCGACGCGCCCCGCGTCAGAGTGGACGGAGAGGAGCCTCCCACACCTGCGTAACCTTGAGGGCCTGAACGGGTGGGCGACATACAGCGCCATCGTCGGCTCGGCCGCGGATGTCGACTGGTTGCAGACTCGGGTCACTGCCGACATCACCGCCGGCTACTGCGAGGTGGCTCTCGAAATCACGCGCGCCGTGGGCGCCGACATGGTGGTCGACGGCAGCATCACGGCTCAGAAGGTCAACGCGTCATTCACCAACACTGTCGCGCTTCAGGCGAAGCAGGCTGTCATCGATTACGCAAGCATCAACGCGTTGTCAGCTCTGTCGACGCGTACTGGCACCCTCACGGCCAACTGCATCAACATCTCAGATGACGGCGGAGGCGGCTGGGGGTATGTCCGCACCGGGAACAAGTGGTGGAGCGATGGCGTCGCCGGAGCGATCATCGCCCGCGCAGGGGATGGCAGCTTTCTCATGGACTTCCAAGCGGGCAGCTCCCGCATCTGGATGTCGAACTGGGGGGATTGCGGCATCTCCTTCCCCTACTTCAGTGTCAATAACGAAGGCGAGGCGTATTTCGGCGGAACCCTGGATGCCTGCGACGGCAGGCTGGGTTTCATCACTGCCGGCTACATGCAGAACCCGTCCAATACCACGCGCTTCAACCTCAACGCCACGGGCGGCGATGTGGTGTTGCGCGTCGGCGGGGTGGATCGCTTGTGGGCCAACGGCCGTACAAGGTGGGTATCCAACCTGATCTCATCGAACTGGTCGGGGCTCAACATATATGCCTACAGGATAACTGGCAGCTACGAAAGCGATGGCGACGGCGGATCCTACTGGACTACGACCGTCACCCGCGGCGGCGAAGCCATCATCGACACCGGCATCACAATGGATAGCCTGCCATACGGCTCGGGCTACGAGGACAACTACTACTGCACGATTTCCGGCTGGAACATGCCCGACCCCGGATCGGTGGGCAGCGCCTCCCTCGTGATCCAGGGCTCGGTCATGTTTCAGATGCCGACCAGCGGCGGATCGAGCTGGGGCAACAGAACCCTGCATGTGCGCGTCTACGCCACCGTGAGAGGGGATGCCGTCAGGGACGTGATGATCAACAGTGTTGTAGTGAATGTCTGGAGAGCAGGATGATTGAAATGGACTACCTCCGCGATGCCGAAACGCGCGTCTTCCGTGGCCGCATCATGAAGGCCATCACAATGACCCCACTGGGGATGGTACGCACACAATGCGCGCCTCCCGGCGATGCCCAGTGGCCCCCTGAGGGGATAGAGTGGGTACTCAACCACGACGAGACCGAGTGGATCGTCAGGGAAATCGAGACGCAGGAGCCGCCGGTACCGCCGGATCCGACGCTGCAGGACCTGCAGGCCAAAGCCATCAAAAAAGTCGAGCGCGCCCGTGCCGTGTGGTTCAAGCGCGGGTGCCGCTGGAACTCACCAGACGGCGCCGAGGACGTCATTCAGACCCGTGACCAGCAGGACATCACCAACCTGCTGGCTGTCCAGGGGCGCGCGAATGCGCTGAAGGCTGACGGGATCGATGGCTCGGTGATCCCTTTCCGCGCGGAGAGCAACACGACCTACCTGCTGACCGCTAACGAGGCGCTGGCGATGACTAGCGCCGCCTTTGACTATGGCCAGCTTTGCTATCAGCAAATGTGGGCACTCAAGGCGGCAATCGAAGCTGCGGAGACGGTTGCTGAAGTGCAGTCGATAGAGACGGAGGCGGAGCTGTCATGACCATACTGCAGAGCCTATTCCTGTGGCATCAAGCTCGCTTTGAGGTGGGGGTCCGCGATGCATGTTGAAGACCAGGGCCGCCGTGCGCGTGAGCGCCCCAGTGATGTGATGCAGATTCTTGAAAGGCTGGAGGAGAAGATTGACCGCGTTACACAGGCCTTCCCGGGGGGCGATCCTGAAGGCCATCGCAAGTACCACGATGCTGTCATCAAGCGGCTGGAAGCCCGCACAGCCTTCTTTGAAAAGCTGCTCTATGAGCTGGTGAAGTACGGCGTGATCGGTTTCTGTGGCTGGGCTTTTGTGGCGGGTTGGACGGCACTTCTGAAAGGACCTAAGTGATGTTTACGGCATTAATATCGTTCGTGGGGGGCAATGCCTTCCGCTGGTTGTTCGGTGAAATCTCATCTGCATGGACGGCGCACCAGGAGCACAAGCAGGAGCTGTCACGAATGGAGCTGCAGGCGAAGCTCGATGCGCAGCAGCATGCCCAGCACATCGAGACACTCAAGTTGCAGGCCGATCTCGGCGTGAAGGAAATTCGTGTCAGGGGCGAGATGGATATCGAGAAGCTCGACGCGGAAATGTTCCGCGATGCCGTTGGCTTGACGGGCAAGGCGACGGGCATCGCCATCATCGATGCGTGGAACGGCTGCATCCGCCCGGCGCTGGCCACGATGTGCATGGGTCTGGTGTGCGCCTACTTTTGGGGCGCAGGCTGGAAGCTAGATGAAAATGGGTGGGCACTCTGTGGCTCGGTGCTCGGCATATACGTTGCTGACCGCCAGTTGTTTAAGCGAGGGAAGTGATGAGCCCGATCGAGATTGCGGCGGTGCTGTGTGCAAAATTCGAAGGGTTCTTCGCGCGGCCATATCTGTGTCCGGCGGGCGTCCCGACCATCGGTTATGGAGCGACACGGTACCCGGACGGGCGTGCCGTAACGCTGCATGACGCGCCCATCACGCGTGCGACGGCGCTGCTGTATCTCCAGTTTGATTTGCGAGCTGACGCAGTGGCTGTGCAAAAGCTCTGCCCTGGTTCGATGGCGGAGCGGAGGCGCGGTGCGCTTCTCGATTTCGCCTACAACTGCGGCGTCGGGGCGCTTCGATCCAGCACGCTACGTCGACGCGTCAATGCCGCCGATTGGGAGAGCGTGCCGGCCGAGTTCCGCAAGTGGGTGAGAGGTGGCGGGCGGGTGTTGGTTGGCTTAGTGCGTCGGCGCAATGCCGAGGCCGCGCTGGTCGTTCAAGAGTGAGCCTGGTGTTTCAATCAATTCAGAAAGAATGCCTAGGTCCCATCCCACGCCGAGAATAGCGTGCGGAGGTGTTTGCCCGACTTTCGCACGCGATACCGTTTGCCCTGAACGTCCTCTATGTACAAAACGCTCGCCTTGGGCAGCGCGTCGTCGTGAAGGGCGATGAAGTCTGGGCAGTCAGTCGGTTTAAACACGAGTTCATAAATCTCACCTTCGTTAAGGCGAACGGACGAAAGGTGCGCGACCGAATTTTGGTGCAGCTCGTCCAGGTAACCGACGACACGCGGTCCGACGTGCGCTGAGATGCCGAACCCGGCGCCGTGCGAGGCTCGGTCAGGGCTTCTTCTGTTTCGTTCGGGCGTTGTACTCGTCAAGGGTCTCGACGTGAGCACCCTTGAACTGGCTCATGAATGTCGTCATTGCCTTGTCGCTGTCAGCCTTCGAGGCCTTTCCAACCGGCATGGCCATCTTCGTCTTGCTCCTAGAGCGCTCTTCGTACTGGGCCTGCGTCTCGCTCGGCTTGCGCGGGGCAGTACGCGCCTTGTACTCCTGAAGCGTTTCAACGTCGGCAAGGCACGGCTGAGCGAGGGTCCCAGCAAATATTGCCAGCAGGGCCATGTGACGAATAGAGGTGTGCTGCATGTGACACTGCTCCGAAGATTGATGGCGGGACTAGAGCTATTACGTCTTCAGCGCCCATATCTGAAGGTCTGCCGTGGCTATCTCCTGAGCGAGAGGCTACAAGTTTTGGATCAAAGCTGACGTGGGAGACTGAGGTTCTGCGCCTCGTTCGACGCTGAAGAGAGCGGGTGGTGGTCAAGTTTGGCGCATGAATTGCCGCACTAAAATGTGTATATATACACAAAATAGTTGACATGTCTGTGTTTTGTGTAAAAATACACACAACAACATCCGACGGGGTCAGCCATGAAATCAGGCGAACTTATACGGATGCTGGAGGAGGATGGCTGGAAACAAGTCCGCACCAAAGGCAGTCATCACCATTTCAAACATCCGAATAAGCCCAATCTTGTGACGGTTCCCCATCCCAAGAAGGACTTACCGGTTGGAACGATAAACAGCATCCTGAGAGACGCCGGGCTGAAGTAGCCCGGTGTTTTTCCGCAAAGAACGGTACAGGATGCCAATACTAGGAAGCAACTAGCACGGGAGCAGCAAATGAAATTTCCTATCGTGATTCACAAGGACGATGGGAGCGTCTACGGGGTGGCTGTCCCCGATATACCAGGGTGCCACTCTTGGGGCGAGACCATTGATGAAGCGATTGATAACGCCAAGGAGGCTATTTATAGCCACATCGAAACGCTGTTGGAACTGAATGAGCCGGTAGGCTTTGAAGCTTCGGCGGTTGAAGATTTGGCTAAGACAGGTTCGTATGAAGGAGCAGTCTGGGCGATGGTAGATGTTGATTGGTCTGAATTGGACCCGACCCCAGAGAGGGTCAATATCAGCATACCTAAGTTCGTATTGCGCCGAATAGACAGCTTTACAAAAACGCGTCATGAAACGCGCAGTGGCTTCCTCGCGAGAGTAGCAATGAAGGAAATTGCGGGGGCTTAGTGGGCAACGAAGTGTAGTTAAGAAGGCCGCTCTTAAGCGGCCTTCTTCGTGTATAGAGGACTAGCAAGCGAGGAGCATCGTTGCGCAATCCAACGAGGTAGATCACTCTCTTTGGATCGACCTGATCGCGGTGCTGTTTATATACATTCACTGGGGAGCCGCATGGACCGCATGCTACATGGCTTGGGCTGACAATTTCAGCGAAGAGGATCGCGTGGCGATGTGGCGCGAATACGGTCGCAGCCATGGTTGGCGAGAATGAGGCAGAATCCACCGTAGTACCTTACCCGCAGGAATGAAAATATGAACAATGCATTCGATTGGAAGAGGTTTCAATTCATTACGGAAGTTCAGACCGTATTGATCACAAATGCCATCAACCTCTCTCTGGAGGATGACGCAAAGGCCCGCAGGCACATATTTTCCGCAACGGGCACGCTCATAAATATGGACGATGCGTTTTATGCTGCCGACCGCATTCCTGCAAATATGTCGGCCCATGAAGCTGCGTGCGAGTTTGTTGGCTTTGCCTGCGAGAACCTTCGAGAGGCTGATGCTCGGGTTCCTGCGTGGTGTAGTAGGTACTGACCGATCTCATAGTTTAAATATGCTGTTCCGGCCCTTGGTGACAATTGATGCTACCTAGCGGCTGGTATGGTGGCTGGATTGCCTGCAAGGTATTGATTAAACAAGGTGAGTACGGATTGCAAATCCGGTTAGCCCAGTTCGACTCTGGGCCGCGCCTCCAAATAATTCAAGTAGTTACGCAAAGTAAAAGCCCGTCTAAGCGGGCTTTTTTGCGTCTACTTCCACGCAAATCCCCGGTCATCCACCCGCAAAAAATGCTGTAACCATTCCTCCTAAAGACTACTGGCCGGGGAGGGCGGTTGTATGGCATCAAAGCGTCAGCGTACAAATGGCACGTGGGAGTTCTTCATCAAGCGCAAGCCGCTACTGCCGAATCCGGTATCGGTGACCTTCGACACCGAGGCAGAGGGCATGGCTGTGTGTGCTCGCATCGAGGCGTTGCTCGACAAGGGCATCGTGCCTCCTGATTTAGTTGTGGAGACGCGGGAGAAGATCGCGACATTGGGAGCCGCGATTCGTGCTTATCTGAGCGCAGTGGCGGTTAAATCAGAGCATGATCAATTGCTTGGGTATGTATTGGTACCCGCCTAGTCACCGCAAGATGCGTCGCGCCACGATTATTGGTGATCGTCCATTCTGATTTCGCTCCGACAGCTCATGAGTCAGCATTCGTTGTCTGGATCGTGTACTGGTATTACGCCGACAGGTCTACTCCGTGTGCATCGCCCGCGCTTAGCGTGCTGGCATCGAAAGGTCCGCCGGTGAAGGGGCGGGCGTCGGTCGTGATGGGCTTCTTGCCGGGCAGCAGCGGGAACACCAGTTCGGCGAAGCGGTAGGCCTCTTCCAGGTGCGGGTAGCCCGAGAGGACGAAGCGGTCCACGCCGAGGTCGACGTATTCCTTAAGCCTTTGCGCGACGATCTCGGGGTCACCGACAAGGGCGGTTCCCGCGCCACCTCGTACCAGGCCCACGCCTGCCCACAGATTGGGGCTCACTTCCAGCTTGTCGCGCCGACCCTTATGCAGCGCGGCCATGCGCTGCTGGCCGACGGAATCCATGCTGGCGTAGCGAGCCTGGATGCGCGAGATGGTGGCGTCATCGAGATGGCGGATCAGGCGATCGGCGTCGGCCCAGGCTTCTTCGGTCGTCTCACGCACAATCACGTGCAGCCGCACACCGAAGCGCACGGTGCGACCGTGCTCCGCAGCGCGGCGGCGCACGTCCGCGATTTTCTCGGCCACGGCGACCGGAGGCTCGCCCCAGCTCAGGTAGACGTCCACATGCTCGGCGGCCAGGGCGTGCGCAGCGGTGGAGGAGCCGCCGAAGTAGAGCGGTGGGTGGGGTTGCTGCACGCCGGGGAAGAAATTGCGCCCGCCTTCAATGCGGTGGTGGCGCCCGTTGAAATTCACGGTATTGCCGGCGAGCAGATCCTTCCAGATGCGCAGGTACTCATCCGCCGCTGCGTAGCGTTCGTCGTGGGCGAGGAAGACGCCGTCGGCCGCGAGCTCTGCGGCGTCGCCGCCGGGCACCACGTTGAGCAGCAGGCGGCCGCGGCTGGCCATGTCCAGCGTGGCGGTGGCGCGCGCATCCGCGACGGGATTGCCGAGCGAGGTACGCAGCGCGACCAGCAGCTGGAGCTGGCGTGTCAGTGGGGTGACATGCGAGGCGACAGCCCAGGGGTCGAGGCAGCCGCTGTCTGTGGGGATCAGTACGCCGTCATAACCGAGGGTGTCGGCGGCGACCGCGACCTGGCCAAGGTAGTCCAGCGTGGGCGGCCTGCCAAAGCCCGAGCTACCCAGATAGCGCGTGTCTCCCGAGGTGGGGAGGAACCAGAAGATGCCGAGGGTCATGGTGTACTTTTCAGGAGTAGGGGGTGGGGTCGGGATGGCGGCCCTCGAGGACGTAGCGACCGATGTCGCGCAGCTTGTAGTCGATGGGGTCGTGCAGGGTGTGCACCCGCGCATTGCGCCAGAAGCGGTCGAGACCGAAGCGTTGCGAGGTCGAGCGCGCACCGGTGATTTCGAAGATGCGGGACGACACCTCCATCGCGGCGCGATGGGCGAGCACCTTGGCTTCGGCACCGGCAATGGCGACTTCGCCCCGCTGTGCCGCAGTGAGCGCGCTGCCTTCGTCGAAAGCCGCCACCAGGGCTGCGGCGGCGTGCTCCGCCATCAGTCCGGCGGGGCGCAGCAGCAGGCGCAGTTCTGCCATGCGGTGCTGCACATAGGGATCGTCCTCCACGCGTGCGACGCCGGCGGCGGCCCAGGGGCGCACGGATTCGGCTGTGAAGCGGCAGGCCTCCTCGAACGCACCCTCGGCGATGCCCAGATACAGATGGGTCAGGATCAGCTGGGCGAAGAGGGGGCGCAAGGTGGCGCGTGGCGTGCTGCTGCCTACAGGCTGGACCAGCGTGTCCGCCAGCGCGAGACGCACGTCGTGGAAATGCACGGTGCCGCTGTCGGTCTGCTTCTGGCCGAAGGCGTCCCAGTCCTGCACGACTTCCACCCCTGGCGCATCGGCCGCCAGTACGCCTATCACCAGCGCCTGTGCGGCCTCGTTCCAGGCCGATACGGTCAGCGCGTCGGCGCCCACCGAGCCCGAGCAGAAGCTCTTGGTGCCGCGCAGCACGTGGCCACTGGCGTCTTCGTGCGCCAGCGTGCGGCGGTCATTGGGATTGAGTGCGTTGCCCCAGAACAGGTCTGCGGTGATCGTGCGCTTGAGCCACTTTTCCTGCTGCGCCTCGCTGCCATAGAGCTGCAGGGTCACGACCTGCAGGTGGTGGAAGGCGAACAGATGGGCGAGGGCACTGTCGACCCGCGCTAGGCGGCGAACCACGTCATAGATCCGCGTCCAGGGCAGCTCGCGGCCGCCATGAACACGCGGGATGCTCAGGTCCAGCAGCCCGCTCGAACGGATGAGGGCCCGCTCGTGGGCGGCATGGCCACCCGCGCGGTCTCGTGCAACGGCGGTCTCGCGCCAGGCCGTTGCCAGTCCGCGCACCTGGGTGTCGAGAAGCTCGTGCATCTCCTGCGTGGGAGGCTGCCCACGTTCGCGTAACTCAAGCGGCACGGCCGGCTCCCGCGCCGATCTGCCACACATAGGGCGGCTCGGTGCCATTGATGCGCCAGTCGCCGACGATGCGCGTCTTGTAGATGATGGGGTTGTGCGACGACACGGTGCGCGCGTTGCGCCAGTGGCGATCCAGCGATTTCTTGCTGCTCGCGGCCGAGGCTGCCAGCGTGTCGAAGAGCGCCGTGGCGGCGCGCAGGATGAGGTCCGAAATCACGATCTGTCCCTGGGCGGATTCGATCTCGGCGTCGATGTTGGCCTGCCGCTCGGCTTGCGCGTCGTCGGCGAAGCGTTGCTCGTAGGCGCGTTGCGCCGGCAGCGCGGCACGCAGGGCCGTCGCTTCGGCGGCGTAGACCCAGGCCGAGATCTGGCCCACCACCTGCTGGATCTGCGCGTCCTGACTTACCTGGGCGGCGTTGCCCGTGGAGAAGACGCGCTTGCGCGAGCGCACCTCGTGGGCGACGTCACGCTCGATGGCGTGGCCGATACCGGCCAGCGTTGCGAGGTGGAAGAGCTGGTAGAAGGCGGTCTGGTATTTGAAGCGCTCGCCGAAGGGAATCAGGTTCTCTTCCTCGACCTGCGCGTCCTCGTAGATGGAGGTACCGCTGCCGGTGGTGCGTTGCCCGAAGCCGTCCCAGTCGTCCAGGTGCTGCACGCCTGCCTGATGCGTGGAGACCGCGGCGACGAGATCCGCGCCGTCTTCGTCGCGGGCGTAGAGGTCCACCCAGTCGGCAAAGATGCAGCCCGTGCTGTAGTACTTGCGGCCATTCACGACCCAGCCCGAGCCCTTGCGCGAGACGCGGGTCAGGACCTCGCCAATCTTCACGTCGCCCACTTCGGTCCACGCGTTGCCGACCAGATCACCCTCGACAAAGCGCGCGAACCAGCGTTCGCGCGAGGCGTCCGCTGGCGCATTCAGGCGATCTTCTACGAAGGCGAAATGCCCGCGCAAGGCTTGTGGCAGGTTGGAATCCGCCGTGGCGAGTTCGATCAGCAGGCGGAACAGCTGAGGCAGGGACGCGCCGTCGCCGCCATGCTCGCGTGGCACACGCACGGCGCCGAAGCCGGCTTCCTTGAGCCAGCGAATGGGCTCATGGGGCAGGCTGCGCGCCTGTTCGCGCTCCAGCGTGCCCTCGGCGATCCGGGCGAAGATTGGCCGGAAGCGCGCAGCCAGTGCTTCATAGTCGGTGCCGCGTGAAAGTATTGACGTTGTCATATTGGTCTCCGGGTGTCAGATCGCGCGGGCGTCGGGCGCCGCGGACCGGAAATTGCGAATGCGATGCGGGTCGATGAAGGGGCGGCGGTCCTGCGCATTGCCGCCCAGATAGAAGTGCTGGATGTCGTCGCGTGCGGCGATCGCCTGCGCTTCGCCGGAGAGCACCACGCGCCCGCCCTCAAGCACATGGGCGCGATGCGCATGGGCCAGCGCGATGCTGACGTTCTGCTCGGCGATCAGAAAGCTCATGCCGTCTTCGCGGTTCAGGCGCGCCAGGCCGGCGAAGATCTCCTGTACGGTGCGTGGCGCGAGCCCCATGGAGGGCTCGTCGAGCAGCATCAAGCGGGGGCGGCTCATCAGCGCGCGCCCGATCGCCAGCATCTGCTGCTCGCCGCCCGAGCACAGGCCGGCCTGCGAGTGGCGGCGCTCCTTGAGCCTCGGGAAGCGCGCATAGATCTGCTCGAGCGCGGTCGACAGCTCGCCGCGTGAAGGCTGGCGCACGAAGCTGCCCACGCGCAGGTTCTCCTCTACGCTCAGATGCGCGAAGCAGCGTCGGCCTTCCAGCACCTGAGCAAGGCCGCGGGCGACGAGCTGCGCAGCCGACTGGCGCCGCGTCGGCTGACCGTCGTAGTCGATCTCGCCGCCAGTGAGCGCGCCACCTTCGGCCCCCAGGAGTTGCGAGATGGCCTTGAGCGTCGTGGTCTTGCCGGCGCCATTGGCGCCCAGCAGCGCGACCATCGTGCCCGCGGGGATCTCCAGCGAGACGCCGCGCAGTGCCGTTACGACGCCGTCATAGCAGGCTTCGACGCCGCGCAGCGCGAGCAGAGGCGGCGCGGCGGCGGGATTGCGATGGTGTTCGCTCATGGACGCCTCCGGCCTTACTTCAACGCGACCGTAGCTTCCTTGCCGCAGTCGCGCAGGGCGATGCCCTTTTCCTTGGCGTACTGCTGCGAAGAGGCTTCGATGATGGGGCGCAGCAGGGCGCGGTCAGCCTGGATCCAGTCGCTCACCACGTTCCACTTTGCGCCGTCCCATTGCTGGAAGCGCACGGCGCCACCGCCTTCATGGTCGGCGCAGGAGAGCTGCAGCTTCTGCACTAGCCCGGTGGCTCCCAGCTCCTTCAGGCGAACGTCATCCAGGCGCAGATTCTCGAAGCCCCAACGCACTTCCTCGCCGCTGAGCGGGCGCTTGCCGAACTTGGCCTGAGCCACACGCACGGCTTCGATGTTGAGGATGCCGTTCACGACGCCGAGGTTGTAGTAGACGTTGCCGAAGCGCTTGGGGTCCGCAAGGTTGCCCTTGCCCGCGTCCACCACGTATTTGCGGATGTCCTGCAGCACCGGGAACTGCGTGCCGGAGGGATGCGTCGTGATGGAGATGTAGCCCTTGGCGGCGTCGCCGGCAGGCGCAGCGTCATCCTCCGAGTTGCTCCAGATGTTGCCGATGATGTGCTTGGCCGGAAAGCCGACCTTCTGCGCATTCTTCAGCGCCACCGGATTCATCACGCCCCAGCCGCGCAGGATCACCCAGTCCGGCTTCTCGCGCCGGATCGTGAGCCATTGCGACTGCTGCTCGTTGCCCGGGTGCGGCACTTCGATCTGCTGCAGGGCGAAGCCGTACTTCTTCGACAGCAGCTCCAGTACCGGGATGGTCTCCTTGCCATAGGGCGAGCCGTGGTATAGCACGACGATCTTCTTGCCCTTGAGCTTGTCCAGGCCACTGGATTGTTGCCCGATGTAGTTGATGATCGCGGACACCTCGCTGTAGGGATTGAGCTGCAGCGGGAATGCGTAGGGGAACACGCGGCCATCGGTGGAGTCCGTGCGGCCGTGGTTGATGGTGATCAGCGGCAGCTTGTCCTGCGTGGAGCGCTCCAGCGTCGCGTAGGCGATGCCGACCGACAGCGGATTGGTGGCGGCTGCGGGCGCGCCGTTGAGCCCCTTCTTCAGGCGCTCGTAGCACTCCACGCCTTTCTCGACCGCGTATTCGGTCTCGCATTCACTCCAGGTCAGCTTGACGCCATTGACGCCGCCGTCGCGCTGGTTGACCAGTTGCATGTAGTCGATGAAGCCGCCGAAGAAGCCGGTGCCGCCGGCCGCGTAAGGGCCGACGCGATAGCTTTGCAGCGGGAAATACTGCTCCTTGTTCTGGGCTTGCGCCGGCAAGGCAGCGCCGAGCAGCGCTGCGGCTGTGGTGGTGATTGCAAGCGAGCGGAAGAGAGAAACCATGATTCGAAATGCTCCGGTTGGGTTGGAAATATGCGTTCGGGATGACTTGCGGTTCAGGCCTTGAGTGGCCATACCTGCACGCGATGGAATGCCTTCTGGATAAGCCGCCACAGTCCGGCCGGCTCGCGGATCAGGAAGCCGATGATCAGCGCGCCGACCACGATCTTCTCTGCGTTCTCGAGGTTGCCCGGGGCCAGGATTCCGGCGAGCCAGTGGTCTGCGAGCAGGGACAGCGCGATCGGGAACAGCACGATGAAAGCCGCGCCCACGAAAGCGCCGGCGAGGCTGCCGAGCCCGCCCAGGATCACGATGAAAAGGATCTGGAAGGAGCGCGCGAGATCGAAGCCGTGAGGCTCCACCGTGCCGACATAGGCAAAGGCCCACAGCGCCCCGGCTACGCCCAGGTAGAAGGCGCTCAGCGCGAAGGCGGAAAGCTTGGCGCGCGCCACAGGAATGCCGATCACCTCGGCCGCGGTGTCCATGTCCCGCACGGCCATCCAGCGCAGGCCGGTCGTGCTGTGCACGATGCGCCAGGCCGCAGCCGTCATCGCCAGGGTGACGCCCAGCACGAGCAGGAAGCGATCCGCAGGCGAGGACAGAACGAAGCCGGCGATCTTCAGCGGCGGGGCCGTGATGACGCCCGAAGCGTTGTAGTTGGAGAACCAGCCGAACTTCACGAACACCCAGGGCACGAAGAACTGCGCGGCCAGTGTCGAGACGATCACGTAGAAGCCCTTGATGCGCAGGCTGGGGAGCCCGGTGAGTACCCCCAGCGCTGCCGCGCTGAGGCCGGCGATGAAGAAGCCGCCGAGCAGGGGCAGGCCGGGGATGCGCAGTTGCGCGTTGTAGGCCGCGAAAGCACCCACGCACATGAAGGCCGCCGAGCCCACCGAGAGCTGTCCGGCGTATCCGGTGAGCAGGTTCAGCCCCAGGCCCGCCAGCGACAACACTAGCCAGGGCACGAGCACGGCGGAGAAGAGGTAGTCACTGCCCAGGCGCGGCAGCCACAGGAAGGCGAAGGCCGCCGCCAGCAGCGCGAGGATGGTGGGCGTGTGGGAAGCTGCGCGCCACGGCCGGGCCGAACTGTAGCGGCGCCAGTCGGCAGACAGCGCGGGTGCGGCGAGATCAAGGTGTGTCATGGGGCTCTCTTCTGTCAGATGTGCTGCACGCGGCGTTCGCCGAACAGACCTTCCGGCCGCCAGCTCAGGAAGGCGATGGCGAGCACGTAGGGAAACCAGTTCTCGATGCCACTGCCTATCAGAGGACCGACATAGACTTCCGCGAGCTTCTCGCTGGCGCCGACCAGCAGGCCGCCCAGGATCGCGCCGGATACCGACGAGAAGCCGCCGATGATCAGCACCGGCAAGGCCTTGAGCACGATCAGCGAGAGCGAGAACTGGACGCCCGTGCGCGCGCCCCACAGCAGGCCCGCCACCAGGGCGACCGCGCCCGCCACGGCCCACACGAAGGCACCCATGCGCGTGAGCTGGATGCCCACCGCCACGGCGGCCAGCGGATCGTCGGCAATGGCGCGCAGCTTGAGGCCGGCGCGGGTGCGGTTGAAGAGCAGCGAGAGCGCGAGCACCAAGGCGGCGGCGGTGCCCGCTGCCACCAGGTCGAAGCGGCTGACGAACACGCCACCGACGTCCATGGGCAGGTCATCGATGCCCAGCTCCAGCGCGTGCACCTGCGCGCCCCACAGCCATTGCGCCGCGCCTTCCACGATGAAGCTCAGCCCCAGTGTGGCCATGAAGAGCACGATGGGCGGCCGTGCCTGCAAGGGTTTGAGCACCACCTGCCCGACGGCCAGCGCAAGCAGGACCATGGCCGCCAGGGTGGCAGCCAGCGCCAGTGCGAAAGGCCAGCCGCGCTCGAGCAGGCTCACGAAGGTCAGTGCCGCGAACAACACCATCGAGCCCTGTGCAAAGTTGAAGACGCCCGATGCCTTGTGGATGAGCACGAAGCCGATTGCCACCATGGAGTACATGACGCCGGCCAGCAGCCCGCCGACCAGTACCTCCAGAAAAAATTCCATCCCGTTTCTCCGCTCCGAGTGTCTCAGTGGGCCACGGGCGCGTCGGCGCCTGCGCTGCCCAGATACGCGCCGATGACGTCGGCATTGCGCTGCACTGCCGCCGGTGTGTCGTCGGCGATCTTGCGTCCGTAGTCCAGCACCACCACGCGGTCCGACACGTCCATGACCACGCCCATGTCATGTTCGATCAGCACTACCGCCGTGCCGAACTGACGATTGAGCTCCACGATCACGCGCGCCATGTCGTGCTTGTCGTGCGTGTTCATGCCCGCCATGGGCTCGTCCAGCAGCAGCACGCGCGGCTGCGCGGCCATGGCGCGGGCAAGCTCCACCCGTTTCTGCAGGCCGTAGGGCAGGGTGCCGACGGCGCGTTCGCGCCAGCGTTGCAGGCCCAGGAATTCCAGCAGCGCCTCGGCCCTGTCCTGCTGCTCCGCGGCGAAGCGACGCGCGGCGGGCAGGGCCAGGAGTTGCTCCAGGAAACCTGGGGTCGGTTCGCGCAGGCCGGCTATGACGTTGTCAAGCACCGACATGCCCTTGAACAGCGCGAGGTTCTGGAAGGTCCGTGCGATGCCGAGCGCGGCCATGCGTGCTGGCTGTACGCGCTCCAGCACCCGTCCCGCGAAGGAGATGCGCCCGTGCTGGGGGCGGTACACCCCGCTGATGACGTTGAGCAGCGAGCTCTTGCCCGCGCCGTTGGGTCCGATGATGGAAAGCAGCTCGCCCTCGTGCAGGTCGAAGCCGATGCGGTTGATGGCGACCACGCCACCGAAACGCAGTGTGATCTCATCCAGGCGCAGCAGGGGCGGCGTGGTGGCGACAGCGCTCATGCCAGCCCTTCCGCGACGACCGGCGACCAGGTCTGGGGCGAACTTGCTGCCGCATCAGCTTGCAGGCCCAGGCGGGCGAAGATCGCCATTGCCTCGGTACCGGGCAGTCCTTCGCACTGGATATGCAGGTCGCGACGCAGGCCCAGCACGCGCCGTGCGCGCCAGGCGGCCAGTGGCCCGAGGCGCCGTGGCAGGCGCCCGTGCAGCGACTCGGCCGCCACGTCCAGGGTGGCAGGGTCGACCAGCCAGCGGTGCGGCTTCGCGTCCTGGCGATCGCGCCAGCCTTCGCCGCCGGCCTCGGGTAGTACGAGCGTCGCGCCTTCCTGAAGCCAGTGGTGCAGCAGCCAGCTGACGCCGGGTGCCCAGCTTGGGTCGAATTCGGCCAGCACGCGCAGGCCAGCGACATCAGGGCGGGTGGCGGGCAGTGCGATGGCGGCCGGTGCCTCGGCGAGCAACTCCGCCAGGCTGCCCACTCCATTGCCGGCCTCGTCGCCCGCACGGCCAAGCACGGGCGAGGCCAGCCACACGCGCCCCAGGTGCTGCGGGCGCCAAGCGAGCAAGCGCTCCAGCTGATCCGCGCGATCCACGATGACGTGGTTCAGCGGCGCTGTGTCCGCGTGTTCGGGTGCCACGGTGCGCAGCCGGGCGCCCAGCCTGTGGCTCGCGAGCAAGGCCAGCACAAAGGGCAAGCCCAGCGATCCGATGAAGCTGAGGGTGCCACCAGGCGCGAGGCCGTGGCGGCGCAGACCCTGGCTCAGGGCCTCGACGTCGTGTTCGAGGGCCGGCCGGCTCCAGGCAAGCCAGCGGCCGCGATGTTTCGCGCGCAGGGCATCGGGGAGGGACATGCTTGGCTCCTGGGGATGTGCAATGAAATGAAAAACGCCGCGACCCGCCGCGCGCATTGCACGGCGGGCGTTCATGCGTCAGTTCAGGCCGGGTTGGTTTCGGCCGAGGGCTGGCGGGCTTGCGCTTCGAGTTCGCGCACCAGGGGCAGAACCTTCTGGCCGAAGTACTCGACCTCTTCCACGAAGTGCAGGAAGCCGCAGAGCACCAGATCCACGCCCGCTGCCTTGAGCGCGACGATGCGCTCGGCGATCTGCTGCGGCGTGCCGATGAGATTGGTGCGGAAGCCGTCGTTGTACTGCACCAGATCCTCGAAGCTGGATTTGGCCCAGTTGCCCTCGCGCTCCGGCGAGGCAGCACCGGCGTGCTTGACCTCGGCGCCGAAGGCGTTGACAGCCTCGGGGTCGGCCTTGTCGATGATTTCCTGCAGCACGGCGCGCGCCTCCTGTTCGGTGTCGCGGGCAATGACGAAGGCATTGACACCAACTTTCACCGAGTGCTGGTTGGCGGCGGCCTTGGCACGGATGTCATCGACCTGGGTACGGATGCCTTCTACCGTGTTGCCATTGGTGAAGTACCAGTCCGAAACGCGTGCCGCCATGTCACGCGCGGCGCGCGAGCTACCGCCCTGGAAGACCTCGGGGCGCTGACCCAGGGGCTTGGGCCGCAGCGTGTAGTTGTTGAAGCGGTAGAAGTCGCCACGGAAGCTGAAGTTATCCTCGGTCCAGATGCCTTTGACGGCGCGGATGAATTCTTCCGAGCGACGATAGCGCTCGTCGTGGTCCAGCCAGGGTTCGCCAATCGCCGCGAATTCGCCGCGGAACCAGCCGCTGACGACATTGATCGCGATGCGGCCCCGGGTCAGGTGGGAGATGGTCGCGATCTGCTTGGCCAGCAGGACGGGGTGCCATGGGCCGGGCAGAACGGCGGCGATGACGTTGATCTTTTCCGTGGCAGCGAGGATCGCGTGGGTGAAGGAGACCGACTCATGCTGGTTGTCCGCACCATAGCCCGCAGTGAAGCGGATCTGCGAGAGCGCGTAGGAGAAGCCGGCCTTTTCTGCCGCGCGTGCGAGCTGGATGTTGTAGTCGATGCCCCAGTGGGTGCGCTGCTCGATCTTGCTGATCACGAGGCCGCCGCTGACGTTGGGCACCCAGTAGGCGAACTGGATATCGGAATTGGAGGTGTTGCTCATGTCTATGGTCCTGTCTGGGTTGTAGGGGGAGCGCGCGGTTCAGGCCGCGACGGCTTCGCGGACGTTC
Source organism: Rhodocyclaceae bacterium (assembly GCA_035456105.1). Lineage (GTDB taxonomy): Bacteria > Pseudomonadota > Gammaproteobacteria > Burkholderiales > Rhodocyclaceae > Viridibacterium. The sequence continues at coordinate 50,957 of DATIDV010000004.1, read as the reverse complement.
TGTCCGACGGAGGCTGCGGAGGCCTGTGCAGAGAGGTGCAGCAGCGCCGCAGCCTGGCTGGTGGCCTCTTCGATGCGGTCGCGCAGCGGCAGGCTGCGTACGGCGTAGTCCTCGAAGTCCTGCTCGGACGCGTATACCGCCGAGGGCACGGTGTGCGCACGGAAGAATGCGAAGAGGGGGCGCAGCGTGGAGTCGACGACCAGCGCATGGCGGTCGCTGCCGCCGGTGGCAGCGAGCAGAACGGGGCGGCCCACCAGCGCGTCGGGCGGGATGAAGTCGATCAGGTGCTTGAACATTCCCGGGTAGGCGCCCTTGTAGACCGGGCTCGCGACGATGAGCAGGTGCGCCGACTCGATCGCCTGCAGCGCACGCGCGGCGCTCGGGCCCAGGGTGTCGCGCGAGATGGCCACGCCGATGTCGGGTACGAGTTCGCGCAAGCGCAGGGTTTCGACTTCCACAGACACTTTCTCGCCTAGCGAGGACGCAATGGTCTCTGCGAGAGATTGGGTGCGTGAGCGTTCGCTAGTGCTGCCGACCAAGGCAACCACGCGGAAGGGACTGGGCATTTCAGGGCTCCTGTGTATGGGGTGTGCCGTGCCCTTAATACAACGCATATGCCAGATGCGTGTCGCCTGCGTGCAGCGAGGCAGCAAAGCCTTCTTTGAGGGGGGAACCTGCTGCATGGCAGGGCAGGGCAGGGCAGCGCTGCTGCTGGAGCAGCAGGTTTGTCTCTTCCCATGCAGCACGAAATCCGGAATTCAGACCGGAGACTCGTCGGATGTACCTGCCAGGCAGAGCGTGAGTTGTCGATATATCAGCACGTACGCAACACATTGCTGATTTCTCAACTTGGAAATTGCAGAGCTGCGAATGCAGCAGCAGGGTGTGCGGGTTTGAGGCGATTGGCATGGGTTGTGCTGCATACGCAGCAGTCGGTGGTCAGCGGATCCCGCTGCCGCCTGCACCGAGCGCAGTCTCCGTCCAACTGGAAATCACTCTTGCCAATGACATACACACATCTACTGAACGATCTGGATCTGCTTCCGGAAAGCCGCAGCCTGGATCCCGATGCGGCGCCGCAGGCAGGAGGCGACAGCACGCAAACCGTGCAAATCGTGCGGGCTTCCGTGCTGGCACAGGTGCCCGAGGTCACGACGCAGCTGATGCGCAGCTTTGCCAGCACGGCCGCCTTGCGTGACGCACAGGGCGGGACGCCCAAGGCGCAGCGCGACGAGTTACGGGTCAGCGGTCTCCTCGCGCTCTCCATTCCGCAGGCACTGGGTGGCCTGGGCGCCTCGTGGTCAGAGGTGCTGCGGGTAGTGCGGCAGCTTTCCCGCGTCGACAGCTCGGTCGCGCATCTGTTCGCTTTCCACCACCTGATGCTGGCCACCGTCCAGCTCTTTGGCCACCACGCGCAGTGGCAGCCCTGGCTGGCCTTGAGCGCGCGTCACGACTGGTTCTGGGGAAACGCACTCAACCCCCTGGACCAGCGTGCAACCTGGAGAGCGATTGATGGCGGGGTGGAGATTTCGGGGCGCAAGAGCTTCTGTTCGGGCGCGGCCGACTCCGAGATGCTCATCGTATCGGCCTACCCGGAAGGCGCCGCGGGAGCGTTCCTGGTCGCCGCTGTGCCCACGGGGCGATCAGGCATCCAGATATTCAACGACTGGAACAATATCGGCCAGCGCCAGACCGACAGCGGCAGCGTGCACTTCGAGCGTCTGCGCGTGGATGACGGCGAACGCCTGTGCGATCCCGGCCCACTCTCCACGCCGCGTGCCTGCCTGCGCCCCTTGATCGCCCAGGCGATCCTCGTGAATATCTACGTCGGCATCGCCGAGGGGGCATTCGAGGATGCACGTCAATACACCGTGAACGAGGCGCGACCCTGGCCCCCGTCGGGCCAGAGCCGGGTGGTGGAGGATCCCCATGTGCGGGTCAGTTTCGGCGAGTTCCAGGTAGGCCTGGCAGCCATGCGCGCCTTGGCGGACCAGGCGGGCGCCGCGCTGGACGCTGCCTTGGCTCGCGGCGACGCACTGACCGAAGCAGAACGCGGTGAGCTGGCGATCACCATTGCTACGGCCAAGGTGGCGGCCACACGTACTGGCCTGGATATCTGCAACCGCCTGTTCGAAGTGACCGGCGCGCGCTCGACTCACGCCAGCCTTGGCCTGGACCGCCATTGGCGCAATCTGCGTACGCATACCCTGCACGACCCCCTGGCCTCGAAGCTTGAGCAACTGGGCGAATGGGTCCTGGAGGGGCGATACCCCGTGCCCAGCTTCTATTCCTGACGAAAATGCCAACATCATTGCTTGCCGGCCCGTTCTGGGAGTTGCCCGCCGACGCAGATCAACGGGGCGCCTTCGTGTTCCAGGATCCGCGTTCCCTGGCGCTGCTCGATTCGATACGCCGCATTGCGCGCGCCGACACCTGCGTATTGCTGATTGGCGAGAGCGGCACGGGGCAGGACTTGATCGCCCGCGCACTGCACCGGGCCAGCGCGCGGGCGACCGGGCCGTTCCGCAGCGCCAACTGCGGTGCCTATCCGCCCTCCCAGATCGAGAGCGAACTGTTCGGTTATGAAAAGGGCGCCTTTGCCGGCGCCTTTTCCACCCTGGCAGGCTGGCTGGAGAGCGCCGACGGCGGCACACTCTTCGTCGACGAAATCGAGCGCCTGCCCCTGCACCTGCAGGCGCGACTGGTGGAAGCCCTGCGTGAAAAGCGTGTGCAGCGCGTAGGCGGGCGTGAGGCGCGGAACGCGGATGTACGTCTTATCGCTGCCACCACCAGAGATCTGGAAGGTGCCGTGCGCGAGGGGCGTTTCCGTGCCGATCTGTATCACGTGCTGCGGGCGGCCTACCTCGAAGTCCCGGCGCTGCGCGAACGCCCGGGCGACATCCTGCCCATGGCCAGCCACTACGCTGCCGCCATCGCGAAGCGCCTGAACGTGCCCGCTGCGCGTTTCTGTCGCGACGCCGAAGCGCGGCTGCTCGCCCATGCCTGGCCGGGCAATCTGCGCGAGCTGGAGAACGTCATGCACAGGGCGATGCTGATGGCAGATGAGGGCGAAATCAGTGCCGAGACGCTCGCGCTGACCGAGCTGCAGCCCGGAGCGCCCGCGGCAGCTTCCGTGCCGGATCCGCAGGGCAGCAACTTTGAAGCCTTGCGTGAAGTACTCAAGCGGCTGTGCGCATCTGAACCAGCCGGGTTCTACGAGCGCATCGAGCGCGAACTCGTGCACGCGGCCTGGCAGCACTGCCACCTCAACCAGCTACGCACGGCGCGTCTGCTGGGTATCAGTCGCAACGTGCTGAGGGCGCGTCTCATTGCGTGGGGCGATATTGACGCGCGACGCTAGGTGGTTGCTCTTCATGACGAATAGCTGGCGGAGCCTCCGTGGACACCCGACCATTTATGGCCTCCCTCGCGTACGAGGATTCACTTCTAGCGGAGAGTCATCATCTTCTGGCTTGCAGTGGTTCGCCATTTCGTCCAAAAAATCCTGTGGCAGCAATGTGCCGGGCTCGATCTCACGGAACAGCCCCAGAATCGAATCCCTCCGCCTCTTCGCCATCACTGAATCCAGATCCAGATTCTCGTTCAGACGGTCTCGAAGTCGTTCGCAAGCCTCCAAACGAACAAGATGCCATGTACGTAACAAGTATGGCCAGAATGCTGCTTGCTCTCGCAAGAACACCATGAACTCTGCGGGTTGAGCTTGGAATCAACATTGCTCGAGCCTCGCGTCCATTAAAAGCCCCTATGCTATTTGTGTGCAACTCGGCCTACGAAAATCGGGCCGATTCATACCCGACGTTCCTGAGGACTGGCTGATGCAACGCAACGGCCGCCTGTTTATTCACTGCGTTGAGACGGGCTGCGCGAAGGTACCGATCTGGGAGGAGTCGCTGTACACAGGGTGTGCGTACGCGACACGTACACCCCGGGGACATGCGGGGCTTGGTACGCCCAAACAGGGATGGCAGTGTCTGATGGGAAGGCAACGCTATCGCGCGGAGTTGCTCGCGGGCGCTTCCCCGCCGCCACCGAGTGCGCGATAGACCTGCACCTGGGCACATGGCGAAGCCACGTCGCGAGCCGTTGGCTCGCCCCGGACAAACAGAGCAAAGGCATAAAGAGCACTTGCCTGATCCGGCGCGCCAACGGCGCGTCGGTCCATTACGCAGGGATGACAGACAAAATGAACAAAGGCTTCAGGGCGGCTGATCGAGTCGTGCGTAGCTACCGCACCGCAGCCGTTTATCTGCGCCCACAAAGATTGTCGGGTTTACGACAAAGCTCCTCCGCAAACCCACGTGGAACTAGGTTGCATTGGGTCATACGTCGTTGCATCCGGGGTCTGTGCGCATGTCTTTGACCTACGTCAATAATGTGTGATGGAGAACTGGATAATTGGTGTCTTGCCGCAAGCCTTTTGTGTGAGGCAATACCGGTACGTAGCTTGCTTAATTTCATCAAAATCAAGCTTGATTCATCAGAGCTAAACGGCCGTTCGCCAAAGAAGAATTACACGCTGTGAAGAATCGGCGTTGTGCAACGCGGAGGTACGCGTCATGGTTGCGAATGTTGTTAATGGGAACGCACGTGCGAATCTGGATCTTGTTACCGTCTATGAGGTCAGCAAGATACTGAGTTCATCTCTGGATGTTTCCAAAACACTACGGGAGGGGCTCAATGTACTGGCGCACCATCTCGATTTTCGTCGCGGCATGATTACGCTTGTTGATGATGATGGCGTGACGCTCTTGCTCGAAGCGGCGGTGGGACTCACTTCAAGCGAATGGAAGGGCGGGCGCTATCGCGCTGGTGAGGGCATCATCGGACGCGTGTTCTCGTCCGGCTCGCCAATCGTTGTACCGGACATTTCTGCCGAGCCGCTGTTTCTGAACCGTACCGGGGCTGTGACTGAGGCCGGCGGTGACACAATAGGTTTTGTCGGTGTTCCCATTCGTGGCGGCAACGAGACGCTGGGTGTACTGAGTATTGATCGTGTAGTCGGCCGCAGCGGTGGTTTCAGCAATGATGTGCGCCTCTTGTCCATGGTTGCAAATCTGGTCGGGCAGTCTGTCGCTCTGCGACGTGTCGTAAGCCACGAACACGAACGACTGCTTAGTGAAGCCAAGCGCGCCCGCAAAGAGCCGCGCGGACGTTTCAAACTGGACAACGTAGTGGGCAATTCCCGCGGTATGCAGGAGGTGTTTGCGGAGGTGCATCAGGTTGCACCATCTCGTTCGACAGTGCTGTTGCGTGGCGAGAGCGGTACAGGCAAGGAAGTGATTGCGCGCTCGATACACGAACTTTCCCTTCGCAGGGGTCAGCCCTTTATCAAACTTAACTGCGCGGCGCTTTCCGAGTCGCTGCTTGAGTCCGAACTGTTTGGCCATGAAAAGGGCTCGTTCACCGGCGCCACTGGCGAGCGCAAGGGGCGCTTCGAGCTTGCTGATGGCGGTACGCTGTTCCTCGATGAAATCGGGGACGTGTCGCCCGCCTTCCAGACCAAGTTGCTGCGCGTGCTGCAGGAGCGCGAGTTCGAGCGCGTTGGTGGCAGCAAACCGATCAAGGTCGATGTGCGTCTCGTGTGTGCCACCAATCGCAATCTGGAGAAGATGGTGGCGGCCGGGACGTTCCGCGCCGATCTGTATTTCCGCATCAATGTTGTCAGCATATTTCTGCCGGCGCTGCGTGAGCGGCGCGAGGACATTCCTTCCTTGGCGAAGCACTTTCTGGAGCGCTTCAACAAGGAGAACGACCGCCACATGCATCTGGCACCGGGCGGCCAGGACGTGATGCTGCACTGCTACTGGCCGGGCAACGTGCGTGAGCTGGAAAACTGCATCGAGCGCACCGCCACCATGGCGCACCAGGATGCGATCGATCGCGACGACTTTCCGTGTTCATCCAATCGTTGCCTGACGCAGGTGTTGCACTTCATGAAAAAGGAAGACGCTGTGTCTCCCGCGCTTGCGATTCGTGATGGGGACGAGGCCGGGCCAGCAAGTAGTGCCAGCGATCATAGCGATTTGCCTGAAGCTTCGACCGGTGCAGGTGCTGCGCCCCCGGCACGCCAGTTTGGCGGTGACAAGCCGCAGAGCGAGCGTGAACGCCTCGTGTGGGCCATGGAGCAGTGTGGCTGGGTGCAGGCCAAGGCCGCGCGCCTGCTCAACATCTCGCCACGGCAGATGGGTTACGCACTGCAGAAATACGCAATCGAGGTCCGACGTTTCTGACGCTCCTCATCGAGGTGGCTAACTGGTTCGAGCTTGCGGGTGTCGGCGGCATCTGGCCGTAACCCTCTTGCAATCCTGTAGACGCCGAGTCCGCGCTCGACGAATTGGGGCGGGATTGCGAGATACACGCGGTCGCAAGCTCGCTGGAAAAGTGTTGCATGCTCGAATAACCACGCGACCGCTTCGACACCCAGGCGTGATACGTGGCTGGGGGCTGTGTGTCGCCGGTCACGTCTTTCAGGCCGGCACTTCGAGCACGGCTTGTGCCTTCACCGTTATGTTGTTCCTGGTGGCGTCCGTGTAAGGACATACCTTCAACGCGCGTTCAACGAGCGAGTCGGCGGTGCCTTGATCTATGCCGTGCAGGACGGTAATGAAGTGCAGCGAGAAGCGATAGGCTTCTTCGAAATTCCTGTACAGCGAAATCTCGGCTTCGACCATGCAGCCTTTCACTGGCAGGCGATCGGCGCGGATGATGTGGCGCACCGAATTCTCGAAGCACGCGGCGTAGGCTGCCGCGAAGAGCTGTTCGGGATTGGCTCCCGCCCTGACTTCCGGCTTGCCGCCCATTTCGGCAGGCTGCGCGAGATCGATCCTGAGAAAACCGTCTTCCGTCTGCACGCGGCCATTACGGCCGCCCTGACTGAACACGCGTGTCTTGTAAACGAGATCCATGATGCTTCCTCTTGCTCCATTTCGTTTCCAGCTGAAAGTCGCATGACGATATTGCGACGATGCTGATGGCATCTGCGTCGTGCTGGTGTGATTCATGGCGACTGTCCGTTTGCTACGTTCATAGCAAGAACCACGCCGCAGCCAGGTGCGAGTTCGCGCTGCTTGCCAGCAACATCCTGCTGGTTCGTGCGGAGTCCTCGATGCACTGACTGCGATGCGGGGCGCTTCTCTTGGCGCGTGCGATGACGGCCGCCTCCTCCGGCTTTTTTCTTTGATCCGCACATGGGGGTGGGGCGCTCCGCGCTTTGTGGGGATTGTCGCAACCGTAGGGTTCCATCCTCTTCGCACGTCAGCCGGCATGAGGCTCAAACAACTGAAAACAAAAGAAAAAATCGCATGGCACGGAACTGGCTAAATGAGCTTTGCCAGCCCCACAGAGCGAAGAGCGGAACAAGGAGTACGTCATGCAAGGTGCAGCAAGCTATGTGAGCATTGCCGATCTGAAATCCAGTCGCAACGCTCTGGCAATTCCGGCCGAGACACCTGAACCGGGTGGTGGCTGTGGCACGCATGGGGGCGAAGGAAAAGCCAGTTGCGGCACCTCGGCGGGCCCGGACGACATGCCTGCCGACGTCTGGGAGAAGGTCAAGAATCACCCCTGCTATTCCGAAGAAGCGCATCACCACTATGCGCGCATGCACGTTGCCGTCGCGCCTGCCTGCAATATCCAATGTAACTATTGCAATCGCAAATACGACTGTTCCAACGAGTCGCGCCCCGGTGTGGTGTCGCAGAAGCTCACGCCGGAGCAGGCGGTGAAGAAGGTCGTTGCGGTCGCCAGTGAAATTCCGCAGATGACGGTGCTCGGCATTGCTGGCCCCGGCGACTCGCTGGCCAGCCCGGCCAAGACCTTCGCGACTTTCAAGATGCTGCAGGAGCAGGCACCTGACATCAAGCTGTGTCTCTCCACCAACGGTCTGGCGCTGCCTGATCTGGTCGACGAGATCTGCAAGTACAACATCGACCACGTGACCATCACCATCAACATGGTGGACCCGGAGATCGGCGCAAAGATCTACCCGTGGATCTTCTGGAATCACAAGCGCGTCATTGGCGTCGACGCCGCCCGCATCCTGCACGAACAGCAGATGAAGGGGCTCGAAATGCTCACCGCACGCGGCGTGCTCACCAAGATCAACTCGGTGCTGATTCCCGGCGTCAATGACGAGCACATGATCGAGGTGAACCGCGCAGTGAAATCGCGCGGGGCCTTCCTGCACAACATCATGCCGCTGATTTCCGAACCCGAACATGGCACTTACTTCGGCCTCAACGGTCAGCGTGGCCCGACCGCGCAGGAACTGAAAGCCGTGCAGGACGCCTGCATGGGCGGTGCCAACCTGATGCGCCACTGCCGGCAATGCCGCGCAGATGCCGTGGGCCTGCTGGGCGAGGATCGCAGCGAGGAATTCACGCTCGACAAGATCGAGGAAATGGAAGTGGTCTACGACCTCGACAAGCGTCGCACTTATCAGGAGCGCGTCGAGAACGAACGTCAGGCGCAGCACACGGCCAAGGTTGAAGCGCTCGCCGCACAGTCCGCAATCGAAGTCGACGAGCGCATCAAGGTACTGGTTGCGGTCGCCACCAAGGGCGGTGGCCGCGTCAATGAGCACTTCGGTCACGTCACCGAATTCCAGATCTTCGAGGTGTCGGCCAGCGAGGCGCTGTTCGTCGGCCACCGTCGTGTCGACCTGTATTGCCAGGGCGGCTTTGGCGACGACGAACAACTGCCCTCGGTGGTGCGCGCCATCAATGACTGTCATGCCGTGCTGGTGGCCAAGATCGGCGCCTGCCCACGCGACGAGCTGAAAGAAGCGGGCATCGAGCCGGTCGATGGCTACGTCGATGAGTTTATCGAGAAGGCCGCGCTGTCGTGGTTCGCCGACTACCGCGGGCGGATCGCCAGGGGTGAGCTGGTGCATCAGGCGCGCGGCGATGCACAGATCCGTCAGGGTGCTTACACGGCGGCAGCCTGATTCATCAAGCAGCAGATGTCTCAGATTTCGGTCTTTGACATCGGCTGTGACTTTTCAAGGAGACCTTCATGGCACTCAAGATCATTGCTTCCACCTGCACCGGCTGCTCGGCCTGTGACCCCGAATGCCCCAACGACGCGATTCGCGAAAAGGGCGGCACTTTCATCATCAACCCGGACAAGTGCACCGAATGCGAAGGTCATTACGACACGCCGCAATGCGTTGCTGTCTGCCCGGTCGACAACTGCATTGTTCACGCCTGAGGCAACCATGACCAAGGTAACGATGACCCCCGCCGCCACGAAATTCATTTCGCGCATGGTGAAGTTTTCCGGCCAGCCTGAAGGCGCCGGTTTCCGCCTCGACGTGAGCGCCGGTGGCTGCTCCGGCTTCAACTCGGAATTCTCCGTTGAAGCCGCGCCCCTGCAAGGCGACTCCGTGGTTGAAGTGGGCGGCCTGAAGCTCTTCCTGACGGCGGGCTCGCGTCTGCTGCTCGAGGGCGTGACCATCGACTTTGCCGACACGCCGACCAAGAGCGGGCTGACTTTCATCAACCCGAACCAGGCGCCGTGTGCCTGCAGCAGCAGCGGGCCGAGCGAACACCATGGGCATGACCACGATCATGGCCACGGCCAGTCGCAATCCGTGGCGCCGGGTGTGTCGACGATCTCGATCGACGCGATCCGTCGTCACTGATCAGACGCGATCCCGCAGAGAGGCATGTCATGTCAGCCAGCAGCTTCAGCTACGAAGTCGCCAATGAAGCGTTCGACTTCGATGTGGCGGTGCTCGGTGGTGGCCTGCCGCTTGCTGCCGAGGCGCTGATCGCGCGGGCGGGTCTGATCCGTCAGCAGGTTGCCGAAGCACTGGCCTTGCTGGAGCAGGCGCATGTCATCGCGCCGCGCCACCCGGCAACGCTGATCGCGCTGTACCGCTTTCACTTCTACGGCAATCGCCTGCCCGAAGCGCGCGACGTCGCCCTGCGGGCGCTCGACATGGCGCTCGCCGCACTGGGGCTACCGTCGCGCTGGCAGGACGTAGAGGCCGACGCGTGCTTCACGCTGCTCGAGCCGCTGCCGCGCTTCTTTCTCTTTACGCTCAAGGGCTATGCCTATCTGAGCCTGCGCCTCGGCGAGCTCGATGCTGGCCGCGAGGCCATCGCCAAGCTCGACGCGCTCGATCCGCAAGACGAGGTTGGCTACCGCGTGCTCGATGCGGTGCTGGCGCGCATGGGGCGCGATGATTTCGGTTATGAGGACTGCCCCGACATCACACAAATGAGTGCCGCGTCGGCGCTCGCGGAGGCGTCGACATGATGGTCGCGAGCCCCCGAGCCGGGCAGGACATTCCACTCGTCGACTGGCAGGGCTGCGAGCTCGATTGCGGCACTTGCCCGACACGCTCGGCCGCGGTGCGCTGTGAGCCGGGCCATGCCTGCGTGCAGGACCGCTATGCCAAACGCGTGGATCGCTTCTTCAAGTGGAATGCGCATCTGAGCAACGATTACCTGACGCATCCGTATTTCGAAGTGCGTGCCATTGCTTGCCGCGCCGCCGATGTCTTTCGCCTGCAGCAGCTCATTGATGACGAAGACGAAACGGTGCGCCTGTCGGTCGCGGTGCGCTTGCCGCTTGGGCAGGCCGTGCGCTTGCGCAGCGACCCGCATCGCGAGGTGCGCATTCGTGTGGCGATGCGCCTCGAAGGCCGCGAGCTGCTGGCGATGAAGGACGACGAGGACTACTACGTGCGCAAGCTCGTTGCGCGCCGTGTGCCCGAAGCCATGTTGCCGCGCCTGATGAACGACCGCGAGTGGGAAGTGCGCCTCGAAGTGGCCCGGCGTCTGCCCATGCCCCAGCTCCTGAGCCTGTGCGAGGACCGCGAGATTGCCGTGCGCCGCCACGTGGCACAACGCCTGCCGCCAGCGTTGCTGACGCGCATGGCGGGTGACCCGGCCTGGGAAGTGCGCTGGGAAGTAGCGCAGCGTGCCGACCATGCCCTGGCCACGCAGATGGCCAGCAACGATGCCGAAGAAGAGGTTCGCCGCGAAGCACGCGAACGTCTTGAACAGGGGTTTGGACAAATGAGCAGCGCGCAGGGAGCAGGGCATGAGTGATATCAGCCGTGACAGCGACACCGTCGAACTCACCGCCCCCCCCATTTTCAAGTACGGCGAACGCGTCGTGACGCGCTACACCATCCGCAACGATGGCACCTATTGCGGCAAGGACATTGGCGAAGTGCTGGCGCGGAAGGGCGACATCGGCTTCGTCACCTCGATCGGTTCCTTCCTGCAGCAGTACTACATCTATGCCATCGAGTTTCTCGACACGGGAAACCGCGTTGGCATGCGCGGCCGCGAGCTGGTGTCGCTCGACAACCTGCCGGATCACGTCATCGAGGCGCTGGGTGCCGACAAGCTGCAACAGCTGGCGACGATCAAGCTTGGCGAGAAGGCCTGCGGGGAGGCCAACGGGAAGATCGGTGACAGGCCCGGGTCATGGCGCATGGAGCAGGTTCAGGATGGAGGCGCGAATCATGTTTGAGCCACGCGAGGCGAAGTATCAATGGGGCCAGCGCGTTACGGCCCTGATCGATCTGGTCAATGATGGCAGCTACCCCGACGTGTCCAAAGACGCGCTGCTGGTGACGCTCGGTACGCCCGGCGAGATCGTGCAGATTGGCTATCACGAAGAAGCCAATCTGCCGGTCTACATGGTCGAGTTTGCGACCGCCAAGGCTGATAAGGCGCGTGTGGTCGGCGTGATGGAAGAGGAAATTGCACCGCTGGCAATCGCAGCCCTGGAGCGTGCGCCGCTGTGAGGCGCCTCGCTGCCATGAACGCCATGCGCACCCACCTTCCCGTGAATGCCACGCTTGCCGTGCTGGTCGATCAGACCGAGTTCATGCGTCGTCGCGTGGTGCGCACCCTGGCGCAGCGGCAACGCTATCGCTACGTCGAGCCACAGGTGGAGGCGACGCCGGCAGGCTTTCTGATCAGGAGCCCGTGCTGTTCGCGCAATGTCGATCCGGCGGGCGGCGTCATCCAGATCGCTTCCATTACGCGACTCGATGAGGTTTGGCAGCTCTTCTCCCACGATCACAAAAAGCGCGAGTGGGTGTTCTACGACGCGTTCGATTCGCTTGATGCGCTGCTGCAGGTGATCTGCGTCGACAGCGATCGCTTGTTCTGGCCATGAAGAGGCAATGTCCATGATCTATCTCGACAACAACGCCACCACGCGGCCACTGCCGAAAGTCATCGCCGCGATGAATGCCGCGATGCAGGACTGCTGGGGCAACCCTTCGTCGAAGCATCCGCTCGGACAGGAAGCCAGGCGCGAACTGGCTGCCGTGCGCCACGACGTCGCCGCACTGGTCGGCGCGCAGCCGGTCGAGATCGTGTTCACCAGCGGCGCCACCGAATCCAATCATCATGTGCTGCATGGCGCCTTGCAGCGCCCGGAGATGCCACGACGCATCATCCTCTCGTCCATCGAACATGCCGGCTACATGAAGAGCGCGCTGCGTCTGCGTCAGCAGGGCGTCGAGGTCGTGCTGTTGCCTGTCGATTCAGCGGGCCGGGTGCAAATCGATGCCCTGCGCGAAGCGCTGCGTGAAGACGCAGCCCTCATTTCGGTGATGGCGGCCAACAACGAGACGGGTGTGCTGCAACCGGTTGCCGAAGTCGCGGCGCTGGGGCGCGAACACGGCATTCCAGTGCACGTCGATGCAACACAGATGGCGGGCAAGCTGCCCGTCAGTTTTGCCGGGTGGGGCGTGGATCTCATGTCGCTGTCGGCGCACAAGCTGCATGGCCCGAAGGGCGTCGGCGCGCTGCTCATCCGCAAGGGCCTGGTGTGGCCAAGCTTGCTCAGTGGCCAGCAGGAGCGCGCGCGCCGTGGCGGCACTGAAAATCTGTCCGGCATCGTCGGCTTCGCTGCGGCGGCGCGCCATGCGTGCCAGATCATGGAAGCAGAGGCGCGTCGCGAAACAGCACTGCGCGATATGCTGGAGGGAAGCCTCATCGATCAGGTGCCGGGCATCACGATCTACGGCCAGGACGCCGAGCGCCTGCCGAATACGGTGTGCCTGACGATTGCCGGCCTGTCCTCCGACAAGGTGCTCGACCGGCTCGAACGCGAGGGCATCTTCGCGGCCTCGGGTGCGGCCTGTTCCTCCGGCGGCTCCGACCCCTCGCATGTACTGCTCGCCATGGGCGTGCCCGACAAGGTCGCGCTGGGGGCCGTGCGCCTGTCGCTGGGCATCGATACGCGCGCAGCAGACATCATCGAAGTGGTCGGCGTGCTGCAGGCTCTCGCACAAGGCGATGCGCCTGCAGCGAGTCGCTATGCCGACATCGGCCCGAATCACACCAGCTGACTTTGCGAAGCACACCAACCGGGACCCGCTCAAATGAAAGTCATGATCCGCAAGAACTCGAAAGGCGAGCTTTCGCTTTACGTGCCGAAGAAGGACCTCGAAGAGCCCATCGTCTCCATGGAGCGCCCGGACATGTGGGGTGGTCTGGTCAAGCTGGGCAATGGCTGGGACATGTCCCTGCCCGAAATGCCCGCGGGCACGCGCTTGCCGATCACGGTGGAAGCCAGGCGGGTAGGGGGCGCTGACTGACATGGCCATCAATGCCGAACAGCTCACCCACGTTGCGCGCATCACGTTGGCTGCCGCAACGATCAAGCAGGCGATCACGGAAGTGCGGCAACTCCTGCCGGGCATCCGGCTCTCCGAGGTGGATGCATTCGACATGCGTGGCGAGACGCCGGTGCTACGCATCGGTGATCGTGATCTGTACCTGATGGAGAGCGACGGTCACTGCTGGTCGGTGACGGCGAAACCTGAGCGCGCGCTGGGCATCGTTCTCACGCAGAACAATGTGTAGCGACAAGACAGACAGGAGCACAAACATGGACAGCGACTGGATTGGACTCTCCGAGGCCGACGTGGACGAGCGCGAGGCGCAGCTCGTGGCGCAAGTCATGCAGTCCGGCCGCCTGTCCAGCGGGCCGATGGTCGAGGCCTTCGAGTCGGTGTTCGCCGATTTTCACGAACGCAAGTATGCCGTTGCCGTATCCAGCGGCATGACCGGTAGCTGGATGGCACTGCGTGCGCTCGGCATCGGGCAGGGTGATGAAGTCATCGCCAGCGCCTACAGCTGGCATCACATTGCCCACGCCGTCGTGCACGTCGGCGCCACGCCGGTGTTCGCCGATATTGATTACTGGTCGGGCTCGCTCGCACCAGAATCCGTCGAGGAGCGCATCACGCCGAAGACGCGCGCCATCCTCGCCGGCAACTGCAATGGTCACCCGGCGGCGTGGCATGAATTGCGTGACATCGCCACGCGTCACGGCCTGCACTTGATCGAGGATTCGACCGAGGCCATCGGCTCGCGCTACCACGACGATCTGGTCGGCAGCTTCGGTGACATGGCTATCTTCGACCTGTCGCAACCGCTGGCCATTTCATGCGGCGAGGGCGGCATGGTGCTGACCGACGACGCGAATCTGGCCTCCGAGCTGCGTTACCTGCGTGCGCATTCGCTGAGTGATCGCATGTCGGTCTCGGTCGGCAGCCGCGTGCCGATGCAGGCCAGCATGAGCGACCTCGCGGCTGCGGTCGGCATGGCACAGATCGAGCGCATCTACGAGATCCTCGCACGGCGCAAACAGGTCGAGGTCTGGTACCACGAAGTCATGCAGACCTTCGAGGGCATCAAGCCGCCCTACATCGCCGAGGGTGTCACCGAAGTGCACTGGATGCTTTACGTCGTGCATCTGGGCAAGCGCTTCACGGCCAGCGCACGTGAGCAGCTGATCCAGGATCTGGATGACGAAGCCATCGAGGTCGCTGCCTACTCGCGGCCACTGCACCAGCAGTTCCATTACCAGCAATACGGCTATCGCAAGAGCTGCGGTGGTCTGTCGAATACCGAACGCATCGCCGATCGTGCGCTGGCCTTGCCCTTTCACGGTTTCATCGGCGAAGACGAAGTGCGTTTCGTCGTCGGCACGCTCAAGGACGCAGCGACCAATGTAGGCGCAGGCGTGCCGATCTACTAGAGCGCCTAACAAAATGATGCTGGCGTTGTTGCAAGCGCTTGCCGTACTGCTTGTACTGTCTGCGCGGTCGCGCCTAGCCAGCACCATTTCGCTTCGCTCCATTTCATTCTGTTAGCCGCTCTTAGAGAAACATCGAGGAAACGACATGACCCTGCCAGCCCGACTCGAAGCCAGCCTCAGCGCCGGTACGCTCATTCCCTACCTTGGACAGCACATGCTGGCACTCGCGCCGGACTATGCCGTGCCGGGTTCGCCCGAGGCGCTGGTGGCCCTCATGACCGCCAAGGTCACGGTGCCGCACAAGATCCGCAATCGCCTCACCCAGGCCGCGCAGTTCATCGAGAACTTCAAGCATCGCAAGACGCTCGTCGACCAGATGAATGCCGCCTTCGCCGCGCCACCCAGACCGGGGGCGGTGCACGCCTGGCTCGCGTCGCTCGGCCTGCCGCTGATCGTCGACACCTGGTATGACGAAGCCATGGCCGCCGCGTTGCAGGCCGAAGGCATCAAATGGGGCGAAGTGCAGGGGCTGTCGCAGTCCGAACACTTCGGCACCTGGACCGGCTGGTACGACAACAACGGCAATGCCGCGCCTGATCGTTCGCCGGACTGGCAGACGATTCTCTACAAGCCCATCGGTTGCAGCAGCCCGGCGGCCAACTACCTCGTCTCCGACAGCGACTACGTCGAAGTGCTCACCGAGATCGACATCCAGACACCGATTCCCGCCGAAATCCAGGCGCTGCGCACGGGCAAGAACTTCCTGTTCCTCGGCTGCCGTTTCAACGATCAGCTCACGCGGACTTTTGCGCGCCAGATCATGAAGCGCTCCAGCGGCACGCACTGGGCGGTGCTGCCCGACGAGCCCACGCGCATGGAAGCCAAGTTCATCGCCGAGCAGAACATCACGCGTATCGATGTTTCGCTCGCCGATTTTGTCGCCGAAATCATCACCCTGTCTCAACCCGCCTGATCCTTCAAAGGAGAACTCACCATGCCAAAACTCGTCATTCAGCCCTCCGGTAAAGTCGCGGACGTTGCCCCCGGCACCAACGTGCTCGCCGCCATCATCGCCACCGGCGAATCCCTCAAGTGCACCTGCGGCGGCAACGGCGGCTGCGAAGCCAGTCACATCTTCGTCAACGAAGGTCGCAAGAGCCTCAGCAAGACCCTGCGCCCCGAGCACGACAAGCTCGACGCCCTCGTCGGCGTGAGTTCCAAGTCACGCCTGGCCTGTCAGGCCGCCATCGGTGAAGAGGATGTAACCGTCGAAATCCTCTCTTTCATCTGACTGGCAAATGAATCTACTGCGCGGGCCGATGCTGGCGCTGTGATGCTCAACGTACGTTCGTACGCCTGCGCTTCTCGCGCCAGCCTCGACCCGCTCGCTACGATTCCTTTGTCAGTCCTGCGAGAGCAATGCAAAAACCGGATTACTGACGAGAGAACATCATGAGTTACGACGCAATCAAGGCTGACCGCAGCCTGTGTACCGGCTACCGCAAGGGCCTGGCTGGCAAGTGCAACGGGCAGCTGTACCGCTGCGAATGCGGTGCCACCGGCTGCCGCCAGACTTACGAGGGCAACTGCAGCGAACAACTGTTCAGCGTGAACTGGAAGTGCAGCAAGTGCGGCGCGGTCGCGAAGTACGAAGGACCGTTGAACTTCGTCAATCGCATCGGCGCGTGACCAACGGGTGATGCTGTATGGGTAGGGCCGAGCTTCGCAGGAGGTTCCGCCGGATTTGGGGCTCGAGCAAGGCTGCGCGGCGCTGCCTCGCAGCGCTGGCAGTACGCTAGCGTCAGAATGCAAGTTGCATGTTCCGGAATCGCCGTGCTCCTGGAGAAACAACAATGTTCAGCGCCGCATTGCTGCGCATCATCGAAGAGGCGGGCAGTTCCGTCCTGATCCTGACTGAAGGTCTCGAGCGGGACGAGTTCCTGCGCTCGCGCCTCACACGCAGCGAGGTCTGCCATCAGTTGTCCATCATGGCTGGCGGCCTCGGTGGTTTGCCCGCCGAGGTGCACACGGCCATGCCCGAAGTGGGCTGGGACGGCTGGCGCACGACGGCGCGCCTGCTTCTCGTGCCCGGTGCGGAGCAGGACGAAGCACTGTGGTTTGCCGTGCTGTCCCTGGTGCCCGCGACCTTGATGTGGCTGCGCGTCTATCGCCAGAACCAGCCGGAGCTGTTCAGCTTCTCGGCTGTCTGAGTGTCGTAATGAAAGGCGGGCCCAGGCCGCACTGACGGGGCCGTGCCGTCACTGCCAGTCTCTCCGGGGTCGCCAGACAAAACAGGAGCTTCTCAGTCGCCGCGTTGCATCCGATACGCGTGACGCCCGCTGCAGCTGCTGACGAATACCACCGACACTGTGGCCCACTGGCCACCATCGCGCACCTTCAGCGTGGCCTTGTGCTCGCCGTCGTAATCGGCGAGCGAAGCCCACACCTCTGGCCCGGTGCCGACGGTTTCGCCGTCCAGCTGCCAGTGCATGTCCTCCGCACATAGCACTCGCTTATCGCATGCAGTGGCAACGCCCCATAAACGCACCGGTTCGTCGGTACGGACGGTGGCGCCATCGACTGGCCACAAGATGGCCACAGTCGGCGGGCGGTACGGGATGTCCACTGCGACAGCATCCGATGTGGTGCTGTGAAAGCCATCCGACACGATCACCTGCACGAGGATGCGACCGCTCGACAAGACACGTGTCGACACGACAGCGACATCGTCTTCCAGCTGAACCGCCAGCGCCTGCCAACGCATCCCCTCGTCGTTAGACCAGCGCACGATACGCTCAATGAGATAAGCGTCGGATACTGACGTCTGCCAACGCACGTATAGCGCGTCGTTCTCGACGATTGCCGTGACATCCAGGACGGTAGGAGGCTGCGACGTTGCCGGGCGTGCCCAGATCTCCTTGTCGTTGACCATGACGCGAAGTGTTACCCCGTCGTCAGCATCGGGGAGCAGTGCTTGCACGAGCCCCGTTGGCGGTTCGTCGGCACCGCCACAGCCCCCGCCACAACATCCGCACGACGCCTGGGTAACCATACGACGCAATGGCACGCGTTGCAGCACACCGAAGTTTGCGTCGATCAGTTCGACCACGGCGCCGGCAATCCGCTCACCATTTGCCGTCGGGCCGGTCTCGAGCCGCATCACGCTAAGAATCTCGATACGGTCCGTATGCAGCATGCCGGTGACGACGATGAGCCGAACCGGATCAGGCTCGCGAAACACACGCACCTGGCGGCCCACCCACGGTGGCGGCGGATCCGGCCGGTCGAAAATCGACGGGCCGTGGTACTGCTCATCGAGGTATGGCGGCAGACTCTCTCGTCCGCCTGACACTCTTGTCGGGTTGAGCCGTTGATGATTGATCAACCGTTGCATGTGATACAGAGAAATCCACCCTGGACCACAATACGACATGAAGTCCGCCGCGCTGTTGGGCGGGTAGATAGTGCCGTTGGTGACGTCACAACCATATTCGCCGAGCGACGCGGTTCGGTTCGCAACGGTATCGTATGGTTCGTACGCGGGATAATTTGGGTCCCCCGAATCGCCGGTACCCAGCCCGCACGGTCCATGCGCTAATCCGAGCATATGGCCCAACTCGTGAGCCATCGCCATGCCATCGCGATTCGTTCCGGAGCCGACATTTGCATCGCCTCCGCCACATCCAGAAGCACCACCGGTCGGAAGGCCGATCGGGAACAGTCCGTAGTACAGTGAATCGCTCCGGTTGCCGTCGACGACGCGTGCGATGGCGAGCCAGAAGAGGAGGTTATTCCAGCTCGTCGGGCACTGACCATTGACAATGGCGCCGAGCAGCGGAGTATTCCATGTAAACGTGCCAGCGAGACTGATGTCCGGCGTCTGCGAGACCGGATACATGCGTAGCGTGGTCGCCGCAGTGGCCTGAAAATCTGCGAGTGTCGGTGCCGCCAAGTCCAGCTGATTGCCATTGGCATCCGGGCCGAGGTATCGCATCGGAATGCCGCGAATTTTGAGTGTCTGCAATAGCGATGCATCAACGTCCACGACGTCGTTGGCGGTCTGGCTCGTCCCTGGGACGCTCACCGCTACTTTGAGACGCAAATGACCGCGCATGGCGGCGGCGGGAATGATGAAGTTGAGCGAACTCGCCATCGACCCGCGCTCGGCAGCGTAGTTCGGTGCTGGTTCCGCTGTGACGCTGGCCGGCCCGAGTTGTGTGAGCATGCCAGTGTCCACCCATTCGCCGTAGCGGCGCCGCTGCATCATGACTGAACCGACGACGCCGAACACGGGCGCCGGGAGATTGCGAACATACACACGCACGCGCGCGGCCTTGTCCGCCACCAGCCGGATCGAATTGTCCGGCCCGCGATCCGCGGGGTCCGTCAGATGCTGGTCGGCACTGCGATACTGAATCGCCTGCGTGACTTCGACACCGTCGATGTGCAGCCCGAAGACGCGGAGGTTGTCGCGGACGGCGTCGATCAGGAACTCACGAACCGCAGTCTGCAGAATGTCGCCACTCATTTTTTTCTCCTTGGTTCTTGAGACGCATGCCGTCCCGTTGCGCAAGCACGGCACGTCCTGGATGTCACTGGCCGCTGTGGCCTGAGGGTTTTGTGAGCGTACGCCCCCAGCAGAGCGGGACTAATGGATGAATGACATGTCACGGCCGGTGGCTGCCGCCCGGGCCAATGCGTTTGGTGGCCACATCTGACGCTACGTCCGGTTTTTCAGGGGAAAGCGGCATGGGCCTGAAGGTAAACAAAAGATCATGAGTCGCTATCAAGACTAGCGGATCGGGGCTGGTCACTTCCCCCCTGAAGAGGGGGTGTTAGACAGACTCTCTGGCAGACGAATGGGCTGGACCCTTCGCAGAGCGCTGCATGGGAGTCAAGGGTCTTCATAGCGCCCGATCGGAGAGGTCTGGCGGGCAGCGAAGTCTGCATGCGATGTATCGCCTGTGGTGACGCTAGTCACGTACGGCACAGGCCCCGAACGTTCAGCCAGCTTCCCGCATGAAGTCCTGCACCCAGCTGTCGACACGCGGCGCGCAGGCTTGTAGCGCGATCCGGTATTCCGGAATATCGAAGTATCCGGCTTCGTGCTGATAGGGCGTTTTCATGCGTCTGACATCAAGCGCGTCATGGCTGAGGTCTACGATGCGCAGATCGATGCGGTTGAACTGATGCGCGTAGTGGCCTTCGATGCTGCCGCCGAAGACCTGCCGCATGAATAGCGAGCCGTATTTGCAGGCGCCGGAGAGGTCTTCGGGCGCTTGCTGGTGACGCTCGCTGGCAAGCGCGCACCACATGCGGAAGACGAAATCCTTGGCGTGTGCGAACTGCTTGTAGTCGTAGTGCATCAAGGGCTCACTTGGGGAGACGAGATTCATGGTGAGGCTCCTGGCTGATGCGGTGTCGGGTAGCTTGGTGCTCAGTGATATCCGTCTTTCCCAAGCGCGCTGTATCACTTGCCGGCTGCGCGTGCTTTCGTAGTGCGCCTGCTGGCGCCCTCATGCGAAGTTCAGGATCTGCGCGGCTTCGTCTTCATCCGCTCCCTGGATCGTTGCCTGTAGCAGCTTGCCGTCCGCGTCGTAACGGTAGTCGTGACGCATCTCGACTTCGCCATAGACAATCTTCTCGCAGCTGAGCATGCGGCCTGCTGCGTCGTAGCAGGCGCGAAACCAGGTGTTGCGATTGCGCAGCGCGTCGGGCTGGAGTTCTTCGCGCAAGTTCAGCGGCAGCTTCACGCCGCTGTAACTGAGGAAATAGCGTTCAAAAGTTCTTTCTGTCATGGCGATGACTCCTCTGCGACGCGCCCGGGGTAGGGCGCCTCGGTCGTGATGCGATTGTCGACAAGGGGTACGCCGACGGTGAAGTGGTACAGCGATTGCAGGCGTGTGTCGTGTATGCCCAGCAGGTCGTGCAGGCCGTCGTCGAAGTAGCAGCCGATGCCGGTGCCGCGCAGGCCGTGGGCCTCGGCTTCCATGTACAGCACCTGGCCGAGCAGGCCCGCTTCCTGATACAGGCGACGATAGTCGGCGGGGTCTTCGTGCAGCGTGGCCGAGAAGTCGGCGAGCATGGCCACGGCGAAGCAGGCGTCGGCACCGATGGCTTGATGACAGCACAGCGTACGCAAGCTGCCTGCGAGGCCGGGGTTGTCGGCGAGCATGAACAGGGGAAGATCTGTCACCGCTGGATTGAGTGCTTGCCACAACATGTCGGGTGCCAGTGCCGAGCGCAGCAGGTGTTCGCCGCGACGGCTGCGCGGCAGCACCCAGGCGCCACTGGCCAGACCGTCCACGCGGTGCACGAAGAACACCGGGTGAATGCGCTCATCATGCAGCCACACATCCCACGGCAAGGTGTCGCTCAGCAGGCTGCGCGCAATGGCGAAGAAGTGCGCTGCAGGCATGCTGGCGCGTCGCTCGAAATGCTGGGCACTGCGGCGCTGGCGGATCAGCGTGCTGGCTGGTTGCGTGGCGGCGAGCGCGGTGTGTGCGCGCTCGCCAGCCATGCGCGGTGCGGCGTCACGCGGCCTGTCGCTCGCGGGCCGCAGGCGGCGCGACGCTGCGGCAACCTGGTCGATGATCGGCCAGTGATACATGTGGCGTGACGGATCGAGACAATTGGCCCTGCCACTCCACACGCCTTGCGCCGTCCAGTCGAGTGGCGCCATCAGGCCGGCGCCTTGCGGGAAGATTTCGATCAGTAGCTCGGCCTCTTCCTGTTCGATGTTGGCAAAGTCGAGCACGCGGTCAGTGCCGATCAGTCTGGCCAGCGCGGGTGTGCTGGTGTCAATGACGCGGGCATGCCAGCCGAGCAGGGCTGCGGCGTAGCGCAATGCGCCGATGGCGTGGCCGACATCAAGCTGGCAATAGCGGAAGGCGCGCTCGCCGTACTTCCAGGCTTCGCGCCAATGCACGGAGCTCAGCGCGACCCACAGGTGTGGGCGTTCTTGCGGCAGCGCATTGCCGTGGCCCCGATTCAGCGTGGCACGCAGTTCCAGCACGTGCTCGCGCGGTGCGTAGTGGTAGAGGCCGTCGTCGAGGGCCATGACGCCGTGCGCGAGCACATAGGCCTCGGTCGGGTGCAGATTGCCGCTTGATGGATTGCAGCGCAGTGCCCAGCGATCCGGCCCGTACTGCTTCCACGCTGACAGGCCGAAGGAGAGCTCCAGCAGCGCGCCAAGATGGCTGCGGTTGAAGCTGCGCGGCGTGCAGTGTCCGGCCACAAACAGCTCGGCCCAAGGCGTGCGCAGCGTGTCGGCAACGAGTGGCAGGCCTTCGTTGCGACTGCCTGCAAAGCGCCGGAACGGGTTGGGCTGCATGTCCCAGTCCAGCGTCTCAGGCCCAGCCGCATAGCGTGCCAGCTGGTGTTTGCTGCGCTGGTGATAGGCGAGGATGGTTTGCAGATTCGCGTCGACCATGCGGGCTCACCCTTTCGGCTGCAGCGCGAGCAATTGTCGCGTTTGTACTTCGATGCGATGGCGGATGTGCGGGTCGACCTTGCGCAGCCAGTGGCGCGGCAGGGCGCGCAGACCGAAGCGTGCACCGGCGAGCATGCCGGCCAGTGCACCAGTGGTGTCGGCATCGTCACCGCGATTGACCACGGCGATCAGCATGCTCTCGAAATCTTCATGCGTGAAGAAGTGGTATAGCACTGTCTGCATGGTGTCGACGATGTAGCCGGTGGCGCGGCCCCTGTAGTTGTCGATGGCGAACTTCGGCTCTTGTGCAAAGAGCTCGTCGGCAAGGCTGCGGGCACGACTCAGGGGCTCGCCACGCAGCAGCGATGCGGTCATGCGGGCAAGGCTGGCGTTGGCGATATCGGACAGCGGGTGGTTGTGCGTCAGGCGCCCTTGTTCCAGGCTGTGCCGGACCAGCAAGGCATCGTCGTGAACGAAGCCGAGCACGGCGGGCAGGTTGCGCATGACGGCACCATTGCCTGCGTCGCCCTCGTTGAATGCGGCTTCCAGCGTGCCGTCCAGCATGTAACGGCGAATGCCACGGCGACAGGTATTGCCGCAGTCGACCGGCATGCCGCGTAGCCACGCGACGTAGTGCTCGCCGATCTCGCGCAGATCCCAGCCCCTGGCCTTGACCATGGCGTCGCCGAGCGCGAGTGCCATGGTCGTGTCGTCAGTGACCTGGCCAGGTTTGAGCTTGAGCCAGCCGCCACCGATGATGTGTTGATGCGTACCGTAGAGGGTCCTGATCTCGCGTGGCGTCATGAACTCGACGGTGGCGCCGAGCGCATCACCGACTGCCAGCCCGAGATAGGCACCGAGTGCGCGGTCGAGCAGGGTGAGCGCCGGTCTGCCCGCGGCGCTATCCGCTGTGCCGCCCAGAGCCGTCCTGATGGCTTCGAGCGGGGGTGAGAACAGCGCATCAGCCATAACGCGCTTCCACACGGTAATGCCCGCCGATGACGAGCACCTCGCCCTCAGCATTGAGCACCCGGTCATTGAGCAGGCCGGGGAAGAACAGCAGCTTGCACGCCGGCACTTCCGTTTGCAGTACCCAGTCGCCGAATTCGCCGGCGCGCTCGGCGTCGAGGCTGAACGACACGAGGTTGTTCAGCCGAACGGTGCAACTGCGTTGCCGCAGTGAGCCGTCGATGATCTGCTCTTCCGTGTGATTGGTGCCGCGCCATAGCGTCTGCTTCGCTGGGTGGGCGAAACGCACCAGGCTCCATTGGCAGAATTCGTAGAGCACATCGAGTTGCATGTTGATGCAGTTGTTGTGGAAGCGACTGTTGAACTTCTCTTCGAGATAACCCGTCCAGGCGGAGGAGGGGTAGCGTTCAAGCGCGGCCTTGTGAAATGACGGCGTAATGCCGAAGCGGCTCTCCACCCAACCCTTGAGCACCGCGCCTTGCGGGTTGTTGGCATCGAAGCCCCAGCCCTGCAGCAGCTTGAGGTAGCTGGCACGAAAGCGCCGCGCCTTCGGTCGTGGTGCCGCCGGGTCCGGCTTTTCCAGCCCGAAAACAGTGTCCATGTAATGCGCGAAGCGATCGGCTGCGTCGGCCTGATCCAGCGCATCGGCAAGCAGGCGGAACAGTCCTGCATTGGCCTCGCGCGTGCCGGCGATGGACAGCGGCTGCGGCCAGGCATTGAACGCCACCGAGGCGATCAGATCCGCAGGTAGCCCGACCAGATTGGTCGAGTACCAGCGGCTTGGCTGGTGCTCAAGAAGTTGCGTGTCGACGCGGGCCGTCATGGGGCTGCAACTGTTGGGCTTCGCCTTGCTCAGCACCAACCTACACGCGACGTTGTAGGTTGGGCTGAACGCATTGAAGCCCAACGGTACGCCATCAAACAGGGCGATTCTCGTAGGGATTGCGCACGGGGCCCATCGTGGCCAGCAACTCGTCGAAAGTACTCGGAATGAACTTGCGGTCACCCATGAACTTCACGCCGGTGTTAACCACGGCATCGACCTTGCCGCCTGTGTCGAGCTTCTTGAGATCGTTCTTCTCGAGGTAAAGCAGTTCGAGTGTCTCGTTGTAAACCGTGGCCTCGTCGATCGGCAGGATGTAGAACTTGGCGCCTGCGTAGTCGATGACGTACTTCTTCGACAGGTCGATGTTGTCGCAGAAGATGATGTACTTGCCTGCAGGCGAGAGCTTGTCGCCGAGCACTTCGGCGAGCAGCTTGAGATAGCCGAAGGACAGCAGGAAGCCTGTCATGAAGATGAAATGCGCCTCGCCTTCGTTGGCTGCGGCGATGACCTGCTCGAAGCTCTTTTCCGGCGGGCGCTTCTCGTCGGCGAACTGTTGCTGGAATTCGATGGCGATGTCGCCACGAAAGCCGAAGCGACCCGTGACGGCGGTGGGGCCCTTGAAGACGCCATTGAACAGGCGGCCTTCGGTGTCGAGCGATCCAAATGCGGTTTTATCTATGGTGGTCATGATTGTGGCCCTGATCGTTGCGGATGAAATCTGCGGTTTTGAG
This sequence comes from Rhodocyclaceae bacterium, assembly GCA_035456105.1. GTDB lineage: Bacteria > Pseudomonadota > Gammaproteobacteria > Burkholderiales > Rhodocyclaceae > Viridibacterium. The sequence goes on along the minus strand of DATIDV010000004.1, from coordinate 25,957 downwards.
AAACGCCTCTGCCAGCTGGATCTGCAGTGAGGTGTCGGGTACGACTTCGGCCAGTGCCAGACGCATGCATTGCATCCAGGCATCGCGCTCTGCCGCTCCGATGGAGAAGCTCATGTGCTTGCGGCGCAAGCGTGGATGGCCGCGTTCGATGGAGTAGGCCTGTGGCCCGCCCATCCACTCGGTCAGGAAGTTGACCAGCACGCCTTTGACAGACGTGAGGTTCGGCGGATGCATGGCACGTATGCCGGATGCCTCCGGCAAATTGTAAATATGGAAGTAGAAGCGATCGACGAGGCGCTCGATCGGCTCGATGCCGCCTATGCGCACAAAGTGCGGATTGCGTACCTGGCTTGCGGAGGTAACGGTCGGGGCTAGGGCCGGAGTTTCGGATGTCTGGTTCATGGCGCTGGCATGCGTGACAGGGATGTGTGCTTGCAGTGCTAGAGCAAGGGTCATACCGGAGCATTGCGCGGAGCCCTGCGCGGAGCACTGCTGCGCGTGGCGAACGCCGCTGAAAGCGCGGCACAGAGGGCATCTCCTGAAATTTTCCGTCCTCCCGTGCGGCAATTTTGTCGCCGGAGGCTTTCCCACACGCGCCGCCGTTTTGTCGCGTTTGTCGCAAGCGAGCATTGCGCCGATGGCGTCAGCACACCGCCTCGAAACCCGCATGAATAAAGGCTCTTTACGGATATTTCGGGGATTGGCACGGCAGTTGCGTTAAGGACATCGCACCGACCATGTCTCGCCGACGAGAGCTAAGCCGAAGACCAAGAAATGGCACGAGGGGCTGCATCCGGGGCAAGGTAAAGCGCAGGGCTGCCAGCACCTTTGCGAAGACTTTCAACTGCTCACTGTTTCAGGAGAATCAAATGTCAGCACTTCGTCAGATTGCCTTCTACGGCAAGGGGGGGATCGGTAAATCGACCACCTCGCAGAACACACTGGCTGCTTTGGCCCAGATGGGTCAGAAAATCCTTATCGTCGGTTGCGATCCAAAGGCCGACTCCACCCGCCTCATCCTGCACGCCAAGGCACAGGACACCATCCTGTCGCTGGCCGCCGAAGCCGGTTCCGTCGAGGATCTGGAACTCGAAGACGTCATGAAGGTGGGATATCGCGACATTCGTTGCGTTGAATCCGGTGGTCCGGAGCCAGGCGTAGGTTGCGCCGGTCGTGGCGTGATTACTTCGATCAACTTCCTCGAAGAAAACGGCGCTTACGACGACATGGACTACGTTTCCTACGACGTGCTGGGTGACGTGGTGTGCGGCGGTTTCGCCATGCCGATCCGCGAGAACAAGGCGCAGGAAATCTACATCGTCATGTCCGGCGAAATGATGGCCATGTACGCCGCCAACAACATCTCCAAGGGTGTTCTGAAGTACGCCAACTCGGGTGGCGTGCGTCTGGGTGGCCTGATCTGCAACGAGCGCCAGACCGACAAGGAACTGGAACTGGCTGAAGCCCTGGCCGGCAAGCTGGGTACCCGGCTGATCCACTTCGTGCCACGTGACAACATCGTTCAGCACGCCGAACTGCGTCGCATGACGGTCATGGAGTTCGCGCCTGACTCCAAGCAAGCGGGTGAGTACCGCACGCTGGCCGAGAAGATCCATGCCAACAAGGGCAACGGCATCATCCCGACGCCGATCACCATGGACGAGCTCGAAGACCTGCTAATGGCCCACGGCATCATGAAACAGGTCGACGAATCGCAGGTTGGCAAGACGGCTTCGGAACTGGTTGCCTAAGCACCGAGAGTCGAGGGTCGAGAGCCTTGGGTCATTGATCCGGGGCTCTCCACCACCGTCAGTGACCCGCAAGGCTCTCCTCCCTCCGCTCTCGATTACGCACAGGAGTTTATGAAATGAGCATGACCGTTGACGAAAAGAAGGCCCAGAACGCCGCCCTCATCGATGAGGTGCTGAAGGCCTATCCGGAAAAAACCGCGAAGAAGCGTGCCAAGCACTTGAATGTGCATGAAGAAGGCAAGGCCGACTGCGGCGTGAAATCCAACATCAAGTCCCTGCCGGGCGTGATGACCATCCGTGGCTGTGCCTACGCCGGTTCCAAGGGTGTGGTGTGGGGGCCGATCAAGGACATGATCCACATCTCGCACGGCCCGGTCGGCTGTGGTCAGTACTCCTGGGCTGCGCGCCGCAACTACTACATCGGTGTGACCGGCGTGGACACTTTCGTGACCATGCAATTCACCTCCGATTTCCAGGAGAAGGACATCGTCTTCGGCGGTGACAAGAAGCTGGAAGTCATCATGGACGAGATCCAGCAACTCTTCCCGCTCAACAAGGGCATCACGGTGCAGTCGGAATGCCCGATCGGTCTGATCGGTGACGACATCGAAGCCGTGTCGAAGAAGAAGTCCAAGCAATACGAAGGCCACACGATTGTGCCGGTGCGTTGCGAAGGCTTTCGCGGCGTGTCGCAATCGCTCGGTCACCACATCGCCAATGACGCGATCCGCGACTGGGTGTTCGACAAAACCGAAGACAAGCGCCCCGAGTTCCTGTCCACGCCGTATGACGTGGCGATCATCGGCGACTACAACATCGGTGGCGATGCCTGGTCCAGCCGCATCCTGCTCGAAGAGATGGGTCTGCGCGTCATCGCCCAGTGGTCCGGCGACGGCACGATTGCCGAGCTGGAAAACACGCCGAAGGCCAAGCTCAACGTGCTGCACTGCTATCGCTCGATGAACTACATCAGCCGTCACATGGAAGAGAAGTACGGTATTCCATGGGTTGAGTACAACTTCTTCGGCCCGACCAAGATCGAGGAAAGCCTGCGCGAAATTGCCAACCACTTCGACGACACCATCAAGGCCAATGCCGAGAAGGTCATCGCCAAGTACAAGCCGCTCATGCAGGCCGTGATCGACAAGTATCGCCCGCGTCTGGAAGGCAAGAAGGTCATGTTGTTCGTCGGCGGTCTGCGCCCGCGCCACGTGATCGGCGCTTACGAAGACCTCGGCATGGAAGTGGTCGGTACCGGCTACGAATTCGGCCACAACGACGACTATCAACGCACCACGCACTACGTCAAGGACGGCACGCTGATCTATGACGATGTCACGGGCTACGAGTTCGAGAAGTTCGTCGAGAAGATCAAGCCCGACCTGGTCGGCTCCGGCATCAAGGAAAAGTACGTATTCCAGAAGATGGGCGTGCCCTTCCGCCAGATGCACAGCTGGGATTACTCCGGCCCGTATCACGGCTATGACGGCTTCGCCATCTTCGCGCGTGACATGGACATGGCCATCAGCTCGCCGATCTGGGGTCTGTCGAAGGCGCCCTGGAAGAAGTAAGCAATCAGAGAGGAGTGAGGGGAGAGGCGTGAGGAGAAAGACCTCCCTCACGTCCTCCTCACTCCTGACTCCCAACTCCTCACTATCTTTTCAGGAGAAACAACATGCCGCAATCAGCTGACAAGATTCTCGATCACGAGCTGCTGTTCCGTGAGCCCGAGTATCAGGAGATGCTCAACAACAAGAAAGACTTCGAGTTCAACCATGCGGACGCGAAGATCCAGGAAATCGTCCAATGGACCAAGACCGAGGACTACAAGGAAAAGAACTTTGCGCGCGAAGGCCTCACGGTCAATCCGGCAAAGGCCTGTCAGCCACTGGGGGCCGTGTTCGTCGCCGTCGGTTTCCACAAGACCCTGTCATTCGTGCATGGCTCGCAAGGCTGTGTGGCGTACTACCGCTCGCACTTCTCGCGTCACTTCAAGGAGCCGACGTCCTGCGTCTCTTCCTCGATGACTGAAGACGCGGCGGTGTTCGGTGGCCTCAACAACATGATTGATGGCCTGGCCAATACCTACAATCTCTACAACCCGGAGATGATCGCCGTGTCGACCACCTGCATGGCCGAAGTGATCGGTGACGACCTGAACGCCTTCATCAAGACGGCCAAGGAAAAAGGCAGCGTGCCGCAAGAGTTCGACGTGCCGTTTGCGCACACACCGGCCTTCGTCGGGAGCCACATCACCGGCTACGACAATGCACTGCTCGGTGTCTTGCGTCACTTCTGGGACGGCAAGGCCGACACCGCGCCGAAGCTCGAACGCGTGCCGAACGAGTCGATCAATTTCATCGCCGGCTTCGATGGTTTCGTCGTCGGCAACATGAAGGAGATCAAACGCATCCTCGGTCTCTTCGGTGTCGAGTACAACATCCTCTGCGACCCCTCGCAAAGCTGGAATACGCCCACCGATGGCGAGTTCCGCATGTACGAAGGCGGCACCACCAAGGAGACCGTGATCAAGGCCCTCAACGCCAAGGCCACCATCGTCTTCCAGGAGTTCAGCTGCGAGAAGACCACCAAGTTCATCGCCGAACATGGTCAGGAAGTGGTCGTGCTCAACAGCCCGATCGGCATCGCCGGCACCGACCGTTTCCTCATGGAGGTCTCGCGCCTCACCGGCAAGCCGATTCCTGCACAGCTCGAACTCGAACGCGGTCTGCTCGTCGATGCCATGGCCGACAGCCAGGCTCACCTGCATGGCAAGCGCTATGCGCTGTATGGTGATCCCGACTTCCTGCTGGGCCTCTCCGAGTTCCTGCTCGAACTGGGGGCAGAGCCGGCTCACGTGCTCGCCACCAATGGCGAGAAGAACTGGGCCGAGAAGATGCAGAAGGTCTTCGACAGCTCGCAATACGGCAAGGACTGCAAGTCCTATCCGAAGCGCGACCTGTGGCACATGCGCTCACTGCTCTACACCGAGCCGGTGGACTTCCTGATCGGCAATACCTACGGCAAGTATCTCGAACGCGACACCGGCACACCGCTGATCCGTCTCGTCTTCCCGATCTTCGACCGGCATCACTATCACGTCTACCCGATCTGGGGCTATGAGGGTGGCATGCGCGTACTGGTCAATCTGCTCGACGAGTTCTTCGAGTCGCTGGATGCCAACACCATCGTGCCCGGAAAGACCGACTACTCCTACGACATCATCCGCTGACGATGGGGCGCTAGCCTACTGCGCGGCCCGATCTCGAAGCTCCGGTGCTCAACGTACTCAGGTACGTATCCGCTCCTCTCTTCGACCTCGGGCCGCTCGCTACGGCTGTCGCCCCATCGTCGACGTGGGATGGGCTTGTGACGAATCGAGACAAACGTAGGAGCGGCTTCAGCCGCGAACATTGCCGGGCCAAGCGTTCAGACATTCGCGGCTGAAGCCGCTCCTACGGCTGCTGCGGCCGTCGTCATTTCCGTGCAGCTCTATGCACGGCGGATTCGGGGTGCATGAATCCTCTCTTCAGACAGCGGAGGGGCCGCTTTCATTGCTTTCCTGGTTACGCACGCGATAGCGCGGAATGCCTCCCTGAGCCCCGCGCCCGCCTCCCGATCTGCTTCTGTGCACGTCGGTCAAACGTCTACCGTCCTCCTCCGGGTAGAACGTGATGCAGGCGTCAGGCCACCATGCGGACTTCGTCGCTGAAGCGTTGGCGGCTGCGCGCGAGGAAGCGAAGGTTTGCCGGACTATGCGGCTTTGCGGCGAGCCGTTCGTGGGCCAGCGCTTCGGCCAACGCCAGCTGACCGCCGCGCAACGCCGCTTCTGTCAGCGTGAGGTCGATGATGTCGCGCTGCGCATGGCTGCCACCGAAGAGGTTGGCGCCGAAGCGTGTGGGATACAGGCGTTCAACTGCCGTGTCGTAGTCGGCATGCGCGAAGGCGATGAAGCCCTCCGCCAAGGGCAGGCCGACCTTGCGCGTCCATTCGGCAGCCTCTCCGTTGCCGGCGGCTGTCGCGCGCATGGCCTTCAGCAACGCCTCGGTGTCGTGCGTGCGCCCGGCCCCCAGATAGGCCATCGTCGCGTGCCAGTCATTGAATGCGTAGGTGCGCCCGTCGGCATGCTGCGACCAGCAGTTTGCGACTTCCGCCCAGCGATCGCCGACCTCGACGCCTGCCAGTTGCAGGCGCCAGAGCATCGCGGCTGCGTCGATCAGGTCCAGCGCGAGCGTGCCGCGGTCCCTGCGGACTGCACGATCGTAGAGAGACAGTGCTTCGTCCTGGCGACCGAGTTCGAGCTGGAAGAGGGCGAGGTGCCACCAGTTGTGCACCTTGAAGAAGTTGTCGTCGCCCGACCAGTTCGCTTCTTTCGAAGTCATCCACGCGACGCCTTCCTGGGCGCGGTTCTGCATTTCCAGCACATGCGCAACGGCGTGTTGTGCCCAGCAATCCAGGGGCTCGAGCTCTATGGCGCGGCGGCCGGTCTCTTCGGCCGTTTCGTATGCGCCGCATTCTTCCAGGCCGAAGGCGTGGAAACCGAGGAGGATGGAATATCCAGGCGTATCGGAGGACCATTGCGGCAGGACGCGTGCAATGCGATCCCGCAGGTTGCGGGCGTTGCCGCGCAGGAAATCCACGAGGTGCCCTGACTGCAGCGCGAGCAGGTCGCGTGGCCATCGCACGTTGTGCATGTCGAGCGCGAGCGCTGCGGCCTGCCAGCCATCCTTGAGCAGCGCATCGAGGGCGTGGACGTGCGACGCGGCGCGCTCATCGAGCTGGCGAGCCTTCAAGGCGTCGACCATGATGCGAGCGTGGGCCGTGGCGGCGGGTTCGGTCGACAGCGCGTAGAGGTGGGCTTTCAACACATGCGCCATCTGGAAGTCCGGCGCGGCTTCCAGCGCCGCCTCCAGCAGCGCGAGCGGATCGCCGCGATACAGATTGAACGCACGCAGTGCGTCGCCATAGAGCGCGGCGGCTGCCGCATCGGCCCCGGGCAGGGCCAGGTTTTGCTGATCCGAGTACATTTTGTGCCTCCTGTGAGCGTTGGGAAACGTGAGCGGGAAGCATAGGCACCGGCGGTCGCGAGGAATATGCGCGGAACGCCGGATCTTTTATCCGAAACGCCGCCGATCGGGAGGCTCGGGATGGAGAAGCTCTTCGAGGCGCTGCGCGGCATGCGGTTGAGCGGCGCAGTCTTTCTGGAAGCGCAGCTCACGGCACCGTGGGGCTTCCATTCGCGCGTCGAGCCTGAAGACTACGGGCCTCACATGGCGCCGCCGCGTCATCTCATTGCCTACCACTACATTACCGCCGGATGCTGCACCATCCAGCTCGAAGGGCGTGCACCGATTCCACTCCAACGGGGCGAGATCGTGGTGCTGCCGCGCAACGACGCGCATGTGCTGGCCAGCGGCGCAGGGGTGACGCCGATCCATGCCGGAGGCGTGGTCGAACATGGCGACGCGGGCGGGCTCGCGCGCATCCGCTACGGTGGCGGTGGGGAGGTCACGCGCATGTACTGCGGCTTCCTCGGCACCAACGCGCCTTACAGCGCCGCGCTCGCGATGCTGCCGCCGCTGCTTACGGTCGATGCGAGCGCCTCGGCTGTTGGCGGGTGGATCGAAAGTTCGTTCCAGTACGCCGCACACGAATCGGCCCGTGCGCCGAAGGATGCGCAGGACATGATCGCGCGGCTCGCGGAGTTCCTGTTTCTCGATGCGGTCCGCCAGTACATCGCCGCGCATCCGCGCGAGCAGCGGGCCTGGGGCAGCATTGCCGACGCCTATGTCGGCCGCGCACTCACCATGCTGCATGAAAACCCCACACATCACTGGACCACCGAAACGCTTGCAGCCGAAATCGGGCTCTCGCGTTCTGCATTCGCTGATCGCTTCACCCGCGCCGTTGGCGAGCCACCCATGCGCTATCTGGCACGCCGAAAACTGGATCAGGCGGCGACCTTGTTGCGCGAATCCTCGCTATCGATCGCACGCATCGCTTACGACGTCGGCTATGAATCCGAAGCCGCGTTCAACCGTGCCTTCCGCCGCGAATACGGCACTCCGCCCGGGACCTGGCGGCGGGATCCGGCAAGCGCGCCGCCGAAATGACTCTGACGGTCTACTGCTGCTTCTAATCCTGATTCAGGAGGGTGACGAACAGCATGAACGTCGAAGCAGACCTCGACGCGGCCTGAAGCCCTGTGCTCATTGCCCGCAATGAGCGATCCCGCACATACACAACGATCTCAGGGCGCTAAAACGTCAACTCCTGAAGATGTGTTTTGAGGAGTGACAGTCCTTAGAACCATCCTTCGCTGTACCACGGCGGCTTTGTGCCACGGTCAGTCGAATGGAATGCAGGTACAAGCGGGTGCCAGAAGCGGAGTTCGAGTCTCAGGGCAACAAATTCCGGCACGGCATTTTCGAAGGCAAAGCAAGCGTTTCAGGGCATGAGCAGGCAGGGTGTCGTTGCATGCAAAGAGCGGTGCTCGCGTGTTGCCAATGTCGTACAGACCAATTTTTGGTCATTCAGTTGATACAGGAGAAACTCATGAACAAGGATCAGATCAAGGGCGCAGCGAAGCAAACTGCAGGCAAGGTTCAGGCAGCTGTCGGCAGGGCAGTTGGTAGCAGCGAGCAGGAGCTGAAGGGCGAAGTCAAACAAGTCGAAGGTGGCGCGCAGAAAAACTTTGGCAACGCCAAACAGGACGTCAAGGACTCGCTCAAGAAGCACTGATCCGTATGTCGAGTAGCAAAGAACGGGCGGCCCCAGAGAGGCCGCCCTTTTTTTTCTGACTGCAATGAAGCAGAGAGGGGCTGAGTCTTCTCCCGTGTTCGTGCAGACGAAGGCGGCAAGGATCGAGCCTTCTCTGATCTGCTAGTTATGCTCGGCCGCAGCAGTGGCGGCGTTAACCAACTCGGCGAGGCGTTTGCCGAATGCCGCGGCTGCACGCGGATCGCGACCGGTAAGGATACGGTTGGCAAAGACGATCGGTTCATCGACGTAGCGCGCGCCGCCGGCTTCGAGTTCGGCGATCCAGCTGCGGTCCGGCCACATGACGGCGGGCAGCCCTTTGAGCAGCCCGGCGCGAGCGAGCACCGGGGGCGCAGCGCACAGTGCGGCTACGACATGGTTCTGCGCGTAAACGGCCTTGAGCAGCGTCTGCAGTCCTGCGTGATCCCACAGGTGGTCGCGTGCGCCATAGCCGCCGATGACGGCGACTGCGTCGTACCGCCTGGCATCCGCCTGATCTATGTCGAGGTCCGGGCGGACTGTGCCGTAGCTGTAGCCGGTAGCGGCCTCGGTATGCGCGCTGGCTACTTCGATCTGGATATTGGCCTCCTGCAGTGCGCGGCGCGTGTTCTCGTATTCGCTCTCGAGGTAGTTGCGCGGCGCAATCACCAGCAGGACGCGCGGCGCCCCAGCTGCGTAGGTGGGTGCCACAAGCGTGAGCACGGCGAATGTGGAGAGGACCAGATGCTTAACGGATTTCATTGCGTGACTCCTGATGTGGTGTGGACGGAGCTGCTCTGCGGCGATGTGTTCTCGGCTTGCACGCCGATGGCGCGCAGCCAGATCAAGAGCAGGGATGGCCAGCTGCGTGTCGATTCCGCTGCTGTCTCGCGGAGGCTGAAACCGTGTCCGCCACGTTGCACGATGTGCAGTTCGGCCTGTACGCCAACGGTTTGCAGCGCCTGCCAGAGGGCGATGTTTGCGCCGAGCGGCACACTCGTATCGTCTGCAGCGATGAAGAGGAAGGCGGGCGGAGTCGTGCTGCGGATGGCATCCAGTGTGCCGCTGCTGCGGTAGGCGATCGAGGACATCTTGCGTCCAGCCGCCATAGCCTGCGGCTGGAACGATGCAGCACCGTACAGGAGTGCCATGAAGTCTGGCCGTGCGGAAAGCGCATCGATGGCATCACGTGCCGGATAGGTTTCGCGGGCGAAGTCGATGCCAGCGGCAGCGGCAAGATGCCCCCCGGCTGAGAAACCGAGGATGCCGATGCGCGCCGGGTCGATATGCCAACGCGCTGCGTCGTGACGTAGCACACGGATGGCGCGTTGCGCGTCCTGCAGCGGAACCAGCTGGCCCATGCTGTGGCCTTCGTCAGGCAGTCGGTACTTGAGAATGAACGCCGTATAGCCTTCGGCAGCGAAACGGCGCGCGACCGAGACTCCCTCGTTGTCGTAGGAGAGCTTGGTGTAGCCACCGCCGGGAGCCACGATGATGGCCGCGCCATTGGATTTTGCAGGCGGGTAGGGAATGAGACTGGGCCTGCCGATGCCTCGGAAATTGCGATCCGGTCTGGTTGGGTTGTTACTGCGCTCTTCGATGCTTTCCCTGAGGCTCAAGCCTTCCGAACCCGGCGGGGTCATGTCGCCCCAGATGAACACAGGCGGAGCCTCCATGGCAGTCGGCGTCTGCGCATTGCCCGCCTGTGAGCACACGAGCAGGTAAAGGCAGGACAGCAATAGCGTCAGGCAGGAGAGGCGCCTTTTCGGGCCGGGAAGGAAGTCCGCCCCGCAAGACGGAAAAGTCGATGGGCTGTTGCGACCAGTGCGTAGTAGCGAAATCATGTATGCATCCCGGCTAATGCGGATGCGTACAGTCTCTCCCTATCGGATTTCGCCTGCTTGACCGAAATGCGCATCCTGCCCCTCGCCTCACGCGACGGGGACGTAGAGCGCGATGCGCCGTTCCTGGGGCGCACGGTAATCACGCAGGTTGAGGTCGCGCTCCAGGATGGGTGCTTCGCGCAGCTCCCAGCCGGACTCCGCCGCAAGCTGTTCGGTTAGACCCGCCAGTCGGGAGGCACGGTCCGCGGGATTGATGTGCGCAACGGCGAACAGACCTCCCGGATGAGTGATGAGATCTGCCTCGCCAAGAATTCGGCGTTGTTGTGCAAGGGGTACGAAGTGGGCGAGCTTTACCCTGCACTCGGCACTTTCATCAAATGGATGGTCGCGATCATTGCTGCGCCACCCGCGCCAGAAACGTCCGCCCGCGGCAAGGCATAGCCACGCGAGACGCGCCTTGAAATGGCCATTGTCGGCGTAGCAACCTTCGTAATCGAACTGCCACACCTTGCGTTCTTGCAAACGCACAAGATGCCAGTCGACACCCGTATCGCCTTGCATCGATGCTGGTGTGCACATGGGCGGATGCTTGAACGCACGGCTGTAGGCGCGCGTAAATGCGGAGTGCGAGCTGTAGCCTGCAGTAAGGGCGAGATCGATGATGGACGTGTCCGGCCGCTGCGTAAGGGTGTCTCGTGCGCGCTGCAAGCGCAGCCTCTGCAGTGTATGCATAGGCGTCTCACCTGTACGCGCACGGTAGAAGCGCAAGGTCTGCGATGGCGAAAGGCAGGCGACTTCGGCCAGGTCGGCAAGGCGCAATATTTCCTTGTCGAGATGGGCTCCAATGAAATTGGTGATACGACGAATCCGCCGATGCTGAAAGACGAAGGTCGCGAAGCTTTCACGCATGATCCGGTCCCCTGTCCAGGCCTGATAGCACTGGAATATTTGCTCGCCACCAGACGCAAAACGACGGGCGCGCAGCGGTGATCGGAACAAGTCAATCCGAAATCAACGCTAAGTTATTGGCAACGCTTCTTATTCTAGGAATGCAAATAGCATTGATGTTTTGAATAAGCGAAGACGTTGACGCACGACAAAGTCGCTGGTTGAGCAGCGTCAAACTCATGCGTTGGCACAGCCCCTGCTAAATGGTTTGCGTCATCCCGTGTTGGGTATTGACCGCCAGAAACCAGGACCAAGGGGCTTATCGTGTTGTTAAAAAATCATTTTTTTGTAGCTGCTTTACTCTCAGTCATTCAGTCTTCCTTCGCTGCGCCCGGCACGCCGTCAAAAGTCGTCAAGGTGCCCCTCAATACCTGAACGGAGGTGGCCAGCAAGAAGGGCTGGCTGCAGGAAGAGTTCGCGAAAACGGGTGCAAAGGTTGAAGTCGTCGCCCCATCCAGCAGTTTGCATGGACAGGAATCGGCGCGGCTTGAACCCGGAGAGCTGAATTTCGCGTCGCGCATGATTTATCCGGCAGCTGTGCAGAAAGCGCGGGGCTTTGATACGAAGCTGATCTGGATTTCCGGAAAGTCAGACAGCTATCGCACACCCATCCTGGCGCTGAAGGATTCGCCGATCAACAGCCTCAAGGATCTCAAGGGCAAGACGCTGGGCTCGAGTCGGATCGGATGCGGATGGACCTCTCCATTTGAAGCGCTCGACAATGCCGGTGTGCCGCTCGACACGGAGTTGCAGAAAGGCGTAGTGCGCTTTCTGAATCAGAACAATCTGAGCGAGCAAAAGTACGCCTTGCTGTCAGGAAAGATCGACGCGACTGCTGCTCACATTGCGCTGACGGATGCCTGTGCCTGATTTATTGTTTCCGAGAAGCGCAATTGCTTTTGCAACGATGCGAGATGCCGAGGCGCTTCGAGGGGCGCTGCGGCATGCTTGCGCTCGATCAATGGTTTCGTGTGCGTACCTCCGCCGCTCGCATGTACAGGTCAGCGCACGACGACCGGAATCTCCAGCGCTGCGCGGCGCCCGATCTGCGCGTCCACCTTGCGCCTCACGTTCTCCAGCTTGAGCGGCCGCAACAATGTGCTGCTCGCACCGAGTGCCAGCGCGCTGACGACTGCGGGCTCGTCGGCGTCGAAGCAGACGACGAGGATGCGTACGTCCGGCACCGCTGCCTTGAGCTGCGTGACGACGTCCGCGCCTTCGCCTTCAAGCACGCTGGCGCCGAGCAATACAAGTTCGGGAGGCGACGTTCGCGCTTTGGCGATGGCTTCGGCAGCGCTCATCAGCACATGCGTCTCCATCTCGTCGGCAAGCATGAACTGCAAGGCGGTGCTGACGACATCGTCACCGTCCACTACAAAAACGCGTTTGCTCTCGACTGCGCGATCGCTATCGACACCGATTTGCATGATGTGCTCCTGGTCATGGCTGCAAGCTGATCCAGCAAGCTCTGTTCCAGCCTGCGACGCTCTTTTCTCAGCCCGCTCAGCCCGAATTCCCCGTGGTTGAACGAGATGTGACGTAGCGTCGTCATCCCGGCGAAGGCCGGGATGACGACGCAGTGCGCGCGCCGGTGCGACTGGATTTCGGCTTGCGCCGGAATGACGGCAAAAGAGCTTCTCGTTGATGCTGACTCGTCGCATTTGTCGCAGCGCTTGTCCGCTTTGTCACAGTGAGGATCGAGGGCAGGGCGCTGCGCTGTTGTCGCTACGCATGTTCGTTGCGAGGCATGAGACCTGCTAGTCGTCTGTCATGACACTTTCCGGGAGCATGCGATGAGCACGACATTCATCAGGACTACCAGTGACGGCCGCAAGATCGAAGTCATCGATGGCGCTGTCTGTCTGGACGGTCGCATCGAGGCAGGTGAGCTCGTGGAGCTTGGAGAGCATCCGAATCGTCAGGCGATCCTCAAGGCCGTGCCGGGCGCTACACATATGGCGGGTCGTCTGGCCTTCACGCTGGATGAAGCGCAGATGGTCAACGACGCACTCGGCGAGGCGAGGCGCGAGATTGATCTGTCACCGGTCGCGATCAACAAGCGTCTGCAGGATGTGATGTTTCATCGCGCCAGGATGGAAGGCATCGAATGATTGCTGGCGGTCGCGGCAACCCTGCAAACGCGACAAATCTCTTGTTGCAAACCTGTCACGGCCGGCTCTTGCAATTTGCATGGCTCTCCATGTGACTGATTTTTCGGTGTAATCCGCAGTGGCTTGCGACTGGCACCAATCCTGCTCAGAAGAAATCACATAGCTGGTCTGGAGGTGTGCAATGGATGCGAGAGTTTCCGCGAAGATTCAGGACGTGTTCGAAGAACCGGCCTGCGAGCACAATCAGGCCAAGTCCGCGAAGGAGAAGAAGAAGGGCTGCACCAAGCAGCTCTCTCCCGGCGCGGCCGCAGGCGGGTGTGCTTTCGATGGCGCCAAGATCGCCTTGCAACCCATCGTTGACGTCGCGCATCTCGTTCATGGTCCGATCGCCTGCGAAGGAAATTCATGGGACAACCGCAATTCGTCCTCCAGTGGTTCGCAGCTCTATCGCACGGCATTCACGACCGACATCAATGAACTGGATGTCGTGTACGGTGGAGAGAAACGCCTGTTCAAATCAGTCAGGGAAATCGTCGAGAAATACAATCCGCCCGCCGTGTTCGTCTATCAGACCTGCGTGACGGCGCTGATCGGTGACGACATCGAGGCGGTGTGCAAGAAGGCGACCGAGAAATTCGGCACGCCGGTGATCCCGGTGAACGCGCCCGGTTTCGTTGGTCCGAAGAATCTCGGCAACAAGCTGGGCGCAGAAGCGCTACTCGACTACGTGATCGGGACGGCGGAGCCGGACTACACGACGCCCTACGACATCAACATCATCGGCGAATACAACCTGTCCGGTGAGTTGTGGCAGATCAAGCCACTCCTAGATGCGCTGGGTGTGCGCATCCTGTCCTGCATTTCGGGGGACGGCCGCTACAAGGAAGTCGCTTATTCGCATCGCGCCAAGGCGGCGATGATGGTGTGCTCGAAATCGATGATCAATATCGCGCGCAAGATGGAAGAGCGATATGACATTCCATTCTTCGAGGGCTCGTTCTACGGCATCGGCGACATGAGCGAAACGCTGCGCGAGATCGTTCGTCTGCTGGTGGGCAAGGGCGCGCCTGCAGATCTGAAGGATCGCGCCGAGGCGCTGATTGCTATCGAGGAGAAGCGCGCTTTCGATCGTATCGCCTCCTACCGGCCGCGTCTCGAAGGCAAGAAGGTGCTGCTCATAACCGGGGGGGTGAAAAGCTGGTCGGTGGTTGCGGCGCTGCAGGAGGCCGGACTCGAAGTAGTGGGCACCAGCGTCAAGAAATCGACGAAAGAGGACAAGGAAAAGATCCTCGAGTTGATGGGGCAGGATGCCCACATGATCGACGATATGACGCCGCGCGAGATGTACAAGATGCTCAAGGACGCGAAGGCCGACATCATGTTGTCTGGTGGTCGCAGCCAGTTCATCGCGCTCAAGGCCAAGATGCCCTGGCTGGATATCAATCAGGAACGCCATCATGCCTACGCCGGTTACGAAGGCATGGTCGACCTGGTGCGCGAGATCGACAAGGCGCTCTACAACCCGATCTGGGAACAGGTGCGCAAGTCGGCGCCGTGGGAAGTCGCCACTGCGGGGGACGTGCTGTGAGTTACCTCGGCGCTGTCCTGGCGACGATCAGTCTGGCCTTCCTCTATCTGCGTGTGGTGATCGCCGTGGTGCGAGAGCTCAGAAACCCCGGCCGCAGGGAGGCAAGATGGCTTCGGTAGCGGAATCGAAGAAGGCCTGTGCGGTGAACCCGCTCAAGATGAGCCAGCCGCTCGGCGCGTGCTATGCCTTCATGGGAATCGAAAACACGATGCCGATGATGCACGGCTCGCAGGGCTGTACGTCTTTCGGCCTGGTGCTGCTGGTGCGGCATTTCAAGGAAGCGATACCGCTGCAGACGACGGCCATGAACGAGGTCAGCACTATCCTTGGCGGCTACGACAACATCGAGCAGGCTGTGCTCAACATCAAGAAGCGCGCCAATCCTTCGCTGATTGCCATCGCTTCGACGGGTCTGACCGAGACCAAGGGCGACGATGTTGATGGCTATCTCAAGACGATCGACCGCAAGCATAGTGAAACGCTGGGCGAGACAAGGATCGTCTATGTGTCGACCCCCGACTACGTTGGCGCTTTCCAGGACGGCTGGAGCAAGGCCGTGTTGGCGGTTGTCGAGGCTTTCGCCGAGCCTATCGCGGAGCGGGATGCAAAGCAGGTGAACCTTCTACCCGGATGTCATTTGACGCCGGCTGATATCGACGAGCTGCGCGAAACGATCGAAGCCTTCGGGCTGCATGTGATCGTGCTGCCGAATATTGCTGGCTCGCTGGACGGCCACATTCCCGACAACTTCACGCCGACCACTCTGGGGGGGACCAGCATGACCTCCATCGCCCGCGTCGGTGCCTCGGCCGCGACCATTGCAGTCGGCGTGCAGATGGTCGGCGCAGCGACGGCGATCGAGGACAAGACCGGCGTCCCGTATCGCGTCTTCGAGCGTCTCACCGGTCTCGTGCCAAACGACGCGTTCCTGCAACACCTCAGCGAGATTTCAGGCAATCCCGTACCAGCGAAATATCGCCGCCTGCGTAGTCAGTTGCAGGACGCCATGCTGGATGCGCATTTCTGGGTGGGTGGCAAGAAATTCGCCATTGGCGCCGAGCCGGATCTGCTGCACGCGCTGGCTTGGACTGCGCATGAGATGGGCGCCGAAGTTGCCGCCGCTGTCACGACCACGCACTCACCCTTGCTCGCCGACCTGCCTTGCGATGTGGCTCTCATCGGTGACCTTGAGGATCTCGAGATGCGTGCGAAGGAGACGGGCTGTGAAGTGCTCATCACGCACTCGCATGGTCGGCAGGCGGCGCAACGCCTTGGCATTCCCTTGCTGCGCACCGGGCTGCCGATGTTCGATCGTCTCGGTGCGGCCCACGAAGTGATGGTCGGCTATCGCGGCACGCGCGAGCTGATTACGCGCTGGGCTAATACCTTCCTTGAAGCCGAGCATGTGGCAACGCCACAGGACTGGCCATTGCCGGCAGAGAGCCTGGCTGCAGCACAGGGTACGTCCGCATGTTCAAGTGGCTGCGGCTGCGCCAGCAGCGCACCAACTGAGCAGTCAGAGATCCATTTTTCATAGGAGCAGGATCATGAAGATCGCCTTTGCCACGCAGGACAAGCAACGCGTCGATGCCCATTTTGGCTGGGCCAAGTGCATCGCTGTGTATGAGATCAACAAGGATAGCTACAGCTTCGTCGAGAACTTCGATTTCGGCGGCAAGCTCGATGAGGACGGTGACGAAGACAAGCTCGCGCCCAAGCTCGAAGCGATCAAGGATGTCGCCATCCTTTACGTTGCGGCCATTGGCGGCTCGGCTGCAGCGCGTGTGGTGGCGAGCAAGATTCACCCGATCAAGGTGAGCCAGCCCGAGGTCATTCTCGACATTCTTGACAGGTTGCAGGACGTGCTCAAGGGCACGCCGCCGCCGTGGCTGCGCAAGGCGATTCTCAAGGATGAGGCGCGTGATCTGGATTTTGAAGACGAGGTGGAAAATGGCTAATGACGTGGCTAACGACCTAGCTGAAAAGGGGGCCGTTAAAGGCGCGCTGAGCGAAGAGGACGCGGCCGCCATGGCAACGCCTTTCCTGAAGGAGCTGGTCAAGCAGTACCGTGCCCAGGACATGCATGGCACATGGGAGGGCAAGACCGATGCGATGCTGCTGGCGCCCTACATCATCACGGCAGAGGAGCGTCGTGCCTTGCCGCTGATGGGCGACCCGGACCCGGAAACCCTGTGGCGCGTCGAGCTGTTCTACAACGCGGTTGGCCTGACCATCGAGCGCGCCACGGGCGTGATGGTGTCGCCGATGATGAAGATGTCGCACGAAGGCTTCGGCCGTCAGGTGCTGCTCGCAGGCCGGCTCATCGCGGTGAACAAGCAACTGCGTGATGTGCATCGCTTCGGCTTCGTCACCCTGAGCAAGCTTGCTGAAGCGGGCACGAAATTCGTCGATGAAGGCGTCGGCATGATCGAGAAATACCGCGAAGTGGCGATCTGGGGTTGAGAAGCAAGGGAGGACTGCGATGGAAGACCTTGAGACGCTCAAGACAAAAGTGAAGAAGCTCAACGCCCAGGCGACGCAAGCCAAGATGGATCTGCATGATCTGTCCGAAGAGCTGCCGACGAACTGGGAGAGCATTCTGGATGTGGCGCAGAAGGCCTACGACTCGCACCAGTCGCTGATGGCGGCCCGCAAGGAACTGGCGTCCGCAACGGCGTAGCAGCGCCCACTCAAGATGAACACGCGTAGAGGTATGCATCATGGCCACATTCTCCGTAACCCTGCCGAGTGGCGCAGTCTGGACGCCGAAGTTCGTCAGTCAGCTCAATCAGCAGACCTGTATCGGCTGTGCGCGCTGCGTGAAGGTCTGTGCCAACAATGTGCTTGAGCTTGCCGGGCTGAATGAGGATGGCGAACTGATCGTCGTCGATCCTGATAGCGACGAGGACGAAGAGTACGAGAAGAAGGTCATGACAATCGCCCACAAGGAAAACTGCGTCGGCTGCCAGGCCTGTTCCAAGGTCTGTCCGAAGAAGTGCTACACCCACGCGCCAGCGGAGATCTGAGTCTGGTCTGATCCCCGGTTTGATCCACATCACTGGCGAGTCACGACATCGGGCGCATGGTTTGTCTTTGCCGGGCAGGGAGGGGAGGTCGTTATGCAAGTCTCTGAACAGGCGCAAGTCCCGCCATTGTCTTTACGCGAAATGACTCACGCGCCCACCGTGTCGGCCGCTGCGTTGCGTGACGCCCTGCTGGCGCTGGCGCCACGCCCGAACTTCGGTGTCACGCTGGCGCTGGCAGGTGTCGTGGCGCGCAGCTGGACAGCACACGGCCCGCAATACCTGCCGCTCTACGGACTCGATGCCCAGACCACGAGGGATGTTCTTGAAAGCCACTTCCCCGGTTGCAGCGGCGCGCTGACGAACGCCTGGGCCGCGCTGACCGAAGCACCCGTATTTGCCGACGCGATTGAACTCGACGATCTGGTCACGCTGCTCATCGACCACCGCATGGTCACGGACGATGACAGTCGCTGGCTGGCCCATGCCATTGCCACGGCCTGTCTGGGAGAAGACCATCTGTGGCAGGACATGAACCTGCCATCACGCGGCGTGCTCTCCGAGTTGCTGCATGGCTTCTTTACCTCGCTGGCGGCGCGCAATCGCCAGGACATGAAGTGGAAGAAGTTCCTCTATCTGCAGCTCTGCGAGCGGTCCGAGATCCGCGTATGCAAATCGCCTAGTTGCGGAGTTTGTACGGATTACTCCGCGTGCTTTGGTTCGGAGGTGTAGCGGGCGGGGTTCGGGTTGTTGGCACCTATGCCGTAGTGAGCCGCCGCGCCAGATATCAACTGCGGCGGGGGTAGGGCAGTGTCCCCCGGAGGGCATGCTGGTGTGACGGAGCCCGTCCGCCTCACAGGTCGTCGGCATCTTCTTTGGACGTAACTCACACATGTATCGGCGCCAACACCCTTCGCAAAATCGCCCGGTGGTCCCGGGCGCCTTCTGCCTGCAAGGACGCTTCACGGGTCCGCGTGTCGATAAATTTGACAAACGCCGCTACCGCCGACCAGGTGATCGCTGACAAGCCGTATCGCTGCGTGCCTGGCATACAGGTTGCTAACGTTCGAGGCCGCTGCGCAGTGCCGAGCAGTCCATTCTTGCCCGCAAAATCGCGTTGATGCGCACCACGTCCCCTCTCCGGGAACAGACGAAAACACTCCCATCGTTTTAGGCGTTCGTGGCACCGCCCCACCGTGCCCGTCAAATCGGAGACAGACAATGAAGCGGTATAGCAAGAGAGTTCTTTGCGCGTGCACGGCGGCTTTTGCCCTGGCACTGGCAGCGCCGGCCCAAGCCACGCTTTACACCTTCACGCAAGGCGGCTTCAGCGGCGGTGGCCACATCTCGGGCACATTCGCAGGCGAGGATCTGGACGGCAATGGCCAGCTCTCGTCCTTCGCCGGCGAAGTCAGCGCGTTTCAGGTGAGCTTCTCGGGCGATTCCATCGTCGGCGCGTTCTCCCACGGTTTCGCCGACCTCTTCGGCATCGTCTACGACATCGGCAGCGGCTTCATCGGTGACGGCCTCGGCGGCGACATCGAAGGCATCGCCAGCAACTACCAGAATGGCGTCGGCATCGAGTACATCATCGGGACCGGCTTGGCCCTGCCTTACCTCGGCAGCGTGACGGACCAGGCCACCGGCGCCCTGAGCACCACGGATGCGCTGGTGGTTGTGGAAGTGCCCGAACCGGCTTCGCTGGCCCTCGTCGTGGCCGGGCTCGCGCTGGTCTTGCGCACGCGTCGGCGCAGGGTTTGAGGCGACCAGGCCCTTTCTACCCGACCTCATCTACCGACAGCCCCGCCCGTGGTCGTCGCGGCCGGCATATGCCATTGGAGACAAACATGAACACTCGTAATCGTGCCCCTACTCGCCACGACCTTATCGCGCTCGCGCTCTTCTCCGGAGCCCTGCTGATCCCACCAGCGCATGCGCAGACACCGCAGTCGCGCGCCTGCAATGCCTGGACCAACTCCAAACCCACTTCACTCGGCGCCGATGGCTGGGCCGCCGTAGGGGCCCCGGTCACGGGGGGCTGCGGTGCGTTGCCGGTAAAAATTTACAACGTGTCCAACCGCAGCCAGCTCGTCAACGCACTGACCGGCGGCAACCCCGCCGCGATCATCCCTGACCCGGCACCGAAGATCATCTACATCAACGGCAGCATCGATCTCAACGTCGATGACAACAACCAGCCGCTGACCGAAGAGTCCTACATGCGCATGTGCAACTACACTGCGCACGCCACGTATTACGATCCGGTCACGCATGACCAGAGCGGCAACGGCGGCTTCTTCGGCGCCTACAAGACGGCCTACGATCCCAACACCTGGCTCAAACAATCGCTGGACCCGGCTGACAATCGCCCGCCCGCACTGACCGGTCCGCTCGAAGATGCGCGCATGTGTTTTGTCGAACAACAGATGAAGCGCGTACTGATCCGCGTCGGCTCCAACACCTCGCTGATCGGCAAACCCGGCACAAACCCGAAGATCACAAACGGCAACCTGCTACTGGGCGCACTGCGCACGACGAACCTCGACCAGAACTACGAGGCTGAGAACATCGTCATCCGCAACATCACCTTCGCCGATTCCTTCGACATGTTCCCCGGCTGGGACCCGAAGGACTCCTTCAGCATCATCATCACCAACACGGGGGGCTGCCAGGCCATCTACGATGCCGCCTCTGATTCCGGCCCGCATCGCTGCGTCGCTCGCGGCGGCCGCTGGAACTCCGAGTACGACAACATCTCGGTCGAGAATGCCAGACGCGTGTGGATCGACAGCAACACCTTCACCGACGAGCCGCGCATCGACAAGCTTTACCCGCCCGTGTTCGCAGCCCCCTTCAACGAAGCCACGCAGAAGACGCAACACCACGACGGCCAGGTGGACGTCACCCTCGGCGGCACGCAGGTGACGATGTCATACAATGTGTTCAAGACCCACGACAAGACCAACCTGCTCGGTGGGTCCGACACCGCCAGCGCCGCCACGGGTTACGGCCCCGGCAGGATCGACGTGACCTTCCATCACAACTACTGGCTCAACACCGTTCAACGCATGCCGCGCGTGCGCTTCGGCCGCGTCCACGTCTACAACAACTTCTACGACCTCGACTGGCGCTCATCGGCGGACTACCGTCTAGGCGAAACTTGGACTGTTGGCACCGCCGCCAAGCTGCTCGCGCAGAACAATGTGCTCGATGTCCGCAACACCAGCCTCGTGCCGTCCTCCAAGATTGGCGGCTACAGCTCCACCACCGCCAACCGCAACCGCTGCACCGCGGCCGGCTTCAGCCTCGCCGAATGCGGCACCTACTTCTTCGACAGCGGCACCATCGTCACCACCATCACCGCTACGAACACCACCACCGAGTTGCAGGACATCTTCGCCGCCGTGAAGGTCAAGCAGGAATCCAGCGTCAACAACGCCCCCCTGTTCAAGCTTGACCCCAGCGACCCCGCCGTGTTCTGGAAGCCTGGCTATCCCTATGCACTGCTGCCGGTATCCAACGCGACTGAGCAGGCGGCGCTGCGCAGTGCGGTGGTCGCCAAGGCGGGGGCTGGCAAGCTATAGACCGACATTGCGAGGCGTTCCCCTGTCGGTGCGCCAAAGCAAGAGCCCGGTCCGAGGACCGGGCTTTTTCATGTCGGGGCGAGGACGCGAATGGGCCTGTCGGCGCACGCAAGCCGTGAGCTTCGGTAGGGTGGGCTCGCAGCGAAGCGACAACCCGTCGCAGTTCGCGCGACACAGGTGGGTTGCTTCTCGAACCTTCCTACGAGCTGCCTCATTGCGTACGCAGATTCAGGAAGTAGCGACAGCCTGCACCCACATCCGAACGGCTGAGGGCGACTTCGCCATTGCGGCATCAACGCGCTTGCCGAGCAGGGTTGCCAGCTTGGCGTCCGCAGCGGCGTTGGCAGGGTGGAGACGACGATCGCCGGCTTGAGCTGTTCGAGGATCGGCTCGCAATCGGCAGGACATGAAATGGAAGAAGTGCCTCTACCTGCAGCTCTGTGAGCGTGCCGACATCAGAGTATGCAAATCGCCCAACTGCGGAGTGTGTGCGGATTACTCCGCGTGCTTCGGTTCGGAGGTTTAGCGGGGCAAGGTTTGGGCGGAGGTTCGTATTGCCCCCCTGTGTCAATGGGCAACATTCGTTACTCGACCGTCGTATCGAGACCGGCTGCGGAGCGTCGCGCCGATACAGGCCGGATGGTTGGAAAGAAAGATCCGCAACTGGTCGAGGTGGCAGGTCACCGGCAAGTTGAATCGTCAGGTCGTCGGCCAAAGCGGTCCCTGGCTGTGACAATCGACGACTTCCGCTACCCGACTCAAAGCGGCCATTGAAATCATGGGTAGACTATTTGCGTTGCAGCTTCTTGCGTGCCTCTTCCATGCCACCGTAATTCGCAACGTGCTTGTAACCGAGGCCGTTCAGTGTGCTGACCGCGATTCCGGCGCGGCGGCCTGAATGACAGTAAGCGCGACGGTGTGTCTGCAGTTGGCGCAGCCGGTGCCAAGACGCCATGAACTCTTGTGGCACATAGCCGTGAATGGCCGCACCAATCGCGATGCAGCCAAGAATGAAAGGCCAAACCTTGCCGACGATTTCGCGAACTGCGGCGAACCCCGCATCCAGGCGCTCTCCCAATTTCAGTCGCGCATCTGGAGCGTTGGCCGACATCGTCGGCATATTGCGCACCCAGTCTTCGAGATAGTTCTCCATCTTCAGGAGACCGATAATCCAGCCCGACGCGGCTTGCTATATTGATGGCGGCGGGCCGCGATATCCGATTCGAGCACAGCGAAGGCAACCGTCAAGAGCAAAGGCATTGCGTTGGATCAAGTCATCCACCACCGCTGCGTCCATGATCGTCTGGTTAACCATAAGGCATGGAAAGACTGATGGAAGCAGGATTTTCAATCCGAGGAAAACGGTTCCAGACGCATATGGAAATCCCGCTGGGCTGGCGCCGCGAGTCGGCAGATTTGCCGTCCCTGATCGTGTCGCCGTACTTCGCGATCTGCCTTGTGCGCAGCGGCTCTGCCGTTCTCGTCTTTGACCGGCAAGCCGTACCGGTTGCGTCGCCGTCGATTATCATTCTTGACGAGCTGACACGCCCCACCTTTCGCAATGCACGCGGGCTGCAATTGACCACGCTGTATTTTCATCCAAGCTACATCAACAGCACTTTCAGCATGGACGCCTTGCATGCCGAGCCCCATGCCAAACAACTGACAGGGACGACGAAGCAGGACTACTTCCTGCTTGAGAGATTTGTGAAACTGACTGGTGAAGAGCGCGTCTTCGACCTGCCACCGCACCTTGCAGACGCAGTCGCCAATCTGCTGGACACCACTATCGCGCAGGCCGACCAGCAGCCGGACAAATTCTGGCCGTGCCGCACGCGCTCATTCCTGATCGAACTGCTGTTTCAACTGCGCCAGCTACAGGCCGTGCCAGTGCCCGCCACACAAGTGTTCGGCACTACAAATGATGTGCAGGCCATCCGCATTAGCCAGGCATTGAGCTATGTCCAGGAACGCTATCAGCAGGACTTCACGCTGGGCGATCTGGCGCGCGCCTGCGCGACCAATCGCACGACGCTGAACAGCGAGTTTCGCATGGCCACCGGCATGACGGTGCGCGCCTATACGATCGCCCTGCGCATGAAGATGGCGGCAACCTTGCTCCGCGACACGCGGATTCCCGTCGCAGAAGTCATGTCGCGCGTCGGCTACGAAAACCAGAGCCATTTCACACGCGCCTTCCGCCTGACCCTGGGCGAAACGCCGCGCACCTATCGCGACAATCATTGCATTCTTTGATCTGCTCGGGCATGCCGTCCTGCGGCGGGCCATTGCAGATCAGCACAAACAAATTGACGATCAGGCATTACGGGTAAACACTTGCACGACTAATCTGAACTCGTCACTTCTCCCTACGAGGATCAGATCATGAAACCCAATCATCATTTCCCGTCTCGCTATTTTACAGCGCTCCTTGTCTGTGTCGCGATGGCAGTCCTGTCTGCCTGTGCCACCCTTTTCCCGCCGCACATTCCGCGCGTTCTGCTGGTGGTGCCGCAATCGCAGATCGCCGATGTCGAATACGAAAAGCCGCGTGCTGCGCTCGATGCCATGGGGGCGCAAGTATCAGTGGCCACTGTCACGCTGGACGAAGCCAGCGGCAAGACGCTGCGTATCAAACCCGACCTCACCATCGACAACGCCAAGGCTGAAGACTACGACGCCATTGCCGTCATCGGCGGCTGGGGCACCATGTACCAACTGTGGGATCACGCGGGCTTGCATGCGCTGTTGCGTGACGCCGATCAGCAGGATCGCATCGTGGCCGCCATCTGTGCCGGGCCCATCGCACTTGCTCACGCCGGTTTGCTGAAAGGGCGCAATGCCACTTCCAGCCCGGACGTCAAGAAAGGTGATCAGACCCAGCGCAAGGAGATGGTCAGCCACGGCGCCTTATATCGCGACGACATGCTGGTCGTGGTGGACGGTCACTTCATCACCGCCAATGGCCCGCAATCCTCGAGCGAGTTCGGCGACACGCTCGTCAAGCAACTGCAGGCGCGCATTAACTGAACACACGTTCATTGTTTGAGGAGCTAATCATGTCGCTTCACAGAAATTTCACTGTACTGGCACTCACGACCAGCCTAGCAGCTGCCCCGTCCGCCCAGGCAGCCGCACCCGACTCCATCACGCGCTCATGCACCCGTCTTCTAACGCAATCGCCTCGTCTGCACGACCCGCTACGTGTCCTTGATCGCTCATTTCATTCCCTACGTTTTCGCGACTGGATGTGCAACACCGGCTTTCGTACGCACGCCGAGTTAATGGAGGCGAGCAACGGACTCAA
The DNA here is from genome assembly GCA_035456105.1 of Rhodocyclaceae bacterium. Lineage (GTDB taxonomy): Bacteria > Pseudomonadota > Gammaproteobacteria > Burkholderiales > Rhodocyclaceae > Viridibacterium. The sequence continues at coordinate 1,063 of DATIDV010000004.1, read as the reverse complement.
CCTGCCCAATCCGGGGCTGGGCAGTCTGCTCGGCTACATGCTGCCGGAGAAGGCTCCCATGTTTGAAAAGGCTCTGGCGAATTTTTGCAGCACCGGGTACCAGTTGCAGACGGATGCTGCGATCCGCGAGAACTTCGAACGCACGACCGCAGCGAGCATGTCGGACGCATATCAGGCATGTCTCGATCACGCGCCGCAGGTTGCGTTCGCAGGCGACGATGTATTCGTCTATGCCATGCCCAGCTCTGCGAGCCTGCGCGACTTCACGCTGCATGCCCAATGGCGCACCGGCCAAGCCCCTCATGCCCTGCGCATCCTGACGCAAAGTAACGTGCATTGCACACCGAGCCAGCAGACCCTCGCAACGGAGAGCAAAAGTCCGGCGATATTCAGATGCACCAAGCCAGCGGAAGCAGGTGCCAGCGTCACCTTGCGAACCGGTAAGTCGAGCGCCCAGACGATCATGCTGCCCGGCAGTACCGAGGCCGCTGTAGCCCGATTGTCGACCCAGCAGATCATCCTTGCCGATCGCCTGAGGTATCTGGAGACTGCACTGGAACAACCCGGTGCGGAACAGGAAGCGCTGCCAACCAGCGTCAGCAGCGTACCCAGTGCCTGCCCGACAGGCAGCTATGCCGCAGCCCTCGTCGTGTCGCAGGCAGGTGCAGCTACGGCGCTGAGCCTGCGGTGCCGCAAGCTGCCACCGAATGTGCCTGATTGAATATCGAAGTTCTCGGAGGAAGGAGTCTGATGCCACGCGATCTGCATCGACAGCCAATCTACTGCCATTCCCGGTTGTGACAATACCTCCCCAGAGAATCTAAAAGAGCGCCACCTCTGCAAGCCGGACCTTGGGTCATTTGAGGCAATGAACGACTCGATTGGATTGGGGGCTTGCGTAAGTCAGATCGGAACGCAACCGTTCTAGGGCGTGTTCACATTAGCCAGATATATGCGCATGCGAGTTGCAAGAAGGCGTTGAAGCGCGTGGCCAGTTTTTCGTAGCGTGTTGCCAGCCGACGGAATTGCTTGAGGCGGCAGAAGAAACGCTCAACCAGATTTC
>DATIDV010000003.1:0-93879 GCA_035456105.1 Rhodocyclaceae bacterium | reverse complement strand
GGGGCCTCGGCCGAGGAGCGCGGCAGCGCGCCGACGCGGCGCACGGACGCGACCTCGAACGGGCGGCCCTTGCCGCCGAACCAGCGGGTGCGCTCGAGGTAGCGGGTGAAGACGTCAGGCTCCACCCGGGAATTGTGCTCGTTCACAGGAGCAGTCCCTCCTCGGTCGTCTCGGCCTCGGTCAGCCGGAACCAGTAGAAGCCGTAGCCGGCCAGCGTCAGCAGGTAGGGCAGCTCGCCGATCTCGGGGAACGGCACCCCGCCCAGCAGTTCGACCGGCCGGCGTCCCTGGAACCGGCGCAGGTCGAGCTCGACGGGCTGCGGGAACCGGGACAGGTTGTTGACGCAGAGGATGAGGTCCTCGCGTCCGTTCTCGGCGACGTGCTCGCGGACGTAGGAGAGCACCGACGGGTTCGAGCCGCCGAGGTCGTGGAACGTCCCGAGCCCGAACGCCTGGTGGTTGCGGCGCGCGTGGATCATCCGCCGCGTCCAGTGCAGCAGCGACGACGAGTTCTCGAGCTGGGCCTCCACATTGACCGACTGGTACCCGAACACGGGGTCCTGGATGACCGGCCGGTCGAGCTTGCCGGGCGTCGCGGAGGAGAAGCCCGCGTTGCGGTCGGCGGTCCACTGCATCGGCGTCCGCACGCCGTCGCGGTCGCCGAGCCAGATGTTGTCGCCCATGCCGATCTCGTCGCCGTAGTACAGCACAGGCGTACCCGGCATCGACAGCAGCATGCCGTTCATGAGCTCGATGCGTGCGCGGTCGTTTTCCAGCAAGGGCGCGAGGCGCCTGCGGATGCCGAGGTTGATGCGTGCGCGGGCATCGGAGGCGTACATCTGGTACATGTAGTCGCGCTCCTTGCTGGTGACCATCTCGAGTGTCAGCTCGTCGTGATTACGCAGGAACACGGCCCACTGGCAGGGATCGGGAATTTCCGGCGTCTGCGCCAGGATTTCGACGACCGGGTGGCGATCTTCCTGCGCAATCGCCATGTACATGCGCGGCATCAGCGGGAAGTGATAGGCCATCTGGCACTCATCGCCGTCGCCGAAATATTCACGCACGTCTTCAGGCCACATATTGGCCTCGGCGAGCAACAGGCGGCCGGGGTACTTCTCCTCGATGCGCGTGCGGATCGCCTTGATGACGGTGTGCGTTTCGCGCAGGTTCTCGTTGCTGGTGCCGTCGCGCTCGATCAGGTAGGGAATGGCGTCAAGACGGAACCCGTCGACGCCCATCTCCAGCCAGAACTCCATGGTCTTGAGAACCGCTTCGAGCACGGCCGGATTGTCAAAATTGAGATCGGGCTGGTGGCTGAAGAAGCGATGCCAGAAATACTGTCCCGCCACTTCGTCCCAGGTCCAGTTGGACTTTTCCGTATCGGTGAAGATGATGCGTGTGCCGGAGTAGAGCGTGTTGTCGTCGCTCCACACGTAGAAGTCGCGCGCCGGTGACCCTTTCGGCGCCTTACGTGCCGCCTGAAACCACGGGTGCTGGTCGGAAGTGTGGTTGACGACCAGCTCGGTGATGACGCGCAAACCGCGACGGTGCGCTTCGACGACAAAGGCACGGAAGTCGTCCAGCGTGCCGTAGCTCGGGTGCACGTCCTCGTAGTCGGCAACGTCATAGCCGTCGTCGCGTTGCGGCGAGGGGTAGAAGGGCAGCAGCCATATCGTATTCACGCCGAGCGACTGCACGTGATCGAGATGCTGGGTCAGGCCGCGGAAGTCACCGATGCCGTCGCCGTTGGCGTCGGCGTAGGCCTTGATGTGCAGTTCATAGATGACGGCGTCCTTGTACCAGAGCGGGTCACTCGCGGTATCGGTGTGGAGGCCCGTCGCGGTCGGGCCTGTTTCGTCGTCCGTGGCCAGGGTCTCTATCGTGCTCAGTGTCATGCCATCGTTCACGACTACACCTCAGAGGAAATAATCGAAATCGTTTTCGCGTCGCATGTGGGCACGCAGCTCCATGATTTGCGCCGGGCAGCGCTGCGGATCGAGGCTCACGTAGTTGCGCGTGCCGTGCCACAGGTAGCGCGCGTTGCTGATCACGTCGTGCAGCTGGTAGGCCTGGTCCGGCTTGATGCCGAATGCGTTCATGTCGAGTTCGACCCAGCCACTCTGCGTGTGATGCGGATCGAGATTCACCACGCACACGACTGTGTTGCTGCCATCGGCCGTTGTTTTGGCATAGGCGATGATCTGCTCGTTGTCGACCGGCAGAAAGCGCAGGCCCGCATCGCTCTGCAGGGCCGGGTTGGCACGGCGTGCGCGGTTGAGCACGGCGAGGAATTCGGCGAGGGAGTCGGCACGCGTCCTGTCCCAGACGCGGCGCTCGAACTTCTCCGAGTCCAGGTATTCCTCGCCGCCGGGGCGCAGTGCCGCCGCCTCGAGGAGTTCATAAGCCGGACCATAGATGCCGTAGTTGGCCGACAGGGTCGCGGCCAGCGCAGCGCGCGCCATGAACACCGGACGGCCGCCGTACTGCAGCGCTGCCGGCAGGATGTCCGGCGTGTTGGGCCAGACATTGGGCCGGAAATATTCGCGCCCTGGTCCCTGACTCAGTTCGGTGAAATAGTCGATCAACTCTTGTCGCGAGTTGCGCCAGGTGTAGTAGGTGTAGGACTGACTGAAGCCGAGCTTGGCGAGGCGATGCATGACGCGTGGTCGCGTGAAAGCCTCAGACAGGAAGATCACATCGGGATGCTCTGCGCGTATGCGGGCGATGGCCCATTCCCAGAATGGGTAAGCCTTGGTGTGTGGGTTGTCGACGCGGAAGATGCGCACGCCCTGTGCGATCCAGTATTCGAACACGCCGACTAGCGACAGCCAGAGGGCTCGCCAATCCGCTGTCTCGAAGTCGAAGGGGTAGATGTCCTGATACTTCTTGGGTGGGTTCTCCGCGTACTGGATGCTGCCGTCCGCTCGCTTCCTGAACCATTCAGGATGCTCGGTGACCCAGGGATGATCGGGCGCGCACTGAAAGGCGATGTCCAGTGCAATATCGATGTCCAGTGTCGCGGCGTGCTGCACGAGGCGCTTGAAATCTTCCAGCGAGCCCAGCTCGGGATGAATCGCCAGATGCCCACCCTCGGCCGCGCCGATGGCCCAGGGGCTGCCGACATCATCGTCCTGTGCGTCGAGCGTGTTGTTGCGGCCTTTGCGACGCGCACGCCCGATCGGATGAATCGGCGGGAAGTACACCACATCGAAGCCCATGCGTTTCACATAGGGAAGCCAGGCTTCACAGTCGGCGAAAGTGCCGTGACGCTCGGCATCATCGGAAGCGGAACGCGGGAAGAATTCGTACCACGCAGAAAAGCGGGCTCGTTCGCGTTCAACGGTGATGCTGTAGGTCTGCGTTGTCGTAAGGGCGTGGCGCAGATCGGGATAGCGCTCGGCGATGGCGCCGCGTGCCGCGTCGGCGCCGATACGCTTGAGCTCATCCACCTCGGCGGCCTCGAGCGCCTCAGTTGCCTGAGCGAGCTCCTCTGACCAGGCATGCAGGACCTTTGCGTCACTGTCGCGCGTGGCGCGTGCAGAGGCTTCCTCGATCAGTGCCGCGCCCGTCATGGTGGCAATGCGCATGTCATCGGCATCGATGCGCCGCTCGAAGTCATATTGCCAGGACTGGAAGGGATCGACCCAGGCGCAGACGGTGTATTGCCATGCGCCGATTGCATCGACCGTGAAAGCGGCCTTCCAGCGATCGTTGCCGCGTGGCTGCATCGGCGTGCTGTGCCAGGTAGCGTCGCTGTCGCGCCGCCAGCGCAAGGCACAGGCCACCACGTCGTGACCGTCGGCGAAGCAATCCGCTTCCACTTCGACCAGGTCACCGACAATGCGCTTGATCGGAAAGCGGCCAGCGTCGACTGCCGGCCTGATGTTCTCGATCACCACGCGCACGCGGCCGTCGGCAAGCTCGATCGGCATGACCTTGTCAGCCTCACTCACGATGCGACTCCTTCATGACGCAGAATGAGGATGGCCAGCGGCGGCAGGCGCAGATTCAAGGAGTGATAGCGGCCATGCGTCATGACCGGCACGCTGTCGACACCGCCCTGATTGCCCACGCCGCTACCGCCATAAAGCGTGGCATCGCTGTTGAGGCGCTCGTGCCAGTGACCGGGCTTGGGCACACCAACCATATAGTTCTCACGCGGCACCGGGGTGAAGTTCGCCACCACCAGCAGCGTGTCGCCGTCCGCGGACTTGCGCAGATAGCTGATGACACTGCCCTCGGTATCCGCCCCGTCGATCCATTCAAAACCGCTGGCGCTGAAGTCCAGTGCATAGAGTGCGGGCTCTTCGCGGTAGAGACGATTGAGATCTTCGACCCAGCGATGCAGGCCGCTGTGCGCGTCATCGTTGCCGAGCAGGCTCCAGTCGAGTTCCGTGTCGTGGTTCCATTCGCGGCGCTGGCCGAACTCGCCGCCCATGAACAGGAGTTTCTTGCCGGGGTGCGCCCACATATGGCCATACAGCAGGCGCAGATTGGCGAACTGCTGCCAGGCATCGCCGGGCATCTTGTTGATCAGCGAGCCCTTGCCATGCACGACCTCGTCGTGCGACAGCGGCAACATGAAGTTTTCAGTGAAGGCATAGGCCAGCGAGAAGGTCAGCTCGTTGTGATGCCAGCGACGATAGATCGGGTCTTCATGCATGTACTTCAGCGTGTCATGCATCCAGCCCATGTTCCACTTCATGCCGAAGCCGAGACCACCGATATACGTAGGTCGCGACACCATCGGCCATGCGGTGGACTCTTCTGCGATGATCTGCACGCCAGCATGGTCTCGATAGGCCGATTCATTCAGCATCTGCAGGAACGAGATCGCAGCCAGATTTTCGCGGCCACCGAATACATTCGGTATCCATTCGCCTTCCTTGCGCGCGTAGTCGAGGTAGAGCATCGAGGCGACCGCATCCACGCGCAGCGCATCGACGTGATATTCATCGAGCCAGAACATGGCGCTCGACAGCAGGAAGGCGCGCACTTCGTTGCGCCCGTAATTGAAGATCGACGAATTCCACTCCGGGTGAAAGCCCTGGCGCGGGTCCGCGTGCTCATACAGATAGCTGCCGTCGAATTGCGCCAGACCATGCGCATCAGCCGGGAAGTGTGATGGCACCCAATCCAGAATCACGCCGATGCCTGCCTGATGCAGCGTATCGACGAGAAACTTGAAATCCTGCGGCTTGCCGTAACGCGAAGTCGGCGCGAAATAGCCCGTCGTCTGATAGCCCCACGAGCCGTAGAACGGGTGCTCGGTGATCGGCAGAAACTCCACATGGGTGAATCCCAGGCTGCGCACATAGTGCGCCAGCAATATCGCCGCGCTGCGATAGTCGATCATCGTGCCGCCCTCGGCGAAGCGCCACGAGCCGAGGTGCACTTCATAGACCGACATCGGCACATTGAGGGTATTGGCCGAGGCGCGAGCGCTTATCCAGTCGGCATCCTGCCAGTCATGGTCGTCGGTGCGCCAGGCAATGGAAGCGGTGGCGGGCGCCTGCTCGGCGTATCGGGCAAACGGATCGGCTTTGTCGAGGCGCTCATCGGAATGCGTGAAAATCGCGAATTTGTAGCGCTGGCCCTGCACGACGCCGGTGATGTCTATTTCCCAAAGACCAGAACCATCGGAGCGGACATACGCGCGATGTGCCTCCGCATTCCAGTCATTGAAATCGCCGATTACGGAAACCGACCGGGCATTCGGCGCCCACACCGCAAAACGGGCGCCATGCTCATGCAGATGACAACCAAGCTTGTGATAAAGCCTGCCGTGCGTGCCTTCGCGAAACAGATGAATGTCCTGTTCGCCAAGCAAGTCGCCCCGGAAATTACCGGGCGCTGTCGAAGCGCCAGAGAAGGTAGCGGGGCGTGTGTCTTGCGTTGTGCGGGAAATCGTATCTGGCTGTTGCTCCATGTCATTCCCTTCTTCGCAAGCACCTGCTCTTCAGTTGCTGGTCAGCAATTCAACTCGCTGTCTGCGAGGGGCCTCTACCAGCGCGGAGGGATCGCCGGATCCAAAGCGCAACCGTATCGCGCGCCCCATCCCGATACGGCGCGAACTGAGACCGTTGTGGCCCGATGATCACATCCGCATATCCGTGCGTCCGTACGTCACCGCACAGTCGATGTGCTGAATCAATCACCAAAGACGGTAACGAAATACCGAATTCAGCCCAAGAATCAGCAGCGCGCAGGACGTACGGGGCATGCCGGCATGATTGAAGAGTAGATCAAGGTGACGGGCGTCCAAGGTCGGTCACATGGCAGAACGATTGGCGCCACCGCAGGAGCTGATATGGCCCGTCCTTCAATCGTCGGGGTCCGCTTCAGATAAAGAGGTGGGTCCGTCTCGCGTAACGGTGACGATGCTTTCCCTTACGGCGATGAAGGGCATAGCACTCTCGCTACCTGGTCCCCCGGCGCCATCTCGCTGGCCTTTCGACTATGTGTCTTTGCGATGTGGTCTGAGATGATCTGACTTTGCCGCTGCTTTGACCATTCAGTCGGTTATCGGAATGGTCCGTTTTGCCTATGCGCAGAAGCTAAAGGGTTGGACGTACAACACGGTAAAACTTGCAGTGTGAGCGGCCCAGCGCAAGCTCTGTGGTGCTTGAGGAGAGGAGAGCGACGGGCGTGGAGCGCGGTGTGTCAGGCGGGTGCGGGTGCAGGCATGCCGTGAGGGATAATTCTGTTTCCGGCAGCGGAAAAGACAAAAGCCAGCACCGGGGCGCTGGCTTTCGAATTTTTTGGCTCCTCGACCTGGGCTCGAACCAGGGACCTACGGATTAACAGTCCGGCGCTCTACCGACTGAGCTATCGAGGAACAATTGAGGCTGCGAATTATAGACAGGGTTTTGGCCTATGTAAAGGCTGTTTTCATTTTCATTTATAGTTCGCCTCGTAATGAGGTGTGAGCCCCTTTGGGCAGAGTAGTTCGATCAGATAGAGTGAGTCTCGCCATGAATAAAATTCAAAAATCGATGTCTTATGGCAGCGCGCTGCTTGCTGCAGCCGCGCTGGTATTCGCCAATTTCCTGTGGTCCGGCGTGGCACACGGCGGCAGTCCGGAAAGCTGGCTGGGTTTGCCGGTCACCTATGTGGAGAACGGCTACACCTTTCATCCGTGGCCCGCGCAGGCATTGAAGGATGTGAAGATCCACACACCAGACCCGATCCTGATTGCCAAGGCTTGGGTGACTCCGGACTGGAATGCCTGGATTACCGCCGGCAAGACCAATCGCGTGCGTATCGAGGCTGATGAAGTCATCGCGCGCCCAAGCTCCCTGATTCGGCTGGGTAGCTTCGATGGCAAGTCCACTCACAAGATCACGGGCGTACGTTTTGCGAAGCTGAAGTTGTTGATGGGGGCCACTGCGATCACGCTGCCCGCAGGTGAAATGGACTTCGCCGACGATGGCACCATGTCTCATCTGCGCATAGCGACGGAGCAGGGCATGCGCTTTGATGTCACGCCGCACGAAGGCAAGCTGGGGGTACTCGTGCAATTGACCAACTGGAAATGGGATGTGATCTCTGCACTGCGTTTTGACAGTGTGGTGGCGCAGGGAGAGGTCAGCGATGAAGCTCTGTTGCTCGACAAGATTGGTGGCACGGGTGATGGCGGTTCGGTCGAGGGCCTGGTGCGTTTGACGGTAACCGACGCCTTTGCCGTTGATGGCGAGTTGAAGCTCGACAAGCTGAATTCGGTGGAGTTGCTCAAGCGCATGTACCCTGGCCACACCGTGCAAGGCTCACTGGCGGCTACCGTGAAGATCGCAGCCAGCGCTGCGAGCCTGGAGGAGTTGGCCAAGAACATGACGGCTAGCGGCTCTTATAGTCTGCGCTCTGGCAGTATTGACCGTTTCGGTCTGCTCGAAGGGCTGCGTCGTCAGGACTCGGGCCCGGCAGGCGGTGGGCTGACAAAATTTGTGACACTGGACGGTTCGTTCTCCGGTGGTGTCGGCAAACCTTCTTCGGTGGTGATGCGGCGCATTGATGGTGGCGCGATGCAGGGGTCCGGCAGTTTCCAGGTCAGCCTGGAGAACAAGTTGCGTGGTAATGTTTCGGCGTCGATCAAGCTGCCGAACGGCGACAGCAAGACACGCGCCATGGTACTGACCGGCGCCGTCAATGCACCGACCTTGATGGTGCCCTGACGCGGCTCTTGCATGATCTTGAGGTTTGACGAAGTGGGCGGAGCATCAATGCAACAGGCAGGACAGGAGTTTCTGGTGGCCTGCCTGTGCGCCGAGTGGTGCGGCGCCTGCCGCGAGTACCAGCCTGCATTCGAGGCCTTGGCGTCTGCATTTCCCGCGGCACACTTTGCCTGGGTAGATGTCGAGGACGAGCCGGAAGTGGCTGGCGATATCGACATCGACAACTTTCCGACCCTTGTCATTCAGCGCGGAGCCCGCGTGGTTTTCTGCGGGCCGATGCTGCCGCATATTTCCCAGCTTGAACGCTTGTTGCAAACCTTGATGGAGCAGACGCCGGAAGAGGTGCAGGCATTGCTGGCCAGCCCGCAACGGCAGGCCTGGCAAGAAGTTGCCGATGTGCGTTCGCGTCTTGACAGGCGCTTGGGATGAGCAATCCCTGTCAATCGTGCGGCGCCTGCTGCGCGACCTTTCGCGTCAGCTTCCATCGCAGCCAACTCGATTCGGAGCCGGGTGGCTACGTGCCAGAAGCCTTGGCTGATGAGGAGACGGCCAGTACTTGCCGCATGCGTGGCACGGATCGCAGTGCGCCGCGCTGTGTCGCGCTGGTTGGCAAGGTCGGCGAAGCCGTGAAGTGCGGCATCTACGAGCATCGCCCGGATCCATGCCGTGAGTTTGCGGCGCATGGCCTGTACGGCATCCAGAACGAAGCTTGCAATCAGGCGCGTGCACGCCATGGCTTGCCCAGACTTGCCGACTGACCCCGCCGTATCGACTTAACTACGCAGTTGTACCTCGACGAGACCGCGCAAGGCGTTGGCAACGTAAATGCGTTGAGCATCCAGGACGTCGTCCATGCGTAGCACGGCTTCACTGGCCGCACCCGCAGCCAGCAGTTGTGCGCGCATCACGCCTGGTAAAAGGCCGCTGGATAACGGTGGCGTCAGCAGATGGTCATCGCGTTCGATGAAGATATTGCTGCGAGCGCCTTCGCATACTTCGTTGCGCGTGTTCAGGTAGAGCAGGTCGAAGTGCCCGGCAGCCATCGCTTCGCGTAGTGCCATGTCATAGAAGCCGCGGGCCGTGGTCTTGTGCTGAAGGCGCAGATCATCCGGGTTGAGGCGCGGTTTGGCCAGAACGAGAGTCGGGTGCGCTGGCAAGGGATCGAGTACCGCGCTGCTCAGGGTTGGCGTTCCATCGCGCGATAGCAACAGGCGTACACGGTGCAGGCCCAGTGGCAAGGAAGTGGCATGGGCCAGCAAGGCTGTGCGAATGGCCTCTTCGTCATTGCGAAAATGCAGGGCCTGTGCAGAACGTGACAGGCGTTGCAGATGCCAGGAGATCAGTGGAAACGATTCATCCACATTGCCCGCGCTGTAGATTTCGCAGCGTAGCGTTTCAATCAGTTGCAGTGGGTCATCAGTCACGAAGCGTGCCTTGGTCAGGCATTCGTCATACTCGGAGGATGCTTCGGAGTCCGCCACGATGCCGCTGCCAACATCCATGCGACATGCGCCATCTGCCTGCAGGCGCAGTGTGCGGATCGGTACGTTGAAGCTGCAATCGCCTTGTGGCGCGACCCAGCCAAGTGCGCCGCAATACGGTCCACGGGACTGTGCCTCAAGTTCATGAATGATCTGCATGGCACGCACTTTTGGCGCGCCGGTGACCGAGCCGCAGGGAAACAGCGCGCGGAATATATTGCCCAACCCGGCATCGACAGGCGTGGCATCAACCGTGGAGGTGAGCTGGAACAGCGTTTCGTATTGCTCCAGCTCGAACAGCCTGCGCACGCGCACGCCACCTGCAGTCACGAGGCGGCCGAGATCGTTGCGGATGAGGTCCACGATCATCAGGTTCTCGGCGCGGTTCTTGTCCGAGTCCTGCAAGGCACGCCCATTGCGTGCATCTTCCTCAGCGCTGCGACCACGCGGCGCCGTTCCCTTCATTGGTCGGCAGACAATCTGCTTGCCCTTACGCTCAAAGAACAGTTCGGGTGAGCGCGACAGCAGCCATTCTTCGCCATCGCAGACGAGGGCCGCGTGCTTGACGGGTTGGGTGCGACGCAGCCGCTCCTGCAGGGCCAGAGGGTGGCCAAAGTATTGCCCCGTCATCGGGAATGTGAGATTGGCCTGGTAGCAGTCGCCGGCTCTAATGTAGTCGAGCACACGGCTCACCTGATTGGCATAAGTGGGTGCGTCCAGTTGCGGATGCAGGTGCAGCAGCCCGGCCTCGCGCTCTTGCGCGGTGAGTGTCGCCAGGGAGTGTTGCCACCAGGCGCCCAGGGCAGTCTCGTCCAGCGTGACAGCCTCTGCAAATATCAGGGCACGCGCCAGGCGCGCTTCCGGGTCACGGCTTGGTACATGTGTTTCAAAGGCCGTGCCGAGTTCGTAGTGCGCGATCAGCGCGATCCAGTGGCCCTGACGTGAGTGCTCTTCCAGCGTTGCAAAGAAGGCGTCCGCCTGTGCGGCGGTATTGCAATCGATGCTCAGTAGATGCTTCTGCAGCAGCAGACCGCTGGCGGGCTGGCTCAGGTTGTCTTCAAACAGCGCGAAGGGCGCAAGGGGCGCCAGTTGTGCAGGGGGCGGCACGACAGGTGTGGGGCTTAACAGGGACATGGCGCCAGCTTAGCGCGCGTCGATGAGTCCGGCGCGATTCATTTGCTTCTGCACCAGTCGCACGACTTCGTTGATGAGTATTAGCGTCGATGAGGGGTTAAGTGTTTCAGTCACGGCTGACCATACCGGCCTGCCTTCAGGCAAGCGGTAGAGCACGGTCTCGGTGATGTAGCGCGTTTCCCGGCTCTTGTAGGCAGGTGTCACGGCGACGCTGGTGGCATAGGGATAGAAGCGCCAGAAATCGCGGTAGTAGGGCGAATATAGCGGCGCCATGCCATACATCGGACTGTTGTTCACGAAGTAGGTTTGCGGTGGGTGATAGATCTCGCGTTCGTCGATGGCTACAAGGCGGGTGATGACGGCGGCATCGAAGCCGGCTTGCTGCAAGTTTTCGCGCAAGGCCTCAATGTCGGCACCCGGCGCGAAACCGAGCTGTCTCGCGGCAACCGGGTGTGTGCTAGCAGGCAGGCGGCGCACAGCTTCATCCTCGATGAGGCGGCTGATTGAGTCATCCTTGACGACCGCAATGACCGCCAGTTTCTGCGGTGGTGCGCTTGTGTCGTCGGGGGCGCGCCATTCGCTGGAGAGGCGGGTGCTGCTGCAGGCGGATAGCAGCAGGGCGAGGAGAAAAGCGCTCCTCGCTACAAGGCCCTGATACACCGCGTCACCTTAACCGCGGTTGCGCTTGGCGGTGCGGGTTCTGGTGGCTGGGGTGGAGACTTGGCGCAGCGTGCTACTCGTGGCCTTGTTCGTCGCGTCGATGGCGACTTCGGTGGCACTGCCAGGTACCAACAGAGTGAAGCCTGCCGCCAGCAGGGCACGCGCGCGCAGGCCGTTGGCCGTACAGATCTCTTCCACCGCCAGACGCAGGCGCTTGGCGACTTGCTCGATGCGCTCGGTGCGCGGCACCGAATAGGTTTTCCAGGTGACCAAGGGGGCATCGTGTCGCGCCAGATTGTCCTGGAACTTGCGGGCGTTATCGACGGGCAACACGATGCTGGCACCGTCGCTACCGGGCATGACCGGTCGGTTGTAGCCAGGGTTGAGCATCAGGAATTCGGAGAGCGGCATTTCTGCAAGCTTGGCGGCCAACGCCACGTCCATGCCTTGGCGCTTTTCAATGGATGTGAAATAGGGCTGGTCGGGGATTGAAGGCAGGCTCAGGTTGTAAAGCTCGGGATGCGCGATGATGTTCTTGAGCGCCTGCAGCTTTGGCACGTAATAACGTGTTTCGGTCGGCATCGACAGGCTCATGTAATCGGTCGGTTTGCCCGCCGCCTTGTTGTTGGCAACCGCCCGCGCCACGGCGTTCTCGCCCCAGTTATAGGAGGCTAGCGCCAGCGCCCAGTCGCCGTGCATTTCGTAGATGGCCTGCAGGTACTTCAGCGCGGCATCGGTCGAGGCGACGACGTCGCGGCGCTCATCGACCCACCAGTTCTGGGTAAGTTGAAAGTCCTTGCCGGTAGACGGAATGAACTGCCACAGACCGGCTGCTTTGGCGGAAGACAGGGCTTGCGGGTTGTAGGCGCTTTCGACGATGGGCAGCAGTGCCAGTTCGGTCGGCATGCCACGTTTTTCCAGTTCGGTGACGATATGGAACATGTACTTGCGACCGCGCTCGAACATCACCTTGAGTTGCTGCGGGCGAGCGAGGTAGTAGCGCATGCGGTCGTCGACCAACGGACCTTCGAGGTCACGCATGGCGAAGCCGTTGCGCACGCGCTCCCAGATGTCGGCGGTCTGGGCGGTATGGTCCAGCGGCATGATGGCGTTGTTGTCGCGCATCAGGTCGGATGTGGTCTGCACGCTCGCTACGTTCGAGGCTGACGGCAGCGAAAAAACCTGGTCTGCAGCGGCTGCGCTACCAGTTGCGCAGCACAGGGCAGCACAGAAAATCAGTGTCTGGAGGGCTGAAGCCTTCATGGGACGCTTTCCTACAAGTGGGTGGGCGGCCTGATTCGCGCAAACCGCAGATGTACTCGGGGTTTGCCCGGATCGGGTTGCGCAAATTCTAGCCAGTTTGGCTCAGGACGCCAGCCCGGAATTAAAAAGAATATCTAACTGACTTTACAGGCTTTTCTCTTCATCACGTCCTGTGTCATCAAGTCTTACAATAGTCCTCCACGGTGCCTGTGAAGGAAAACCCCTGATGAAAGGACGAGAGCACAGATGAAGGCGCTGGTCATCGACGACACGCTGACGAGTCTGACTCTGGTGAGTCAGCAATTACGGCGCATGGGCATCGAACCTTTAGTGGCGCAGGATGGCGCAACCGGGATTGAGCTCTTCAAGCAACACCGCCCGGAGCTGATCCTGCTGGACGTGCTCAGGCCCGGCCTCGACGGTTACGAGGTCGTCAAACGCATCCGGCAGCTTGAGCGCGACGGAGAGTGGACGCCCATTATTCTGCTCGCGGCACATAGCAGCGACGAAGACCTGGAGCGTGGCATCGCCGTGGGTGCCGATGACTACCTCGTCAAACCCATTTCGGAAGTGGTCCTGGCGGCCAAAGTTCGCGCCATGCAGCGCATTGCGCAGATGCGCTTTTCACTGTTGATGTTGGCGCGTCGCCTAGATGAGACGAATCGCGAACTGACGCGCCTTTCAGCCGTCGACGGCCTGACCGGCATTGCCAATCGCCGCCAGTTCGACGAGTTCATGAGCCGTGAATGGGGACGCGGTATGCGCCATGAAACGGAACTGTCCGTGCTCATGTGCGATGTCGACTTCTTCAAGCAATTCAACGATCTGTATGGACACCAGGCGGGTGATGAATGTCTGCAGACGGTTGCACGGACGTTCGGGGCACGGGTCAAGCGCCCGACGGATCTGGTGGCGCGCTACGGAGGCGAAGAATTTGCCATCATCCTGCCGGATACGGACATCAAGGGTGCACAGCTACTGGCCGAGGCCATGCGCACCGACATCGAGCGCCTGGCGCTGGCACACGGGAATAGCCCGAATGGCGTGGTGACGGTGAGCATCGGCGTGGCCTGTCGCGTGCCAAACCGCGCCGCACGCGGAAGCGCAGCCCTTATCAAAGCTGCCGACGAGGCGCTATATCAGGCCAAGGCGGCCGGGCGTAATCGCATCGAGGTCGAATCTGAAATTATTCAGCAACATTGAATGCAAATGCCGGGTGCGAGATGCGGTTTCAACGCTGCGCATGATTGACGAAACGTGCCTGGCTCTCGTTGTAGCGGTGCCTTGGGTATCGAACCCGCAGATGACACGGTTCTAGAAAACGTCTTTCCAGGCCCGCAGCGCGGCGAAAACGGAGGCTGGTTCGCGTAGTGATTGCACAGCGTGCGCTTCTGCTGCCTTGCGCACGCCTGGTTGCGAAGTACGCAGGAAAGGATTCGTCGCCAGCTCCTCGTCCAGACGTGAGGGCAGGGTAGGTCGACCAGCCTCGCGCAAAGCGGTACATGCCTCGATCCTGGCCTGCAAAGCAACATTGTCCGGCTCGACCGCCCGAGCGAAACGCAAATTGCTCAAGGTGTATTCGTGCGCACAGCAAACCAGCGTATCAACAGGCAGGGTCGAAATGCGTTGCAGGGAGCCGTGCAGCTCGGCCGCAGTGCTGCTGCCCAGCAAGCGGCCGCAGCCTCCCGCAAACAGCGTGTCGCCACAGAACAGGTATTTGCCCTGAAGATAAGCAATGTGCTCCTCGGTATGCCCTGGCACTGCGATGACGGCCGCGGTGCCATCAATGCCGAGTAACTCCACCACATCACCTTCTGCGACGGCCTGCGTCACCACACCAATCGATGCCGGCCCGAACACGGGTACCGGCCAGCGCTCGCGCAGATCAGCCACGCCACCGATATGATCGTTGTGGCGGTGCGTGATGAGGATCGCGCTCAGTGCCAGATTCTGTTGTGAGAGGAAGGTCGCGACCGGAGCGGCCTCGCCCGGATCGACGACGATACATTGCCCGTGCGCGATGAGCGCCCAGATATAGTTGTCGCGGAAGGCTGAAAGCGGAACAATCTGCATGATCGACATTCTCGGCGGATGAATCGGCATGTCAATTCCTGGTTTCGAACAATGGCTGGATACACCACGCGGGCAATATCTGCTGGCGTGGGAGCAGCGCAAGTTCGATCAGCTGGTTACCGACATCTTCGGCTACAACGCCGTTCAGATAGGCCAGCCGAAACAGGACTTCCTGCGCAGTAACCGCATGCCGCATCGCCTTCATTGCGGCGGCACGCGTCCCGCCGCGGTGCTTTGCGATCCCGAGGAGTTGCCTTTCGCTTCGCAAAGTCTCGACCTGGTGGTCCTGCCACACGTTCTCGAGTTTGCCGCCCATCCACATCAGCTGTTGCGCGAGGTCGAGCGTGTGCTGGTGCCCGAGGGCAGCGTCGTGATCGCCGGTTTCAATCCTTATAGCCTGTGGGGCTTGCGCCGTTCGTTCTCAGGCAATCTCGGCGATTTGCCCTGGCAGGGCCAGTACTTTTCCGTGCCGCGCCTCAAGGACTGGCTCACCTTGCTGAGTTTCGAGACGCATGCGGCCTCGTTCGGCTGCTATGCGCCGCCAGCTTCATCCGACGCCTGGCTGCGGCGCTGGTCGTTCATGGATGCGGCGGGCGACCGCTGGTGGCACTTTGCCGGCGGGGCTTACATGCTTCAGGCCGTCAAGCGCGTGCGCGGCATGCGCCTGATCATGCCGGACTGGCGTGCCCAGGTTCGCCCCAAGAAGGCCATGGCGCCCATCTCCAGGCGTGGCGGGATGTCCGGCGAGCAATGATTTTTTGCCGTCGGACTCGCCTACAATCCCGCTCCCGACAAAGCCTCGACACCCACTCATGACCACAATCGAAACCGTAGACATCTTCACCGACGGCGCCTGCAGCGGTAATCCAGGGCCCGGCGGCTGGGGCACCATCCTGCGCGTTGGCGGCGTCGAAAAGGAGTTATGGGGCGGCGAGCCACAGACCACCAATAACCGCATGGAGATGATGGCTGTCATTCGTGGGCTCGCAGCCTTGAAGCGACCTGTTTCGGCACGCGTCTACACCGACTCGCAGTACGTGCAGAAGGGTATCTCGGAGTGGATACACGGCTGGAAGAAACGCGGCTGGAAAACCGCTGACAAGCAGCCCGTCAAGAATGAAGACCTGTGGCGCCGACTCGATGAGCTGGCGGCGGGGCACAAAGTGCAATGGCTCTGGGTGAAGGGGCATGCAGGACATCCCGAAAACGAACGCGCCGATGCCTTGGCGCGCAAGGGTGTGGATGCGGTGCGGGTTGCCGGGAAGGCCTGTGAAGGGTCGGCGCCGTAATGCATTCGAAGGCGTGCGGGGGCAGCATTCGTCCCTCTGGTGGTTCATTCCTTGCGGCTGCATACTGAGTAGTACCCTCGTCGCATCAAGGCTTGGCAGCCATCTGCAAGTAGACGACATCAGCTGGCTTGCGGTTTTGCGATTAACTGTATATAAATACAGTTATCAAAAACAGCATGGCAATCGCCCACATGGACGATCTAACCCCCCGTCAGCAGGAAATCCTCGAGTTCATCCGCGCTACGCTGGACGAGTGTGGGGCTCCGCCGACACGCATCGAGATCTGCACAGCTTTCGGCTTTGCATCGCCGAATGCGGCTGAAGCGCATCTCAAGGCACTCGCAAAGAAAGGCGTCATCCTGCTTGAGGCGGGCTCGTCACGCGGCATCCGTCTCACGGAGTCGCTCGGCTTGCCGGTCGTTGGGCGCGTCGCGGCGGGCTCACCCATTCTCTCCGAAGGCAGCATCAGCAAGCGGGTGCGTGTCGATCCCGCCATGTTCGCGCCGAGAGCCGATTTCCTGCTGCGCGTGCATGGCCTGTCGATGATCGATGTGGGCATCATGGAGGGCGATCTGCTGGCCGTGCACCGTACGACCGAGGTGCGCAACGGGCAGATCATCGTCGCCCGACTCGATAACGAAGTAACCGTCAAGCGGTTGCGACGACGCAAGGGGCTGGTCGAGCTTCTGCCCGAGAACAGCAGCATGCAGCCCATCGTGGTCGATACTCAGCGCCAGAGCCTCACGATCGAAGGACTGGTCGTTGGTTTGATTCGCGACGATTTCGGTTTTTCCTGAGCGAGACAAGCAGTGAAGCCTCAGTGCCGCTGCTCTCGGCTCTCCAGACTCCCGTAACGCCGTGAATTATTGAAAGCCCATCATGAAAATCAGCAAACCGTCCTGCAAAACTATCGTTGCCACAAGTGTTGTACCGGTCAGTCGTGGCGCCGCTTCCCGCCCTTGGGCTCAAGCCATGCTGGATGTGCTGCAGCGTCGTGGCCGCAACTATGGCTTGCTTGCGTTGTACGAAGAGTCGCGCCTGAACTCCCCACGCTGATTGCTGCAATTGCCTTTGCTTGCGCAAAGCTTTCGACAAGCCTTGCGTGAAGATCAGTCGTTCGGAACCAGACGCCCCTTTGGTGGGCACGGCGAATTTCGCGTTCGAAATGGGAGCTGCTTGCCGTATGCGGGGGAAAGTGAGTTGGCCGAGGGCTTTGCGTATTCGGGTCCTGTGACGAGGTGTTTTGTTTCTGTCGGGGTGTGGTAATTGGCGATATACGCCTATGGCATTGCGTACGGGTTAGCCGCAACGCAGCGTCTTATACGAGACTGTCGAGGTTCGCGAATTACACGATTTAGTCAAATTTTGGCCGTTGTACGATTTTTTGTTGCGACGCAGCGCTCGCTCGTCAAAAAATGCTGTTTGTAGATGTTCTGTCTGTTGTTAAAAAAGTCACGCGCACGAGCGAGGAATTTTTTTGTAAAAATTTGTCCAATAAATTCTGTGGCTTGCAATGAAATAACAAACATTTATTTCCGGATAGAAACATTTGAGCGATTCAGCCTTTAAAGTTCTTGCATCGCACAATGCGGATCGCCATAATTTGAATCGTGTGAGGGATGCAGCTGAAGTAACTGAGAAGTTCAGTTCGTCGTGCAACCTCCAACCAGTGTCTCCTCCACCCTCCTCCTTTGGTGTGGACTTGGCGCAGCTCCAACCGAGCTGCGTTTTTTTTTGGTTTTTGCCTTCGCGTGCCGAGCGCGTGGGCTGTGGGTAATTCAAAAGGTTTTGACAGGGCGGTGATTGCGCAAGTACAATCGCCGGCTTTCCGCTTCGAGTAGGGTCTGCAAGTCGGGTCAGGAAGCTTCCTGAAACGCTTTCCGGTCGGCTCCAAGCCACAATAAAAAGGCTTCCCAAGGAAGCTAAACGTGAAGTAAAGGAACTCAGATGGGTACGTTTTCAGCAAAGCCGCACGAGGTCGTTCACGACTGGTATGTGGTTGACGGCGCCGACAAGGTGCTTGGCCGTCTCGCCAGCGAGATTGCACGCCGCCTCCGTGGCAAGCACAAAGCCATTTACACCCCGCACGTAGACACCGGCGACTTCATCATCGTCGTCAATGTCGACAAGCTGCGCGTGACCGGCAACAAGGCACAGGACAAGAAGTACTACCGCCACACTGGTTACCCAGGCGGTATCTACGAAACCAATTTCACCAAGCTGCAACAACGCTTCCCGGAGCGCGTGCTGGAAAAGGCTGTCAAGGGCATGCTGCCCAAGGGCCCACTCGGTTACGCCATGCTCAAGAAGCTGAAGTGCTACAGCGGTGCCACCCATCCGCATAGCGCCCAGCAGCCCAAGGCACTTGAGATCTAAGCGAGGAGCGAAATAAATGCCCGTCGGACAATATAACTACGGTACTGGTCGTCGCAAAACTGCGGTGGCTCGTGTTTTCATCAAGGCTGGCTCTGGCAAGATCGTTGTCAATGGCAAGCCGCTTGATATCTTCTTCTCGCGCGAAACCGGTCGCATGATCGTGCGCCAGCCGCTGGAACTGACCCAGAACATCGATCGTTTCGACATTCTGGTGAACGTCAGTGGTGGTGGTGAGTCGGGTCAAGCTGGAGCGGTGCGTCATGGCATCACCCGCGCACTGATTGACTTCGACGCAGAACTGAAGCCAACCCTGAAGAAGGCTGGTTTCGTGACGCGTGATGCACGTGAAGTCGAACGTAAGAAAGTCGGCCTGCACGGCGCTCGTCGGCGTAAGCAATTCTCGAAGCGTTAATTCGTTTCAAGAATACCGATGCAACAAAAAGCCCGCAGCGATGCGGGCTTTTTGTTTTTGGGTTGCAGGCTTTGTATGGGCGAGGCTTCATTCGAATTGCACGCACCGCGCTCGTCTGCCCTGATGTGTTTCACACGGCGATAAAAAAGCCGCGAATTAATCCGCGGCTTCGAGCTTGGTGCGCTGCGTCGTCAGCCTTGCGTGGCGGACTTGTTCAGTCGAGCCGTAACGCGCTCAATGATCTGCTGCGTTTCCAGCCCGATCTCGGCTAGAAGTTGTTGCTGGTCGCCGTGATCGATGAAGCGGTCGGGCAGGCCGAGGCGCAAGGTTTGTGCAGTGACGCCTGCGTCTTCAAGTACGCGCGATACTTCGCTGCCAGCGCCGCTGATGACTGCATTCTCTTCGAGCGTGACGAGGAGTTCATGGCTACGTGCAAGCTCGAGAACCAGCTCCGCATCGATGGGTTTGACGAAGCGCATGTTGGCGACGGTTGCGTCGAGCGACTCCCCTGCTGCGAGCGCACTGCCAAGCATGCTGCCGAAGGCGAGGAGGGCAACGCGCTTGCCCTGGCGGCGAATCTCGCCCTTGCCGACAGGCAGTGACGCCATTTCTTTCTGTGGCGTGGTGCCGAGGCCGCCGCCACGCGGGTAGCGCACGGCAGTCGGCACGTCGAGCTTGTAAGCGGTATAGAGCATTTGCCGGCATTCGTTCTCGTCCGCGGGTGCCATGATCACCATATTTGGTACGCATAGCATGTAGGACAGATCGAAGGCGCCGTGGTGCGTCGCGCCGTCTGCGCCGACGAGGCCGCCTCGGTCAATGGCGAACATCACGGGCAGGTTCTGCAGGGCGATGTCGTGGATCAGCTGATCGTAGGCGCGTTGCAGAAAGGTGGAGTAAATGGCCACCACCGGCTTCATGCCTTCGCAGGCAATGCCTGCTGCAAAAGTCAGCGCGTGTTGTTCAGCGATGCCGACGTCGAAGTAGCGCTGCGGATATTCCTTCTCGAAGCGCACCAGGCCCGAACCTTCGCGCATCGCCGGAGTGATGGCGACGAGGCGCTCGTCCTGCGCTGCCATGTCACAGATCCAGTCGCTGAAAATCTGGGTGTAGGTCAGCTTGGGCGTGCCCTTGCTGCTCTGGATGCCGGCGTTATGGTCGAACTTGCCGACGCCGTGATAGAGGATCGGGTCGGCTTCGGCAAGCTTGTAGCCTTGGCCCTTGCGCGTGACGACGTGCAGGAATTGCGGGCCCTTGAGCTTGCTCAGGTTCTGCAGCGTCGGGATCAATGTGTCGAGGTCGTGGCCGTCGATAGGGCCGATGTAGTTGAAGCCGAATTCTTCGAACAGCGTGCCGGGCGTAACCATGCCTTTGACATGCTCTTCGACGCGTTTGGCTAGTTCCAGCACGCTGGGGGCGACGCCGAGAACCTTCTCGCCTGCACGGCGCGCGAAGTTGTAGGTCCTGCCGGACAGCAGGCGCGCGAGAATGTTGGTCAGTGCACCGACGGGGGGTGAGATCGACATTTCGTTGTCGTTGAGCACTACGAGCAAGTCGGCATCCATGACGCCGGCGTTGTTGAGTGCTTCGAAAGCCATGCCGGCCGACATTGCGCCGTCGCCGATGACGGCAATTGCACGACGCTCTTCGCCCTTGCGCTTGGCGGCAACAGCCATGCCGAGGGCGGCGGAGATGGAGGTCGACGAATGCGCGGTGCCGAAAGTGTCATAGTCGCTTTCGCTGCGTTTCGGAAAGCCCGAAAGACCTTCGTACTGGCGCAGCGTGGCCATGCCTTCGCGACGCCCTGTAAGTACCTTGTGGCCGTAGGTTTGATGGCCCACGTCCCATACGATACGGTCATCCGGTGTATTGAAGACGTAGTGCAGGGCGATGGTCAGTTCGACGGTGCCGAGATTGGATGACAGATGCCCGCCTGTTTTCGAAACGGACTCGATCAGAAAGGCGCGCAACTCTTCGGCGAGCGTGGGTAGCTGACGACGGTCGAGTTGTCGTAGCTCGGCTGGCGAGTTGATCGTGTCGAGCAGGGGCGTACCGGAAGGCACTGCAGAAGGTGAGGACATGTTTTCCGTGGGGCGACCGCTCAAAACGGCCGGCTGACAATGTAATCGGTGATTTCCTTGAGGCGCTGCGCGTTCGCGCCCAATGGGGCGAGCGTGCTGTGCGCTTCTTCGGCGAGCTCCCGTGCCAGCGTGCGGGCGGGCGTCAGCCCGATGATGCTGACATAGGTGGGTTTGTCTTGTGCGGCATCCTTGCCGGCAGTCTTGCCAAGCGTGGCGGTGTCGGCGACTTCGTCGAGGATGTCGTCGACAACCTGGAACAGCAGACCGATGCATTTGCCGAAATGGTTGAGGCGGTCGAGCGTTGCGTCATCCGTCGAGCCGGCCAGCGCACCCAGCATGACCGCAGCACGAATCAGCGCGCCGGTCTTGTGGATGTGCATGAACTCCAGTTCTTCGCGCGTGATTGACTTGCCGACGGAGTCTAGGTCGATGGCCTGGCCACCGGCCATGCCGCGCGAGCCAGAGGCTTTTGCCAGCATGGCGACGGCGCGCAACTGATTGCTGGCGTCACCGAACAGTCCTGGCGTCGACAACTGCTCGAAGGCCAGCGTCTGCAGCGCATCGCCGACCAGCAGCGCGGTGGCTTGATCGTATTGCACATGCACTGTCGGTTTGCCGCGGCGCAGGACGTCGTCGTCCATGCACGGCATGTCGTCATGCACGAGCGAATAGACGTGGATGGATTCGAGCGCGCAGGCGACAGCGTCGAGGCGTTCCGGTGGTGCACCGGTCATTTCGCCCGCCGCAAAGGCGAGCAGGGGACGAACGCGCTTGCCGCCGCCGAGGGTGGCGTAGCGCATGGCCTGGTGCAGGCGTTGCGGCGCCAGTTGCGCGGCGGGCAGGCGCTGTTCAAGGGCTTGCTCGGTGCGGCGTTGTACGCTGGCCATCCATTCCGGGAATTTCATGCTGCTGACATCCATCATCTGTTTCTCTGGCTCACTCGTCGTCAGGGTCGGCAGGCATATCGCGCAATTCGCCGTCCTGCAGGACGCGGATGCGCTGCTCGGCTGACTCCAGCGCGCCACGGCAGTGACGCAGCAGTTCCGTGCCGCGCTGGAAGCGCGCGAGTGACTCTTCGAGTGAGAGCGTGCCGGTTTCCATCGCAGCGACGATCTGTTCGAGTTCGCTCACCGCATCTTCAAAACGTTCAGGTGCGCCACTGACAGGTGCGGCCTTGGCGTCGGACTTTGCGGATTGCGGGGCTTTTGGCGAGGCCATGTACTGCTTTCATTGAGGTTGAGCGCGCTTTTCGGCGAATCCGGCATGCCGCGCTTACCTTGGGAGAGGCCAGCGATTATAATTTATTGTTCGGGCCTGTTCCCAGCATCCTTGCCGATTGCGAGGATATTGGAGCAGGCCTTCCGTCTTGTATGTCTCTCGACGGGGTATTGGAGGTTTTAGCGGATGTCCCAAGGCGCTTCACGTTCTCAACTTGCACCGGCCGTATCTCAACTGCCGGTGTCGGCCTATTTCGACGAAAAGATCTTCGAGCTGGAGAAGCGCCTGCTCTTCGATGCGGGTCCGGGATACGTGGGGCACGAGCTGATGGTGCCGGAAAAGCGGGATTATCAGTCGCTGGCCTGGATGGACCACGCCCGTCTGCTGATGCACGCAGATGATGGCGTGCACCTCATGTCCAATATTTGCCGCCATCGTCAGGCCATCATGCTCGAAGGCCGCGGGCAGGCGCAGAACGTGGTGTGCCCGATCCACCGCTGGACCTACAAGAATGACGGCCAGCTGATCGGTGCGCCGCAGTTTCCGGACAATCCCTGCCTGAATCTCGACCGCAAGAAGCTCGAATCCTGGAATGGCTTGTTGTTCAAGGGACCGCGCTCGGCCAATGCCGATCTGGCTGGCATGAACGTCGCCAGCGAGCTGAATTTCGACGGCTACGTGCTGCATCACGTCGAGCATCACGTCTGCAACTACAACTGGAAGACCTTCATCGAGGTCTATCTCGAGGACTACCACGTCGCGCCATTCCATCCGGGTCTCGGCAATTTCGTCACCTGTGATGATCTCGCCTGGCAATTTGGTGACTGGTATTCCGTGCAGCGTGTCGGCATCACCAATCTGGCCAAGGCTGGCAGCGCCGCATACGGGCGCTGGCAGCAGGCGGTGCGTGACTACTACCAGGGCGAATTGCCACCACACGGTGCGATCTGGCTGACTTACTTCCCGAACATCATGGTCGAGTGGTATCCGCACGTGCTGGTCGTCAGTCATCTCATTCCGCAAGGCGTGGACAAGACCCTCAACGTGGTCGAGTTCTACTACCCCGAGGAAATCGCTGCCTTCGAACCGGAGTTCATCGAAGCCGAGCGCGCGGCCTACATGGAAACAGCGATCGAGGATGACGAGATCGGCGAGCGCATGGATCGCGGCCGTCTTGCGCTGTACAAGGAAGGCCGCAACGAATGGGGGCCGTACCAGTCGCCGATGGAAGACGGCATGCAGCACTTCCACGAGTTCTATCGCCGGATCATGGCCGAGCACCTTTAAACCACATGAGACCCGGGCGGGGCGCCGGTATAATCGGCGCCAGCGGTCTGCGTACCGCCCCATGCTGGTCCTTTCGTGTAAATCCCGGCGATCACCATGCGCCCGGATGGTTTTCTGGAGTCACTCATGTCACTGAATTTCCGTCAGCGCGTCTTGCGCGGTCTGGCGGCGCTCGCCTGCGCCGTTTGTGTCTTCCCTGCCCTGGCTCAAACCACCTTGCGCGTCTCGGCGATTCCCGATGAATCGCCGACCGAGTTGCAGCGCAAGTTCGCGCCGCTCGGCAAGTACCTCGAAAAGGAACTCGGCATGCCGGTCAGCTTCGTGCCGGTCACCGACTATGCCGGCGTCGTAGAGGCGCTGGGCGCCAAGCGTCTCGATCTCGTATGGCTTGGCGGCTTCACCTTTGTGCAGGCCAAGGCGCGTACCGGTGGCACGGCCGTGCCACTCGTGCAGCGTGCCGAAGATGCAATCTTCACCAGCCGTTTCATCACGGCTGATCCGGCGATCAAGACGCTGGCTGATCTGAAGGGCAAGACCTTCGCTTTCGGTGCGCCGTCGTCGACGTCCGGCCACCTGATGCCGCGCTTCTATCTGGGCAAGGCCGGCCTCAATCCCGACAAGGATTTCAAGACGGTCGCTTTCTCCGGTGCGCATGACGCGACGGTGGCCTTCGTGCAATCGGGCCGCGCCGATGCGGGCGTGCTCAACGCTTCGGTGTGGGACAAGCTGGTCGAGACCGGCAAGGTTGATACGAACAAGGTGCACGTCTTCTATGTCACGCCGCCTTACTTCGACTACAACTGGACCGTGCGCGGCGATCTGGATCCGGCGATCGTGAAGAAGCTGCGTGAGGCGTTCCTCAAGCTTGATCCGGCGAACCCGCAGCACAAGGAAGTGCTTGAGCTGCAGCGCGCTTCGAAGTTCATCCCGACCAAGGCGGAGAACTACCTGGGCATCGAGAGCGCCGGCAAGGCCGCTGGCCTGCTGGAGTGATTTCTGCGTAGCGGCGCCAGCCAGTCCGGGCTGCGCCGCCGCGTCGATCCATAACCCGATATGCATATACGTCTTGAACAGGCAGGCGTTGCCTATGGCGATGGTCATGCCGGTTTGCGTGCGCTCGATCTGGAGATCGCCGCGGGCGAGCAGGTGGCCATCATCGGCCCTTCCGGTGCGGGCAAAACCACGCTGCTGCGAATCCTCGCAACGGCATTGCGTCCGACGACTGGCGCGGTTTTCCTCGCCGGCGAAGATCCGTGGACGTTGTCCGCGAAACAGCGTCAGCGTTTGCGCAGCAAGCTGGGTAGCATCCATCAGGCGCCTCCCTTGCCGCCGCGGCAGCGTGTTGTGACGGCTGTGCTGGCTGGGCGTCTGGGTGTCTGGCCGATGTGGAAGGCCTTGGCCTCGCTGGCCTATCCGCAGGATGGCGACGGCGCACGCAGTGCCCTGGCGCACCTCGATCTTACCGACAAGCTGTATGCGCGCTGCGATCAGCTTTCCGGCGGGCAGTTGCAACGCGTCGGCATTGCGCGCGTGCTGTACCAGCAGGCCGAGCTGATGCTGGCTGATGAGCCGGTGTCCGCGATGGACCCGGCCCTTGCTGATCACACGCTGGCCATTCTTGCGCACGATGCACGGCAACGCGGCGCCACGCTGATTGCCAGCCTGCACGCGGTGGAACTGGCGCTGGCACGCTTCCCGCGCATCGTCGGCATTCGCGACGGCAGCATGCTGTTTGACAAGCCCGCTGGTGAGGTGACGCAAGAGGACCTGACGGCGCTGTATGCATCCGAGCGTGCCTTGCCGACTTCACCGGCGCCTGCGTTTGCCCCTGCGGCTCCCCTGCATTCCTTCTAGGCCATGACGGCGAGCACTTCTGCCATGCAAACCGTGCGACGCGATCCGGCGGCAACGGGGCGTGCCATCGGCGCGTTGCTTGCCCTTGCCGCACTCTGGCCGCTGGGGCATTTCGCGGGAGTCGACGTCAGCCTGCTGACGGCGCCCGGCAATCTGCATGTCATTGGTGGCTTCCTGTCGGGTTTCTATCCGCCCGCACACGATGCCTTCTTTGCCGGGCTATTGCTCGACGCGCTGTGGCAGACCATTGCCATTGCCAGCATCGGAATGCTGATGGCATTGTTGCTGGCGGTGCCGTTGGCCGTTGTCACGACGCAGGCGCTGTCGATCAGCGCGATCGGCCCCGTCAATTGCGATGCGCGGTCGCGCTTGCGCAGCCTTGTGCGCCCCGTTGGTCGCGGACTTACCTTGTTCCTGCGTGGCATTCCGGAGGTCGTGTGGGCGCTGCTCTTCGTGCGCGTGTTCGGGCTTGGGCCGAGCGCTGCTGTGCTGGCGCTGGCGCTCACTTACGGTGGCATGCTGGCGAAAGTGTTCGGAGAAATTCTGGATTCCACCGACCGTCGACCAGCGCAGGCGATTCTCGCGGCGGGTGGCGGACGGCTTGCCGCCTTGTTCTACGGCCTGTTGCCGATGGCAGCGAGCGAGCTGCTGTCCTACTCCGTGTATCGCTGGGAATGCGCGCTGCGCGCAGCCGTGGTGATGGGCCTGGTGGGCGCGGGCGGGCTGGGGCAGCTCATGGATCAATCCATGAAGGCGTTCAACGGTAGCGAGATCGCCAGCATCCTGATGGCATTTCTGGCGCTGGTGCTGCTGGCGGATGGCGCATCGAATCTGTTGCGGCGCTGGATGGATGATGTGCCGCGCAAGGAGCCTGCCCGTTTCAATGTGCGTGCAATGTCCGGCTGGCTTTCCGTGCTGTTGTTCGTCGCTCTGATCGTCGCGTGCTGGCGCACACTGGGGCTGGATCTTGGCGCCTTGTTCGGTCAGCAGGCGGGGGCCGACGTGGCGCGTTTTGTCGGTGAGTTCTTCCCGCCTTCCATCAAGCCCACGCTGCTGGCGAAGATTGCCTCGGGCGCGATCGAGACCTTCTCCCTGTCACTCATGGGCACCTTGCTGGCCGCGCTGCTTGCCGTCGTGCTGGCGCTTCCCGCAGCGGGGCGTCACGGTCGTATGGCAAAGGCATGTGTGCGCTTTGTGCTGAACCTGTTGCGTGCCGTGCCCGAGCTTGTGTGGGCGACGATCACCGTGCTGGCGGTGGGGCTGGGGCCTTTCGCAGGTACGCTGGCGCTGGCATTCCACACGGCGGGCGTGCTGGGCAGGCTGTACGCCGAGGCGCTGGAAAATACGCCGCCCGCAGCAGAGGCGGCTTTGCGCGAAAGCGGTGCGCCGCGTGC
Source organism: Rhodocyclaceae bacterium (assembly GCA_035456105.1). GTDB lineage: Bacteria > Pseudomonadota > Gammaproteobacteria > Burkholderiales > Rhodocyclaceae > Viridibacterium. Next base: position 67,184 of record DATIDV010000003.1, on the reverse strand, counting down.
GCTGGCTTTCCTCTACGGGCCACTACCGCAAGTCGCGCCGCAGTGGCTGGCTTACACGCTGTATCGCTGGGAAATCAATATCCGCATGGCGGCCATCATGGGCTTCGTCGGCGCGGGTGGCCTGGGACAACTGCTGCATGTAGAGCTGTCACTGTTCCGCCTCGCCAATGCGTGCAGCGCCATCATCGCCATGCTGGTGCTGGCGTTGGTGGTCGATCAGCTGAGCGCCTGGTTGCGGCGCAGATTGGGCTAGGGCGGGTTCGGGGCGCAGCGACAGCCTTGCCCTGCGGACATGTGAGTAACAACACCTGGGCTTGTTGACGGGATTTGCCTCGAACGCAATGCTTAGCAGGGTTTGATCAAAGTCCGCCGGAATGGCGTGGCTATACTCGTTGGCTTCCCTGATCACACCAAGGAACGCCATGAAATTCGAAACGCTCGCCGTGCATGCCGGTTACTCACCCGAACCCACCACGCACGCGGTGGCCGTCCCGATCTACCAGACCGTCGCCTATTCCTTCGATGACACGCAGCATGGCGCCGACCTGTTCGACCTCAAGGTGCCGGGCAACATCTACTCGCGCATCATGAACCCGACGCAGGACGTGCTGGAAAAGCGCGTCGCCGCGCTCGAAGGCGGCATTGCCGCGCTGGCGCTGGCCTCGGGTCAGGCCGCTATCACCTACGCCATCCAGACCATCGCCGAAGCCGGCGACAACATCGTCTCTTCGGCCACGCTGTATGGCGGCACCTACAACCTGTTCGCACATACGCTGCCGCAGTACGGCATCAGCACGCGCTTTGCTGACTACCGCGACCCCGCGAGCTTCGAGAAGCTGATCGACGCGCGCACCAAGGCCATCTATGCCGAGACCATCGGCAACCCGCTGGGCAACATCACCGACATCGCGGCGCTGGCCGAGATCGCGCACCGCCACGGCGTGCCGCTGATCGTCGACAACACGGTGCCTTCGCCCTACCTGTGCCGGCCGATCGAGCACGGCGCCGACATCGTGGTGCACTCGCTGACCAAGTACCTCGGCGGTCATGGCACCAGCCTGGGCGGCGCCATTGTCGATTCCGGCAAGTTTCCCTGGGCCGAGCACAAGGAACGCTTCCGCCGCCTCAACGAGCCGGACGTGTCCTACCACGGCGTGGTCTACACCGAGGCGCTGGGCCCGGCCGCCTACATCGGCCGTGCGCGCGTGGTGCCCCTGCGCAATATGGGCGCGGCGATCAGCCCGTTCAATGCATTCCAGATCCTGCAGGGCATCGAGACACTGGCACTCCGCATGGATCGCATCGTCGACAACACCATTGCCGTGGCGAAGTTCCTCAAGGGGCACAGCAAGGTGGGTTGGGTGAACTACGCCGGGCTCGAAGACCATCCGCATCACGCATTGGCGAAGAAGTACCTGGGCGGCAAGCCCTCGGGCATCCTTACCTTCGGCGTCAACGCTGGCAAGAGCGGCGGCCGCGAAGGCGGGGCGCGCTTCCAGGATGCACTGAAACTCATCACACGCCTGGTGAACATCGGCGACAGCAAGTCACTGGCCTGCCATCCTGCCTCCACCACGCATCGCCAGCTCTCGGTCGAGGAGCTGGTCAAGGCCGGCGTCACCGAGGACACAGTGCGCCTGTCAATCGGCATCGAGCACATCGACGACATCCTGGCCGACCTGGAGCAGTCACTGGCTGAGGTGTGATGCTGGTGTGAGCCCTGAAATCTGTCCGGCGCATGACAAAGGCCACCCGCGGGTGGCCTTTGTTCTGGGCATGCAGTATCGAAGATGCTGCTCTGGCGGTGCGCGACTGTCAGTGGCTAGAGATGCCAATCGGGTAGTGCGCCGGCGCGCATCAGAGAAGTCCGCGTCAGCCGACCTTGGGTAACAGGCTCAGTGCCATGGCGAGTTCCTTCTCGTCATAGTCCTGATCGACCAGCTTGCCGTCGAAGTAGGCCTGGTAGGCGGCCATGTCGAGGTGGCCATGGCCGGAGAGGCAGAAGAGAATCGTCTCGGCCTTGCCTTCGCGCTTGCAGCGCAGGGCCTCTTCCACCGCACCCTTGATCGCGTGCGTCGCTTCGGGAGCCGGCACGATGCCCTCGGTGCGTGCGAACAGCACGCCGGCCTCGAAGCACGGGCCCTGGTGGTAGGCCTGGGCTTCGATCAGGCCGAGGTGGGCGATGTGGCTGATCATCGGCGCCATGCCGTGGTAGCGCAGCCCACCGGCATGGAAGCCGGGTGGTGTGAAGGTCGAGCCGAGGGTGTGCATCTTCACCAGCGGCGTGAGGTGGGAGGTGTCGCCGAAGTCGTAGGCGAACTTGCCGCGCGTGAGGCTCGGGCAGGCCGCCGGCTCCACCGCCACGAAGCGGCGCTTGGCGTGCTCGCCGCGCAGTTGCTGGCCCATGAAGGGGAAGGCGATGCCGGCAAAGTTGGAGCCGCCGCCGGTACAGCCGATGATGACATCCGGATCGTCGCCCGCCATCTCCATCTGCAGGATGGCTTCCTGGCCGACGATGGTCTGGTGCAGCAACACGTGGTTGAGCACCGAGCCCAGCGCGTACTTGGTGTCGTCGTTCTTCGCCGCGACTTCCACCGCTTCCGAAATGGCGATGCCCAGCGAACCCATGTGATCCGGGTGTTCGGCCAGGATGGCGCGGCCCGAGTCGGTCGTGTTCGACGGCGAGGGGATGCACTTGGCGCCCCAGGTTTCCATCATGGCGCGGCGATAGGGCTTCTGGTCGTAGGACACGCGCACCTGATAGACCGTCACGTCGAGGCCGAACAGCTCACCGGCGAAGGCGAGCGATGAGCCCCATTGTCCGGCGCCGGTCTCGGTGGACAGCTTCTTGATGCGTTCCTGTGCGTTGTACCAAGCCTGCGGCACGGCGGAGTTGGGCTTGTGGCTGCCGGCTGGCGACACGCCTTCGTACTTGAAGTAGATCTTCGCTGGCGTGCCCAGCGCTTTTTCCAGGCGGCGCGCGCGGAACAGCGGGCTCGGCCGCCACAGCTTGAACACTTCCTGCACCGGCTCGGGGATGTCGATCCAGCGCTCGGTGCTGACTTCCTGCTCGATGATGGCCTTGGGGAACAGCGGTGCCAGATCGTCCGGGCCGATCGGCTGGCCGGTGCCGGGATGCAGCGGCGGTGCGGGCGGCTCCGGCAGGTCGGCGACCACGTTGTACCACTGGCGTGGCATGCGGGCTTCTTCAAGCAGGTAGCGATTACGGTCTGGCATGGGTGGTCTTTCCTCGTGTCAGGTCAGCGAAAGTGCAAGCCTAATGCCTCCGCCCGCATCTGGACATGATCTGGGTCGGATTCCGCGTGCGGCAGGCTTGGGTCGAGCCGCGTCCAGCGTCACGTCAGATCACCCGTAGTAGCGATGGTCCTTCAAACATGCCGCCAATGATGGTCGCCGCGTCGAAGCCGTCCGCTACAAATGCGGCCAATACTTCGTCGACTGCATCCGGCGCGCAACTCACCAGCAGTCCGCCGGAGGTCTGCGGGTCGGTCAGCAGGCTGCGCTGCCAGGGCTGCAATGCTTCCGGCGAAATGACTTCGCCGCCGTAGCCGTTCCAGTTGCGTCCCGTTGCGCCGGTGGCCATGCCTTCCTTCGCGAAGCTCACGGCCTGTTCGATCAGAGGCAGGCACGAGAATTCGATCTGTGCCGCGAGTTTCGAACCGCGGCAGATTTCCAGCAGGTGGCCGGCCAGGCCGAAGCCGGTCACGTCAGTGAGGGCGTGCACACCGGTAATCTCGGAGAGCGTCGCGCCGACGCGATTGAGATGCGTCGTGTGGCGAATCATTTCGGCGTAACCGGCCGTGTCGAGCAGGCCCTTCTTGAGTGCGACGCTGAGTACGCCGACGCCAAGTGGCTTGCCGAGAATGAGTACGTCACCCGCGCGCGCATCGGTGTTGCGCTTGACACGCTGTGGGTGCACCAGACCCATCACCACCAGGCCATAGATTGGCTCCGGTATGTCGATGGAATGTCCGCCCGCAATCGGAATGCCGGCTTCGCGACACACGGCCGCGCCGCCGGCGAGTATCTGGCCGACCGCTTCGAGCGGAATCTTGTCGAGCGGCATGCCGACAAGGGACAGCGCCATGATCGGTTTGCCGCCCATGGCGTAGACGTCGGAGATGGCATTGGTCGCGGCGATGCGGCCGAAATCGTAAGGGTCGTCGACGATGGGCGTGAAGAAGTCGGTTGTTGCGACCAGCGCCTGTTCGTCGTTGAGGCGGTACACGGCGGCGTCATCGGAAGTTTCGTTGCCGACCATCAGCTCAGGCGGCACGATGCCCGGCGGCGCCGTGGCCAGGAGGCGCGACAGCACGGCCGGAGCGATTTTGCAGCCGCAGCCGCCGCCATGGGAGAATTGCGTGAGCTTGATGTCCTTCGTGTCCATTGCCTTGACCTGCATCTGAGTGTGGACGCGATTTTACCGCTTCACCCGGCACGCCGCCTTGATCCTCTGCACTGGTCCAATTGAATGAGCAACGCCCACGGTATTGCGCGCCTGCCCGATCTGCCCGAGTTCGACACCCTCATTGACGTGCGCTCGCCAGCCGAGTTTGCGGAAGATCACATACCCGGCGCCATCAATTGCCCGGTGCTGGACAACGAAGAGCGTGCGCGGGTCGGCACCATCTACAAGCAGGTATCGCCATTCGAGGCACGCAAGATCGGTGGCGCGCTCGTTGCGAAGAACATCGCACGACATCTGGAAACCCGGTTTCTCGACAAGCCGCGCGGTTGGCGTCCGCTGATTTACTGTTGGCGCGGCGGGCAGCGTAGCGGCAGTTTCAGTACCTGGATGCGCATGGTCGGCTGGGATGCCTGTCAGCTCGCCGGCGGCTACAAGACCTATCGACATAGCGTTATCGAACGTATCAATACGCTGCCTGCGCAGTTCCGTTTCATTGTCGTGTGTGGTGCGACGGGCAGCGCCAAGACGCGTTTGCTCGAAGCGCTGGCCACTGAGGGTGCGCAGGTGCTCGACCTCGAAGATCTCGCCTGCCACAAGGGCTCGGTGCTCGGCGCGATGCCGGGCCGGCCACAACCCAATCAGAAGTTTTTCGAAACGGGCCTATGTCAGAAGCTGGCCGCGTTCGATCCGCAGGTGCCTGTTTTCGTCGAGGCGGAGAGCCGCAAGATCGGCCGCATCCAGGTGCCCGAACCATTGATCGAGGTGATGCGTGCCAGCGAGTGCGTTGCTATCGAAGCCACGCGCGAGGCACGTCTGGAATTCCTGCTGCGCGATTACGCTTATCTCGGTGATGACGTCGCACAACTACAGTCGCGCATTGCCATGCTCAAGGGCTTGCAGAGCAACGAGACGATTGCGCGCTGGCATGAGCAGGCGGCAGCAGGAAACCTTGCGGACCTGTTTGCAGGCTTTATCGATGATCACTACGACCCGCATTACCAGCGTTCGCAAAACCGGAATTTTCCGCGCTTTGCTGACGCGGTGAAAATTCCGGCTACCGATTTAAAGGACGACAGTTTGCGCAGGATGGCGCGGGATGTGCTGAGCCAATTTGGCAAGAGCGCCTGAGCGACGCCATTTGCTCCAGGAGCCTGAGGATCCGTCGAAGAGGTTCTGTGATCTCAGCCGTCGTGCCAGACTTTGTGCGGCAGGATTGTGGCGACGAGAGTGGTCTCGACGGTCTTGTTCAGCGAGACCTGATCCGCAGGACTCTCCGGCGCAAAGGCAGGCTCCAGTCAGCGATTGCGCGCCGCATCTTGTGTGCCAGGAAATACAGGGGGCGTTTGCTGATTTGCGCAGCGCGATAGACGCCTATGTTCCTGACGATGCGATCTGCATTGCGGACGTTATCGTCTTCCATCTTCCTGATGGTCTCTGCCAGCGCATTGCCTGAAAAGATCTGGTCGAAATACTGTGCGTAGTTGTCGCTGACTTCCTTGACCTTTTCGGCGATGGAGTCGTAGTCGGCCCAGATGATGAACTCGCTGTAGGGAATGGCTTCCTTGAGCGGTACGTCCTCGCTGACGATGACGCAACCGCAGAGCAGGGCTGGCAGTACGCGCAATTCCTCGAAGGTGTGATGGTGAGGCGTTTGATGAACGTTCACCAGTACGCGCGTATCGGTATAGAGCGCCGCGATGTCCTCACTGCTGAATCGGCCGCGTTCGTTGACGCAATTCAGGCCGCGCGCACGCATGTCGTCGAGCAGGTGCTTTCTGCGCGGTTCGTTTGGGTTGTTGAAAGTTGTGACAACCTGCCGCGAGCGCACTGTCCGTGTGACGGCTTGTTGGTCGTAGGCGTACAGCACGGGTGAAATGCAGGCACATTTTTCGAGGTAATTCTGCAGCTTGCCGTAGCGCTCGATGTTGACGAGATTGGGCATGCTGTATTCGATGACAAAGTCCTGCCAGGCAAAGAACCCGTAGTTCTCTATCCTGACCAGATACGGCGTGCCATCGGCGGCCATGACGTTGCCAATGATCGCGCCATTGGCGTTGCGGCCTCCTTGTTTGACCAGCGTGTGTTCGTACTGGAGCGCAACCCTGTAGGTCTTGTTTCGGTTGGCAAAGCGCGGCTTGCAGTCGCCGAGCATCAGGTTCACCGGAACAGGGCTTTTGCTCAGTGCCTGTTTCAGGAGTTCGAGGCAGTACAGGTAGTAGTGCCGCACGTAGACCATGTGATCCGTGTCGTACGCGATGGCACTCCCATTGACATACTCGATCGTGGTGGTTGCGGCATAGTCCTTCTGATCCATCGCGTGATCCCGGAGTCGATCTGGTTATTGGCCAGATTTTCTCATGGATTACGTGACGGATTCCTTGCCTGCCCTTTCAGCAACCGGCGCTTTCCAAGGGCGCTCTCAGTGATTGAGGTCCTCGCGGCCCGTTTCGATGTCCAGCGCCGGATTCACGATCTTCGCCAGTTCGATGTACATGTTTTTGAGGCTGTACAGGACCATGATGGCGCCGGTGATCGGCATGCAGGCGTAGAGCCATTTCTTCGACATCGCAAACGCCGTGGTCTGCTCTTCAGTCTGCATGGTGATGTCGAATGCGTACTTGAGGAACACGGCCGCGAACAGCAGCGACAGGACTTCAACCAGCAGGCGATAGGCAAAGCGTGCGCGCACGCTTTTCAGATACTTTGAAATCCAGTCGCCCACGCTGAAGTGGCTGTGCGTGACCCACACCGCGGCGGCGCCGTAGAAGATCAGCGCGCCATACAGCAGTTCGAGGATTTCATCGAACCAGTGCATCGACATCAGCGGTACGAAGCGGATGACGATGTTGAGCGACAGGATCAACGTGATCGCTGCGAAGAGCACGATGCAGACCCATTCGAGCGTCAGTGTCAGCGCGCGGTCGAAGCGGTTGAGTGTGTGGATGATCGAATTTTTCATGCTTAGCCGATGCCCATCATGTAGTTAGGAAGCCACAGGGAGATCTCTGGCACGAAGGCGCAGAGGATCGTTACCAGCAGAATCGCGACGAGGTAGGGCAGGCACTCATAAGCGAGTTTCCACACGCCGACCTTGGCAAAGCTGTCGACCGCAAACAGGCACATGCCTACGGGTGGCGTCAGGTTGCCGATCATGATCAGCAAGGTCATCACCACGCCGAAGTTCACCATATCGATGCCATACAGCGGGCACAGCTTCATGAAGATCGGCAGGGTGATGAGAAAGATCGCATTGCCGTCGAGGAAGCAGCCGAGCACCAGAATGATGGCGATGACGATCCACAGGAAGCCGACAGGCGAGGTGCCCAGTGCGGTGAGTTGGGTGATGAGTGCATCGGGGATGCGCTCGAAAATCGTGAACCAGCCGAAGAAGTTTGCGGTGGCGATGATGAACATCAGACCGCAGGTCTGCTTGAGCGATGCAAAGAGGATGGGCGGCAGGTCTTTCCACTTCAGGTCGCGGTAGGCGAAGCCGAGCAGCAGGGCATACAGCGCGGCGATGACCGATGCTTCGGTCGGCGTGAAGAAACCGGTCGTGATGCCGCCGATGATGATGACCGGGGCCATCAGCGGCCAGAAGGCTTCCTTGAAGCTGACGAGGATTTCATTCAGATGCGCACGTGGGCTGCTCGGCAGGCCACGTGGGCCGGCCATCATCCAGATGCCGATCATCATGGCGAGACCCATCAGCACGCCTGGTATCGCGCCGGCCAGGAACAGACGGCTGACCGACACCGATGTGATCGCGCCGTAGAGTACGAAGGGAATCGACGGTGGAATCACCGGGCCTATCGTTGATGCGCCGGCCACGATGGCGGCCGAGATCGTTGGTTTGTAACCGGCGTCCACCATGGCGCGATGCTGGATCTGGCCGAGACCTGCTGCGTCGGCGACGGCAGAGCCCGACATGCCGGAGAAAATCATCGAGGAAATGACGCTCACCTGACCGAGGCCGCCCGGCACATGCCCGACCAGTGCACCGGCAAAACGGAAGATGCGTTTGGTGACGCCGCCGGTATTCATCAGATTGCCGGCGAGGATAAAGAAGGGGATGGCCAGCAGCGTGAAGCCGGTTGTGCCGGAATACATGCGCTGCGGCAGCATCATGAGGAAGTCGCCCTGGCCCATGCCGACGAAGAAGGCTACGGCGGTGAGTCCGATCGCAACGGCAATCGGTACATCGATCATGAGCAGGACAAGCAGTACCGCGAAAATCGATACGGTCAACATCTGAGTGAGGCTCCTTGCACGAATTCATGCGATGCGCATGGATGTGCTACGGGGTGAATATGAAAACGTGGCACAAAAAAATGGCGGGGCTCGAGGGAGCTGCCCGCCATTTCCGTCCGTTTTTATTTGCTGTTCTTGTCGACGATGCCCATGAAGCGGTTGAAGTTGTCCGGGCCAACCTTGGCCTTGACCTTCTCCCATGCCGGGCCCATTGCAGCCTTCCATGGGCCGAGATCAGGCCTGGCCACAACCATGCCCTTGGCTTCGAGCTCCTTGAGTTGGGTCGTTTCGTCGTCGCGCAAGGTCTTGCGGGCGAGCTTCGCGGACGCGGCTGACTCTTCGGCGACGATCTTCTGTTGCGCCGGAGTCAGCTTGTCCCAGCTCTTCTTGTTCACCACGTGAACCATCGAGCTGTAGGTGTAGTTGAGGATGGTCATGTACTTCTGCGTTTCATACAGCTTGAGGCTGTAGATCGTGCCGATGGGGTTCTCCTGCCCATCCACCACGCCTTGCTTCATGGCCATGACGAGCTCCGCGAAGCCGATGGTTTGTGCGTTGCCGCCTGCCGCTTCAACAAAGGCCTGATAGGCGAAGGCCGGTGGTGTGCGGATCTTCATGCCTTTCATGTCCGCCGGCACGATGACGGGCTTCTTGGAGTTGGTGAGCTGGCGGAAGCCCCACTCCCAATCCGACAGGTGAACCAGGCCTTTTTTCGCCAGCTCGGGCTCTGCCCAGGCCTTGAAGTCGCCGTCGATGATCTTGTCGGCTGTCGGGTAGTCCTTGAATGCAAACGGCGTACTGATCGTGTCGTAGAAGGGGAAGTGCTTGGCGAGCTGGTCCTGTCCGGACAGGCTCATGTCCACCGCACCGAGCATGACTTGCTCCAGCACCTCGGGTGGATTGCCGAGCGCATTGTTGCCGAAGACATTGATCTTCACCTCTCCGTTGGTGCGCTTTTCGACATTGGCCTTGAACTGCAGTGCCGCGACGGCGTTGGGTGTTCCGTCCGGTGCGAAGTGCCCCAGCTTCAATTCCACGGCGGCCATTGCCTGGCTTGAGCCGAAGGCCACCATCATCAGAAATGCGAGTGTCTTCATGATTTCTCCTGCTACGGTTGGATCAAGATGCGGAAACGCGCGGGTGCTGTCCCGAAGGCGGCACACCACGTTCCGGGGGTGTCATTGCATGTTTGGGCGCGACGGGATGTAGGCAGCCGCAAAAATGGTGAGGCAGCATAAGTGCTGTGCGACGGAATTCAGCTAGGGGTTTTCCCGCGACTGTCTCTTTTGCGCCGACATGACTGATCGATCGCGGCGGAGCCCATGGTTACTCATAGCAACTCATGGCACCACGGCAAAGATCAGGAAGGTCGCGAAGATGACGAGGTGAATCGCGCCCTGCAACAAGGTCGTGCGCCCGGTGCCGAGTGTGATGACGCCTTGCAGGAGCGTCAGGGCCAGCATGACGGTTGCCTTGCCGTCCAAGCCCAGCGCAATGGGCTGACCCAGGATGAGCGAAACGGCGGCGACGGTCGGGATGGTCAGTCCGATGCTGGCCAAGGCCGAGCCCAGTGCCAGATTGAGGCTGTTCTGCAGGCGGTTCATGCGTGCGGCGCGCAATGCCGCCAGGCCTTCGGGCAGGAGTACGAGGGCGGCGATGACAACCCCGACAACCGCTTTCGGCGCACCTGCTTGTGCGACGGTCTGCTCTACCACGGTGGACAGCGTTTTCGCGAGGCCCACCACCGCGACCAGCGAAGCAAGCATCAGCCCTGCGCTGGCCATCGTCGCAGAGAGGGATGGCGGCGGCAGATGGTCGTCGTTGCTTGCTTCATCCTTGCTCAGGAAATAGTCGCGATGGCGTACGGTCTGCACGAAGACGAATATCAGGTAGAGCACCAGCGAAATCAGACCCACGAAAATCAGTTGCGAATTTGACAGGGTTGGCCCCGGCGTCGAGGTCGCGTAGTTCGGCAAGATTAGGGTGAGGACCGATAGCGCGCAGAGCACGCCTAGCGCGGCGCTGGCGCCTTGCAATTCGAATCCCTGTTCGTGGTGGCGCACTCCGCCCAGAAGCAGACACAGTCCAACGATGCCGTTGCACACGATCATGATCGCGGCAAAGACCGTGTCGCGCGCCAGCGTGCTCTTGTCGGGGCCGGCCGAGAGCATGATGGATACGATCAGGGCGACCTCGATGACGGTGACGGCCACCGCCAGAATCAATGTGCCGAAAGGTTCGCCGACCTTGTGGGCAATGACCTCTGCATGATGGACTGCAGCGAAGACGGCACCTATCAGCGCTATGGCAGCAAGGGCGAAGACGGGGCCCGCCGGATAAAAAATCGTTACGGGCAGGGTCAGGCAGGCGAGTGCCGGCAGCAACCAGGCCCACTTCGGCATTGCATTTGTCATGTATTTGCCCGTTCCCTGTTCAGCAATGTGTTTGTAGCCAGAGCGTGGACAGGATTCCGGCGGAGCGGTTCATTGAACATGCGGTGGCTGCGCGAGCCACCGCAGCGGGCAACTCAGGCGCGTTGGTGACTGCGCAGAAATGCAGCGGCACCGATCAGTGCGGGGTAGGGCGCGGTGATGATCCACGTGGGTATGCGTGACAAATATTCGGAGAAGCGTCCCTTGTCTTCAAAGCGCTGGCGGAAGGGGGAGTGCATGAAGAACTCACCCAGACGCGGCACGACGCCGCCGCCGATGTAGATACCGCCGCGCGCGCCCAGCGTCACTGCGAGATTGGCGGCCTGCGTGCCGAGCAGCGCGCAGAACATGTTGACGGTCGCTACGCACAAAGGGTCGGTGGCCTGCGTGGCTTGCGTGGTGATGGATGCGGCTTCGTACTCTTTTGGCGCTATACCGCGTACCTGCGCCAGCGCGCGGTAAAGATTCTCCAGTCCCGGCCCGGAGATGGCTCGCTCGGCCGACACATGCGGAAAGATTCTGGCCAGGGCGCTGACGACGGCCAGCTCCTCGTCAGTCTGGCCGGCGATCGTGACATGTCCGCCTTCGCCTTCGATGAAGGCATAGCCATTGTCCGCAGGCACCATGCCCGACACGCCAAGGCCCGTTCCCGGGCCGATCACGCCGATAGCCGTGCGTGGCACGGCCGCCCCTCGGCCAACCTGGATGCGATCGGCATCGCCGAGATGCGGGAGCGAGAGCGCCAGTGCCGTGAAGTCGTTGAGAAATTCCAGGCGCTCAAGACCGATCTGCTTGCGCATCTCTTCGATCGAGAAATTCCACGTGTGGTTGGTCATCTGCACGCGATCGCCCGTCAGCGGATTGGCTATGCCGATCGCGGCATAGCGCGGTGCTGCGCCTGTGGTCTGCGCCAGGTAGGACTGCAGTGCTTCGGCTGGGCCTGGGTAGTCAACGCCATGCAGCGTCACAACCTGTTCGAGTGAGCCGTCAGCGGCCAGCCGCGCAAAGCGCGCATTCGTCCCGCCGATATCGCCTACTACGCAGGTTTGCATTGTCTCGGATGTTTTCATGACTCTCCTGGTTCTGCTGTTTCGCTACTGACACAGGCCTTTGCGTCGCCTGCGATGTCGGGCGGCAACAAACAAGTACGTAGCGTACATGCAGAGCAGTGCCTTTCGCGCCGCTTGTTGCGGGTTGCATGCACGCCGTTTGCGACCGCTTACGCCTGCGTCAAATGCAAAACAGCGTGTTGTCCCCTGTAGTGCGCTCTCTCACTACGCCTGTCAGTATATGAAGGAATATTACAAATACCCAAGTTGAGAAACGCACCGATGCTTGCGGTCGAGGTCATGCATGGGGAATCTGTTGTCAATAAATGCACGTGTTTGCTTGAAATATGCCATGTGCTACGGGAAAGTCCCTAGTGTTTCAGGGCGTCATTCTCTTGATTAAGAAATGTAGTGCAACTACAGTTTGTGGGGTTTCAAACGTTCGGAATTGTTTCTCGACAGGTCCGATCAAGTGGTACGCATCCACGTGCGCAGCGGCCGTAGCGCCGCAAGCACCCAACCAGAAGGAGACAAGCATGATCAGAATGAAATGGCTTGCGGCCGCCATTGCCGCCATGGGTGTCGTTGCAGTACGGGCAGCTGAAGTGGAAGTGCTGCACTGGTGGACGGCAGGTGGCGAGGCCAAGTCGGCTGCCGAGCTCAAGAAGATGGTTGAGGCCAAGGGCCACAAGTGGAAAGACTTTGCCGTGGCCGGCGGTGGCGGCGAGAACGCCATGACTGTGCTCAAGAGCCGTGTGGTGTCGGGCTCAGCGCCCACCGCAGCGCAGGTAAAGGGGCCAAGCATTCAGGAGTGGGGCGCTGAAGGCGTGCTGGCCAATCTCGACACGACGGCCAAGGCCGGAAACTGGGACAAGCTGCTGCCTGGCGTGGTTGCCAATGTCATGAAGTACAAGGGCAACTACGTGGCCGTGCCGGTCAACGTGCACCGCGTGAACTGGATGTGGGTGAATCCGGAAGTGTTCAAGAAGGCCGGCGCTGAAGTGCCAAAGACTTGGGCCGATTTCCCGGCCGCCGCGGAGAAGATCCAGAAGGCGGGCTACATTGCCGTGGCGCATGGCGGTCAGCCCTGGCAGGATTTCACCGTTTTTGAATCGGTCGTGCTCGGTGTCGGCGGTGCCAAGTTCTATGAAGACGCGCTGGTCAAGCTCGACCAGAAAGCGCTGACCAGCCCGACGATGGAAAAGGCCTTCGATACCTTCCGCACAGTGCGCAAATACGTCGACAAGGATGCCGCGAATCGCGACTGGAATCTCGCGACAGCGATGGTACTCAATGGCAAGGCCGCGATGCAGTTCATGGGAGACTGGGCCAAGGGTGAGTTCACGGCTGCTGGCAAGGTGCCGGGCAAAGACTACCTGTGTCTTCCTGCACCGGGTACGCAACAGGCCTTCACCTTCAACATCGACAGCTTCATCGTGTTCCAGCAGAAAGCTGCGGATGCAGGCAAGGCGCAGGCCGACTTCGCGACGGCTGTGATGAGCCCCGAGTTCCAGCAGGTGTTCAATCTGAACAAGGGTTCGATCCCGGTGCGTACCGATGTGAGCATGGACAAGTTCGACGATTGCGCAAAGTTGTCGGCGAAGGACTTTGCGAGCACGGCGAAGACTGGCGGACTGGTCCCTTCCATTGCGCACCAGATGGCTGTGCCGGCATCGACCACCGGCGCGATCCAGGACGTGGTGACGGCGTTCTTCAACTCCAGCGAGTCGTCGAAGGATGCGGTGAAGAAGCTGGCTGCAGCAGCGAAGACGAAGTGATGTGATGGTCGCGCAGGGCGGGCCGAGGCTCGCCCTCTCCCGCCCCTGACGGGGCACCCTCTCCCGCAAGCGGGTGAGGGAACGGCAGACGTCGGGCCTTTAGTCTTCCCTCTAGTGCCTGCGCAGCCGACTGGCCCAGTCGTGGGGCGCGGAGCGCCAAGTGAGGGCTCGTCCAATCCATTCCTTTGCCTCATCACTGCAACCGCGCTCACCCGCACCACGGAGCACCCATGCAAGCCCAAACCCTGAGCCCTCCAAGATCCAGCCATTGGCAGGACACGCTGGAGCGCATCCTGCCGAAGATCGTGCTCGCGCCGAGCTTCGTCATCTGCGTGGTGTTCTTCTATGGTTTCATCATCTGGACGGCGATCATGTCGATGACGCCGTCACGCATGCTGCCGCGTTACGAGTTCGTCGGCATCGAGCAGTACGTCAGTCTGTTCGCCAATGATCGCTGGTGGCTGGCGCTGAAGAACCTTGCGATCTTTGGTGGCCTGTTCATTGTCCTGTGCCTCGCCATGGGCTTGCTGCTCGCCATTCTTCTCGATCAGCGCGTGCGCGCAGAAGGCTTTATCCGTTCGATTTTTCTCTATCCCCTGGCGCTGTCCTTCATCGTTACCGGCACGGCATGGAAGTGGATTCTTGATCCAAGCATCGGTCTGCAGAAAGTGCTCAACGATCTGGGCTGGACGTCCTTCGTCTTCGACTGGATCAAGGCCCCCGACATGGCCATCTATACGGTGGTGATCGCAGGCATCTGGCAGTCTTCCGGCTTTGTGATGGCGTTGTTTCTCGCCGGTTTGCGTGGCATCGATGACAGCATCATCAAGGCGGCGAAGATCGATGGCGCGTCGATGCCGACGATCTACCGCCGCATCATCCTGCCTTCGCTGCGTCCCGTGTTTTTTTCCAGCTTCATGATCCTTGCCCACATCGCCATCAAGAGCTTCGACCTCGTGATGGCGCTGACCGGTGGCGGGCCCGGTTTCTCTACCGACCTGCCGGCTACCTTCATGTACACCTACGCCTTCACGCGCAATCAGATCGGCCTCGGTGCCGCTTCGGCAACCGTGATGCTGGGAATTGTGCTCGCAGTCATCGTGCCCTTCATGTATTCCGAGCTGAGGAGTGGCCGCAATGGCTGAGAACGTCGCCGGGCCCAGGCTCACCTTCGGGCGCATCGCGCTCTACGCCTTCATCACCTATTGCTGTCTCTACTATCTGTTGCCTGTGACCGTGATGCTGTTCAACTCCATCAAGGATCTGAACGAGCTGAAGGCCGGTAACCTGATGGCATTACCGCGGCAGGTTACATTCGAGCCCTGGGTCAAGGCCTGGAGCAGCGCCTGCACCGGCATTACCTGCGATGGTCTGCGCGGCTACTTCTGGACCTCGGTCGCCATGGTCGTGCCTGCGGTACTGATCTCCACGTTGCTCGGCGCGTTCAACGGCTACGTGCTGACCATGTGGCGCTTCAAGGGCTCGGACTGGTTTTTTATGGCGCTGATGCTGGGCTGCTTCATTCCGTTTCAGTCCATCCTGCTGCCGATGGCGCAGACGCTGGGCAAGCTGGGTATTGCCAATTCCATACCGGGCCTGATCTTCGTGCACGTCGTGTACGGCACGGCCTTTACCACGCTGTTCTTCCGCAACTACTACGTCGCGATTCCGGACGAACTGGTGAAAGCCGCGCGCATAGATGGCGCGGACTTCCTCACCATCTTCCGCCGCATCATCCTGCCGATCTCGGGGCCCATTATCGTCGTCACCGTTATCTGGCAATTCACGCAGATATGGAATGACTTCCTGTTCGGGGTGGTGTTCTCGTCGGGCGAGCGTCAGCCGATCACGGTGGCGCTCAACAACCTGGTGAACACCTCGACAGGTGTGAAGGAATACAACGTGGATATGGCTGCTGCGGTGATTGCTGCGCTGCCGACTCTGTTTGTCTACATCGTGGCGGGTAAATATTTTGTGCGCGGCCTGACGGCTGGCGCTGTGAAAGGTTGAGCATGGGTGCGTTGTCCGTCCGCAAGGTTCGCAAGTCCTACGCAGGTGTCGAAATCCTCAAGGGCATCGACATCGATATCGAGCAGGGCGAATTCCTGATTCTTGTAGGGCCATCGGGATGTGGGAAGTCCACGCTGTTGTCGATGATTGCCGGCCTGGAGGAGATCACGTCAGGCGACGTCTTCATCGCCGATCGACGCGTCAATGATCTGTCGCCGAAAGATCGCGACATTGCCATGGTATTCCAGTCCTACGCGCTGTATCCCTCGATGACAGTGCGTCAGAACATCTCGTTTGGACTCGAGATCCGCAAGATGCCACAGGCTGAGCGCGAGGCTGCAGTGGATCGCGTCGCGCAGATCCTGCAGATCGGTCATCTGCTGGATCGCAGACCTTCGCAACTCTCCGGCGGCCAGCGTCAGCGCGTCGCCATGGGCCGCGCCATTGCGCGCGACCCGGCACTGTTTCTGTTCGACGAGCCGCTGTCCAATCTCGACGCCAAGCTGCGCGTCGAGATGCGCACCGAGATCAAGTTGCTACACAAGCGCCTCGGCACCACCATTGTCTACGTCACGCACGACCAGATCGAAGCCATGACACTCGGCGACAAGATCGCTGTGATGAAGGCGGGCGAGGTGCAACAGTTCGGCACGCCGGGCGACATCTATCGCAATCCCGCCAATCTTTTTGTGGCGGGCTTCATGGGCTCGCCGTCGATGAATTTCATCACTGCGAAAGTATGCGAATCGGGTTCTGGCCTCGGTCTCGAAATGGAAAGTGGCGGCGAGCGTTTCGTCTTCCCTGCTGTTAACGGAGAGGGGCTGGCGGCGTGGAAGGGGCGCGAGGTTATCGTCGGCATTCGTCCCGAGCAGATTACTGAAGTGGTGGATT
Organism: Rhodocyclaceae bacterium; assembly: GCA_035456105.1. Taxonomy (GTDB): domain Bacteria; phylum Pseudomonadota; class Gammaproteobacteria; order Burkholderiales; family Rhodocyclaceae; genus Viridibacterium. The sequence continues at coordinate 50,347 of DATIDV010000003.1, read as the reverse complement.
CGCATGGCGACGACCCACGCGTCGTGCGTCAGTCCCTGCCCATCGAACTGAGTGAGCCTACGGGGCCGGATACCTTGCTGCTGGTCCACATCAATGGCGCCAAGGTGACCTGCCGCGTATGCCCTGACTTCGCAAGCGTGCCCGGCGAGAAGATGCCGCTGATGTTCGACCTGACGAAGGTCGTGTATTTCGATCCGGCCACCGAGCAGCGCATCCAGTAATCCTCATCAGCCTTCATGCCGAATTACTCTGACGGCCCACGTCTTCTCGCTGACATCGGCGCAACCTTCGCGCGCTTTGCGCTCGAATTCGCGCCCGATGTGATTGACCGCGTCGTTGTACTCAATTGCGACGATTACCGCGGTTTCGAGGATGTCACGCGCGCCTATCTGAATGCGCAGGAAGGTCTTGAAGTCAGGCATGCAGCGATTGCCATTGCCAACCCGATTGACGGTGACCGGGTGCAGATGACCAATCGCAACTGGGCTTTTTCGATCGAGGCTGCGCGTATTTCGCTAAAGCTCGACACGCTGTTGGTGGTGAATGACTTCACTGCGCTGGCAATGGCCTTGCCGCGATTGGCGGATGCAGATCGCACGAAGGTGGGGGGCGGCGCACCGCGCGAGAATGCGGTGATTGGTCTGCTGGGGCCCGGCACGGGCTTCGGTGTGTCTGGCCTCATCCCGATGGAAGATCGCTGGGTCACGCTGGGCAGCGAAGGGGGGCACGCCAGCTTTGCGCCGAACGACGAACGTGAGCTGGTCATCCTGCAATACGCTTGGAAGAAATACACGCATGTGTCGACGGAGCGCCTGGTTTCCGGCTCCGGCCTGGAGCTGTGCTACGAAGCCTTGGCGGGCCATGCCGGTCGCGGTGTGCAGAGCCTGTCGGCGGCTGCCATCGTGGAAGCTGCGTTGAACGGCAGTGACGCGCTGTGCGTCGAGACAGTGGATTGTTTCTGCGCGATGCTGGGCACGGTCGCTGCGGATGTAGCGATGACGCTCGGCGCTGTGGGCGGCATCTACATCGGCGGCGGTATCGTACCGCGTCTCGGTGAGCACTTCCGTCAGTCGCCTTTCCGGCGGCGCTTTGAGGCCAAGGGGCGCTTTGCGGACTACCTGTCGCGCATTCCGACCTATGTCATCTCGGCGCCTCACCCGACCCTGCTGGGCGTCTCCGCGATTCTGTCCGATGCCTTGCGCAAGCATGGGCGTGCGGGGGAAAGCCACCTCGTCGATCTCATCCGCCGCAGTCGCGACCAGCTCTCGCGTGCCGAGCAGCAGGTTGCCGATCTGATCATGCTGCGGCCGCGCAGCGTGCTCAACGACCCCATCGTCGAGATCGCGCGGCAGGCCGAGGTCAGCCAGCCCACTGTCATACGTTTCTGCCGCTCTTTGGGCTTTCAGGGCTTGCAGGATTTCAAGTTGAAACTCGCATCGGGACTCACCGGCACATTACCGGTACGCCACAGCCAGGTGCGCCACAGCGACAGCACGCCTGATGTCAGCGCCAAGGTGTTGGACAACACCGTCTCGGCCATTCTGCGCTTGCGTGACACGCTCAATACCGCGGCGATCGATGAAGCGACAAACCTTTTGCGAGCTGCCCATCGTATCGAGCTCTATGGCGTCGGTAATTCGGGAATCGTTGCTCAGGATGGTCAGCACAAGTTCTTCCGTTTCCGCATTCCATGCACGGCTTACTCCGACACGCACATGCAGCGTCTCTCGGCACGCACCCTGGGTCCTGGTGATGTGGTGCTGGCTGTGTCGAGTTCCGGGCGTGTCACGGAACTGATCGAGGCTGTCGAGCTGGCGCAGGCCGCGGGGGCCTCAGTCATCGCCATCACGGCAGGTCAGTCGCCACTGGCAAAGAAAGCGCAGCTATGTATCGCGGTCGACCATCCGGAAGACAGCTCGCGCTTCATGGCGATGATTTCGCGCGTGCTGCATCTGCTGGTGATCGACATCCTCACAGTGGGCATCGCCTTGCAGCGTCCGGGTGAGGACGAGGGCGGGCTCGACGACGAGTTCCTCGGCCAGATTTCGCACGTGGTGTAACGGTGCTTCGGCTGTCGTTATTCCCGCTCGATCTAAGCATTGCTGTTCTTGCGGGTTGAGGGCGAGGGGTAGGACTGGAATAATCACGGCTCTTCATCAGGAGTACCCCATGAAAATCTCTTCGCTCAAGCACGTGCTGCTTGTTGCTGCGCTCGGCAGCCTGTCCCTTGCTGCACAAGCCCAGGTCAGCCTGCTCAATGTGTCCTACGACGTCGCTCGTGACGTGTTCAAGGACTACAACCCCAAATTCATCGCCGCCTGGAAGGCCAAGACTGGCGAGACCGTCGAGGTCAAACAGTCGCACGCCGGGTCGACCGGTCAGGTGCGCGCCGTGGCTGACGGCCTCGAAGCCGATGTGGTCACCATGAACCAGGCGACCGACATCAACTTCCTCGTCACCAAGGGTCTGGTTGCGCCGGACTGGACGAAGAAATTCCCGAACGAAGCCGCGCCTTATACCTCGACCATGGTGTTCATCGTGCGCAAGGGCAATCCCAAGGGGCTGAAAGACTGGAGCGATCTGGCGAAGCCGGGCGTGGCCGTGATCATTCCGCACCCGAAAAACACCGGCAACGGCCGCTATTCCTACCTCGCTGCATGGGGCTGGGCGCTGCATCAGCCTGGTGGCAACGAGAAGACCGCGGCGACCTTTGTCGGTCAGCTGCTGAAGAATGCGCCGCTGTTTCCTTCTGGCGGTCGCGATGCGACGACGACCTTCATGCAGCGCGGGCAAGGCGATGTGCTGCTGACCTTCGAGAGCGAAGCTGAACTGATTGCCAAGGAATTCGGCCGTGGCGGTTTCGAAGTCGTGTATCCGACAGAATCCATCCTGACCGAGCTGCCTGTTGCCATCATCGAGAAGAACGTCGATAAGCACGGCACGCGCAAGCAGGCACAGGCTTACCTCGAGTACCTGTGGTCGAAGGAAGGTCAGGAAAACGCTGCGCAGAACTACATCCGTCCGCGTGATGCGGAAATTGCCAAGAAGTACGCCGCGCAGTTCCCGGCCATCAAGACCTTCACCGTGGGTGAGACCTTCGGCGGCTGGGAAAAGGCAACTGCCGCCCACTTCAAGGACGGCGGCAGCTTCGACCAGATATACCAGACAAAGTAACTGAGCAAGTAAGGATGCGTGTCTACGGGCCAGTAAAGGCCCGTGGAAGTGCATAATGCGGCGGGCCCGGGGTGAGTCTCCGATGGCCCGCTTCTCTTTTTGCAAATCATGAATCGATCATCATCACATCGCGTATTGCCGGGCTTCGGACTGTCGCTGGGCTATGCGCTCGTCTATTTGTCCCTGCTTGTGCTGATCCCGCTCGGCGGTCTGATCGCGCGCAGCATGAGCCTGTCCTGGCCCGAGTTCTGGCAGATCGCCACCAGCGAGCGCGCCCTGGCGGCCTATCGCATCACCTTCGGCTGCTCGCTGATCGCCGCTTTGGTGAACGCCGTGTTCGGTCTGATCGTGGCTTGGGTGCTGGTGCGCTATGAGTTTTTCGGCAAGCGCTTCATCGACGCGGCAGTCGACCTGCCCTTCGCACTGCCGACGGCCGTGGCGGGGATCACGTTGACCACGCTGTACGCCAATACCGGCTGGATCGGTATCTGGCTCGAAGGCTCGCTTGGTTTCAAGGTGGCGTTTTCACCGGCCGGCATTGTCGTTGCGCTCATTTTCATCGGCATTCCCTTCGTCGTGCGCACCGTGCAGCCGGTGATTGAAGACATCGAATCGGAAGTGGAAGAGGCCGCCGCCACGCTAGGCGCGACGCGTCTTCAGACTTTCACGCGCGTACTGTTCCCGGCGCTGTTTCCAGCGCTGCTCACGGGCTTTACGCTTGCTTTCTCGCGTGCCGTGGGCGAATACGGTTCGGTGGTTTTCATCGCGGGCAATATGCCCATGATTTCCGAAATCACGCCGTTGCTGATCATCGGCAAGCTCGAGCAATATGATGTGGTGGGCGCTACGGTGCTGGCTGTCGTGATGCTGGTGATCTCCTTCATCCTGCTGCTGGCCATCAACACGCTGCAATGGTGGGCTGCCAATCGCCACAAGGCGGGCAGGGAAGCGCCGCCCGAGCCGCTGGCAGGGGAGAGCGCATGAGCCGCATCCACTCACGCGTCAATGCCGAATCGCGCGGCGTGCGCTACACGCTTATCGCCGTCGGGCTGGGCTTCATGTTTTTGTTTCTCGCGCTGCCCTTGCTGGCCGTGTTTGCGGAAGCGTTTCGCCAGGGCTTTGGACCGTATTGGGCTGCACTGGGCGATGCCGACACGCAACATGCCATCCTGCTGACGGTACTGATCGCCGTTATCGTTCTGCCGTTCAATATCCTCTTCGGCCTCGCGGCAGCCTGGCTGGTGGCGCGCTTCGAGTTTCGCGGCAAGAACCTGCTGCTGACCTTCATCGATCTGCCGTTCGCGGTCAGCCCGGTCGTAGCCGGCTTGTTGTTCATCCTCATTTTTGGTCGTAATGGCTGGCTGGGGCCATGGCTGCAGGCGCATGACATCAAGATCATCTTTGCCTTGCCCGGCATGATCATCGCCACGTTGTTCATCACCTTCCCCTATATCGCGCGCGAACTCATCCCGCTGATGCAGTCGCAGGGAAAGGACGAGGAAGAGGCGGCTGTGTCGCTGGGTGCTTCCGGCCTGCAGATGTTCTGGCGCGTCACGCTGCCCAATATCAAATGGGGCCTGCTGTACGGCGTGATCCTCGCCAACGCGCGTGCCATGGGCGAGTTTGGAGCGGTGAGCGTAGTCAGCGGGCATATCCGCGGCGAGACCAATACCTTGCCACTGCACGTAGAGATTCTCTACAACGAATACAACTCGGTCGGTGCGTTCGCATCGGCGTCGGTGCTCGCCTTGCTGGCACTCGTAACGCTGGTTGCCAAGACGATCGTCGAGTGGCGCATGAACCGGGAGACGGCAATGCTGGATGCGGCGCTGCCGCCGGAGAGGGTGGAATCTTGAGTATCGAAATACGCAACATTACCAAGCGCTTCGGCAGCTTCGTCGCGCTCGACGACGTTTCTCTCGACATCCCGACGGGCGAACTCGTTGCGCTGCTCGGTCCATCCGGCTGTGGCAAGACGACGTTGTTGCGCATCATCGCGGGCATGGAGTCGGCCGATGCCGGGCAGATCCTGTTCTCCGGCGAAGAAGCGACGCATGTGCATACGCGCGAGCGCAAGGTCGGCTTCGTGTTCCAGCACTACGCGCTGTTCCGCCATATGAGCGTCTTCGAGAACGTGGCCTTCGGCTTGCGTGTGAAGCCACGCGATGAACGCCCGAGCGAGGCGCAGATCCGCAAACGCGTCACCGATCTGCTCAAGCTGGTGCAGCTCGATTGGCTCTCTGAGCGGTATCCCTCGCAACTGTCGGGCGGTCAGCGTCAGCGCATCGCGCTGGCGCGCGCCTTGGCGGTCGAACCAAAAGTGTTGCTGCTCGATGAGCCCTTCGGTGCGCTCGACACGCAGGTGCGCAAGGAGCTGCGCCGCTGGCTGCGTCGCCTGCACGACGAAATGCATATTGCATCCGTGTTCGTGACGCACGATCAGGAAGAGGCGCTCGAGGTGGCTGACCGCGTGGTTGTGATGAACAAGGGGCATGTCGAACAGGTTGGTACGCCGGATGAGGTTTACACCACTCCTGCGACCCCGTTTGTGTATCGTTTCCTCGGTAATGTGAACGTGTTCCATAACCGTGTGCACGGCACATGGGCGGAGGTGGATCGCGCAGACGAGAACATCACCGCGCACACGCAAGCCGACGGAGCGGTGGCTTTTGTCCGGCCTCATGACATCGAAATCTCGCGGCTGTCAGGGGAGAACGCCTTGTCCGCACGTGTGCTGCACGTACAGGCCATCGGCCCGTTGGTGAGGGTGGAGGTCGAACATCAGAATGAGATATTCGAGGTCGAGCTGACGCGCGAACGCCATACCGAGTTGGGTATCGCCAACGGCGAAACGGTATGGTTACGTCCGCGGAACGTGCGCGTCTTTCAGGGAGATTCGCTGCTGGATAGCAGGACCTTCGATCTGGGCGGTGGTATTTGAGGCGCGATTGCGCAGACCTCTCCCATCCGCCCGAAGCTCGTTACGGCGCGGCGCCGTAACGCTTAACGACGGTAGGTGTTCTGGCGCGGACCCGGTGCCGGACCGTTGGTGGTCTTGTGGCGGAAGGTGATGCGTGCCTTTGTCAGGTCGTAAGGCGACATTTCCAGGCTGACCTTGTCACCAGCAATCATGCGGATGTGGTGCTTGCGCATCTTGCCAGCGGCGTAGGCGATCACAACAACGCCATTCTCCAGCGTCACGCGAAAACGCGTGTCGGGCAGTACTTCATCAATAACGCCTTCGATTTCCAGTAGTTCTTCTTTTGCCATTGAGGCTGATTTCCTTGTTTCGTTTGATCAATGAATTTGATCAAGTCTTGCCAGAGATTGTAAAACTTGCGTGACGCCCAAGCGATGCAAGTGCACCACCATTGTGTGAAACCGGGGCGCCACAAAAAAAGCCCGGCGCACCGGGCTTTTCGTACAGATATCTGTAACCAACTTATTCCGCAGGGCGGATGTTGGAAGCTTGCTTGCCCTTCGGGCCTTGGGTGATATCGAACGATACGCGTTGGTTCTCGGCCAGGGTCTTGAAGCCTTGGTTCTGAATTGCGGAGAAGTGAGCGAAGAGGTCTTCGCCGCCGCCATCAGGAGTAATAAAGCCGAAACCCTTGGAGTCGTTGAACCACTTGACGGTACCAGTTGCCATGTTGATGTGTCCTAAAAATATTGCAAAAAAGGGCAGGAAGCCCGGTTACGACGGTCAAGAGGAGGGATGGCAAACCAGAAGACCTGCAAAACTGCGAGGCACTACTGCAAGACACACTGCGACACTGCTTGAAAATCGTACTCGTGATAATGGCCCCAAGTCTTCGAATTGGCAAGCGCTATTTGCGTTTAAAAGTAAATTGTGATGATTGGTCAGGCGCCTACTGGCTTTGGGGCGTTTTTGGGGCGGAATGCGCGGCTGATTTCAGTGCGGGTTTCCACGTACGGACCGCCAATCAGGTCGATGCAATAAGGAACTGCGGCGAAAATGCCTTCGACGCTCAATGTGCCATTGGCATCACGCAGGCCTTCCAATGTCTCGCAAATTGCCTTTGGTTGCCCCGGCAGATTGATGATGAGGCAGCTGCCGCGTATGACGGCGGTCTGCCGCGAGAGGATGGCTGTCGGTACGAAATGACGCGAGATGCGTCGCATCTCTTCGCCGAATCCCGGCATTTCGCGCTCGCCCACGGCCAGCGTGGCTTCCGGCGTGAGGTCGCGCGGTGCGGGACCGGTGCCGCCGGTTGTGACAATCAGATGACAGCCGGCTTGATCGGCCAATTCGACCAATGTTTGTTCAATGAGAGGCTGTTCGTCCGGAATCAGGCGTTGCTCGGCGCGCCAAGGCGAGGCAAGTGCCTTGCCGAACCATTCCAGCAAGGCCGGAATGCCTTTGTCCTCGTAAGTGCCACTTGATGCGCGATCGCTGATGGAAATGAGGCCGATGACAAATGGGTTGTCGTTGCTGGCCGCGATCGGCAAGTTACTCATCCACATCATCCTCGTCGGGCGATACGTATTCGTCATTGTCGCGCCTGCCACCGCCGAGGTCGAGCTCGCGCAGTGCCTGATAGATCTCGCGGAAGGCGCGTGGCGGACGATTGAGCTCTTTCTCGCGAATGGCGTTGCGGCGCATCTGGCGCAGTTGCTGCAGGTCTGCGCCGGGATATTGCGTGGCGATTTCGCCAATCACCTTTTCGTCTTCGATTAGGCGTTCGCGCAGGCGCTCAAGTCGGTGCATGCGCGCGGTTTCAGCGCGCGAGACGCCATTGACCGCATCCAGCGCAGCGCGAATCGGCGCCGTGTCGGCGTCGCGCATGAGTTTGCCGATGTACTGCATCTGGCGGCGCAGGGCTTCATTTCTGCCGGGCATGCGCTGCGCAACGCGCACGGCGTCGCGCAGGGTGTCGTCGATGTCGATCTTCGCCAGCCTATCCTTGGAGAGCTTGACGAGTTCTTCGCCAAGGTCCTGAAGTGCATGCATGTCGCGCTTGCGCTGCGACTTGCTGGGGCCCAAATCTTCCTGATGATCTGATTCTTGCATGGAGTTTGATGTGCATTAACAGGCTAAGATTATAGCCCCCATAGAACTTCCCTCCCGGACAAGACGCATGCCTCGTAACGAAGACGGTTTCAGCTATTCCCGCACCCAACTGCAGGAGATCGCCCAGGAAGTGCTTGACTATGCGCGGCATCGCGGTGCCACGGCCTGCGAGACGGATGTATCGGAGGGCTTTGGCCACTCTGTAACGGTGCGGCGTGGCGAGGTCGAAACCATCGAATACAACCGCGACAAGGGCTTGGGCATCTCGGTGTACATGGGGCAGCGGCGCGGTCATGCCAGCTCCTCGGACTTCTCGCGCGCGGCCGTACGCGCCGCAGTTGATGCCGCCTTGTCGATTGCGAGCTTCACTGCGGAGGACGATTGCGCCGGTCTGGCCGAAGAGAGTCTGCTGTGGCATGGGCCATCGAGCTTCACCGATGACCTGCAGCTGTACCACCCCTGGACCCTGCCGATTGACGGGGCGGTGGACCTGGCACGCCGCTGCGAAGCCGCAGCATTCGCGGTGAGTCCGGAGATTCGCAATTCCGAAGGGGCTTCCGTGTCGCGTCAGGAGTCGCAATTCATCTCAGGCAACAGCAATGGTTTCCTGCATGGCTTTTCGACTTCGCGTCACTCGATTTCCTGCTCGGTGATCGCTGGCGAGGGTGAAGACATGCAGCGCGATGACTGGTACAGCTCGCGCCGCAATGCGGCCAGGCTAGCCAAGCCGGAAGAGATTGGTGACTACGCCGCACGTCGAGCGCTGTCGCGCCTGAATGCGCGGCGTGTGCCGACTTGTGCTGTCCCAGTGATCTTCGAGGCGCCACAGGCTTGTGGTCTGCTCGGCAGTTTCGTCAACGCTGTGAGCGGCGGCAGCTTGTATCGCAAGTCTTCATTCTTGCTTGATTCCATTGGCAAGCAGGTTTTCGCGCCACACATCAATATCGTCGAGAACCCGCACATTCCCGGCGCGCAGGCGAGCACGCCGTATGACGACGAGGGTGTTGCCACGGCGCCGCGCGATGTCGTGAAGGATGGCGTATTGCAGGGATATTTCCTCGGCAGTTACTCGGCGCGCAAGCTGGGCATGCAGACCACGGGCAACGCCGGCGGCAGCCACAATCTGATTCTCGCGCCCGGCAAGCAGAGTCTTGCCGAGATGATTGCCGGCGTGAAGCGCGGCCTGCTCGTTACAGAGTTGCTGGGGCAGGGCGTCAACTACGTGACGGGCGATTACTCGCGCGGCGCGGCCGGATACTGGATCGAGAACGGCGTCATACAGTATGCAGTTCAGGAAATCACCATAGCGGGCAATATGAGCGACATGTTCCACAACATCGTGGCATTGGGTAATGACGTTATCGTGCGTGGCGGCAAGCAGGCACCGTCGATGCTGATCGAAGGCATGACCATCGCCGGAGCTTGAGCAGAATGAGTGCCGGTGCGGGTTAACCCCGGCCAGCGCACTTGCGCGAAGTTCCTATAATCGGTCGGCCCTGCAAGAGTCAGGCGCATCAACAGGAGGAGACCCAAGTGGAACGTCGTTCGTTTTTAAAGAAGGCCAGTGTGGGTGTGGCAGCCGGCGCAATTGCCGCGCCTGCCATAGCGCAGTCGGCGCCAACAATCAAATGGCGCCTTGCGTCCAGTTTTCCAAAGAGCCTTGATACCATTTTTGCTGCGGCGGAAGTCGTGTCGCAACACGTGAAGACCGCTACCGGCGGCAAGTTCGAGATCCAGATTTTCGCGGCGGGTGAACTGGTGCCTGGCCTTGGCGTGCTCGACGCCGTCAAGGATGGCACCGTCGACTGTTGCCATACGGCAGGCTACTACTTCATCGGCAAGGATCCGACATTTGCCTTCGACGCAGCGATCCCTTTCGGCCTGAACAGTCGTCAGCAGTCGGCCTGGTTGTGGGAAGGCGGCGGCATGGAGCTGTTGCGCGACTTCTTCAAGGACTACAACATCTACAACATTCCTTGTGGCAACACCGGTACGCAAATGGCGGGCTGGTATCGCAAGGAAATCAAGACGCTCAAGGACCTGCAAGGTCTGAAGATGCGCATCGGCGGTCTGGGCGGGCCGATGCTGGCCAAGCTGGGTGTCGTTCCCCAGCAGATCGCTGGCGGCGACATCTATCCCGCGCTGGAAAAGGGCACGATCGACGCGACCGAATGGGTTGGTCCGTATGACGATGAGAAGCTGGGCTTCAACAAGGTTGCCAAGTACTACTACTACCCGGGTTTCTGGGAAGGCAGCGCGCAACTGTCCTTATATGTGAACCAGAAAAAATATCAGGAACTGCCGAAGGAATATCAGCAGATTCTGGAAGATGCCTGCGCCTATGCCCACCTTGAAATGCAGTCGCGCTATGACGTGAAGAACGTCAATGCATTGCGCCGTCTGGTGGCTGCAGGCACGCAGCTGCGTCCATTCTCCAAGGAGATCATGACGGCGGCCAGCAAGGCTGCTGACGAGCTCTACAACGAGTACTCGGCGAAGAATCCGAAGTGGAAGAAGATCTATGAGCCGTGGAGGAAATTCCGCGACGAGGAACTGTTGTGGTTCCGGGTCGCCGAGAAGAGTTTCGATGATTTCATGCATGCCCAGCAGTCAGGCAAGCGCTGATAGATGTTCAATAAAAAACCCGCCGCGGCGGGTTTTTTATTGCCTGCTTGTAACGCCTTACTCGCCGTTATTGACCTGCCGCACGCTGTAACCCTTGCGTTCGAGTAGTTCGGCTACGTTGCCCTTGCCCGCGATGTGGCCAGCGCCGATGACAACGAAAACCTGTTCGCCGCGCGTGAGCCAGGCACTGATCTTGTCAGCCATTTCGGCGTTGCGCTTGCCGAGCAACTCCTGCTCGAGACCTTTGGAGTTGCCCATGCCCTCGCTCATGAGCTTCGACAGTTTCGAGAGGTTGCCTGTCTGCCAGGACTGGATCAGCTCTTCCAGATAGGGACCGAAGCGGCGCTTCTCTATCATGTCCAGCGTTTCTTCCAGCGAGCTGATCTGATCGCGTTCCGGGCTGCTGGTTAGCGCGGCGAGTTGCCGCTCAATGGTTTCTAGTTCGCGCACTGGCTTGCCTGTGGCCTTCGCCTGCTGCAGGAACCAAAGATCGATACCGTCCTGCATGTTCAGTCCCTGTTGCTGGGCGGCCAGTGTTGAAATCATCGTTGCGGCCATGATGGGTTTCATATTGTCGAGCAGCATCAAGGGCAGGCCGAGATTGCCCGCCACCGTCTGCATCTTGCGCGCGGTGTTGGCGGACAGCTTGCTGGTCAGGGTCTGGCCCGGCGGCAACGACATGGCCTCGAGCATCCTGCCCATGACATCCGCCCCCGTCGGGTCAAGCTCTACGGCCAGCGCCTGGCTGCTGCGGAAGCGGCGCAGCGTGGATTCGGAAAACTGCAGGCAACTCTCGCGACAGACGTGAACAGAACCAAGCAGATACACTGCGCCCTTCGACGCCGTGCTGCGTATTTCCCACATCGGCAGTGGTTCGCCGGCCGCATGTGCGGTGGGCAGCAGAAGGGCCAGCGCGAGGATTGCAAACGTATGGCACAGCCTGTGGCGAAAAAAAGCGCGGCGAAGAAACAGCAGGCTTGCATTTGTCATTGACTTCATCTTTTGTCCGGGTTTCATGAGTATAAAAAATGTTCCGCGCGCCCTGATGCTGATGGGCCCGACGGCCAGCGGCAAAACGGCCGCTGCGTTGGCCCTGGCGCGTGTCTTGCCGATCGAGGTCATCAGCGTCGACTCGGCGCTGGTGTTCCGCGACATGAATATCGGCACGGCCAAGCCCGATGCTGCCGAGCGGGCAGTGTGTCCGCATCATCTGATCGATATTGTGAGTCCGGAAGAAGCTTACTCCGCTGCACGGTTCGTCGAAGATGCCTTGCGGCTGATCCACGAAATCCATGCGCGTGGGCGTCTGCCGGTGCTCGCGGGCGGCACCATGCTGTACTTCAAGGCACTGCGCGAGGGACTGTCTGATCTGCCGCAGGCCGATGCCACACTGCGTGCGCAGATCGATGCGGATGCGTTGAAGCATGGCTGGCCGGCGCTGCATGCGCGGCTTGCCGCGCTCGATCCGGCTGCTGCGGCGCGCCTGCATGCCACAGATGCACAGCGCATCCAGCGCGCGCTGGAAATCGTCGTGCTGACCGGACGTCCGTTGGTTGAGAGCTATGCAAAACGGGAAGAGGGGGCGGATGTCGACTTTCTGCCGCTTGCGCTCGTGCCGTCGGCGCGCGCCGTGCTGCACGAGAACATCGCGCGTCGTTTCGACGCAATGCTCGCCAATGGCTTGGAGGACGAAGTGCGCAGCTTGCGCGAGCGTTACACGTTGCGCCTGGAGATGACCTCGATGCGCTGTGTCGGCTATCGTCAGATGTGGGACTACATCGACGATGTCGATGACTTCGCGACGATGCGTTTCAAGGGCATCGCTGCAACACGCCAGCTGGCAAAACGGCAATTGACCTGGCTGCGACAGTTCCGTGAGAACTGGCAGGAACTGATCGAGATCGACAGTCTCGCTCTCGATGCGCAGACGCGTGTAGTCGAGGTGGTGCAGCGCTGGTGGAACGAGGCTAGCTGACCAATCGTGTGATACCCAGCATCAGCATTACCAGCACATACAGCACCAGCGTGCGGCGCACGAGGCCGACGAAGCTTTGCAGGTGTTCGACTTCGGCTTCGTCGCCAGTGCCCAGTTCGGGGCGTTCAATGATTTCGCTGCTTTCATGAATCGGCTGACCGAGGCGCACGCCCAGCGCACCTGCGCCGCTGGTGAGCAGCACGCCTTCGGTGGGCTCGGGCCATTGATCCGCCTGCGTGCGCCAGCAATAGATAGCGTCTTCGAAGTCGCCGACGATGGAAAACGCGATGGCGGTGATGCGCGACGGCAGCCAGTCGATCCAGTAAAAAGCCTTGTAGGCAAAGCTGCCGAATTCGCGCATGTCGGGGTCATCGCTCTTGCCCCAGTAGCGGGCGTAGAACTCGGACAGGCGATACAGCACTGCGCCGCACGGACCAACCAGCGGCACGAATAGCACGATGATGGCCAGAACCTGACGGTGCGCGCCAACGATGCCTTTCTCGAGAGCGAGGCGCGCAATTTCCTGCGAACTGCTCTGGTCATGCAGGTGACCGCGCCATTCGCCGATCAGCTTGCGTGCCATCGGCAGATCCTGCGCGCGCAAGGCGGCATGGATGCGTGTGAAGAAATGGCTGACGTGGCGAAAACCGATCGTGCAATACAGGACCACGATGTTGAAGGCGAAGGCTGCGAGCGGATGCACGGCGTGATAGAGCGCGAAGTAGATCGCAGCCACCAGCAGTACGGGCGGCAGCACCATCAGCCACCAGGCAATCATGCCATGGCGTGCCTGCCCATCGTTGAAGCGACTTTCGAAGAAGTCGCCGAGTGCTTCCAGTGGCGGATAGAGCACCTTGGCGGCATTGAGCGGGCGGAATTGTTCGAGGAGCAGTGCGAGAACGAGCGAGAACAGCGTCATGGTGCCTTGAGATTCTTGTCGGGGGGACGTTGAGCTTGCGTGACGAGCTGTCCGCAACAGTTTTAACCAGAGTATACGCCACTCATGACTGCGGCCGGGGCCGTTGCCCCGAGGTCGGCCTGGCCCGATGGCTGCGTGTCCGCTTGTGCCCGCATTGTTTCCTGCGTGCTGTCTTGATGCGTCATGAAGGCTGCGAACATGGCGAGCATGCCTGCCGTGGCGCCCCAGATGAAGCGGCCGGGGTAGGGCACGGCATAGAAATGTCGTACCAGACCTTGCCGTTCGACGCGATGGCGCTGGTAGTTGCTGGCGTTAAGGAGGAAATCCAGGGGGACATCGAAGAGCTCGGCCACTTCGAAATCGTCCAGCTTTGGGGCGAAATCGGGCGAGGCGAGGCCAACTACTGGCGTCACGCGAAAACCCGACGAGGTACCGTAATCTGGCAGCACACCAAGTACCTCGACCAGGTTCAAGGGCAAGCCAATCTCTTCCTCGGTTTCACGTAGCGCGGCTTCGATGGGCGAGGCGTCGCCGGCTTCGATGCGTCCGCCCGGAAACGAAATCTGGCCGGGGTGATTGTAGAGATGATCGGTGCGGCGGGTCAGAAGCACCGACAGTCCTTGGGGCTTGGGCACGAGGGCGATCAGCACGCTGGCGCCACTCTGGCTGTCTTGCACGGGCCATTCCGCCTCCCAGGGGAAATTGCTCTCCCGGGAGAAGCGTTGGCGAAGCCTGGTGAGAAGGGGGTGGTCTTGCATCGTGTTGAGGCTCAGTAGCGGCGCTTGAGGATCATGGTACTGCCGTCGCGACTCATGTTGAGGCGGTTGAGAAAGCTCATGCCGAGCAGGGCCACGTCGGAACCTGCGGGCAGAATGGTGCCGTCCACATCCTGCAGTGTCAGCCCGTTGATCGTGACCTTGTCGAGCTTCACGCGCCAGGTCTGCACGACGCCGTTGGCGGTGCGCGCATAGCCGGTTTGCCCTGCCATGTAGTTGATACCCGCACTCTTGGCCTGTTCTGGCGTCAGCGCCACCGAACTCGCACCGGTGTCGACGAGGAAGGTGATGGGCGCTCCATTGACGCTGCCTGCCGTCACGAAATGACCGCGCGAGTCGGCAACGAGGGTAATGCTTTGCACCGCTCCGCCACCTTCAGCGCCGGCGCCGACCGTATAGGGCTGGCCTCCGAGCTGCACGCGCTCGCGTTTGCCTGCAGACTCGATGGTGGCCGCATCGCGCTCCACTGAAATCAGTTTGACGCCACCGACGCTCTGGCCCGGCGCGAGGATGCGCGGGGCACTGCCATCGATGGTGAGCACTGCCTTGCCCGGAAAAATGCCGACAAGTGCTATCTCGGCGGCGCCCGCATTGGCCGCCATTGCCATTGCACACACAATCGCAATCGCACATAGAATGAGGTTTCGTAATTGGTGCATGGTCGATTTTTCAACACTCTCAAGCATGAAACCCGTCGCAGTCTTTCAACATTGTCATAATGTCCAGCCCGGTCATTTTGCCAGCTTCCTCGATGCGCATCGCATTCCCTGGCAGCTCATCGCGATCGATCGTGGCGATCGCGTGCCCGACAGTATCGAGGCATTCAGCGGCCTGTGCTTCATGGGCGGTCCGATGAGTGTCAACGACCGTCTGCCGTGGATTCCGCAGGAGCTTGCCCTGATTCGCCAGGCCGTCGCTACGGACATGCCGGTGATTGGCCATTGCCTTGGCGGACAACTCATGGCGCTGGCGCTGGGTGGCGAAGTCAGGCGCAATCCCGTCAAGGAAGTTGGCTGGGGTCCCGTGTGGGCCACCGATACCTCGGAGGCGCAACACTGGCTCGGCGCCACGCAGGCCGCTGTGTCTTCATTTGACGCCTACCAGTGGCACGGCGAAACCTTCAGCCTGCCGGAAGGCGCGGTGCGCATTCTCGGCGGTGAATACTGCGCGAACCAGGCCTACGTGCTGGGACCGGATGGCGGTATTCATCTTGGCATGCAGTTTCACATCGAGATGACCGAGGCGCTGATCCGTGACTGGAATACCGACTGGTCTGACGAGTGTGATCTGAGCAAGCCGCTGCCGCCATCGGTGCAAACCTCAGCAACACAACTGGCGCAGATGCCGCAGGCCTTGCCGGTCATGCGCAACGTGGCCGATCAGCTATACAGTCGCTGGGTCCAGGCCCTGCGCACATGAAAATCCCTCAATCCATTTGCTAAAACCGGTGCAGACGAACATGAATCCGACACTGACGACTCCTTGGCAGAACCTCTCCTCGCTGGCTACCGAGACCGGCAATACGCATATGCGTCAGCTCTTCGAAGTCGACGCGCAGCGTGCCGAGCGTTACCGTACCAAGGCCTGCGGCATCCTCCTTGACTACTCGAAGAACCGCATCAATGACAATGTGCTGACGCAGCTACTGGCGCTGGCCGAGGCCTGTCAGCTCGGCGCGCAGCGTGATGCGATGTTTAATGGCGAGAATTTCAACAACACCGAGAATCGTGCTGTGCTGCATACGGCATTGCGCTATCAGGGTACCCAGCCGATTCGTGTCGGCGGGCAGGATGTGCTGCCCGATGTGCGTGAAGTGCGTGAGAGCTGCTATGCCTTCGCGCGTCGCGTGCGCAGTGGTGAGTGGAAGGGCTTCGACGGGCAGAGCATCACCGACGTAGTCAACATCGGCATCGGCGGCTCAGACCTTGGCCCGCTGATGGTCTGCGAGGCGCTGGCACCGCAGGCCAGTGGTCCGCGTGTGCACTTCGTGTCCAATGTCGATAGCGCACACATCGTCGCTACGCTCAAGGAACTGAATCCGGCGAAGACGCTGTTCGTGATTGCTTCCAAGACTTTCACGACGATCGAAACACTGACCAATGCGCGCAGCGCACGTCAATGGCTGCTCGATGCCGTGGCGGGTGACGAGTCTGCGGTGGCGAAACACTTTGTGGCCGTGTCGACCAATCGCGAAAAGGTCACGGCCTTCGGCATCGATGCCAACAACATGTTCGGTTTCTGGGACTGGGTTGGTGGCCGCTACTCGCTGTGGTCGGCCATCGGCCTGCCCATCATGCTGGCGATCGGCCCGGAGAATTTCGATGAACTGCTCGTCGGCGCTTACGAGATGGACGAACATTTCCGCAGCGCGCCGCTGGGCGAAAACCTGCCGGTGCTGCTCGCCGTGCTGGGCATCTGGTACGTCAATTTCCTCGGCGCACGCTCACAAGTCATTGCGCCGTATAACCAGACCCTGCATCGCCTGCCGGCTTTCCTGCAGCAGCTCGACATGGAGTCCAACGGCAAGGGCGTGCGTCGCGAGGGCGGCCGCATTGCCTACGCCACCGGCCCGGTCATCTGGGGTGAGCCGGGCATCAACGGCCAGCATGCCTACTTTCAGTTGCTGCATCAGGGCACGTCGCTGATTCCGGTCGACTTCATCCTCGCGCTGAAGCAGGCAGGTACCCTGCCGAATCATCAACGCACGCTGGTGGCGAGTTGTCTCGCGCAGTCGGCTGCGCTGATGCGCGGCAAGGACGCTGACGAGGTGCGCGCCGAACTTACCGCGCGCGGCATGGATGAGCGTGAAATTCCGGCAGCCATCCCGCATCGCGTCTTCTCTGGCAATCGCCCAAGCAACACCATGCTGCTGGATGATCTGAGCCCGCGCTCGCTCGGTTCGCTGATTGCGCTGTATGAGCACAAGGTCTTTGTGCAGGGCGTGATCTGGGGCGTGAATTCCTTCGACCAGTGGGGCGTGGAACTCGGCAAGCAGCTCGCGTCCGGCATCGAGAAGGTGCTCGCCGGCGAGGCGGATGCCGCGGCATACGATGCGTCCACGCAGAGTCTTGTGAAGCTCGCTCTCGGCGCCTGAGAACACCATGGGCAAGACGCGACTGGAAGCGTTCAGCGATGGCGTGCTTGCCATCATCATTACCATCATGGTGCTGGAGCTGAAGGTGCCGCATGGTGATGATCCGGAAACGCTGCTGAAGCTGTGGCCGGTGGCGCTCAGTTATGTGCTGAGCTTTGTTTACGTCGGGATCTACTGGAACAACCATCATCACCTGTTCCATGCCGTGCACAAGGTGGACGGCGCGATCCTGTGGGCTAACCTGCATCTGCTTTTCTGGCTCTCGTTACTGCCGTTCGTAACCGGCTGGATGGGGGAGAACCATTTTGCTGCCTTGCCTTCGGCCTGCTACGGCGGAGTGCTGTTGATGGCGGCGATTGCGTACTACATCCTGACGCTCGCCTTGCTGCGAAGGCATGGACATGAATCCGAGCTGGGCAGGGCGCTGGGTAGCGATTTCAAGGGCAAGATCTCCATCGTCATCTACCTTGCGGGCATTGCGATGACCTGCTTTGTGGAATGGTTGTCGCTGGCGCTGTATGTCAGCACCGCGATCCTGTGGTTGGTGCCAGATCGGCGCATCGAACGCGAGCTGGGTGTCGGGAAAGCCTGAGCCAGGGGCGCCGCTGAAATGAAAAAGCCCGCATGCGTGCGGGCTTTTTCATTTGCTGGCAAGGAGGCTTAGCCTTCCTGCGCAACCTTCGCCCGGCGCTGGCGTACGCCCTCGGCGAGCGTGTCGAGCAGGCCGACTGTTGCATCCCAACCGATGCAGGCGTCGGTAATGCTTTTGCCATATTCGAGCGGCTTGCCCGGCAGCAGATCCTGACGACCTTCAACAAGGTGAGATTCGCACATGATGCCCATGATGCGTTCCTCGCCTGCGGCGAGTTGTGTTGCAACATCCTTGCCGACTTCGATCTGCAGCGCGTACTGCTTGCGGCTGTTGCCGTGCGAAAAATCCACGACCAGCTTGGCAGGCACGCCGGCTGCGGCGAGTTTCTTGCAGGCTTCGTCGATGCTGGCCGCGTCGTAGTTGGGCTCCTTGCCACCGCGCAGGATGATGTGGCAGTCCTCGTTGCCCGCAGTCGACACGATGGCGGAATGGCCGGCCTTGGTGACGGACAGGAAATGGTGGGGCGCTGCGGCGGCCTTGATGGCGTCAATGGCGATGCGCACATCACCCTCGGTTCCGTTCTTGAAACCGACCGGGCAGGACAGGCCGGAAGCGAGCTGGCGGTGCACCTGGCTCTCCGTCGTGCGCGCACCGATGGCGCCCCAGGCGATGAGGTCGCCGATGTATTGCGGCGTGATCATGTCGAGGAACTCGGTGCCCGCTGGCAGGCCCAGTTCGTTGATGTCGCGCAGCAGCTTGCGCGCCAGGCGCAGGCCTTCGTTGATCTTGAAGCTGTCGTCCATGTAAGGGTCGTTGATGAGCCCTTTCCAGCCGACGGTGGTGCGTGGTTTCTCGAAGTAGACGCGCATCACGACGAGCAGGTCATGCCTGAGGCGATCAGCCTGCTCCTTGAGCTTGTGGGCGTACTCCATCGCGGCGGCCGTGTCGTGGATCGAGCAGGGGCCGATGACGACCAGCAGGCGGTCGTCTGCGCCGTGCAGGATGCGG
Organism: Rhodocyclaceae bacterium; assembly: GCA_035456105.1. Taxonomy (GTDB): domain Bacteria; phylum Pseudomonadota; class Gammaproteobacteria; order Burkholderiales; family Rhodocyclaceae; genus Viridibacterium. The sequence goes on along the minus strand of DATIDV010000003.1, from coordinate 31,152 downwards.
TGAATGTCGTTGCGCGCAGCAAAGGTGACCTCGGCCGTATGGGCGCTCGACGGGAATTCCTCCATGACCTGTGAGGGTGGAGCGAGCTCCTTGATCTCGCGGATGCGGACGTCGTCGATGTGGGTTTGTGCTGGGCTGGTGGGCATTTTTGTGTCCTGCGGGGCGCGGCTAAAATGGATGTGGCCAATGATTCTAGCCGAAAGTGCGGGATCGCCCGCGTGTGGCGCCATCTGCTTGGTGATGACTTTGTGATGGTGGGGGCATCGTGTTTCAATGAATTCTGGTGGTGGAGGTGATGCGTGGATCAAGGTGGACGGAGCGAAGACAGTCATGACAAGACCCATGCGCAGGCGGGCATGATCGTCTGTAATGAGTGCGATTTGCTGCAACAGGCCGCTGTGCTGCCACGAGGCGGCAGTCTTCTCTGCGCACGCTGCGATGCGCCGCTGCGGAGCTGGGTGGCACAGGATCTCGATCGTCCGCTGGCGCTGGCGCTGGCCGCCGCGATGAGTTTCCTGATCGGCAATGTTTTCCCGGTCATGACACTTGAGTTCCAGGCTCAGCGCATTAATGGGTCCATGCTCGGGGCGGTGTGGCAGATGCACATGCAGGGTGAAACGGTGGTGGGTCTGCTGGTACTGGCCACTGCTGTGCTGGCGCCTGCTGCGCTGATATCTCTGCTGTTGTGGCTGCTGCTGCCGCTGCGCTTCGGTTTTCGCGCGCCCTTCTTTGCGCCGCTATTTCGCTTGCTGATGGCCGTATCCAGCTGGGCCATGGTCGAGGTGCTGATGGTTGGTGTCGTGGTGTCGCTGGTAAAGCTCGGTCATGATGCGACGGCGACCGTGGGTATCGGCTTATGGGCCTATGGCGCCACCATGTTGCTGCTCACTTTGCTGAGTTCGAGCCTGCAGGGCGAAGTGATCTGGGCGCAGCATGAGCGCGTCATGGGCGTGCGTCCGCTCGCCGGGGTGCCTGATGCGGAGGTGCTGTCATGAGTGCCGAGCCGGACAAGGCGGCCCCCGTTTTTGCAGCAGGCACGGCTGCCCGACTCGGACTGGCAGCCTGCCATGCCTGCAAGCAGATTTCGGCGGTGGACAAACACGCGCACTGCCCGCGCTGCGGCTCGGCACTGCATTTGCGCAAACCGGAAAGCCTGGCGCGTTGCTGGGCATTTCTCGTCGCTGCGCTGGCGCTGTATATCCCGGCCAACGCTCTGCCCATCATGGTGACGACGTCGCTCGGCGACACGCAGTCGAACACCATCATGAGCGGCATCATCGTGCTGTGGGGTGATGGTTCCTGGGGGCTGGCACTGATCGTGTTCATTGCCAGCATGGTGGTGCCGTTAGGCAAGATTCTTGCGCTCGCTGTCCTGTTGTTCAGTGTTCAGCGCCGCCCGCTGGGTGGTCCGAGACAGTTGTCGCGCCTGTACCATCTGGTCGAGCTGGTTGGCAAATGGTCGATGCTGGATGTATATGTGGTGACGCTGCTGACAGCCGTAGTGCGTTTCGATGCGTTCATGTCGGTGCATGTCGGCAATGGCGCACTGGCTTTTGGTGGCGTGGTGGTGATGACCATGCTGTCCGCGCAAGCCTTCGATCCAAGGCTTGTCTGGGACACCGCGCCTGATGTGGACAAGGAATTGGCTCGTCGTCCGTCACGAAACAGGGAAGCAAGAAACGATGTCTGATACCCCTCAGCCCGCAGGGACGAATTCGCCCGAGCAGATGCCGGATGGTTTGCCCTCCGCACGGGCGGAAGTGCCATCACGCTGGCGATTACCACTGGTATGGCTGGTGCCCGGCGTGGCGATTCTCGTTGGCGGCTGGCTGGCGATACAGGCCGTCATGCAGCAGGGGCCGACAGTGAGGATCACCTTCGAGACAGGTGAAGGCATCGAAGCTGGCAAGACGCGCATCAAGTACAAGGATGTGGATGTCGGCGAAGTGAAGAAGGTGGAGATTGCCGAGGACACCAAGTCCGTCATCGTCACGGCTTCGCTGACCAAACAGGCGCGTGATTTTGCTGTCGAGGACACGCGTTTCTGGGTGGTCAAGCCGCGCATCGCCGGGGGCAGCGTGAGCGGGCTGAGTACCTTGCTGTCGGGGGCCTACATCGGTGTTGACGTGGGTAAGTCCGGTGATTCGCGCAGGGATTTTGTGGGTCTCGAAGTGCCGCCGATACTTACGGAGGGCGCGCCCGGCAAGCGCTTCGTGCTGCATGCGGCGACCCTGGGTTCGCTCGACTACGGTTCGCCGGTCTACTTTCGCAAGTTGCCTGTCGGACAGGTCGTGGCTTACGACCTGGACAAGGACGGGCATGCCACCACGGTGAGCATTTTCGTGCGTGCGCCGTACGACAAGTTTGTCACCACGAACACACGTTTCTGGTCGACTAGCGGCCTCGACTTCACGGTGGATGCCAATGGTTTGCGCTTCAATACTGAATCGCTTGCCACCTTGGTGCTTGGCGGGCTGGCTTTTGGCGCGCCTGAGGGGCAGCCTGCGGCGGCCCCCGCTGCGCCCGCGTGGGAATTCCCGTTGTACGACAACGAGAGCCTCGCCATGCGCGAGCACGACACCACGATCGAGTATTACCGTCTGGTGTTCCATCATTCCGTGCATGGACTCACCGTTGGCGCGCCGGTGGAGTTCCGCGGTCTGCAGTTCGGCGAGGTAGCGAGCATCGGCATTCATTACGACGAGAAGACGCGCAGGGCTGATGTGCCGGTCGAGATCAAGGTGTTTCCGGATCGTTTGCGGAAAGTCGGCACTACCTTGCCAGCGCAGAGCGCGACCAATCCACAGGTGGTTCGCGACATGATCGCGGGCGGCATGCGTGGCCAGTTGCGCACGGCCAATCTGCTCACAGGGCAGCTCTATGTGGCGCTGGATTTCTTCCCCGGTGCGCCGGATGTGCCCGCGCCAGCCAAGCCCGTGCGCAAGGGCGCTGCGCAGGCGTCATCCGTGGTGGCTGTTGGCTTGCTGGAAATTCCGACCGTGGATGGCAGTCTCAACGAGCTCGAAACAAGCCTGGGCAATATCGCGCGCAAGCTCGACAAGATTCCCTTCGACGAGATTGGCAAAGACCTGCAGACGGCGATCGGTTCGCTCGACAAGACTGTCAGGAATGCCGATGCCCTGATCCAGACACTCAACAAGGATGTGGCGCCCGAGTTCAAACGCGCCATCGAGGAAGCACGCGAGACGGTGTCTCGCGCCGAGCGTCTGTTGCAGCAGGACTCGCCGCTACAGGTCGAGATGCGCGATACCTTGCGCGAAGTGGGGCGCTCGGCGCAGTCGCTGCGCACGCTGACCGATTATCTTGATCGCCATCCTGAAGCATTGATTCGCGGCAGGACGCCAGAGGACAAACCATGAGAGCCGCCGAGATGAATCTGTATGGCATATGTTCGCGGGCGCGTGTCTGTGTACTTGGTGCCTGCCTGTTGCTGGCGGCCTGTGCCTCGCCGAACGTGCGCTACTACGCGTTGAGCGCGCCCGCATCACCGACCGGGCAGGCAGGTACGGCCGTGAGCATTGCGGTCGGCCCGGCTACGGTGGCGGAAGCCATTGACCGCCCGCAACTGGTGGTGCGGCGCACGACCACCCAGCTCGATGTGCTGGAAGAAGATCGCTGGGTGGATACCCCGAAGCGCGAGATCCCGCGTGTACTGGCGGCGCATCTGGCGAGCTTGTTGCCAACAGCCCAGGTGGTGGCGTATTCACAGCAGGCGGCCGCTGCAGCGGGCTGGCAGATCTTGCTCGACGTGCAGCGCTTCGACGCGTTGCCGGGTGATGGCGTGACGATCGAACTGGTGTGTACCCTCAGGCGCGAGTCCGACGGCCAGCGCCGCACCTGGCGCATCAGTCAGCACGAGCCGATGCAGGGCAGTTCGCCCGAAGCCGTCGTTGCTGCATGGAGCCACGCCCTGGCGCAGCTTGCGGCGCAGATTGCCGTGCAGCTCAAAAGCGCCGGGGTTGCTGGCTAAAATCGGAGGTTAATTTCGGGCCGCCAATCGATGCCGGGAACGGCATTGCTGGCAGGGCAGGAGGTAGCCCGAAACGTACGCCAGCGTACAGACCTCAAGTTCGTCAGCGTCGATAGTGAAGTCAGCTTTTACTCTTACAGGAGGCTGACATGTTGCATCGACTGAAGAAACTGCACGGTATGACCTTGGGCGCCACGGATGGCGAAATCGGCAAGGTGAAGGACGTCTATTTCGATGACGTCACTTGGGGCGTTCGCTACTTAGTCGTCGACACGGGCAACTGGCTGTCCAATCGCAAGGTTCTCATTTCGCCACGCGCGCTTCGCGGCGTCGATTGGGAGAAAGACAAGATCCATGTTGCGCTGACCCAGCAGCAGGTCAAGGACAGTCCCGACATCGATGCCGACAGGCCGGTGTCACGCCAGAAAGAAGCGGAGTTCCACACCTACTACGACTATCCGTTGTATTGGGGTGAAGGTTTTACGTGGGGGCCGTACCCGGTCCTGCAAGACGACGCTGCAGGCTATGCCGGGGCTGCCGAGCTCGCGGAGCGCGAGCGATACAAGATCCAGTCGGGAGACCACCATCTGCGTAGCGCCAGCGAAGTGAGTGGCTATCACGTACGCGCGACAGACGAAGCTGTCGGTCACATCGAGGACTTCCTGGTGGACGATTCGGCCTGGGCCATCCGCTATACCGTGATCGACACGGCGAAATGGTGGGTCGGGCGTCACATCATCGTGCGCCCACAGTGGATCTCGCGCGTGGAGTGGTCCGACCACACGGTCACGCTCGATGTGGACCGCGCAACGGTCGAAGCAAGCCCCGAATACGACCCGGCTATCGTCTTGTCGCGTGACTATGAGTCGCGCCTGCATGCTTACTACAAGCGCGATGTCTATTGGGGCGGCGAGTAAACAAAAGCGCCTGAAGAGAGGGCTTGTTGCGGAGCGATCGGCTCATGTAGAGTGCTGTATATAAATACAGTCATTCATCCCGCGAATGGCTGCAGCGCGCGAGCAGGTCGTGAACCACAAACTCTCTCTTTCCCCGATGGACGCAGCCAATGCGGACCCGCAACCGGTCGTAACGGTGCGGCCCTTGCTGTTCCGCGGACGCGGCGCCACCGTGCGGCCCGATGGCCGCTTCGAATCGCAGCGGCGCGAGGCGTTCGACGACGGCTGGGACAGGCCGGACGAAGAGGAAGAAGACAGGACGTTGCCGACGGAGCTGATCATAGACACCGCAAAGAGTGTCATCTCACGTAACGACTCGCCGGACATTTCCTTCTCCCTTTCCATCAACCCCTACCGTGGTTGCGAGCATGGTTGCATATACTGTTTCGCGCGGCCGACCCACAGTTATCTTGGTTTTTCGCCAGGCCTCGATTTCGAGACGAAGATCGCCTACAAACCCGATGCCGTGGCGATTCTGCGCAAGGAGCTGGCGCACAAGTCGTATCGCTGCAGTCCCATCGCACTGGGTATCAATACCGACGGCTGGCAGCCCATCGAGCGCAAGCTGCGCCTCACGCGCGGCCTGCTCGAAGTGCTCGCGGAATGCCGTCACCCCGTTGTCATCGTCACCAAAAACTCACTGATCGAGCGTGACATCGATCTGCTCGCCGATATGGCGCGTGACAACCTAGTCAAGGTCATGTTCAGCGTTACGACGCTTGATCGCGAACTGGCACGGTGCATGGAACCGCGTGCCGCCACACCGCAACGACGCCTCGAGGCCATGCGCAAGCTGCATGAGGCGGGTGTGCCGGTCGGGGCGCTGTTCGCGCCACTGATTCCGGCGCTCAACGATCACGAAATGGAAGACGTTTTCGCTGCGGTGAAAGACTGTGGTGGTGAGTCGGCGCACTACACCGTGTTGCGCCTGCCTCACGAGCTGGCCGACATGTTTCCGGCCTGGCTGCAGACGCACTATCCCGGTCGTGCTGCGCATGTCATGAGCATCATCCGACAGCTGCGTGGCGGCAAGGACTACGACGCAAGCTTTGGCAAGCGCATGACGGGTGAGGGCGTTTTTGCAGAAATGTATGCGAAGCGTGCGCGTCTGGCGCTGGAGCGGCTCGGACTGAATCAGGTGCGCCGCGAGCTGAACACTCAGGCCTTCCGGCCGCCACAGGATGGGCCGCAGATGTCCCTCTGGTAGCGGACCTAAGTCGTGATACCTGTGCGGCGCTCGCTGAGTTTCCACCACAGACGCACGCCGAGAAGTACCGCCAGAATCGCCGCATACATCAGTGGCTCGCGAATGTCGCGTTTGACCAGCCACCAGTAGTGCACCACACCGAGCGTGCCGATGGCGTAGATGGCGCGATGCAGAGCTTGCCAGCGCTTTCCGCCGAGCAAACGGATCATGGCGTTGGCCGAGGTGAGGGCGAGTGGCGTCATCAATACGAAACCGGCGAAGCCGACGGTGATGAAGGGACGCTTCACGATGTCCTTGAGGATGGCGTGCCAGTCGAAGGACTGATCGAGCCACAGATAGGTGATGAGGTGCAGCACCACATAGAAGAAGGCGAACAGGCCGAGCATGCGCCGCAGGCGCACCAGCCAGGGCCAGCCCGTGAGTTTGCGTAGCGGGGTAACCGTCAGCGTGATCAGCAGCAAGCGCAATACCCAGTCACCGGTGTCGCGCGTGATGTACTCGACCGGGTTGGCGCCGAGATTGTCCGTATAAATGCCCCACGCCATGTGCCCTACGGGTATCAGGCAGAGCAGGAAGATGACGGCCTTGATGAGACTGATGCGGCGCGGCGTAGGACTGCGGAAACGCCGTAATTGGTCGGGCAGTGATTTCAATCTCGCGTGCTCAGCCTTGGGCGTTTGTTCAGAAGTTTTTCTTCAGATCCATGCCCGCATATAGCGAGGCGACTTCGTTGTAGCCGTTGAACATCAGTGTCTTGCGCTTGAGCAGTTCGCCGAGGCGACGCTCGGTGGCCTGGCTCCAGCGCGGGTGGTCGACGTCCGGATTGACGTTGGAATAGAAGCCATATTCGTTCTTTGCCGCCTTGTTCCATGCCGTGCCGGGCATGGTGTCGGTGAGGCGGATATGCACGATGGATTTTGCGCCCTTGAAGCCATATTTCCACGGTACGACAAGGCGGATCGGGGCGCCGTTCTGGTTGGGCAACTCTTCGCCGTACAGGCCCACTGCCATCAGCGTCAGTGGGTGCTGCGCTTCGTCCAGGCGCAGGCCCTCGGTGTAGGGCCAGTCGAGCACAGCGTGGTTGAGCAGCGGCATGCTGGCCTTGTCGGCAACCGTCGTGAACTCCACGAATTTGGCGCTGCCGAGAGGTTCGACGCGCTTGAGCAGGGTGGCCAGCGGGAAGCCGACCCATGGAATCACCATCGACCAGCCTTCGACGCAGCGCATGCGATAGATGCGCTCCTCCAGCGGTGCGATCTTCAGTAGATCCTCGATGCCGATGGTTTGCGGCTTGGCACACAGGCCGTCGATGACCACTGTCCACGGCCGGGTCTTCATCTTGCCGGCGACTTCTGCGGGTTCGTCCTTGTCGAGGCCGAACTCGTAATAATTGTTGTAATGCGTAACGTCCTTGAGCGGCGTGAGCTTGTCGGCGAGCTTGTAGGCGCTAGGCACGGTGGTGAGCTTGTTTGCCGAATACGCCAGGCCGGGCAGGATGAGGCCCGCACCGGCGAGGGCCAGTTTGCCTGCCGTGCCGAGGAAATCGCGGCGGCTCTCATAGAGCGTGCGCGGCGTGATTTCGGACGGGACGATATCGGACGGTTTGCGGATCAGCATCTTGCAATTTCCTTGTGATGACATGGCGCTGTATTGCTGTGACCCTGGTGTGGTGCCAAGGTTCGACCTTGCTCCGACACTCGCGGCAGATTCAGCGCAATCTTAATTCTCAAGCTGGCGATAGGTTTCGCGCGCAATGGTGAGCAGCTTGTCGCGCTCGATATCGCCGGACAGGGCATAGCTGAGCTTGTCGTCGAGCCAGTAAAACGTGCTGACCTTGCCTTCCGCCGAGTACTGGAAGGAGGTCTCGCCGACATCTCCCGTGCGCGTGCGCAGGTAGAGCGTCAGGCGTTTGCCGTCTTCGTTCTGGAACATGAACTGGGCAACGGGGCCTGTCTCGCTGGGCAACATGCGGCCGCCGACCAGCGCGTAGCCCATGTCGTTGAGTTGCGGCACTTTGAGTTGCCTGTCGAGGCGTTTCGACAGCCAGGTGACAAGATGCGCCTCTTCTGCAGCGACCACTTCCACGGCGTGGCGCTTCTCGGGCACGTAGGTGGCGTGCGCCAGGGCGGCAATGTGCGACAGTGTGGCGACCGGCTCCACGACGGGGGGCGGTGCGCGATGACCGATCAGCCAGCCCGTGATCAGACCGACGCTCAGCCAGGCAAACGCAGCTGCATAACGCAGCGGCGAGCGTTGCGAGGCACGCCGTGCGGCACGCAGCTGGCGCTCCGGTACAGCGGCATGGCCGATGGGATTGAAATGGCGCTGCAGCGCTTCGTCGTGGTCGCGCCAGGCTTGCACGCGCTGCTGCAACTCGGGATGGTCGCGCATCCAGCTTTCGGCGGCGGCGCGGTCATCGACATCCAGACGGTCGTCTACGTAGCGCAGCAGGGCTTCGTCCATCTTCGAGATGGCAGTGTCGTGCTTGGTATTGTCACGCAGGCTCATTTCACCACCTTCAGATGAGTGAGTCCGGCCTGCCCCTGCAGGCAGATACGCAGACGCTCGCGGGCGCGGAACAGGCGCGACATGATGGTGCCGACTGGTACACCAAGCACCTTGGCGGCTTCGTCATAGGAGAGTTCTTCGAGCGTCACGAGCAGCAGGGTTTCGCGCTGATCGACGGAGAGCTGTTGCAGCGCCTTGTCCAGGTCGCGCAGGCCGAGGCCGTCTTCCTGCTCGGGCCGCACCGGTAGTTCCGGCACGAGGTCGTCCGGGCGATAGTCCAGCGGCGCCGCACCGCGCAGCTGATTGACGAAAATATTGTGCATGATGGTGAACAGCCAGGCGCGCAGATTGCCCGGTCGCCACAGGATCCAGCGCGACAGCGCACGCTCCAGCGTGTCCTGCACCAGGTCTTCGGCGCGCGAGGTGTCGCCCGTCAGTGCACGCGCATAGCGGCGCAGGCGGGGGATTTCGGCGACGATATCCTGTTGACTATGCATGGGGTATGTTTGGTCCGCAGCGACGGCCACGGCGGCCGTACGAACCTGATCGTAACAGGTTGCCTGCGGGTCTGGCACAGGGGCTGTCGGCAATGCCGGCGTTGGCTGCGATGCCGGCGTGCGCCTTGTCACGGCAAGGATGCTGCGTTGCACTGCCGATGCTGCGTAAGTGGGATGTAAGCTGGCTTGCATCTAATTTCAGCGGCGATATTTGCGCGACAATAGGTAGTTCAAAATACAGGCATCAATGGAGGCAACGCTCAGGCGGTCGTCCTGTCAGATGACAAAGCCCGGTCGTGCCCCGTACTGCTGTTAAACACGAGACAGGTCCCCGGTATTCCCCATGCCGTTGTGACTAACCAGAACAGGCGTTCAGCCCAAAGGAGATGTGCCACATGGCTTCCATCGATTCCGTCCTGCAAGAGCACCGCATTTTCCCTCCCTCAGAAGCGACCATTGCCCGTGCCACGATCAGTGGCATGGCGGCCTACGAGGCCCTGTGCAAGGAAGCGGACGCGGATTACGCCGGGTACTGGGCGCGCCTGGCGCGCGAGCACCTGATCTGGAAAAAACCTTTCACGCAGTCGCTCGACGAGAGCAAGGCGCCGTTCTACAAATGGTTTGAAGACGGTACGCTGAATGTTTCCTTCAACTGCCTCGATCGCAACCTCGAAAACGGTAATGGCGACAAGGTCGCGCTGATTTTCGAGGCGGACGATGGCAAGGTCACGCGCACGACATATCGCGAACTGCATGCTCTGGTGTGCAAGTTTGCCAATGGCCTGAAATCGCGCGGAATAAAGAAGGGCGATCGCGTCATCATCTACATGCCGATGTCGGTTGAAGGCGTCGCCGCCATGCAGGCCTGTGCACGCATCGGCGCGATTCACTCGGTGGTGTTCGGTGGCTTCTCGGCCAAGAGCGTGCAGGAGCGCGTCGTCGATGCTGGCGCGACAGCCGTCATCACCGCTGACGAGCAATGCCGTGGCGGCAAGAGCATTGCGCTGAAGGCCGTGGTCGATGAAGCCATCGCCATGGGCGGCTGTGAAGCGATCCATAGCGTCATCGTTTACAAGCGCACCGGCAATGTCAGCAGCATGGCGGCAGGGCGTGACGTGTGGCTGCACGACCTGCTCGAAGGGCAGGGCGCGATCTGTGAGCCGGAGTGGGTCGGCGCTGAACATCCGCTGTTCCTGCTCTACACCTCGGGCTCGACCGGCAAACCAAAGGGCGTCCAGCATTCATCAGGTGGCTACCTGCTGCATGCCATCCTCACCAACAAGTGGACCTTTGACCTCAAGCCCGAGGATGTTTACTGGTGCACCGCCGACATCGGTTGGGTGACCGGACATACCTACATTGCATACGGACCGCTGGCCTGCGGAGCGACGCAGATCGTCTTCGAAGGCGTGCCGACCTATCCGGATGCCGGCCGTTTCTGGCGCGTCATCCAGGATCAGAAAGTCACGGTTTTCTACACCGCGCCGACGGCAATCCGTTCGCTGATCAAGGCTGCCGAAGGAACGGCGACGGCGCATCCTCGCAACTACGACCTGACCAGCCTGCGCCTGCTGGGCACGGTTGGCGAGCCGATCAATCCGGAAGCCTGGATGTGGTACTACGAGCAGATCGGTGGCTCGCGTTGCCCGGTGATGGATACTTTTTGGCAAACCGAAACGGGTGGCCATGTGATCACGCCACTGCCGGGTGTCACGCCGCTGGTGCCGGGTTCGTGCACGCTCCCATTCCCTGGCATTGCTGCCGCAGTCGTCGATGAGTCCGGTCACGATGTGGAGTGGGGCAAGGGTGGTTTCCTCGTCATCAAACGCCCGTGGCCGTCGATGATCCGCACGATCTGGGGCGACCCGGAGCGCTACAAGACGAGTTACTTCCCGGGCGATCTGGGTGGCAAGCTATACCTTGCGGGCGACGGTGCTGTGCGTGACGCCAAGACCGGTTATTTCACCATCATGGGCCGTATCGACGATGTGCTGAACGTGTCGGGTCACCGCATGGGCACGATGGAGATCGAATCCGCGCTGGTGTCCTGCACTGAATTGGTGGCGGAAGCCGCGGTGGTGGGTCGTCCGGATGATCTGACCGGAGAAGCGATCTGCGCCTTTGTCGTGCTCAAACGCACGCGGCCCACGGGTGATGAGGCGAAGGTGATCGTCAAGCAGCTGCAGGATTGGGTTGCGAAGGAGATCGGCCCGATCGCCAAGCCGAAAGACATCCGCTTCGGCGACAACCTGCCGAAGACGCGTTCGGGCAAAATCATGCGCCGCCTGCTGCGTTCGCTCGCCAAGGGCGAAGAAATCACGCAGGACGTGTCGACGCTGGAGAACCCTGCGATCCTGGAGCAACTCAAACAGTCCGTTTGAGTGGAGTGCCGCGATCCAGTGTGGCCTCAAGCCCTACTGGATCGCTTCAGGAGAGGATTGGCATGGCCGCTTCGGCAAATGCAGCAAACGAAGCGCAGGCAGCGTCCGCTGCCGCGTTCTCGCTCTATCAACCGCTGGCGGGCCTGATCCGGCGTGCCCCGGTGACTTACCCGCCGGGCACGCACCTGCGCGAGCCGGTCGAGCGCATGGTCGACGAACACATCGGTGCCATCGTCGTCGCCAATGCCGACCTCGTGCCATTGGGCATTCTCACTGCGCATGATCTGCTCGGCCGCGTGCTGCTCAAGGGGGGCGATCTGGCAGCGCCCATCGAGTCGGCAATGAGTACCCAGCTCGTCAGCCTGTCGCCCGAGGCGACGACGCAGGACGCGGTACTGGCCATGGCGCGCCACGGAGTGCGTTACGTGCTCATTGTTGAGCGCACTGGCCGTCTCGTTGGCGTGGTGTCGCGCAGCGATGTGTACGGCACACAGCAGATCGTGCGGGAAGACGTCGTCAGCCCGCTGGTATCGGCGCGTTCGTCCAGCGAGCTTGCTGACGCGGCTGCAGGTGCGCGGCGCGTCGCCAAGCAACTCGTGGTGCAGGGGCTGGGCGCTGACAAGGTGATCCAGTGGACCACTTCGCTGAACGATTTCGTCACCACGCAAGCCATTGAACTCATGAAGGCACGCTTCCCTCTGCCCGACGTGGCATGGAGCTGGATTGCCTTCGGTTCGGAAGGTCGGCTGGAACAGACGCTATCAACCGAGCAAAACAATGGCATTGTTTTCGCATTGCCTGATGGCGTGGGTGCCGAGCTCGCGGCAGCGGATATTCGCGCCCAGTTCCTGCCCTTCGCGCAGGCCGTCAACCAGCTTCTCGACGAGTGCGGTTTCCCGCTGGGGCGTGGCCAGAGCATGGCCGGCAATGCCGAGTGCTGTTTGTCGGAGAACGAATGGCAGAGTCGCTTTCGCGACTGGTGTGGCAGTGCCGACGCAAAGGCCTTGTCCTCGGTCGGCATGTTCTTCGATTTTCGTTCACTCTATGGCGCGAGCGCTCTCGTCGACACGCTGCGCACCGACATGTTGGCGTTTGCGGCAAAGCAAAGCGGATTTCTCAAGGCGATGGCGACCAACGCATTGCAGGCAGTGCCGCCACTGGGCATGGTGCGTACCTTCGTGGTCGACAAGAAAAGCGTGGTGCCGAACACCATCGATCTGAAGACGGGAGGCGTGCGTCCCTACGTCGATGCCGTTCGCATTCTGGCGCTGGCGCATGGCATCGGCGCGACCGGCACCGTCGAACGCCTGCGTGCGCTGTCGGCCATTGAAGGCTATGCCGGGGAAGACATGCAGGCCGCCATCGAGGGTTTCCTGTTCCTGCAGATGCTGCGCCTGCGCAACCAGCAACAACACGGAGGCAACGAGGCAGGTGCCAACCGCCTCAATCCCTACAAGCTGAATCGCCTCGACAGCCAGATCCTGCGTCATGCCTTCATGCAGGCGCGGCGTCTGCAGCAGCGTCTCAAGGCGCAATACAAATTGTGATTTGGCAAACTGTGAGTGTTGCATGAGCGCGATCTCGCGAACCTATCTGCTGTTCGCGCTCGGCTTCTTCCTGTTTGTCTGCAGCATGGCATTCGGCGAGTGGCTGGGTGCTTCACTGCAGTGGATCGGCTATGGCTTCCTGTTCGCCACCATCTTCATGTACGCCATCATCGGTGTGTTCTGCCGCACTGCGGACGTCACCGAGTATTACGTCGCAGGGCGACGGGTACCTGCGCTCTACAACGGCATGGCGACGGCAGCGGACTGGATGAGCGCCGCGTCCTTTCTGGGCATGGCGGGTACGCTCTATGTCGCGGGTTTCGACGGCCTGGCATTCGTCATGGGCTGGACCGGGGGCTATGTGCTGGTGAGCCTGCTGCTCGCGCCTTATCTGCGCAGCTTCGGCCAGTACACCATTCCGGATTTCCTTGGCGCGCGCTACGAAGGCAAGTTGCCGCGGCTGCTCGGCGTTGTCGCCGTGATACTGGCGAGTTTCGTTTATGTCGTGGCGCAGATCTACGGTGTCGGCCTCATCACCAGCCGCTTCGCCGGCATCGATTTTTCCATAGGCGTATTTGTGGGTCTGGCCGGCGTGCTGGTTTGCTCATTTCTCGGCGGCATGCGCGCCATTACCTGGACGCAGGTGGCGCAATACCTCGTGATCATCGTCGCCTATCTGACGCCGGTAGTGATGATGTCGTGGAATACCACCGGCATACCTATTCCGCAGATCGCGTATGGACGCATACTCGAACGGCTGGGCGCCGAGGAGCAGGTGCTGGTTGCCTCGCCTGCTGAGCGCCAGGTGCGTAGTGCTCTCGTCAAGCGTGCCGAGAGCCTGCAGGTGCGCATTGCAGCCTTGCCTGCATCCTTGCAGACCGAGCGAGTCAAGCTGGTTGCGCGCCTCGAAACTTTGCAGGATGCCAATGCACCTGCGCGCGAAATAGCCAACGTCCAGCGCCAATTACGTGCCTTGCCTGCCGATGCAGACGGGGCGCGCAAACAATGGGAGAGCGACTATCGTGATGCGATGGCACGCTCGCAGCCGCCGACGCCACACGCCGAAGCCTTTCCCGCGACTGCGCAGCACAGCAGCTCCGATGCGCGCAACAACTTCATCGCGCTGGTTTTCGTGCTGATGATAGGCACGGCAGGGCTGCCGCACGTTCTTACGCGTTACTACACCACCACCAGTGTGCGTGCCGCGCGTAACTCGGTGTTCTGGTCCCTGTTGTTTATCTTGTTGCTGTACCTCGCCGCACCGGCCTACGCCGTACTGGCGAAGTGGGAGATCTACCATCACGTTGTCGGTACGCAGATTGCAGACTTGCCCTCGTGGATCTCGTCCTGGGGCAAGCTCGGCATGGTGAAGGTCGAGGACATGAATCTCGACGGCATCCTGCAACTCGCCGAGCTGAGCATCAACCCGGATGTCATTGTGCTCGCCACGCCCGAGATTGCCGGTCTGCCGTATTTCGTCTCCGGCCTCATTGCGGCTGGCGGTCTCGCCGCAGCGCTGTCGACGGCAGACGGCTTACTGCTGAGTATCTGCAGCGCACTCTCGCACGACGTGTATTTCCACATGATCAACCCTGCAGCCGCCACGCAGCGACGCCTGCTGGTATCGAAGGCGACGCTGATGGTGGTTGCCACGCTTGCTGCCTGGGTCGCCTCGCTGCGGCCAGACAGCATCCTGTTCACGGTCGGCTTCGCTTTCTCGATCGCCGCGTCGGCCATCTTCCCGGCCATGGTCACCGGCATCTTCTGGCGCCGCGCGAACAAGTGGGGCGCGGTCGCTGCCATGCTGATCGGCCCTGGCGTGGCTGTGGCCTACGCGCTGCGCACCTATCCCATTTTCGGTGGTTCGATGAGCAACGCCTGGTTCGGCATCCAGCCCGTGTCCTGCGGCGTTTTTGGAGTCGTGGCGGGCTTTGCCGCCCTCGTGCTCGTCAGCCTCGTGACCGCGCCACCGGGGGCTGTGGCGAAGCAACTGGTCGATGACCTGCGCAAACCCGAAACGGCCTGAATCCGTTCGCGACACCCGTCACGCCTGAAGATACGGCGAAACGTTCCCGAAACGGCTTCACGCTGCTATACTCCGCCTCCTTCCGGAGAGGTGGATGAGCGGTTTAAGTCGCACGCCTGGAAAGCGTGTTCAGGATAATATCCTGACGCGGGTTCGAATCCCGCCCTCTCCGCCAGATGGGCCGAAGTAGCTGATTCCCGAGGGAAATGGCGTCAAATAAGGCTCCCAACTGCTCCACTGCCCGTGTGGTTGCTACACAGGCCGGTAAATCCGGCCTCCCAGCAATCGCAGAAGAGGCGCGCATGGAGCACGTAATTCGACGCGGTGCGGTTTATACCTACCGCCGTCGCATCCCCTTGGACCTAGTTGCCGCGCACGGCGGTAAGCGCGAGGTCACATTCAGTCTCGGAACAAAGAATCGCGCCGAAGCGGCAGAAGCTGCCCGGCGTGTTTCCGTTCGTCTGGACGCGGAGTGGAAGCGGCTGCGGCGAGAGGCCGAGGACACCCCGAAGCCTGAAGTCGTGACCGCCGAGGAAGCCGCGCAGCAGGAAGCCGGGGAGTACTGGCACGGCGTTGAAGCAGCCGAGGAAGAGCGGCGCGAGGAAGTAGCTCAAGCTGCGACCGATCGGCTGATTGCGACGATGCGAGCGCAAGGGCTTGTGCGCGTTGGCACGTCGGAAGAGCTGGCACCCAAGGCCAGTGGCAAGGCGAAGGCCGTCACGCTGGAATCCCTGATTGAACACTGGAAGCGCGAGAGCAAGCCGAGCACCAAGGCCGTGCAGGCCGCAACCCGGACGGCTGTGGAGTTCGACAATCTGCACAAGGACCCATCTGTACAGAAGGTCACGCGGGCGATGGTCATTGAATACCGGGACTGGCTGCTTGGGCAGAACCTGAAGGCGAAGACGATCAATGGCGGGCGGCTGGCGTACTTGAGCATCCTGCTGGGTGTGGCATTGGACCGAAGTCTTGTGTCCGTTAATCACGCGCTTGGCACTGCGCTACCCGAGGATGACGACGAGGCGCGGACTGCGTACAGCCCCGAGCAGGCGGCCACGATCCTGAAGGATACCGAGCAGTACAAGGACACCGAGCCGGTGAAGTACTGGCTACCACGTCTGGCGAAATACACCGGGGCGCGGTTGAACGAACTGCATCAACTGCGGAAGTCGGACCTTGAGGAGCGCGACGGCTACCGGGGGATTCGTATCACCGACAAGGGCGAGTGCATGGCGGGGTTGCCCATGAAATTGAAGAACACGGCAAGCAGGCGATGGGTGCCGCTGCATGCTGAGGTAGTCGCGTTCTGGGATTGGGCGCAAGGCCAGCCGGACGGTGCTTTGTTCCCTGCGAAAGCGGACATGCACGGGACTATCTCCGCGACGTTCAGCAAGTGGTACGGCAGGCAGCGGGCGATATGGGGCATTCAAGATAAGGCCGTGGTGTTCCACTCGTGGCGGCATCGCTTCGCTGATGAATGCCGGATACACGGCGTGCGGCCTGAGGTGCGTATGGCCCTGATGGGTCACGCTGAGGGCGGAACGGCTGGCGGCTACGGAAGTGGCGAGCTACCGGCTAAGGTGCTGGCCGACGCGATGCGACTGCTGCCAGCTTAGGCCTTGCCGATACCCCTGAGATAAGAGTGGCGCTCGTCGGAGCCCATACGGTGAGTCGTTAGAGGCAAATCATGCGCTGCGCACCACTTCAAATGGTCTGCATGCTCCCACGCCTCACGCTCGCGCCGTGCTCCGTCTGCGCGACCTAGGAAGTACGCGATTGGCCCTATGACGATTACCCAGATTAGAGCATCCATCACCTTTTCCCCCTGTTGGTTTGTTGTTGTTACGAATGGGGCATTTTGGCTTATCTGATTGCTGGGCGACAGGAACGATATGACGAAAGATAAAGAGATTTGCCCCTCGTGCGGTCAAGCGGAGGGAGTACCGCTGATCGTGGGCTTCCCCGCGAAGGAGACCTTCGAGGCTGCTGCCCGAGGCGAGGTGATCCTAGGCGGCTGCATTGTTTGGGATGGCAGCAACCGGCAGTGCCGTACTTGTCGGCACCGCTGGGAAAGTACGGTTAAGCGCGAGCCTGGATGAGCCCGTCGAGCTGAGCTTGGGGGACGGTCGCCGGATTGCTAACCCATCCCTGTATGTGCTGTTCGGTGTCTGCGGGAATGGCGGCGTCGGTACGGATGTAGCCCTTGCCGGGGATGGATGCGGCGACGGGTCGGCCATGCGAGAACAGCACCTTTGTGCCGTCGTTCAAGGAGAGTTCTACGCGGTCGGGTGTGGGCTCTCCGATAGTGCTGAGCTGCATGGGGACTCCTGTAGTTCAAGGGCCAGTGTGACCGCACGGACCGAATTTTGGTGGGCTTTTCTGCGGGGGCACACACGCACGCCGCCGCGCAGGCTTCCCCCATTGGCCCGGCCTGCTTTTTCCAGCGCGAGAGCAGCGACACAGCTGCACTTCCAATGAATCCAAGACGACACAGGGATGCAGGCGTTGGCCGTGTCACGCCGTGGGCTGGCGGACTGCCGACATGGCTCAACTGGGTATGCCGCAGTGAGCCACGCTGTTATCTCTGAATGAATGGCTCAATAGGGTTGACAGGTTGTGAGCCATGCTCTAGCATTGAGCCATGAACCCTATGAGCCAATGGAGGCAGACATGAGCAAGGCAGGACGCAGGCTGTACTACGGTCGTATCTCGACTATCGACGGGCAGAGCAGTGCCAGCCAGTACGACGACGCAGCGGCGCAGGGCGTGGTGCGGGAGGACGTGTTCATAGATGAGGGCGTGTCCGGGTATCACGTTCCGCCGAGTGAGAGGCCACAGTGGCAGCACGTAGAGCGGGACTTGCGGAAGGGTGGCGTGCTGGTTGTGCGCTGGCTGGATCGAATCTCACGCAGGTACGACGAGCTGCACTCAACCATGCAGCGCCTCATGCAGATGGGTGTCAAGGTGGAATGCACGCTGAACGGCATGGTGTTCGACGGGGCTGCTACGGATGCGATACAGAAGGCCACGCGGGACGCGGTGCTGGCGTTCATGGCGGCGCAGGGTGAAGCGGATTACTTGAATCGTCGGGAAATGCAGCGGCGTGGGATTGAGGTGGCGAAGCGTGCCAGTCCTGAGAAGTACGTGGGCCGCGTGCGGGCTGCCGATGCTGCCGAGGTTGTCGCGTGGCGGGCCGAGCACGGTGCCAGCATTGCGGCTACTGCCGAGCACTTCGGGATAGGTGCTGCCACGGTGAAGCGGTATTGCGCCGAGCAGCGCGGCAACGCGGAGGCGTGAGCGGGTGTGAGGCCGGGTGAGGCCGTCCCGTACAGATGGATAGACAGCAGCGAGCCTCTTTGACAGCACAGCGAGCGCGCTAAAGATAGTTCGCTCTATCTTGCCTGTCACGCGGTCGAGATTATCGAGAGACCTTCAGGGCCGAGCGGCGTGAGCTGTTCGGCCTTTCGTTTTTCAGAGGTTTCCTTTTCGTCCCACACAAAGACAAGACACCGCCGACGCCGGAAGTAGCTGGTAACGCCGGGTTATTTATGTCCCCTGTACGGGCAAACACCGCCGAAGGGCAACCACGCGCCACGGAGCGCAGAAGGACGACTATGAATTTGAGACTTGAGACCGGCGAGACGTATTCCCCGGATGAACTAGCACTGCTGCACCTTGAGGGTGTTGGCGTGGCCCCGCGTCAGGCACCGGAAGTTCTACGGGCGATGATGGCTTGGGCTGTTTGTACAGCGGCTGAAGCTGGCGACGACGACGGCAAGCGCTTCCTGATTCATGCCGGTGACGCTATGCACCGAATGGGCCTGATGCGATGAAGGCGTATTCGAGATTTAAGCCTAGCGTCAGTACGTTCCAATGGGTGCTGGATGTTGCCCGCGAGCGCGGCTTTCCAATTGAGCACCTGCCTGCGCTCACACCTGAATTCATTGCCGAGAACAGGGAGTTAGAGCTCACGCTAGAACGTGCGCTGTCGCAGGCTTGGAACAGATGTAACCCCGGACGTATTCAGACGCGAGCTGAAGTCGAGGCCGAGGCACGGGCTACGGCTCTGGCGAAGCTGCACCCGTGGGAGGCACGTGGCGATCTGAAGCTGTTCTTCGTGGAGCTGGGCGACCGCTACATGAAGACGGAACGGTCAGCCATTCGACGATTCACGTACGGTGCCTTCAAGGGCCGCGACGGCGACACGATGCCCTCTTGGATGGTGCCACCCCACAGCGGCCACAAGGGTAAGCCGGTCAAGCTGGCTGACAGCACACGAGAGACGCAGCCGGACTTCGAGCACCCAGTGGGCAACCTGAATGCCAAGCAGACCTTCGGCGGGCTGAGTCGGATTGGTCAGCGCTCTGTACTTGATTGGGTCGATAGGGCTTATGGCCGTCGGCCTAGCTGGGCGACCCTTCGCACCAGCGAGACACAGCGCGGAAAACGTGGGCCGGACAAGCAGCCCCGGAAGCGCCGCGGGTGTCACTAAAAATAGTTCGCTCTATCTCACTCGTCACGCCGGGAAGCCGCGTAGGCAATGGGTTATAGCCACATTCGAGCAGCGCAGAAGCTGCTCAATTTTCGACAGGATCACCATGGAAAAAATGAGACATGCAGCGTCCGGCCACGAGGCCACGTTGCGCAAAGCACAGAGCCGTCAGCAAGGCGGGCGCTGCCCTATCTGCGTGGCAAGCCTTACCAATAAGAACGCGACCAGCGACCATTGCCACCGTACTGGACTGCCTCGGGGCACCCTGTGCAGACGATGCAACAGCACACTTGGCACGCTTGAAGTTCTAGGCGAGAAAGCCGCGCTTGCCGTGCTGACAGCTGCGAGAGCAAAACCCCAGGCACTGCTTGCCGCCATGCGGACATATAAGAATGTGTGGTCAGGCATTCACCGGGACATTGTCGCTGCGCTGAACAGCGTCAAGCCCACGCCGAAGCAAGCCGCAACGCTCGCCCTTACCTACGGTCTGGACTGGGTCCTGCACGGCGATCCTCATGTGGTGGAGGTCTTAACCAAGCGGAACACCTACCGCAACGGGGCGGCCTCCGCGCCTATCACCGAGGCGTTCGCGGGCATGCTGGACGGTGTGCGAGCGCTGCAATGACCGCCCCTCTGACGCGTGGGTGCGATTCCCGATTCACGCGTTGGGGCCGTCAGCCACGCGGTCAGAAGCTGTACCGCCGTGACAGGGATATTGCCCGCATGGATGCCGCTTACGCTGAAGAACTGAGGCGGCGAACCCGAGAGCCACAACGCGTTGATGCCCTGCTGGCTGGTCGAGGCAAGTTCCTCTCTGAGTGTCCGTGTGTGCGATGTGGTAGCCCTTGGCGGCGAGTGCATGACCGCTGCTGCTGGACATGCTGGGATGCACTGCACCGGCCAGCCGAGCAGCGCGAAGCGATCCTGCAAGAGCGATTCGTGCCGGGTGCAACGCGTACTCGTGCCGGGTGGCTGGATCAACAGGACGTACAGCGACGCCTCAAGGCAGGTGAGTTCAACGCGATCGACGTGGGCGACGTGCAAGCGCGTGAGTACCCGGACGGAAGGCTTGAGGTGCTGGCACCTGAGGGCCTACGTCATAGGGACTATCGAGAAATTCCATTCAACAGGCTCTGCCAATTGGCGAGCCAGTACCCCGACCTTGTCACCGTGCTGGAGCGTGCGGGCTGGGCGGTCGGGTAATCAATAGGAGAACAGTATGCGAGCAGCAAGTCAGCATCCGCTGGAAGGTGACGCCTTCGAGCGCGAGCGATTCGAGGGCTACGTCAGCACGAATATCCGTGCTGAATGGCGACGCCTCGTCACCAAAATGTACGGACACATGCCCACTTGGGCGCAACGACAGAAACCGGGCAGAAAGCCCCACATGAAAGGGAGCAACGTAT
The DNA here is from genome assembly GCA_035456105.1 of Rhodocyclaceae bacterium. Taxonomy (GTDB): domain Bacteria; phylum Pseudomonadota; class Gammaproteobacteria; order Burkholderiales; family Rhodocyclaceae; genus Viridibacterium. The sequence continues at coordinate 10,141 of DATIDV010000003.1, read as the reverse complement.
GAACGACATCACCAACAGCCCACAAGGTGGCATCCACACCGAGGAGGGATTCCGCAGCACCACGACACGACAAACCGGAATTCCCGGCAGCGCTAGTACTCCCCTGACGAATGCCGACGGCATGCCTATCTCACGGGCATGGCTGCAAGCGGAGCACGACAAGCAAGTGGATTCGTTCATGGAGGCGTCGCTGGATTCTGCGACAGGTACAGCCCGCTTTGTAGGTGGCGTGTCGGCTGAATCGCACCCTGCCGAGTGGCTGGCACAGCACGGTATTCAGGCGATCAGCGACCGTACGGGCGAGGCTGTTGTGCCATCGCCTGCTCAAGCCCGCATGCTCGTACAAGCCTTCCTGCGTAACGCAGCGATGAACGACGGGTACGAGGGCTCGGGCATGAGCTTCAGTGCGAATGACCAGAGTCTGCCGCCGCACCTTGCGCGAGTGCGTGGGCGTCAGTTCGCTTGAGCCAGTAGGCAATCAGTAAAGCATGGGCCCTTCGGGGCCTTTTCTATTTGTACTTAAAGGAAGACAGAGCCATGAACACAATCAACAGCATTCAATCCAGCATCAACGCACTGAAGGGCCGCGTGGCCGAAGCACAAGTGCTGGCGGATCAATTCGCAGCGATGAAGGCAGCAGCCGACTACGTGACCGTGAAGGCACCGGCAGAACTTGCGCACCTTGAGGCGAGATTGGCGAGCGCACAGGAGGCCGAACAAATGGCGGCGGATACCCTTGCCCGTTACACGGTGACGAGGGTTGAGACGCACGAGGGCGGGAGCTTGCTGGCGTCGCGCACTGTGCATTTCATTGAGCGCTGCGCGGACATGGATGGCAGGCCCAGCACCCGAGAAGGGGCTATGGCACTCGTGGGGCTGACGCCGGAATTGTGGGCCGCCGTGGTGGCGAATCCCCGTGTGCTGCCTGCTGATATTCGTGCCCTTCACGGTGACGCGGATTCAGCCCTGCGAATCTGGATTGGTCACCGTCTGCGCGGCTACGTGCGCAGCTAAGAACTTGCAAGAGGTCGTGTGGGCGGCAGCACATTCTGTGCGCTGCCTTCCGGCCCTCAACCCTACCTGAAGGAATGAAAATGGAAATGATGATTGAATCGGCACACCCAACGCCCGAGCTGCGCAGACAGTTCGCCCGAGTGGCACGGAACTACGTGGCGGCGATGGACGCCTTTACGAATGCCATCAAGGGCACGGAGGGTGAGAGCACCGAGGCACAGACGCAGGCGGTGAAGTCCTTCGCTAATACGAACCGACGCAACGCGTACAACGCCCTGATTGATGCGGCGATCCAGCTGGCAAGGGCGGAGGGGCGGGCATGAAGACGCGCACACTGTGTGAGTCGTCCATGACGCCACACGCGATAGCGTACGCGCAAGCGCACGCGGAGCTACAGGCCGCGCTGCTGGAGCACTCCGCCCTGATTGAGAGCGGAGCCTCGTCGGTAGCGTTGCTGGAAAGCCGCTACGCCTTTGAGCGGATCAAGGCGCGACTGCGGGCCGCACACGGCGTCGTGACCAATGCGGAGTGGGAGCGATTGGCTAACGCTGAGAACCTGGGCCGCGCTGTTGAGGTGCTGCTGGCGGGTGTGCTGGCGGATGCTCGTGTGGCCGCGGAGTGCTACACTTCGGAGAACCGCACGGAGTAGTGGAACAGTCGGAGACCCGCATGGGTGCTTGTTCTGTGCAAGTCCCGCCCTCTCCGCCAGTTATGATCATGGAACCCGCACAGCCAAAGGCCTTGCGGGTTTTTGTTTTTTATAACCCACAAATCTACCCACAAACGAAACGCCCCGTATTGCCACTGAGGAGGTAATGACCCATGGCTGCCGGATTGAATCGCCTTGGGTTTTCTAGACACCATGCGGCTTGGCGGCGGCAGGAGTTCGCCGGGGCGAGCGCACTATTACTTCTTGCTGCCCGATCGCTTACAAGCCGCCTCAAGAATGGCTTCGCCGATGGAGTCCGGCACAACCTCTCTGAACGACGCAAGCCTCTCCGGAATAGAGTCGGATTTCACAACCTCACCCCCATCCGCATCCGCATAGAGAATAAATTGGATCGACGCACTCGATCGATCAGAGCAATCGTAGATATCGAGAGATTTTGAAGATTGGTACTGTTTCTCGGGATATGTGTTTTTGGCCGCAACTGGCGCCGAGTGAGACCACTTGATCCATACCTTGACTTTCGATCCGTTGCGGCGAACGGACTCAGTGTCCAGAAAGATTTTGGATTCGCTGTTGCTGTCGACAAGCGCCCAATTGGCCGCATGAGCCTGGCATGCAAGCAACGAACCAACAAGCAAGAGTATTTGTTTAAATGACATAGGCTAGCCTCCTCTGTATGTGATGGCTTACTTTCCAGTACGCGGCCCGGTCGTCCGCCTATGTCTGATGGTTTGGATGCTTCGAGGTTCTGCCAAGTTTTTGATTCACATCAGGCAACGACGCTTGCTCTAAGCACCGGCATGTAATAGCCGCTGACGAATAGGATACGAATCAAGGCTGCTTGCGTCAGCGTTTACAAAATGGTTGAGGCCATTTACCGGAATGCGTACTACCCCTCGCAGCATTTGAGGTCACGGTCTGGAGATTGTCGCGAAGCGAAGACGCAGGCTAGGGGATATCCACGCCGGACGGCAGATCCAGCAAATGCCCCATGCGGTCGCGCTTGGTGCTGAGGTAGTGGTGATTCTGCGCGTGTGAGGCCGTTTCGTGCGGCAGTTGCTCGTTCACTGCGATGCCGAGCGATTTCAGTTCGCTGGCTTTGCGCGGGTTGTTGCTGAGCAGGCGGATGCTCTTCACTTTGAGGTGGCGCAGGATTTCGGCGGCGGCGTCGTATCGTCGTGCGTCGACGGGCTGGCCAATGGCGAGGTTGGCTTCGACGGTGTCGAGTCCTTCGTCCTGCTGCGCGTAGGCCGAGATCTTGTTGACCAGGCCAATGGCGCGTCCTTCATGGCCGCGTACGTAGATCACGATGCCACGACCAGCTTCTGCAACGCGTTGCAGGGCGAGGTCGAGTTGTTCGCCGCAATCGCAGCGGCGCGAGCCGAAGACGTCGCCGGTCAGGCATTCGGAATGTACGCGCACCAGTACGTCGGTGGCGTTCTGTACGTCACCACGCACCAGCGCAAGGTGCTCGAGGCATTCGCGGCCGGGATCAGATTCGCGAAAGGCGTAGGCGACGAACTCGCCATGGCGGGTCGGCAGGGTGGCGTGGGAGATGTGATCAAAGCTGAACATGATTTTCATTCTGCGCGTGGCCGCCTGTCACGGCGAATGGATTGGAACGGCAGCGGCACGCATCGGGTTGGACTCATCATTGTGCCTCAAACGGCGCTGCGGCTAAATCTCAAGCGTTGCAAAGCTCAGAATGGATCAACGCAATGGGGGTGCGTGGAATCGCGCAATCTGTGGCGCGCATGCTGCGATTTCAGCATCGCGTGCGCAGTCTGTGCATGCACTGGAAGGGCCTGAGCACTGGCGCGAAACCTGCTCTGAGTGGTTGCTACACGCAACCATTCATCGTTGCCTTCCTTCATTCGCCCTGTGTTTATAGCCATCCATGCACGGTTTCTACGAACGCCACCGCTTCCTCATTCTTTTCGCTGTGCTGTCGACCCTGATGGGTACTAGCGTTGGCATGGCCAAGATCACCACTTCGCTTTACGCCATCGACCTGCATGCGCCTGAAGCGCTGCTCGGGCTGATCGCGGGTGCGCAGACGGCGGGCGTGCTGATCATGAGCCTGCCCATCGGTCATCTCGTCGACCGTCTCGGGCCTGCTCGCCTGTTTGTCACCGGCACCTTGCTGGCGGGCAGCCTCTACGTCGTGCTGCCGCTGGTGGCGTCGCCGTGGTTCCTGCTCGGGTGCACGACGGCGATCAGCTTCTTCATGCCGATGCGCTTCGTGTCGCTCAATACCGTGTTCATGCAGCAGCTCGAGCATGTCGGCGAAGCCAAGGCAGGCTGGTATCGCGGCACGCACATGGCGGGCATGTTTCTGATCGGGCCTCTGGTGGCAAGCAGTGCCGTCGCCTTGATGGGCTTTGCGGGTACTTACTGGACCATCGCAGCAATGTTTGCGCTGACGATCTGCGTCAGCCCCATCATCTTCGGCTCTTACGCTGAGCGTGGCACAGGCGGAGGGCGCTTGCGCCTGCGTGACATCGTTGCGCAACTCGGCTTGCTGCGCAGCGAGCGCGAGCTGCGCATGACTTGCCTGCTCGAGTTCGCAGGGCAGGGCGTGAATGCTTTTTATAGCTTCTTCATCATCGTCATTGCCATCAATCAGCTGCATCTCGGTGCCGGCAGTGCGACGGTGCTCATCAACGCAGAAGGGCTGAGTTTCATTGCCACCTTGTTCACCATGGGCGGGCCACTGTCGCGTCTGGGTGCTGCGCGTTCTTATGCCATCAGCCTGTCTCTGGCGGTCGCGGCGCTCGTGGTGCTGGGGCTGGCCACGAGCCTCAATGTGTTGTTGGCAGGTGGTGCGTTGCTCGGATTGGCGCTCGGGTGCCTGCAGATCGTCAATCTCACCTTCTTCGCGCGCATCGGTGCGCGCCTTGGTCGCGGCAAGGTGGCGGGGCTTACGGCCATGTCGGGCCCGGCTGGCAGCATGGCTGCCAGCCTTGTCGGTGGCGCGCTCGGCGCAGTGCTGGGTTTGCAATCGGCGTTTCTCGTGTTCGCAGCGGGCTTTGTCCTGCTGGCGCTTGCGCTGGGAGTGCGCAGTCGCCTTGCCGTAGCGTGACCTGGGGTCATGGTGGCTGCGCATTGCTGCGCAGTGCGCTCGGTGGCCTGCTGAATTCGCCACAGGTCTGATGGTTGTAGATGTGTGGGGCATGCCGGAGAGGCGCGCCAACAGGCGCTCTCCGGGCAGTTTCCGGAAGTGGCACAGGCTTTGCGATAGCCCATTCGCATGTGCAGCGTTCGGCCAGGATGAGCGAACGCATCCCCGACCACTGATTCAGCGGAGCCCCATATGAACGACAGACTTTCCCGCTTGCAGCTTTCGCCCTCGGCGGCAGTCAAGCAGACGCTTGATTACCCCGTCATCGACACTGACGTGCACGTCAACGACTACACGCCCGATCTCGAAGACTACGTTTCCAACTACGGCGGCGTGCATCTGGTCGATGCGTTGCGCAAGGCCTCGGAAGACCGCATCGCGCGCGGTGGCGTCGGCAACGGCAAGAGCTGGTACGAGCAGACGCCGGAAGAGCGTCACTACTACCGCACGATCCGTTCACCGTGGTGGGCGCGTGTCACCAAGAACACGCTGGACGTAGCCACTTATCACCTGCCCGAGCTTTTCGCCGAGCGTCAGGCGGAGCAGGGCTCGGACTACTCGGTGCTGTTCCCGAACAACGTGCTCGCGCCGCTCGGCGTGCGCGACAAGGATTCGCGCACCGCACTTTCGCGCGCCATCAATCATTACCACGCCGATCTTTGGCGCAAGTACAGCGCCAACCTCACGCCTGTTGCCGGCATCCCGCTGCACACGCCGGAAGAGGGTATTGCCGAGCTGGAATTCGCGGTGAATACGCTGGGCCTCAAGGCGATCAACATCGCGGGTTCGGTGAGCCGCCCGATCAAGGCGCTGGCCGACAAGTTCCCGCTCGACCAGCATCCTGAACTGAAGAAATACATCTCGTACCAGGACTTCCTCGGCCTCGACAGCGAGTACGACTACGACCCGTTCTGGGCCAAGGTGGTCGATCTCGGCGTGCCCATCCTCACGCACTACGGCAGCCAGGGCTGGACGGGTCGCAGCTCGACCTCCAACTACATGAACAACCACATTGGTCACTTCGCCGATGGCACCGAAGCCTTCGCCAAGGCGCTGTTCTTCGGCGGCGTCACCAAGCGCTTCCCCAAGCTGCGCGCCGGCTTCCTTGAAGGCGGTGCCGACTGGGGCGCACGCGTGTTCATCCACCTCGTCGACCGCTTCGAGAAGCGCAGCCGCAAGGGTCTGGAAAACTACGATCCGCTGGCGACCGATCGCGCCGAACTGGCCGAGCTGTTCCGCCGCTACGGTGCCGACCTCGTCAAGGACCGTTCGCTCAATGGCGAAGACCTGATCCGCGACACGCTGGGCAAGGGCTACGTCACCGGTTCGCGTCGCCCGCAGGAGAGCGAGCTGGAAGATTTTGCAGCAGCCGGCATCGAGAAGGTGGAAGACATCAAGTCGCGCTGGGTCGACAACTTCTTCTTCGGCTCCGAGTCGGACGACCGCACCATCGCCCACGCCTTCAACGACAAGGCCAACCCGCTGAAGACCAAGATCAACGCGATCTACTCGTCAGATGTCGGTCACTGGGATGTGCCGGATCTCACCTCGCCACTGCACGAAGCACACTCGCTGGTCGATGAAGGCGTCATCAGCGAAGCCGACTTCAAGGCCTACGTCTTCGAGAATCCGTACAAGCTCTACACCGAAGCCAATGCGGACTTCTTCAAGGGTACGGCGGTGGAGGCGAAGTTGAAGAGTGCCGTGAAGGCTTAAGCATTGTTGGCACGAAACCCGCGACGCTCTGCAGTCCCCTCTCCGGACGGAGAGGGTGGCTCGTCAGAGCCGGGAGAGGCGAAAGGGTGGCTCAAGGCAGATTGGGGAAAAATGGAGCTGGATGGATACGTACCATTTCCCCTCTCCCGGCCTCCGGCCACCCTCCTCCTTAGGGGAGGGAACTGCAACCAGCGTGCGGTGGTGAGCACGACGGTCGTCTGGGGTTCATGTCGCCCGAATGCACTAACAGCTATTTCCATATCAATTCTTCGTAGTTAGCGCTGTCGACACGCCTGACTACCATTGATCTCCCTCAAGAAAATACGCACAAGAGAGAGATCGAATGTCATACGCCACCAAGCTTGCCGGCCTGTTCGCCGGCCTCGTGCTGTCTGCCACGGCCTTCGCACAGGGCGCACCGCTCAAGGAGCTGAAGGTCGACTACGCCTACTACTCGCCGTCCAGCCTGGTCATCAAGCGCAAGGGTTGGCTGGAAGATGAGTTCAAGGGCACGGAAGTGAAGTGGGTGCTTAGCGCAGGCAGCAATCGCGCGCTGGAATATCTGAACAGCGGTGCCATTGATGTGGGTTCCACTGCAGGGCTCGCAGCCGTGCTGTCACGCGCCAATGGCAACCCCATCAAGGCCGTTTACATCTTCTCGCGCCCTGAATGGACGGCGCTGGTGGTGCCGAAGGATTCGCCCATCAAGTCGCTGAAGGATCTCAAGGGCAAGAAGGTTGCCGCCACCAAGGGCACCGATCCTTACCTGTTCCTGCTCCGCTCGCTGCACACGGTGGGCCTGAAAAAGTCGGACATCGAGCACGTCAATCTGCAGCACGCAGATGGTCGCGTTGCACTGGCCCAGAAGAATGTCGACGCATGGTCGGGTCTTGATCCCTTCATGGCCGCTGCGGAAATCGAGGATGGCGCCAAGCTGCTGTATCGCAACGTCACCTTCAACACGTATGGCTTCCTCAATGCCAGCGAGAGTTTCTATAGCAAGAATCCGGACGAGTTGAAGCGCGTCATCAAGGTGTACGAACGTGCGCGCGCATGGATCCAGTCAAACCCCGTCGAGGCCGCGAAGATCCTCTCCGAAGAAGCCAAGCTGCCGCTCGGCGTGGCGTTGTTGCAACTCAAGGAGCGTACGGATTTCAGCAACCCGCAGCCGGGCAAGGAGCACATCGACGCCTTGCGCGCTGCTGCACCGATCCTGCTTGAAGAAGAGTTGGTCAAGCCGGGCACGGATCTGAACAAGGTCATTGGTGACCTCGTGGATGCCAACTTCGCCAAGTCCGTCATCGTGACCAAGGTCGATCCACGCAAGCTGCCATGAGTCAGGCTGAAATCAGCCAGGGCAAATTTGGCCAGAACGTTGGCGCCGGTTTGAACCGGCTCGGCCCGGCTGTGCTTGAACGCACCATCGAACCCGCTACTGCCATGCCCGCCTCGGCTTCTGCCAACGCGGTGGCGCACGCCTCGAATGCGAGGTGGCGCAACAAACTGTTGCGCTGGCAAGCGGCGGGACTACTCCTGCCGTTGGGCGTCTTTGCCATTCTTGAAATCGTCGTGCAGAGCGGCTGGATCGCACGCAACCTGATGCCTGCGCCGAGCGACGTGTTTGCATCGCTGTGGCATCTGGCCGGCGGTGATCTGTGGAAGCACATCGGCGCCAGCAGCCTGCGTGTGCTGATCGGGTTTGTCGCCGGCGCCTTCCTGGCTGTGGTGTTCGGCGCGGCGGTTGGTTTCAGTCGCCGCCTCGAAGCCTTGCTTGAGCCGAGCTTTCAAGCCCTGCGTGCAATTCCTTCGCTGGCCTGGGTGCCATTGCTGCTGCTGTGGCTGGGTATCGACGAATCACCGAAAATCGTGTTGATCGCCATCGGCGCGTTCTTTCCCGTGTATGTGAATGTCGTATCCGGCGTGCACAACGTGGACCGCAGACTTGTCGAGCTGGGCAAGGTGTACGGCTTCTCACGAATCGGCCTGATCCGCCGCGTCATCCTCCCAGCCTCGCTGCCGGAACTGTTCACCGGGCTGCGCTCAGGTCTGAGTCTTGCGTGGATGTTCATGGTTGCGGCCGAACTCATCGCGGCCAGCAAGGGCCTGGGCTATCTGCTCACCGATGGGCGCGAGACCAGCCGGCCTGATCTCGTGATGGTCTCCATCCTCATGCTCGGCATTCTCGGCAAACTGTCGGATCAACTGCTGCGGCGGGTCGAGACTGCCTGCATCGGCACACGCGACACGCTTGGCAATAGCCGTTAATACATTGCGCAAGCTGTTCAATAGGTACACAAGCTCGTCATCCCGGCGTAGGCTGGAATCCAGCACCACGCGTCGATCTTGGTCCGGGCCTTCGCCGGGATGACCACATGCGCGAGAGGTCTCCGCATTTTCATCCAAGGAATTACTGATGCCGCAAAACGTTCATCCAGACTACGCCGAAGGCGTTGAGAAGCTTGCTCAGGAATTTGCCAGCACTGCCATCGAGCGTGACCGACAAGGCGGTACCGCGAAACATGAACGCGACCTGCTGCGCGCGTCTGGCCTGCTGAAGATCAGCGTGCCGCGCGAGCATGGTGGCGATGGCGCGACATGGACCACCGTGCTGCACATCGTGCGCCGCATCGCCGAGGTCGACGGTTCGCTGGCCCATCTCTTCGCCTTCCAGCACCTGCAGATCGCCACCGTGCGCCTGTTCGCCAATCCGCAGCAGCAGGCCGCGCTGCTGGGCGGTACCGCGCGCGAGAACTGGTTCTGGGGCAACGCCATGAACGCGGTAAATAACCAGGTTGTCGCGCAGGTAGTCGACGGCGGTTTCCGCATCGATGGCGTGAAAGGTTTCTGTTCGGGCTCACGTGACTCCGATCGCATCATGCTGTCTGCGCTGCGTGCAGATGGGCAGGGCCTCATCGTCGCCGGCATCGAGAGCAATCGGGCAGGCATCGACATCCGCGACGACTGGGACAATATGGGCCAGCGCCAGACCGATAGCGGCACGGTCGCTTTCAGCAATCTGTTCGTTGCCCGCGACGAAGTGCTCGGCCCACCCGGCCCGCTGTCGACACCGTTCTCCACGCTACGGCCGACGCTGGCGCAGCTCATCCTCGTCAATCTCTATCTCGGTATTGCGCGTGGTGCGCTGGATGCGGCACTGGATCACACGCGTACAAGCGCGCGGCCCTGGCCGTGGAGCGGTGTGCAGGCGGCGGTGGATGATCCCTACCTGCTGCAACGCTATGCGGAGTTCTGGGTCGACCTCAAGGCGGCGACGCGTCTTGCCGACGATGCGGCCAATCACTTCGATACCTTGTGGCAGCGCGCTGAAGGCATCACGGCAGCCGAGCGCGGCGCTGTCGCTATCGAGGTATCAGAAGCCAAGATTCTCGCCACGCGCGTTGGCCTCGACATCACCAACGGCATCTTCGAACAGATGGGTGCGCGTGCCACGAGTGCGAAGCTTGGCTTCGACCGCTACTGGCGCAATCTGCGCACGCACACGCTGCACGACCCGGTGGATTACAAGAAGCGTGATCTCGGTCGCTGGCTGGTGACGGGCGAAGTGCCTGCGCCGAGTTTCTATAGCTAGGGCGGTAGTGCAGTATCCAAGACAGAACCCA
>DATIDV010000002.1:0-40141 GCA_035456105.1 Rhodocyclaceae bacterium | reverse complement strand
AGCAAGGAGCCGGAATAGCTGTTCGTAGTACCGGCATTCGAAGACTCACTATCAACAGCATAGTGCGAGGCATTTAACGCCCAACCCAGACGCTGGTTCGACGCCGTATTGTGAATATCGAATGCAGCCGACTCATTGCTCCCCGACGCAAAGCTGGCATCGGAATGTACTTTTTCGTAGTGATAGCGAAGCGAGGCATCTGCTGCTGCACCGGCATGCCAGAGCAGATACGGCGACACGGAAAAACGCGTCACCTGTGTACTATTGCTGGTGCCGCCATAGCTGGCATCGGCGGCACTGAACTGCGAGACCCGCTGTCGGTCATTGATCAGCCCTGCATCGATGAAAAAATGGTCCTCGTAAGCCTCAACGCTCGTGGCTGCATTCAGTTGCAAGTTGGTGCTATTCCCCATCTGACTATCGGAATGCAGCCAGTTCTGCAGACGAGCATTGAGTACGCTATTGCTACGCGCGCCGCGCCCATAGTAGTTGACGTAGGGCGACACCTCCGTCACCCAGTCGCTGAGGGTCTGCGCACTCTGGCGACTGACGTTGTCCGTATAGGTTTCACCTGCGCGCACGCCCAACTCGCCCCTGTAGGGAGCACCTCCGGAGCCACCGGAAACGCTCGTCTGCCCCGAGCTCTGCGCGTGAACGAACGACGACATCAGCATGGCAGCCAGCAACGTCAGCCGTGACGGCAGACGAGCACTCGAAGACGAGAAGGCCGGCCCGTTTTTCACGAATCAGTGCTCACGCTCTTGCTGTCCGTAACCATAAGGCGAGTAATAGCCATAGTAGCCACCAGGGCCGATATCACGCGTCTTGTTCAGCAACATGAGCTTGACCGGACAAGCTTCGATCGTACCCAGAGCCTGCCGCACCATCGCTTGGGAGGTACGTCCTGCTTCAACGACCACAACGACCTGCCCCATATGCGTTGCCAACACGCGCGCCTCTGTTGTCATGAGTAGCGGTGGCGAATCAAACACGATGATTCGATCCGGATAGCGCGTTGCCAACTCGTCCACCAATCTAACCATGGCATCACTTGCAAGAAACTCCGTTGCGCGCTGATGGGGCATGCCCGCGGGCAAGATGCTCAGCTTCTCGATATTGGTCCGCAACAGCACATCGGGAAGCTGGATATCGTCGTTCAACAACAAGTCCATCAAACCACGCGCGGGCGGCAACCCGAGATGATTGAGCACTGATGGCCGCGAAACGTCGGCATCCACAAGCAGTACGGTCCGATCAAGTTCCATAGCCATGCTGATGGCAAGATTGATGGAACTGAAACTCTTTCCCTCTCCCGGCACAGAGCTGGTCACCATGATGAGGTTGCGATGATAGGCATCCGTTTCTGAACCCTGAGAAACATTACGCAACAAGGGCCGCTTGATGACGCGGTACTCCTCGGCAATCAGGGATCGTGTATTGAGTGGAGTGACCATACCCATGGCGCTGAGGCGCGTCAGATCAATATCGATCTGACGACTCTGCACGACAGAAGAATCCACTGCGGGCTTGCGCGCAGCGACGGCCTCCGCTTTCTGTACTCGGGGCGCTTCAACCTTCGCAACAGGTTGCGACGGCACCGCCAGCTCAGCTGCGACAAACTCTTCGACGCCTTGTGGCGTCACGCCAGCGCGTTTGAGTTGATCCAGCCGCTCAACCGCTTTTTCGATAAGGCTCACGACATTCCTCCTTGCTCAGCGGCCCAACAAAATTAACAAGACCGTCAGCCCACCAAAAACACTGACAAGAGAGCCCACTCCCCCTACAAACAACCAGCGAACGCGACGACTGCGCCGCATGCGCTCAGGATTCGGCGTCACCGAGACCGAGCCCAGAATCGGCAAACCCGTCGATTCGCGCAGTACGCGGCTATCAAAGAAGGCTGGCCGTATCTGATCCAGCAATACCGTCAAAGCCGCACCAACTACCAGCGCCAGCAAACCCACCATGGGCATCAGCATGATGCGGTTTGGTGCCGATGGCTTTGACGGCACGCTGGGCGGGTCGATCAGCCTGAAGTCAGCCACTCCGGCAACAGACTCCATCTGAGCAGACATGTGGGCTGACTCACGGCGCGTTACCAGTTGGTCATACTCTGTTTTGTGAATGGCATAGTCGCGATTGAGCTGCGCCAGCTCCTGCTCGATTTGCGGAGCCAAGCGCATCATCTCCTTGGACTGCGCAGCGCGCGCTTCGTACTCAGCAACCCGTGTCCTGAGCTGCGCCACTCGCGCTTCAGAATCCGTCAGCGAAATCTTGAGCTGCTGATATACGGGATTGGTAGAGCTGATTGGCACGCCGGCAGAAGGATTGCTCTTGCGCGCCTTGATCTCCTCATCGCGCTGCCTTTCGAGATCAGCCAGGACCCGTCTTGTCCCTATGACATCCGGGTGGTTGTCCGTATAGCTACGACGCAGCTCATCGAGCTGCTTCTTCAATGTTTCAATGCGGCCATCGAGCTCGGGAAAACCTGCATCGGCGGCTCCACCAGGCGCCTCGCCCTGCAACTGACGCCTGATTGCATCACGCGAATTCTCGACCTCGCGCAACTCAAGCCGGGCCTGACGCAAACGCTCATTGATCTCACTCAACTGCCCGACCGTATCCTTGGAATCTCCGACCAGAGCCATATTCTTGAGCTTGAACTCCTTGAGCCGAGACTCGGCGTCGTCAAGCTTCTGAGCGTAACTCTTGATCTGATCCTCGATGAAACGACGCGCCGAATCCGAATCCTTGCGCTTATCGCCCAAGCCAGATTCGATGAAAATCGACACCAGTGACTGCACTACTTTTTTCGCCCGCTCAGGCTGGGTGTCCATGAAGGCAATGGAATAAAGATTGTCCCTGCCACTGCTCTGGATAGCCAATCGCTTGGTAACCCCGGCGATCAGCTCTTCCCGCTGATTCTTCGATTTCGCTGCGAGATCCAGATCAGCCATGCGAATTAGCTTTTCCACATTGGGTCGACTGATCAAGGTTTTCGACAGCATCGAGACTTGCTGATTGACATCCGTCGGCACCGTCAGACCCGACATCAACGGCGCGAGCACTGACTGCGTGTCCACGTATATTCGGGCGGTCGCCTCGTATTTGTCGGGCAAGAGGTAAACAAACACCGCACCAGCGATACCTACCAGCCACGCAACGAGCAACCCCCACCAGCGAAACCGCCAAGCCCCATGCGCATACGCCATCACGTGTCTGATCAGATCATCCATCCAGGACACCCACCGAAAGAAAACACAACATCCGTTAACGCCTTACAAGAAATGAAGGCACTCGTCACACGCGAAAACTCAAAGCACGTCAGAACCAGCTTTGCGGAATGACGAGAACGTCGCCCGGCTTGACCTCAACGTTAGCGGACACGTCACCACGCTTGAGCAGATCGCGGAGCCTGACGCTGTACTGTTTGTTACCTTCGGAGGTGCGCAGGATGGTGGCATGGTTGCCGTCGGCAAAATCAGTCAACCCTCCAACCGCAATCATCACGTCAAGCAAACTCATTTGCAGCCGGTATGACAACACCTGAGGCCTGGCAGCCTCTCCTACGACGCGAATCTGCTCACTATAGGGGCCAACAAAACCCGTCACGACAACCGTCACAACAGGATCACGAATGTAGTTTGCCAACGCTTTCTCGATATCACGCGCCAGCACCTTTCCGCTCTTGCCACTCGCAGGCAGATCCTCGACCAACGGCGTCGTGATCTTGCCATCAGGGCGCACGGGAACACTCATCGACAATTCAGGATTACGCCAAACAACAATATCAACAGTGTCGCCGGGGCCGATTACATAGTTGTAATCACTGGATGCCGCCGTTGCCGGAGCGGCTGGATAGGATGAGGCACATCCTGTCAGCACTAAGGTAAAGCTCGCAAGGATTACGCAGAGAACGCTCATCGGCGCTTTCGAAAACAGGTTCCGCAACATTTCAAACCCTCCGGCTAACTACGCGCTCAGAAACGAGAACGTCACAAATACGAATGCCCGCACTGCAAAAAACATGCTACCCGGACACCTGATGAATATGGCGGAACAATGCCACATCATTTGGCATTATTCGGCCCAGAATGCCCGATTGTAGCGCCATCTCCATACGAGAAATGCGCCCTGATGGGCGATTCGAATACATCGTGCGCAACGCCACGCGAGCCACTCGCATGTCGTGGCGCAAAGCGTTTTTTGCCACAAAGGTCTGCATCGCAAGACCCACCTCCCCCGCAGGATGTCGCCCCTCGCTCGTCTCATGAATTCCACCCATTTAAGGAACATCCCCCTAAAGGGCAGACAAAGATCACGAAAAACTCGAGGGACATATGGTCGGCATCCATGAGCCAGACATCATCAAAAGCAACCTGACTCAGCAAGGTCGGCGGACCTTTCGAAGCGGGGGCTTGCTGGGTATTGGGGTGGTACATCAGCCACCATTTCGCGACGGATAAAGCATGCGGCCTTTTGGGCATCCAATTGCAGCCTGGAAACACGATAGATATCCGTACGACCGCACCGAAACGTCCTACCCCACCTACCTCTGGGCAAGGAGCATCAAATGTCATCGAACAGCTGCGCTGATCAGGACAAATCCTTCAAGACTCCGGAGGATTCAGGACTCCTGCGCTTCTCAAAGCCTGCTCACTGGCTGAGCCCTGTCCCAGAATTGAGTCGCTGCACTCAACTCCCCATGCGTACTGGCCATCCGCAGGACATTCACGAATTTCTGCCACGCCACATCCGGTCCCTCGATGCGAAACACAAACACCTGAGGGTCGGACACTCCGCCTCGCACCACCGAAACACGCATCTGACTGTGGTCTTGCTGCCCCAGATTGATCAAGACTTTGCCGTGCACATTGGCAGGCAAACGCGTTTCCGACCGCGCGCGAAACCCGGTCATTGAACACTCAATGACCATAAGCGGAAACAGAACCTCTTCTCGCTTATCAATGAAAAACTCCGCCGGACACATCACAGAAAAGCGTTGATGCTGGCGCCTGCTGACGGATTTTTTCTCCCCTTCTTCGGAAACGCGTGGCAGATAGGCCTTGTAAGCTGGCAGATCATAAATTTCATGCAACTGCCGCTTTTCCTGCTCACCCAGTTTCTGAAAAACTCTTGTTCGCAAATTGAAAAAACAATTGATCAAAGCAGGCGTCATGACCGGATCATTGGTCGTAAAAAACCGCTTGTCCGGAAAGACAATGTTCGGCATCTGCAGCGCAGTGAAATACCGATACAAATTCTTCCCAGACGCCTTGTGATCGTAATATTTTCGATATGTCTCGGCAGCGGAGGCGAGATCAAGATGCGCCCCCACGGCCGGCGCGCCATTGACGAAATCATAGTGATCAACGGGGTTCTGCTTCAAGCGCTTGAAAAAAAGCAGGGACTCATACAAGCCGATGTGACGCGGATTGACCGCAATCACCAGATGGCGTGTATCAAAAAACCGAGTTGCATACTCGTACATGAACTTCATGAGTGGAAAAAGGATCATTCCGCCCGTCGCCTGAAAGTGCCGATCCACAGCAAGTGCAGACACCTCGGCAATGTTGCCACCCGCCCTCCGGATTGCCTCGATGTCAAAAATCTTCTGCAGCGGAAAGCCCAACGGGCTTTCGCGAATCAGGGACAAGGTCCCAACGACGCGATTGTCATATTTTGCCAGCAGCGTCGTTGTCGTGGGCAGAGCGTGATAGATCGTGACCCTCATGCCGGATTCATCAGGAGTCATGAACCCTGCTCCAACATATGCGTCATGCAGCAGCTTGAAGCAGGCTTCGAGTTCTTCCTGTGTCTCAGCCAGCTTCAGAATCAGGCGTCCTGGTGGCGCCGCATCGCATTTGACGAGATTCCGGTAGACGGCCGAGCGCGCTCTTCGCGGCAACACGGCGGTAAGCGCGCGCACAAGATTGCGTTTGAGTACGCCGATGCGTTTCTTCATGATGAATATCGCATATAGCCCAAAACGTGATTGGCGCGACAACAGCCAGCCAAGCAGCGTAACAGCGCCACCCTCATCATTCAAGGTTTGCCGTACGACGCCCTCCTCAACCAGGCGTATGCGCTGCACTGCCCCAACCCGGATATTTTTTGTAAAAGAAAAAGGCCTCGGATAACCGAGGCCTTTCCCATCAAACGCTCAACTTGTTACGTTGCCATCAGGCAGCCTTGCGGCGACGGCTCATGCCAAGACCTGCCAAGGCAATGCCAACCAGAGCCAGCGAACCTGGTTCCGGCACATCCAGTCTAACTTGGCCGCCGGACGTCGTGAAGAAATGCGTTGCATCCGGGCTCGCGCTGAACTCAGTGACCAACACCGGGTACTGAATCGAAGTAGGATCGACTGGAGAAGCATTGCCGGTAATGAAAGAGAACACCAGTGGATTTACCGCCAGAATGTCGGCCAGATCCACACCACCAGATGTGAAGAGGTAACCATGAGTCAGCGCGGTGAACTCTAGAGTCAGCGTAAGTGCCGCATTGTCTGTCGGCCCATATCCCGTGAGGGCAAGCGGAGAAACCGAGCCGCCCAGTACCTTCAAGGTTGCCCAGTTGGTGCCGCCGTCTGCACCAAACAGGCCGTCAGTACCACCATATTCCGACGTCGCAGTAGGAGCGCCCTCTGAATACAACTGCAAGGAACCGCCCGTAAAGAACGCAGAGCCACCGGCAGGGGTCAGAAACCCATTACCAATACCGTTCAACACCCCTGTGATCTCGGTATTGTTCTTGACCCTGAAATTACCGCCCCCAAGAGCACTGGACAGATCAGTACTAGTGATCTCCAACGCGGCCACTTCGCTAAAATTGAACGTAGTCGCGCTAGTCGGGCTCACGATGTTGTAGCCAAACGAATCAAAGTTCAGCGAGCTAGCCACCTTCAGTACACCGCCTGCGGCAGCACCGTTATCGTCAATGGTGTAGTTCACCAAGCTAGCCGACGCGCCAGCGGACGCCAATGCAGCTCCAGCAACCGCTGCGGCAACAATAAATTTTTTCATCACTATCTCCCAATGTCTGAGCCAAAGCGGCCACGCTCAACAAAAGCAAGCCGTGTGCCATATTTTTAAATCATTGTTTTTGAATTAATTAATCTTCAGAAACCGGCATCAAACACAAATATTGTAAAAAGTGGCGACACATAAGAAGGGGCTTACAAGGCACGTCAATTCAACCTCGCATGAGCAACGACAGGCTTTTGCGCAAGGATCTGGAAACAGGTGGCTGGCACACGCCAATCCTGCAGAAGAACATGGCTGAATCACCACGTGCCAGACCGAAGAATTCGTCGAGCTGATTGGTTAGCCTGTCAGCCGCGGCGTTGATCTTCGTCGAAGCTGACATCGCTTGGCCGGCTTGCACATACCAACGAAAAATGAGCGGGGTCATTTGCGGCTGAAGATGCAGACCGAGACGCGTGGCGGTGAGCCACAAGCGCTGGAGCGCCATTCCGGCCTCGACCCGATCCTGCAGCGACGTTGGGACCACCCGGGGCTGTAGCAGCACGTGTGCGGAACAGGCAATGGCGGGGATTACATCCAGCTGGATGCGCGGCCAGACGGTCCCCATCATGAATCCGTTGAAGAAAACCACCCGCTTCCAGCTTTGCAGTACCCAGTACATAAGCCTGGCCGTAAGCGGATCGACACCCACGGCCTGCTCGGGAATGCGGTCATCACTGAAACGAGCCCCCCATTCGATGATCTCGCGATGCACCGGATAAGCCTCAGGACATGTCAGTCTTATATGCGCGCCGCGCCATAGCAGCCCCGCTACCTTGCTCCGCAGCGAAATTGTGCTGAAGAACTGGAGTTGATAGTCCTTGCCGACCGCCTGCTCGAGTGCCTGAATCCACTCGGTGCTCAATGCATTCATGCGCATCGGACGGCGCTGCACCGTGCGTTTCTCGATACAGGAGCATAAGGGATCGACGGGCATGCCCGGGACCTGAGTCAGACGCACGTCGTAAATCGGAGCGCTGTCCCCACATCCATCTCTCACCGACCACTCCGCCTTCAGTCCAAACGAAGTCGCAGCAATCTCCAGTGTTTGCAACAAGGCCCCGTGTGCCATGTGACTGGCATGACCATTGAAGTCGTAGACACAGTGCTCACGCGTGTCGAAACCGTGAATGGCAATGTGGTCAGACGCAACGATTTCAAAGGACCAGCACTGAACGTTGTCGCCACTCGGAGCCCATCGCGCCAGATCAAGAATCTTCAACAGGGTGTCAGACATTGCCTGCATCCTTTCGGGCCTGCATGCTCGCCAGCACGCGCCGCACGATTGCCAGCCCCGCTACCTGCACAGGATTCCGGTTGCCTCCGGGACGCCAGGTATGAACGAATTTGTTGCGATAGGCATCGAACTGGTAACCATGCGGCGCGGGGCGTACCGTGCCTCGCCCCAGCAATATCTTGAGCGCCTCCGTGGCTGCGACACCTGCGCACAGCTGGCAGGCGCTGATGGTAGATGGCCCCTTGCGGGCGAGAAAGTCGACAGCTGAAGGGTCGACCAGATAAGGTCGTTGCAGCATTGCAGGCGACAAGCCGAGCATGAAGCGCACGGACTGTTCCTGTTCGTCATGCCCTTCAAGCCGGAAATACTCCTCGAAACTCATCTTGCCCGGCAGGAAATTCAGCACCGCCGTGCCCATACCCAACGGAGCGGCAGTCACAGCAGGAATGCCTTTGGCATGACATGCAGCAAAAGTATTTCGCCGGGCAGCGAACGCAAAAAAATCCAGCCCATCGACATATATGCTTGCGTCGTGAAGAAACTCGTCAATGTTTTCGGTGGAGACTCCTTGCGGGAAAACGCGGATATCGAGCTCCGGGTTGATATCGCGCGCCATTTCGACCAGGACTTCGGACTTCGGGCGACCAAGGGTCGAAACCAGTGCGCCGGCCTGCCGATTGAAATTGACGATATTAAAATCATCAAAATCAGCTACCGTGAATTTCCCGATACCGAGCCGCGCAAGTGTCAGCAGATGGAAGCCTCCCACCCCACCCAGCCCTGCAATAGCGACGCGGCTATCGCGTAAGCGCGCCTGCTCATCGCGCGTGACCCAACCGATGTTACGGGAAAACGCCTGACCATAATCGAACATGAATACTCCTCGCTCATCGCTAGCCGGAAACACATCGAGACTATCAGCTCGCCTCCATCACCAGAACTTTTTGGGTGGGCCCGCATCACGCAGCTATTATAGGTATTCAACATGGAGACGCAGACACCGTGCTACTCGCAACCCTGAAGCAGGACAGCGTACTGGCGCTCCGCAACCTGTGGCGCAGTCCCACACGCAGCGGACTGGCCCTGCTGACCATCGTAGGCGGCATCGTTGCCTATGTCCTGGCTGCCGGATTCATCGACTGGGTATTGCTGGCCATGCGCGACCACCAGATCTATGCCCAGCTCGGTCACTTCCAGATCAGCCGCGAAGGCTTTGAAAAAAAAGGCGGAGCAGATCCTTATCGCTTTCTCGTCGCGCCAAACGCGCCACTGGATGGCTTGCTGCGGCGCCCCGAAATCGTGGCAGTCGCGCCTCGTCTTGCCTTGAGTGGCTTGATCTCACTGGGCGACAAAACGATCGGCTTTCTTGGCGAGGGCGTCGACCCGGTACGCGAAGAGCCCATCAGTCGCCGCATGGACATCCGCAGCGGACACAACCTGCAATCGACAGACGATAAAGGTGTGCTGCTTGGAGAGGGGCTGGCTACCGCTCTCGAAGCCAAGATCGGCGACCACGTCATCCTGCTGACGAAGACCATCAAGGACAGCCAGAATGCGGTTGAGTTCGTGGTAACAGGCACGTTCGCCACCTCTGTCAAGGCATATGACGATGCGTTTCTGAGACTACCGATCAAGGCCGCTCAGCAACTTGTCCGCACCGACAGCGCCACAACTTTTGTTGGCGTGCTGCACGATACGGATGCAACGGACAAGGTTGTCGCAGACCTGAAGCCGTCCCTGAAGGCCATGGGCCTGAGCATTTCTGCCTGGCATGAACGCGCAGACTTCTATCACAAGACCGTCACCCTGTTCTCCAAGCAGGTGGGCGTTATCCGCTTCATCATCGCGCTGATCATCGTACTGTCCGTGACCAATACACTCTCGATGAGCGTCGCCGAACGCACCTCGGAGATCGGCACCTCACTGGCAATCGGATCGCGACGTAGCGACGTGCTGCGTATGTTCCTTACCGAGGGCGTCGTACTCGGCATTGTCGGCGGCGTACTCGGCCTGTGCCTCGGTGCCATGCTTGCCATGCTTATTTCAAGCGTTGGCATCCCCATGCCTGCCCCCCCCGGCATGGCACATGGTTATATCGGCGAGATCCGATTCTCCTGGCCGGTGGCGCTTGATGCTTTCCTGCTGGCAGGCATCACGACACTGGCGGCCAGTGTTCTGCCAGCCTGGCGCGCTTCGCGCATGAACATCGTCGACGCCTTGCGTCAAGGCCGCTAAGGAGTCACGCATGCTGTGGAAACTCGCTCGTCGCAACCTCGTTCGCCAGCGCACCCGCACTGCGATGACTCTTTTTGCCATCGTCGTCGGCGTCACGAGCCTGATCCTCGCTGGCGGTTTTGTCGCGGACATGATCACGCAACTGGGCGAAGCCTTTATCGGCTCGCAAACGGGGCATCTGCAGATCGCAACGCCCGCCTACTTTGGCAGCAGCAATCGCCCTGCAGAGGAACTTCTGCTCAAGGACGTCGCCAGTTTGAAGCGCCAGGTCGCCACCGTGCCGCACGTTCGCGATGTCATGGGCAGGCTTTCGTTCACAGGGGTGGTGAATAACGGCAAGCGCGATTACTCGATCCTCGGACAGGGCATTCAACCCAGCTCGGAGAATCAGCTGGGGCAACAGATCCAGATCGTCGCCGGTCGCAACCTCAAGGACGAGGACGAATCTGGCGTCATGATCGGCGAAGGCTTGGCTGCGACGATGGGCCTGCATGATGGCGATGTGGTTACCTTGGTCGCCTCGACACCCGACGGCGCACTGAACACCGCCGATCTCGATGTGATCGGCATATTCCGCAGTTTTTCGAAGGACTACGATGCGCGCGCTGTCCGCATCACGCTGCAAAGTGCCCAGAATCTGCTCGCCACGGACAAGGTCAATCTGCTCGTCGCCCGGCTGGATCAGACACGCAACACAGACCTCGTCGCGAATCAAATGCGGGCATTGCCCGCCCTGCGCAGCCTGACTGTGAGGGAGTGGTACACGCTGTCAGACTTCTATTCAAAAACGGTAGAGCTGTATCAACGACAATTCGGTGTCCTGCAGTTCATCGTACTGGCTATGGTTCTGCTAAGCGTTGCAAACAGCGTCAACATGTCGGCTTTCGAGCGCATTGCCGAGTTCGGCACCATGCGTGCCCTTGGCACGAAACATCGAGAAGTCATGCTCCTGATCCTCGCTGAATCCGTGGTGCTGGGCTTCGCAGGTGCCGTACTGGGCATGCTGCTCGGCGCCCTGGCCGCTCTCGCCATATCGATGATAGGCATTCCGATGCCGCCGGTCCCGGGCTCGGAAATGGGCTACACCGCGCACATAAGCTTGGCGTTCACATCTATTGCCAGCGCAGGATTGATCGGATTTACTGCTACGGTCCTCGCCTCAATCCCGCCTGCCTTGCGAAGCTGCAGGATCCCGTTGGTCGATGCCCTGCGCCGAGCCATCTAATCTGGCGCCAATGCTGTCTGGAGGCTCTATGTTTTCCTTCGAAAAATTCAATCTTGGCGAAGGTTTCAAGCGTCATTTCGAGATTGTTCCGGCATTCGACGAGCAGTCGCTGCACGAGGTTTATGCCATCCGGCATTCTGTCTATTGCCATGACCTCAAGTACGAGGCTGAGCGCGACGATGAGCAGGAAATAGATGACTACGATGCCCAGTCGGTGCATTGCCTGCTACGCACCTCGAATGAACAGCATGGTCGAGTCGGTTGCACGCGCCTGGTGATGACGCGCTCGGATGATCGCGACGCCCCCTTGCCGTTCGAATCATTCTGCGAAGGCAAGCTGCACAAGGACACGCGCATGTACCCGCGTGATCGGGTGGCCGAGGTTTCACGCCTTGCGGTGGTCTCGGCGTACCGCCGACGCAAGGGCGAAGACAGACAGGCACTTGGCGTTTCTGACTCGGACTTCGGCGCACAAGACATGCCGCGCTTTCCGTATATTCCGATCGGCCTGTATCTGGGCACTGTTGCGCTCGCCAGGCGCGAGGGTATCGAAATCCTGTTCATGCTCACCGAGACACGCCTTGTCGAACATTTCTCCAAGCTCGGCGTAAAACTCACGCCCATGGGCGATTACGTCGAACATCGCGGCGCGCGCATTCCCTCAATGATGGATGTCAATGACATCGTCAAGAACCTGCGTCGTTTCGTGCGCCCAATCTGGAACACCATCAACAATCAGATCGAAATGGGCTACGAGGCGCACCGCAACACGGTGCGTGAGGTCAGACACAACCTTCATGCCTGATGAGTCCGACCCGCGAGGGTCAGCTGATCGCTTCAGCACAGGGCCTCAATAACTCCAGCGCAGCTCACCGACCACGCGGTCATTCCGGTCGTAGCGCCCGAAAGCTCCAGTGGGCGGGCCATAGTAGAAATCCGCCCCCATGCGCACGCGGAGCGAGGGTTTGATTTTCCAGATCACAGAGGGGCTGAGCCAGCCTTCCGAGCGGTTGAGACTACTTACCCACAGGAACTGACTTTCCCAGGCACTGTTGATGGTCCAGGCCGTCAGGATGCTGCCCGCCATCTCGTTCTTGTCGACCAGCATCGAAGAATCGTGACGGGCGAGCGAACGATCAATCAACTGGAAGTTCAGGCGCAGATCCGAGAGAGGGTTGTAGTCCAAGCCCAAAGCTACGTCGAGAGAACGGGACGGCAACAATCCATCGTCATCATCCAGGCGTGTCACGGTGAAGCGGCGTCCCGAGGTCACGACAGCCTCGGCCTTGATGACCACGCCATCCAGATCCTTGGCGACGGTGCCACCGACTTGCTGGATGCGGTCATGCACCGGCGAGTAAAGCGTAGTCGGGTACGGCGTAGCGGCCGCTGGCGCAACGATGCTGCGCTCAAAGGTTTGGGCAACATCGCGGCTCACGTAATAAAACGCCGACACATCCCAACCTTGTTTCAGAAAACCCGTGCGGGCACCGAAACTGCCGTTCGAAAACTCGTTCTTGGGCTGCTGTTCGACGCCAATGGCATAGCCATAACCAGGAATTGGCGGTGCCGGATAGGGGTAGAAATCGGCGCCCGGCTTGCCGACCTTGTCATAGGTCTGCACGGGAACCCATAGCAATTCACTATGCCAATCGCCGCTGAAATTCTCGAAACGGGTCGCCCATGTGGTGCGGCGGATGTTCTCCAGATCGGTCGACAGGAAATCGCGCATGTCGCGCGGCGAGACCACGTCGGCAACAAATGCGCCGACCATCTCGCCCCACACCACGTATTGCTTGCCGACGCGCATTTCGACAGCGCCACGAGACTTGTCGAAGTAGTTCTCGGTCAGTTCGACACCCAGCTTC
Organism: Rhodocyclaceae bacterium; assembly: GCA_035456105.1. Lineage (GTDB taxonomy): Bacteria > Pseudomonadota > Gammaproteobacteria > Burkholderiales > Rhodocyclaceae > Viridibacterium. Next base: position 26,551 of record DATIDV010000002.1, on the reverse strand, counting down.
TGGTCATTGCGCACATCGGAATTGTAGTAACGATCCCCACGCCCGACGTAGGCCGCATCGCCCTCCAGCCTCACGCCGGATTTCCACTTCAAACCCGCGCCGTCACTCTGGGCATTGAGGCTTTGCCGCAAGCGTTGATGGATCCAGCGATCCGGGTTGTCGACCGCCCGATACATGCCCAGTTCGGTATAACCCGAAAAACGGATGCCGGAGCCCGTTGGCTTGTCTACCTGCAATCCTTCATCGTCGGTTTTTCCTGCCGGCTTGGAAGTGCCGGACTTGGCTGGCGATTTGATGTCATCATCATCGAACAGCGAACTACGTGATTGCGCCAGAACCCCACTTGTCATCAATGCAGCAATCAGTGCCGCGATCAGCGTCTTATTGTTGTTACTCTTCATCAGGCTTTCTCCGCCCCCGGTTTGCCTTCATCGCTCTCACCATTTGCCGCCTTTGTCGCGCGGCGCTCATTCACATAAGACCAGCGTGCCGCGTTGCGCACGCCCAGCAGGACCACTTCGCCGTCCTCCATGCGCACAAGCCGGTCAGCCATCGCCATGACGCGTTTGTCATGGGTCGAAAAAATGAAGGTCGTTCCCGTTCGCTTGTTCAGCGCGCGCATCAACTGCAGGATTTCGTCGCCCGTCTTGCGATCCAGATTGGCCGTTGGCTCGTCGGCCAACACGATACGCGGGCCGACAGCCAAGGCTCGCGCAATCGCCACCCGCTGTCGCTGCCCACCGGAGAGCTGATTCGGCCGACGATCCATATGAGCACCGAGCCCAACCAGCTCCAGGTATTGACGCACACGTTTGGCGCGCTCCTCCGCGTTGACGTCTTCACGGCGTAGCAAGGGATATTCGACGTTCTCGGCTGCCGTCAGAACCGGCAACAGATTGAAGGTCTGGAAAATGAAACCAATGGTGCGATTACGCAGGTTAGCGAGCTCATCGGGCGTGCGCCCCGCCACGTCGTCGCCATCGATGAGGATGCGGCCTTCAGAGGGCGTATCGATGCAACCGATGAGATTGAGCAAGGTCGTCTTGCCGCTACCCGAGGGACCCGCGACGGCCATGAATACGCCTTGCTCGATCGCCAGCGAGACACGCTTGAGCGCCGTCACGCGCTGCTCGCCAAGCTGATATTCCTTGACGACATTTTCAACCTGCACGACGTTCATGACGTTCTTTCTTGTCAATTGCAGGGCAGAAGGCCATGCTTAGGACCGGTGCCAGTGAAACTGGTGGAACAGGCCTGACGCATTCCGCAACACCCACATATTCACGGAGAAACACCCATGCCGAAACTTTCGATTGCGGCTTGCCTGCAAGGCTTTATCGTCAATAGCTTCATCATAGTGACGTTGGCGAGTTTAACACCCGCATTTGCCGCCACCGATGATGACAATGCCAAAAAAATCGTCGAAACGGCCGACCGGGTGCGCTTTCCAGCCGAAGGCTTCCAGGTCGACATCAACATCACCTCACAGGCGCCGGATCAGGCTGCAGAACTACGCAAATATCGCGTGCTCACAAAAGGCAACGACAACACCATTGTCATGACAATGGAACCTGCCGCTGACCGCGGACAGATCCTGTTGATGAAAGCCCGCGACCTGTGGCTGTTCATGCCGAGTGTCTCGCAGCCGGTGCGCCTGTCCGTTGCACAGCGCATGACGGGTGAAGTTTCCTACGGCGATCTGGCTCGCGCCAATTTCAGCGGCGACTATACGCCCAAGCTGTTGCGCACGGAAAAGATCGATGGTGAGGATTATCAGGTACTCGAACTGACTGCTGTTGACCGTGGCGTCACCTATGCACGCGTACTTTATTGGGTACGCACCAGCAATAGCTACCCGCATCGCGCCGAGTTCTACTCACTGTCGAACCGCCTGCTCAAGACCTGCCGTTACGAGAACTTCAAGCAGTTGGCCGGCACCGTTCGGCCGACGCGGCTCGTGATGGAAGACGCGCTAAAGAAGGGAGAGGTCTCGACGCTGGAGTACGAAGCGATGAAGCTGCGCGACCTGCCGGACTACACCTTCACCAAGGAATATCTGAAGAAACTGCAGTAAGAACCCGCAACTAAATGGGCTGCGCGCGGCTGGCGGCATTTTCGTAAAAGAGGGCTCGCTCCCCGTGCACAAGCACTGCTCTGCGCGAGCCGCCTAGCCTGCCACGCACTCGCTCCATTTTGTTACGAGTTCTGAGCCCTAATCAGGCGCCGGTGCGCCAGACCGTGCGCGAGCCCACGGTCGTCATGGCTTGAGCGTGCATATCGATATTGGTGACCTGTGCCTTCTCGGCCAGCTCGGCCAGCGGAATGCCGACGTGGTATTCCGATTCGATCATTTCCAGCAAGGGCAGCAAGGTATTCGTCAGCTCACGCAGACGCTTCCTCGCTTCGTCGCCACTGCCAGTGCGTATCTGCGTCAGGGCGTGGTCGACGCTGACGGAAAGGCGGCTGAAGCGACCGATAGTATCGGCAGTAACCTCACCCGACTCGGATACAACACGGTTGCCGCCCAGCTTGCGGCCATCGGCCACGCGCTGCGCGGCCGTCTGCAACAGATGCTCCAGCGACACGGAGGCATCGCCATGTGCGCTGGCCAGACCCACCGTCAGGCTCACGCGGATGCGGTGTTCCTTGTAGGTCATGACAATGGTTTCGATGGCGCGACGCAGGCGCAGCGCAAAGGCTCCGCAGGCATCGAGATCGGCCGATGGCGAAATCACGGCAAACTGGCCTTCGGCCAGGTGGGCAATGGTGTCTTCCTTGCGGACCTTGGCGGACAGCAGCTTGGACAGCTTGCGATGTACCAGCTGACCGACGCTGTGGCCGTAGGATTCGCACAGACGGTCGTAGTGATCGACCTCGATAACCATGACGCTGACATCGCCACGATTGCGGCGCACGAGTTGTTCGCGACTTTGCTCAAGTTCGCGACGGGTTTGCGCCAGTTTGGCGAGCGCCTCAAGACGCGCCAGCAATTCGACGCGCGGCGTGCCCTTGGTAATGAAGTCGGTGGCGCCGAGCTCTTGCGCGCGCATGCGCGCCTCATTCTCGTCTTCACCGGAGATGATCAGGACAGGCAGGCAATTGACGCGTGCCAGACGCGAGGCGCGAATGCGTTGCAGCAGACCGAAGCCATCCAGACGCGGCATGCCGATGTCTGAAATGACGACTTCGATGGTTGGATCGAGTAGCAACGACTGCCAACCGGCTTCGCCATCGACCTCTTCGCGCACATCGAACCTGTCGCGAATCTGCTTGATCAACGACGCACGCACCATGCGCGAGTCGTCGACAATCAGGACGCGCGGCAACTGCGCGGCAACTTCAGTCATGTTCCACCCTCACTCGGTCTAACAACGCCATTCGCTTCGCCAAGATCATTCGTTTTGCCACTTCAATGCACGCCTGCGTCGTTTGAGGCGACACGCAGCACTGTCCGTCCGTGCGCGCGCCCTGCCAGCAATTTTTCAAATATCTGCGGCAGCGCGTCAAACGGCTGCTCGCTTGCAATCTCTGCCAGGTGACGAGGCCGCAGATCAGCAGCCAAACGTGACCAGGCACGTTCCCGCACAGCAAAACCAGCGTAACCCGAATCTATACCCAGCAAACTGACGCCACGCAACACGAAAGGCATGACAGTCGTATTCAGCGCCGTGCCTGCCGCCAATCCGATACTGGTGATAACCCCGGTAGGCTTGGCTGTACTCAGCAGCCACGCCAGTGTTTCGCCGCCAATGTTGTCAACGGCACCAGCCCAGAAACCCTTATCCAGGGGTTTGATTTCGTCCGGCAACTCGCTGCGCAACATGACACGGTGAGCACCCAGTGACCGCAACCAGTCCCCCTGCTCCGCCTTGCCGGTCAGCGCCACGACTTCATAACCTCGCCCGGCCAGCATGTCGATCGCAAGACTACCAACGCCGCCTGTCGCGCCCGTTACCAGCACCGGTCCAGCCTCGGGCTTGAGCCCGTTATCCTCCATGCGGTTGATCGCCATGGCCGCCGTCAGGCCTGCCGTGCCGAGTGCCATCGCCTCGAACAGACTCAGACTTTCCGGCAAGGGCACCACCCATCCGCCGGGCACCAGCGCATATTCCGCGTAGCCGCCATGACGGGCCACTCCAAGGTCGTAACTGGTGGCAATCACCTTATCGCCGGGTTTGAAGCGCGGTGCGCCGCTACGGACCACTATCCCCGCCAGATCGATACCGCCGATACAGGGAAAACGTTTGATGATCCTGCCCTGCCCTGTCGCCGCCAGCGCATCCTTGTAATTCACGCTGGAATACACCACGCGGATCAGGACATCGCCCGCATCCAGCTGCGCTTCTTCCATCTGCACGAAGTCGCCGCGCACGCCGCCTTGATCCTGTACTACGAGAAACGCGCGGAATGCCTTCACACAAAGAGCTCCATCAGTTCGGGCTACAAAGTCATTTTTTGGCGCCAATCCGGCGGATTATAGGCACACCCTTTCGGGCACGTTTGAAGATTTATGACCTGCGGCGATGGGAGCACGATACCCAAGACAAGCGGCCGAAGTACGTTTAGACACTCGCGAGCCCTGCAATCGCTCAAGAATTTCCGATCAGATGCCGTTAGCCCCTCAGGAGAAATAGAGAGTTGTAACCCATGATTGCAGCACCGCTAACAAGCATCGACAGCTATATCGCGTATTTTAACCAGGCTCCCCTGCCTGTGCTGCGACGCACCGTGCGTGACCTGGCTGCGCTGCGCGCCGATGAAGACAGCGTGAGCGGACGACGCATCGCGACCGTAGTCCTGCAGGATCCGCTGATGACCCTGCGCGTGCTCGTGTACATCGAAGCCAACCGGCGCAACGCGCAGAACCACGACATCACCACCATCGAGCGGGCGATCATGATGATCGGCATCTCGCCCTTCTTCGAGAAATTCTCTGACCTGCTCACCGTCGAGGATCAGCTCGGCAAGCATCCGCGCTCCCTGCTCGGCGTACTGCAAGTGATCTCGCGTGCCCGACAGGCGGCGGCCTATGCGCGCGACTGGGCACTGATCCGTCACGACCTGGATGTGGACGAAGTCACAGTCGCAGCCCTGCTGCATGAAGCGGCGGAAATCCTCTGCTGGTGCTTTGCGCCAGAATTGATGCAACAGATCTCACAACGCATGCTGGAGACGCCCGGCCTGCGTAGTGCCAAGGCGCAGACCGCCGTATTGGGCTTCGACATGCGTGATATCCAGCTTTCGCTGGTCACGGCCTGGCGTCTGCCCAAATTGCTCATCACCTTGATGAACGACGACAACGCGCACAACCCACGCGTGCAGAACGTGGTGCTCGCCAACAACCTTGCGCGCCATGCCGCCAAGGGCTGGCAAGACGCGGCCTTGCCCGACGACTACCGCGCCATTGCGCGACTGCTGCACACGAGCACCGAACAGCTGCTCAAACGCCTCGACGTGCCTCCGGAGTTCTGGCCGTCGGCCACCAACTCGTCTGCGGACCCGCTGATCGACTAGTGCGCAGCGGCGCACGGGCGCAGTTCGCCTACCGGCCGGTTAAACTGCCCGCACTACAAGCGGGTCATTCGCACTTTCTGCCGCAATCCAATCAGAGGCTTCAGTCATGAGCGTTCGCAGTGCTGTCATTCTCGGTGTGCTGGTTCTCATTCTTTTCTACGGCGTGTTCATCTACAACACCCTGATTCAACTCAAACACGGCGTATCAAAGGCTTGGGCGAATATCGATGTGTTGCTCAAGCAGCGCCATGACGAGCTGCCCAAGCTGGTCGAAGTCTGCCGTCAATACAAGGACTTCGAGCAGGCCACGCTGCAGCGCGTGATTGCCGCGCGCGGCAAAGTGCAGGACGCCAGCCAGCAACACGACCTGGGTGCGCTGGGCACGGCGGAAAGCGCGCTGCGCGCAAGCACGATGCGCCTGTTCGCCGTGGCTGAGGCTTACCCCGAACTGTGCGCCAACGAACACTTCATGCAGCTGCAGGCACGCATCACCACGCTTGAGAACGGCATCGCCGACCGTCGCGAGCTGCACAACGAATCGGCCAACCTGCTCAACGTCCGCCGCGAGCAGTTTCCGGACCTCGTCATTGCACGCCTGTTCGGCTTTGAAGCAGCTGACCTGCTGGAATTCACTGCGGACGAAAAGGCCGACGTCGATATGACGGCCCTGTTCCGACCGACAACCTGAGCGCCGCTCCAGCCTTGCAGCTCCATCGCTACACCGTGCGCGCCCTGCCTTTCTGCGCGCAGTTATGCCTCGCCGGCATCGCCGCAGGCGCACAGACAGGCGCGGGCGCCTGGCTCTCCGTGCTGCTGCTTGCCGTCGTCAGCATTGCCGCCTGGCTCGGCGCGCTGCGCACCTTGCAAACCATCACCGCGACACCGCTATCACGCATCGCGTCGGCCGCCCAAGGCTATATCGCCCTGCAGGGGCGCGGCCGTGCGCTGGCCGGTACACCCCTGCTCTCGCCCTGCACCGGCCTGCCCGTACTGTGGTATCGCCTGCATATCGAAGAACGCGACGGCGATGGCGCGTGGCAATCGCAAAGCCAGGACCAGAGCGACGCCTGCCTGCTGCTCGAAGACGATAGCGGCCAGTGCGCCATCGACCCGCTGGATGCCGACGTGCACACGCCGCAGCGCGAAACAGAAACGCGTGGCGACATGCGCTACACGCACTGGTACCTGACCGAGCACATGCCGCTGTTCGTGCTCGGCGAGTTTCACACCGTGCAGGGCGAAACACTCAACCAGACCGAACGCGAAACAATCAAACAGATCCTCGCCGACTGGAAACATGACCAGTCCGAACTGCTGCGCCGCTTCGACCTGAATCGCGATGGCGAACTGGATGAACAGGAATGGGAGCTGGCGCGTGCCGAGGCCCAGCGCGAAGCGCGACGTCAACGCATCGAAGCCGATCAGGCCGCAGCATTACACATGGTCAGGCAACCGAGCGACGGGCGACCTTTTCTCATTTCGGCAGTGAAACCATGGCGCCTCAAACTGCCGCATCGTGCCTGGTGTGTCTGGCATGCCGCCATGTTCCTCGTCAGCTGCGTAGCGATTGCCGCACTTCAACAAACCGGCACGCTTGCGCTACCCTGACGGGCTATCTCTTCAGCGATCTCAGGAGCCCCCGCCATGCCAGCACATGAATTCGTCGTTGTCCCGCCAACCACCGTCAGCCTGCCCGTCAGCGGCACAAATGCGCGCTTCCCCGTGCGCCGCATCTTCTGCGTGGGTCGCAACTACCTCGATCACATCCGTGAACTCGGCAACGACGAGAAGCAACCACCGATCTTCTTCACCAAGCCTGCCGATGCCATCGTGCAAAGCGGTGCGACGATTGCCTACGCCGCCGTCACGGAGAACTTCCACTACGAAGTCGAGTTGGCGGTTGCCATCGGCAACGGTGGCCACAACATCGCCGAAGCAAACGCACTGAACCACATCTATGGCTATGCCGTAGCGCTCGACATGACACGTCGCGACCTGCAGAAAGCACTTTCGAGCAATGGCTCGCCGTGGGATGTCGCCAAGGGCTTCGATGAATCCTGCCCCTGCGGCACGATTTATCCCGCTGCCAGCGTCGGCAACATCCATGACGCGGGCATCAAGCTGACCGTCAATGGCGAAGTGAAGCAACAGAGCACGCTGGATCACATGATCTGGAACGTGCCGCAGATCATCGCCGAGCTCTCACGCCTATTCGTGCTGCAGCCAGGCGATCTGATCCTCACCGGCACGCCAGCGGGCGTCGGCCCGGTCGTGCCCGGCGACGTCATGGTCGGCAGTATCGACAAGCTGGGATCCATCACGATCAGTGTTGGCCCGCGTGGCTGATCGCGACAACGAGAATGTAGCCGGCGAGCCATCGCCGCCCGGCGTCATCTTGTGGGCGCTCGTATTGGGCGCAAGCGGGTTGGTCGCCGGGGTTTTCGGGCCAACGATGGTCGACCCGCAAATGCCCCAAGGATCACTTGCCAGCATCATCGTCACCGGGCCACTCGCCCTGCTCTTCGGCATGCTGCTTGGCAAGGCGATGCAGCGCTCCGGGCTGAACGCGCGCCTGCAATGGCAGGTGCTGTTTGGCTGCGTGGCTGCGCTGGTACTCGCAACGCTTTATTTCTGCCTGGGTGATTGAGTCGTGCCGGCCCGCGACTTGATCAGGACTCGAAATCCGGGTTGGGGTGGATCGACGACCGGCCCCGGATTCCGCTTCGCTCCATGCCGGGCTACGCGCCCGGTAAGCCCCCTCAGCCGTTCTTGGCTTCGAGCGTTTCCCAGCGCTCCAGCAGCGCCAGCAACTCTTCGTCAATCACGGCCAGACGCGCATTAAGCTTCGGCACTTCAGCCGGGCTGTCGCGATAGAAAACCGGATCGGCGACTTTGGTTTGCAGGCTGGCCTGCTCTTCTTCGAGCGCCTTGATTTTCGCCGGCAGGCCGTCGAGTTCGCGCTTCTCGTTGAAACTGAGTTTCGCGGCCTTCTGTGCTGGCTTGGCGGGCTCGGCCTTCACCACGGGCTTGGGCGCAACCTTGTCGGCAGCGGACTCAGCCGTGGTGACGCGCAGCCAGTCCTGATAACCACCGGCGTATTCGCGCCAGATGCCTTGCTTGCCGTCACCTTCAGCCGCAATGGTTTGCGTCACGACGTTGTCGAGGAAGGTCCGGTCATGGCTGACGAGGAATACGGTGCCCGGATATTCCAATAGCAATTGTTCGAGCAGCTCGAGTGTTTCGACATCGAGGTCATTGGTCGGCTCGTCGAGTACGAGGATGTTGGTCGCCTTGGCGAACAGGCGCGCCAGCAGCAGGCGGTTGCGCTCGCCCCCTGACAGCGATTTGACTGGCGAGCGCGCACGTTGTGGCGAGAACAGGAAGTCGCCGAGATAGCCGATGACGTGCTTGCGGCTCTCGCCGATCTCGACGTAATCCGAACCTGGGCTGATGACATCGGCAAGCGTCGCTTCCGGATCGAGCGCGGTGCGGAACTGGTCGAAGTAGGCGATTTCCTGCTTTGTGCCCTGCTTGATGCTGCCGGCATCCGGCTCGATTTCGCCGAGGATGAGTTTGAGCAAGGTCGTCTTGCCGGCACCGTTCGGGCCGATGAAACCGATGCGGTCGCCGCGCATCAGACGCGCGGAGAAGTCCTTGATGACCCAGCGCTCGCCGTACTGCTTGCCGACGCCTTCCAGCTCGGCGATGAGCTTGCCGCTCTTGTCCGCAGTGTCGACCTGGAAGTTGACCTGACCCATGCGATCACGGCGCGCACTGCGTTGCAGGCGCAGCGCTTCGAGGCGACGCACGCGGCCTTCGTTACGTGTGCGGCGCGCTTCGACGCCCTTGCGAATCCATACCTCTTCCTGCGCCAGCACCTTGTCGAATTCCGCGTTCATCTTGGCTTCGATTTCCAGCATCTCGGCCTTGCGAATCTGATACTGCGTAAAGCTGCCGGGGAAGCTCATGAGCTTGCCGCGGTCGAGCTCGACGATGCGCGTCGACACGGCATCCATGAACGAGCGGTCGTGGGTGATGACAACCACGCCGCCGCGATGCGACTTGATGAGCTCTTCCAGCCAGCTGATGGCAGTGATGTCGAGGTGGTTGGTCGGCTCGTCGAGCAGCAGCAGATCAGGCTCGGCAGCCAGCGCACGCGCCAGCGCGACACGTTTGACGCCGCCCCCGGAGAGGCTGGACACCAGCGCGTCGCCATCGAGCTTGAGGCGATCCAGCACCTGCTCCACCTTGTGATGCACGGCCCAGCCGTTGGTGGCATCGATCTTGTGCTGCAGCTCTTCCATGCGGTCCATGGCGCTCTCGTCCCCCAGCGCCAGTGCGTGCGTTGCGGCGTGATAGTCGGCAACGAGTTGCGCGGCCTCGCCGATACCGTCGGCCACCGTCGCAAAAATATCCTTGTCCAGCGGGAAGTCCGGCTCCTGCGCGACGTAGGAGACGCGCAGGTTGGGCTGGCGCCACACGGTGCCGTCATCGAGCTTGGTCATGCTGGCCAGGGCGCGCATCAGGCTGGATTTTCCCGCGCCGTTGCGGCCGATCAGCGAGACCTTTTCGCCGGGTTCGAGCACCAGCTCGGTATGGTCAAGCAGGGCTACGTCGCCAAAGGCGAGGCAGGCGTTATCGAGGGTCAGCAAAGGCATGATGGAGTGACAGGCAAAGTAGGAAGGCTGGTGAGCTGAAACAGGCTCGAACCAGGCGGGTGAGGGGTCTATTGACGTACATCCCGGCAAGGGCGTAATTCTACCCGCCCTGTGGCCGGGGTGTATTCTGAATGATTGTTCAAGTTCCTGTCCGCAGGGTCCGATAGCTTGCAGATGAACCCGCATGGCGTCCCGCCAAACCGTGTTGCGCACCCCAGCCCCGGCTCGCAGCGGTGGCTCAGCCCTGCCCTCACACTGTTGCCGCTGGCCACTACCGGTCTCTGCGCGCTAGGCGCGTGGGTACTCGCAGACGGCATGGGCGCAGGCATCGCCGCAACGGCCTGCCTTCTCTGCTGGGCAACGGCCAGCCTCACTGCACGCAAACTGGATGCGCTCAGGGGCTTGCAGCGCATGCATCGTACCAACCGGTTCATGCAGGACTCGATCAACGCCATCCCGATGCCCATCTTCGTCAAGAATCGGCGCGGGAAGCTGATGATGATCAACGACGCGTACTGCGAGCAGCGTCAGCTCAGCCGCGAGGCCATCCTCGGCAAGACCGCCAGCGAGCTGGCGACAACCCCCGAGCTGGCACGGCTCATCATGGAAGAGGATGAGGTCGTGCTGGGAGGCGGCCGCGTGCGCAAGGAAGAACGGCTGGTGCATCCGCGCACGGGCGAAGAAATCTACCAGGTCGTCACCAAGGCGCTCAGTCATACGGAGGCAGACAAACCCATCATCATCGGCAGCTTCTTCGACATCACCAGCGTACGGCAGGCGGAGAAGGACGCGCGCGAAGCGCTGGCCGCGCAAACGCGCCTGCGCGAATTCCTGCAGGCCGTGCTCGACGCGCTGCCCAATCCGCTGTTCGTCAAAGACACGCAGCACCGCTACATCGTGACCAACCGCGCGCACTCCGAAACGACCGGGCTATCCGCACAGGAACTGTTCGGCAAGCGCGCCGCCGACATCCTCGACCCGGCGCTTGCCGAACAGCTCGAAGCCCATGAAGACGAAATGCTCGCCGCCGCCGACGGGCAGATCTACGAGTCCGAACGCGCCGTGGTGACCGCCAACGGCCGCCTCCGTCAGGAAATACTGCGCAAAGTCGTTGCCCGCGACGTAGACGGGCAGCGCGTCATCATCGGCACGACCACCGACATCACTTCGCTGCGTCACGCTGAAGCACGCTGGCAGTTCGCGCTTGAAGGCGCTGGCGACGGCCTGTGGGACTGGGACATTCCCGCGCGCAAGACCTTCTACTCGCCACGCTGGAAAGCCATGCAGGGCTTCGATGACGAAGACATCGGCGAGTCCGAGTCAGAGCGCACCCGGCGCATCCACTCCGACGACATTGCCGGCTCGCAGGCCGCACTCGACGTACACCTCGCAGGCCGCGCACCGATCTATATCTGTGAATTCCGCCTGCGCGCCAAGAGCGGCGATTACGTGTGGATACTCGATCGCGGTCAGGTCGTCGAGCGCGATGCCGATGGCTTGCCGCTGCGCATGATAGGCATCTTCACCGACATCACCGACCACAAGCGCGCCGAGGACGAACTGCGTCGTCACCGCGACAGCCTCAAGGGCATGGTGGAAGAGCAGACGACGCACCTGCTGGAAGCCAAGGAAGAGGCCGAGCGCGCCAACGAGGCCAAGAGCCAGTTCCTCGCCAATATGTCACATGAATTGCGCACACCGATGCATGCCGTCCTCAGCTTCGCCCGACTCGGCGAGGAGAAAGCGCTCAAGGCTCTGGATGCACAACAGCTCACCCCCGACAAACTGCCCACCTACTTCCAGCGCATCCGCGAAAGCGGCGAGCGCCTGTTGCATCTGCTCAACGACCTGCTCGACCTCTCCAAGCTCGAAGCCGGACGCATGACCCTGCATCTGCAGCAACTCAATCTTGAAAGAATATTGCAGGAAGCCCTGCATGAATTCGAGGCCAGTCTGCTCGCCCGCCACATCAAGGCCGAAATCCGCATTCACGAAAGCAACGCGCAGCTTCTGGCCGATGCGGTCCGCCTCGGACAACTGGTGCGCAACCTGTTGTCGAATGCCATCAAGTTTTCGCCGGAAGGCGGCACCATCACGCTAAGCCTGCGGTCCGCCTCGACAGGCAGCCCCGCCACGAAGGGCATCGAACTGAGCGTCGCCGACGAAGGGCCCGGCATCCCGGCCGAAGAGCTCGACAGCGTGTTCAACAAATTCATCCAGAGCAGCCATACGCGCAGCAACGCAGGCGGCACGGGTCTCGGGCTTTCCATCTGCCGCGAGATTGTCGTCGCACACAAAGGCGAGATCTTCGCGCGCAATCGCACAGGTCACGGCACGGAATTTATCGTGCGCCTACCGTGCCATCTCCCGATTGCGAGCCAATAGGCACCTGCAAACCATCGGCCGAGCAGCTACAATACGCGCCGACTCCGGTCCCGCCTCATTGCAGGCGGCAGCCTTTTACAGGCGCTCGTCGTAGTTCAATGGATAGAACGGCCGCCTCCTAAGCGGCAAATACAGGTTCGATTCCTGTCGACGGGACCACTCCCAAGAAGTCCCCTCCTCGCCTCCCCTTCTTGAGCGACTGCCAGCCGCTGACAGCGGTTTCACGCGGCGTACGTTTGGGCCCAGACCCGGCGGAACCTCCTGCGGAGTGCCTCCCTACGCCCTTTTTTTGCCGTACCCCTTTTTACCGTGCCGTTTTCGATTCGCCGCTTCGAGGGCCAGCAAGCCGAGCGTCGCCAGCGCGAGCGGCGACAGGTAATAGACGGCGCGATAGGCCAGAATGCCGGCCAGCACTTTCGTCTCGCCGAGCTGCGGCGCGAGGATTGCGATCGACGTTGCTTCGAGGATGCCGATACCTCCCGGAATGCGCGAGATGATGCCGGCGACGCTGGCGACCATGACCACTGAAAGCGTCAGCGGGTAGCTCGCCTCGGTTCGCATCAGGCAGTACAGCACACCGCCCATGATCAACCAGTTGGCACAGCCCAATGCCAGTTGCACCAGCGCGGCAGCCAGCCTGGGCACGCACAGGTCCTTGCCGCGCAAGCTGAACTGCGTGTCGCCCTTGAAGGCCGTGGTGCCGATGTAAGCCGCCACGATTGAGAGCAATGCCCAGCCGATGGTGGGCAAGGTCGCCGGATTGACGTGCCATGCATCAGGCAGGCTGACGAGATTGGCGGCGAACAGCACACCCGCCACCAGCGCATAGCCCAACCAGTTGATGCCGACGCTGATGGCGATGATGCGTGCCACATCCGCACCCTTGACGCCGAGTTGCTGGTAGAGGCGCAGGCGTATGCCCGCCGCACCGACGATGGAGCCCAGCGTGAGGTTGAAGGCGTAGCTGATGGCGGTGATCAGCATCACGCGCGGGCGTTGTAAATCGTGGCCCGTGTAATGGCGGCCGAACAGGTCGAAGGTGCTGTACACGGCGAAGCCACATGCAGTCAGCATTCCTGCAGCAAGCAACTCCAGCCAGGAATAACTCTGTATCACGCTCCAGACTGCTTGCCAGTCGACGTCCCTGGCACGCGTGACGATCATGTAGCCCGCGGCAAGAAGCAGGACGACGGAGAACCACTTGCCCACCCTCGCCCAGTCGATGCGACTCTTCAGGTCTGCAAACCACACCGTCGGCAGCGTGAGGCAGCGCATGTTCATCATGCGGTGACTCCGCGTGTCCTCATGTTTCGCCGGCATGGGTGAGGCTCTTCGGTGCCACTCTCTGCTGCAGCGGAGGCGGCCGGGGCGACACCGGGTGCGGCTTCAGACGAACCGACCGGCACGCTGGGGGGAATCGTTTTCAGGCGTGGTGAATGAAATGGAACCCAGCTCACGAGGTACGAAAAGCGGCGCATGAAATGGAAGGCGATGAATGACTGGACGGTTTGCCAGGTCGTGCGTTCGATATGCTCGAGCTTGTACTGACGGCAATGGTTCTCCATCAGCACGCCTAGACGCGCGCGCAGGTGGCGATTGAATTTCTCGTCGCTGATGAACACGTTCGATTCAAGATTGAACGACAGGCTCAGGGGATCAAGATTGCTGGAGCCCACCGTGGCCCAGCGCGAGTCGACGACGGCGACCTTGCCGTGTAGCGGGCGCTCGCAGTATTCGTGAATCTCCACGCCAACCTTGAGCAGATATTCGTAGATCATGCGCGGTGCCCAGCGTGCCATCGGCGTATCCGGCTGCCCCTGCATGATCAGCTTCACCGCCACGCCACGGCGCGCAGCCAGTCGCAGCTCGCGCAGCATGCGAAAGCCCGGAAAGAAGTAGGCGTTAGCAATCACTACCTCGTGCTTTGCCGAGCGCACGGCCAGGCGGTATTGCTGTTCGATATCGGTCGGACGATTGTCGTTGTCGCGCGTGACGAACATCACCGAACAGGTGTCGTCCTGCGGGATCGGCAGCTTGCGCAGACGCCGACGTGTGCGCGGCGCGGGCTGGCCGCGAATCGCGGATTTCATGAAAAGATAGATGTCTTCGACCACCGGCCCGGTGACTTCCACGGCATAGTCCTGTTTGGCGTCCGGACCCGACTCGGCCAGGTGATCGTGGGAGAAATTGATGCCGCCCACGAAGGCGCGCGCGCGATCAATGACGATCAGCTTGCGATGCAGACGGCGCCACATATTGGTCCGGACCCCGAGGACCTTCGGACGCGGATCGAAAATGTGCAGCGTCACGCCCGCCTCGGACAAGGCCTTGATGAAGGCCGGCGACAGATCGGGCGAGCCAAAACCATCTACGGTAATTTCGACATGCACGCCGCGCCGTGCCGCCTCGATGACTGCTGCATGCAGCGCCATGCCGACCGGGTCCTCGAAGAGGATGAAGGTTTCGATCAGCACCTCTTTCTGAGCGGCGCGGATGGACTCGAAGACGCGCGGATAGAAGGCCTCGCCATTCTCCAGCAGTTCGATATCGTGCCCCGGACGCCAGGCGGGTGGTGGCAGCGGCGTCAGATCTGATTTTCGGGTCATAAGGTCAGCTCCGTCATGAGTGCGGCGTGATCGGAGAGATGCGCCCAGGGCCGCCGCGACAATACCTGCGCGTTGCTCGCGATGGCGTGACGCACATAGATCCGGTCCAGGCGCAGATGCGGCCAGCGCGCCGGGAATGTGCGGGCCGGTCTGCCGTTGCGCCCCGCAAACACCTCATGCAGCTTGAAGCTGTGCGTCATCAGCTTGTGACCATGCATGCGCCAGTCATTGAAGTCGCCGGCAACAATGAGTGCATCGTTTGGCGGGATCTTCGTTTGAATCATGCGCTCGAGCAGCAGCAGCTGGCTCAGGCGATGGCCTTCACGCAGACCCAGGTGCGCGCAGATGACGTGCAGCCTGTCGCTGCGCCCTGGCAGTGCGATCTCACAGTGCAGCAGGCCGCGCTTCTCGTGGGTGTCAATCGAGACATCACGGTTCTCGGAATGCAGGATAGGAAATTTGGACAGCACCGCATTGCCGTGGTGTCCATGCGGATAGACCGCGTTCTTGCCGTAGGCGAAATCCGGCCAGATCGAATCGGCCAGAAATTCGTATTGCGGCTGGTCAGGCCAATTGGCGAAGCGCGCCGAGTGCTGCTCGTGGCTGCCGAGGACTTCCTGCAGGAAAACGATGTCGACGTGCTCGCTGCGCACCGCATCGCGCAGCTCGGGCAAGATGAAACGGCGGTTGAACACCGTGAAGCCCTTGTGCGCATTCACGGTGAGCACCTTCAGCGTCATGCGTTTGCTCACCGGCGCGCCAAGATCGCCGTGAGCCGTCTTCAGCGAGCTCACAGATGTCTCCATCATGCTGTCGGTCGGCTCGGTCTTCTCGAGTGTGGATAACATGCCAATCCCCGTTGTACGGTGTGCTTGCCGTGGAAGACAGGACGCCAGTCTTCTCGCCTGGCTATTGCATGGTCACAGTTCGGGGGGCTCGACACAGTTCGACACCGCACATAACGCCCCTGCCCGCTCACACAGCAGACGGCGATGGCCCCGATGGCCGCCGGGACTCAGGGACTCGGGGGTTCCTCCGCATGTAATCAAACCGTAACCATCCACGCGCGAAAATCGTCGGCTTTACTTTGGCCAATCGGGGATTTCGCATGGATTCCGCCGCGCAGCTTGCGGGCCGTTGCATCGACATCGAAGGCGTGGGCAAGTCGTTCGGTGGCGTGCCTGCGCTTCGCAACATCAAACTCCACGTTGCTACGGGCGAATTCCTCGCCCTGCTCGGCCCGTCTGGCTGTGGCAAGACAAGTCTGCTGCGCGCGCTGGCGGGCCTGCTGACGCCGGATGCAGGCAGCATCCACTTCGGCAATGAAACCGTCGTCGATACAGCACGACGACTGTTTGTGCCTGCCGAACGCCGCAAGCTCGGCATGGTGTTCCAGGACTACGCGTTGTGGCCGCACATGCGGGTACGCGAGAACATTGCTTTTCCGCTAGTAGCACGTGGCGTTAATCCTGCTCTACGCAAGGAGCGTGTAGAGCTGGCACTGGAACGCACCGCACTCACTGCGCTTGCGGATCGCTTCCCCGGCGAGTTGTCCGGCGGCCAGCAGCAGCGCGTGGCGCTTGCACGCGCCATCGTTGACGAAGCGTCGATCCTGCTCTTCGACGAACCCCTTTCCAATCTCGATGCCGGCCTGCGCGACGCGCTCGGTCGCGAGATCGCCACGCTGGTGCGCGAATGCGGCAGCACTGCCATCTATGTGACGCACGACCAGCACGAAGCGCTGAGCCTGTCCGACCGCATCGCGGTGATGCGCGACGGGCAGATCGTGCAGCTGGGCAGCCCCGAAGAGGTGTATCGCGCACCGGCCGATCCGTGGGTGGCGGCCTTTCTCAAGTCCGGCAATCTCGTTGCGGGCCATACGCACAGCGGCGCTTTCACGCTGCAAGGCGGCGAGGAACACCTGGAGCTGGATTCCCCCTCAGCGGCGCATGACCGTGCCGCAAGCCTATTGCTGCCACACGCAGCCATCAAGGTTTCTGCAGGTCCGGCGGACGCACATCTGTTTGTCATTTCCGCGGCGTTTCGCGGCGATCGTTACGAGGTCACCGCGCGCTGGGGACGCCACGCGACGGCCCCCGTTCTGCAGTTCTGGCACGACCGGGCCTTGAGTCCGGGTCAGTTCGTATCGGCCGCCATCGACCGCAGCCGCTTGCGCCTGTACGACAGCTTGCCGCCAGCCATTGCCTGAAATCACAACTTCGTCCGAATACTTACAAGGAGATCACCATGATCCGTTTTGTTTCTGCCCTGGCGCTGACCGCGCTGGCTGGCCTGTTCACCGGCACCGCACTCGCGCAACAGCTCACCGTTTAC
The DNA here is from genome assembly GCA_035456105.1 of Rhodocyclaceae bacterium. GTDB lineage: Bacteria > Pseudomonadota > Gammaproteobacteria > Burkholderiales > Rhodocyclaceae > Viridibacterium. The sequence continues at coordinate 9,054 of DATIDV010000002.1, read as the reverse complement.
ACGGCTGGCCCGGCTCCGCTGGCCACTGCGCTCGCCAAGGGTTTCGAGAAGAAAAGCGGTGCCAAGGTGAATGTGTTCCAGGCCACGACGGGCCAGATCACGGCGCGCCTCACGGCAGAGAAATCCAACCCGCAGGCTGATGTACTGATCTCCGCTTCCTGGGACGCAACAGAGGACATGAAAACCGCTGGCGAGTTGCTGGCCTACACCTCACCGAACGCCAGGAACGTGCCCACCGACCTGAAGGACGAATACTTCGTCGCACAAGGCGCGGCTGCGCTGGCCATTATCTGGAATCCGAAATCGGGCAAGCCGCGCCCCGCTGACTGGGCTGATCTGGCCAAGCCGGAATATGCCAATGCCGTGACCATGCCCGACCCGGCTTCATCCGGCGCAGCGTATGGCCTGCTCAGCAGCCTGATCGCCGACACGAGCTACGGCTGGAAAACCTTCGAACACCTCAAGGCCAATGGCCTGATCGTGCCCGGCGCCAATGCACAGGCGCTCAACCCGGTCATGAGCGGCGCCAAGGCTGCGGTGATGGGCGGAGCGGACTACATCGCGCTCGACGCCAAGGCCAACGGCGAAGCCATCGAGGTGATCTACCCCTCATCGGGCACGGTGCTCGAAGCGCGTCCGGTGATGATCTTCAAGACGACAAAGAACGCTGACACGGCGAAGCGCTTCGTCGACTATGTGTTGTCGGATGAAGGGCAGCAACTCGTCGCAGCGGCCTATCTCTTGCCCGCACGCACCGACGTCACGGCGAAGCGCCCCGGCTGGCATGACATCAAGCTGATCAAGGACAACGACAACAACAGCGTCAAGCGCACGGAGACGCTGGCGAAGTTCAAAGCGCTGATGGCAGGAAAGTAAGCCCCCCTGAGCGAAAGATTTTCCACGCAAAAACGTTCGCATCGTCATCCCCGCGCAGGCGGGGATCCAGTGGCTTTCGCACTGCAACGACACTAGATTCTCGCCTTCGCGGGAATGACGGAGCTATGCGCAATCGAACAAGAAAAATCGTCAGACAACAATGAATGCAGAAAGCGTAGAAGTACGCGGCGTCGGCCTCATCCAGAGCCTGTGCATCGCTGTACTGCTGATCGTGGTGGTGCTGCCGATCAGCTTCATCGTGCTGCAGGCAATCTTTCCGCATCTGCCTGAAGGATCGCTACGCGCGCCGTTCTCCACCATTGCGAGCACGCTGGCCGAGCAGCATTTGACGCAACTGCTTGGCAACACCGTCATGCTCGGACTGTCCGTTTCCGTGGGCAGCTTGCTGCTGGCACTCCCGCTCGCCGTCCTGCGCGGCACACGTCGTCTGCCCGGCGCAAAGCTCTGGGATCTGCTGTTCCTCATCCCCTTCATGATCCCGCCCTACATCGGTGCCTTCGCCTGGGTATTGAGCCTGCAGGACAACGGCTATGCACATCAGCTATTCGGCTGCAGCGCCGAAGGCCTGTTGTTCTCGTTTCCCGGCATCGTCCTGGTGATGAGCCTGCATCTTTTCCCGCTGGTGTATTTCGCGCTGTCACGCTCGCTGATGCTGATCGGCAAGCGCTTCGCCGATGTCGGCAAGGTCTGCGGCGCCTCGCCACTCTCTGCATTCATGCGCATCACCCTGCCACTTTCGCTGCCCGGCATGCTCGCCAGCCTGCTGCTGGTGTTCGCATTGACGGTGGAGGAGTACGGCACGCCCGCCACCTTGGGCAAGCGCAGCGGCTTTCTCGTGTTGGTAACAAGCATCGAAGAGAAATTTGCCGAATGGCCGATTGACCTGCCCGGTGCCGCCCTGCTCTCGCTCGCGCTCGTCACGCTCGTGCTGATGGCCTTCTGGCTGCAACACCACCTCGTCACGCGCCGCTCGTTCATTACGGTTGCGGGCAAGCAGCGCGACGAAGCCGCACCAGAACTCGGCCGTATGCGCTGGCCCGCCTTCGGCTTGTTCGCATTGATCGCATTGCTTGCCACCGGCATCCCGATTGCCGCGACGCTGGTGTGCGCGCTGAGTCGCACCCTGTCCGGCGGACTGGCGTGGGACAACTTCGGCCTGCGGCACTTCATCGCCGTCTTCGAAAATCGTAACGGCGCGCTCGATGCCCTCTTCAATAGCGTCTGGCTGGCGGGAGTCACGGCGCTGGTCACCGGCATCCTCGGCGCGCTCACCGCCTACGTGAGCGTGCGCACACGCCTGCGCGGACGCAGCGCGCTCGACGGCCTGTCGGCCCTGCCCAACGCCCTGCCCGGCATGGTCGTCGCCGTCGGCATGATCCTGGCGTGGAACCGCAGCTGGTGGCCGGTGCCGATCTACAACACGCCCATCGTGTTGCTGCTCGCCTACATCTGCCTGCTGTTGCCCTACCCGGTGCGTTACGTCGGCGCGGGGCTGCGCCAGATCAGTCAGTCGCTGGATGCCGCTGCACGCGTCTGCGGTGCTGGCAGCGGGCGCGTGCTGTGGCGCATCCTGCTACCACTCATCGCCCCCAACCTGCTGATCTCGATGCTGCTGGTTTTTGCCGTGGCCTCACGCGAACTTGTGGCGTCGATCATGCTCGCCCCGACCGGCATGCCGACCGTCGCCACTTTCGTCTTCAACCAGTTCGCACAGGGCTCACCCGGCGTCGGCATGGCGCTCAGTGTGATCGCGATCTTCACCTCGACGGCCATCCTGGTTGTTGTCAAACAATTCTTCCGGCACGACGACATCTGAGCGATCCACATCTGGCTACAGATGCATCTGTCTTAAACAACAAACTCATTAAATTCATCAGCAATCCGGAAAGGCGCCGCAGCCGCTCCTCTTCGTTTGGAAACCACCCATCGCGCGGATTGCCGCGTACCAGCATGACGTACGATTGGCCAATCGGTAGCCAATCGGCAGTTGCTATGATGCCGCCCTGCCTGCGCGCCATGCGCGGCAACGCGTCCTCTGTTTGCTGGCAATCCACAAGAGCTTTCCCCATGACCACCGACATTTCCCAGCTTCTCAAACCCGTATCGGAAGCGCTACCCGCTGGCGACGACATGTCGTTCTCGTCGGAATTCGATGCCATTCAGGAAGCGCGCCGTGCGGATGACGCGTCTCTCGATCAGGGCGAGTGGATCACGACGCTCAAGGAAGCGGACTGGCCCGCCGCGCTGCAAATGACCGAGGCATTGCTGAGCAAACAAACCAAGGATCTGCGTCTCGCCTCCTGGTACACCGAGGCCCGCGCCAAGACTGACGGCGTCAGCGGCATGGCTCACGGCTTCACGCTAATCACCGGCCTGCTCGATGAGTTCTGGGACAGCTTGCACCCGCTCGCTGACGACGGCGACATGGAGCAACGCATCGGCAATCTGAGCTGGCTGATCACGCGTTGCGTCCAGCTCGCGCGCGAACTGCCGCTGGTAAAAAACGGCGCGCAACGCTACGGCATGCAGGAACTCGACATGGCACGCGCCCACCAGCAATTGCTGGAGCGCACGCCGGACGCCGATGCAACGCCACGCGTCACCCTGCAACAATTCAAGAGTGCGCAACGCGCTACGCCACGCACTTTCCACGAACAATTGCTGCAGGACTGCGTGGTCTGCGCACAAGCTATCGAGACGCTTGCAGAGGCCACGGATCGCCGCCTCGGGCTCGACGGCCCCTCGTTCACACCGCTGAAGTCGGCACTCGAAACTTATGCAGACGCCGTCCAGCGCGTTGCGCGCGAAAACGGAGTGGTTGAATCCTCTTCCGCGCTACAAGCCACTGAGCCTCTGCTCGAAGAAGCCAGTGAAAACACACCGGCAGTTGAAGAGCGCGATGCCGGCCGGGTAAGCGGGCCGATCCGCAGCCGCTCACAGGCTCTGCAACAACTTCGCCAGGTCGCCGACTTCTTCCGCCGTACCGAGCCGCACAGCCCCGTCGCTTACCTTGCCGACAAAGCCGCCAGCTGGGGGGAAATGCCCTTGCATGTCTGGCTCAAGACGGTACTCAAGGACGAAGGTTCCATCGCGCGCTTTGAAGATCTGCTCGGTTTCGCCGACACGGACGAAAGCAACTAACTGGCCCAACAATTCGCCGCAGCCACACAGACCGCGGCGAACGACAGCAATCAACGAATCGGCAGCGCGACGCCGTCGTTGCGCATGGCCCGCAGGGTGTCGCTGGCCAGCACTTCAGCGATTGCGATGCGCTTGCCATTGACCGCATCGTCACCCTGAGCCAAGGGAGTTGCAAACGCGTTCTTCACGATGCGCGTCCATACGCGACGGCCGGAATTTTCGTTTTGCAGCACGAACCACAGGTCGGCCTGATCGGGTTGCCCGGCAACCTGGATAAGGTTTGTCCAGACAGTCAGACGATAGTTGCGCCGATCACGACGCAACTCATCCCACGCATAACGACCACCTGCCACATAACTCTGCACAGGGATGCCGGCATTTCGAAACGGCAAGTGAATGTGCTCGCGCAAAGCCGTCATGAAAGGACTGAGCCGGGAGGCCATATCGCGCTCGTCGGCATCCGTTTCTGCCAGATTCACTTTCAGGGGGTCTGGCAAGACGAATTTTGCGCGGTCGGCTGGCTCCGTTGGCACAGCACTGACATAAACGAAAAAATTCAAACCGCCCACCGGCTCCGGCAAAGGCGCTGTTATTTCGGAAACACCATCAACAGGTTTTGACGCACAACCACAAACGCCAGAAACAATAAAAATCAAAACAAAAACTGATTTAAAAAACGAGCACGACATGATCTGGAAAACCCCACAATATTCTCGACCCGGATATTAACAATAAACAACATGCCCATACAGCCAGTTGCCCCAAAAGCCCTTATCTGCAAGTATCCGCGCGATCCGTGACGTAGCCCTATAAAAACAGCGGATTATCCGCTGCCTATCAAAAACAAAATAAGCGACCAGCCGTCCATATTTTCATTTGAATCATTATGTCAATAGCAACGCCGTCGGTAGCGGACGAACGGAGAGCTGAGCGAAATAGATGCCAATTATAATTCTTGCGCTTTATGGCGCTGTTATATTACTTATCTGCACTGTTTTTATATTTCCCGAGCTGCGAAACAGGCTGAAAAATCATATTGCAAACATAACAAATAAATCGTTTTTGTTGTTTTATTCAAATATCGCTTTTTTGCGGCAAGGTGCGCTTGCCGGCTCGGCGGAACTGAAGGCAAGCACCCGCTCCGGGGTGACGACCATGATCACTTACCGGCGCTGGCTGGCGGCGGCGATGCTGATCGTGGCGATCCCCGCGGCAGTGATCCTGATCTTCAGGCAGCGCGTGGATGTGGGCGGATACACCGACGCGGGTGGTAACAAAGATGCTGTCATCACGGCCTTGCTGGATGGCGAACAACTGGTTCCACCGCCACCACTACCGCCGGAGGTCTTCACCACGCGCGAAGTACTGGCAGAGCGGCCCGCCTTGGTCGATGCCAGCCGCGACTGGCAGCTTCTGGATGTGATGTTTCAGCAAAAGTTGTTGCGTGTGTTTCAGCGCATGCGCGAGCAAGGCTACGAAATGGCGCTGATCGAGGGCTATCGCAGCCCGGATCGGCAGAACAGGTTGGCAGCCATGGGCGGCAGCGTGACGAACGCAAAAGCCTTCCAGAGCTACCACCAGTATGGATTGGCGGCGGATTGCGCATTCTTGCGTGATGGGCGCCTGGTGATCTCGGAGCGCGACCCATGGGCAATGCGCGGCTACGAGCTATACGGGCAGGAAGCAGAAGCCGCAGGCATGACCTGGGGCGGGCGCTGGAAGATGATGGATTTTGGTCATGTGGAGTTGCGTCGGGCGGGAGCCAGACAAGGCAGCTGACCCACAAAAAACAAAGAACGCGTGCCACGAAGCAACGCGATTGAATTGCTGGCGAGGGAGTTGAAGATGGCGAAGCCAATCATCCTGATGGGTGACAAGACGGATCACGGCGGCACCGTGATAGAAGGTGCGCCGAATAGCGACATCGAAGGCAAACGCATCGCGCGCATCGGCGACAAGGTGGCCTGTTCACGTCAAGGCTGTCACAGCCCGGCCGTGATCGTGAGTGGCGACCCGACCTGCCTCATCGACGGCAAGCCCGTAGCCCGCCATGGCGACAAGACGTCATGCGGCGCCACTCTCATCGCCTCGCAACAGAACACCACCAACCCCTGAGGCTCTTGTCAAAATGATCGGCAGGATTCTCGGCGCCCTGGGCGTGCCCGTGCTCATCGTTGGCCTTATCTGGCTCGGCGCAGTCATTTATTTCCAGCAAGTCGGTGGCGACATCACGAGTGCAGACATCGTCACCTGGTTCGCGCTGGTGCCGCTCGCCGCAGTCGTCGTGTGGTTCGTCGGCAAGGCCCTCTGCGCGCGTAGCCAGCGCCCTGCCGAAACTGCGGCAGACTCAACCGCCCAAAGCACGGAGACCCCCGTCGAGAAGGATGGCAAGCTTGCGCTACGCCTGACCGTTCTCAGTGCCGAGATCAATACCGCAGCAGGCGAATCGGCGCCGGATATCGTGCAAGCCATACGCAAAGGCAGCATCCAGCCCGGCTTCGCCGAACACCTTGTTAATGCTAACGGCATGCCTGTCAAAGCAGTTTGTCACGAGCAACTCGACAGCGAAGAGCACCTGCCATGGGTCGAGAAATGGCTGAGCTCTACCAGCAATGCCGACGAGCACTCTGCCGAAGAGGGCGCGCGCCTGCTGGCGCTGCTGCAGGCACCACTGGCGCGTACGCTGGACGTGCTTGGCAATCTGCCCCCTCTCCCGGATGACGGTGCCACAAGCCGGAAGGGGAATCACGAGAAGGCGCTGCGACCGCTCGTCACCAAGGTATTCGCGCCCCCCGCTTGGGAGGACATGCTGACCGCCTACATCCGCACGCAGGTCATGCAAGGCGGTGGCTTTGCTTTTGGCGTCGTACGAGTCGACGCGGAACGCCCGGAGCTACAGGCAGACGCCGTACGTGTTGCCGACGCATTCTGCAAGGCTTCCACAGACGTACATTCCAATAGCATTCTGATGATCGTCGCCTGCGACAGCCTCACGGCACAGACGCAGATTGATGCGCTGGAAGCTAACGGCCTGCTGTTCACTTCAGCAAATCAGGCCGGCCTGATTCCCGGCGAAGCGGCAGCAGTCTTCCTTGCCGCGCCCTCCACCCTATTCAGCACCTTGGCCACCGACGAAGCGCCGCCTCTCGCCAGCCTGCACCGAGCCGCGTTTGGCGCACGCCAGAAGCCAGTGGATGCGAGCGGACGCAGCGATGCAACGCACCTGCAGGAACTCAGTAGCGCCACCTTGTCGAACGCCGCGCTGGAAGCCATCAGCGTCGCCGGTCTCGTATCCGACTGCGACCACCGCAGCCCCTGGCTGACGGAAGCAGCCATGCTTCTGAACGCCAGCTTCACCGAACTCGATCCCGTGGCCGATCACATCGCGCTCGGCAATGCATTGGGCAGCACCGGCCACGCCAGCAACACGCTCGCTCTCGCTCTCGCTGCGCATGCCATTGCCATTGACGAAAAACCGCTTCTGGCGGCCAGCTTGTCAGACCGGCGCAGCCGCAGCGTCGTTGCCCTCAGCCCTTGGCAAGCCCTCGCTCCCAACACCCCAGCAACACCCAACCTGTCCTGATCCAGATGAACCGCCTCACTACATTCCTTACCGACTCCCGCGTGCTCGCCGCACTGGGCTTCGTCGCGCTCTCGGCCTTCCTCCTGCTGGTGGCGATCGTCCTGCAACTACCACTGGCCTGGGCCTTCGCACTCATCGCGCTGGCTGCGCTCTTGTGGTTCAGCGTCTGGTTCTGGCGCAACCGTCGCGCGGCCCGGGCCTCATCCGCCATCTCGGGCATGATGGAAGCGGAAGCGGAACGCGCCGTGCAGGCGGCCGCGCCCGACAAGCGACCCGAAGTCGAAGCCCTTCGTGGTCGCATGCTCGAGGCAGTCAAGACCATCAAGACCTCCAAGCTCGGCGAACTCAGCGGCAAGGCCGCACTCTACGAGCTGCCCTGGTATCTGGTGATCGGCAATCCGGCCGCGGGCAAGAGCTCAGCCATCGTGAATTCCGGCCTGCGCTTCCCGTTCTCCGACAACACCGGCAATGTCATCCACGGCCTGGGCGGTACGCGTAACTGCGACTGGTTCTTTACCTCCGAAGGCATCCTGCTCGATACGGCGGGCCGCTACTCCGTTTATGAGGCGGATCGTGGCGAGTGGCTGTCCTTCGTCGACTTGCTGCGCAAGCATCGGCCGAAAGCCCCTATCAACGGCATCATCATCGCGGCGAGCATTGCCGAGCTGACGCAGAACAAGCCCGAATACGCCATCAACCTCGCCAAGCAGTTGCGCTTGCGTGTGCAGGAACTGTCCTCGCAGCTTGGCGTGTTCGCACCGGTATACGTCATGTTCACCAAGGTCGACCTCGTGTCGGGCTTCTCGGAGTTCTTTGAGGATGCCGATGTGCAGGAACGCGCCCGCGCCTGGGGTGCCACCCTGCCGTATGACGCGGAAGGCAAGACCGACGCGGTGACTGCATTCGATCAGCATTTCGAGGAATTGCTCGACGGGCTGAACGAGCTATCCGTGGCCCGCATGGCCGTCAGCCGCGAGGGACAGATCGGCGCTGGCGTGCTGAGTTTTCCGCTGGAATTCGCAGCCACGCGCGCCGGTTTGCGTGCCTTCATCGCCACGCTGTTCGAAGAAAACCCGTTCCAGTACAAACCGGTTTTCCGCGGCTTCTACTTCTCCAGCGCCGTACGCGAAGGCACGCCGGTTAACACGGCCGACAAACGCCTCACCGAAATGTTCGCACTCAAGGCTGGCGAGATCTCGCGCCCGCCAGTGACCATCTATGAGGGCGCTGGTTTCTTCCTCTCAGATCTGTTCAGCAAGGTCATCTTTGCCGACAAGAATCTGGTGCGCCAGTTCGCCACGCGCACGCGCCAGCGCGCACGCCTGTTCGGCTTCATCGCCGCCGCAGTTTTGCTGTCTTTCGCCCTGTCGTTGTGGACCTGGTCTTACGTCGCCAACGAGAAGCTCATCGCCAATGTGAAGGCCGACCTCGAT
>DATIDV010000001.1:0-18519 GCA_035456105.1 Rhodocyclaceae bacterium | reverse complement strand
TCTGCGTGGCAACAACACCACCAGCGCAGCCAGCAATGCCACTTATGGCATTACCTGGACTGACTCCGGCGGCGGCGCCAATGCCGACACGTGGACCACTACGGCGGCCTTCCCGAAGACCCTGACCTACACTTACGAGCCGGTGAGCCCTCAGTGCGTGAAGGACAAGCTGGCCAGCTACGCAGGTGTGGGCAAGAACGGTGCAGTGCTGACTGCAGCGGCTTGTGGCACGAGCAGCTCCTCGAGTTCGTCAAGCGTTGCCGCCAGCAGCTCCTCCAGTGCAGCGGCTTCAAGCAGCTCGTCGAGCAAGGCTTCGTCGTCCAGCAGCGTTGCTTCGAGCTCCTCATCGAGCAAGGCATCGTCGAGCAGCTCCTCCGCAGCCAGCGGCCCGGTTTTGACCGGCACGGGTGACTACCCTGATGGCTTCAGCAAGTGCGCCGCTCTCGGCGAAACCTGCTCGGTCACGAAGGGCACGGGCTGGGTAGCCTTCGGCCGCAAGGGCAAGTGGGTCACCAAGAACGTCGGCGTGGGCAAGAGCATCGCTTGTACCGTCGCAGCCTTCGGTTCCGACCCGGTCGGCGACCCGAACAAGTGCTCATTCCAGAACTGATGCAGTAGTCACAAGGTCGCGAGCCGCCAAGGTTCGCGACTGCAGGACAAGAAAAACCGCGCTCATGCGCGGTTTTTTTGTTGAGGGCCCCTGACAGTTAGGCCACGGCACGCGGTGTCACAATTTCCACACCGAAGCCGCTGGAGTGGCGGCAAAGGGATTGAAAACAAAAACGCCGTCATAGGACGGCGTTTTTCGTCGGCTTCGGCGTTTCCGGGGCTACTGCCTGCCAGACCCACCAAGCAGGAACGCGACCGAGCGAACCTTGCCGCGTGCGGGCACGCTGCCCCCGTCAAGCCCCCCTCCACTGGTATTGACGGGCGCTTCGGGCGCCGTCTCGGAAGAGGTGTAAGGGCGAGAGAAGTCGAAGCCATCGGCCGCGATCATATTGTTGGCACGACCACGTGCCGGGCGCGATGCGCTGCGTTCCGACATACCGGATTCGGAACTGGAACGTGACGGTCGACGCTCGCCCGAGCGTGATGCGCTGCCCGACTCGCCATCCTGTCGCGGACGACGCGTACGCGGCAGCTCTTCCGGCCGGGTATCCGGCCCGAAGCCCGGCACCAGCGCCTGAACCACCTTGATCTTGATCATCTTCTCGATGGCATTGAGGCGCGGCTGCTCCTCGGGCGCCACCAGCGAGATCGCGCGACCGGTCTTACCGGCACGGCCAGTCCGGCCAATGCGGTGGATGTAATCTTCCGGATTCGGCGGCAGTTCGAAATTCACGACACAGGGCAGATCGTCGACGTCGAGGCCACGAGCAGCGACGTCGGTCGCTACCAGCACGCGCGTCTCGCCAGCCTTGAATTTTTCGAGCGCTTCGGTGCGCTGTTGCTGCCCCTTGTCGCCATGGATGGCGTCGACGGAGATGCCTTCCTTTTCAAGGTGGCGCGCAAGGCGGCTACAACCGAACTTGGTGCTGACGAAGACCAGCATCTGGTCCGCCGTGCCGTCGTTGAGCAACTTGGCGAGCAGCTCGCGCTTCACACTGGTCGACACCGGATGCACGATGTGGCTGATGGTCTCGCTGACCATGTTGCGGCGCGCGACTTCGATCAGCTGCGGATTGCTCAGCATGCTGTCAGCAAGCTTCTTGATTTCTTCGGAGAAAGTCGCCGAGAACAGCAGGCTCTGACGCTGTTGCGGCAACAGACCGATGATGCGGCGGATATCCGGGATGAAGCCCATGTCCAGCATGCGGTCAGCTTCATCGAGCACGAGGAACTCGACCTGGCCGAGCTGGATAGTGCGTTGTTCGACGTGATCGAGCAGGCGGCCCGGCGTGGCAACGACGATCTCGATGCCAGTGCGCATCTCGGCGATCTGCGCCTTCATGTCGACGCCACCGTAGATGCAGGTACTGCGCAGAGGCACGTACTTGCTGTAGGTGCGCACCGACTCGAAAACCTGCATGGCCAGTTCGCGCGTCGGCGTCAGGATCAGGGCGCGCACAGGGTGGCGCGCGGGCGATGTGCTCGTGCTGGCATGGCGCGACAGGCGATGCAGCAGTGGCAGCGTGAAGCTGGCGGTCTTGCCGGTGCCGGTCTGTGCGCCGCCCATGACGTCCCCGCCGGCGAGCACCACCGGAATGGCATTACGCTGGATCGGCGTGGGTTCGGTATAGCCAGCCTCTTCAACGGCGCGCAACAGTTCGGGAATCAATCCAAGTTCAGCAAAGCTCATCGGCAATCCGGTTTCAAATCCGGCAAATCTCGTTAAATCAACGCGCGAGTATAACCGCTACACCGGCCGGGCAATAGCCGTACATCACGATGACGGGGGTTTCGCAGCCCTGAGCCCGGTTACAGAAGTGCCAGATAGACGGTGATTTCTTCGCGGTCGTGATAAAGATGGCGGGCGCGCATGACGTGGCTGAGGCCCTCGTCATCGAGGCGTGCACTGATCAGGGCACGGCACTTCTCGACCTCGGCGTAGCGCTTCTTCATCGGCAATTTGAGATTGAAGATGCTGCGGCGGCAACGCCCGGTGACGAACCAGTCGGCAATCAATTCAGCAACACGCGCCGGTTGCTCAACCATGTCGCAGACCATCCAGTCCACGCGCTGTTTCGGCCGCCAGACGAAGCCGTCGGCGCGGATATGCTCGACCAGACCCGTCGCCAGCACGCTCTCCGCGATCGGGCCGTTGTCGATGGCACTGACTTTTACGCCACGTTGAGCAAATTGCAGCGTCCAGCCGCCGGGCGCGGCGCCCAGATCGACCGCCTTGAGACCTGCGCGCAGCGTCGACGCACGCTCCTTCTCGCTCATCAAGGCAAAGAAAGCTTCAGACATTTTCAGCGTCGAACGACTCGGGGCGCCGATCGGCATGCGCAGGTGGGCAATACCCATCGGCCAGGGCGAAGCATCTTCGGGCATCGACAGACCGAAATCGCATGCGCCGGACGTCTCGAAGAACAGGTGCAGGGTTGGCGCCTCGGCCTTCATGGCCAGCATGCCCTTCTTCCCGAGCGCCTTTTCAAGATGCGGCGCGAATTTGCGCACAAAGCCGGACACTTCCTTGGCCTCGTTCGTATCCGCGAACTCACAGCTCACGCGGCCGAAGCGCAACGGCGTCCTGGCGTAGAGCCCGACCAGATGCTGGGTGATGAAGCCGGCGCGATCCTGCTCGGGCAGATCCTTGATGCTGCCCATCCACGCAAAGCGCTCGCGCGCGAAAACCCACTCGGAGAAAGGTACGGCTTCGAGCAAAGGCAGCCAGTCATGCGCCTGATCGAGCGTGAAGCGCACCAGCGCCGTATCGGGCTTGGTACGCACGATGCCGCTGATGCCATGGCGCCCGCACAGGGCAACGACCTCTGTCGCGACTTCACTCTCGAAGCCGGCTCGGCAATGCATGATGAGGCCGGTAGCCTGAAGACTCATGAAGGGATGAAACCTGATCTCGCGGGAGGCGCGAGTATAGCCGCTGCGCCACCGGCACCGCGCAGCCACAGATGTGGCGAACTATTTCGGCTCGGATTGCCGCGCTTCGAGTCGCCGCTTGCGTGCTGCGGCCCGGGAAGAGGCGCGCTTGTCCACCGCATCGTCGTCAGCGGCTGCTGACTGGCTATCGTCGGCTTTCGGCGCGGACTCCGCATCGTCGGAGCTGTTTGCGTGGGGCTTGGGGTTGATCATGCCGGGCGGCGGAAATTCCGGCTTCACGATCTCGATCTTGTTCTGCGTCATGTAGTCGTTCATGTCTTTCCAGCCGTTGAAGACCGATGACTTGTTGGCGCCCGGATTGAGGGTGAAGCAGTCCTCCAGCGCCCGGCCCGACTGACGACAGGCCCCGCCAATGGCCTTGCCTTCCTCATCACGTGCGGCCGCCGCCTTGGCCGGGTCGGGAATACCGAGTCGGTCACAGCCAGCCAACAGAATGAGCAGGGAAAGAAGCAGCAATAGTGCGCGCATGTCAGGTACGGGGATGAACAACCTGACAGTATTACGTCACCTGCCGTCGCCAACTTGAGAATGCCGTCTGGCCGGGCCCGGCACGCTCCCCGCAGGCTCTGCTTTCCGCCCGTCGCGCGACCGCCCGGGCGACTTGATCCTCACACCTATAATTTCAACGTCACTACTTCCCCGAGGCCTTCCATGCCCACCCTTGCAAAATTCGCTTCACATCTGCATCGAATCACCCGCATCTGCTCGCTTCCGGTCTTCAGTGGCGCCCTGCTCGCGCTGGCCACCACGGCACAGGCCGCCGAACCGGTGGAACTTGAACTGGTGCACGAATTGGGAGCTGACAAGGGCGAACAGCTGACCAAGCTGGTTGAACGCTTCAACTCGACCACCAAGGGCGTACACATCACCGTCAGCGACAAGGCTTGGAACCAGGGCAAGCCCGATCTGATGATCTTGGGTAGCGACTCGGAAACGCAATTGCTGGCTCGCCACAACAGCATCAAGCCACTGTCCGAAATCGTCGCCACGGCCAAGCTGCCGGCCCGCCCCCTCAATGTGCCGCGCATGATGAGCCCGACCTCACTCGACGCAAAAGGCCGCCTGCTCGCCTTGCCGGTCGGTCTTGGCACGCCGGTGATGTATGCCAACAAGCAGCAACTGGTTAACGCGGGCCTTGATCCCGACAATCTGCCTAAGACCTGGTTGGGCTGGCAGGAAGCGCTGGGCAAGATACGTGCCTTTGGCTATGCCTGCCCCTACACCACCTCGGAACCCGTATCGACCTTCATCGAAAACGTCAGCGCCTGGCATAACCAGCCGTACGCCGTGGGCAAGAATCCGGAAATTGCCGTCAATGGCCTCATGCAGGTCAAACACCTGGCCTTCATGAATAGCTGGGTACGCGCCAAGTACCTGCATTTCTTCGGTCAAGGCAAGGACGCCGAAAGCGTATTTGCAAAAGGTGACTGTGCGACCCTCACCGCGCCCTCGTCAGCCCTCCCGACACTCCGTCGTCAGGCGAAATTCGACATTGTCGTATCCCCCTTCCCGTACCATGACGGCGCCTACGGCGCCCCACAGAACACGCTGGCAGACGGCCCCTCAATGTGGGTAGCCGCTGGCCGCACAGCTGCGGAATACAAGGCGATCACGCAATTCGTCAGTTTCTGGCTGACGCCTGAAAGTCAGGTCGAATGGCAGGTTAATGCGGGCTACCTTCCTCTCAATCAGGCGGGTCTGCTGATTGCGACGGAGTCGAAACTGCTTGAAGAACCACTGCAGGCAAACCGCATCGGCATCGCAGAGCTGACCAACAAGCCAACCACAGACGCTTCCGCGGCCAGCCGCCTCGCCCATGCACCGGGCGTGCGGCGCGTGCTTGGCGAGGAAATGGACAATATCTGGGCTGACCGCAAGCCAGCCAAACAAGCTCTGGACGACGCCGTGGCGCGTATTCGCAGCGGACGCATGTAATGCACCTGCTGCCGGAATGGCCCTGGCCCGCAGTCATGGCGCACCGCTGCGGCGGTGCGCTGGCGCCCGAGAACACGCTGGCCGGGCTGCGTGTCAGCAAGGCCGTTGGCTGTCTCGGCGTCGAGTTTGATGTGATGCTGACCCGTGACGGCACGGCCATTCTGATCCATGACGAAACACTGGATCGCACCACCAATGGCAGTGGCCCGCTGATGGACTACAGCGACACTTCGCTGTGGACGCTGGATGCGGGCGGTCATCATCACAAGTCCTTCGAGGGTGAACCGATCCCGCGCTTCGCTCAGGCACTGGAGCGCTGCCGCGCGCTTGATCTGGCCGCCAACGTGGAGATCAAGCCAGCCGCAGGTTACGAGCGCGCCACTGGCGCCGCCGTGGCGCAATTGGCCATGCAGGGCCGCGACCCCGGCGCCTTGCCGCCTCTGTTGTCCTCCTTCTCGGCCACCGCCCTGCTCGCTGCCGCGCAAGCCGCACCACAACTGCCGCGCGGCTGGCTGGTCGATCGCATTCCCGAAGACTGGAAGACCCATTGCCATGCGCTGGACGTGGTCTCGATCCACGCCAACTGCGCGCACCTCACCGAATCGCAGGCACAAGCCATCAAGGCGACCGGCATGCGGCTGGTGGTCTACACCGAGAACGACCCGCAACACGCCCGCCTGCTTCGCAGCTGGGGCGTGGACAGTTTCATCACGGATCGGCCCGACCTCATTCGCGTGTAGTTGAGCGTTTTAGTCACGCTGGGTGCGCTCGCGCCCCCTTTGAACATTGCGAATCCCTCAAATTTGCCAATGAGAATTGTTCGCATTATTATGCGAAAACTTTTCAAAGGATTTTCCATGCTCACCTCACGTCTCCGCCGCACCGCCCTGTCTGCAGCAGCAATCGTCCTCACCGCGCTCGTCGCTGGCCTGACCGCTCCTGTGGCGCTGGCTGATGCGGACATCAAGCTGGTCATCGAAAACCACAAGTTCGAGCCCGCCGAGATCCGTGTGCCGGCTAACCAGAAAATCCGCATCGTCATCGACAACCGCGACGCAACGCCCGAAGAATTCGAAAGCACCGGCCTGCGCGCCGAGAAGGTCATTCCGGGCAAGAGCAAGGGCGTGGTCATCGTGGGTCCGCTCAAGCCGGGCCGCTATTCCTTCGTCGGCGAATTCAACGAAGCCACTGCGCAAGGCGTGCTGATCGCAGAGTAAAAACACTCGCCAACTGCGTCTCATAGAACAACAGAAAGTCATTCATGCTCGGCACTGCCATCATCCTTTTCCGCGAAGTCCTTGAGGCCGCGCTCATCATCGGCATCATCGCTGCCGCCACACGCGGCGTACGCAATCGCGGGTTCTGGATCGCTGGCGGCATCGCGCTCGGCCTTGGCGGCTCCTGTCTCGTTGCCGCTTTTGCGAGCGGCATTTCGGGTTTGGCCGAAGGTATGGGGCAGGAGCTCTTCAATGCCGGCATCCTCGGCCTTGCCGTTGTCATGCTTGGCTGGCACAACATCTGGATGGCACGCCACGGCAAGGAGCTCGCCGCACAAGCGAGTGCCGTCGGCAAGTCAGTCGGCTCAGGTTCGGAGTCAGTGGCTGTGCTGCTAACAGTGATCGGCCTGGCCGTACTTCGTGAAGGATCGGAAGTCGTGCTGTTCCTGTATGGCCTGATCGCCCAGGGCGATACCAGCATGGGCGGCATGCTGCTTGGCGGCGCGCTCGGCATCCTGGCTGGCACGGCAGTCGGCACGGCACTCTACTTTGGTCTGCTGCGCATCCCTCTGCGCTGGTTCTTCCAGGCCACCGCCCTGCTGATCCTGCTGCTCGCGGCCGGCATGGCCGGACAAGCTGCGCGCCTGTTGACCCAAGCCGACGTCTTGCCAACGCTGGTCGACCCGTTGTGGGACGTGTCCGGCATCCTGCCCGGCAATTCTGCTCTCGGCACCGTGCTGCACGCACTCGCTGGCTATGACCCGCAACCAACCGGCATGCACATGCTGTTCTACGCGGTGACTTTCATTATTGTCCTGCTCGGCATGCGTCTGGCGGCACCCAGGAAGTAATCCCCCTCCACGCATGAAAAAGGCGCCCGTGGGCGCCTTTTTCATGTCCGGCCACTGTGTGATCAGCGAAACACGACAGTCCGGTTGCCATTGAGCAGCACACGATCTTCGAGGTGATAGCGCAGGCCACGCGCCAGCACAGCCTTCTCGATGTCGCGGCCGTAACGCACCATGTCTTCCACCGAGTCGGAGTGATCCACGCGGATGACGTCCTGATCAATGATGGGCCCCTGATCCAGATCAGCCGTGACGTAGTGGCAGGTCGCCCCGATGAGCTTCACGCCGCGCTCGTAGGCCTGATGATAGGGCTTGGCGCCAACGAAGCTCGGCAGGAAGCTGTGGTGGATATTGAGAATGCTGCCGGGATATTTCGCACACAGATCCGGCGACAGGATCTGCATGTAGCGCGCCAGCACCATGCAGTCGCCCCGCACCTCGTCATAGATACCCCCGATTTCGGCATAGGCCTGCAGCTTGTTGTCCGGCGTGACCGGCACGTAATGGAACGGAATGCCGTGCCATTCGACAAAGCTGCGCAGTGATTCGTGGTTGGAGATGATGCAGGGAATCTCGATGTCGAGCTCCTTGCTCTGCCAGCGTGACAACAGGTCGTAGAGGCAATGCTCCTGCTTGCTGACTAGCAGCACGACGCGCTTCTTGATGGCACTGTCGGAGATTTTCCATTCCATCAGCAGCTCGGTCGCCAGCGGTGCAAAGCGGCTGCGGAATTCGGCAAGGTGGAAAGGCAACGAATCCGCCTTGATCTCGAGACGCATGAAGTAGCGATCGGAATCGCGATCAGCATGCAGATTGGTTTCGAGAATCCAGCCACCATGCTCGGCGATGAAGGTCGACACGCGCGCGACGATGCCGACGCGGTCAGGACAGGAAATGGTGAGTGTGTAGAAGCGCTGGTCGTGCATTGCGTGCTTTCTTGTTGTTATGGGTACAAGTCTCAGTCGACGACGATCTTCTGGTAGGTCTCGGCCAGCATCTCGTTGAGCTCGGCAGTGATCTGCACGCGCAAACCCTGTGTCGGCCTGACCGCTGTGCGGATCGCTGCGACAACGGCTGCGCCGAGCTGCTTTCGCTGCTCGACACTGCGGCCTTCCATCAAGTGAATGCGTGCATGCACGAAGGCCTCGCTGTCGTCGAAGTTACCAACGCGAAAATGCTGCAGCAACACCGCACGGCTCTTGACGCTCAACTCCTCGTCGAACAATCCACTGTCGACGACAGCCGCATTGGCTGCCCGCAAAGCCTCGACAGGGTCAAAGGCCTCGGCGAGATTAGCGGTGTACTCGATATTGATGTGCGGCATGGTGCAGCTCCCTCAGGCCTGCAAGCTCAGATTCTTGCCGAGGCCTTGTCGATCTCGGCACGCAGTTCGGCATAGGAGCGCGTCACCGGATACTGCGGAAACTCGCGCACAACGTTCTCCGGTGGATGCATGAGGATGCCGGCATGCGCCTCGCCCAGCATACTGGTGTCGTTGTACGAGTCACCTGCGGCAATGACCTTGAAATTGAGTTCCTTGAAAGCCTTCACGGCAGCGCGCTTCTGGTCGGGCATGCGCAGGTGGTAGTTCACCAGCATGCCATTTGCATCCGCCTCAAGGCGGTGACAGAACAACGTGGGCTGGCCCATCTGCACCATCAGCGGCTTGGCGAATTCGTAGAAGGTATCGGACAGGATGACGACTTGATAGCTCTCACGCAGGCTGTCGAGAAAGTCCTTGCAGCCTTCCATCGGCCCCATCTGCGCGATGACGGCCTGGATGTCCGGCAAGCCCAGCTTGTGCTGCTTGAGAATGTCCAGGCGGTACTTCATCAAGGTGTCGTAGTTCGGCTCGTCGCGCGTGGTGCGGCGCAGTTCGGGGATGCCGGTACGCTGCGCAAACTCGATCCAGATTTCCGGAACGAGCACGCCTTCCATGTCGAGACAAACGATTTGCACTTGAGAAGCCCTTGAATCAGTTGAGTGGTTGAATGCACGCCTGCAACAGGGCGCCGCGGGATTCTACATCGGCGCGGCGTGGGCTCCACACACAGCGCAGCACTTCGCAGGCGCTACTTCGGACAGGCGCAAGTGCCTTCAACGGGGATTTCGGTCCGCGCACCACCGCCCTGCTGCACCAGCAAACGGCCCTGGTAGTGGGCTGTGCACTGTGTCTTGGCCGGGCAACCCGCCATCGCATTACCAAGCATCTGGATCTGCCAGTCACCGTTTGCCACGAACAGCACCAGCCTGTCGTTCGCTTGCGGGGGGCCTGCGCGCTCCGGCATGTGTTTTTCCTGACGCAACTCCAGCACGTGGCGCTGACCCTCGGTACGCACCACAGCCTGCTGCCTGCCGTCACTCGCCCAGTGCATCAGTGGCGCCTCACCTGTGCTCTTGTAGCGCACGAAACTGCAACCACATACAGCAGGAATGTCGGTCGGCAATAGCGGCAACAACGGCTCCTGCTTCGCCGCGACGGCAGGGTTGCCGCTTGCAGCAATGCTCAGCACCAACATCACAAACCCCTGCTTCACTACTTTCATCATGCTTTTTCACCCGAATATAGTGCAGAGCACTGCTTGTAGAATGCGTTCATGTCAGATCCCAGCCCTGCGCCCACTCCCGCCGTTACGCCACTGCCAACCCCGGTTCCCGTAGCGCCTACAGCCACGCCAGGCAACGCGCCGCCGATCCCGCCACGCGAGCCCGATGTATTCGATTGCTGCAACAACGAGTGCGGTGATGCCTGCGTGTGGACGATTTACTACCGCCTGAAAAAGAAATACGACGAGGATCTCGAGGCCTGGCAGATCGCGCAATTGCTCGCGGAGTAGGCCCTACCCAAGCTCTTAGCTGCCCTTGAGCGCGTAAATCGCCGGCGTGTTGCGCCAGTAGCCCTTGTAATCCATACCGCAGCCGAACAGGAAACGGTCCGGCAGATCTATCCCGCAAAAGTCCGGGCGCATGCCGGGCCGGGCCTTACGATCATGTTGCTTGTCGACCAGCACCGCTGACAGCACCTCAGCCGCGCCTTCATTGCGCAGGTGCTCCATGACCGCCAACAGCGTGTAACCCTCATCAAGGATGTCGTCGAGCACCAGCACGCTACGACCGCGCAGATCCTGCGTCGGGCGCACGCGCCAGTCGAGCATGGTGCCGTTGAGGGCATGACCGTAACGTGTGGCATGCAGATAGGCCACTTCGAGCGGGAAATTGAGCTTCGGCAAGATCTTGCCGGCAAGCACCAGGCCGCCATTCATGATGGTGTAGACCAGCGGGTCGGCATCCCCCAGACGCGCGGTGATCGCCGCTGCCATTTCGTCGAGCGCCTGCTCGATGCGCGCTTCGTCGGCCAGGCAGTCTGCCTCGGCACGCACCTGCTTTACTTCGGCCAGCAAGGCTTGTTTGTTTTCGGGCATAGATTCCTGTCGCTGCGTAGTGGGTTTGAAAACGGAGGCGTTGGCCTGATTCTAGCGAAGGCCTCAATCCCCGGCATGATCAGCCACAGAGTCTTCGCAAAGAAATTGCCCGGCAAGGCATAATCGCAACTCCCCTGCCCACCCGGACGCGCCGTGCCCTCCGAAGACGCACTCAATCCACCGATCAGCATTGGCAGGTCCGACAATCTCTGGCGCAACGAGCTTTGGCCTCGCATGAAGGTCGCGCCGATACTCAAGGTCGTCGGCCTGTCCGTGTTCCTCACGGTGTTCTTCATCATCTACCTGTGGCTGCTGAAGAACCCGTCCTTTGCCGTGACCGTGATGCCACTCACGGCACTTGACCGCGCCATTCCGTTCCAGCCCGGGGCCCTGCTGCTGTACGTGTCCCTGTGGCTTTATGTCGGCTTTCCAGTCCTTCTTTTCGGTTCTCGCAGGGGCTTGATCGGCTACGGCTTTGCCGTCCTGGCGCTATGCCTGATCGGTCTCGGCTGTTTCTACCTGTGGCCCACGGCCATCGCGCGGCCCGACATCGACTGGAGCAGCTACCCGGGCTTTGCCTTCCTGCAGCACATCGATGCGGCCGGCAATGCCTGCCCATCGATGCATGTCGCCTCGGCCCTGTTTTCTGCCATCTGGCTTGATCGGCAATTGCGCGTGATGCGTACCGGCATCAGCCCACGCATCATCAGCGCGTTGTGGTGCCTGGGCATCATCCATTCGACGCTGGCGACCAAGCAGCACGTAGCGCTGGACGCACTGGGCGGCATCGTACTCGCCGTACTCGTGACGCTTGTTGCATTCCCCCTGAAACGCCACCTCGGACTGCCCGGGCGCATCGCAGCGCTCTGATATAATTCGCCGCGCGTTTGTAGCGTGGCTGGCAAGATGGCAAGCCATGCCCGCCCTCTGCACATACGCGGCAGCCCTGCCCACGCAAGCATCTTGAATGGGCGCAAATCCCTACACTGCCAGCACTGCCATGACAGGCCCGTAAAAAATGTCCACGAACCAAGATTCCATCGCATTCGAGCGCGAAATAGCGCAAGTCATCGTCGAAGCACTCAACCTTGAAACGCCTGCCGAGAGCGTTGACGCGGAAGCCCCGCTGTTTGGCGACGGCCTTGGTCTCGACTCGATCGACGTTCTCGAAATCTCGCTTGTGGTGTCCAAGCGTTACGGCGTGCAACTACGCGCCGACAATCAGGACAACACGCACATCTTCACCTCGCTGCGTACGCTGGCGGCCCATATCGCCCAGCACCGCAGCAAGTAGCCGCAGCTCCCATCGTGCGCACGGCACTGCGCATCGCGCTGTTCAGCACATTCGGCATCGCCTATCTGTGGATGGCGCACGAAGCCGCCACGGCCACGAATCCCAACTCACTGGTCGTCATGACCGGTTTCGTACCGCTGGCCATGATGCTCGCCGTGTGGAGCTGGCAAACACGAGCACGCGGACCGGTGCTGGCCGCCGTGGCCAGCGTCTTTGCGTTGCTCTGCTTCTTTACGCCGCAGCTCATCGACAAGATCATCTGGGTGTACTTCCTGCAGGATCTTTCCTGCAATCTGTTCGCCGCCTGCATCTTCGGCCTGACATTGCGAGCCGGCCGCGAAGCACTTTGCACGAAGCTGGCCCGACTCGCACGGAGTCACATGACACCGCGCGTCGAACGCTACACGCGGCAAATCACATGGGCGTGGACCACTTTCTTCTGTGTCTGCGTGCTGCTCAGTGCCGCGCTATTCCTCAGCGGCCACATCGCCGCATGGTCATGGTTTGCCAATGTGCTCAACCTTCCCCTGATCGGAGCCATGTTCGTCGTCGAATACCTCGTGCGGCTATGGGTCATCCCCAAGGCCGAGCGCTCCGGCATCGCCGAGACAATACGTTCGGTCGCAGCCTACGGCGATCACCGCGCATGACCGAAACCTTCACTCTCCCTTCCGACATGCATCAGTTCGCATCATGACTTCGCTCCCACTCCTGCCACGCTCGGACTGGAACGCCACTGTGGCCTGGCATGCCGGCCAGCCCGTCACCCTGGCGGCCCTGGTGCGGGACGTTCGTGCGCTCGCCGCACAACTGCCAGATCACGGCTACGTCATCAATCTGTGCAGCGACCGCTACCTGTTCGCACTCGGCTTTTTCGCCGCGACCTTGCGCGGCACGATCACCCTGCTGCCGAATGCCGTCTCTGCCGAGACCTATGCCAGATTGCACGCCGAGTTTCCGCAATTGCTGGCCCTCACTGATCCTGGTTGCGATGCAGGCGGGCTGCCTGAGCTGCGCGTAGCACGCGCGCCGGAAGATGCACCGCTCGTGCAGGACATGCCGCAAATTCCGGTCGAACGTATCGTCGCGCGGCTCTATACATCGGGCTCGACCGGCGTGCCGCAGCCGCATGACAAGACCTGGGGCAAGCTGGTGGCGAACGTCCTCGCCGCCGCCGACGCGCATTGGGCCTGGACACCCGGCCCATGCAGTGTGCTCGGCACGGTACCCGCACAGCATATGTTCGGCTTCGAATCGAGTGTGCTGCTCCCCCTGCTCGGTGGTGGGATGTTGAGGCCGGAGCGCCCGTTCTTCCCGGCAGATGTGGCGGCATCGCTGGCCGCCATGCCTCGCCCGCGCTGCCTGGTCACCGCGCCTTTCCATCTGCGCACCCTGCTCGAAGCAGGCGTGGCGTTGCCACAGATAGACCTCATCATCTGTGCCACGGCGCCCCTGTCGCAGGAGCTCGCCGCGCAGGCGGAACAGGCCATGGGCACCATCCTCGGAGAGATCTACGGCTCCACCGAAACCGGCCAGATCGCCACGCGCCGCACCGTCATGACGAACGAGTGGCAGTGCTTCAAGGAGATCTCGCTGCGCGATAGCGACGGGCGCACCTGGGCGCAGGGCGGTCATATCGAGCAGGCAGTGGCGCTCGGCGACGTGATCGAGCATCGCCCGCCGACGGACAGCGGACTGTCGCGTTTCATCCTGCAAGGCCGCCTCAGCGACATGATCAATATCGCCGGCAAGCGCACCTCGCTGGCCTATCTCAACAACGTGCTCAACAGCATCGAAGGCGTGGTCGACGGCGTCTTCCATCAACCCGCTGACGAAGAGCCCGGCAGCGTCGCGCGCCTCGGCGCCTTCGTCGTCGCCCCCGGCCTCAAGCCCGCCGATGTGCTCGACGTCTTGCGCCAGCGCATCGATCCGGTATTCATTCCGCGCCCGCTGGTCTTCGTCGCCGAATTGCCGCGCAACAACACCGGCAAGCTGACGCACGCCGCCATGCAGGCGCTGGCTGGCGACACCCCGGGAAAGCGCGCATGAGCCAGCGCGTCGAGCTGTGCGTAGCGGCCGACCACCCGGCTTTTGCAGGGCACTTTCCGGGGCGTCCCATCGTGCCCGGCGCCTTGCTCATCGACCTCGCCATACGCGCGATTACGCAAGCCACGGGGCGTCAGGTCAGCGCGGTCGCGCAGGCCAAATTCCTCAGCCCGGCCTTGCCGGGCGAAGTTTTGGCGGTGGCGTTCGACGTGAGCGCTGACAGCGTGCGCTTCGATATCGAGAGCACTGCTTGCGAAAACACAACTCGCAAACTGGCCTCAGGCCGTTTCAACCTGCGCGCCGAGCCAGCATGAGCCCTCACGACAAGCCCGACGCCTCACAACCGCCCGCCACCGCGAAGCCGGACGGACAAGACGCACAGCACTGGACCACTCGCAGCGAGCGCGGCTCGCTGTGGGCAGTACGCCTGATGATCCGTTTGTCATTGACGCTGGGACGCTGGCCGACGCGCCCCATCCTGTGGCTGATCGCCGTCTATTTCGTCTGCGCCGCGCCCGAGGCACGTCGCGCCTCGCGTGATTACCTGAGCCGCGTGTTCGGTCGCAAGGCCAGCCTGTGGCAGGTGTTCCGCCACTTCCTGTGCTTCTCGATCACGGTGCATGACCGCGTCTTCATTCTCAACGACCAGGGCAATCTGTTCGACATCCGCATGCACGGTGAAGAGGCCATGCACACGATGAACGACCAGCATGGAGGCCTGCTGCTGTTCGGCGCACACATGGGCAGCTTCGACGCCCTGCGTGCGGCAGCACGCAATCTGTCCGAGCGCCGCATCACGATGGCCATGTACGAAGAAAATGCGCGCCAGATCTCGCAGATGCTGGCTGACATCAACCCGGCTGCGGCGCGCGAGATCCTGCCGCTGGGACGCTTCGATTCCATGCTGCAGGTACAGGAACGCCTCGCCGCCGGCGAGATCGTCGGCATCCTCGCCGACCGCAGTTTCGGTAAGAGCGAAATGCGCCTGACGCCCGTGCTCGGGACGGAGGCGCCCTTGCCGATCAGCGCCTTCCGCATGGCTGCGCTGCTGCGCGTGCCGGTGTTCTTCATGGTCAGCCTGTATCGCGGCGGCAATCGCTACGACGTACATTTCGAGCAGCTGGCCGACTTTACGGATTACCCGCCCGCCGAGAAGGAAGCCGTCATGGAAGAGGCGCGCCGCAATTACGCAGATCTCCTGACGCGCTTTTGTCATGAGGCGCCTTACAACTGGTTCAATTTCTTCGAGTTCTGGAACGCCCGCACGGCTTCTTCTGTCCAGACCAAGACCCGCCCTGCCCCTGAACGGAAATCATGAAAAATCCGCTGCGCCACGTGCTGTTCCTTGTTGCAATCAGTCTGCTGCCGCAGCTGCCTGCCTCGGCCGCGTCGTGGCAGGTGCCCGACCTGATGAAGCTGCTGGCCGAAACCCCGGCTGGCCGCGCAACCTTCGTCGAGCAGAAATTCATCGGCATGCTCGACAAGCCCGTCGAATCCTCCGGCGAGCTGAGTTTCACGGCCCCCGACCAGCTGGAAAAGCGCACGCTCAAGCCGCGCGCCGAAGCATTGATCCTCAAGGGTGACGAACTGACGCTGGAGCGTGGCAAGCGCTCCATGAAGGTGTCATTGCAGGAGCGCCCGGAAATTTCCGCCTTCGTCGAAAGCATCCGCGCCACGCTGGCCGGTGACCAGCGCGCGCTGGAGCGCGTCTGGAAGGTAGCGCTGGATGGCGCGCCCGCACGCTGGGCTCTAGTGCTCACCCCAATCACCCCCGGCGGTTTCGTCGCCAAGATCCGTATCGATGGCGTGCGCGGCGAAGTTCGCCAGATCGATATCGAACAGAGCGACGGCGACCGCTCCATCATGACGATCTCGAAAGTCGTCGCGCCATGAGCGCACTACGTCGCGCGCTGTCCGGCAAGCTGCCCCTGCTGGTCTGGTTGATCGCCCTGGCGCTGTGCGTCGGCGTGATCCTGCGCACGCATTTCGTCGCCGACATGTCGGCCTTCCTGCCGAGCAATCCCGATGCCGAGCAACGCGTGCTCGTCGAGCAATTGCGCGACGGCACCATCGCGCGCCTGATGATTGTCGGCATCGAAGGCGGTGACGCCACCGCACGCCATGGGGCATCGCGCGAACTGGCGGCAAAGCTGCGCCAGTCTCCGCGTTTCATCGGCGTCCAGAACGGCGAGAGCGCCACGCTGGCACGCGACCGCGCTTTTTACTTCGACAACCGTTACCTGCTGAGCCCGGTGGTCACGCCTGAGCGCTTCTCCGCCGACGGCCTGCGCGAATCCATCGGCAATTCGCTCGACAGCCTGTCGGGCAGCGCCGGCATGATGCTCAAGAATCTGCTCGCCAAGGACCCGACCGGCGAAACCCTCGAGCTCATCGACAATTTCAAGCAAGGTGGCGGCCCGCGCGTTGCCGATGACGTGTGGGTCGCTCGCGACGACTCGCGCGCCCTGCTCCTGCTGCAGACCAGCGCCGCCGGCTCCGACACCGACGCGCAGGCCGCCACCATCGCCGAGGTGCACAGTGCCTTCAACGCCGTACGCAGTCAGGCCGACATGCGCGTGGTGCTGACCGGCGCCGGTGTGTTCTCCGTGCATTCTCGCGACGCGATCAAGTCCGATGCGCGACTGCTCGCCGGTTTGTCGACGATCTTCGTCATCGGTCTCTTGCTGGCGGTGTACCGCTCCGCAAGATTGCTCATCCTCGGCCTGATGCCGGTACTCAGCGGCGCCCTGGTGGGCATCACCGCGGTGAGCCTCGGCTTCGGTTCGGTACATGGCCTCACGCTGGGTTTCGGCGCCACACTGATCGGCGAGGCCGTGGATTATTCGATCTACCTGTTCGTGCAATCTGGTCAGAACAATGCTGGCGCAGCACCACGCGGCTGGGAAGGCAGGTTCTGGCGCACCGTGCTGATCGGTGTAGCCACTTCCATATGCGGATTCGGCGCCATGCTGGTGTCGGGCTTCCCGGGCCTCGCCCAGCTCGGCCTGTATTCCATGAGCGGCCTGCTCGCCGCCGTGCTGGTGACGCGCTATGTGCTGCCTTCGCTCATGCCGAAGTCGGTGAACATGCGCGACATCGAACCGATCGGCGCACGCCTCGCCAGTGCAGCGCATTGGCTGGCACGTGGCCGCGTCATCGCCTGGGGGCTAATCGCTGCCGCCACCTTGTTCCTGTGCGTGCAACATGCACATATCTGGAACCACGACATCTCGGCACTCAATCCGGTACCGGTCGCCGATCAGCAGCTCGATGCAACGCTGCGCGCGGAACTCGGCGCGCCGGACTCGCGCTACCTGCTGGCGTTCAACGCAGCTGACGAACAAGCCGCACTGCAAGCTGCCGAGAAACTCGAAACGCCGCTGCGCAAACTCGTCGATGACGGCGTGCTGGCAGGTTTCGATTCACCCGCCCACATGCTTCCCAGCCTCGCCACGCAGCAGGCACGTCAGGCGGCTCTGCCCGATGCGACCGCGCTGCGCGCCAATCTGCAGACGGCCCTGGTCGATCTGCCCTTGCGTGCGGAGAAACTGCAAGGCTTCGTCGACGACGTGCAGGCCGCAAAAATACGCAAGCCACTGAGCCGCGCCGATCTGGATGGCACGGCCAGCGCACTGGCACTCGATGCGATGCTGGCACGCAAGTCCAGCGGCTACACGCTACTGATCCCGCTCAGCGCCCCCGCACAGAACGAAAAGGGGCTCGACACGCCGCGCCTGCGTGCAGCGCTTGCCGCGAGCCTGCCGGGCAACGCGAGCGAAGGCTTGCACGTCATAGACCTGCGTGATCAGGCCGAAACGCTCTACTCGGGCTATCTGGATGAAGCTATCCGCCTTGCGGCCTGGGGGCTCGCCGCCGTGATTGCGGTCATCGCCATCGCGCTGCGCAATGCCCAGCGCACGCTGCGTGTATTGCTACCGCTGGCAGGCAGCGTCGTGCTGGTCATGGCCGGACTGGTATTGAGCGGGCACATGCTGAGCATCCTGCACCTGATCGGCCTGCTGCTGACCGTCGCGCTGGGCTCCAACTACGCATTGTTCTTCGACCAGAGCGATGACGGCGCAACACCCGCGCAGCAACACCGCACCCTGGTATCGCTGGCGCTGGCCAATATCGCCACCGTGGTTGGCTTCGGTTTGCTGGCGACCTCGTCGGTGTCAGTGCTCAGCGCACTTGGC